>CAVYVC010000035.1:0-166865 GCA_963771845.1 uncultured Alphaproteobacteria bacterium | reverse complement strand
CGGCGGTCTGTTCCAGGCTCTTCGGCCACCAGGAATACGGCACGCGGCACCGCGACCCAGTCAGTCGAGCCCATGATACGGGTGATCGCACTCGCTCCCGTAGTCTTGTTCAGATGGAAGACCAAGACGACGGCGAGCCCATGCTTTTCTGCGAAGTTTGCCACGCATTGCAGAGCTGCGCGGACATCGCCGCTGCTGTTGCGATTAATGCGGCTACCTGCTGCCGAGCCGAGGTACGCACTGGCCGGATCGATCACGAGCAGCTTAACTTGCGCCAAATCATATTCCTTCTCAAGTCGATCAAGATCGACGCTGAGATTGAATGGGCGTTCGCCGTCGCCTTCTTTGACCGCCTTCACAATGTGAATCCGGCTGCGGTCAGCACCAGCCGCGATGAGGCGCGGCACGATAGTGTTCGCAGGATGATCCTCCGCGGATAGGATGATGACGTGACCTGGCTTTCCGTTGGAGCCGCCTCCCGGAAACTCACGACCGGTCGAGACCGTGGCCGCAAGATCAATGCCGACCTGAGACTTCCCCAACCCCGGATATCCGACGAGGCCGGTCAGCCTGCCGCTGGCGATGAACCCCTGCCAGAGCCACTCGACCTTTTCGGGAACAATGTCCGATGTGTGCACCAGGATTACGCTCGGCACGGGTGGGGAGCCGGTGCTGGTTGGCTCGCTGATCAGATTTAAGAGCCATGATGGCGCCGTCGCGATCTCGACCTCACCTGGTGCCCTGCCATCAACGAAACGACGCTTTTGCTCTGGATCATGGAGATCGAATGGGGCCACGACGAACTGACCATCGCCAATAACGGTGACGCCGTTGCCCAGGCGCTTGATGGCGCGATTAAGCCGAGCAGTGCCGATTCGAAACAAGTAGACGCGCCGACTCGAGCTTCGAATGGTCACCGTCTTTGGGAGGTGAATATTGCGGGCCTCCAGTTCCTTGAGGTTGGTCCGCCCGATGTCTCTCTCGACGCCGATTCGCAATTACGCCTGCATCGCCGTCGGTCGCGATGCCGATTTTGGCGTTCGGCCAATTGGTCCAGTACTTTCTGACTCGTTCGGGATCCGTAGTCGCGTCCCGTTCGCCCTGCCGGATCCGGGGATGCATGCCCGGTCTTTCGCAGTCGGCGTCGCCGCACGTACAAGCTCCACCCATCCTCTTGCCGTGCAGCGGGACGACCGGCAATCCGACGGAAGCACACTGCAACGCGACTCCGAGAGTGCTGTTGTCGCTGTCATCAGCGTCTTGATTTTCTGCGTGCGCTCAGCTCGGCTTTCCTTTCGCGCAAGGCTGCTCGTCTTCGTTTTTTGTCGCGGCCCAGGTCGGATTTGATTTTTCTTGCCATCATGATGCCGGGTCCTGCCATGAAGCCCCATTTTTATGTGATCTTGCGGGGGAGGATGGACACTAGTAGAATTCACACTACATAATTCTGTGCCAAGTACAGGTCAAGGAGCCATGGTCCAGCGAGCCCCGCGCCCCTCCCAACCCGACGCGATGGAATGCGCAATCCTGCTTCTGCTGCTGGTCGGGCCGGAGGAGCGAACCCGCGCCAGGCTCGCCGAGATCACGTTGAAGCGGCTCTGGAGCCGCCGTCGGTTGCGCGATGACTTCTTGCGCGAAGTCCAAGACTGGCTGTTTCGGGCGGGCTGGGCGCTGTTTTACGCCGGTACCACGTTCGCCATCGTCAAGACCAAGGCGGTGGAGGGGTGGCCACGGGTGACGTCCAAGGATCTGCGGCCTGAACTACTGAAGGTCGCGCGTGGCCAGTTCGACTTCAGCCGTCACTACGACCTGCTCTCTGAGGACGAGACTGAAGAGTAAGCACCAGGTCAGATTGTCGCGTGAGGTATTATGTGTTGTGCCGTTGCCGTCATACCGCCTTCAGACCAGGTGAGCCCAGACACCCCGTTGCGGTTGGGTATCGCGGCTACCCTGGCATTTCCGGACGGCTCCGTGACGGCTGCAGGCCTGCGGCGTGAGGCTGCCCGGGGCCGTCTCATTATCGAGCGGATTGCCGGGAAAGATTTCACGACGCTCGCCAATATTGAAAGGATGAGGGAATTATGCCGCGTCGAAGCAAAGGTGCACGACTATACCTCAGGCGGCGCCGCCAACGCGCAGCTGCCTGGATCATCCTCGATCGTGGCCGCGAGATCAGCACAGGCGCGGGCGAAAGCGATATCGGCGCGGCTGAAGAAGCACTAGCAAATTATATCGGCCAGAAACACCGTCCGGATTTCGGCGAAGGGCACCCCTCCCAGGTCCTTATTGCCGATGCGCTTGCTGAATACGGGGAGAAACACGCACCGACCACCCGCCGTCCCGACTTGATTGGCGGTGCGATCAGCAAGCTGATCGATTTTTTCGGCACCCGTGCAGTCGCGGCGGTAACCAGCGCTACCTGCATCGAATACGTGCAATGGCGCGTGCGCCAAACCGATGCACGGACTTCAAAAGGGACCAGACCGATCAAGCCATCAACCGCTCGGCGCGAGCTTGTTGTCCTGGGAGCCGCACTTCGGTGGTGCTGGAAGGAAAGCAAAATTGATCGGCCGATCCCGATTTGGCTGCCCGCTCAAGCTGGTCCGCGAGAGCGCCATCTCACCCGAAGTGAAGCCGCCGCGTTGTTGGCTGGCGCATTGGGTTGGGATCGTCATGGGGTGCGTCATCATTCAAAGATCAACCGTCACCTGGCCCGCTTCATCCTGATCGCCCTGTATACAGGTACAAGGCATGACGCGATCCTGCGCCTGCAGTGGATCCGCAACACTGCGGGCGGCTGGATCGATCTCACATCAGGTATCCTCTATAGGCGAGCCGCAGGGTCTGTGGATTCGATCAAACGCCGACCACCGGTTCCAATACCCCCGCGTCTTCTACCCCATCTGCGCCGCTGGCGTGGGCTCACGCAGCGCTATGTCATAGAGTATGCCGGACGACCGATCCGCTCCCAGGAGCGGAGAGCGTGGCAGACAGCGCGTGAACTTGCTGGATTGGGTGCCGACGTAACCCCTCACGTCCTCAGGCACACCTGCGCGACAATGCTCCTCCAACTAGGCGTCTCCGTATATGACGTCGCAGGCGTCCTTGGAACGACGGAGGATATCATTCGCCGTACGTATGGCCACCACGCGCACGATCACCTGCGCGAGGCTGTAAACGCGTTCTCCCGACGAAGAGTGCCCACGAAACGCCCATGAAATACGTGAACAAACAGGGGGGATTTGAGGGGAATCGCAGCGATTGTAGCCTTGATTTTGTTGTGCTTTTGTGGAGAGCGTTCCCTTCACACGGGAGAGGTCGCAGGTTCAATCCCTGCAGCGCCCACCAGTTTTCCGTGGGTTTTCAGCGCTCTCCCGAGCCCTCTGCCGTGTCCAACCACACGAAAGTTGTGACGTGCCTTTTGCGCCAGCACAAGGTCACCAGCCGGCCCCTTGCGTGCCCGCTTCTTGGCTCAATATCTTTGCCCTTAACTGATTCTCACTGCCCGCGATGATCAACCGACACGTCAAATCCCCGCTTTGGACTCCCGAGCAGGATGCACTCCTGCGAAAACTCCAGGCTGCCGGACTGTCGGCCGATACCATCGCCAAGCGACTCGGCGTCGCCCCGACCGCGGTACAGCGTCGCTCTCATCACCTGCGAGGTTTGAAACATCGATCATATACCCTTCGAGCAAGCGATCTGGAGAGCCGCAAACAGCGCCAAAGCGAGGCGATCGCCGGTATGCGCGCCGCCATTCGAAGAGGCACCCCGCGCGACACCATTATCGCCCAGGCAGTGAAGGCGGGCCTACGCCGTTCGATCATCGCAGCCGAGTTTGGCCTCAATCCGCGAACCGTTTTTCGCCTAGCTCTTTTGAAAGGTACTCCCAAATTTTCTCGACCAGGCAGGCCACGGCGCGGAGAGCGCCCCCGCTCTCGGCTCGGCTATCACGCACTGCTTAAAGCAAAAAGGGCGCAGCACCGCAAAGTAAAGCAACGTCAGACCGTCCTGGCGATCAAGAAAATGCACGCGGCGATTGCCCGCGGCGTACAACGCAATGCCGCGATTGCGCAGGCCCTCAAGTCCGGGGTGACCTACAAGAGGATAGGCAAGGAATTTGGCCTATCCCGCCAGCGCGTGCATCAGATTGTGCTATCGCAGGAAGCCCTCGCCTTCAGCTCTCCCGGTCTCTGATGGCCATGACTTCTCTGGTATAGAGGCTTCGCAACCGCAAAACCAACTGCTAACTTGCGGCTCAACCACAGCCTGCTCACAGGCTCTAACAACATGAAAGTCGTGACGTGAATTTCACGATCACGAACCCGCTCCCGCTTCTTCTAGCCGCACAGCTTTTCCATTGTAGCCGTCGCTTCGGCGCGTCAAGGCCGAGCCTTCATCGGGCGCTGACGCGGCCTTGACCCGGCGACTTCCGACGGCGGAGCTTCGCGCATCCTGTGAGCTGTAGCTCCGGCAGGTCGCCTTTATCAGCCAACCAAGCTTACGTATGCCTACGCAATACACGCAGTCGCAAATTGTCCGCAAGGTCAAGTTTGCAATCCAGCTGCTCTGCGAGACCGCGGACTTGCTGGAGGGCAAGACGCCGGCTTACTTTGAACGCGTTTCTCGCGGATGCGCTGCAAATTCCAGGACAGCAATCAGCGGCGAGTTTCCTCACACCCTTGTCGTGGCGCGCACCTGCGCTGGAAACAGCTCCTCGATGCTCATGCGCCGATGCGTGACGCCCTGGTCGTGGGCATACCGGCAGAACGCCTCCAGCGTCGGACGACTTGCTTCGATCCCGTAAGGATAGGGATCAGGCCCGAATTTTTCAGTGATCTCATCAACTACGGCTGCGGCCCAGGGCAGCGGGATGCGCGCGCAGGTAAAGTCGCGCAGAAGCTGGGAGCAGCGCCGCTTGGCCTCGTCAAACATCTTGAACAGGTTCATGGCGATCCAGGGATAGCGCTCCAGCACCGCTCGCTGCACGGTGATCAGATGCATGATCGGGAAAATGCCCGTCTTTCTGAAGAAGCGCTCCTCCTCTGCACGGTAATCCGGAAACAGGCGCACAACGCCGCCGCCGGACGCGTACCCCTTCGGCGCGCGCGCGGAGATGACCGCATCGACCGCTCCGCTTGCGAGCATGGCCGACAGGCTGGTATCGGGGCACGCCTTGTAGCCGATACCGGGCGGGAGCTTGAGCTCCACCTTTTCCGCTCGCCCGGGCTCGTTTACGCCGGCCTGGAGCCAACGGATTTCCGCGAGATCAACGCCATATTCCTCGGCAAGGATTCCGCGCGCATAGATGCCCGCCGTCTGCGCCCATTCCGGAATCCCGACGACGCGACCCTCCAGGTCCTTCGCTTTTTTGATTCCCGCGCCCGCGCGCACGTAGATCGCGGAATGGCGATGCACGCGGGACGGAAATACGGGAATCGCCACCATGGGCGCGCCGCCCAGCGAGGTCAAAGCGATGTATTTCCCGAACGAGAGCTCCGACACATCCCATTCAGGTGAGTTCGTGAACCGGAACGTGATCTCCTCAATGGAGGGGAAGATGAGCGGGGTGAGCGTGATGCCGTCGGCGCGCACGATGCCCTGGGCGATCTCACGCACGTGCTCATAGTCGCAGACCGCGAGAGTGAGATGCACCGAGGCGATGCCGTTGGCCCCGATGATCGATTCCATAGGCGCCTCCGATCAGTTTGAGGCCCTCCCGGTCCGAACTCGGGTTTTACCCAGGCTCGGCACTGTTGCCGAAGGCGGATGAATCCGACTTTAGACTGGGAGGGGAACCGGTCCCGGCGCGCGGCACCGCTGTACGCTAATCCCGCCGCCTATGCCGCTATTCCGCAGCGACCATGCGCGCGCGATTGGTGTCGAAACCTGCTTCCGAGCCCAGCAGCGCGGCCGGGTGCTTGAGATCCTCCTGCCAGAGCAGCGACTCCATATAGATGTTGAGTGGCTGATCCTGGACGGTGAGCTCGTAGACCGGCTCATCATAGGAAGCGTGATTGTGCACACCCCAGCCGGGCGCTGACAGCATCAGGTCGCCCGCTTTCCATTCATAGACCTTGCCCTCCACGGTGCTGCGGCCGCGTCCGTGAAAATAATAGTTGATGGCGGCGGAGGTGTGCCGGTGCGGGCGGTCGACGATCTTCGGCGGCCGGATGGTGATGGTCGCAAAGAAGGACGGCGTGCAGCCATTGGTGCGGCCGGTCATGGGATTGTACATCATGTAGAGTTGCCGCCCGATGTAGTTCTTTCCAAGCGATTCCAGTTTATCGAGATGCTTTTTCACCTGCGCCCATGGCCAGTGCAGCGCATTCGATTCCACCGCCGGCGGATTGATCAGGATCTCATAGGGCATCAGCTGCGAGCCGTTATCGAGCGTCACGATGCCGTATGGACTTTTGCGGCGCGGATCTTCGCGCTGCTCGCTTGCATCCGAGCGTTGCGACTCAACCGCGCCGGATCGTTGCTTCGGGTCATCCTCAACGATGTGAATGTTGAGCATTTCCAGAACTGGCGCGTTGGAATAGGTCAGCCGGACCGCAAGATCATTGCCGTCGTTGCGGTGCGTGTAGGTCCGGAACGAGGGCGTGTTCCACACGTCGTATTGGCCGTAGCGCACGGTTGTGCCGCCAATGTCCGCCGACCCGCTGCCTCGGATGCAAAAGTTCACCTGGGTCGAGTTGTGCCGAATGGGTGCCGTCTCTTCGCCCGGCTTGAGCACGCTAAGTACGACGCGTATGCCCGGCGCAAGACCATTGCCGGGGGCGCTCGCGCGGGGGTGGATGAAGGTGGCCTCCCGCCGCCCGTTTGCGGGGCGCGCAAGGGAGGCAAGCCGCTCGGCCTCGGCGGAAATCTGCTCGCCGGTGATGATGACCGGCTCCCAGAGATCGAGTGCGGGGGGCGCAGCGGCGCCACTGATGTCGCGAATGATGGCCTGGGTCATGCTGCGGTCTCCTGTTGCGGAGTGTTGGAAATTCGGGGCTGAGCGACGCCCGGCACGGGCATGCTGCGGCCTACGCCAGATGCTTGCGCCCTGCGAAGGATTTCGATGCCGAGCGACAAATCGGAAATGCCCATTCCCATTGGCTTGAACAGCGAAAGATCGGTCCCGGCGGGACGCCGCCTGTCTGCCGCGACAATATCGCAGATGCGCTGGACCCCTGTCCAATCACCTGCGCGCTCGCCGTCGTACCAATCGATGAACTCGGCGCTCAGTGCACGGGCCGCCGGCAGCGTGTCGACTGCCACCATGGTTGCCCGCGGAAACAAGTCCTGCGCAAACTCGCGCCGCTCGTTGGTAATGGCACCTGCCGCATTCACGTGGGCGCCGGGGACGACCATGGATGAGATGATGACCGGCTCGCGGGCGCGCGTGATCAAGGTGATGATGGAGGCGCCATCGGCCGCGCTGGCGGGATCGCCAGTCACTTTGACTTCCATTCCCGGGAACGCGGTTCGCAGCTTCTGCGCGAAAGCGCTGCGCTTCGCCGGAGTCGGACTGTAGACCCGGATGCGCCGCAACCGCCGCACCGCGGCCACCGCGGCCACCTGGGTCAGCGCCTGCTTGCCGCTGCCGATTATCGCAAGGTCATCGGCATCCTCGCTGCTCATCCAGCGCGTCGCAATGCCCGACATCGCCGCGGTTCGCATCTGCCCGAGCGCGCGCGTCTCGATGATGGCCAAGAGCTTCGCGCTGGTGGCGTTCCAGAGAATGAGTAGCGGCGTGGAGCCTGCCGGGGTGTTCCCCCATGTCTTCGTTCCGAACACGTCCGCGCCTTCGAAAACCGCACCGATCGCATGCATATTGCTGCTGGCGCCCCAATGCGCCGCGGTCTTCTCCATGTTGCGAGCCGAGCCTGCCGCCTCCTCCATGAGGCCGCGCGTGAGCGCTTCGATCGCATCGCGCAGATGCATGAGCTCAACGACGTCGGCTTCGGAGATCCACACGGGAGAGGCTGCGCTCATGCTGTCTCCGGCTTCCTCGTTACCCGCGGCATGCCGGACCCGACCATAGCGCCCTTGCAATCTAGCCGCAAAGGCCGTGTGCGTACGACCAGGCTTAACGCGGCGGCAACCAGCTAATGTTAATACGCTGGCAGGGATTGCAATGGAGCACGCCAATGGGTTGCGTTAAAGCAAGCATCGCAGGTGGGTTACTCGCGGCAATCTCGTGCTTGTCTTTTTCACCTGCACACACCCAAACCTACGTTTCCCTGGGCTATGGCGGCGTGTCCTGCACGACCTGGAACTCGCGCAAGCCGATCGAAGGCAGAGCCTATGAAGCCTGGATGCTCGGGTTCATCAGCTCGTATAATGCTTACGTCTTCAGCGGCCCCAATGTCGTTGCCGGCGCCGAGGTCGACGATCTTCGCAAATGGGTTGATGAATACTGTACCCAGCACCCGGAGGAAAATTTCGACAATGTCGTGAGGTTGCTCATTGATGATTATTCCAAGAAACGGTCGAATTGATCTTTTTTGCCTAAATCTCCATTCGTTTTACCGCCAGGAATACGAGTTCCGATAATGGTAGCGGGCACGCCACTCCACTCCGGGTTTTCACAAAAATCTCTGGCATAGTCGCAAACTTCCATGGCCCAGGGGGTACCCTCCCTGAGCTGCATACCCGCGACATAGAAAAGCGCCGTCGCCACGAAGAGCAAAAGCAGTAAACCCAACGAAAGCGATGAAATCGTGCCCGGGGTTCGAGCGGCGGCACGTCCAGGCGCATTCGAGGCCTGCAGCGCGAGCGTGAGCGAGCCCGGGACGCTGTCGAGGGGAACCGGCAAATATTGCGCCGTCCCCACGGACGGCCGTCTCCTTGCATACCGCGTCTCCAGTTCGGCAGCCTGGGCGGAGTCGATAAACTCCACCCCGACATGGGGCTTCTTTCGCCAGACGACGCGGCAGAAACGGGACGACTTGCCGTCCTTCGTAAAATTGAGAGTAAAGAGTTCCGGCAACATGTTGAGGCGGGCCGAGGCAAGGCGGGCACCACCGTCCGTCAGGTCCCAAATCACGCACTGGATCAAAGCAGGCGTATCGCCACAGCTGATCCAGGCAGCTTGGCGCTTGGGTCTCCGTTGCGCCCTTCTGAGATCCCGCGCACGCCCAGGCATTTCACTCTCCGCGCACGCGTTTAACGAAGAAATGCTCCCGAAGTGTAAACTCAATTGCCTAAAATTCAGCGATCAGCTGACTGGTGCCCGCCTCTCGGGCATGACGGCGAAGGATCTGGCAACGCCAGCGCGTCTTATCTCAACAATGCAAACACGCGTTCCCCGCAACGCTCACGCGACAAATTTGTAGCCGTCTGCCCAGCGTCGCACCCGCCCGGTGGACGGCATAGGGAAATGCGTGACGCACATGATGGTCGGCTCTTCGCAGAAACGGTCGAATACCTTGCGTCGCGTCTGCCCCGCCTGTGCCGAATCGTAATCGGCGCGCATTCCGAGCTCGGGGTACTTTCCCTGGATCGCCGAATGGATCATGTCGCCGGTAATCAGGGCGTCACCGCCGGGCTGCCCAACCAGGACCGAATAATGATCGATGGTGTGGCCGGGGGTCGGGATGAACTGCACCCGTTCCTCGAGACCAAAATCGCTCCTGACGACCTGAGCGCGGTTGGCGGCGACGATCGGCAGCACGGAGTTGGTGATCCAGGGAACCCCCGAAGGATCTTCCTTCTCCTTCTGGGTCCAATAGGCGAGCTCGCGGTCCGCCATGACGTATTTCGCCTTGGGAAAGGTCGGCACCCATCTTCCGTTTTCGAGCCGCGTGTTCCAGCCCACGTGATCCACGTGCAGATGGGTGCACATGACGTAATCGATGTCGTTTACGCCGAGTTCCGCGGCCGCGAGGCTCTTTTCGAAACTATCGCTCTTCATCATGTTCCAGAACGGACGCGCCGGCCGAGGCTTGTCATTGCCGACACAGGAATTGACCAGAATGTTATGATGCGGCGTCTTTATCACGAAACTTTGGACGCATAGCACGAGCTTGCCGCTTGCCGGGTCGATGAAGCTTGGCTCAAGCCAAGAGCGGTTTTCATTCAGCAAATCCTTTGTAAGTGTTGGAAAGAACTCCAATGCGTCGAAGAACGGGCCCTGCTGCTCGACGACGGGATGAATGGTGATGTCCTGGAGCGTGATGGGTTGTGTCATTGCCGATTACTCCGTCACTTCGTCGCGGCGGTACCAGGGCAGAAGCCTGCGTGTGCCGGCATGCACGATCAGCTCGAACCCGACACCGAAGCCTGCGAGCAGTAAAACCCCGACAAACGCCTCGTTATGATGGAAGGTACGCGAATTAAAAAGAATGTAGTAGCCGAGCCCGCCAATGGAGAGAAAGAATTCAGCTACCACCGCGCCAATCAGCGCGCGACCCGCCGCAAGCCGCAGGCCTGCGAGGACGTAAGGGGTCGAGGCCGGCAAAACGACTTCGACAATTGTTCGCATCCGGCGCGAGCGAAACGAATTGGCGACTTCGAGATGCTCCTGCGGCACGGCACGAGCGCCATCGGCGGTATTGAGAATGATCGAGAAGACCGCGGCAAAGACAATGGTCGCAAGCCGCGCCGCGCCGGTATAGCCGAACCAGAGTGAAACCAGGGGAAGCACGATCACCATGGGCATTGCATTGAAGAAATTGATGTAATGGCGCAGCATCCGGTCGGTGGCGACACTGCGCCCGATCGCGAGCCCGATCAGGGTGCCGGCGAAGATGGAGATCAGGAGACCCCAGGCGACGGCCGAGAGCGTAATGCCGGTGGCTTCGAGAAACGCCGGGTCGGTCAGCACGCGCGGGGCTGCAACGAGCACGCTCGTCGGCCGCGCTACATAGGGCGGTGCATAGGCGCGCGCGATCGCTTCCCACAGAACGAGAATAAGGAGACCGGTGATGATGCGCGCAAATGTATCCCCTGTAGGCGCACGCAAACTCCAGCGGGCTGCTCTTCCCCCAATGTCGATCCCGGTCATCAGTTTCGCCAGCGCGCGAAGTGATTCTCGATGTTCTGGCCGACCCGTGTGAGCCCGACACCAAGCAGACCAATCACCAGAATCATGCCATACACGGTCGCGGTGTCGAAATTCTGTGATGCAACCATGATCACCTGGCCCAGCCCCGTGGCGCTCAGGAAAAATTCCGCCGCCACCATGCCCACAAGGCCGCGTCCGATCGCCTGCCGCACGCCGGTCATGGTGTATGGCAGGGTGTAGGGAAGCATCACCTCTCTCCACAGCGCCCATTCGCTCGACCGGAATGAGCGCGCCACCTCGATCAATTCGGGCTTGATGCTGCGCGCGCCCTCCACCGTGTTGTACAGAATTGGAAAGACGGCAAACAGGAACACCACCAGCACCTTTGGAAAGAAGCCAAAGCCCATCAGCGAAAGGATGAAGGGGATCAGCGCCACCATGGGCGTGGCGTAGAGCAGCATGATGTAGGGCTCGATCCCGACCCGTAGCGCGCGCGCGCGCGCCAATAAAAGCCCCACGGGCATCCCGACGACGAGCGCGAGCGTAAAGCCGGTGAGGAACAGCGTTGCCGAATCCAGGAATTGTGCCCACAGGCGGCTGTCGAGGGCGAGCTCACAGAGCCTCGCCACGGTCTCCGAGAACGGAACCAGGAAGGCGGGACTTGCATAGCGCCCGGCGATCTCCCAGACCGCAAGTCCGCCAATGAGACTGATGGCAAACGTGCTGTGGTTGGCGAGCCTTAAGCTCCGCATCGGCCTGCTATACTGTTCGCGATCCACTACTTGCCTCCGCGCTCGACCAGAGCGAGCGCGTCACGAAAGACGCCCGGATCGGTCAGGCGATCGTAAGCGGCCGGCGTCTTGCCCGGCTGAATACCGCCCGTCCTTTGCACCACGCCAATCATGTTCTCGATGCGCGCCTGATCGAGGCTGTTGGAATCAGCACTCCAATAACCGATGTCGATGAGCGGCTTGATCGTCGCCTTCGAAACGTCCTTGCTGTGGCCGGTGGGGGCAGCGTCCTCGGCCACTTGGTCAGCATTCTTTGGATCGCGAATGAACCGCGCAGCTTCGATCAACGCCGCCATGACCCGGACATACTGATCCCGGTCGTCCTTGAGCCTATCCTGCCGAACAATGAACGACAGGTAATGGCCGTTCGGATTCGCTTTGTGCTCGGTGACAAGCGTGTAAACTTTCTTACCCTGCTGCTCGATGGTTGCAACGTCATCGAGATGCACGACGCCGAATTTCAGCTGGCCAGCGATCAATGCCGGGGCGACGTTGGACCCAACCGGTGTCTGCTGCACGTCCTCAAGCTTCATGCCCTCGCAGCCGCCGCTGAGCATGGTACGCAGCGCGATCGAACGTGCGCCGCCGATTGCGTCGACTCCCACCGCCTGGCCCCGGATGTCCTTGCACGTCGTCTTGGCCGAATCAGTGCTGCCAAGCAAAAAGTCGGAACTCACGATGCCATAGACCGCAACCACCGGCGCGTTGGTGTTGGACACCTGGCTGATCAAGAGCGCGGTCGGCGACAGCGACATCTCGATATCGCCGGAGATTACCGCACGCGACGCGGTGGCCCCGGTCTCGAACGGACGCACCTCGACGTTGGCGCCGTATTTCTTGAAGAAGCCTTCCTTGTCCGCGACGTAGAGGATCGCCGAGGCGAAGACGGGCGGGATGCCGGGCGCCGCGATCACGAACTTTTTGCTCTGTGCCAGCGCCGCCTCGTCGCCGGCCGAACCGAGGCAGACGGCAACGAGCAACGCGATAATCGTGCGACGGAACATGGGTCTATTCTCACCTCTCCAATTTGAATTCGGCCTCACGTGCCTCACTCAGCAAGGTTGCCCAAACGCGCTCGCGCAGATCGGCAAACCGCGGCGAGCGCAGGGTCTCGCGATTGCGTGGACGGGGCAGATCGATCTTGATCACCTCATCGATGTGTGACGGCCGGCCTCGCAGGACGAGCACCCGATCGCCCATCAGCACCGCTTCTTCGATGGAATGCGTCACAAACACCATTGTTGTAGGCCTGCTTTCCCAGATGCGAAGCAGCTCGAACTGCAGGATTTCGCGGGTTTGCGCATCGACGGCTGCGAACGGCTCGTCCATCAAGAGGACGCTTGGCTCGACGGCAAGCGCGCGGGCAAGGCCACAGCGCTGCTGCATCCCGCCGGACATCTGATAGGGATAGGCCGCTTCAAAACCCCCGAGTTCGACTAGGTTGATGAATGCCGGTACGCGGCGGGCAATTTCATCCTTCGAGATTCCGGCCATCCGCAGACCGTAAGCGACATTGGCGTACACGGTTTTCCAGGGAAACAGCCCGAAGTGCTGGAACACCATGGCCACACCCGCAGTCGGGCCGCTCACGCGCTGCTCGTTGATCACGATCTCCCCCGCATCGATCATGAGCAGCCCATCGATGCAACGCAGCAGGGTCGTTTTGCCGCAGCCCGAAGGACCGACAATCGCAACGATTTCGCGTTCCCCGACATCGAAGGAGATGTCGCGGAAAACATCAAGCGCCCCGTAGCGTTTTGCAACTGCGCGCAGGCGGATTGCGGCGGCAGCGGTGGCAGACTGGGTCGAGATGCCGGTGAGCGCTGTTGCAACAGCGATAGTCTGGTTACCCATGATGGGGCTGGCCTGCCATCACACGGGCTCGAACAGATAGCTCGAGCCCTGACGCTTGAGATAGCCGAACCCGGGCGCGTTCACGTGCGCGCCCGCGATCGCAAGGCGTTCTGTCGCAATCATGTCGAGCATGCGCAGGCGCGATCTGCGGGCGAGATCAGGATCAAGATCGTATTTCACCGCGGCATTCGGATGCGAAATCTGAATCGCGGAGAAATGCACCAGATCGCCCCATGCGATGAAGGCGTCGCGGCCGAAGCCAATGCGCCAGCAGGTATGGCCGGGGGAATGGCCCGGCGCCAGAAGCGGAGTGCAACCCAGCACTTCCTCCCCTTCCCGCAGGCGGGAGATGCGATCGCGATAAGGCTTCATGTTGATCTTGTTGCGGGCGCGCACGCGCCTCACGCTTTCAGGTTCTGAACCGCTGTTCTCGGCCATCCAGAAATCGAGCTCCTGCTCATGCACCAGTATTTCAGCCCGCGGATAAACCGCCTCGCCTGCATCGTTGACGAGGCCGTTGGCATGATCAGGGTGGATGTGCGTCAGAATGACATGGGTGACATCGGCGGGCTCGATTCCTTCTGCCTGCAAGCTCGCAGGAAGCTTGCCGAGGGTCGGCTGCATGGTATTGCCCGCACCGGCGTCGATGAGCACCGTCGCAGCGCCGCGCCGGAACAGAAAGTTGTTGACCGGTATAAAAAGCGAGCCGTCGCTGGTAGGACCGGCAAGCTCTTCGGACTGGGTCCGCTCCATGCCCAGAATCAAATCGAGCGAGGTCTTCAGCGTCCCATCGCTGAAGCCCTTCACTTCGAGCTCACCGGCGCGAAATAGCTGAGACATTTCAGGCGTTTTCCTGGCGTGGCGCTTCTTGTCGAGCACCTGCTGAAAGATTTGGCAGTGAGGCTCGCACCTGTCAACACGGGCACGCGCGAGCGGCACTCTCTTTTGCCTGTGACTACCAAGCCACATCGCAAGGTCAAAAGTGCCCAAATCGTGTTGGTGGTCTTAATTATCGTGTTGGCGGACATAATTTACGTCTCATCGACGTGGCAGTCTTTCCCCGAACAGACAGGGGGGAGGGGCAGATGGCGACGCTCTATTTTCACTGCGTCGGAAAGCAGGAGGCGCTGATCGACCGCAGCGGCAGCGAGGTGGACGATCTCTACGATGCTCGCGCGCGCGCCTTCCAGGTCATCCAGTCCTTCGTAAAGTCCGAAGGCCCGCAGGACTGGCGGGAGTGGACCGTGCATGTCAGCGACGATGAAGGGGAAGAGCTGTTGCTTGTACCCTTTACCTGGGTGCTGGGCCGGCCGCACTAGCCTTACAAGTTCTTCCTTTTGAATAGATGGCCGGGGCAAGCCCGGCATCACAGGGGTGTTCATTCAACGTGCCCAGATCCGGTTTTCTCCGGATTCGGGCACGTATTTGTTTGTTCCCGCTGGCTGATTGCTCCTGCAACTTGATGTAAAGGCTGCGAGCAGGCCTACCGTCGTGCTGATGGTCATCCCGGCAGAACGCAAGCTGATGGGCGCTGTTCCCCATGCGCTCGATCTGGCGACAAGCGGCGCTGCCGACTAATATCGGGCCCGATGCCCCACATTATCATTTCGTACCGCCGCGCCGATTCAGATGCGATTGCGGGCCGCATCAGAGACCGTCTCGCCAACCATTTCGGCGAGGAATCCGTGTTCATGGATATCGACAGCATTCCATTCGGAAGCGATTTTCGTGAGCACATCCAGAGCGAGTTGGCGCAAACCGATATTCTCGTGGCGGTGATCGGGCCGAAATGGACCGGCCCGGGCAAGGGCCGCCATCTGCGCATCACCGAGGAAACCGATCCGGTTCGGATCGAGATCGAGACGGCGATCAAGAATGCAACCGTCGTCATTCCGGTGCTCGTGGGCGGGGCCGCCATGCCCAAACCGTCAGAGCTGCCGGACAGCCTGAAAGATTTCTCCTACCGCAACGCCGCGGAAGTGGACGCAGGCAGGGATTTTCATCCGCACATGGAGCGCCTGATCCGCTCGATGGAGCGGATAATCGCAGATCGCGCAAAACCCTCCGCAGCAGCAGCGAGCGACACGAAAACTGCCGGCCCTTCCGCAGCCCCATCCGCACCAGGCGCGGCCCTTGCGCGCGGGGGGCCGAGCGCCGCGGCGCCGGTCGCAACGGCCGCGCAAGCGCCACCGCCTGCCGACGCGGCGCAGGCAGCCGAGGCAGCGCCGCGCCCGGCCCGGCCGCGATCATTGCGCAAAACCGCGCTCGTCGCCGTGCCGATTTGCCTCGCCGCCGTTATGGGCGCCGTCGCCTGGCTTTATCTCAAACCGAAGACCGAGGCCGCACCGCCGAGCGCGGTAACGACCCAACCGCCGCCGGTCGCGCAGCCACAGCCAACCGCGCGGGCGCCGCTGGCCGAGACGGCCGGGTGCAAGCTCGACCTGCCGGCAACGCTTGCCGATGATTTTAGCGCCCTCGATCCGGCGTGGCGTCTGCCCTCGCAAACTGCCTATCTGGTCGAAAGCGAGCTCGCGCTCAAGGGTGTTGAGGGAAAGAACGTTCGCCTCCTCTATGCGCCCTTTCAATTCAAGAACGTCGCACTCTGTGCGACGCTGAAGGCCCCCCTGGAACTCGGCTCCGAGACCGGCACGGCGAGCGGCGGCCTGATTTTCTGGGCAAGCGACGCGCTTAACTTCTACGCCGCCAGCATTTACTCAAACGGCACCTACGCCATCGATCGAATGGTTGCCGGTACCTGGGCAACGGTCGCGCCGCGCACAGCCTTTGCGAGCATCAAATCCGGTCCGGGAGCCGTCAATGAAATCAGGGTGACCACGCGGGACAACAGCGCCACGCTCTCCATAAACGGTGTCATGGTCCAGGAATTCCGCGGTCAGCCGCCGAAAGACGACACCATGGTCGGACTCTACAGCGCCTCCAACGCCAACGAGCGCAATGAATGGCGCGTGCTCAACGTTGTGGCGGCTGATCCCGATGCGCAGCAGCAGGCGACGGCAAAACTCGCCGCTCCGGCCGTGGGACCCGGATGCAAGCCGTTACGGGCCGCCGCATTCGAGGACAATTTCAAAACCGCCGCTCCGGGATGGGGTAACCTCGCGAGCGGGCATGTGTTCCTCGCCGACAGCGAGCTTGTCCTCAAACCTCAGGCATCGCGATCCTGGCGCCAATTCTATCCGTCGCTGCTGTTTAGCAATGCGACGATTTGTGCGCAGCTCAAATCGCCTAAGGAGGTTACTGACATCAACGGCTCGGCCAATGCAGGGCTTGCCTTTTGGACAACGGTCAATCGCAAGAACCACTATGCTGTGTCAGTCTATCCAAATGGAAGATTGGGCATCCTGCGGATGGTCAACGGCGAATGGGCCAGTGTCCTGCCCGCCACAAAATCCGAATTCGTCAAAACCGGGTTGGACGTCACGAACGAAATCATGGTCACATTGAGCGGCAACCTTGCAGCCTTCTACGTCAATGGACAAAAGGCGTATGAATTTCGCGGACAGCCGCCGCGCAACGGCGGCTCGATCGGCCTCTATGCCGAGTCCGAGAAGTCAAATGAAAACGAGTGGCGGTTCGTGGACATCGCCGTTGTGGAAAACGAGTAGTGCATCACCCTTTGACGGCGCCTGCGGTGAGGCCGTGAATGAGGTGGCGCTGGAGGAACGTAAAGAGGACCGCGACCGGCACGGTGCTCATGATGACGCCGGCCGAAAGCGGTCCCCACTGCACCTCGTATTGTCCGACCATGTAGAGCAGGCCCGCTGACAGGGTCCGCATGTCGGTTTCGGTGGTAAACGAGATCGCAAACAGGAGTTCGCTCCACGACACCACAAAGGCGAAAATGGCAGTCGCCGCGATGCCGGGCGCTGCGAGCGGCAGCACGATCCGGCACAGCGCACCGAAATGGTTGCAGCCGTCAATCATCGCGCTCTCTTCGAGATCACGCGGGATCGAGCTGAAATAGCCGACCATCATCCACACGGTGAACGGCACGGTGAAAGAGAAATTCGAGTAGATCAGCGCCTGGTAGGTATCGATCAGCCCCAGCGCCCGCCATTGGGTCAGCAAGGGAGCGATAAGCAGAACGCTCGGAAACATCTGGGTGGCGAGAAAGATGAGCAGCAACGCGTCCCGGCCGGCAAAGCGGAACCGGGCGATGGCGTAGCCCGCAAGCACGGAGACAGCCGTGGTCGCCACCATGGTGACAGAGCACACCCACAGGCTGTTGAAGAAAAACCGGCTGAACGGTGTGACGGGGGACATCCAGGCATCGACATAATTCTCGAGCGTGGGATGCCTGGGCAGATACTCAAGCGGCGTGGCGTATAGCTCCTGGTGGTCCTTCAACGAAGTCAGCAACATCCAGATGAAGGGGCCCAAGGCAAATGCGGTAAGCAGGACGAGCCCGCCCCAGAGAATCCCGGCCAGGAGCCGTTCGGTGAGATCCGCCGAGGCGCGCCGGCGCATCATGCAATCTCCTCGACGCCGCGGGTGATGCGCAGATAGGCGGCGGTGAACACCAGCATTACGACGAGCAGCACGACCGAAAGTGCGCCGGCATAGCCGAAGTCGAGATTCGAATAGGCCTGCAGCAGGGTATAGGTCGACGTAATCTGGGTGGCGTTGGCGGGCCCTCCATTGGTCATCACGAAAATCAGGTCGGCGTAGTTGAAGGTCCAGATGATGCGTGTCGCGGTTGCAACCACGATGATCGGCCGCAGCAGCGGCAAGGTGATGTGCCGGAAGCGCTCGAACACGCTCGCCCCGTCGACATGCGCCGCCTCATAAAGCTCGGCCGGGACCGCCTGCAGTCCGGCGAGCAACATGATCGTGAAGAACGGAATGCCGCGCCAGACATTGGTGAACACGACCGCCGCCATGGCGAGGTCCGGAGTCGAGAGCCAGGCGATGCGGTCGTGCAGCCAACCGGCCTTGATCAAAAGATCATTGATCACGCCATAGTTGGGTTGATAGAGCCATTCCCAGATCAGTCCGACGACCACGCCGGGGATGATCCAGGGAAGCAGTGTGAGCGTGCGCACCAGCGCGCGGCCCCGGAACGCCTGGTTGAGCAGCAGCGCCGCGGCAAATCCGAAGACGAACTGCAACGCCACCGAGCCGAACACCCAGACGCAGGAGTTCCATAGCGACAGCCAGAACACCGGGTCCACCACGAGACGGAAGTAGTTGCCCAATCCGATGAAGCGATAGTCCTGCGGCTTGTAGAGGATGTCGTTGTAGAGGCTCATCTTGATGGCCATGCCGATCGGCACGACCACCGTCGCGAGCATGCACAGCGCTGCCGGCATCAGGTAGCAATAGCCGATGAGCAGCTTGCGCGGGCGGGCGCTGATCAGCGGGCGGGCGCGGCGCGTTGCGAGCGCAAGCGTCGTCATCGACGTTGTCAGTGCTCAGGTCATTTCCTGTTTGAGCACGGCGGCAAAGCGATCGAGACATTCCTGCGGCGAGATCTTTCCCAGAATCGCCTGCTGGATCAGGGGTACACCATCGGAGTCGATGCGTCCGCCCCATCCGGGGTAAGCGAGGTAGGGGCTGACGATCGCGAACGGGAAGGAAGCGATGAAGCCGCGCAGCGCCGGATCATCGGCAAAGTCCGGCTTGGAGATGATTGATTTGCGCGGCGGCAAGAGGCCGAGCGTCTTGTTGTACATGAGGCTTTGCTCATCATCGAGCATGAAGCTGACGAACTGCCAGGCGCCCTCCTTGTTGCGTCCGGCCTTGAACATGGTGAGCGTCTCGGAGAAGTAGAACGATGCGCGCTTTTTTGCCGGCCCCACAGGCAGCGGCACGGTGGCGAAATTCGCCGCTCCCACATTCTTCTTCTGCTGGCCGACCGAGCCGGAATTGTGCTGGTACATGCTGGTGATGCCGCGTCCGAAGGTCTCGACAATTTCGACGAAGCCGTCGGTCGCGGCGCTGGGGGGCGTCACCTTGTGCTTGAGCGCGAGGTTGAGATACCAGGACAGAGCATCGACGGCCTCCTTCGAATTGATCGTGAGCTTGCCGTCCTTGAGAACTGCGGCGCCGTTGGCGTAGGCAAATTCGCTCGGATAGAGGACCGACCAAGTGCCGGCGCCGCGCATCCCGTAGCCGTAGCGGTTTTCGCTCGCCTTGGTGAAGGCTTGTGCGATCTTGAGGAAATCGTCCCAGGTCCAATCGGGCGTGGGCTCTTTGAGGCCGAGTTCCTTGAGCCGATCGGTGCGGTAGAAGATTCCATCAAGCGTGAGCGCAAGCGGCATTGAGACAATCGCGTTGCCCGCGCTCACGGTCTGCCAGGCGGTATCCTGCACGTCGTCGCGGTGCTTCCATGATTTGACTCGGGTGGTGAGGTCCTCGACTGCGCCCATGCCCTGGAACTGGCCGACCCAGTTGTCCCAGATTTGGCAGACGTCGGGCGGGCTGCCCGCGCTTACGGCGCTGATCAGCTTCTGCCGCGCCTGCGCCTGCGGCACGAATTCGACTTTGACTTCGAAATCCTTCTGCGACTGATTGAAGCGCTGCACCAGCGAGGTGACGAGCGTGATGCGCGTCGGCTCCGGCACGCTGAACTGGAATCGCACCGGCTCCGCGGCAAAGGCCTTGCGCGGCGCGAGCAGGGGTGCTTCCCACCAGGGAAGATCGCCGGCGGCGATGATACCGGATCCGGCAAGGGTGTGCAGAAATTTGCGCCGAGACAGCAACCAGTGTTTGTCCATTGCATCCTCCCATCGCGACGGCTCTTTGCGTCGAGCACTGGCATCATCATGTCACAGCATGTCGCGCGAAAAAAGTTGCCTCATCCCAGCTCCGGCCAAGCGTGCGCGTGTAGCGGAGGATCCCCCTCAGTGTCATCCGACCGGAAATATTGGTTTCCCGCCAAGCGATACGGCTGGGGCTGGGGCATCCCCAGTTGCTGGCAGGGATGGGTGGCATGGCCGCTTTCACCGCGCTGCTCGTGTCAGGCGCGTTCCTCTTTCCACCCGGCACTGAGCTTGGCGGTTTTCTCCTCTATGTCGCCGTCCTGTGCGTGCTTTTAATTGCGGTGTGCTGGTTAAAGGGCGAGCCGCCGCGCTGGCGCTGGGGTGAGACCCGCCGCGACAGCTAACAAGGAGGGTAGATCGGGCCGTGACTTCGTGTTGAGCTGTAGCGTCAACACTCGCCAGACTACGTCATTCGGGGGAAATTCATGGCCATGGACCGCGTCAGCGCAATCGTCTTTCCCGGCGGCTTCAACCTTCCACTGTGGACCGCGATGGCGCATGGCTTCCTGCGGGCACGCGATATCGAGCTCGATCTCGCCTATACCGCGAATTCGGTCGAGCAACTCAGCGGCCTCATCACGGGCAAATGGGACATCGGCCTCACCGCCTTCGACAATATCGTCGCCTATGTGGAAGGACAGGGCGAGCAACCGGTCGCGGGCGAGCCTGACCTGTTTGCCTTCATGGGCGGAGACAACGGCTTTTTGCGCCTTGTCGTTCTCCCCGAGATCCAAGCTTACGCCGATCTCAGAGGCAAGACGCTCTCGGTTGACGCCATGACCACGGGCTTCGCGTTTGTTCTGCGCAAGATGCTGGCGCTCAATGGCGTGAGCGAAAGCGAAGTGACCTTCGAGCGCGCGGGCGGCGCGCTGCAGCAATTCCAGGCCTTGCAAGCGCGCAAGCACGCAGGAACCCTCCTCGTCACCCCGTTTGAATTGATGGGGGCAGCGTCGAGCTTACGGGTGCTCCAGAGCGCCTGCGATCTGCTGCCGCGCTATCAGGGCATTTCGGGAACGGCGCGTCGCGCTTGGGCAGGTGCGAACAGGGACGTTCTCGTTCGCTTCATCCAGGCCTATCTGGAAGCACTCGACTGGCTTTATCGCAGCAACAATCGTGCTAATGCGCGTGATTTGCTGCTCCAGCATGTGCCCACGCTCGGTCAGGAGATCGCGCAAGCGACTTGCGACATTCTGCTTGATGCCCGCCATGGCTTTCATCCCCAGGCGCAAATCGACGATGAGGGCGCAGCCACAGTGCTGCGGCTGCGAACCGAATACGCACAACCGCAGAAATTTCTCGCACAGCCCGAAAAATATATCGATCTGAGCTATTACACGGCTGCTGTTGCTCGCTAAGGCCGTTCGGGTTCGGTTTGTCGGCGGTTACGCTATCGCGGCGATGGCGGCATCGCAAAAAGCCCACTGATTTCATTGGAGGATTTCAATTCATTCCGAAAAATTACTAACCTTGAGTTGTATAGACCGATAGGCTTCTCTCTTTCCGCGTAGCGGGCGGCCCCGCTTACGTCCTCCGCGTCACCGTATCACTTCCGCGCCGCGGCGAACGGGTAGATCAAGTTCCCGGTTTTATGTTCCGGCGGCCAGACCACGACCCATTTTTTCAGATCAGTGATCTCCGACAGCGCGTTGCCGGCAAGGCCTTGCCATTGCGTGAGCACCATGCGCGGCTTCGTCCATTCGCCATCCTTGCCGAACGCGATCTCGCCCACGACGGTATGCAATGCGTGGCTGCGAAGATAATCGGCGATCCTGGCGTGGTCGAAGCTCGCGCTTCCTGCCACCGCCTGGGCGAGCACTTGCCCGGCGGCATAGCCGTACGGCGCGAAGTTGTAGCCGAACGGATCGACCCCCTGCCCTTTCGCCCGCTCGCGGTATTTTTCCAGCAGATCTTTCACGCCCGGAAAATCGAAGGTTGCAATCGGCACGAACACTTCCGCGTTGTTCAGGTAGCCGTTCATCAGGGGCCCGAGCTGCATTTTCAACGGCGTCGCGAGGAGCCCGATCATGGTGCCGCCCATGATTTTCGGCACCAGGCCCGCCTCGCTCGCCGCGCGTACAAATCCCACCGTGTCCGGGGGATACGCTGCAACAAACACGATGTCGGGGTTTGCGGCCTTGATCGCGCGGGCGACCGGCGCGAGGTCGGTGATGGCGGGCGGGTAGCGCTGATCGTAAACGATCTTGAAGCCGGCTGCGTTCGCGTTGTCGCGCGCTCCGTCGGTGCCGTTCTTGCCGAACTCGGCATCGGCTCCGACCAGCGCCACCGTCTGCGGCTTGGGGTTCTGTGCCGCGGCGACTTCGAAAAATCCGCGCGAGAACTCGCGCTTGGGGTCCGGGCCGAGCGGGATCATCGAGAAATAATTGCGATAGTGAACGTCGCTGTTGGCACCGGTGCCCAGGATGCCGATGGTGGTCAGATTTCTCGGGGCGAGCAGAGGAAGCGCCGCGCTGATCTGGTTTGTGCCGTATGGCCCAAGCAGAAGCTCGACTTTGTCCACATCGATGAGCTTGGTGTAGATGTTGTTTTCGTTCGCTGGATTGGTCTGGTCATCGTAGTAGACGAGCTCCACCGGGCGTCCAAGCAGGCCACCTTTGGCGTTTACGTCGTCGCGCCATATTTCCAGAGCAATGAGGAGCTGCTTGCCGTTCGGCGCGTTTGCGCCGGTCAGGCCAAGACTAAACCCGACCTTCACCGGTTCTGCCGCAGCCGTGGTGTCCGCCGCCGGCAGCAGCAAAACGACGAGCAGCATCATGGTCGCCAGTATTCGCATCATCACGCGGCATTTCCTCCTTCGATGCATGAGCTCCCAGCGCCCAGTCTCTGGTTGACTTGTGCTATAGCCTGCTGCGCACGCCGCGCGGGCGACGCTTTGAGCCTGCGCAGGTTATGACTTATTGGTTTTGCCGCTCAAGAGCCTCAGCGGATGGCGAAGATCGTGATTTCGTATCGCCGGTCGGACTCGGATGCGATCGCCGGTCGCATCCGCGACCGGTTGGCGTCGCATTTCGGCGAAGATTCCCTGTTCATGGATATCGACAATATCCCGTTCGGGACTGATTTTCGCGAGCACATCAAAAACGCCCTTCTGAGCAGCGACGTGGTTATTGTCGTGGTTGGTCCGAAATGGCTCGGTCCGCCTAACGGCGGACACTGGCGCATCAAGGACGAGAGCGATCCGGTGCGCATCGAGGTCGAGACGGCGCTGCAAAAGAACATTCCGGTCGTCCCCGTTCTGGTCAACAACGCGACCATGCCGCGGCCGGAAGACCTTCCGGAAAGCCTCAAAGATTTCGCGTTCCGCAATGCAGCCGAGGTGGAAACCGGACGTGATTTTCATGCCCATATGGAGCGCCTCATCCGTTCGCTGGACCGCATTGTGCCGGCGCCGCCTCCTGCGATCACGCCAACGGCTGCCGCAAACGCCGCGGCAGCTGCGAAGTTGCCGCACGGCGGCAGAACGGCGGTCCTTGCACTCGTATCTGCAGGTCTGGGCGCCGTAGCCGTTGCCGCCGGGCTCTGGTTCGTCCATCCCGGCGGGCAAACTTCTCCGCCCGCCAGCAACCGCAACACCGGGCCGACAAACACGACAACCGAGGATCCCTCGCTCGCCCAGGGCTGCGCCAGCCGTGCTGTGCTCGACGAGACCAAGATTCCCGAGCCAGGCAACGCACTGCGCGATGCTCTCAAAAGCGCCGTGAGCGGATACTTTGCGTGCAGCTCAGGCCGCATCGAGCAATTTGCGCGTACGTTTGCAACGCTTTCCGTCGTGATCGCGCACTATGCGCCGAGCGCGAGTTGCTTTAATGGCGATCCCGGAGCGCCGTCACTGCAATGGTTGGGCCACAAAGCCTGGGCGGATCGGCAAGGCAATCCAGATTTGCTGATGGGCAATCTGCGCGCCAAGATCGACTTTGCGCTTGGCTGCATGGAGAGATCGCAGCAGCAATTGTTCTTTGTCGACATGAGCCGCGCGTTCAAGATCGCGGCTGCGGACCCACCGAGCTACACTTTTCACGACCCCACATTGATGGGCAAGCGCATTGATCGGTGTCTTTACTTCGCCCGCGCATGCGACGATCCGGCCGCGCTCGCCTGGTGTCAGCAGAACGGTTTTGCACGCAGCACGCAATTGCAGTGGGTTTACGTGTCTCCAACCTACGCGCTGGGCGACAGGAAGACCTGTGACCTGCAAACATGCGGCGGATTTTCTGTGGTCAGTTGCGCGAATTAGCCCCTCACCCGGGATGGGCGCAAAGCGCCCCCCAGGGCGAGTGCCATCGTTGCCATTACAATGATATCCGTCGGTACGAACATGACACTCCCCCGAGCTCCATTATGCGCTAGAGGTACTGCCCATTCGGAAGTTCGAAAATTCAGCAAAACTACATAAGGGATATCCCGTAGCCATGGCATAGGCCGGCCGTGAGCGGCCCGGAGTACGATTTGCTTGCGGTGCGTGAGCCGCTTCTGCACTGCAGAGCTGGAGCCGCTGGGGCTTGGCCTTTTTTGCTCTGTCGAGAACCCAGCCCTCAACTATATTTTTGAAGGGCCGCGTTGATTAAAATCAAGGCGAACACTGAATGTTTGCTCTTGTATTCACAGTCACATCAGTGCTGGACCCGGCCTGTTCTGCCGAACGGCCAGGCCCGTCCCACGCCGCACGGGGACCGCAAAGGAAGATTGGCCATGAATATCATTCTTGCGGCACTTTCGATTTTTTCGTTTTACGTGGTGTTCGGCTGTGCCTATCGGATCGTACGTTGGCTGTTAAAAGCGCAACGGGGCAAGCACTGGACTGCGACAAGGGGCCAGATTGTGGAGTCTGAAATTCGCATGAGGCCAGCGCGATACCGTGCTTATGATTCCGCCGCAAAATACTTTTTCCGCACCCAAATGCTAGATTTGACGCGATATTTCGTAAGAATCGTTTATCGCTATGAGGCGAACGAAAAACAATACCGCGCTGACAAGTTTGATTGGTCGGGCGAGTTTACGTCGGTCTCGCAATCCGAGGCGGAGCGGATCCATCGCGCATATGCGAAGGATGCAATCATTACTGTCTACTACAATCTCGATAATCCGGCCGAATGTGTGATCAACCGGCGCACCCCCGAAGAGCTGAAAAGGCAAGTGCTCGGAGGTGGAATTGTTGCGGCGTTCGGGCTGATTTGTCTGATGCTAATGATCGCCGATTCCGCCCTCCTCACATCTATGTTCTTTGGTGGTCTCGCAGCGATTTAGTTCATGCGTCATTGGCTGCGGTCTCGACACAAGGGGCACCGAGGAGATTTAAACGGGACTTTCTCGGATACAGGTAATGCGCCGCAGAGGCTTGAGGCGATCGATTTTCGAGCATTGTCAGCGACAATATTGGAGCTTCCACCATGGTCTGGAGGTATATTTTCTTGGCAGCGATGATTGCGTTTCCGATCGCGTCAAGACACAGCGCAGCGCAAGAGGTCGGCTCGGCGGGCCGAGGGCTTGCCTTGGCCCAGCAGGTCTGTGCGCGGTGTCATGGAGTGGAAAAACAACAAACCCAATCCCCCAACGGCGATGCCCCTGCGTTTCAAGCCATTGCATCCGTTCCCGGAATGACCGCGACCGCATTGTCCGCGGCGCTCCATACATCACACCAGACCATGCCTAACCTAGTACTCGATCCCGATGAATTGGCAGACATTGTTGCTTACATTCTCAGTCTCAAGTGAATTCGGCGTTGCTGCGGTGGATGAATCCGGTAATGGCACTCCAGTCGTTTGGGCTCAGCCTTACAGGCGGAATCGGACCTTCAACGTAGGCAGTCCGATTTGTACGGAGCGGCTAAATCATTTCGTTAACGTCTTCATTGCGCCAAGAGTGAGGCTCGAGCCGCCGCGAAAGCGTGGGCGATCAGGCTGCACCGCATGCAAGGGTTCGACGGGGCGCTGGCTCGCCAGGCTGCGAACCGCAAGTTGTTGATATTCACGCGTGCCGTTTCTCTTCCAGGCGATTTCCTCATTGGTCAGTTGCCAAGCACTCCCAGAGATGGGATAGGGCCGAGTGAGCCGCGATCGCCCACCGTCGCATCTCGCTCCTGTCTGCTGGGGATTGGATTTACCGTTGAAGCCCGCCTGGTTCGACTACTACGTGCCACGTGACCTCAAGGAGGCCCTGCATATTCTGGACGATGCCGGGCAGGAGGGCAGAGTGCTGGCCGGCGGCCAGAGCCTGGTGCCCATGCTCAACCTGCGCATCCTTAGCCCCGCTGTCGTTGTGGACATCAATCGCATCGAAGCCCTCAACGATCTGCGCGCCGAGAAGGACTGTCTGACGGTCGGCGCCCTGGTCCGGCACGCCGATCTGTTGCGCAGCCCTGACGTGTGCAGGGGTTGGCCATTGCTTGCGGAGGCGACCAGGCAAGTCGCGCACATGGCGATCAGAAATCGCGGGACCGTTTGCGGCAGCGTCTCTCACAATGATCCGGCGGCGGAGCACCCCAGTGTTCTGGTCACGATGGGTGGCACGGTTGTGATTGCCGGCAAGGCAGGCTGCCGCGAGCTGCGGGCGCAGGAATTCTTCACCGGTACGCTGTCGAACGCGCTGGAGCCCGGAGAAATGGTGGTGGAGTTGCGCTATCCGCGGCCGCCGGCTCGGACGGGATCGGCATTTGTAGAGTTCGCCCGCCGGCTCGGCGACTTCGCCATCGCCGGCGCGGCAGCAACGCTCACGATGCGGGACGAGATCTGCGATCACGTGCGGCTGACCATCCTCGGCATGGGCCAGGGTCCGTTTCGCGCATATGCTGCCGAGCAAACGCTCTCCGGGCGGCGGCTGGATCCGAAACAATACAAGGATGGCTTTGCCGAAGCGGCCGCGAAGGTGGTCGTCGATGTCGATCCGGCCGGCGACATTCACGCATCTGCCCGCTATCGCAGGCATCTCGCCGGCGTGCTCACCCAGCGCGCTCTTGAAACGGCCTTCGCCCGCGCAGGAGGACAAGTTGGCTAGAGAGCATCGTATCTGCGTGACTGTGAACGGCAGGGTCTACGAAAGGACCGTACCGGTTCGCCTTTCTCTGGCGGACTTTCTGCGCGAGCATCTGCATCTCACGGGCACGCATCTCGGTTGCGAGCATGGCGTGTGCGGCGCCTGCACGATTTCGCTCGATGGCCGCAGCGCGCGCTCGTGCCTCACACTCGCGGTGCAGGCGGACGGCGCCGATGTCGTCACCGTTGAAGGTCTGCGCGCGGAGGATGGCACGCGGCATCCGCTGCAACAGATCTTTCTCGAGAACTTCGCCTTGCAGTGCGGATATTGCACGCCCGGCATGCTCATCACCGCGATCGAGCTCCTGCGGGACAATCCCAATCCGACAGAACGAGAAGTGCGCGAGGCGTTGTCCGGCAATATCTGCCGATGCAGCGGCTATCAGGCTATCGTCGACGCCGTGCTGATTGCGGCGCGTCAGTCAGGCGCTGCGCGTGCAAATGCGCAAGCTTCGCAAGCGACCAGCAGGAGCCCGGCGTGACGTCGGATGCGCGCTTCGTCAATCTCAAGGCGGTCGGATCGCCGGTGATCCCGGACGAGGCAGTCCCGCTGGTCGAGGGAGACGGGCGTTTTCTCAACGACATCAAGCTGCCCGGCATGTACCAGCTGGCATTCCTGCGCAGCCAGCATGCACACGCCCGTCTCAATTACGTCGATGCCGGAAAGGCGCGGCAGCTGCCTGGCGTCATAAAAGTACTCACCGGAAAAGAGCTTCTCGGCAAGGTCGATCCGTTTCGCAGCATGCCCAACCGGTTCTCGGGTGGCATATCGATCCAGCACTGGCTTGCCGTCGACAAGGTGCGCTTCTGCGGCGAGGCAATTTGTGCCGTTGTCGCCGAAGATCGGGCTACCGCCGAAGATGCCTGCGAGCTCATCGAGGTCGGTTATGAGCCATTGCCGGCAGTCACCGACCCGCGCCTGGGCGAACAGGACGACGCACCGCTCGTTCATGCCGAGTGCAAGAACAATTATCTCATCAAGCGCGAGTACCAGCGCGGCGATGTCGACGCGGCATTCCGAAATGCCCACGTGGTGGTCAAGCGGCCGTTCCGCATCGGGCGCAAGCAGGCGCTCTGCCTTGAAAGTCGCGGCTGTGTTGCCGGCTATAGAGAGAGCACATTCACGCTGACCGTTTGGATCAGTCACCAGCTTCCATATGTGGTGCGGCATTACCTTGCCAAGCATCTGCGCCTGGCCGAGACGGACATTCGCGTCATCGTTCCGCACACCGGCGGCGGCTTCGGTCAGAAGGCGTCGATCTATCCGGAAGAGTTTGTCTGCGCCTGGCTCGCCCTGCAGCTGCGCCGTCCGGTGAAATGGGTCGAGGATCGGCTGGAAAACATGGTCGCCTCGACCCATGCCCGCGACCAGTACATTGAACTGCAAATAGCGGCTGACAAGAACGGCCGCATCCTCGCGATCAGCTCGGATATCTGGGTCGATGTCGGGGCCTACTCGACGTATCTCTGGTCGGCCGGAATGGAGCCGCTGCAGACGGCTGGCTTGATGCCGGGGCCTTACCGGATCGAGGCCATGCGTTATCGCACCCGGGGAGTGGCCACCAACAAGACGCCGGTTGGTCCCTACCGCGCCGTCGGACGGCCCTCGGCGTCGGCATCGCTTGAGCTGTTGATCGACGAGCTCGGGCGCCGGCTCGAGCTCGATCCGGTCGAGATCCGGCAGAGGAATCTCATCCCGCTCGAGGCGATGCCTTACCGGAACGCCAACAATCTCGTGCACGACAACGTGAATTACCTGCCATGCCTCAAGCTTGCCGTCGCCAAGTCCGGCTACGAACGGCTGCGCAAAGAGCAACACGAAGGCAAACCCAACGGCAAGCTCCGCGGCATCGGCGTGGCCTGCTATGCCGAGCTTACAGGACTTGGCACCAGTACCGCGGTTGGTCCCGGCACTTTACTGCAACCCGGTCGCGATGCCGTCACGCTGCGGCTCGAAACGACCGGCGTGCTCACGATCGCTGCGGCGCTGCCATCACAAGGCCAGCGCATCATGACGGCGATGCGCCAAGTCGCCTGCGACGAGCTCGGCATCAGGCTGGAAGACATCGCAAGCATCTCCAACGACACTGCCGCGGCACCCTACGGGTTTGGCACATTTGCGTCGCGGACCGCCGTCTTCGGCAGCGGCGCGACCATCAGAGCCGCACGCGAACTGCGCCAGCGCATTCTTGCCATTGGCGCTTTCCTGCTCGATGTGCCGGTCGAGGACCTGACCATCACAAATAGCGTCGTCCACAGCCTCGACCGCTCGAAGAGCATCGCGCTCAGGGATTTGGCGGAGAAGAGCTTTTTCTCGGCCAAGAGCATCCCGCAGGAGCTCAATCCGGGGTTCGAGGTCACCGCCTTCTATGACCCGAAATTCGGCAGCTTCGCAGGCGGCGCCCACATTGCCGTGGTCGACGTGGATCCGAAAACCGGCGAAGTCGAGGTCGTGCGCTACGTCGCCGCGGAGGACGTCGGCACGATGATCAATCCCGCCGTCGTTGAAGGGCAGATCATCGGCGGCATCGCCCAGGGCATCGGGGAGGCGCTGCTCGAGGAACTGGTGTACGACGAGACTGGGCAGCCGCGCACCATGACGCTGGCCGATTATCTCGTTCCCTCCGCGCTGGAGATTCCGCGCATCGAGCTACATCACGCCAACGTTGCGTCCGCGGCACTGGGCGGCTTCAAGGGCTGTGGCGAAGGCTCGATCATCGGCGCGCTCGGGTCGGTGGCCTGCGCGGTCGCCGACGCGCTGAGCCAACACGGCGGCGACATCCGCGAATTCCCCGCGACCCCGGAGCGAGTGCTCAAGGGATTGGGCGTGCTGGCGAGCACACAGTAGGCACTTACTCGGAGCACCCTCGTTGAGGGCAAATCGCGTGTCTGACCATTTCATACCACACATTTTCTTCGGCCTCGATCCGCTGATCGTGTCCACGCTCATTCTGTGCATTACCTATGCCGCCATCATCTGGGACAAGCTCAACCGCGCGATCGTGGCGCTGCTCGGCGCCTCGGTCATGGTCTTTACCGGCGCCCTCGATCAGGACGAGGCGCTGCGAGGAATTGACTGGAACACGATCGGCCTCCTCACCGGCATGATGATCCTGGTCTCGATCTCTCGACGGTCGGGCATGTTCCAATATCTCGCGATCTGGTCGGCGCAGAAAGCCAATGCGCATCCGGCGGGAATCCTGCTGTTACTGCAGATCACTACGGCTGTGGTGTCCGCCTTGCTCGATAATGTCACCACGGTCCTGCTGATAGTGCCGGTGACGCTCGCCATCGCCAAAGAGCTCGACGTGCCGCCTTATCCCTTCCTCTTTGGCGAGGTCTTCGCCTCCAATATCGGCGGAACCGCCACCCTGATCGGCGACCCTCCAAACATCCTGATCGGCTCGCAGGTCGGTCTCGATTTCAATGCTTTCGTGATCAATCTCACGCCGGTCATCATCGTGGTCATGGCGGCGCAGGCGCTGATGATCCATGTCGTGTGGGGAAAGGCGCTCAAGTCAACTCCGGCGCGCAAGGCGCTGGTCATGGGCATGAACGCGCGATCGACAATCCTCGACTGGACGCTGCTCAAGCAGTCGCTGGCCGTGCTCGCGATCGTCATCGTTGCGTTCGTTCTGGCGCGACCGCTGCGTCTTGAGCCTGCGACCATCGCGCTCGCTGGCGCTGCCGTGCTGATGTTTCTCGACAATTGGCAGCATCACAACGAGAAGCAGTCGGAGAATGTCCATAAGACATTCAGCGACGTCGAATGGATCACGATTTTCTTTTTTATCGGGCTGTTTGTCGTCGTGCATGGTGTCGACGTTGCAGGCCTGCTCGGGGTTCTCGCGAACAAGCTTGTAGAGGTCACAGGCGGCCGGTTGGCGAGCGCCGCTTACGCAATCCTGTGGGCTTCCGCCTTTCTCTCGGCCATCATCGACAATATCCCGTTTGTCGCCACCATGATCCCCTTGATCAAAGGCGTGGCACCCTCCTTCGGCGGCACGGACAAGATTGAACCGCTATGGTGGTGCCTTTCGCTTGGAGCCTGTCTTGGCGGCAATGGGACTCTGATCGGCGCGTCCGCTAATTTGACCGTTGCCGGCCTGGCCGAACGTAATGGCGTTCCTTTCCGGTTTCTGACCTATACGCTCTACGGCATGCCGATGATGATCGTGTCAGTCGCCATCTGCCATCTCTATGTCTGGTGGCGGTTTCTTTGAGCAATGGATCGAAGGGGCACGCCTCGGCTATCGACGGAGAGCCACATGACTTACGAGGCAATCAATTTCGGCAAGAAATTCGGATTATTCCATGAGCAATGGCAGCCGAAGGTCATAGCCGAAATGAATGACTACCAGTTCAAGCTCGTGAAGTTGCAGGGTGACTTCATTTGGCACGATCACAAGGATACGGATGAGACGTTCATCGTCCTGGATGGCGTTCTCAGGATCGATTTTCGCGACGGCGCGGTCCATGTCTCGGCGGGCGAGATGTTCGTCGTCCCGAAGGGTGTAGAGCACAAGCCTTACGCCGAACATGAGGTCAAGCTATTGCTGATCGAACCGCGTGGCGTACCCAATACCGGCCATGCGGGTGGCGAGCGCACAGCCGAGGGTGATGTTTGGATTTAACGGCAACAAAGTCCGTTAGTGGCCGGCTTGGCGATGTTTGGTTCTGGCAGCAAGGGGCGGATCATATCTGCAGAGCAATTCGGTCGTTATCGGGGAGGTGCGGAGGAGTCGCTGCGTTAGTCAGTCAGGTTCCAGCCGTACTCCCCATTGTCACAGGTTCCGCAGCAGTTGGGGCAGCCGTGCGTGGCGTTGAACCCGACCCCCCAGTCCCCTCCTGCATTATTGGTCCCGCCATAGCAAATTTGTTCGCCTGGACTACAGGATAGCGATGCACAGCGTCGGCCTCGGTCATTGAGAACCCAGCTTTCGCCGGCCGGCCATACTGCATTTCGGCTGGTCGAAAACGCGCGCAAGTAGATGATGTAGGACGAGTTGTTGGTAAAGCAAAAAGTGACAGATTGCGCCTGAGCCCACTGGGTGCCGGCGCTCACCGCGAGCAATAGACCGAAAAGCGGTGCTGTGACGAGCTTGCGCAAGGTGTCCCCCTCTGTCTATGATTAATTTTAAGAATGTGGTTCCTTATCATAGGAAAAGCCGGTCGGGAAGATGGTTGCTGGGCATTCAAAACAAGCGGCAGTGTTAGCCGGTAGAGTCATCAGTAACGTCAAGATCAAAAGGTGCTGAACTGCCAAAACCGGAACAACTTTGCGCCGCAATGCGTCGTTAGCTGCCTAGAGTACCGGAGGGTGCTCCAAAGTTGAGGAGACATAGATGAGAAGTGCAATCGCGACCCTTGTCCTTGCCACCGCCGTTGGCGGCATCGTTGGGGTCAGCTATGCCCAGGACAATCCAAAAGCTGCCGGCGCGCCGCCAGCCGGCGTCCACAAGGAAATGCCGCTCGCTGGAAGCGCGGCTGCGAAAACCCCTGTTAATCCTGGCACAAGCAGCGCGCCCGCCAAGGTCGACAAAGAAGCGGCCGTGAAGCCGGGCACGACCACCCAGGCAAAGTCGGTCAAACAGTAATCAAGCCACCAGACCTTCAGATCAGCGCGCGTTAGGGGCGTAATTGCCTGCGCGCGCGTCTTCTTGCATGCGCCGCAAAGCGATTGTGCGCGGTGCTATTCAGCCTTGACTCCCGCAGCGCGGATGACCTTCGCCCATTTTTCGGTGTAATCCGCGATGAATTTGCCGAATTCCGCGGGCGAGCCTGGAAAAATTTCCGCGCCCAGATTCTCAAACTGGGCTTTGAGCTGGGGATCGGCCAGCCCCGCATTGATCTCGCGATTGAGCTTGTCGATGACATCTGCCGGCGTGTTTTTTGGCGCGCCTATTCCCTGCCAGCCAAAGCCCTCATAGCCGGGAACGAATTCGCCGATCGGCGGAAGGTCCGGAAGCAGCTTCGTGCGCGTCGCACTGGTCACCGCCAAGGCACGCACCTTGCCGCCCTCGATCTGCTCGCTCCATGAGACCACGGAGCCAAACATGACCTGGATCTGTCCACCAAGAAGATCGGGAATGGCAGGACCATCGCCACGGTAATGCACCGTGGTCATGTCGACCCCCGTCATGCTCTTGAACAGTTCGCCGTAGAGATGGGGTGAGCTGCCCGGGCCGGCCGAACCCAGGTTGACCTTGCCGGGATTGGCCTTGGCGTAGGCGATAAGCTCGGGAACGGTCTTGGCCGGGAATGCGAGATTGGTGACGAGGACGTTATAGGTGATCACGGTGCTCGCGACCGGCACGATGTCCCGGATGAAATCGAAATTCAGGTTCTGATAGAGCGTCGCGTTCCAGGCGTTCGAAGTCGAAGCTTCAAGCAGCGTATAGCCATCCGGGCTTGCCCGCACGACCGCCTCGGTGGCGAGGTTGCTGCCCGCGCCCGGCCGGTCTTCGACGACGAACTGCTGGCCGAGCCGCTGCGAGAGCCATTGCGCTGTGAGCCGCGCGCATATGTCATTGACGCCGCCCGCGGCATAGCCCACGAGCAGACGCACCGGGCGCGAAGGATAGGTCTCGCTCCTCGCGCCGTGAGGCAGGCTTGGAAGGAGGGCGGCACCCGCTCCCAGTTGCAGAATTCGTCGGCGATGCAGCTCCATGACGGTCTCCTTGGAGGCTTGAACTTAGCATGAGCGGCAGCCGAAATAGTGGATCGATTCTTTTCGCTGAGATCGAGTCAGCAGGTCCACCTCTCCCCGTCGCAAGTCGGGCTTGCCCGACTTGCGCACGACACTGCGCAACCCGGGCAAGCCCGGGTTGCGTGGAGAGGTCGGAATGGGCGCCTCGCGCCCATTCCGCGTGAGGGGGGTACTACTCGTAAAGCTGATCCCCCTCACCCGGATCGCGCAAGCGCGATCCGACCTCTCCCCAGTCGAAGTCGGATATATCCGGCTTCGGCCTATTAAAGTGCCGAACTCGGGTAAACCCGAGTTCGGTGGAGAGGTACCGCGAGCTGCACCATTGCGTGGTGATCGAACGTCACCGAAACTGGCTCTAGTATCCGGTCGTCAAGATAGCCCGTCATTCCGGGGCGGCGGCTCGCTTGCTGCGGTGCGTCCCGGAAAATGATGCCACAGATGCGTTGTTCCGGAGCCGCGCCGCAAATGTCCCGTCTTGTCATCAGCAACATCGATTATCTCGTCACCGTCGATCCGGGCCGGCGCATCATTCGCGACGGCACGCTTATCATGGAGCATGGCCGTATCGCCGCGGTCGGGAAAAGCCATGAGTTGCCACCGCGGGCGGACGATGACGTTATCGACGGACGCGGAAAGCTCGCCCTGCCCGGCATCTTCGATACCCATGTTCACAACGCCCAGCAGCTCGGGCGCAGCTGCGGGGATGAAGCCTATTCGGGACCGGAGCGGCTGTTCCGCCGGCTGTGGCCGGTCGAGGCGCATATGGACAAAGGCGACGCGCTTTGCGCCGCGCGGCTTGCCCAGGTCGAGATGATCCGCGCCGGCACCACGTGCTTTGCCGATCCCGGCAGCTATTTCACCGCGGAGACCGCGCAAGCAGTGCAAGAAAGCGGCATGCGCGGGATGATCGCCCGCACGGTGTTTGACATGGGCCAGACTGTAATGGGCAATCTCCCAGCGGGCTTCTTTGAGCCGACCGAGGAGGCGCTGGAACGCGCCGATGAAATGGTCGCCAAGTTCGACGGCGCGCTCAACGGCCGGCTCAAGGCGTGGTTCTCAATTCGCGTCCCGGTCGCATGTTCCGACGATCTGCTGCGCCGGCTGGGCAAGCTTGCCGAAAAGCGCGGCGTCGGAGTCATCGGTCACGCTTGCGAGAATCGTGACGAAACCGTCGCCTCGCATCTCAAGTACGGCATGGGCGACATTGCCCGGCTCGAAAAGCTCGGGCTGCTCGGTCCCAATCTGCTGCTGCTCCACATGGGCTGGGTGGACGCAAAGGAACTGCACATGCTCAAGCAGCGGGATGTGAAGATTTCGCTCGCGCCCAGCGCGTCCATGCATCAGGCCATGGGCAATATCAGCCATGGCAAGACGCCGGAAATGCTGGAGCTTGGTTTGTCAGTGTCGCTTGGCTCGGATTCGGCCATGTCGAGCAACTATCTCGATGCGATACGGCAGGCCTTCCTCATCGTCGGCGGCCTGCATGAAGCGCGTCTTGATCCCAAGGTGCTTCGTCCCGAGACCGCGGTCGAGATGCTCACCATCAATGGGGCGCGCTGCATGCAATGGGACGAGGACCTCGGCTCGTTGGAAGTGGAGAAGAAGGCCGATATCACGCTCCTCGACATCATGCGGCCGGAGTGGCAGCCCGTTCACAATCCTATTGCCAACCTCGTCTATTGCGCGCACGGGGGCTGCGCCGACACTGTCATTGTCGACGGCAAAATCCTCATGCGCGGCGGCAAGGTGCTCACGCTCAACGAGCACGACCTCTACGCGGAGGCGCAGGATCGGGCCAAGGCGCTGATCCGGCGCACCGGCCTCGAGCCGATCGTGGCGTCGATCTGGCCCATGCATTGACGCGTCGAAAGCGAGCTTGCGTCGGCGACTGCGCGCAGATCAAACCATCATGACAAGCGCGATGCCTGACAGCAGGAGGAGGACGAGGACAGCGACGCGGAATTTACGTTCGTCGAGCTTGCCGTAGAGCTTCCAGCCGGCCCAGGTGCCGATGGCAAGAGCAGGTAGACCGATGGCGAATAGCTGCATGGTCTGCGTGTTGATTGCGCCGATACCCCCCAATCCGATCAGCGTAATGAAAAACGTCGCCACCCCGGTCGGTTGAAATGCGGCGCGCTGCTCATCGCGCGACCAGCCGCGCAGACTGATCCAGATCACGACGACAATTCCGGCAAGGCCGGTTGCCCCGCCAACCAGCCCATTGATGAGCCCGGCGCCGGCATCTGCCAGTCGCCCGGCTTGCTTTGCGCTGGGCAGTGCAGGGCGCACAAGATTGTACAGGCTAAATACAATCAGCAGCAGACCGATTGCGGTCCGCAGTGTTCCCGGCGGTACCCACCGCAAAACCAGGATGCCGACGGGAACGCCAATGGCGCTTCCGATGATCAAGGGCGCAGAGTCTACTGACATTGATATTACGGCGCAGCTTCCAGACGGCATAGCCCTGGACCAGCAACCCGTACAAAACAATGAGGGTCGTCGTTTGAATCGGCGTGAGCGCGTAAAGCCAGATTGCAGCGGCAATCAACCCGAACGCAAAGCCGGCGAGCCCGGCGACAAAGGCGGCCGTCGCCGCGCCAAGCGTGAATATGGCAAGCGCAAACGATCCGGCATCCTCCATTGGCGTCAGCCTGAGCGGGGTGAAAACCCGATATGGGTTAGCCCGATATCGCGAGGCATGCGCGCATCAAGCCGGACCGGCGTTTTTTTCTCTTGCCTGCGGTCGCTGGCGCAGGCTTCCCGACAGTGGCTCGTTTGCGCAAGGGCCGCTCTGAGCGCGGAATCGTGGCACATGCCGAGCGATATGAGACGCTCATATTCCCGATGAGCAGCAAGACCGGCGCGCAGCGCATCGAGCAGGCTGTGCAGCAATTGTGTCCTCATTGTACGAAATCTCCGTTGGGCTTGCCCTGCCGGACCATCTCCTGGCAGTAGGCGTAAAGGGCGTCGTAGACCATCCACTCCGCGGCATTGAGCGCGTGATCGTCCTTGTAGCCGAGATGACGAAAGCCCTCGGCGATGGCTTCAAGACCGGGTCCTTCGGGCTGATGGTAGAGCGTATTGTCGGTGTCGGCGCCGTTGACGATCTTTCCAAGCAGGAGCAGCGCCGGATTGCTGGTGAGTGCGTATTTTTTCAGGATCGCCTCGAACGAGCACTCCTTGCCGTGGTGACCAAGCTCGACATCCTTCACGTCGTAGGGAATGGCACTGAGGCGTTTGGCTTCCGCCATCACCTTGTCGGCCGGAACGAAAACGAACTCGGCGTCTTTGTCGACGAATTTCTTGATCAGCCATGGGCAGGCGACGCGATCAACCTTGACCCGTTCACGTGTGATCCACTTCATTGATTACCTCCAGTCGTTGGTATGCATTCGGCGAGCCGCCCGGTGATGGACTTCGCTTTGTCTTGTTCAAACAATCAGTATTTCGGCCGATGTGAGACCGCCCATTCCCGCGCGTGCTCGATCGGAGCGTGCGGCGGCAAGGCCGCACGGAAGGTTCGCACGGTCGGCAAGGCCTCCATCCGCTCCCGCCATCGGCAGAAGGCCGGATATTTCGGATACATGCGCTTGCCCTCAGGGGTCGTTCCGAAAGCGTAAGTGCTCGGCAGGAGATAGAAGTCGGCGAGGGTAAGCTGCGAACCGAGCAGATAATCCCGCCCGTCTGCCAGCTCGTCTTCTATGACTTGCAGACCGACATCGATCTTGGGCAGCGCGTGCGCCACCACCTGCTCGTCCGATGCGATGCCGAGCTCGGGAAACACGCGCCGCTCATGCGACACGTGATAGATCATGTAGGGGTAGTAATAGGAGTTGACCGCGCTGATCCACTGGTCCATGCGCGCGCGCTCCCGCGGGCTCGCCGGCCGCAGCGCCACAGTGTTGAATGTCTCTTCGACATAGGTCACGATGGCGCTTGTTTCGTACACCGTGAAGTCGCCGTGCTGGAGGATCGGCACCCGATTGAACGGATGCAGTGTCAGGTGAGTGGGCTTGCCCATCTCCGGTTCGAGGTCCCGGAACGTGTACGAGACATCTTTGTGGGTAAGCACCAGCCGCACGATCTGCACAAAAGTGCTGCGCGGAAATCCAAATACGATCGGGTCAGGCATGGGTTTTCTCCTAATTTGGGCCGCTCGGCGCGGATAGTGTGCTCGGGTTGTGGACAACGGATCCGGCGTCAAGAGTCGGGCAAGGCTCCTCACCTGAGATGGTCGAGGGCCGCTTGCACCTTCTGAAGATGGGCATGCTCGCCTTCACCCATCCCTTCGTCTTCGGCGCGTAGAAGCGCTCGTTCATCAAATTCCCACGCTTTTAAAATCGCCAGCTTCTCGGCCGGCTCGATATCGTTCGTTTCCACGACATCCATGGGTGATTTGAATGCACGCGCAGGGTTCAGTTTCGCCCTGTTCACATAATCCGGGTTGCGCATGACTTTCTCCTGTGGCGTTGGATATTTTCCTCTCAATTCTCGCCGCCGCCCAACGCCTCTGCGGCGCGACGACCACCCACGTAGCTTATTGATACATGTGTATGCAAGCATATTTTTCTTTGATACGGCTAGAATAAAGATCGGGCGCAGCGAGGGGCCGGGCCTGGCCCCCGGCCCTCTCGGTCTTCGCGATCGACCGAAAAGCGAAAAACCCCAATGGGTTGGCGAGGTTTACGGGCGGCCGCCGAGGTACACGCCGATTTGGCCAGGGTGGCTGAACACAAATAAGTGATACATATGTTGCATTTCGGCTGTCGTTTGGTACATTAGACAGCAATGAAGCTCGATCCGCCCAGGGTGCTCGCCCATAGCTGGCTGCTGCTCGTTCATCAGTTGCCGGCAAAGCCCGCCTATCTGCGCGTCAAGATCTGGCGCCGCCTGCAGGACATCGGCGCCGTCGCGGTCAAGAACGCGGTACACGCACTGCCGATGAATGAGGAGACGCAAGAAGACTTCGAATGGCTGCTGCGCGAGATCCGGGAAGGGGGTGGCGAGGTATTCGTCTGCGAGGCCCGCTTGATCGACGGCCTCTCCGACGAGGAGGTGCGTGCGCTGTTCGACCGGGCGCGAGATGCCGATTACGCCGAGCTGGCCAAGCAGGCACAGGCGCTGGCGAAGTCGCTGCGCCGCAAGGCGAGCGGCAGCGCGGCAACCGAGCTTCGCGGCCAGGTCGCCCGATTGCGCAAGCGGCTGGCGGAAATTGCCGCCGTCGATTTCTTCGGCGCCATCGGGCGGGAAACAGCGGAAGGGTTGCTCAGAGAGCTTGAAGCTCAGTTGGACAAGGACGAACCCGTGGCAAGCAAAACTAAAGACGCAGCCCAATCTCTTAGAAACGCTCCGCAATCGAACATGGGTCACGCGCGAGGGCGTTTACGCAGATCGGATCGCCAGCGCCTGGCTGATCCGCCGTTTCATCGATCCCGAAGCGCATTTCAAGTTCGTATCGGGCAAGGGTTACCGGCCGCATGAGGGCGAGCTGCGTTTCGACATGTTCGAGGCCGAGTTCACCCACGAGGGCGACAAGTGCACATTCGAAGTGCTGCTGGAGCGTGCTGGCCTCAATGACTCCGCCCTGCGCGCGATCGGCGAGATCATTCACGACATCGACCTCAAGGACGACAAGTTCGGCCGCACCGAGGTTGCCGGTATCAGGACGCTCATCGATGGCATCCGCGCATCCACCAAGGATGACGCCGCGCGGATTACGCGCGCCAGCGAAGTCTTCAATGACCTCTATGCAGTCTTCAGAAAGAAGCGGCGCTAGCCATGGCTGAGCTGTCGGTCGCAACCGCGGATCGTTCGGAGCCACGGCATGGGGTGTCGCTCAACGAGGCGTTCCGGGTCTGGCTCAAAGTCGCGCTGCTGAGCTTCGGCGGCCCTACCGCCCAGATTGCGGTGATGCACCGCATCCTGGTCGACGAGGAACATTGGATTTCGGAAAATCGATTTCTGCACGCGCTCAATTATTGCATGCTGCTCCCAGGACCGGAGGCGAAACAGCTCGCAGTCTATATCGGCTGGCTGATGCACCGGACCTTGGGCGGGATCATGGCCGGCGCGCTGTTCGTTGTTCCCGGCGTCATCTCCATCATGGCCCTGAGCTATGTCTATGCCGCCTACGGCAATGTGCCCGTGATCGTCGCGCTGTTTTTTGGGCTCAAGGCGGCGGTGCTCGCAATTGTGCTGGAAGCGGTATTCCGCATAGGCAAGCGATCACTGAAGAACAATACAATGCGCCTGCTGGCCGCAGCTGCATTTGTAGGGATCTTCTTTTTCAATATTCCTTTTCCCATCATCATTCTCAGCGCGGCACTTATCGGTTTTTTTGGTGCCTGGAGCGGGGCGACTGCTTTTGCGCTCAAGAGTGGCCATGGTGATGGCAAGAAAGGGGGCAGCCCTGTCGAAAGCCTTCTGGGCGATGAGCTGCCTGAGCATGCACGACCGACCGTGGCGCGTGCGTTGCGTGCCTCGAGCATATGGCTCGCGCTTTGGCTCGTTCCCGTGATCCTGCTGCTCGTCACTCTGGGTCGGGCCAACGTATTCAGCGAGATCGCCGTCTTCTTCAGCAAGATGGCCGTCGTGACCTTCGGCGGCGCCTACGCGGTACTCGCGTATGTCGCCCAGCAGGCCGTTGAGAACTACGGCTGGCTCAAACCGGGCGAGATGCTCGATGGGCTTGGAATGGCGGAGACGACGCCCGGGCCGCTGATCATGGTCCTGCAATTCGTGGGCTTCATGGCGGCTTATCGCGATCCAGGCGTGCTTTCGCCAATGCTGGCGGGAACGCTGGGCGGATTGCTCGCGACTTGGGTCACCTTCATCCCATGTTTTCTCTGGATTTTTCTGGGGGCGCCGTTCGTCGAGGTCCTGCGCGACAACAAAGCTATCAGCGCTGCGCTTTCAACGATCACGGCAGCAGTTGTGGGAGTGGTCCTCAATCTGGCGATCTGGTTCGCGCTGCATACCATATTTCACGAGGTCCGGCCGGTGCGCGGCTACGGCTTCTCGTTCGACATGCCGGTGTCGGCGAGCGTCGATCCCTTGGGCGCTGGCGCTCTCGCTCGCGGCGATCGTCGCGATCTTCCGTTTCAAGGTGGGAATGATCACGACGCTGCTGGCGTGCTCCGCAGTGGGGATCGCACTCCATTTCGCCGGGCTTGTCGCATGAATTTTCAAGTTGAGGGATGGAGGGCGATGAACGGGTGTTCTGCCCGATCCCTCAAGCAAACGAGGACCTTAAGATGAGCCGCCCGCCGCTTCCTCCCTTCACAGCCGAGACCGCCGAACAAAAGGTGCGAATGGCCGAAGACGCATGGAACACCCGCGACCCCGCTCGCGTTGCGCTTGCCTATACGACAGACAGTCGCTGGCGCAATCGCTCGGAGTTTCTCGAGGGTCGCGCCGCCATCGAAGCCTTCCTGGCGCGTAAATGGAGCCGCGAGCTTGACTACCGCCTGATCAAGCAAGTCTGGACGTTCCGCGAGAACAGAATTGCGGTTCGCTTCGCCTACGAATGGCACGATGATAGCGGCAACTGGTTTCGCAGCTATGGCAACGAGAACTGGGAATTTGATATCGACGGCCTAATGCGCCTGCGCATCGCCAGCATAAACGACCTCCCGATCAGGCAGAGCGAGCGCAAATATCACTGGCCGCTTGGCCGCCGTCCTGATGATCACCCGAGCTTGAGCGATCTCGGGTTTTAGAAAGGCGGACCGCGTATGGCAAAGGCAATGCCGGTTGACTCCATCCTGCAAATCGCGCGGAGTCATCGGGCTCGTCCGCCAAATGCCAATTCGAAAGACCTCTCGTAGATTGACGCTATGGCTCTTGCACAGCCTGTATCGGCACCGCTCACCCGCGCGGCGATCTTTCTGGTCGTGACGATAAATCCGGACCCGGACAATCGCGCGGCCGTGCGATCGTTTTGCGCAGACCTGCCAGCGTTGATTCGCGCAGTGGAGTTTCGCGACCTCGAAGCCGGCCTTTCCTGCGTGATGGGGATTGGGTCCGACGCGTGGGACCGGCTGTTCGGGCACCCGCGCCCAGCCGAGCTCCACCCGTTCTGCGAGATCCGGGGCGCCCAGCACCATGCGGTTTCGACGCCAGGGGACCTGCTGTTCCATATCCGCGCGAAGCGGATGGATCTTTGCTTCGAAATGGCGGCGCAGATCATGGCGCGCCTCGGCGACTCGGTCTCGGCGGTCGACGAGGTTCATGGCTTTCGGTACTTCGATGACCGCGACCTCCTGGGCTTCGTCGACGGCACTGAGAATCCTCGTGGTGAAGCGGTGATCGACGCCGCACTCATCGGCGAGGAGGATGCCGCGTTCGCCGGGGGCAGCTACGTAATCGTGCAGAAATATCTCCATGACCTGGACGGATGGAACGCGCTCTCCACCGAGGCGCAGGAGCGAATCATCGGCCGCAGCAAGCTGTCCGACGTCGAACTGGACGAACTCGATAAAACCGACGTCGGCGCACAACGCGCTCACCACGATCACCGAGAATGGGAAAGAGTTTCAGATCGTGCGCGACAACATGCCCTTCGGCCAAGTCGGGACGCGTGAATATGGCACCTACTTCATTGGCTATTGCCGCACGCCGCGGGTGACCGAGCAGATGCTCGAGAACATGTTCGTCGGCCGCCCGCCCGGCAATTATGATCGGCTGCTCGATTTCAGCCGGGCGGTAACCGGAACTCTGTTCTTCGTGCCATCCGCGACATTCCTGGAATCCGTGAACGACGCCGCTCATGCGCAAGCGATACCCGCTGCAGAATCAGCGCTTGAGCCCGCACCATCCCGGGCCCCGGCACCCGATGGTTCGCTCGCAGTAGGCTCCCTCAAAGGAGAAAACCGGTATGAATAATCTTCACCGCGAGCTCGCTCCAATTTCTGATGCAGCGTGGGCGGATATCGAAGAGGAGACGACACGAACCCTCAAGCGCTATCTCGCCGGACGGCGCGTGGTCGACGTCCATGGGCCGGGCGGTGTCGGCCTTTCCGCCGTCGGCACCGGCCACCGCAAGACGATCGAGGCGCCGGGTGAGGGCATCCTCGCGCAGCAGCGCGAGGTCAAGGCACTGATTGAGGTGCGGGTTCCGTTCGAGCTCAATCGTGCGCAGATTGACGACGTGGAGCGGGGTGCGAACGACTCCGACTGGCAACCGGCGAAAGACGCTGCGCAGAAGATCGCCTATGCCGAGGACCGCGCCATCTTCGAGGGCTATCCCGCGGCGGGTATCGGCGGCATCCGCCAGGGCACCAGCAATCCGATCATCACGCTCCCGGCTGACGTGCGTCACTATCCCGATGCCATCGCGCAAGCTCTGAACCAATTGCGTCTCGTCGGCGTCAACGGGCCCTACTGCAGTGCTGCTCAGCGCCGATGCTTATACGACGCTCGCTGAGACCAGTGACCACGGCTATCCCGTGCTGGAGCATGTAAAAAAACTCGTCAAAGACGAAATCATCTATGCCCCGGCTATCGCCGGTGCCTTCGTGCTCACCACGCGAGGCGGCGATTTCGATCTGCACATCGGGCAGGATGTCTCGATCGGCTATTTGAGCCACACCGATAACGTCGTGCGTCTCTATCTCCAGGAGACGTTGACGTTCCTACTGCTCACGACCGAGGCTGCCGTCGCGCTGGCGCCGAGCGCAAAGGAGTAGACCTAAAGGTTCTCTTTCTATTCGTTTGCTGCCAAACCCAATACCGCAAAGCCCTCCTTGCGCGCAGCGGCGGCGAGGTGCTCATCGAGCGTCACGATTGTCAACGAAGCGGGCCGCTGCTCCGCGGCCATATATGCCGCGGCAAGCTGAAATGCGTCCGCGGCGCGCAGCGGATGCACGCGTACAAGCCGCGCCGCCATTTCCCGGATGGCATCGCTGGGATCAACTACGTGCCAATCGGATGCGAGGCGCTGCAGGCGTTGGAGCGCGATCGTCACCACGCGATCGTCGAGCGACCCATCGCGTTCACGGCGCGCCAGCGCGGAAACACATTCGACTACGGAGCCCCACCACACCAGCATGGCGGAATCCTGCGCCGCAAGTGACTGCAACCGCCGGCTCGACTGCTCGAGGATAAGCAACGGGATGATCGCCGACGAATCCCAGAATCTCACCGGCCCTCCCGGCGCTCCTCGAGAAGAGCTGCCACGACCGAAGCGGTGCTTTTAACGCGCGGCAGCTGCTCGGTGAAGAACGATCGTCGCAAGGCAGCACGACCGGGCCGTACAGTGCCCTCACGAACAAGTCGCGCCAGCCGACCGTCGTCTTTGCTCTCGCTGCCGCTCCTCACCGCTTCAAGACGAGCAACAGGCCGACCCCGGTCCACGATCAGAACCGGGGAGCCTCCTTTCAGGCCATCGATCAAGGCGCTGAGCCGGTTCTTGGCTTCGGTAATACTGACCCTTTTCATTGGGCTAAAATAGCTTTATTTGACGCGCTTTTCAAGCCATCTTAGGATCAACGGAGGATCAACGGTGACGATGCCGAAGCGATTGGAATTGGAGTGAGTGATTGCAGATGTCCCCCGAAACGCGGGGCTCGCCCTGCAATCGCACATGCCGATCCCCGACGCCGACGACCGGGATCATTGCAGTGCCGGAAAGCGGCGATGATGATCAGTCTCGGCCTGGAAGCCGCGGCCGAGCGCAATCAGGAGCTCGTCACCGAACGGACGCCCGATCAGTTGCACCCCGATCGGCAGGCCGGATTTGGATTGGCCAGCGGGCACCACCAGGCTCGGCAGGCCGAGAAAGTTCACCGGCCGCATGAAGCGGGTAATGGCCTGGATCGCCGCTTCCGCCTGCGGCGCTCCGCCGAGATCGGTGGCTGCGATGGTCGGCGCAACCGAGCGCGATACCGGTGTAATGATAACGTCGACATCGCCGATCGCGTCGAGATGCGCGCCCAGTGCCGGTCCGCGCCAGCGGAGCGCCTCGAGATATTCCACCGCGCTGTAGGCAAGGCCGTTTTGCAGCCGGTTGCGCACCTGCACACCATAATCGGCCGCTCGCGTGCGCAGCCACGGCGCGTGCGCGCTGCTGGCCTCAACCGCAAGGACGATCAGGGCGGCAGCACTGACCACATTCTGATCGGGCAGCTCGACTTTGGAAATCTTTGCTCCGAGTTTGCGCAAAGCGTCGATGGTCGCCGCAAGCGCGGCTGCAATGTCCGGTTCGAGATCGTCGACATAGAATCCCGCCGGAACGCCGATCTTCAATCCTTTCGGCGATGAGCGCGTACGTTTGGCGTTCCAATGGGGGGCGCCCAGCGTCGTCGGATCGAGCGGATCGGGGCCGGCGATGATGCTCATGATCAGGCCCGCATCCTCGGCGCTCACGGCAAGCGGGCCGACCGTATCGAGCGTGAAGGAGAGCGGCAGCGCATTGGCGCGGCTGACGCGGCCATTCGTCGGTTTGAAGCCGGTCACGCCACAGAAATGGGCAGGCAGCCTGATGGAGCCGCCGGTGTCGGATCCAAGCGCCGCGGGGACGAGGCGGGCAGCCACCGCAGTGCCGGCACCCGACGACGAGCCGCCGGTGATGCAGGTGCGATCCCAGGCATTACAGGCAGGTCCAAGATAGGCATTGTGTCCGGTCGGACTGTAAGCGAACTCGGACATGTGCAGCGCGCCAATACGAAATGATCCGGCGGCCGCGAGCCGCGCCAGGGCGGTCGAGGTCGCCGGCGCGATAAATCCCTTGCGCACCTTCGAGCCGCATTCCGATACTTTTCCCTTGACGTAATACATGTCCTTGTGCGCGAGCGGCACGCCATGCAATGGGCCTTTCGCGCTGCCGCGCGCACTCGCGCGGTCTGCTGCCTTGGCAGCGGCCAAGGCTTCATCCGCCTCGACGCGCACGAAAGCATTGAGCACGGGCTGCCAGCGCGCGATGCGCTCAAGCATCCATTGCGTCAGCTCGGCTGAGGAGAAAGTGCGCCGGCGCAGAGCGCGAGCGATTTCCGTGAGAGTCAAATCGGCAGGATTTCTCACGGCGAGATCTCTCGCCGCTGCACCACCAAAAAGCTCGCGGGCTCGGTTTCCAACGGTAGTTCCATCTCTGCCGCGGCGAAGCGCGCGGTCACGGATGCTGCCGCGCGCGCGATGCGCCCCGCGTCGTCGGGTGCGAGCGGCACGCGCGCCGCGCGGGCGTTGGCCCGCACGCGATCGCAAGCGACGCGGTCGGAAGAAATCTCATCGGCCATGAAGCTACCGCTTGGATTGGCCCGCCCAGGGCAAGTCAGCTATCGCCCGGCAAGGAGTACGGGTCAACCCATAACCACTCGGCAGGGCCAAGCACGGCCGCCGCATAAGTGCGACCAGCAATGTCCGCAATGCACCTCGGCTTTGGGACTTACGCCACCTGTCCTGCGGGCGCACAACGCGCCGTCTTCCAAAGTTGTGCGGATGCCGTTTGCCAATCAAACGCGTGATCGCTTGGACCATGCTGCTTCAGATGCTCGATGCGCGCGACAGCCTCCTCGACACTCGGCCGATGGCCGACCGGCACCCACCACAACACGAAAGACGGCCCTTCAAAATGCTCAAACCAATCGCTGCGGCGGCCATAGAAGCGCCTGTGGACTGTCTGCCAGACAAAGCGCTCAAGTGCATCGACGCTCTCCCAAACCGAAAGATTGATGATGATACGCGGGTCGCCATAAGGCCGCGTGTTAGTGGCGTTGCCGCTCTCGTCGATATAGCGCCAGATGAACCCGGCGCTGCGTTCGGCAATGCCGTTCACCAATGTAAGATTGTCCGCGAAATCTGCCATGCGCGGATCGTCGAGCTCGTATCGAATGCGGCCGACGTTCAGTTGTGCAAGATGATGATTGGGTGGCTGTTGCAAGAATCTACTCCGTCGCCGACAAGGTGATGAATTCGCGCCGTCTCGTTGGCTTCCCCGAGACTTAAAGACAAGATATCGCAGCGGATCAAACCAGAACAGTGGAGGTGGCCAGAGATGGAATCCTGGCTTGATATAATTCATAAGCGGTCAATGTTTACTTCGGGTCACTCACGTCGGATTGATGCACCCGACGAATTCGTGGCATGTCCGTTGTACCTTGTAGGACGGAATAGCGAAGCGTATTCCGCCACTCGGCCTCGCCGATCGCTGGAACGCGTCAATCGCGATCCGCAAAACCGATGGAAGCCATGTCCACTTACTGGCCTATCGGCATTCGTATTGTCCGCATGGTCGCTCAAGTGCGGCGCGCTTAGCGAGGTTGCGCGTGGAATGGCGGAATACGCTTCGCTATTCCGCCCTACGTGCTGCGCAAATGGCGCCCACCCGGTTCTATTCGAATTCGAGCGGAACGCGCTCCAGCATCGACCCAAATACAGGGCGTGAGGTAATCTGAGGGAACTTGGCCCAACCCGGGAGATGAATCGATGGTGCAGCTTGTCGAGCGCGATATCAGGACACGCGAGGTGCTGGGCTGGCAGGGCGTGCATGTGCTCCATTACATGGGCTCGTCCTGCTCGCAGAAGCTTCGCGTATTTCTCAACCTCAAGAAGATTCCATGGCAGTCGCATCCCATCGATCTGCCGAGCAACGAGAACATGCAGCCGTGGTTTCTCGGGATCAATCCCCGCGGCCTCGTCCCGGTGCTGGTGCATGACGGGGCGGTGCATATCGAGAGCAACGACATCATCCAGTACCTGGAAAACAAATTTCCAACGCCGAGGCTCATTCCGGCCGGACATGAGAACGAGGTCGCTGCGCTGCTCAAGCACGAGGACGATCTGCATCTCGATCTGCGCACGCTGAGCTTTCCGTTTCGTATTTGCGCCGCCTGGCCCGCCAAAGCCGGCGGCGGCGCTCGAAAGCTACATTGCCAACGGCAGCGGTACCGTTGGGGGCCTCAAGGACGGCGAGAAAGCCGTGCAGATCGAATTCTGGCAGCGCGCGGCGCGCGAAGGGTTCACCGACGCGCAGGCTCGCGCCTCAGCGTTGAAGTTCCGGGCCGAGTTCGACGCACTGGAGAAGACATTGGCGAAGCAGCCCTACCTCATGGGTGAGGCGTTGAGTGTGCTGGACATCGCCTGGCTGATCTACGAGCACCGGCTTTCGCTTGCGGGCTATCCGTTCGCGCGGCTGCATCCGCAGGTCCACGCCTGGGCCGATAAACTGCGCGCCATGCCGGAGTTTGCAAAGGAAATCGGGCTGCTTCGCCATGCGCCGGACCGAGCCGGTGTTTCGGCGGGGAGCCAACACGGCAAGACTTTGGAAATGGTGGCGGGATTCTAATGCAGGAAGGCCATCCTGGCTGGGACTTGGCTATGCCGTAGCCCGCATGAGCGAAGCGACATGCGGGACCAGCTTCACCCGGATATGGCTTCGCTCATCCGGGCTACAGACCAAGGATTCTCGCTAAAATTGCGCGAAATCCACGACCAGGCACGCACAGAATGACGAATTTCGCCATGATTCAGACAAAGCTTTCCCGATACTTAAGCCGGGGTCAGGGGATGGGGGTTCACGTGTTTCCAGCACACCGATTCGCTGCTGCCGCGACGGCATTAATGCTGGGCGCGGGAGCATCTTTCGTCGTCTTTTCTTACTCACCGTCGCAAGCGGCAGCTCAGGCTGCGGCGCCGACCTGCGCCGACGCGGCCGAGCTCACGGTTCTGCCGTCGCCGATTGCGCCCTGGAAGGGCGCGCCGCTGCGCGTCATCTTTGCCGCGGAGAAGCCGCTCGAAGGCGAGCTTTCGGTGATCGCGCCGGATGGAAGCGTTGCAGTCAAATCGGCCGAGCGCCACGGCGGGCCACCCTATTTCTGGTTTGCCGAGGTCGCTACACCCGCGGCGGGCACGTGGCATGTGCAGCTTGCGCGCGAGCGCGCGAGCGCAGACTGCACCACCATCACGCGTGACATCGTCGTGCAGGAGCGCGAGCCGGCACGGCCGCACGCGACCGACGGCACGCTGTGGCCACTGCGCAATAGCTGGACCCGCGAAACAGAAAACCTCTACTCCGCATGGATCGAGAAGCTTTTCGACGCGCCGCTCGATGCCGCGCCCTCGTGGCCGGCGCTGCACGAAGTGCTGCGCGACCGTTCGCGCAATTTCCTCTTCAACCATCTCGGTCTCGGCGAAGATCAGATGGGCATGACCATTCGGCCCGACTGTGCCGACCTTCCCTATTTCCTGCGCGCCTATTTTGCGTTCAAGATGGGACTGCCGTTCGGCTATTCGAAATGCTCCCGCGGCGGCGGCGGCCAGGCGCCGAGATGCCCGGCATGGTTCAATATTGCGCACGAGGAAGCGCGGCCGGCGCCCGCCCAAAGCGCGACCGGCATGATTTTGGACGCGCTCGGGCAGCCGATTGCACAACCCGCAAACGCCGCGCCGGCGAAACGGCTGGGGCTTGCGGCTTCGTTCGGCCGCTATCTCGGCACCGTGGCCGACGGCGTTCATTCCGGGTCCGGACGAACAGCCTTTGAGGACAACAATACCGACTATTATCCGGTGCCGCTTAATGCGGACGCATTGCGTCCCGGTACGGTGTACGCGGATCCCTACGGACACGTGCTGGTCATCGCCCGGCGCGTGGCGCAGACACCGGACTCGGCGGGCATCCTGCTTGCCGTCGACGGCCAGCCCGACGGCACGGTCGCGCGCAAGCGTTTCTGGCGCGGCAATTTCCTGTTCGCGCAGGATCCCGCACTGGGAGGCCCCGGATTCAAACGGTTCCGGCCGATCCAGCAGACCAAGAACGGCACGTTGCACCGGCTCAGCAATGACGAGATCGCGAAGAATCCGCAGTACGCCGACTTTTCCCTCGACCAGTCGCGCATGAGCATTGAAGACTTCTACGATAGCATGGATGACGTAATGTCGCCCGAGCCGCTCGATCCGGTGCGGGCGATGAAGGTGGCGATTGACGCGCTCGAAGAGCAGGTGAAGGCGCGCGTCACATCGGTCGAGAACGGGCGCAAGTACCAGAACAGCGGCCGCGGCGACGCGGACATGCCCGACGGCGCAACGATCTTCGAGACGACGGGCGCCTGGGAGGATTTCGCCACACCGGCGCGCGATCTGCGGCTGCTGATCGCGATGGATGTGGTGCGCGGCTTTCCCGATCGCGTCGCGCGCCGGCCCGAGCGCTACGCCATGCCGAAGGACAAGAGCATCGCCGCCGTGAAAGCGGAATTGGAGAGCGTGCTTGCGGCAGAGCTTCCTGCGCGCAAGTTCTCCTATGCGCGCAGCGACGGCTCGCAATGGACGCTCGCGCTCAAGGACGTGCTCGACCGGGCGAGCGATCTCGAAATGGCGTACAACCTCAACGACTGTGTCGAATTGCGCTGGGGAGCGCCGGAGCGGAGCGAGGAGGCAGCAACCTGCAAGCGCCACGCCTCCCACGCGCAGCACGCGAAGATGGCGGGTTACCGCGCCTGGTTCCACGAGCGGCGCCGCCCGCCGCGCAGCTAGCGCGTCGCCCGGCAGGGCGGGCCAACGCCTGAAGACTTGATTTGATGCGCGATTGTGTGCGCGTTTGCCCACGCGTGACGATCGCATTGGGCACGCTAACGATGCGCGCTTCCAATTTTTGGAAATCCGTGCTATCTTTGATCGATGATCGTCATTGGCACGGTCGTGGTCGAAGGCTATCTGGCCGATCACGCGGGCCATAAGGGCATCAAGGCCGCGCGATCGCAATATGAAGCTTGGCTCGACATTGTGACCCGCGCCAATTGGCGCAATCCGGAGGATGTCAAGGCGTCGTATCCGAAAGCGAGCATTCTCAAGGGCGGCCGGGTCGTGTTCAACATCAAGGGCAACGATTACCGATTGGTAGCGGCCGTCCAGTACCGGGCGGGAGCACTCGCAATCCGATTCTTCGGCGGCCATGCAGAGTATGACGGGATTGATGCGGAGACCGTGTGATGGATGCGACCCTGATTGTGATCGACAGCGATGCGGAGCTTGCGCGCGCGCGCGTGCTCGTGGATCAGCTGTGGAATTCAGAGCACCCGGCCGATATGGTTCGGCTCCAGGCGCAGGCACGTCTGATCGCTGCCTATGAGGAGAGTAAGTGGCCGCGGCGCCCCCCGAGTACCGCAGAACTGATCCGGCACCTCATGGACCAGCACGGCCTCACGCGGGCGGACATGGTGCCCCTGCTCGGAACGCCGAGCCGAGTGAGCGAGGTCCTGCGAGGCAAGAAAGAGTTGAGCATGGCAATGGTACAGCGGTTGCGTGCACGTTTCCGCGTGCCCGCCGACCTTCTCATTCCGCCGCCTAAACAAGCGCGGCGTGCGGCAAAGCAGGCTGCAGCCTGACGAATCGGAGTAGCTCCGACGATCCGCGGCTGCGCTACACGATGTCATGGATGAGATCGAAGCCCAGATTATGGTAGAGCTTCGCGTTGATCGCGTTGACCGAGGTCACAAGCAGGAGTGTGTAGCCGTCGGGAGGCGTGTGGGCGACAGCCTCCGCCGCGAGATTGCTCGCTGCGCCGGTGCGATTCTCGACCACGAATTGCTGGCCAAGACGCTCCGACAGAAATTGACCGATAAGCCTCGCAGTCGTGTCGGAGGCGCTTCCGCCGGGAAATCCAACGAGGATGTGCACCGGCCGGAGCGGATATGTTTGCGCGCCGGCGACTCGAGGCGAGCGCGAGCACGACAGAGGCTGTCGCGAAATACAGAAACGTTCTACGCCGCATGTGCGTCCCTATGGCACTACTCTCGTTGTTCGCATTTGCGGGGATGCACAGTCCCAATCCTGCGCAAGCCTTGCGATCGCGCTCGCGGTTTTTCCTTGCTCATAGCATCGATCAACATTCGATCCGTATCAACGATCAGTGGCGCGTTGCTTCCGTTGGACGGCCGAGGGTCCCGATCGACGTTGAAACCGTTGACTACCATTGAGAAGAGTTTGCCCAGCCATGAAGATCGTCAAGACCCTTTTTCCCATGCATCCCGGCGAAATGCTACGCGAGGAATTCCTTGCGCCACTTGGCTTGACCCCATACGCCGTTGCCAATGCGTGTGGAGTGCCCCGCACGCGGATTGAGCGTATTGTGCGTGAGGAACTCGGCATTAGCGCCGACACGGCGCTTCAACTCGCTGAACTCTTTGGTACATCGGCCGAGTTCTGGCTCAATCTCCAAACTCGTTATGACGTGCTAACCGCCGAGCGCCTGATCGGGAAGGAACTCAAGCAGATCGAGCCCTTGAAACGCGCGGCTGCCTAGGACGCAAAGCGGGTTTACGTCTAAAAGGTCGCTTTTGGAGCCGAGCAGACACCAACCGGCAGGCAAAAACGGCTGGATCGATCGAAAATGACCCAACTGAGACAGAGACGGCTCAAGACTTTTGCAGCGCAAAAGCATTGTTCCCTTCCTTCGCTGAACCGTGATATCGTTTCCTCCGTTGCATGGGCATGACCCCGCGTTTCGCTAAAGCAAAGATCAAATAAAGGGGTAAGCCAGATGCGCGGGAGGGTCACATGGCAATCCACATCCGACGGCGAGAATTCTTAGCCACGCTTGGCGGAGCCGTAATCGCTTGGCCTCTCGGCGCAATTGCTCAACCGGCCGACCGGATGCGAAGACTAGTACAGCTGAGCGAAAATGAAGGAACTTATTTTAGCCTTAGCTAAGCCTAGCCGGTGAGAGGTTTTGCTTCCATGGTCCAGCGAAAGGGCTTGGCCATGGTCTCGTTGAAGTAACCGATGAACTGCTCGATCTTGGTGCGCAAGGCGCTCTTGCTCGCGAAATTGCCACGGCGAAGAAGCTTTCGCACCAGGATGGAGAACCAAATCTCGATTTGATTGAGCCACGATGCGTGTTTGGGTGTGAAGTGGAAGCTGATGCGATGCTCCGGATTGCGCAGGAATGCTTCTCGGGTTGTCTTGGAGGCGAGCACGCCCGACTTTCCTTTGACGCCGAGATCGATCTTGAGACCGCAGGCGCGAGCAACGAGGCGGACGACGAACTCAGAAAGGTGGATGTTGAGATTGTCGCAAACGATATCCCACTTTGTGGTGGGAGCGGCGCTGCTGAGCAGGCGGCGGAGAAAGCGCGCAAAATCCTTTTCCGTCCGAGTGTTGCCGATAACGCCCTCGACCTCACCAGTGGTGACGTCGAAAGCAGCGATCAAGGTCTGAGTGCCATGACGCTTGTATTCGAACTCGCGTCGCTCAACCTTGCCCGGCACCATCGGCAGGCCCGGCGCGATGCGTTCCAGGGCCTGAATGCCGGTCATTTCGTCGATGGAGACGGTGCGGTGAGCGTCGTCGGCGCCGGCCGCGGCCTTGTAGACAACACAGATGTCGGCGCATTTGGCGTCGAAAGCAGGATCAGGCTTCGGGGTCAGCCAGTAACGGATGCAATGGGGCTTGAGGTCAGCCTCTTTTTTAAAAAACGCCCCACCGAGCGCTGCGAGATGTTCGGCACCAGACCGCGCCGTATGGCCTCGTCGGCAATTTCGCGCTGGCTCCATTGGCTGATCGGCCGCTCGCTCTCCGACGGCTTCTCGCATGTCATCGCCACCACCGCGCAGATTTGCTCGGGCGTGTATGTCGGTGGGGCTCCCGATCGCGGGGCATCGGCGAGCCGTTCACAGACAGCGCACTTGTCGTCCGCCTCCCGCCACCGCTTGCGCCAATACCGCACCGTCTTCGGCCAGACGCCGAGTTCGCGTGCGCTCTCGCGCACGCCTACACCTTCGACCGCATTCACAATGATGCGGGCGCGAAGCGCCAGCTGCTGCGGGGTCGAATGGGTTCGTACCAGCTGTTCCAGCGCCTCGCGCTGGTCGGGCAAAACACTCACCGGATCGGCAGTCAGTAAGGACATTGTAACCTCCTGCCCCAGCTCCGGATTCGTCTTGCCACAACACAGCCGATTCAACTCCTTAAATCTTGCAAACCCGAGCGGAGTCAAAACTTCCGCTCACGTGTACTAGGCATTTTGATGGCGTATGCGGAGAGCGATCAGGAAGCGGTGGACCGCATTACCGTATTCACCAAAACGCTCCAGAATCTTGGTTGGACGAACGGCCGCAACATTCTGATGGAATATCGCTGGGCTGCGGGCAACGCCGAGCGCTTCCGAGCGTACGCAACGGAGCTTGTTCAGTTGAAATGTGATATAATCCTGTCCGCCACTACTCCTGTACTCGCTGCGCTCCTGAAGCAAACCCGTACTATCCCGATTGTATTTCTATCGGTCTCCGACCCCGTAGGCGATGGCTTTGTAGACAGCCTCGCGCGCCCAGGCGGGAACGCTACTGGCTTCATCAACATCGAGTCAGCAATGGCTGGAAAGTGGGTAGAGCTTCTGAAGGAAATCGTGCCTGGCTTGGCACGCGCCGACATGATTTTTAATCCGAAAACAGCAGCTGGTGGCGGATCGTATTTCATGGGGCCATTTAAGGCCGCTGCCTCCTCATTGGCGGTAGAACCAATCGCAGTGCCTGTTTCTGACCCCGCCGAGCTTGAGAACGCTGTGGTTGCACATAGCCGTGAGTCACACGTCGGCCTAATCGTCATGCCGGATAGCTTTACCGTCAATCATCGTGCCCTCATTATCTCGCTGGCGGCCCGCCACCGTATGCCGGTGATCTATCCATATCGTTATATGGCCACGGAAGGTGGCCTGATGTCGTACGGCATTGATCTGAGTGACATGTATAAGCGGGCCGCTCCATACGTCGATCGCATCCTCAAAGGCACCAAACCGGCTGATCTTCCAGTGCAGGCGCCCGCCAAATTCGAACTTGTCATCAACCTCAAGACCGCCAGGGCGCTCGGTCTCGACATGCCGCCGACGCTGCTCGGAGGTGCCGACGAGGTGATCGAATAAGACGCGATTTGCTGCAACCGCACATGTCTGCTTGTGGCACATCGCGCCATTCCGTTGCCCCGCAGGCAAGTAGGTCGCTTTCAGGGCGAAGCCGACATTGAGCCACGCTCGCAGAGCCGTATTTAGCGAGTTGCAATACGAAACGAATTGGTTGACTTACAGCTGACCGTGCGTTTCATACCCGCCGCACTTAGCTTTTCTGCCCCGCCTTGATCTCCCTGAATTTGGCGAGCGCGCGCTCAAATTTATCGTTGAAGAGCCACATCGCATCGAGGATTTCGCGGAAGATCGCGGATGTTTTTGCTCTGTCGGCCTGCCCGTAGGTAAACACGCTGTTGTTGCGCAGGAAGCGCATGATGGTCGGGTCGGAGATTCGAGCGTTCACCAGGTTACCGGAATGGAGCGCTGATTTGGTCGGGCTCGGAATGATCTGGATGAGCTCGAAGACTTTCATTTGATCGATCGCATCCGGCAGGGCCTTCACGATTGCGGGAATTTGCAGAAAAAGCTCCGCGTGGGCGTTCATCAAACCGTCGCGCACGGCGGTCCAGTGATTGAAGCGATGATCCCCGTTGCCGACACGCGCCTCTTCTTTCTCGTCGCGCACGATCAAGACCGGATCAAAGGCCGCAATCGTTTTTTTGAGCGACGTCCATTTCCTTCGACCATTCTGATCCTCGGACACACCGGTCTGCAGGCTCCCCTTGTATGTGTTGGAGCGGGCATTGCCGATGTTCTGATTGCCATTGGTCTCGGCGAAGAAAAGGCCCAGGCTGATGAGACCCGCGCGCTCCGCATTCGCCGGATCGAGGCCCTTGGCGTGCGCAATGGCGGTGCCGAGATCAACGACGTCCTTGAATGGCGTCTCTGATTTTTGCGCATTGGCCGGCGGCGCCTGCATGATGCTGAAGAGACTAGTATACTCATCGAGCAGCGGTTCGTTATCGGCATCGAAATAGGCCGCAGGGATTCCGAGCTTGTTCGGCCTCCCGATCCTCGCAGGAAGCGCGTCGGTGAGATCCTTGTACGTGCTCATCATCGCATTGCGTGCGAGATAGAGAGCCTGTCCCGGCAGGTTCGGGAGCGGCTGATTGGACCTGATCTGGGCGCGGCGTTCGCTCAGGATCGCCCTGAAATGGGAGAGCGCACTGTTATAGGCATCGAGCAGACCAGACTGGGATTGCGTGAGGGCGGCCGGCGCAGCCTGGGCGCGGGAAATCACGCCCGGCGCGGGCAGTGCCACGGCGGCACTCGCCGCGGCGGCGCTTCTGACGATCTGTCGCCGACTGAGCGGGCCCATTTTCTGCAATTGCTCCAATTCGCGGACCGCAACATAGCTTCCCGAATCAACTCAGCCTTAAAGAATGGCAGCTTTCCGGCGGCTGCCAAGTGGCCGATAATCAAGTCGCCGATAATAGCGTGATCCTCGAACAAGCCGGGGTAAGGGCCCAGTGGAGTATCTGGTCGCTCAGCTCTTGAACGGCCTCGTCTACGGCATGCTGCTGTTCCTGATGGCGGCAGGCCTCTCCCTCATTTTCGGCCTGATGAATGTGGTCAGTCTTGCGCATGGATCCTTCTTCATGCTGGGCGCGTTCTTCGGGCTCACCATCTTCCAACTCACAAACAATTTCTGGGCCGCATTCTTCCTGGCCCCCCTCCCCGTTGTGCTGATCGGCATGGCGATCGAGCGCGTGTTCCTGCGCCCGCTCTATCGCCGCGGGCATATGGACCAGGTGCTGCTGACGTTCGGCTTTCTTTTCGTCTTCTTTGACCTGGTGCAAGCCGTCTGGGGGCGCACGGTGCGGACGCTCCCGGCGCCGGAGGTTCTGCGGGGCAGCACCGAAATCGGAGCCGGTGTGTTCTCCTCATATCGGCTGTTTCTGATTGCGCTCGGCTTTGCGATCGCTGTGCTCCTGTGGCAGCTCCTCGAGCGCAGCCGGATCGGCGCCATGGTACGCGCCGGCGTCGACGACAGTGCCATGGCGGCCGGTCTTGGCGTCAACATTCCGGCCCTGTTCTCGTCCGTGTTCGGCGCGGGTGTCGTCTTGGCAGCGCTGGGCGGTGTCGCGGCCGGTCCTGTGCTCGGGCTTTACCCCGGAATGGATGCCGAGATCCTCATTCCCGCCTTCATCGTGATCGTGATCGGGGGCATGGGCAGTCTGCGCGGCGCGTTTGCCGGCAGTCTTCTCATCGGCGTCGCCGATACGTTCGGCAAAGCCTACCTGCCGAGCATGGCGCTGTTCCTGATCTACCTCGTCATGGCGCTGGTATTGCTTGCCCGGCCGCAAGGTCTGTTCGGGATTGCCCACACTCACACCGCATCGGCCCCGAGCTTCGCCTTGAGCGCCGACCAACCAAGGCAGACGCGGCTGATCGGGCTCATTCTGCTCGCTGCGATGATGGTGTTTCCCTTCCTCGTGTCGAGCTATCCGCGCGACCTCATCGCCGAGATCTACATCTTTGCAATTCTTGCCATGAGTCTTGATCTCATTCTGGGCTTCACCGGCCTGATGTCACTCGGCCATGCCGGATTTTTCGGACTGGGCGCCTATGCGGTTGCAATCCTCACCACCCATGCCGGAGCGAGCGCCTGGCTGGGACTGGCTGCCGGGGTCTTGCTGGCCGCAGTCGCGGCAGCCGGGATCGGGTTTTTCTGCGTGCGCACCGCCGGGATCACGTTTCTCATGCTCACGCTCGCTTTCGGGCAGCTCGTTTTCTCGGCCGCGTTGAAATGGCGCGATATCACCGGCGGCTCGGATGGCCTTGCGATCGCGGAAAAGCCGAGCTTGTTCGGGAGCGATCTCGCGAATTCGCTTACCATGTATTTCCTTGCGCTTGCCTGTTTCCTGTCTTGCTACTGGGGGCTGCGCCGTCTCCTGAACGCTCCGCTCGGCCATGTGTTTGTGGGCATTCGCGAGAATGAAGCGCGCATGATGGCGATCGGCTATCCGACCCGGCTCTACAAGCTCCTCTCGTTTGTGATCGCCGGCGGACTTGCCGGATTTTCCGGCGGTCTCTACGCCATTTTCAACAGTTTCATCTCGCCGGACGCAGTCTATTGGACCGCGTCGGGCGACATCCTGATCATGGTGATCCTCGGCGGCGCCGGAACGCTGGTCGGACCGGTCATCGGGAGCGGCCTGTTTCTCCTCATGAAGAACGTAGTGAGCACCTATAGCGATCACTGGATGCTGATTATCGGGGTGGTTTTCATTTGCTGCGTCATGTTCTTTCCGGGCGGGATTTGGGGGAGCGTGCGGCAGATCGGGCTGAGCAAAGCGCTCAAATGGCGATTCGCATGACGATGCTGCGCATCGAGAACCTCTACCGCTCGTTCGGCAGTCTGGTGGTCACCAACAACGTGAATCTCGCCATCGAGCCGGGCGAGCGTCACGCCATCATCGGCCCGAACGGCGCCGGCAAGACGAGCCTCGTCAATCAGATCGGCGGCCAGCTCGCGCCGAGCGGCGGCCGGATTTGGCTCAAGGGAAACGACATTACCGGCTGGCCGCCCGACCGCGTGAGCCGTGCCGGCGTGGCGCGGACCTTCCAGCGCAACAACCTGTTTCAGAATCTCGGGGTGCTGGAGAATCTGCGCCTGGCGGTTCAGGCGCGATGGGGCAGATCGCTCGATTTCTTCACTCCGGTGCGTCGGCTAAGCCTGCTCACCGCCCGAGCAGAAGAGCTGATGCGGCAAGTGGAGCTCAGGCAGGATGGGACAGCTCCGGCACGCAATCTATCCTACGGCGAGCAACGCCAACTCGAGCTCGGGATCGCCCTTGCGGGCGAGCCTGATCTTCTCCTTCTCGATGAGCCGACCTCCGGGATGTCTCCCGCCGAAACCGCGCGCGTGATCGCGCTCATCGCCGCACTGCCGCGCACGCTCACGATCCTGATGATCGAGCATGACATGAACGTGGTGTTCTCGGTGGCCGATCGCATCACCGTCCTCCACTATGGCGAGGTGGTTGCCTCCGGCCCCGCGGCTGAGATCCGCGCGAGCGACCGGGTACGCGAAGTCTATCTCGGTATGATGCACTGAGTTGTAGCCCGGATTGAGCGGAGCGAAATCCGGGGCCATAGTCCCCGCGTTTCGCTGCCGCTCAACGCGGGCTACGGTTTTGCACTGAGATGCTCGAGCTCGAAAACGTCAATGCCTATTACGGCGAGAGCCATGTCCTGCGCGGCGTATCGCTATCCGTGCGTGAGGGGGAGGTGGTCTGTCTCCTCGGCCGCAACGGCGTCGGCAAGACCACGACCATTCTCACGATCATGGGCTATCTCAAGCCGCGCGCAGGCAGGATCGTATACCAGGGCCGCAACATCGGGGCGCTGCCGCCCTATGCCGTCGCCCGCTTGGGATTCGGTTTTGTGCCGCAGGAGCGCGGCATTTTTCCGAGTCTCACCGTGCGCGAGCAACTCACGGTCTTTGCCCGCGCCGGCGATAACCGCCGATGGACGTTGGAGCGCATCTTCGGTTTGTTTCCGAACCTCAAGCAGCGCGAGCGCAATCTCGGCTTTGCGCTCTCGGGCGGCGAGCAACAGATGCTTTCGATCGCGCGCGCGCTCATGCTCAATCCCAGCCTGCTGCTGCTCGACGAGCCCTCGGAAGGCCTGGCACCCATGATCGTGCAGGAGATCATCTCGGTGCTCAAGAGTGTCAAGCGCGAGGGATTGGCGATTCTCCTGGTCGAGCAGAACCTGCGCACCGCGCTTGCGGTCGCCGACCGGCATCACGTCATGAACAAGGGCGAGATCTGCTTTACCGGCAGCTCAGCCGAGCTCGAGCACAATGAGTTCGTGCTGCGGACGTATCTAAGCGTGTAAGCTTGTTCGCCCGGCCACATCAATTCACCGGGATGTTCGCGTCCTTCATCACCTTGCCCCATATTTCGTCCTTCCTGGCCGCCTTGCTTTTATGCATGGGGTAGCGCGCTGGATATATAGGCTGATTTTCCGGCGACGGATGCCGATTGGACCCACTGCATGGCTTTGACTTGCGCAGACCTGATCAAGCGCGGCCGGGCGCTGTACGGGCGGCAAACTGCGCTGTTGTTTGAAGGCAGGCAATTCACATTTGCCGAACAAGCCGCCCGGATGTTCCGCCTGGCCAATGCACTCATCGCGCAGGGACTGAGAAAACAGGAACGGGTCGCGGTGCTTGCACGCAACTGCAGCCAGTACATCGAGATCTTTGGTGCCTGCGAAATTGCGGGCTTTGTTGCCATCAATCTCAACAGCCGGCTTTCGCAAGCCGAGCTTGGCGCGATTTGCCAGGATAGCGCGCCGAGCGTCTTGATCTATGCCAAGGATTTTGCCGCGTGCGCGCGCGTGCTTGCAGCCGAGGTTGCAAGCATCCGTTTGCGGATTGCGATCGATCCCGAAACTGCCGACGCATTGAGCTACGAAGGCTTGATCTCGCAAGCAAGCGCCGAGGCGCCCGCGATGGGGGCGGTCGCTGGCGATCTTGCTTACCTCATGTACACCAGCGGCACGACCGGGGGACCAAAGGGCGTCATGATCAGCCACGCCGCAATGGTCGAAGCGACCAGAATGCTCTCCCATGAGAGCGGAATTGCGGCGACCGACAAGGCGCTCATCGTGATGCCGCTCTTTCATGTCGGCGGCAAGATCGAGCAGATGAATTTCAACCTCATGGGCGCAGCGGTGGTGCTCAAGGCGGCGTTTGACCCGGAAGACGTGCTTGCGACCATCGAGAAGGAGCATGTCAGCGCGGCTCACTTCGCGCCTTTGATGATCCAGCGGATGCTCGATGTGCTCGAGACGAAACCCTATGACGTGAGCACGCTGCGCCTGGTGCACTACGCCTCTGCGCCAATGCCGGAGCCCCTGCTTCGCCGCGCGCTCGCGCGGATGGGGCCGATCTTTGCCCAGGTCTACGGCATGACCGAATGCATCGCCGCGACCATTCTCAAGCCGCATCAGCATGTGCTGACTGATCCACAAGATGTGCGTCGTCTGCGTTCGGCAGGTCAGCCATTGCTCGGCAACAAAATCAGGATTGTTCGCGACGATGGCACAGCATGCCAGGCCGGAGAGATCGGAGAGATTGTGATCCGGTCGCCGACCTGCATGACCGGCTACTGGAATAAGAAGGAGCTGACCGGACAAGTCCTGCGCGACGGATGGATCCATACCGGCGATCTGGGCTTTGTGGACGAGAGCGATTTCGTCTATGTCGCGGACCGCAAGAAGGACATGATCATCTCGGGCGGCGAGAACATCTATTCGTGGGAGGTCGAGGAGGCGCTGCGCAGTCATCCCGGCGTTGCCGAGGTTGCGGTGATCGCAGTGCCGGACGAGGCATGGGGAGAATCGGTCAAGGCATGCGTCGAGATGCGGCCGGGGTTCGCAGCGACGCAATCCGAGCTGATCGAGTACGCGCGCACGAAGCTCACAAGCTACAAGAAGCCGCGTAGCGTCGATTTCGTCCAGAGCCTGCCGCGTCTGTTCAACGGAAAAATCGACAAGAAGGCCTTGCGCGAGCCTTATTGGCGCGGGCGCGACCGGCAGGTCTCCTGAACGGCGTTCGCCTTAACGGGCGCAGATCAGGCATAGCCTACGATTATATTTGATGTCCAATCGCCGACGACCTTGCCGTTTTTCAGTAGCTTTGTCATTTCCTGTCGCATCTGAGCAAAGAGGGCGGTCTGCACCTCTTGCGGAAGCTCGGCAACACCGGGAGCGACCGGCGTCCCGGCAAACGTCTGAACGGCCTGTTCCACTCCAGCTTCCAGCACCATAGGAAGCGAGGGCGTCATCAGACGAATGTCGCGAAACCCTACCTCCTCGGCCGCAGATTTGAGGGTTGATCCGCTTGGCCAGCTGAACGGGGCTGTGATCAAATCAGCGAGCTGTGCAGGGGCAGTCGCTCGAAGTGCGGCATGATAAGCCTGGTAGAGTTGATTGCGTTCGATTTCTACCCACACCGCGATGCCCACACGACCGCCCGGTTTCAAAACTCGCCGCATTTCTCTCAGCGCGCCAATGCGGTCAGGAAAGAACTGCAGACCCTGCTGACACAGCACGACATCGAATGCTGCCGACCGACTCGGAAGCGGTGTGGCAGGAGAGAGCTGATAATGAATTTCAGCTGATCCCGGTAGCAGCGACTTGGCTTTGGCAATATCCAACATCGGCTGCGCGATATCGATTGCGAGCACGCGCCCCTGAGGGCCGACGCGCACGGCTGCAAGCCGAGCAACCGTCCCAGGGCCAGTGGCTATATCCAAAACAGATTCGCTCGCTCGAAGATCGACTGCGTCGAGCAATAACTTTGCCCACGGCTCGAAAAGCCTTGGGCGAAGAAACTCGTCGTATGCCCTGGGTACGGACGGAATATTAAACTGGAACTGGGTTGCATCCGGCATAGGTCAACTTCTCGCTTACAGGTCGACCCCTGAATTATGGCTCAATTGAATTATTTCCGACAGCGCGAGGGTGGCGCCTCGCGTACGACTGCGCGAGCGGAACCCGCAAGAGCGAATTTGCGTTTCGAAAGAGCGACGATATGAATTGAACGGCTACGCAGCTACATGCCGAGATAGGCTTGCCGCACCCGGTCATCCGCAAGCAGCTCCTGGCCGTGGCCGGAGAGCGTGACGCGGCCGTTTTCCAGCACATAAGCCGCATTCGCCAGCTTGAGCGACACGGCGACGTTCTGTTCGACCAGGACACAGGTCAGTCCCTCGCGGTTGAGATCGCGGATGGTGCGCAGGACATGCTGCACGATGGCAGGGGCAAGTCCGAGCGAGGGCTCATCGAACATCACGAGATCGGGCGCTCCCATGAGGCAACGCCCGATCGCAAGCATCTGCTGCTCGCCCCCCGATAGTGTCCCTGCCGCTTGCCCCGAGCGCTCGGCGAGCACAGGAAAGAGGGCAAACACGCGTTCAAGATTCCTTGTTCTGCTCGCGCGCGCGCGCGCAAGCATGGCGCCGACGTCGAGGTTCTCGGCAACCGAGAGTGTCGGGAAAATTTGGCGTCCTTCCGCCACCTGGCCAATGCCCAGGTTGCATACGCGATGGCTTTCCCAGCCCGTGATGTCGATATCGCGGAACACGATGCGGCCGCGCGCGGGAGCAAGCATGCCCGCGATGGTGCGAATGAGCGAAGTCTTGCCCGCGCCGTTCGCACCAACAATGGCAACGATGGTCCCCGTGCGGATTTCGATCGACACACCGGCAAGCGCCTGCGCGTCACCATAGAAGAGGTCGAGGTTCTCGGCCCGCAGCATCAAAGCGCCTCGGAGCCCAGATAGGATTGCACGACGGCAGGCTCGCGCACGACCGCCTCGGGTGCGCCTTGCGCAATGGCTGCCCCGTGGTGCAGCACCAGCACACGCGTGGCAAGCGCCATGACCGCCCGCATCACGTGCTCGATGAGCAAAATGGTCAACCCACTTTCACGATTGATCTCTCTGAGGATCGCAACCATCCGGTCGGTCTCCGCCGGCCGCAAGCCGGCCATCACCTCGTCGAGCAGCAGGAACTTCGGCTCGGTCGCGAGAGCGCGCGCCATTTCCAGGCGCTTGCGGTCGGGGAGCGTCAACGCCGATGCGATCTGCCGGCGCTTATCGAAGAGATCAAGTGTTCGCAACACGGCGTGGGCACGCTCGCGCGCCTGGGCAACATCGCGCCGCTGCAACATCGCCCCGACGATGACATTGTCCTCGACGGTAAGCGCCGCAAACGGGCGTACCAACTGAAATGTCCGGGCAAGTCCGCGTCGGCATACCTGATCGGGGGCGAGCCCATCGATGCGCCGGCCGTCAAAGATGATCGTGCCGGCATCCGGTGGGAAGACTCCGGCGATCAGGTTGAACAGGGTGGTCTTGCCCGCCCCGTTCGGGCCAATGATCGCGAATATCGATCCCTTCGCCACGCTGAAGGTCATATTGTCGACGGCAAGCAAGCCGCGAAAGCGCTTGCTCACTCCTGCGATCTCAAGCAGCGCCGTCATGGATGTGGCCGCGCTGCTCCGAGCCGAGCTGCGAGCCAAGGCCAAACCCCTTCAGGCAGCACGACCACGACGAGCAGCAGACAGACGCCGTAAAACACCTGCTTCGCCCCGGGCAGATCGAGACCAAACGCGGCCAATACATCCTGCATCAGCTCGGAAAGTCCGGTCAGCAGAAAAGCACCAATCACGGGTCCGAAAAGGGTGCCGATCCCGCCGATGATCGCAGGCAGGATCATCTCGATCGAGCGCGAGATCTGAAACACCTGCTCCGGAAAAAGATTGTTGTAGAAAAATGCGAAATAGACGCCGCCGACCGCGGTCATGCCGGCTGAAATCACTACCGCCACGAGCTTATAGCGGAACGTATTGATTCCGAGCGAACGCGCGGCTTCCTCGTCCTCGCGGATGGCAAGCCAGTAGTAGCCCATCCGGCTGCGAAGCAGGAGGCGGCAAAGCACGAAGGCCGCGGCCGTGAGCGTCAGAATCACATAAAAGAACATGGTTGGATTGCCGCGCAGGTTCCAAAGATCGTTGTGTGCATAGTTGGCAACTGGCAGAAAAAAACCGGCCGATCCGCCAACCCATTTGAAATGATCGAAACCGATGCGCGCGAATTCGGCAAATGCGATGGTCAGAATGGCGAAATAGACGCCACCAACGCGAAACCGAAACGCGAGGAACCCGATCACGGCGCCACAAATTGCCGCAACCGCAATAGCGGCAAGCATCCCGATCCATGGCGCAATCCCGAAATGGACGTAAAGAACCGCGGCGGTGTAGGCGCCAAGCCCGATATAGATCGCGTGTCCCAGCGAGAGCTGGCCGGCAAAACCCATCATCACATTCCAGGCCTGACCGCAATACGCAAAAAACAAGATCGTGACCAAGACTGTCAGCAGATAATCGTTTGCCCACCACGGCGCCGCGCATAACAGCACGAGCAGAATGGCGAGCAAAGCAAACCCCCGCCACTCACCCGGTTCGAAGCGGAGCCTCATGCTCGTCTTCCCAAGAGCCCCTGCGGACGCAACAACAACACCAGCACCAGGAGGCCGAAAGAGAACATGCTCTTCGCCGAGGGTGTAAAGAGGAGGCCGGCCAGCGCCTCGGTCAACCCGATCAGAACGCCCCCAACCAGCGCGCCCGGCATGGAGCCGAGCCCACCCGTTATCACGATGATGAACGCAAGCAGCGTATAGGCGGGGCCGAGCGCCGGGGTCACGTCGATCAGCAGCACGAGCATGGCTCCCGCCGCACCGACGCAGGCGGCGCCGAGGCCGAAGGTGAGCGCGTAGAGACGCTTGACGTCAAGTCCCACCACAAGCGCTCCGGTGTAATTATCGGCGCAAGCGCGGATTGCCTTGCCGGCTGGTGCCAGCCGGAAGAACACGAACAGCGCAGCCGCGATGAGAATGCTGGCGCCCGCGGCATAGACTTTGGTTGCGTCCACGATCAGTGGTCCCAATGCAAAGCTGTCAAAGGCGTAGGAGGTCTGCACGCTGCGTGCATCCGGCCCGAAAATGATCAGCAGCACGTTCACGATAATGAGCGCGAGTGCAACCAGCAGCATGAACTGGCTGTGCTCGGGACGATTAATGAACGGATTGATGACGCCAGCCTGCAGGATATAGCCCAGCACGAACAGGATCGCGGCAACGGGTACGACCATCACGAGTGGGTCGAGCCCGAGGGAATTGAAGGCAGTAATGGCAAGATACATCGCGATCGTCATCATCTCGCCATGGGCGAAATTGACCACGCGCACCACGCCGAAAATGACCGAAAGCCCGAGCGCCATCAGGCCATAGATCAGGCCCGTCAAGATGCCGCTGACCGCAACGTTGAGATAAATCTCCACCGCAGGCGATCAGAGGAGCGCTCCCCTCCCCATTCCGTCCCCGGAAGGGGTGAGGGAGACGAGCGAGCTTGCCGCCCGCGCGGAGCAGATCACCGGCGGCGATCCTTTGTTACTTACGCTTGTCGTACGGTGTAATCGGCAGCTCGGGTTTGGCGTTGGAGGCAGCCTTGGGCGCAATCGTCACGAGCTTGCCGCCCCGATTCTGAATGGCAGCGTTCTTGAGCTTGTCGTTCTGCCCTTTCGCGTCGAACGAAATGCCCGCTCCGATACTGACATTATCCGTGATGTTGGTCGTGCGAATGGCATCGGCGAGCGCCTTCGGCTCGCTCGAGCCGGCGCGCTTGAACGCATCGGCCGCAACCAGCAGCGCCTCGAACGTAAAGACGTGATTGGTGTTGAGATTGATGCCGGGGTAGGCCTTGGCAAGCGCATCTTCCAGCCGCTTGCTCAATTTCTTGCTCGGATCGTACCAGGGTACGAAGCTCATCGGCCCGTCGGCGAGCTTGCCAAGCGTCTTGAGATATTGGTCCTCGTACCAGCCCGGACCCATGCTGAGCACCGCCATAGGCGACCAGCGCTGCTTCACCAACTCGCGGGTAATCAGAATGGCGTCGTTGAGGCAACTCACCATCAGGAGCGCGTCGGCGCCGGTTGCCTTTGCTTTGGCAACCTCGACCGAGAGGTCACGCGCGGTGGCATCGTAGGCGATCTGCTCGGCAATCTTGTACGGCATGTTGAATTTGGGAATCACCCCGGTGATGGCCTGCTGCATGGAGGTGCCGAACGTGTCGTTCGCATGCATGAACACCACCGACTTCGGCGCGGTGCCGGTCGCCGCGAAGATTTCCTTTTGATTGCCGAAAGCATCCGCGAGGATCATCGGCGCGGTCGGGAAATTGCGAAACACGAACTTGTACCCCTGCTCCGTGATGGGCGGGGCGGCGGCGATGTTGATGACAAACGGAATACCCTTTTGTTCGGCCACCTGGGCAATGGCCGTCGATTGCCCCGAATCGAAGGCGCCGACCAGGAGCTGCGCGCCATCGTTGATCAGCTTCTCGGCGCGCGCGCGGGCGACCTCGACGTTGGTTTCGGTGTCAGCATTCATGATCGTGAGCTCAGGCAGCCCGAGCTCCTTCAAGATCGGCGGTGCCAGCTCGACGCCGCGCTGGCAGTCCTGACCGATGCTCGCCTGCGCGCCCGAGCGCGGCAGCAGCACGCCGACCTTGAGCGAAGCGGCCTGGGCGCGCGCGAGCTGGAACGGGGTAATCGCGGTAATCAGCCCGGCCGCGCTTACCCCCGCGGAAAACCGGCGGCGGCTGATGGCGCGCGGGCTGCGCCTGTCTGATTGATCCGGCATCGATGTTCCTCCCGGGATCAGAGTTGCTTCACTCCCCTGCCCTATTTCTCTTATTCTTCCTCGCAGGAAGCAATGGGCTTGAATGCGCATTCAAAATGAGGCGCGTCATCACCCGCGAGGGCGGGTGGGGCCGATAATCACGCCGATCTCTCTGAGATTGCTTCAGGTCGGTGTCTACTGGCGGGCATGACAGCGGGAAGGGAATTGCCATGGAAGAACAAACAATTCTGACCGAGCGCCCAACCGGGTATCACGTGATTACGTTGAACCGCCCCCAGCGCCTCAATGCGTTTTGTGAGCCCATGCATCACGCGCTGCGCCAGGCCATCGCTGAGGCGGAAGGTGATGGAGCGTGCCGCGCGCTGTTGTTGACGGGCGCTGGCCGCGCGTTCTGTGCCGGACAGGATCTCAACGAGCGGATCTCGAAGGACGGTGAAGTCAAGGTGCTCGGAAGCGCGCTGGAGAGCCACTACAATCCGCTTATCCGGAAACTGCGGGCGCTGCCGTTCCCCGTGATTGCAGCCGTAAACGGGATTGCGGCCGGCGCGGGTGCCAATCTGGCGCTCGCCTGCGACCTCGTGCTCGCCGCGCGCTCGGCAAGCTTTGTCGAGGCCTTTATCCGCATCGGTCTGGTGCCTGATTGCGGTGGCACCTGGACGCTGCCGCGTCTCATCGGTCCTGCCCGCGCGCGGGCCCTTGCGCTCACCGGCGAGCCGCTACCGGCGGAGAAGGCCGAAGCCTGGGGCTTGATCTGGAAATGCGTCGATGATGAGGAACTGCTCGATGCAGCCCACAGGCTCTGTGCGCATTTTGCCGTGGCGCCCGCCGTCGGCCTGGCATTGACAAAAAGGCTGCTCGACGAGTCCTGGAGCAACGATCTCGATGCTCAGCTCGACCTCGAGCGCGAGTGCCAGCGCGAGGCCAGTCTTGCGCCCGACTACACCGAAGGCGTGCGCGCGTTCCTGCAAAAGCGCCCGGCTGTGTTCACCGGGCGCAGAGAAGTGTAGGCTGGGTGCCCCCACCCTTACCCTCCCCCGCTTGCGGGGTGGGGCTCAGGAGAGAATGGAATGAACCCTGTTGTGGCGGTGATTGCGCCTGGCATGATGGGCGCGGCCGTGGGCAAGCGCCTTGTCGATCACGGGATCAAGGTGCTGACCTCGATCGAGGGGCGCAGCGCCGAGACGAGGCAACGCGCAAAGACGGCCGGAATGGCCGCCGTAAGCGATGACGAGATCGCAACAAGCGATTTCATTTTATCCATTCTGCCGCCGGGCGATGCGGTTGCGCTGGCACAACGTTTCGTGCCGGCGCTCACGGCGAGCAACAGCAAGCCGGTCTATGTCGATTGCAACGCGGTGAGCCCACCGACCGTCGAGCGGATCGCGGCCGCCATTGCTCCGACCGGATCCCCCTTCGTCGATGCCGGCATCATCGGCTCGCCACCCAAACCGAACGATGCCGGTCCGCGCTTCTATGCGTCCGGGCCGCAAGCGCACCGCTTCGCCAGGCTCAAGGAGTTCGGATTGGACGTGCGCGTGCTTGATGGACCCATGACGGCCGCTTCAGCATTGAAAATGTCTTATGCCGGGATCACCAAGGGAACCCAGGCGCTCGGCGCCGCCATGCTGCTCGCCGCCACCCGCGGCGGAACAGCAGATGCCCTGTTTGCCGAACTCTCAGGCAGCCAGCCGCAGATGCTCGCCTGGCTCAAGCGTAACCTCGCGCTCATGCCGCCCAAGGCCTACCGCTGGGTCGCGGAAATGCACGAGATCGCCGCTTTCGTCGGCGAGGATCCTTCTGCGCACGAGCTCTATCTCGGCGCTGCACATTTTTATGAGCGCATTGCGCGCGATTTCGGGGCCAGCAAGAAAGAGGTTGCGGCCCTCGAAGCATTCATGAGCAAACAGGAGTAGCAAGGTTGGGTTTCAAGAGTATTCGTGAGCTATGCTTCAAATGCAGGCGCCGAAACGCTCCTTTCGCCGCTCCGCGCCTGTATTCCCTGTAAAGAACAGGAAAATACGGGCCCCAAGTGCAAGAAGCGCCCGTAAAATGCGGACTTGCCAAAAAAAGAACAGAGGCGGGAACAGGGCGATTGCGGCAATAACAGAGAGATAGCGGGGAAGCCGGGGGAGATTGCAAACCGGCCTGCTGCCGTTTGGATCGGCAAAATTGCATGGCTTCCTTTGAGTACTTGGAGGCTGCGAGGTAATCGTCATGAAGCGCTGCGTGTAATCCTGTTGCGATTTGCGCGAGTTGTCATGCGGGCTGCAACCATCGGCACCACAAGCGTGTGTGAAGCGCCCTCATAACCTTCATCGATAAAGCTTTTCGTCTGTTGGCTTTGTTTGGTAGTTTTAAAAATCGCGCCACGTGGAGATGCTCCTTCTTTGCAACAAACTGCGGATGCGGATTGCGACTGCGATGCGGCCGGACCTCGTATTGCTGAGTGCACGCATGAAAAAAGCCCGGCACGCTGCGGTGCGGGTGTGGATCTGTGAAGTCTATGGCGATTTCTCTACCAATGTTTCGGAAAGTCAAGCTTTTAGCACGGGGGGAAATGGGGTATCGGTAGCACGAGTTGTCCGGGCTAGCTTGATCGCGCGCGGCAGCAGATTTTCTCGAGTGCCTATGACAATCTGTCGATCACTCTCGGCGATGATCGATGCACGTTTTGTGTGCCGATGCTGTGATCGGCCACGCCGACCGGGAGCGGCCGGCGGCCTTTTGGTCTCAGAAGGCCGCAGGGCGTGGAGCCGACCGCGGCGGTGACGGCGCCGCACGATTCGGTGCAGCATCAAAGATTGCTGCACTTTGTTGCCAATGCGCCGTGGTCGGACGCGTCAATGTTGGCCAAAGTGCGCGAGCTGATCTTGCCGGTGATCGAGCGGCATGGACCGATTGAAGCCTGGATTGTCGACGATACGTCTTTTCCAAAGTGCGGCTCCAAATCGGTCGGCGTGCAGCATCAATATTGCGGCCAGCTTGGCAAGCAAGCGAATTGTCAGGTGGCAGTGACGTTGTCGATCGCCAATCATCACGCCAGCCTGCCGATCGCGTATCGGCTTTATCTGCCGCAGCAATGGGCTAAAAACGCTGCGCGCCGCAAGAAAGCGCGTATTCCCAAGGAGATCTCGTTCAAGACCAAACCGCAGATCGCCCTGGAGCAGATTGCGAAAGCCTTAGCGGCGGGGGTACCGCGCGGGGTGGTGCTCACAGATGCGAGCTACGGATCGAACTCAGGGTTTCGCACGGGCCTCAGTGCGCTGGGGCTCGAATACGTGGCAGCCATCATACCGACAATTATGGTGCGTAGAGTAACCGATGATGGCGGGATGGGGCCGCGCTTGAGCGTGAAGAAGTTGGCACTCAGGCTGCCAGAAAAAGCTTGGTGCACGATCACCTGGCGGGAGGGAACTAACAAAAAGCTGCGCTCGCGCTTCGCCCGCGTTCAAGTGCGAACGGCGCCGATCAGGGGTGCCGCGGCACGAGGTGAAGAAACGCTTCTCATCGAATGGCCCAAGAGTGAGCGTGAGCCCACCAAATATTGGCTTGCCACCCTCGATAAGAACATTTCATTTCATGCGCTGGTCGATCGCGCAAAAATGCGGTGGCGGATCGAGCGCGACTACCTGGAGCTCAAACAAGAGATCGGGCTCGGGCACTACGAGGGGCGGGGATGGCCGGGCTTCCACCATCACGCGACGCTTTGCATCGCCGTTTACGGCTTCCTGATCTCCGAAAGGGAGACGATTCCCCCCTCAGGACCTCATTGCGCCCGGAGAGTCAAAAAACTTGCCATTCCCGATAGTTACCGACCCCGCGGCGCCGCCAATCCGGCCCCAACGCCACGTTCCCAACTCGATCGCTACGCTCCATCATCAGCTGATCGTCGCAATCGCAAGGATGCTGCCAAGATGCCCCTATTGTGCAACCCGATACAGAAGGAACATGCGTCTCAGGTTGTGACGCAGTAACATTAGGTAGCACAAGAGTTATCCGGATTTCTGCCTCCGTCATGTGGTAGATTGGGTCGAGCGCTTGCGAGACCCAACGCCTTTCCCGTGCTGCTCAATGTTGGGTCTAATGAAGAAGCTACAGCCGCTCTTTGAGGAATCGCATCAGGCGCGGCGCCATGAAGCCGGAATAGCTGCGCGCCTCATCAATCGGATCGCTGAGCCAGTAATGGGGCGCACCCTGCACGATACAAGTGCGCGCGAAGAAATTCGCCTGTTTCAAACGCAACAGGAATGCGTCGGTCTGGGCACGGCGATTGACCAGGTCGTCCTCGGTCCCGACGGCAAGGAATACGCCCATGCCGTTGTTGGCGAAGGTCGCATGGTTGATGGGTGAAGCATCGAAGTAGATCTGCGGATCATCCATGGGCGAGGCACCCATGAAGTTCTCAATATTGTTCTCGCGCGGGCTTTGCAGCTGATATCGCTGCCACATCTCGACAAGATCATAGACCCCGTAGACGCCGACCAGCGCCTTCACCCGGGTGCTGGCGCTTGCATGTTCGTCGTTCGGGTAGCCTGGCTTGAAACGCTCGCCCGCGAGCGCGGCGAGCGCCGCAAGGTGCGCGCCCGCCGACGCTCCAAACAGCCCGATCCGCTCGGGCTCGACCTTGAGCGCTTGCGCGCTCGCACGCACGAACTGCACGGCGGCAAGAACGTCCTGGACGGCCTGCGGGAACATCTTTTGTCCCTTCTTGGCGAGCCGGTAGCTGATCGCAAACAGCACGTAGCCGCTCTCGGCGAGATAGGGGCCCCAGTATTGAAAGGTGCTGCGGGCACCTGCCTGCCAGCCGCCCCCATGCACGGCAACAAGCGCGGGAAACGGCCCGGCACCTGTGGGTGCATAGAGGTCGGCCATGAGAGCTACACCGTCATGGCTGGCGTAGGTACAGGTGTCAGGCATCAGAATATCAGGGATCAGGTATCAGTATTCAGGTATCAGATCAGGTATCAGCGTTCAGGGATCAGGTCGTCAGGCATCAGACGAGTGTCCTGATCCCTGATCCCTGATCCCTGACTCCTGATCCCTGACTCCTCATATGCTGATGCCTGCGCTTACGCGCGGGCGTAGCGCCCGCGGCTGAAGAAGCGGTCCTTGTCGTCGTCGGACGCCGTCTCGCGGGTCGATTTGATGGCAGCCACTTTGGCGAGCGCCGCTTTCACCGCCGGCCGTTCGCCGATGGCATTGAACCAGCGCGCAAGATTGGGATGGTCCTCCCATTTCACGCCATGCGCATCGTGATTGCGGGTCCACGGAAAGGTTGCGATGTCGGCGATCGAATATTCCTGCCCCCCAGATAGGCCGATTGCCCGAGCCGTTTCTCCAGAAGCTCGTAGAGGCGCTTGAGCTCCGACGTGTAGCGGCCCATGGAATAGTCGGTTCCCTTGGGCGCAAACAATTTGAAATGGGTCCACTGGCCGAACATGGGGCCGACGCTGGTGAGCTGAATAAGCAGCCACTGGATGACTTCATATTTTCTCGCCATGTCCTTGGACAGAAATTTTCCCGTCTTCTCGGCGAGATACATCAGGATGGCGCCGGATTCGAAGACAGTATAAGGCCGCCCATCCGGCCCTTCGTGATCGACAATGACCGGGATCCTGCCGTTCGGGTTGAGCTTGATGAACTCAGGCTTGAATTGATCGCCCTTCCAGACATCGACGAAATGCTCCTTATAGGGAAGCGCGCATTCCTCCAGCATGATGTAGATCTTCTGCACGTTGGGACTGGTGAGCGCGTAGAAATCGATCATGACGACTGCTCCTCGGGTTTGAAATTCATGGCGACGCCGTTGATGCAATAGCGCAGATGCGTAGGCGGCGGCCCATCCTCGAAAACATGACCAAGGTGGCTGCCGCAGCGGCTGCAATGCACCTCCGTGCGCACCATGCCATGGCTGCGGTCGGTGGAGTTCTCGACCGCGCCCGGCATGGGATCGTTGAAGCTCGGCCAGCCGGTTCCGCTCTCGAATTTTCTTTTCGACCCGAATAAAGGCTGACCGCAGCCGGCGCAGAAAAACGTGCCGTGACGCTTCTCGTAGTTGAGAGCACAGCTGCCGGCTGGTTCAGTGCCATGCGCGCGCATCACCCGGTATTGCTCGGGGGTGAGCAAGCGCCGCCATTCTTCATCGGTGTGGGTTACTGTGTATTGCTTGTCCTGCATTGTTTAGTCCCTCCTGGGCGACAGGCGGGCAAACCGCCGCCTCCTTGCTCAGCAACTTCCATCGCTCCAAAGCGCGCGCACCCGCATGGCCAACCGCGCCCGCGACTGTGCCGCCGATCGAAGGCTGGTCGGCGCGTTTGCCCGCGTCAGGAGGCGTTGCGGTCGAGGAGCTCGATCGAAACCCCCTGCGGGGCGCGCAGAAAAGCGATCCGAACCCCCGGCCGCACGGTCGTCGGTTCGCGCGTGAACTCGACCCCCTTCGCCTTGAGATCGGCAGCCACCGCATCGATCCCGCTCACGCACAACCCGAAATGATCGAGGCCCTGATAGGGCGTGGCCGGCGGCGGGTTGACGCCGTCGCCGGGCGTGACCGGCGCAATGAAGATATTGGCGCCGCCGAGCTTGAGATCAATGCGCGGCTTGCCCTGCTGCTTGCTGCGGATCACCTCGGCGCCGAGCATGCGCTCATACCATTGCGCCGTTGCCTCAGGATCAGGGCTGCGCAAATGGACGTGGTCCCAGTTGAACGTGGCCATGATGTTTCTCCTTCTCGCTTGCAATTCCCGCGTCTCGCCCGTCTGCGCTAAAGCTGCGACGGGCTAATATGAGTGAGGCCGCCGAAGCCCTGGCGAAGGCGCCATCACGTCCCGCTCTTGGCCGCAGGGCTTGCGACGCTGGCGATCTTGGTTGCGGTATGCATGTGGCCGTCCCAGCGCTTGGCAAACGGGGCCGGTATCTCGAACTGGTCGAGCACGCGCGCCACGATGTGATTGACGATGTCATCCACCGTTTGCGGATGATTGTAGAAGGCGGGCACGGGCGGCACGATCGACACGCCCATGCGCGCGAGCTTGAGCATGTTCTCCAGATGGACTTCCGACAACGGCGTCTCGCGTACAACCAGAACGAGGCGCCGGCGCTCCTTTAGCACCACATCGGCGGCGCGGTGCACGAGATGCTCGCCATAGCCGCTCGCAATGCAACCCAAGGTCCGCACGGAGCATGGAATGACGACCATGCCGTCGGTCTTGAAGGATCCCGACGAGATCGAGGCGCCCATGTCGCCGGGGCTGTGCACCACGCTGGCGAGGCCCCTCACCTGCTCCACGCTATGGCGGGTCTCATGTTCGAGCGTACGCTGCGCCCACTTGCTGATGATCAAATGGCTTTCGATCTCGGTCGCCTTGAGCGCCTCGAGCATCCGCACGCCGAAAATGGCGCCGGTCGACCCGGTCATGCCGACGATGAGACGCCGCATTTGCAGTTCTCCGCAGATCCCGCCGCAAGAACAACGCACGAAAGACCCCCTGCTTGCAAGCGGGGATCGCCCTAAACGTTAAGTAGCCGGGCGCAACAAATGCCCGAACTTCTCCTGCTCGATGTGCCGCTCAGTTCGCTTGTTTTTGGCCAGCCAGCATACGCGTCGCTTCATAGGTCATCACGACCTCATCCCGCTGGTTTTTGACGTCAATCCTGGACACAACAATGGCGCGATTGCCTTTCGAGGTCGGCCGCACGGAGCTTATTTCGATCTCGCCATGAATGGTGTCGCCGACGCGCACCGGCGAAAGGACCTTCTGCTTGAGCTCGAGCATGGCGAGCCCGGTGCCCTGGATCATGCTCTGGCACAGGAGCCCCTCGACCAAGCCATAGGTCAATGCCGCCGGCACGAATTGGCCTTCAATTCCCCCTTTTTCCGCCGCGAAGGTACGGTCAATGAAAATGGCTTCAAGCATGCCGGTGATGCCCGTGAACATCACCAGATCGGTCTCGGTAACAGTGCGGTTGAGGGTGCGGAAACGCTGGCCGGGCGAGAGCTGTTCCCAGGTAAATCCGAGGCCGAGCGTCTGCATGCAAGTCCCCCGTGCGAAAACGGTTCTTAACCTCCGTCGCCCATACATACCAGCCCGAGACAGGCAGCAATGCGCGCCCCAAGGACATGAGAGGGGCATGACCCCGGGCACCCACATCGGGGACCCGGCGGCCACACCCGCGGACGCAACTGCCCTGGCTCGGCGATGGCGCATTGACCGCTTACGGCGATGCCATTAATCCGGTACGGGGGTTTCTTGCATGCGTGCTAGGCCAAATCGTCGCCACCCCATGAAGGGCTGGCTTGTTGTGCTCGCGGCGCTTGTCGGCTCGTGGGGTTGCGCTTGGGCGCAACCAGCCGACGGCACACCAAAGCAAGAAGCTTCCGCATGCGATCGCGGTGCGTTCCGCCTCGTCCTTGACGTGGGCCATTCGGACCAGGTGCCAGGCGCGAAGAGCGCGCGGGGTCTGCGCGAATACGACTACAATCTCCGGCTGGCAAGGCTCATCAACCAACAGGTGATCGCGGCGGGCTTTGCAAGCACGAAATTGCTGATCACGGACGGGGCGAAGATGAAATCGCTCCATCACCGCGTTGCGCGCGCGAACAGCTCGTCGGCCGATCTCTTCCTGTCAATCCATCATGATGCTGTTCCAGATTCCTTTTTGCAAAACTGGGAGTTTCAGGGCGAGCCGCGCAAATTCAGCGACAGGTTCAAAGGGCATTCCATCTGGGTGTCGCGCGACAATCGCGACTACAGCGCTAGCCTTCAGTTCGGAAAATTGCTCGGCAATGAGTTGAAGACGCGCGGCTTGAAATATACCACCCACTACACCGAAAAATTCATGGGCCGTTACCGATGGCCACTGGTCGACAGCGAGGTGGGAGTCTACCGCCACGACGCGCTGATCGTCCTCAAGGATACTCGCATGCCGGCAGTGCTGCTTGAGGCAGGCTCGATCATCAACCGGGATGAGGAGCTGGCGATGCAGAGCCCCGAGCGTCAAGGCGTCATCGCCACCGCAGTCACTAAAGCGGTCGAGGAATTCTGTGCCGCACGAGGCAAAGACAGTCCCCAACGCGTTGCGCGCGAGCGCGGGAGTACTCTTGTAAACCACGCCAAGCAGCGATGACGTCCATCGTACGTTGTTGCCGGGCCGCCATCGTCACCGCCGCGATCGCGGCGCTGGGTCAAGGTCTCGCAGTTGCGCAGAATGCTTTGCCGCAAGGCTTCGTCTATCTGCGTGACATTGATCCGACGATCGCCCAGGACATCCGATATGCCGGTTTTGACAATTTCGTCGGCCGGCCGCTTCCGGGATACGAGGCTCCAGAGTGCATCCTGCGCCAGGATGCCGCCGCCGCACTCAAGCGCGCCCAGGTGGACCTCGCCTCTTCCGGCTTCTCGCTGAAGGTTTATGACTGTTATCGTCCGGTGCGGGCCGTGCACGCCATGGCTGCGTGGGCTAATGACGGACGGTTCGAGGGAACGACCAAAAGATTTTTTCCGAAACTGCACAAGGACACGCTGTTTGGGCTGGGCTATATCGCCTCCCATTCCCAGCATTCGAGCGGCAACACTGTCGATCTTACGCTCATCGCGCGCACGGGTGCGGGGGTTCCGGCCTTCAATCGGAGCGCCGCGTACGGGCCTTGCACTGCGCCGGCGGCCGAACGCAGTCCCGACAACAGCATCGACATGGGCACGGGATTCGACTGTTTCGATCCCGCCAGCTACACGGCGAGCACGCTTATCTCAGCCGAACAGAGGCGCCAACGAAAAATTCTGCTTGACGCGATGCGAAAGCAGGGGTTCCGCAACTACTTCCGTGAATGGTGGCACTTTTCCTATTCCGCTCCCGACCGATCCTATGATTTTTCGATCCGCTCACGGATCACGACGGCCGCGCATTAGCGCGCGGCGCTCTGCAAGAGTTCAAAAAGGGAGGACGTTGCATGCTGGCGCTCTATTACTGTCCTGGCGCATGCTCGATGGCGGCGCACATCGTCTTGGAGGAAAGCGGCGAGAAATACGAGCCAAAGCCGGTTAATCTCGCCGCCGGCGAGCAGCGCAGCGAGGCGTATCTAAAGGTCAACCCGCAGGGACGCGTGCCCGTGCTGCGTCTCGACACCGGCGAGCCGCTCGCGGAAAACACCGCCATCCTGCCCTACCTCGGAAAGCGGTTCGGGCTATGGCCAACCGATCCCATCGCGGAGGCCAAAGCGTTGTCCTTGATCGGCTTCTTTGCCGCAAGCGTGCACCCCGCCCATGCCCATATTGGGCGGCCCGAGCGCTACGCGAGCGACCCATCGGCGTTTGAAACGCTCAAGGAGACCGGGCGCAAGACCTTCCACGGCTATTTGCAGCAGATCGACGGGATGTTTACCGGCCGGCAGTGGCTTTCCGACCGCTACACGGTTCTCGATCCCTACGCTTTCGTTTTCTACACCTGGGGCGTTCGCCGCGAGCTGCCGATGGAGGCGCTCAAAAACTACACGGCATTCAAGAACCGCATGATGGAGCGTCCTGCCGTGCAGCGAGTGGCGCAGGACGAGAAGATCAAGGTCTGATCACATGGCCAAGATAACCAGAATCAATCCGCCCGGGATCGCGAAGCCGTTTTCAAACTATTCGCATGTGGTGACCGCCGAAGGGGCGCAGAAACTCGTCTTCTGCGCCGGTCAGGTCGCCGCCGACGCCGACGGCAAGGTGCTGCCTCCGGACGATTTCGACGCCCAGGCCAAGATGGTCATGGAGAACCTCACCAAGGCGCTTGCAGCGGGCGGCGCCAAGCTCTCCGACGTCACCAAGATCACGATCTATATCTGCAATCCGCACGACGTGCCCAAGGCACGCGGCGTCCTGCAGTCCTATTTCGCTGGTAATCCGCCCGGCAGCACACTTTGCGTCCTGCGCGGCCTTGCCAATCCGAATTTTCTGTTGGAGATCGAAGCAATCGCAGCGGTGTAATGGTCGGCGCCAGCCGAGGCGGAGCGAGCGCACCGGTCAGGGCCGCTCGCGTTTCGGGGTCCGGCTTCGTTTGGCATCTTCAAGATGCACGAGATTGCTTGCCTCGATCTCACCGCGAGCTTCCGCCATGAGCTTTGCGACAGCACGACCCAATTCTTGAATTTGATGGGGAAATCGTGACCGGTTTGGCAACACGGTCCGCAAAATCCGTGCGCGAAAGCATCCGCGAACGTTTGGCGCACGAGACCATGTTTGCCGACGACGGAGCCATTCCGAACAATCCGAAACTCCCTTTCATTCATTATCGCACGCCGGTGGTGCTGCCGGAGTGGGACGACCCTGCGGCGGTATTCGAGATCCTGTTTGCGCGCAACGGCTGGGGCCGTTCGTGGCGCAATGGCATTTACGATTATGTGCATTATCATTCCGGCACCCACGAGGCGCTTGGGATTGCGCGCGGCGAGGCCAGGGTGCGCTTCGGCGGCAACCAAGGAAAGGTATTCGAGCTCAAGGCCGGAGATGTCGCCGTGCTTCCGGCCGGAACGGGCCATCAGTGCCTCTCGGCGAGCAAAGATCTGCTGGTGGTCGGCGCCTATCCCGCGGGCGGCAGGTATGACGAGTGCACGGGATCAGCCGAAGAGCATTCGCGCGCGCGGCAAAGCATTCCGAAAGTTCCACTGCCCGCCAAAGATCCGGTTTATGGCGCAGGCGGTCCCCTCATCCGGGCCTGGAAGCGCTGAGCGGCACGGCGCCGACGCGTTCGTTTGATTCTGTCCCATTCTCGGACTCGGTGTTCTCTTCGGCTTGTGCTAAGCACGGCTGATCTCGCCGTCGTACCAGCAACGCAAGTCGAGTTTAGTCGACTTGCGCACTTGAAGTGATCGAACTCGAGTATCTGATCAGCAGGGACAGTAAAATGGGTATGCTGCGCAGAAGAGTGCCAAGCCACTACATTCCAATTCATCCTGACAACGTCGCTAAGAAGGACTGGATCATCCTGTTGGAGGCCGGCACCATTGTTGGTCCTTCAACGGAAAAGCTGCGCGTTGCGAAGGCCACAATGGAAAGGAAGACCGTCACCAAATACAATCTGTTCCTGCGCAAACAGCACTTCCTCGTCTTGGAGGACTACGATCCGCGAATTCATGCCCTCTATTTCTGCCCGCAGCTCTACCGGTCGGACTCCAATGGCCAACTCGTTCCACTCGAAGGAGAGGAAATCGGACGACTGCTTGCACAGTCGATGCAGTATGGGGTGGTGGAAAAGGAGCCCTGGTATCAGCCTTCAAAGCAGTTGCCGGCCGAGCCCGTCATTACGGCCACCATGGAGACCGATTTTGATACCGTGATTGTCGACAGGCCTTCCCAAGAAGCGCGCGAGGCTTCATTGCCGGAGACCAAGCTCGCCGCGGTCAGCTAATTCCGAGCACGACGGCGGCCACCGCGACGATCAGGATTGCAATGGCGCTCGTAAAGGCAGTGACGGCGGTCGAGCACCACCGCCGCAGACGATCGGTATCGCGCTGAGCCCCTGCGCGCGGCAGGGCTGCCGGTATGGCTGGCCGCCTCTCGATCGACATCGCAAAAAATCCCTTGGCTGGCGCCCAATGGGGCGCGCCAATGCACAGGTCCATTGCTCCTGAAACTCGAGGAGGCGTCTGCGAATCACTCGATGTCGAATCATACTGTTGCAAATTGACACAGTGTTAAACTCTTTGCAGCCGGCACGCATTTCACAGCGGAGCGTGTCCTTGCGCTGCGTTCAACACCAATTCGCAGCGATCAACCAGGAGGCGCAATGGGGCCGGGGAAGAGTTCGGAACTCCGCCCGGTGAGCCAATAAACGGCAAGCCCGACCCATTCGCGCGCCGCCGTATCGGCGCGCCGTAGCCCGTCCCCTACGGTCGGGAACGGCCGCAGCAGATCATCATAACCGCGGGTACGCCAGTCGACGGGATAGGGCTCGACCGGAAAGCCCGCCTTCCTGAACACGCCAACCGCGCGCGGCATATGGTAGGCCGAGGTCACGAGCAGCCAACGCTCGCCCGATTTGGGCTGGATGAGCCGCTTCGAGAACACGGCATTCTCGACCGTATTGCGGGAACGGTCCTCGATCAGGATGCGCTCGCGCGCAATCCCGAAGCTTTCGAGCTGGCGAAGCGCAAACGGCGCCTCGCTCGGCTCGTCCGCGGCAAGCGCACTGGTCCCACCGGAAAACACAATGCGGGCACCGGGATAGCGCCGTGCCAGATCGGCGACGTCCGTGAGACGTTCAGCTCAACTCGTTGAGGATCACCTCGTTGCGCACAACCGATATGTCCGGGGAGATCACTCCGCCGAGCACGATCATGCCGTCAGGCGCTCCACGCGAAGGATCCCAAGGCGGGAAGCGCTCCTCCAGCGGTATGATCAGGTCGTTTCCGACCGGCGAGAGACCGAATACCGCGAGCACAAGCAGGCTTCCCAGCGCGAGCCGCCTGCCCGCGCGTTTCCAGCGCGTCATCAAGAGAACGAGACCAACGAGGCCCGCCACGAGGATGAGATTCGAGGGAATTGCAAAAAAGCCCAGAACCTTGGAGACGGGGAAGAACATGCCGCGCATTTAACGCGTTTCCCGGACGCGGCGCGAGCTTCGCGCTGTACCGCGGCAGGAAGATTTAACCCTTAGCGCTTCTTCTTGGCGGCCTCGTAGCGCGCCTTTGTCTCCTCGTTCATGGGATAGAGCCCGGGCAGCTTGGCGCCGCGCTCGACCTCCTCCACGATCCAGGTCTCCATTCGCTCGTGCTCGGCGCCCTCCTCCGCAACAAAACCGAGCAGGTTTTGCGGAATCACCACGGCACCGTCGTCGTCACAGACGATGATATCGCCGGGGAACACGGCGCAGCCTCCACAGCCGATCGCCTCCTGCCAGCCGACAAATGTCAGCCCATTGACGGAGGCTGGCGCTGCGGCGCCAGCGCACCAGACGGGCAGCTTGGAGGCAAGCACGCCCGCCTTGTCGCGCACGGCGCCGTCGGTCACCAGCGCCGCGACGTGGCGTTTGACCATGCGCATGGTCAGGATGTCGCCGAAGATGCCCGCTGACAAGATTCCCATTGCATCGGCAACCGCAATGCAATCTTGCGGCATCTCTTCAATGGCGCCTCGGGTCGAAACAGGTTTGGCCCAACTCTCCGGCGTGGCGAGATCTTCACGTGCCGGTACGAACCGCAGCGTAAAGGCGGGTCCCACAATGCGCTTGCCGATTGGGGCAAGTGGCTTCGGCCCGTTCATCCAGCAGCGCCGGATGCCCTTCTTGAGCAGCATCGTCGTGATCGTCGCCGTCGTGATCCCGCGCAGAAGCTCGAACTGGGCCGCACTCATTGACAACCTCTCAATCCCATTGCGGGGATCCTGAATAGGAAAAATCGACAAGGCGGCCGGATCGGCTCGCAAGCGCCGCGATCTCCTTCATCTCGGCCGTCGAGAGCTCGAAATCGAAGATCGTGAGATTTTCCGCGAGGCGTTCGGCGCGGCTGGTGCGCGGGATAACTGCAATGTCCTGCTGCACCAGATAACGCAGGCTCACTTGCGCTGCCGTCTTGCCATGGGCCTTGCCGATGCGCGCGAGCACCGCGTTGCCTTTGACGCGGCCGCGCGCGATCGGACTATACGCAATGACCGCCATGTCATGCCGGCGACAGGCCACGACCACCTTCGACTGATCCAGGAATGGATGCATCTCGATCTGGTTGCAGACGAGCGGCTCCTGCGCGAGCTTAACCGCCTGCTCGATCAGCGCCACCGTGAAATTCGACACTCCGATGTTGCGGGCGAGACCCATCCGCTTGACCTCGCAGAGCGCAGCCAAAGTCTCGCGCAGCGGAATTTGCGGATTAGGCCAGTGCAGCAGCAGCAGATCGATGTGCGAGAGCTGCAACCGCGAGAGGCTATCCTTGACGGCGCGATCGAGATCGCGGGCGGCAAAATGCGACGGCCAGATCTTGGTGGTGACGAATACCTCCTCGCGCTTGGCACCGGAGGCGCGCAGCCCTTCGCCGACCTCGCGCTCATTATCGTACATCTCTGCCGTATCGATGTGGCGGTAACCAAGCCGTATGGCGGCCTCCACCATGCGCACGCATGTGCGCCCGCGCAAATCCCAGGTGCCGAGGCCAATCAATGGGATGGGTGTACGGGCGGGCATTGTATCGCTCGGGGAAAAAAGGGCCGCGTCTTCATACATTAGAATCGTTCAATATAGCCCACAACGCTATTGCATGGATCGCGTCGAATTCCTTCATATCGCCGGACAGCGGGCAATGACACGAGCGGTAGGTACAATTCTGTTGAGCTTGACACTCACCGCCGTCGCCGCGGGCGCCCAAGATTTCAACCTGGTCATTCGGGATCACCGTTTCGAACCGTCGGAAATTCGCGTGCCAGCGGACAAGCGCGTCTCGCTCTACGTCAGCAACGAGGACGCCACGCCGGAAGAGTTCGACAGCACCGCGCTCAAGGTCGAGAAGGTCATCGCGGGCCGCTCAAAGGCACTCATCCGAATCGGTCCGCTCACGGCCGGGCGATACGAATTCATTGGCGAGTTTCATGCCGATACCGCCAAAGGCGTGGTGATCGCGGAATAGGCTCATGTTGGGCGCACTGATCATTGTGTTCCGGGAGGTCATTGAAGCGGGCCTGATCATCGGGATCGTGCTGGCGGTGACCCGGGGCGTGCCCGGGCGCGGCCGATGGGTCGGCGCAGGGGTGCTTGCGGCGCTCGCCGGCGCAGGCCTCCTAGCCGTCTTCGCGGAAACCATTGCCAACGCTTTCGCGGGCGCCGGCCAGGAATTGTTCAATGCCGGCGTGCTCGGCATCGCGGTCGTGATGCTGATGTGGCACAACCTCTGGATGGCCGGGCATGGGCAGGAGATGGCGGTGTCCATGGCCGAGGTCGGCAAGGCGGTCAGTGCGGGCAAGCGTCCCTTGGCCGCGCTTGCCGTGGTGGTTGGTCTTGCCACCCTGCGCGAGGGCTCAGAGGTCGTCCTGTTCCTCTACGGCATAGTCGCTGCCGGCGCCTCGGTCTCCTCCCTCCTGCTCGGCGGCGTGCTTGGACTTGCGGCGGGCGCCCTGTTTACCGCGTTGACCTATTACGGGCTGCTCGCGATCCCACCCCGGCACATTTTCACCGTCACTACCGTACTCATTACACTGCTCGCCGCCGGCATGGCCGCCCAGGCAGTGCAATTCCTCGATGCGGCAGGTCTCATCAATGTCATGGGCCAGCGGCTGTGGGACAGCTCGGCCTGGCTGCCCCAGGACAGCATCCTCGGCCGCTTGCTGCATACGCTTGTCGGCTACACCGACCGGCCAACCGAGCTGCAGCTCATCGCCTATGTCGTTACCCTTGCGATCATGGCCGCGATGACCTGGATCGCCGGATCCAGCCGCCGGCCGCACGCAGCGTAGTCCCCAGAGTTGTTGGCCGCCTCGGCCCGATTGGTGCGGGTCGGCTTTAGCTTATACTCGGGGTCGCACCGGTGTTCCGGGGCTGAAGTGGGCTTGCATCTCGCCGGCCCGGCATTTTGTCCGGAGTTCATTACCGGATGAAATCGAGGTAAGCTGCAGAGGTTGCCGATCATGTCGATCTCATCAAAGAAACGGATCTATCAAATTTACGAAGCGTTTTCCGCAGGCAGAATCGACCTGCTCACCGACGTTTTTGATGAGAATGTTGACTTTATAACCAACGCCCCGACCGAGGTCTTTCCTTATCTTGGTCGCCGTCTGGGCAGGGCCGAAGTCGTCAAGGCGCTGAAGGCGGTGCACGATGAATTTGAAGCTCTGAGCTTTTTGCCGATCTGGATGGTCACGGAGAGGGATACGGCTGGTGTGATCCTGTCGGTTCACGCGACGCAGAAGGTGACCGGACGCATCGTGCGCTTCTTTGCTGCGCATTTCCTTCGATTTCGGGACGACAGGATCCTGGAATACCGGGCGATTATGGATTCGCTCCAGGCGGTTCAGCAGGTCCTGGGGCGCGAGTTCGACCTGAACAAAAATGAAAATCCGAATTGAACGCTGGCGCGGTGTAGCGTGGGTGACGCATGGATCTCATTATCCGCAACGCACGTCTTTCCGACCGGCCGGAGAGCACGCCTGTCGATATCGGCGTGAAAGATGGGCGTATTGCAACAATTGAACCGGCTCTCGCTGCCCAGGGGCAGGTTTACGATGCCGAAGGGCGCCTCGCCTGCCCCGGGCTGATCGAAAGCCACATCCATCTCGACAAATCCCGCATCATCGATCGCTGTGCGTTGCAGGAACGCAGCCGATACAGCCCGGTCACCGGAGTTAAGCCCCTCAAGAGGAGCATGTCGGTCGAGGACGTGCGTGCGCGGGCCGAGCGCACGCTGCAGGAGTGCATCAAGCATGGCACCACCCGCATGCGCACCCAGGTGGAAGTGGATCCCGCAATCGGAATGCGCGGGTTCGACGGCGTGCAGTCACTGATCGAGGATTACAAGTGGGCGATCGACGTCGAGATCTGCGTGTTTCCCCAGGAGGGCTTGCTCAATTATCCCGGAACCGAGGAGCTTCTGATCGAAGGCCTCAAGCGCGGCGCGCGCGTGCTCGGTGGCGCGCCGCGTTACGATTCCGACGAAGCGGGCCAGATCAAGCGCATTTTTGAGCTCGCGCGAGAATTCGATGTTGACATCGATATTCATCTCGACGTCGGCCCCGCGGCCGACAACATGAACATCTATCTCGTGCTTGAGCTCACGGAGCAGTTCAAGCGTGGCGGACGCGTCGTGGTGGGGCATATGGCGAAGCTGTCGCTCCTGCCTACTGAACAACTCGCGACGCTCGCGCGTCGCCTCGCCGATGCCGGGATCGCGGTCACCGTCCTTCCGGCGACGGACCTGTTCCTCATGGGCCGGGATCGCGATCATGCCGTCATCCGCGGCGTTGCCGATGCCAACCTTCTCTGCGAGCACGGCGTCAACTGCTCGCTATCTTCCAACAACATCCTCAATCCCGCTACCCCTTACGGCGACTGCTCGCTCATTCGCATGGCCAATCTCTACGCCAACGTGCTCCAGGTCGACCGCTCCGAACGTCTGCGCGATTGTTTTGCGATGCTCACCGAGCGCTCCGCGCGCCTGCTCAATTTGAAAGATTACGGATTCGCAACCGGGCATCCGGCCGATATCGTCATCATCAATGCCCAAATGCCGGAACAGGCCATCGCAGAAATCTCGCAGCCGCTTGCGGTGTTCAAGCACGGCAAACAGACCGTGGAGTGGCCGGCACCGAGCATCAGACATCAGAGGTCAGAGCTTGCAGCTCCCGATCCCGGAAGGGTCGTCGTCGGAAGCCCCGGTGATAAGGCCGGGTCCGAGCAACTGCCAGACGCGTTTTATACCGGTGAGAAGGGCTGATTTGTCCGCTCGTTGATCGACGGCCGCCATCGCGCCGCTCAGAGCTCAAGCCGCGCAATACCGGGAAGAATAATCAACGCCTTGTCGTAACGAGCTGCCACGCCGCGTACCTGCATGTAAACCGAGACGCATACCAAACAAAACTGCAACGCACGCAATGGGTTCCATTCCGTCCGGTCGCGCGGAGCACCTGATTCGTTCTTGCGAAGGCTTATTCACCCGGGCGGGTGCTGGCTGAAATATTCCGCGTCCTGCGGCGACTGTGTCCACTGCGAATTGCCCCGCCATTCGAAATGCCGGGTCGCCATATCCGCTCCGTAGCGCACGCGAAAGAGGAGTGTGCGTGACGGACCGTTGACGTATTCGTGCAGCTCGCCCGGCGGATGCACCACGAATGAGCCCGGCACGACCTCAACCGTTCGCGCCGGTGTGCGCATAGTGCCGCCACCTTCGAAGCAAAAATAGATCTCGGTGGCCTGCGGATGGCAGTGATTGGGACTGATCTGGCCTGGCTCCCAACACGCAACAGTTACGTCCCCCTCGCCGATCCTACCCAGTATCTTTTCCACATGGCGCGCGGGATTCCATTCCTGCTCTTTCTTGAGATGAAAAACGTGCATGGAGTCGTCCTCATCATTTTCATCGCTGCATCATCATTATCGCGATTAATCGAGGCCCGCGGCAAGTAGCCACGGGGGATCGGATAATCAGAAGTCCCGATTGAGCGGATCGAAGCAACTCCCGCAAACGCATCCGGCGGGTCGGGTGCAGCCGATTGGTGCAATGAGCCTGCAAGACGCGAGCACCACTAAATCATTGGGATAAGTCGATCACCCGCTCCCCCGCGGGCGCCTGGAGCCTTGATACCGCCTCGCGCGCGGCTAGCCTTTCAGGCTGGCCGATTCGCCGGCCGCTGCGACATTCTTGATGCCTGGCCCCTTGCGCTCCCAACCTCTTCTTCCGCTGGAATTGCCAAGTCCAGCCGAGACATGGATCGAGCGCCTCGCAGGCCTGCTCGACGACCCGACTCGAACCTCGGGCTTCCTGGAAGACGCGGAACAGGCAGTGCAAGCCTGTCCGGGCCATCCCGGCATTTTGATTCTGGCGACCGTTTCGGCGCTTCTCGATCAGAAGCCGGAAAAGGCACTCGCTTTCCTCAAACGCCTGCGCAAATCACAGCAGCGAAGGCAGACGGACTATCTACTTGAGGCGCTCGCGCTCTTTCAAACTCGCAAGTCCCATGCAGCTCGCGTGCTGCTCGAACGTCATGCAATGACGAATTGGTGGGACGCGTGGCGCGTTTTCCCTGCCGGCCAGGCACGCTTCCGTTGGCTGGCGGACCAAGTCAACGGGATTATGGGCCGCATCGACCCGTACCGCCGGACAAAACGCGCCAGGACAAAACGCCCCAACCCAAAACGCGCCACCACAAGACCAACCAAGAAACCCGAAAGCCCGGTGCGACAGTCCAGCGCCGATCGAACCGAACCGCTCTCCCCGTCCGTCACGAAGTTCGCCTCATCGGCAGCCGGTCTGCCGGAGATCGCAATCGAGATTCCATTCACGATCGAATTTGATCTCGCGCCGCTCGCAGCCACGACGGCCCATGCAGCGGAGCGGGACGGACGCTGGTGGCGACTGCGCGAGCGCTTCGCGCACCTGGGGCTCGCTCAGGGCTTTGATGAACTGCTGTGCCTTCCGCTACTCGTCGGTGTCGAACCCCTATGGCACCAGATCGAAACCGTGCGCAAGGTGTTCAAGCAATTTCATGGGCGCGTCCTGCTCGCCGACGAGGTTGGTCTCGGCAAAACAATCGAGGCGGGCATGGTGCTCAAGGAATATCTGGTGCGTGGAATGGCCGAGCGCGTCCTGGTGCTCACGCCGGCCGCGCTGGTCGGCCAATGGCAGGAAGAGCTGGAAACGAAATTCGGAATCAGCTGCGCCACCACGCACGACGTGCTGGCGCGCGATGATCCCGATGCTTTCTGGCGCCAGAAGCGCCTGATCGCATCTATCTCGACCGCGCGACGCCAGGACCATGCCGAACGGCTGCGCGGGCACAATTTCGATCTTGTGATCGTGGACGAGGCGCATCACCTGCGTGACCGATCGAGCCAGAGCTGGAAACTCGTCGACGCGCTCAACAAGCGCTTTCTGCTGCTGCTTTCGGCAACGCCGGTGCAGAACAATCTGGTCGAGCTTTATAACCTGCTCACGCTGCTCAAGCCGGGCATTTTCAAGACGCAGAAGGAATTTCGCTCGGCCTACATGACGCCGGGTAATCCGCGCCGCCCGGCGAATCCGCAGCGCCTACGGGAGCTGATGCGCGGGGCAATGATCCGTAACACCCGCGCGGTTGCTGCCCTCAAGCTGCCGAGTCGCCATGCCTTGACCATCAAAGTCGATGCCAGTGCGGAAGAGCGGCAAGCCTATGCCGATCTCGCCGAGGCTGCGCGCGCGCTATCGTCGGAGCCCGGCCGTCATGGCCTGTCGCTGCAGCACCTCCTGAGCGCGGCGGGCTCTTCGCCGGCCGCCGCTGCTGCGTCGCTCGCGCGCTTAGCAACGCGCCATCGCGATTCAGTCTGGCAGAGACTGGCGCAACGCTGGACCGCGATTCGCGAGGGCGGCAAGGAATCGGCACTGATCGAGCTGCTCCATCGCAATCCCTCGGAGAAAAAGCTCGTCTTCGTCCATTCGCGCGAGACGCTCCTGGGGCTTGCTGAACTACTCGCGACAAAGGGCATAGCCTTTGCGCGCTTTGACGGTAGCCTGAGCGCACCGGCAAAAGATGCAGCGATTGCCGAATTCCGCGAACACGTGCCGGTTTTGCTCTCGACGGAATCCGGCGGCGAGGGGCGCAACATTCAATTCTGCAACACATTGATCAATTTCGACGTACCCTGGAATCCGATGGCGATCGAGCAGCGCATCGGCCGTATCGATCGCATCGGTCAAAGTCGGGAAGTGTTCATCTTCAATCTGGTGACGCGCGGCACCTTGGAGGAGCAGGTGCTGAAGCTGCTGGACGAGAAGATCTCGATGTTCGAGCTGGTGGTGGGAGAAGTCGGGGCTATTCTCGGTGGGCTTGAAGAAGAGCGCGATTTCTCCACACTCATATTGGACGCATGGCTCAACGCGACAGAGACGGCACGGGCCCAGGCCTTTGAGTTCGATCGGGCGGCGCCTCGATGAGGCACGGACACAGCACGAAGGCGCCAAGACGCTGGATGAGGCGCTGTTCGGGCAGGATTTCGAGGCTGCGTGAGGACTCCAGATGGGCGCGCTGCGCGATTTCGTTGCCGAGGTGCTTGAGCTTGAAGGCGCAGCGGTCGAATCGGTCGAACCCGACGGTCTCGACATACTGGCGCCCGCGCCGCTGCGCTCCAGCATGGGCTGGGCCGAACTCACGCGGCTCGGATTTGGAGCAACGCTCGCCGCGGGTGCGGTGCCGGTGGGATTGGAAGGGCAGTGGCTTGATCGCTTCGGCGCTTTATTAGGGGAACGCGGACGCTGGGCCGAGCGCCAGATGCCCCTGGGCACCCCGGTTCCCGCGCCGAGCGATCCTGAGCGCCTGATCGATCACGCATTCGATCTACCCAACGCAACTTGGCGGTTGCGCGGCGTCTCTCCCGGCTGGGCGCGCTGTCTCCTGCTCTCGTTTCGTTACACGGCAGTCTCCGACGACAAGCGCGAAGGCCTGGTCTGGCTCGGTTTCAATCAAAGCACCGGCGCAGTTGTGACCGACCTGCTTTTGAAACTTCGTCCATTCGTGCTGGCGCAAGACGCCTGGAGCGCACCTGATCCTACCGTTCACCAAATGGCCGGGCCGCGTTGGGACAGCGCAACATTGAGCGCGCGGGTTTCCCCGCTGCTGAAGCATTCAGTGCAGCGGGAGCTTGCGCCATTCTTGCGCGCCATGGGTCGGCGTCTCGAGCGCGACCGTGCCCGCGTCCACGATTATCACAACGACCTGCGATTCCATTCGCTGCGCCGATTGGCTGCGCTTGCCGGGGCCGCAACCGAGAAGGCTGAGGCCGAGCGTAAACGCGAAACTCTGCGAACTCGCGGCGATTGAACGCGAATATGCCGCCAAAGTCGACGACCTGCGTCACAACTATGCCTTGCGCGTAACCGTCGACTGGGTGCAGGGACTCGAATTATTTGTTCCCGTGCAACGTTATGAGGTGCTGATCAAACGCCGCAAAGGCGAGCGGGTGGTGTGGCTCGATTGGCACGTATTGCTGCGGGTTGCCGAGATGCCAATGAGCGACAGGGGGTTGGGTATCGAGCGCACGCGGCTTGTCTGCGACGATCGCCTCCATCTGACCGATCCCGCCGGCCAAGCGCCGTGTCGTTCGTGCCGGAGGGCGTGGTGCCGTGTATGTCACGCCAAATGCCCGCGCTGCGGAGCCCGTGACCCGGATTGAGCCCGCCGAACCGTTCGTGCGGCAGCGAAATCGGGATCGCAAAGAAATTCGGAAGCTTCGCCGATCATCACCAGGAGGCAGTTCAGGATCTCACGCCGGCGCGAGCAGCCGCATCAGAGGCCGTAGATCATCCGTTTGATCGAGCCGCCAAACAGCTTGGATGACTGCATCGGCATTGCAGGCCGGGCATCCCGTGGATGCAAGGGCTCTCACCTTCTCTTCAATATCGGCATCCGTCATGGGCAGTGCGAGGCTGCCGCGGGCGTGCCCCACCTCGGTGCGCAATATATTATCTCCCGTGGTCCGTACCTCCACGCGTGCTGCGCCGACCGCAACTGCCGGATCGGCTTGCGCCTGGACGCGCTCGCGCAACGCAACGATTGCTGGATCAATTGCCGCGGTTTCGGAATATTCGGACACACCCGCCGCACCGAACAGGAACGCCACCGCGACGCTATGATGAATGCTGATCTTTGCGTCGCGCGCATTGTTCACTGGCCGGTCCGCACGCGTGAGCAGAAGCGGATGTCCGGTCACCGTAACCGATGCAATGTCGGGTGCCGCGAGCGCGAACCGTCGGCGCAGATCGAGACAGGCGTCGATCACGGGATGCAAGACAATGCCGCAGGGGTAAGGTTTGTAGGTATTCTTTGCGATTTCCCAGCTCCTGCCCAGATCTGCAAAGAGCACGTCCGTTTTGAGCTGATCTCCCGTCGCTTGCGCCCAGCCCTGTGGGCCTTCGATGGCGCGCTCCGCCGCGCTCACGCCCGCCTCTGCCGCAAGCGCCGACAACAGGCCGCCTCGCGCGGCGTTGCCCACACCGATGTTTTTGGCACCCGTCGCGAGATTTTCGGTGATGCTGCCGGAATGGGCCGCAGCAATGCCGAGGGCATGCCCCGTTTTCTTGGGGTCGAGCCCAAGGAGCTTCGCGCACGCAGCCGCAGCCCCAAACACCCCGCAGCTTGCCGTGATGTGCCAGCCGCGGGCGTAGTGTTTGGGAGAAACCGCATTGCCGAGACGGCATTCGATCTCGACACCGAGCACGAAAGCATGAAGCAAATCTGCCCCGGGCAAGCCTCGCTGCTCCGCCAATGCAAAGAGCGGCGGAGCAACGGGCGCGCTTGGATGGATGACGGTGGCAAGATGTGTATCGTCGAAGTCGAGGAGGTTCGCGCTGATCGCATTGAGAAAGGCCGCATTGAGACTATCGAAACGCTCATGCCGGCCGAAGATGGTGGCCTGCGCACGACCTTTGACGGGAGCAAGGAGGTTGAGGAAAAGTTCGAAGTCGGGATGATGCGCGGCTCCCAAAGCGGTGCCGATCAGGTTCAGGACGGAGCGCTTTGCGTCGTGCAGAACGGAAGCGGGAATATCGCTGCGCTGTGAAATCGCAACAAACTCGGCCAAGGCGTGAGTAACATGCACTGGTGTGGAGATTGGATTATGCATTCATTCCTCTGCTCGTCCGCTTCCCGGATAGAGCGCAGCATGCAATGCTGAGCCTGCTTGCCCGGGATCGTAGCAGAGCCTCATGATGATTCCATGATATTGCGAATGACGCGGCTTTGTCTTTGCCTGTTCGCCTTCGTCCTTCTGGCAGCGGCGTTGCCGCAACGAAGCGCGCGAGCGGGCGACTACCCCACACGCCCGATTACTTTGATCGCCCCCTGGCCGCCCGGCGGCGCCGTCGACACGCTTTGTCGCATTCTGGGCGCCAAGCTCAGCGACCGGCTGGGCAAGGCTGCGGTCGTGGTCGAGAACCGGCCGGGAGCTGCCTCCGTGCTCGGGCTTGCTGCCGCCGCACGCGCGCTCCCGGACGGATACACGCTGGCGATGGGGGGCAGCGCATCGCTCGCCACCAGCGTCGCGATCTACAAGAAGCTTCCCTACGATCCGACGAAGGACTTCTCACCGGTGGCATTCATCGCGCGCATTCCGTTCGTGCTCGTCGTAAATCCCTCGCTGCCCCTGCATTCAGTGCGCGAGCTTATCGAGTTTGCGAAAGACCGGCCGAACGAGCTTTCTTATGCGTCGGGAGGACCGGGCTCCCCCCATCACCTCTATACCGAATTGTTCAAGAGCATGACCGGAATCGAGATGCGGCATATTCCATACAAGGGCAGCGCGCCGGCCTTGGCCGATGTGGTCGCGGGACACGTTTCGCTGATGTTCGGGGATATCGTCGCAGCCGTCCCGCTGGTTGCAGACGGCAAGCTGCGGGCATTGGGGGTATCCACGCTCACCCGCGTCCCGTCGGTTGCGGAAATACCCACCGTCTCGGAAGCGGGCCTCGAAGGTTTTGAAGCCGCCGGTTGGGTGATGATTGTCGCGCCGGCCAATACGCCGGCCGATATCGTCGAAAAGCTCTATGGGGAGTTCAAGGCGATCGTCGCCATGACGGACGTGCGCTCGAACATGCTCCGACTGGGCGTCATTCCGCTCGACAGTCCGCCGCCGCAGGAGCAACAGCGCTTCATCAATGTGGAAATCATGCGATGGGCCAAGGTCGTTGAGCACGCGGGCCTCGCCGGGACGGAGTGAAGCGCAGGCATCTACCTCTTCCAGCGGCGATCCTCGACAATCGCCCGCGCCGCGTTATGGCCAGGAGCCCCGGTCACGCCGCCGCCTGGATGAGCGCCTGATCCGCAGTGATAAAGCCCTTTCAGCGGAGAGCGGTAATCGGCATAGCCCAAAGCGGGACGCGCCCAGAACAGCTGGTCGAGCGTCAAGGCGCCGTGAAATATGTCGCCCCCGGTCAGCCCAAAGACTTGCTCGAGATCGAGCGGACTCAAGGCTTGTCGGCCGACCACGCTCGCCTTGAACCCGGGCGCATAGTGCTCGACCGTCTCGATCATGAGATCCGCGACTGTCTCGCGATGATCGTCCCATGAGCGGCCGTCGGGCAGCGCCGGCGCCGCATGCTGGCAGAACAGGCTGGCCACATGCGCGCCCCTGGGCGCGAGCGTGTCATCGAGCGTCGAGGCAATGACCATCTCGATGATGGGCGCGCGGCTCCACCCCAATTGCCGTGCGTCACAGAACGCGCGGTCCATGTAAGCAAGGCTCGGTGCAAGAATGATTCCCGCGGTGTGATGATCTGCAATGTCTCGCCCGGGCAACGCGGAAAAGTTTGGCAGCTGCGCGAGCGCGACATTCATGCGGAACGTGCCGGAGGCGCAGCGCCATCCCTGCATGCGCCGAAGAAAATCAGGATCGAGCGCACCTGGCGGAACGAGCGCGGTATAGAGGAGCTTCGGATTGAGATTGGCGGCAACCGCCGTTGCGCGGATCACTCTGCCGTCGTCGATCACGACGCCGGCTGCCCGCTGTTTCTCGATCAGAACTTCGCGTACCTGCGCACCAGTCTCGATTTCGACGCCATGGCCCGAGGCGGCCTTCGCCATGGCCTGTGTGATCGCCCCCATGCCGCCGATCGCATGACCCCACACGCGCTTTTTACCATTCACTTCACCAAACGCATGGTGCAGGAGAACGTAAGCGGTGCCAGGCGTGTATGGGCTCGCATAATTGCCCACGACGGCATCAAAACCCAACCACGCCTTGACCAGTTCACCCTCGAACCAGCCGTCGAGGAAATCACCGGCCGATTTTGTAAACAGATCAAACACGCAATCGAGTGCTTCGGCGGAAAGCCTGCGAATCCGGTTGCCGAAACGCGCGGCGTTGAATATTTCGCGAACGGACTTTGCGCCGAGGCCGCGGTGCAGATTGGGCGGTGCCTCCAACAACAGGCCGCGCAGGAAATTGGCGGCAGCCTCGATCTGTCGATTGAAAGCGTCAAACCGCTCCCCATCACGGCGACTGAATCTTGTCATACTGCGTTTGGTAGAGCCTTCCGAAGCGAGCAGGTATTCCCCATTGAGAGCAGGAATGAAATTCTGGGCGCGCCGTTCGACAATCCTCAAGCCGTGCCCAAACAAATCAAGATCGGCCATGATTTTGGGATGCAGCAGGCTTACGGTATAGGCCGCGATCGAGTTGCGAAATCCCGGGCAGAATTCTTCGGTGACCGCCGCTCCCCCCACAATGGCTCTGCGCTCGAGCACTTTCACCTTCAGACCCGCCATGCCGAGATAGGCGGCGCAGGTGAGCCCGTTATGACCCCCGCCGATGATGATCACGTCATACGACTGCATCGGCCCTCGTTAGCACTCCGGTAACAATAAAGCGCGACTTTATGAAGAGCCGCGGGGCAAGGTGGGAAAGGGACTCCCAATGAATGGTTTGTGCAAGCCGTGTTCAGACGGATTAAGCCGCCGCCTTTTGATCCTAGGCGCGACATTTTCCTGCCTCGCCGGCTCTTCGGCTGCGCTCGCAGATCCGCTGACAATTCAAGGCTCCACCACATTCAATCGGCGGATTATGGAGCCGTACCAGACTGAGATCGAGACAATCAGTGGCCAGCAACTCACGGTCATTCCAAACAAGTCTACGCCCGGATTGATTGCGCTCCTCGAAGGGCGCACGCATCTCGCCATGATCTCAGCCCCGCTGGAGACTGAGGTCGCGCTGCTTGAGAAAGTCATGCCGGGGCTTTCGTTCGAAAAGCTGCGCGCATTCGAGATTGACCGGTCGCGTGTGTCATTTACGGTCAACCGCGCCAATCCGGTTCGCTCCGCTACCCTTGACCAGATCGCCGACATCCTGCGCGGCAAGATCACCAACTGGCGCAGCCTCGGCGGTCCTGATCTGCCCATCAGGGCGGTGCTGGCGGGCGGTGGCGGGATCGCGGTCAGTCTGGAAACGGGCCTTTTGAATGGCCGATCCATCGCGGCACCAAATCCGCTCTACGTCAATACTCCGGTGCAAGTCGTCCAAGTCGTCAACCAGGAGCCGGGAGCCATCGGATTTGCTCAAATTGAAATCGTGAAGAAGTTGGGTGCGCGCGAGCTCGCAACCGACAAGCCGCTCGAACACGTGCTCTACCTGGTCTCCCTGGGAGAGCCCACCCCGGCAATGCGCTCCGTCATTGATGCGGCGCGCACCGTCGCGGCGCGAGGAATGTGAGCGGCGGCGGGAGGAGAATCCCATCCACTGGTTGCAGAATTGGGGAAGCCGTTAACTACAGAAATTAAACTGCATTTAACGACGCCGTAAATTCTGTTAAGCTTTTTCCTCGATCTGGGGCCGGGGAAGGGGCTAACGAAAAAATCGCTAAGGCTTCCGGGATCCGCTTGCCATTTGTGGGCGGCGCGGGTTTTCTTTCACATACAGCCAAAATCACTCCGAACAGCGCGTGCAGTCGGAGAGCGAGCAAACATGCCTGTGATTGCGTGCCCTGCGTATCCACTCAAGCTTAAACCCCTGAAGCTAACCGCTTTTCTGGCGGGGGCTGTTGTTTTTCTTCTCGCTGCCGCCACTCCCGCAGCCGCCATTCCTTCTCCCGAGCTCGTGGTGGGCTCTTTCACCAGCGTTTCTCAGCTGGTCGCGCTCTTGTCGGCGATGCTGGGTGGCGGTGCTGCCCTTGCTGGATTGAGAGTGAAAACGAGGCGGGATCAACGTTCAGGCCACGCTGCCTGGTCGCTGACGGTCATTGCCATGGCTCTGCTCGCGCTCTCGCTGGCGGCCAACATGTATCAATTCCGGACGGCACAGGTGGACCTTCGGCAACGCCTCGAAGCAACCTTGACGCGGCCTACTCCGACTGCCGATGGGCGCACCCTCGACCTTACTCTGAAGGAAGTCTCCTATGCCGAGCAACTCGCCTCTCCGCGCGGCATCTCCACGCAAGAGACTGAAAGGTTGCTGGAGGCCGCGCTGCGCGGGGAACGCAGCGACATCATGTTTCTCGACATTCGTGAGGCAGCCGAAACCGAAATGGGAGGGTTGCCGCTGTCGAAAGCGATCCGCTTTCCTGATCTCCCAAAACAAAACCTGGACTTTGCGGGCAAGACGGCGGTCCTGCTTTGCCACAACGGGAACCGCAGTTATGAAACCTGTGCCGCGCTTGCAGCCAAAGGCATCGATTGCCGGTTCATGGTCGGCGGCCTGGAAAAGTGGCTGGTCGAGCGGCGCTCGCTGACCGGACTGAAGGCGCGTACGCTCGCCGACCTACGCGCCGTTCCGCCTTATCGCAATCAGGCAAGCCTGTTGACGACCGCCGACGCACACAAAGCGGTGCAGGAGCAAGGCGCAATCTTCGTCGACGTGCGCTATCCGGGCGAGTTCAACACCAATCATTTGCCTGGCGCGATCAATCTTCCCATCCGGCCAACCCCAACCGAGGAATTGCGCGAGCGCATCTCCTCGCTGCCACACCGGCCGATTATTGCTCCCTGCTATGACCGCCGCAGCTGCTTCTTCGGCGAGATACTTGGGCTCGAGCTCGCACGGGCGGGCTACGATTTTCGCGGCCGCTACACGCTGCCATGGGAATATCTTACGGCACCGGAGCCGCGGCCCTATATCGAGCAGTGGCTCAAAGAAGCGCATAAGAGCTATTGGGACAAGGCGGTCGAAATCGTCGCCGACGCTCTCAGCCGGACTGCCCGATACGCCGGCATACCAGCTGCAATTATTCTGCTCGCGATGCTCTCGCGGCTGCTGATTCTGCCCTTCTCGCTCAAGTCCGAGCGCGACCAGATTCGCGCCCGCGCCGCATCCGACGAGCTCGCCGCGATCAAACTGCGCCTCAAAAAAGACCCGACGCGGCTGACCCGGGCAATCCGTGCCTTCTATCGGAGGCATGGGCTAACCCCCCTGCGCAATCTCCTTGCACTATTATTCCTGCCGATCATGGGAATCGCATTGCTTGCCGTTCAGCACGTCACCGCGACCGCAGGAGGCCACCTTCTTTGGGTAAAGGACCTCTCGCAGCGCGACGTGTTATTTGTGTTTCCGGTTCTGTTCGCGGCCCTCATTTGCATCTACGCAGACTTGGCTTTTGCCAGGAGCAATCAGCATAGGCTGATCATCTGGTTCGCGGGTCTTCCCATCATGACCGCGACAGGAAGCCTCTTCAGCGCGGGCGCGGACCTCTACCTCGTCACGAGCGCCGCCCTGCTGCTGGTGCAACGGCTGGCGGTGGCGGGCGACCTGAAGCGGCTTTGGTCGCGCTGGAGGCGACGGTATCTGCCCGCTTCCATCATCACGCTCGACGAGCCGGATCGGCTTCCCGACCACGGCAACAAATCTCTTCGCCTTGCGCAAATGCGGGCAGACGGCATGCCGGTGCCGGACGGAGTCGTGCTGCCGCCCGAATTCATGCAAACGCTCGCCCGCGCTTCCGCCGGCCAGCGGCATCGGCACATGGACGCAATCTGGCGCTATTTGCGCTGCGATCGCGCTGTCGTGCGCAGCTCAGCGGCGATCGAGGACGGCACCGACCGCAGCTTTGCCGGGGTATTTGAATCCGTGCTCAATGTCGATCGCGCAGGATTGGAAGCCGCAATTGCCAAGGTAAACGCTTCGTTCAACTCCGAGCGAGCGGAAAGTTATGGTACTGTTGCTGCGACGGGGAGCGTGCTCATTCAGCCCATGATCGCGGCAGACTATGCGGGTGTGCTGTTTACCCAGGACCCGGCGGCCGGCGCTCTTGCCATGATCGAGCTCATTCGCGGCACGGGTGAGGGTCTGGTTTCAGGTCTCAGCGAGCCGCAGACCTATCGGTTTGGCCGCGCTTGCGGCCGCCCATTCTGCGAACAAGCTCCCCCTATTGATCTCTCGCCCCTGCTCGCAATCGGGCGACAAATGGAAGCGCTGTTCGGGGCACCGCAAGATATCGAGTGGGCCTGGAAGAACGGCTGCTTCCACCTGGTGCAAAGCCGTCACATCACTACTGGGCTTGCTCCCGTCCAACGCAGTCTCGCCTGCGCGCTCGATCTGGTCAAGGCGAACGCGCCGGACGAGATTGCATTTGTGAAAAATGAACTCTCGGAAATGCTTCCGCGCCCGACCCCACTCTCACTCTCGCTCCTGGAGAGCCTGTGGGCGAGCGGCGGCAGCGTCGATCTGGCGTGCCGATCGCTGCGGCTGTCGTACAAGGTAGATGACGATTCCCCGACTTACGTCACTTCAATTCTGGGCCGTCTCTATTTGAACAAGACGGAAGAACGGCGGCGCGCGCTCAAGATCGGTCCGATGGCAGCGCGCCGGCTTGCCCGCAGCGCCGATGGGGTCGAATATCATTTCCGCAACGTGTTTCTGCCGAACTTCCTGGCCGAGACGCGCATTATGGAAGCGACCGATTTTGCCAGTTTGTCGACGGCCGACCTGTTTCGCGCGCTTGAACAGCTGCGGGACAGGTTTGTCCATGAAACCCATGTCGAAGTGGACACGATAAACATCGCTGCAAGCTTCTATCTTACACAGGCAAGAAACCTCCTCGCTGATCATGGCCTCGATTCTTCCGAGTACATGGGCCACATTCCGGAAACTGATGAGGAGCGTGCAATCGCCGAGGCGGCCCATGCTCCACCCGGCGAACGCCGCTCATTGCTCGCCGCGAGCATGGGACATCGCGCGACTCTCGACTATGAGCTTTCGGCTCCCCGCTACTGCGAGACTTCCGCACGCGCTCGATGCGCTCCCCGTGCGGCGTGTACCGGCAACGCCCGCTTGCGGCATTGACGCAGCGGAGGAAACGCTGCTGGCCGGATTGGGCAAGCGCGTCATTACCGCGATTGCCACGGCCCGCCGCTTCCAGGCGTTGAAACAGGATGCGCGCCATCATTCATTGCGGGAACTGGCCCTGCTCCGGCGGATCATTCTCGTTCTCGATGCACGCCTTGAGCTTGACGGGATGTCTTTCTTTCTGAGTTTCGATGAACTGCTTGGATTGCGGTCGCTGCCGGTCGATGTGGTCTGGGAAGTGGCGCATAAGCGACAGAAAGAGCGAGATCAGCTGCTCAGTCATGTGTCGCCTCCGACAACTGTTACGGTTCATGACATCGAATTGATGTCCATCGGAGGTCATGCGGTTCGCAGCGAGCATGGTGATGCGATACGCGGAACATGCGTGTCAGGCTCGGGCACTGTGACCGGCCGCTCTCGCGTGGTGACTGAGGCTGATGCCGAGGCCGGTACCCCAATCTCTGGACTTGAGAACGGCGACATCATCGTCGCTCCCATGATTCATCCTGCATGGCTGCCCTATTTCGACCGAGCTGCCGGCTTGGTTTGCGAGATCGGCGGCTGGCTGAGCCATACCGCAATTGTCGCGCGGGAATACAATATGACCATGATCGTCGGCACCCGTGGCCTGACCGACATTGCGGACGGCAGCCTGCTGCGACTCTATCCGGACGGAACAGTCGAAGTGTTGCCGGAAGCGAAGCTTATGGGCGCAGTTGCCGCCGAGTGATACGGGTCGTGTCCCCGGTAGCGTTCACTCGTAGCCAGATTGCTCTTGGCCCTGCTCGTGCTTGTCCGCCACGGCCAGAAGCGATCCCGGCTCGGACACGATCTCTGTCGCTGGATGCTGCGCCGCATTCGATCCAAAATCGAGGATTGCAACGAAGGGCGTGACTGCGAGCGCAAATAAGAGCGCTGCGTTCGGCCACTCGATACGCCAAAAATCCCAGCCCATCTGAACTGCTTCCATTTGCGTGATTGTGGCCGCAGTCTACGAACGGCAGGTGACAGTCCTGTTACATGGATCGCTAAAGCTCTAATTATCGTGGTTACGGTCGGATTTACCCGAATGACGGAATGGCAGCACGGTTCGTTTACTGTGTATTGCACGAGTTCTCAATGGGTTAGGTCACTGGTAAGAGCAGCCGTGTCAATGACTTGGCCAAATGCTCGACGGCGCGTGCAATCAGTCAGACCTTTCGCGATCGGCTCCACTGTTCCGGCGCCTGTGGGCCTTTCGTCTCAACGGTCTATCAACCAAGCTCTATTGCGTGGCCATCTTCTCGATTGTGGCGGTTACCGGCTTGGCCGCGGCGTCAATCTATTTTGCCAAGATCACTGAAACGGCTGCGCATCGCCTTTATGGCGATGGGTTTGTAGGGGTTATCAGCTCAAGCCGCCTCGACCTCCTGATTGAGCAGCATCGTAGAATCGTGGAAAGCATGCCCGCGGAGGTTGATCGCGCCCGGCTCGACAACGGCCGCGCCCAGCTCAAGGAAATCGCAGGCAAGCTTACGACACTGATCCAGGATCTTCTCGCCGACACGACCGATCCGAACGCCGACGTAATCGAGCAGGAAATCTTCAAGAGTTTCTCGCCGATATTCACGCTTGGTGATCGGGTCGCCTTCTATGCCCGCGATTTTGCCCAGGACAAGGCGTCGGAGATTGCCGAGCAATATGCGTCCAGCGCGGATTACACCCAGCAGCTGATAAGGCGTTATCGCGAGCAGCGCGGCCAATCGGCGCACCAGGCCATGTCGGATCTTGCCAACTCCGCGACCTCTCTGACGATCTGGGTGTGGATCTGCGCGATTGCAGCCTTCGTTCTGATCGGCCCGATCGGACTCGCGATCACGCGCGGGGTGGTGTCCCGCCTCAGCCGGGTCACCGAATCCATGATCGAAGTGGCTGACCGCAATACCACGGTGGCAATACCCTCATGCGATGACCGTGACGAAGTCGGTGCAATGGCGCGCGCTGTGGCGATCTTCAAGGAAAACGCCATACAGCTCATGGCGCAGACCATTGAGCTTGAACAGGTCAATGGCAGGCTCGACGTCGCCCTCAACAACATGACGCACGGCCTTTGTATGTTCAACGCGCACCGGCAATTGATCGTATGCAACGACACCTACAGGCGCATGTACGACTTGCCTCCGGCGCTGGTCGAGCCTGGGACTGCCCACCAGCGAATCTACGCTCACCGGATCAAGATCGGAAACGGTTCGCTTGCCACCCCGGAGGAAATCGCCGCCGAAGCAGCAAATGGTTCCGCGGACGGGCCCTGCGCATTCACGCAGGAATTGATGGACGGCCGCATCATTGCAATCTCACAACAGCCTATGCCCGACGGGGGGTGGGTTGCCGTACATGAAGACGTGACCGAGCGCCGGCGGGCAGAGGCCAAAATCGCTTATCTTGCCCGTCACGACACGGTGACCGGACTGCCGAACCGGGTGAAGTTTCGCGAACATCTCGAGCAAAACTTTGCAAACTTGCGCGAGGAACAAAAGTTCGCGGTTCTTTGTCTCGATCTCGATCATTTCAAGCAGGTCAACGATACGCTTGGTCATCCCGTGGGCGATCAGCTGCTCAAGCGCGTGGCCGAGCGGCTGCGCAGCTGCATCCAGGATACCGACCTTGTCGCTCGTATCGGCGGGGATGAATTTGCCATCGTGCAGACGGCGGTCGAACGGCCGGAAAAGAGCAGTCAGCTCGCCAATCGCATCGTCGATGCCATCAGCGCGCCATTCGATGTGGATGGAAAGTACATCGTGATCGGGACCAGTATCGGAATTGCGGTGGCCCCCGATGACGGAATCGATCCGGATCAGCTTCTCAAGAACGCCGATATGGCGCTTTATCTCGCCAAAACGGATGGGCGCGGGAGACATCGCTTCTTCGAGCTCGAAATGGACCGGCGGCTGCAATCGCGCCGAACACTCGAACTCGATTTGCGCTCAGCAATCGTGCATGGCGAGTTTGAGCTCCACTATCAACCCATTCTGAATCTGCAAAGCAACGAAGTGTCCGGCTTCGAAGCGCTGATCCGGTGGAACAACCCCGCGCGCGGACAGATTCTGCCCTCACAGTTTATCCCGCTCGCGGAAGAAACCGGACTGATCCTGCCGCTCGGGGAATGGGTGCTGCGAACAGCATGCGCGCAGGCGGCCGCATGGAGCAAGCCCGTCAGCGTCGCAGTCAATCTCTCGCCGGCGCAGTTCAAGAGCCAGAATCTCGTTCAGCTGGTCCTCAACGCCCTTGCAAGCTCAGGGTTGGAGCCGGCGCGGCTCGAGCTCGAAATCACCGAATCCGTCCTGCTGCAGAACGAGGCAAGCACACGTGCGATTTTGCACAAGCTGCGCGCTCTGGGCGTCCGCATTGCGATGGATGATTTCGGTACGGGGTATTCTTCTCTCGCCTATTTGCGCAGCTTCCCATTTGACAAAATAAAGATTGATCGTTCCTTCGTGCGCGACATGACGAGGAGCGAAGAGTGTGCCGCGATTGTGCGCGCAGTGGCGGGCTTGGCCCGTAGCCTTAACATCATCACCGTTGTTGAGGGAATTGAGACCTCGAACCAGCTGGAAATGGCCCGCTCGGAGGGGTGTGATGAAGGTCAAGGCTATCTCTTTGGCCGGCCAGTACCCGCTGCCGAAGCTCGTCGCATTCTCAGCAGTGAGGAACGGATCGCCAGCGCTGCCTGACGCTTCCCAAGAGATTTGAACAACCGAGCAATCCTGGTTCCGATTTCTCGCGCAGGCGGGAGCAATTCGCGCAAAGCCGCAGCGGTCTTGTTCACAGCCTCGTGACATGTCGGAAATATGCACGGCTGCCAGTGCTAAAAAAAGCTGGCCAAAGCACGGGAAACGTTTTTTGCTGCCCCAATGGGGACATCCCCAGTCGCTTGGCGGAAATGATGCCCGGGAGGCTTGATTATGCGGCGGGTGAGCCAAATCGACAGCGCACCGCTTGTTGCATGCGGCATCGCCGTAATGGCAAAGGCTTCCATTCCGGGCCACAGCAAGACGCGGTTGGTACCCCCTCTAACCTATGAGGAGGCCGCGGGCTGCAACACCGCATTTCTTCGCGATATCGCCGAGAATATTCTCGCTGCTCGCGCTGAGGTTTCCGTCGCGGGATACCTGGCGTTCGGCCCCCCCGAGTACAGATCATTTTTTCAAGCGGTCATCCCCGCCGAGATCGGGTTGATCGAGGCATGGCATCCGCGTTTCGGGGACTGTCTCGCGCTGACCGCGCTGGAACTCCTCCAAAAGCACCAGGGCGCCATCCTGCTCAATTGCGACAGCCCAACGCTCCCCACCTCCGTGTTGGTCGATTCAGCACACGCTCTCATGCAATCGGGTGATCGCATCGTGCTCGGCCCCGCGCGGGACGGCGGCTATTATCTCCTCGGATTGAAAGCCAACCACGACCGGCTGTTCGAGGACATTTCCTGGAGCACCGAGCACGTGGCGCGCGAGACCCTGGCGCGGGCCGCAGAGCTGGGAGTTCCTGTGCACATTTTACCGCAGTGGTATGACGTGGATGACAGCGAAAGCCTCAAACTGCTCACGTCAGAACTGTTTGAGGGCTCTGTCTACCCCGCGGGTCTGCGTCCATATTCGGCACGACATACGCGTGCAATACTCCTTTCTCTGATTGAGAGATCGAACTTGCAAAACCGTCTTGCAGTTTCCCCAAGCCTCGAAGGGGCTGCGGAGTGACGCGAATCACGGGCCTGGACTGGCCGCTATTGGCACTTGCGGCCGGCCTGCTTGCACTTACGGCGTTCGGGACTCACTGGATCATCACGTTCGACGACCCCAATGTCGGATTGATTCTCCTGCTGCACGCGGGGCCCTATGCTCTGGCCGCGTGGCTAATTCTACGGCGCAGGACAAGTCAAACAGAGAGCTCGCGCGCAGTTGTGACGATTCTGATCGTCGCAGCTGCGATGCGCCTCCTCCTCCTGCCCGGCATTCCGATTTCCACCGACATCTACCGTTATATCTGGGATGGGCGCGTGCAAGGTGCCGGCATCAACCCGTATCTTTTTGTACCGGCCGACGCGAACCTGTCAGACCTGCGCGATGCCGCGATATTCCCGTACATTAATCGCGCACAGGCGGCCCCGACGATCTATCCACCCGCCGCCCAGATCATCTTCTATCTGATCACGCGCGTATCCCAGTCTCCAATCGCGATGAAGGCGGCAATGCTCGTCTTCGAGGGCATCGCCGTCTGGGGAATTCTGCAATTGCTGACTGCGCGCGGGCTGCCACGATCGCGCGTTCTGCTCTACGCCTGGCATCCACTCCCGTTGTGGGAGTTCGCACGCAGCGGCCACATTGATGTTGCGGCTATCGCCTTTCTGATGCTGGCGCTGCTCGCATCGGAGCGGCGCCACTCGATGCTTGCCGGAGTAGCGCTCGCGATCAGCGTACTGGTCAAATATTTTCCACTCGCCGCAAGCCCTGCGGTTTACCGGCGCTGGGACTGGCGCTTGCCGCTCGCCTTTGTCGCGAGCCTCGGCCTGCTCTATCTGCCGTACATTGCCGCCGGCTCGAAAGTGCTCGGTTACCTTCCGGGCTATGTCACCGAAGAGAAACTCGATCAGTCTTCCGGGTTTTTTCTTTTGCAGCTCGTGACCGGACAAAGCCCGACGGGGAAGCAGGCGCCGATGTTATATCTGCTCGCCGCTGCAATCGTGCTCGCGGCTCTCGCTCTTCTTATCGTCCTGCGCACGCGAGAGCCGCATGCGGATCTCGCCGGCGCTACCCTGCTCGCCGTGGTATTTACGATCATGGCCTCGCCTCACTACGCTTGGTATTTTGCCTGGCTCGTGCCATTCCTGTGTTTCTGCCCGCTGGTCGGCTTGTTCTATCTGACCTGCGCCGCGGGATATCTCTATTTCACCCATTGGCCGCCCACGATCTTGGAGGGACTGGTGATTTACGGACCCGCTATTTTCCTATTCCTAGCGGAACTGGGGTTGCGTCGCCTACGAAAGCAGGAAAAGCACCATGGCGATCCAGTACCAGCCTGAGGCGAAGGTTGATCCACGGCGCTATTTCGAGGGCGTCGAGGATGCCCGCGCTGCCGCTGCGCAGGCGCCACCGGTCTGCGTTTATCTTGAGACCACGAACCGCTGTAATCTTTTATGCACGACATGTCCTCGCACTTATGAGGAGCTTGAGCCACCGGCCGATATGAGCTGGGAGCTGTTCACCTCTATTGTGAAGCAATTGCCGCGTCTCCAGCGTGCGGTGTTGCATGGCGTCGGTGAACCGATGCTGGTGAAGAAGCTCCCAGACATGGTGCGCTATCTCAAACAACGCGGCGTATACGTCTTGTTCAATACGAACGGCACACTGCTCAATGAGCGCAACGGGCGGGCTCTCATAGCAGCTGGTCTGGATGAGCTGCGAGTTTCGCTCGATGCGGCAAACGCGCAATCCTTCCGCGCCATTCGCGGGAGGGACTATTTCAATCGCATCATCCGGAACGTGCGTTCATTTCGCAATCTGCAGGAACGCGAGGGCAAAGAGCTGCCGCGTGTCTCGGCCTGGCTCACAGGATTGAAGGAGACGGTCGCTGAATTGCCTGCATTCGTAAAGCTCGCCGCCGAAATCGGCGTACAGGAAGTCTACCTGCAGCGACTGGTTTTCTTTAAACATGATGCGATTGGACACGCGCGTCCCGATCAGGCGCTTTACGAGAAGATGACCAGGAAGGAGGCGAGCTACCTCGACGAAGCGACGAGGCTCGCGCATTCCTACGGCATAAGCTTCGGCGCGTCGGGCGCGGCAACTGAGCCCGGCTTGAGCCTCAAACGCGATGAGACTGCCGGCTCCCCGTGGTCGCTGTGCCGGCGTCCCTGGACGTTGATGTACTTCACCGCCAACGGGCGTGCGCTGCCCTGCTGTATCGCTCCGTTTTCGCAGCGCGGTTATGAGCATTATACGCTCGGCGATGCGACCCAGCAGGCATTGCAGGAGATTTGGAACGGCCCCGGCTATCGCGCGTTCCGGCAAGCACTGCTCTCGGACAAGCCCCCCGCCTCATGCGCCGGCTGTGGGCTGCGCTGGAGCCTGTAGAACCTTGGACGTTCGCACTCTCACTGCTCCGGTAGATGAAACGATTGCTGGTCCTCGCGTCACACTCATTATCCCGACGCTTGATGAAGAGGACTCGATTGGACCTGTTATGAGCCGAATACCGCGCGAGCTGGTCAGTCACATTATCGTGGCGGACGGCGGCAGCAGGGACGCCACCGTGCCCCGTGCCCGGGCTGCGGGTGCGCAAGTCATCGAGCCCGGACGGGGCTATGGCCGCGCCTGCATGGCTGCCGCGCTGGCGGCCGACGGCTCCGACATCCTCGTGTTCATGGACGGTGATGGCGCTGATGATCCATCCGCCATTGCACAGCTCGCCAAGCCGATCGCTGCCGGAGAATACGATTTCGCCATCGGCTCGCGCACGCGCGGGAAACGCGCGCCGGCGAGCATTGCCTGGCATCAGCTCGCGGCTGGCCGCGTGGCGGGCTTGGGCACATGGCTGCTCTATGGCGTACGCTATACCGATATGTGTGCGCTGCGCGCCATCCGCCGCCAACAGCTGCTGGAGCTTGGGATGTGCGAACTCACCTACGGGTGGAACATCGAAATGCAGATGCGTGCCGCCGCGGCAGGGCTGCGCATTCTCGAGATCCCGGTCGATTATCATTGCCGTATCGGTGGCCGCTCGAAAGTGGCCGGCAGCCTGGTCGGGTCGATCAAAGCAGGGGCACGCATCATTGCGACCTTTGCGCGCCTGGCGGTGCAAACGGGACGGTCGCGGCGGTCGCACGCCCAATAGTCGCGCTACACGGGCGCAAGACGACTGCCTGGGCGCACCAGCAGCCAGAGCACGATAAATATGTTGACCAAATTCCAAGCGAGGCCGTTCATAAATGCTGCACGGTAGGACCCGGAAAGATCGAAGATCATGCCGGACATCCAGCCGCCTGCGGCCATACCGACCAATGTGGCCATCAACACAATGCCGAGACGCGTAGCGGCCTCCCTGGGCGGAAAGTAGTCGCGCACCAGGATGGCATACATCGGTACGATTCCACCCTGAAAGAGGCCAAACACCGCGGAAATCACAAAGAGTGACGCCAATCCGTCGAACATCAGATAGAGCAACAGCGCCACGCCCTGGAGAGACGAGCCGAGGAGAAGGGTCACGGCACCACCAATGCGGTCCGCGACAATGCCTGATCCAATCCTGCTGATCAGCCCGAACCCAAGCATGAGCGAAAGCATCTCGGCCCCGCGTGCGACGCCATAGCCGAGATCACCGCAGTAGGCGACGATATGTACCTGCGGCATTGCCATCGCTACGCAGCACGCGAACCCCGCAATGCACAGCAGAAATTGCACGGTATTGGATGAGAGGCCCAGCCCCCCACCGAGCACGAGCGCAGCCGATGCGCCATATTGCTGCTGCGCGGGACGCCGTACGAAGGCGAGCAGGAGCGGCAACATCGTGAGCGCGCAGAAGATGCCCACGCCGATATGGGTGGCGCGCCAGCCGCTGCTTGCAATGAACCATTGCAGCACGGGCGGCCAGATCGCTCCGCCCAAGTAGGTTCCGCACGACGCCAGCGCGACGGCAATGCCGCGGCGGCGCGTGAACCATCGCGAGGCGTCTGCCATGATCGGTCCGAACGTAGCCGAAGCGCCAAAGCCGATGATCACGTGCATCACGGCGAAGACCCTTAAACTCCCCGCCAATCCGGCACCCACATAACCGAGGCCAAGCGCAACGGCTCCGCTCGCGAGCGGCGCCAGGATGCCAAAGCGGTCGGTCAACCGCCCCATCAGCACGCCGCCAAACGCAAACCCGAGCATCGCAAGCGTGAATGGCAAGGACGCGTCCGCGCGGGCCACACCGAAGTCCGCTTGGACCGCCGGCAGGACGACGGGCACTGACCACATGCCGACCGTGCCGATCGATCCCATCGTCAGCGCTGCCGCAAGACGCAGCCAAGCGTAAATCGATTCCACCTCTGGTTGGACAGAATGAGGGCTTCGCATTGCTGTCGAATGACTCTGCGCGCGCGTGATAGCGTAGGCTAGCAGCGTGCCGGCGAGGCCGCGGCGGTGCAAGAGCGAGGAGATGATGACGAAATCAGGCGAGACTTCATTCCACCTCTCGCTCTCGGGCCAGCGGGCCCCGATCGATTATGATCGGGGACCGACCCATCAAGGCATGGCCGCAGATAAAGATGTTCTCGTTCCTATGCGCGACGGCGTCAAGGTCGCCGTCGATGTGTATCGGCCACAAACGAGTGAGCGGCTGCCTGCGTTGCTCGCATTTTCGATTCACAACAAGGATTTGCAAGGCCCGCAGGTTGCACAGGACGTTTTGGCGCAACCGGCCTGGTCAATGCTCTGGACCGGCCCCGCGGAAGCAGGCGACACGCGTTTCTTTGTATCGCGAGGCTATGTGCATGTGATCGGAAGTCCGCGCGGCGTCGGTAAATCCGAGAGCGGCGGTTCGCGTGCCTTCGACAGCTATGATTTGATCGAATGGATTGCGGCGCAACCCTGGTGCGATGGAAATGTCGGAATGGTCGGCATGTCCGGCTTCGGCGCCGAGCAACTCATGGCCGCGAAACTGCAGCCGCCTCATCTCAAGGCGATTTTTCCTTTCGATCCGCGTGGCGCCTACGGAGAGGCGGGCGGATTTCGGGATGAATATCCCGGCGGCGTGATCCATCTCTTCCGCTTTCTGCTTCAAGTCTATGCCACGGCGCATCAGCACAAGGGGCAGCCGAAAACTCTCGCCCCGGAACGGGAAAAGCTCTGGCAGGAAGCGATGTCGAACCCCGATTACAGGATGTATCCGCATGTGTTCAACGTGCTCGCGCTCAAGGGACAGCACTTTCCCGGTTTCTTCGACATCCTGATCGATCCCTATGACCACGAGGAGGCTGTTCGCAAAAGCGAGGACGAGTTCGGAAAGATCAATGTTCCGGCCTATACCGGTTCAGGCTGGTACGGCTACACGTACAAGACGCATCTCAACGGTGCGCAGAACTGGTTTCGCAATATCTCATCGCCGCACAAGAAGCTCCTCCTCGCTGGCCCCGCCCATCTCGATCGCCCCGTCAAGGCTTTCCATAACGAGATGCTGCGCTGGTACGACCAATGGCTCAAGGGAATGGACACGGGCATCCTCGACGAGCCGCCGGTACGTTTCTGGGTGATGGGAGCAAATGAGTGGCGCAGCTGCAGCGACTGGCCATTGCCCGAGACCGAGTGGTTAAAGTTTTACTTGCGGAGCTGGGAGCGCCTCACAGCCGAGCCGTTCGTGCCCGCCAGCGCCGATGACTATCAGGCGCCTGATGTGTTCGCACAAATGCCTCCGAGCCAAACGAACCGCATCCAGAAGCTGCGCTACTTAAGCGATCCGCTCGCCCATGATCTCACCATCGCGGGTCCTAGTGTGCTCAACATCTATGCCGCAATCGATCAGGAGGACACTAATTGGTTTGTCATCCTCAAGGATGTCGGCCCGGACGCAGGTGTGCAGACCGCACGGGAGGGCGAACGTGATCTCACGCCCGGCTTGCATGAACGGGAACTGACCCGTGGCTGGCTCAAAGCCTCACATCGGGCTCTCGATTGCAAGCGATCTTTGCCGGGGCGTCCCTGGCACCCGTTGACGCGGGCCGCCCAACGGCCGGTTGTCCCCGGAGAGATCAACGAATATGCGATCGAAATCATGGCCACGGCCAACCAGTTCAAGGCCGGTCACCGCATCTGCATCGAGATCACCAGTCTCGATCTTGCAACCGGTGTCGGGAGCGCCACCAACGTAGAGTACGTTCCGTACCACATCTGCAGCAGCAAAACGGTTCTGCACAGGGTCTTTCACGATCCTGATCACCCGTCACATCTGTTGCTCCCTGTAATTGCGAACGCATGAGCAGGAGTAAGGAAATCCTTAATCCCGCTCCGCTAGCGTCGCGCCCAGCCAAGCGGAGAACGGCAGCATGGGCGAGCGTCGAGGATCAGCACGCCATAAGAGCCTGTTGCGCGGTTGCATCTATTTCAATAACCGCCGCTCGGCGGTCGATTGCATCGTTCGCGATTTTTCGCCCGCCGGAGCACGGCTTATCTTCTCGGACGCGGTGAGCGTGCCCGAGACCGTTGACCTCTACATTCCGCACAAGGAAACGACACTGCGCGCCCGCCTGCAATGGCGCCATGGCGATGAAGTCGGCGTGGTCTTCAGCAAGGGGCGCACTTCCGCGCCGGTGCCCTCCTCGGATCGCGAGCTTGCCCGGCGCGTGGAAAAGCTTGAGGGCGAGATCGCTTCGCTGCACAAAATGCTCAAGCGCCTCAAAGCCGAACTCGTGGCGGACGCTCACCAAGCTGCCTAGCCCTGGCCAATGAGCGCGGCGCCACCCCGGCGGCGCCCCGGCTTGACAGCGCCATCGCGTGACCATCTAGTCGGCGCGGATTTGCTCGGCGCTGCCGATCCATCATCCCTCGCATCCCCACAAGGTGCCCCATGGCGGAGATTACCATCCATAATCCCCCATCTTTGGGAAAGCCGCTCGGCCAGTATTCGCAGATCACACGCGTCAAAGCATCGGAGTTTCTGTTTATCGCGGGCCAGGTGGCGACCGACAAAGAAGGAAAATGCGTGGGATTGGGCGATTTCGATGTCCAATGCGGGCAGGTCTTTGCGAACATCGAGACGGCGCTTGCGTCGCAAGGCGCCGCATTCGCCAACGTCGTCGAGTTCACGACCTATCTCGTGCACTCACAGGATATCGCTCAATTCATGGCGTATCGATTGCGCGAGTTTCCGCGCATGTTTGCGAACGGGCGTTATCCACCCAATACTCTCCTGATCGTAGACCGTCTTGTTCAGGAAAGCTTTTTGATCGAAGTCGCAACGGTGGCGGCGCTGTGAATTCCGTCTCCCAGCACCGGATCGAGCCATCCCCCGACACCGTGCACTGGGGCTTTTTCGACGGACGTCTCTCGCCTCAACTCGAAATCAAGAGCGGCGAGAGCGTCACCATTTCGACGGTCTCGGGCACCCCCGAGATGATGCCCGCACCGCCGCTACGCATCCCGGCGGCGCTTACGGCCATTCACCAAAAGGTCACGCGCAAGATGGTGCCGGGTCACATCTGCACCGGGCCGGTTGCGATCAGAGGCGCAAAACCAGGACAGGTGCTGCAAGTCGATATCGCGGCGATCGAGGTGCTCTATGATTGGGGCTACAGCGCGGTGCGCCCGCTCGCAGGCGCACTCCCGCACGATTTCGACGACAACCGTGTGTTCCACATTGTGCTTGATCGTCACCGAAACGTGTGGCGCCTGCCTTGGGGACAGGAGGTTCCGGTCGCGCCGTTTTTTGGCGTGATGGGCGTGGCGCCGCCCATTTCCTGGGGCACCGTCTCCACTCTTCCGCCACGCAGGAATGGCGGAAATCTCGACAACAAGGAGCTGGTCGCCGGCACGACGCTTTATTTGCCGATCTTTGTCGAGGGGGCGTTGTTCTCGGTCGGCGACGGCCACGGCGTGCAGGGTGACGGCGAGGTTTCCGTCAATGCGGTCGAGACCGGTCTCACCGGTACGTTTCGGCTCACGCTGCGCGACGACATGCATCTCGAATGGCCGATGGGCGAAACTCCGACGCACATGCTGACGATGGCATTCGATCCGGATCTCGACGACTGTGTGGTGATTGCGCTGCGCCAGATGCTGGACCTGATCTGCGCCCGCACCGGCATCGATCGCTACCAGGCCTATTCGCTTGCAAGTCTTGCCGCGGATCTGCGAGTGACGCAGGTCGTCAACGGCAACAAGGGCGTCCACGTGATGCTCGACAAACGGTATCTCACGCGCGAACGGTGAATGCAGATCGAGGCTGGCGTCACCGCGAGGGGTCAATTCCCTGCGAGCTTGATGACGTCCGCCACCTTGTTGTCCTTCGGATCGACGATCACGATCTGCTCGTCGGTTATGAACAACGTGTGGATCTTCACCTGCGGGACCTTTTGCGCAATGTCCGTGGGCATGGGCTGCAAGCGTGATTAAGGCAGAGGCGAGGCCGAAAGGTTGGGAGAGTTCCGTTGATCGCGTTGCGCATCCGGACGCGCGATTTCACTCACTTGCCGGTCCAAGTCTTGAAATCGTCGTCGGAAACTGTCGGAAGCTTCTTTACGAAGGCGACAATGCTCCAGACCTCCTGGTCCGGGACATCGATTGCGCCAAAGCTCGGCATCCCAGTCATGTTGATGCCGTTCTTGACAACCCAGAACAACTGCTGTGGCGTCCGATCGGGAGCCAGTTCCTTGAGATCAGGAGGCTCCGGGCGCAAACCTTCTGCGAACCTTGCCCAGTCTACCCCCGGACCGCCGTGACAATTGACACAGCCGCGGGTGGCATAAGCACGCGCACCCGCCTGCACGATCGCCGGATCCTCCAGCGAAACCGTGGGACTATCGCTCGCGTGGCGCGCAATAGAAGCCGCGCGAATATGACCCAGCGCCCAGCTGATGACGGCAGGATCGCCGGCCGTTCCTGCGACACTGTAGAATCCGCCAAAGAAGAATACCGCCGCGGCAATCACGGCAAGGACGGCAAGGAGCCCAATGAAAGCAAGCACTCTGATCATGAGACGCTCTCCGGAGAACGGACTGATGTTACCGCGAACAAGGGAAAAGAAACCAGAATCCGTCTTGTGCAGGGGCCGCAAGAGATGCTTTCATCGCGTGCAACGTTTCGCATGATCACGCAGAGGTCGCAATGGCAAAGGCTTACTGGGTTGCATGCTATCGTTCCATCTCCAATCCCGACGCGTTGGCGCAATATGCCAAGCTCGCGGCTCCCGCTATTTCCGCTGCCGGCGGCCGTTTCATGGCGCGCGGCAACGCCGTGAAAGCCTACGAGGGCGGCATCGCCCAGCGAGTCGTCATCATCGAATTCGACAATGTCGAGCGTGCGGTTGCCGCCCACGACAGTGAAGGATATCAGGCTGCCCTAAAAGTCCTGGGCAACGCGGTGGATCGGGATCTGCGCATTGTCGAAGGTGTGGCCTAGCGACGGGACAATGAGAGAGAATGTCAAGCGCGTATTCTACGTGCGCCACATCGCCCACCCCTGTTATTTCGATATCATTGCGCAACGGCCGGAAATCCGGCTCGACAAGCTAGAGAACGATACGAGCGATGAGGTCGCCAAACCGATCATGGCGGCAGCGCACGCCTATCAGATCGGCTCAGCCCGCGACGTGCTGCCGCTGCGGTTTCATGTAGAGCGCGACCTGCTCGCGCGCATGCCGAATCTGCTGGTCGTCTCCACCAACGGCGCCGGCTTTGACACGGTCAATGTGAAGCACTGCACAGCCGCAGGCGTGCTGGTCGTCAATCAGAGCGGAGGCAATGCGGAAGCTGTCGCCACCCATGTGCTCGCCATGCTGCTGATGCTCTCGAAGCAGATCATTCAAAGCAACCACGCCTTGCGCCGGGGGCCGCTGAACGACCGGGGCATGTTCATGGGCAACGATGTGCGCGGTCGCACCATTGGGATCGTCGGCATCGGCAATGTGGGGCGGCGCGTGGCGCAACTGTGCCGCGGTCTTTTTGACATGCAGGTGATCGCCTGCGATCCCTATCTCGACGCCGAAACGATCGCCGAGCGGGGAGCCGCCAAGGTAACGCTCGACGAACTTTTGCAGCGTTCCGATTTCGTCTCCATCAACTGCCCGCTGGACGAGACCACCCGCGGCATGATCGGCGCGCGCGAATTCGCGCTGATGCAGCCGCACGCCTACTTCATCACGACGGCGCGTGGCTTTATTCATGACGAACGCGCGCTCGCGCAGGTGTTGCGGGAGAAGAAAATTGCAGGCGCCGGCCTTGACGTGTGGGACAAGGAGCCGCCGCCTTCCGATCATCCTCTCCTGCAATTCGACAATGTGATTGCAAGCCCGCATACGGCGGGGATGACGCGCGAGACGCGCGCCAATATGGGCCGCATCGCGGCCGAACAGCTCGTGATGACGCTCGACGGCAAGCGGCCGCCGCGGGTTGTCAATCCGGAGGTCTGGCCGGCCTACGCCAATCGGTTTGAGCAGATCCTCGGATTCCGCCCGCAGGGATAACCAAGCGCATCATTCCGAAGCACTGCGCGTGAGCGCGCCGGCTACAAACCGGTTGCAGTAGGGGAAGTTCGCCCGCGATTATCGCGACAGCGAATCCGCGGCTAGTTGTCCAAAAAGCTACGCAGCTTTCTCGACCGCGACGGATGCTTGAGCTTGCGCAGCGCTTTGGCTTCGATCTGGCGAATGCGCTCGCGCGTAACTGAGAACTGCTGGCCCACCTCCTCCAAGGTGTGGTCGGTGTTCATGCCAATGCCGAAGCGCATCCGTAACACCCGCTCCTCGCGCGGCGTCAAAGAGGCAAGCACGCGCGTCGTCGTTTCGCGCAGATTCGACTGGATCGCGGCATCGATCGGCAGAATGGCATTCTTGTCCTCGATGAAATCGCCGAGGTGGGAATCCTCCTCGTCCCCAATGGGCGTTTCCAGCGAAAGAGGCTCCTTCGCGATCTTGAGAACCTTGCGCACCTTTTCGAGCGGCATGCCTAGTTTCTCGGCCAGCTCCTCGGGCGTGGGCTCTCTGCCGATCTCGTTGAGCATTTGCCGCGAGGTGCGAACGATCTTGTTGATCGTCTCGATCATGTGGACGGGGATGCGGATGGTCCGCGCCTGATCGGCGATGGAACGCGTGATGGCTTGCCGGATCCACCAGGTCGCGTAGGTCGAAAACTTGTAACCGCGGCGGTATTCGAACTTATCGACGGCCTTCATCAGACCGATATTGCCCTCCTGGATCAGATCCAGGAACTGCAGTCCGCGATTAGTATATTTTTTCGCGATTGAGATGACCAAACGCAAATTGGCCTCGACCATCTCCTTCTTGGCCTGGCGCGCTTCCCGCTCGCCCTTTTGCACCATGTGGACGATCTTGCGGAATTCGCCGATCTCGAGACCGGTCTCCCCGGCCAGTACCTGAATGTCGTGACGGTACTGTCTGATCTTGTCCTTGTCCTTGGCGACGAAATTCTTCCAGCCCCGCGCCGAAAGCTTGGAAACGCGGTTGAGCCAGCGCGGGTCAAGCTCCGAGCCCTGATAATTTCTCAGAAAGTCTTCACGTGCCACCCCGTGGCTCTCGGAAAGCCGCATGAGGCGGCCCTCGTAACTCACGAGACGCTTGTTGATGTCATAGAGCTGCTCGACCAGTGAATCGATGCGGGTTTGATTCAATCGCAGCGATTTCACCTCGGTGATAATCTCGTCCTTGAGCTTCTTGTAACGACGTTCTTGCGCGGGCGAGAGGCTGGTATTCTTGAGCTTGAACTCAATGTCCTGATCCTGCAGTCGGCGCAGCCGCTTGTACGCGTCCGCAACCTTGTCGAAAGTCTCGAGAACCTTCGGCTTGAGCTCGGCCTCGATGGCTGCAAGCGAAAGCGAATTCTCCATATCCTCTTCGTCAAATTCCGCCTCGCCCGGTACGACTTCGGCGGCCTCGCCTTCCTCCGGCCCGATAGGCGCGGCCTTGAACGGGGTGGCAGCGGGCGGGGCCGCGGGCGGAGCCGGCATCTGGGCCAGCACAGAGCCACCTGCGGCCGAGGCCGATAAGGCCGCGGGCTGCTCGCCATTGGAGCCGACGGGCGGCGGAGCGGGCATGGCCTTGGCGTCTGGCCCGGCATACGTCGCCTCGAGATCAATAATGTCCCGCAGAAAGACCTTTCCCTCATTAAGCTCGTCGCGCCAAATGATGATCGCCTGGAAAGTGAGCGGGCTCTCGCACAGGCCGGCAATCATTGCCTCGCGGCCGGCCTCGATGCGCTTTGCGATCGCGATTTCCCCCTCGCGCGACAGGAGCTCAACGGATCCCATCTCGCGCAGGTACATGCGCACGGGGTCATCAGTGCGTTCGGCAGGTTCCTTCGCCTCGGGTTTTACCGGGAGTGCGCGCTGAACCTCGACGAGCTCGCCGCCATCGGGCTCCGCCTCTTCCTCAGGTTCCTCCCGCTCGCCTTCGTCTTCGGTTGTCTCCTCGGTCTCGACCACATTGACGCCCATCTCGCTGAACATCGCGAGGACGTCTTCGATCTGCTCCGAATTGACCTCCTCCGAAGGCAATACCGAGTTGATCTGGTCGTGGGTTACATATCCCCGCTTTTTGGCGGTTCTGATGAGCTTTTTTACGGCCGCATCGCTTAAATCAAGCAACGGCAGGGGAGTGTCCGGGCTCTCGGCAACATCCTTTTCCGGGATGTCGTCCTTCTCTTTTTCTTTTTCCTTGGACGCTGCCTTCGCCTTTATCGCCATGCATGTCTCTCCCGAACGCCCTTCGAAATGTCACGCCCAACAAACCGCCCCCTACCCTATGTAGAGAGACTCGACTTCGGCCGCCCTTGCTCGAATGAGCGCCGATTCGCCCTCGCGGAGTGTCGACCCGGCCAATTAAGCCCCGATTAACCCTCCCCGAGAGGAACACAATTGGTGATGGCCCTTACAACAAGAGGTTCTGTCCCCTATCCATCAGATTGAGCGCGTCGGGCGCCCCGACGAGGTACCAAAGCCTTCAATGAGCGCCTCGGTGCCATCAAGCACAGCCTGCCGGGCCTTTACGTCCTGTAACCACGAATAGTTCGCCTCCGTCGGTTCTCGCCCGAACGCGTTTTCGGCTTCCCGGAGTTCCTTAGGTAGCGAATGCCACTGCCGATGCAAGGCAACGAGCTGGTTCCACGTTGTCAGTACGTCCTCGGGTGCGGCTCCCGGTTGTGCCCCCCACACGGAGACCGTTGTAATCGTCCTCGCAAGACGCCCCGAAACTTCGGCCAAGCCTCGGCGAGCAAGCTCGCTTAGCATGCTCTCGGCGTCCGACACACTACCGTGAGCAAAAATATCAATGATGGCGGCCTTGGCCTTGGTGGCATCGGAATGGCGCAGATCGATGCCGGCGAGCTCTTCAAGGTGATCATGCAGCAGCCAGGGGTGGTTGATCACGGCCTGCAGGATAAGGGCTTCGCGAGGGGGGATGGTGGCACGGTGACCGCGGTGAATGGGGCTGGCCGCGAGCTGCGCACTCGCCACCACATACGGCTCGTCAACGGCGGCCCTGACGGGGGCGCCAGGCGGATATCGGTTGCGAGAAACGCGCTGCGGGCGTGTCCATGACGCGGCTGCACGCGGCGACCTGCCCCGGCCAAGAATCGATCGCGTGCTTCGGCGTGCCCCAATCTCAAACATGCGATGCAGCCGCTCCCCGAATTCGCTACGGTAGTATTTCCGCACGGATTCATCGCCAATCGACGCAATCACTTGCGCGAGCCGCACCTCGAACGCGGCACGTCGCTCAGGCGTGTCAAATGCGCCCGCCTCGGCCTCCCGCATCCACAGGAGCTCCGCAAGCGGACGTGCCGTCTCGATTACGTCCTTGACAGCGTCGCGTCCCCCTGCCCGCAGCAGGTCGTCAGGATCCTGGCCCTGGGGCAGGCTCGCGAATTTCAGACTCTTTCCCGGCTTGAGCAAGGGCAGCGCCAAATCCATCGCGCGGAACGCGGCCCGGCGCCCGGCCTCATCGCCATCAAAGCAAAGCGTCGGCTCGTCAGCCATTCTCCACAGCAGGTCCAGCTGGTCGGTCGTCAGCGCCGTCCCGAGCGGCGCGACCGCAGCCTCGTAGCCGGCCTGCACCATGGCAATCACGTCAACATAGCCTTCGACCGCAATCAGAGGCCCACCCTTATGCGCGGCAAGCCGAGCGGCAGCGATGTTGTAGAGGGTTGCGCCTTTATGAAAGAGAGCCGTCTCGGGGGAGTTGAGGTATTTTGCCGGCGCGTCGCTTTCCAGCGCTCGACCGCCGAAGGCAATGACCCGATTGCGCAGGTCGGTAATGGGGAACATTACGCGATCACGGAAGCGATCATAAGGAAGCGGGATGTCCTCCCCGGTCACCAGCAATCCCGCCTGGATCATGTCGTCGTTTGACACCCCCTCCTTGCCGAGATGCTCCTTGAGCGCAAACCGCGCCGGCGGCGCATAGCCGAGGCGAAATCGAAGCTGCGTCGCCGGATCGATGCCGCGGTCGGCCAGATAGCCGCGCGCTTTGGCGCCGGCGCGCGAAGCCAGCGTGGCTTCGAAGAATTTGGCAGCCATTTCGAGGACATCGTTGAGTGTCCTGCGGCGCTCTTCCTGGGCGACTTCTTCGCGGGAGAGTTTTGGCAGCGGCAGACCAGCCTGCTCTGCCAGCTTTTCCACGGCCTCCGGAAAGGACAGACCCTCCGTGAGCATGACAAAATCAAAAATGTTGCCGTTCTTCCCGGCGGAAAAATCGAACCACATGGACTTCTGGTCATTGACGAAAAACGAGGGCGTCTTTTCCTTGTTGAAAGGCGAAAGCCCGCGCCACTCGCTGCCGGATTTCTTGAGCTGTACGCGCCGTCCCACGACTTCCGACACCGGGAGCCGGGCGCGCAGCTCGTCCAGGAATTGGGGGGAAAAACGCATGGCTGATTCGCAATGCTAGCGGCCGCGGATGACGAATATAGGGAGGAAAAGGGGTCTTGGCACATTGCGCGCGCATGCTCCCGATATCCACATGCGGCTCGGCATGGGCCCATCAAGGCCCTACCTTTCGACGCCTGATGTTACAGGCGTTTACAGGCATGTCAAAAGTCGAAAGGCTGCTACGAGAAATTTAGAGCGGAACCCGGTTGGCAAGCTTATGAGCTATCCTGCAGCCATGACGTGATGATTGACATGCCGCAACGGCTTGCAGAGATCCTGATTGAGGTATCATGAGCCTGCAAGCGCCGCTTTGACCAATGGACCGGCCCTGCTGAAATCCATCTTGCCGGCATAGCTTTGCTTGAGGGCAGCCATGATCTTACCCATGTCTTTGATGCCCTTTGCACCCAGCCTGCTTATCGTCTCTGCAATGGCTGCTTGTGTCTCAGCCTCGGACAGCTGTTTTGGCAGATATGCGCCGATAATCTCGATCTCGTCGCGCTCCTTGTCCGCAAGCTCTTTGCGACCACCCTTCTCGTAGATTTCAACCGATTCGCGCCGCTGTTTGATCATCTTCTGCAGAAGATCGAGGACTTCATCCTCTTTCAACGGCGCCCGACCCCGCATCTCGGCCTCGATTTCCGCATTATTTATCGCAGCATTGATAAGGCGCAATGTCGATACCCGCAGCTCGTCCCTCGCTTTCATGGCAGTTTTCAATGCGCTGTTGATCTCCTCGCGGAGCACGGCTATCCCCTGGCAATTGCACTGATCGATGCTCGATCAAAACTTCCTTCGAGCGACATGTCGCAATCTATGTCTTCGATGCACGACAGACAACCCGAGCCTGCGGATCGCGAGGACGCCTGGGCCGAGCCGGCGTCAACGGCCGTTCTGGTGCTCGCCGATGGAACGGTGTTTGAGGGCTTCGGCTTCGGCGCGAGCGGCCATGCGGCAGGGGAGGTGTGCTTCAATACCGCGATGACGGGATATGAGGAAATCCTGACAGACCCGTCCTATGCCGGCCAGATCATTACCTTCACGTTCCCTCACATCGGCAATGTGGGCACGAACGAGGAGGACATAGAGACCGTGAACATGGCGGCAACGCCTGGCGCCCGCGGGGTCGTTCTCAACGCGCCAATTACGGCACCGTCGAATTATCGCGCGACGCGCCACCTCAATGATTGGCTAAAGGCGCGGGGAGTGATCGGGCTCGGTGGCCTCGATACGCGGGCGCTGACCACCCGCATTCGCGTTCACGGCATGCCGAACGCAGTAATCGCGCACGAGCCGTCGGGCCGTTTTGATCTCGATGCGCTCAAAAAAGAGGCGCGCGAATGGCCGGGCCTCGTCGGCATGGACCTTGTCCCGATGGTCACGTCAGCCCAGCGTTTCAGCTGGGACCAAACGCCGTGGCAATGGGGCAAGGGCTATGGCCGTGCGGACAATCCGAGATTTCATGTCGTAGCGATCGACTACGGCATTAAGCGCAATATCTTGCGACAGCTTGCAGCCAACAGATGCAAGGTGACAGTCGTGCCTGCGCAGATGCCGGCCGATGACATCATGGCGCTCAAGCCGGACGGTGTGTTCCTCTCAAACGGCCCGGGAGATCCGGCCGCGACCGCGGAATATGCCGTGCCTGTCATCCGCACGATCATCGATGCGGCCATTCCCGTCTTCGGCATCTGTCTCGGCCATCAGATGCTGGGGATCGCCGTCGGCGCTCGAACCGTCAAGATGCACCAGGGCCACCATGGCGCCAACCATCCCGTCAAAGACCTGCTCACCGGAAAGGTTGAGATCACTTCCATGAATCACGGTTTCGCTGTCGACCGCACCACGTTGCCGACAGACGTCATTGAGACGCATGTGTCACTGTTTGACGGATCGAATTGCGGATTGGCGCTCAAGCACAGGCCGGTATTCTCGGTTCAATATCATCCGGAGGCATCGCCGGGACCACGCGACAGCCATTATCTGTTCACGCGATTCGTCGAGATGATGGAAAAATCCCGCCCTTTATGAGCCTTGCGTGATCATCCGGGGGAAGCTCGCTGAGCAGCAATGGGCAAGGAGGCGAGGCCTCGCCCGCACTTATGGCCAATGCGGAATGGAATGATGGGCGAATGGGTCGCCTTTTGGGATTCTGAGCATTCGATCTACGTCAATGCCCGGCATCGCGACATCCACTACCGCACAATCGCAACCCACCTGTCCAAGCATGTCCCGCAAGACGCGGAGGTCCTCGACTACGGCTGCGGCGAAGCCCTGCACGCCGACCTGATAACGCCCCCTGCGCGGCGTCTCGTGTTGTGTGAAGCAGCCCCAAAGGTGCGCGGTGCGCTCGCGTCGCGGTTTCACGGCCATGACGCAATCGAAGTACGGTCGCCAGAGGAGATCGCCACTTTTGAGCCGGCCACGTTTGACGTGGTGGTGATGCATTCAGTCGCACAATATATCACGGCCAAAGAAGCTGATGTGCTGCTCGCGCTGTTCCACAGGCTGCTGCGGCGAGAGGGCCTCCTCATCCTTGGCGACATCATCCCACCGCATGTCTCTGCGGCAACGGACGCCATGGCCCTTCTGAAGTTCGCAGCAACGAACGGATTCTTTGGTGCCGCTCTCATAGGATTGGTGCGCACGGCTGTCTCGGATTACTGGCGCCTGCGCTCGCGCCTGGGTCTCACGCGTTATAGTGAGCGCGCCATGGTCGAAAAGCTTGGGGTGTCGGGCTTCCTGGCCAAGCGCGCGCCCGCAAATATCGGCCACAATCCGGCCCGTATGACGTTTCTCGCGCACCGAAAGCAGGGTTGGGAACCGTCGTAACGGGGGGTTTCGCGGCGGCCGATTCTGGTCTAAACCGCGCGTGCGCGAGGCTGGGCAACCCGTTCGCCCTCGGCGCCACCCCCATACCTGAACCCATGCCAAAGCGGACCGATATCGGCTCGATCCTCATCATCGGCGCTGGTCCCATTGTCATCGGGCAGGCCTGCGAGTTCGACTATTCGGGCACCCAGGCTTGCAAGGCCCTCAAAGCCGAGGGTTATCGGATCGTGCTCGTCAATTCGAACCCGGCAACGATCATGACCGATCCCGGCGTTGCAGACGCCACCTATGTCGAGCCGATCACGCCTGAGATCGTTGCTAAAATCATCGAGAAGGAACGCCCGGACGCGCTGCTCCCGACCATGGGAGGACAGACGGCGCTGAACACGGCATTGTCGCTCAACAAAATGGGCGTGCTCAACCGCTTCAACGTCAAGATGATTGGAGCCACGGCGCACGCCATTGACAAGGCGGAAGACCGCAAGCTGTTTCGCGAGGCGATGCAGCGCCTCGGGCTCGAAACACCGCGCTCGAAGCAGGTGAAGACACTGATCCAGGCACTCGAAGCCCTCGACGAAATCGGACTGCCGGCCATCATTCGGCCCTCCTTCACGCTGGGCGGCACCGGCGGCGGCGTTGCTTACAACAAAAGTGAATTCATCGACATCGTCGAACGCGGCATCGATGCCTCTCCGACCAGCGAAGTATTGATCGAGGAATCCGTACTCGGTTGGAAAGAGTTCGAGATGGAAGTGGTGCGCGACCGTAACGACAATTGCATCATCGTCTGCTCAATCGAAAACCTTGACCCCATGGGTGTGCACACCGGTGACTCGATCACGATTGCGCCGGCGCTCACGCTCACGGACAAGGAATATCAGATCATGCGGGATGCCTCCATTGCGGTACTGCGCGAGATCGGAGTTGAGACCGGAGGCTCGAACGTCCAGTTTGCCGTGAACCCACAGGACGGACGACTTGTCATCATCGAGATGAATCCACGCGTGTCACGCTCCTCAGCCCTTGCCTCCAAAGCAACCGGATTTCCCATTGCGAAGGTCGCAGCCAAGCTCGCCGTCGGCTACACACTCGACGAGGTGGCAAATGAGATCACGGGCGGAGCAACGCCCGCCTCGTTCGAGCCGACCATCGACTATGTCGTAACGAAAATCCCGCGCTTTGCGTTCGAGAAATTTCCCGGCGCGGAGCCGGTGTTGACCACCTCGATGAAGTCGGTTGGAGAGGCCATGGCCATCGGCCGCACTTTTCAGGAGAGTCTGCAGAAGGCACTGCGTTCGCTGGAGAACGGCTTCACCGGGCTCGACGAGATCGCGATCGAAGGCATCGGGCACGGAGACGACAAGAACGCGGTGCGCGCGGCGCTCGGCACGCCGACCCCGGAACGGCTGCTCAAAGCGGCACAGGCCATGCGCCTTGGTTTTTCCGATCAGGACATTCACGGCTCGTGCAAAATCGACCCCTGGTTTCTGGCCCAGGTCCGCGAACTCGTCGAGGCGGAGGCACAGATCCGCGGCATGGGATTGCCGGGGAGCGCGGGAGCATTGCGGCGCCTCAAGAGCATGGGCTTTTCCGACGCGCGCCTGGCCAAGCTCGCCGGGCTTTCTGAGGACGCCGTCAGGGAGCGGCGCCATGCTCTTGGCGTGCGCCCCGTGTTCAAACGGATCGATACCTGCGCTGCCGAGTTCGCATCACCAACAGCCTACATGTACTCCACCTATGCGCCGGCCTTCGGTGCCCTACCCGCTTGTGAAGCCGCCCCCTCCGATCGCAAGAAGGTTGTGATCCTGGGCGGGGGACCTAACCGGATCGGACAAGGAATCGAGTTCGACTATTGCTGCTGCCATGCATCCTTTGCGCTCAGGGACAGCGGTTATGAGACCATCATGGTCAACTGCAATCCCGAAACGGTCTCGACCGACTACGACACCTCCGATCAACTCTATTTCGAGCCGCTTACGGCCGAGGACGTGTTCGAGATCATCGACGTAGAGCGCTCGCGCGGACATTTGCATGGGGTGATCGTCCAGTTCGGCGGCCAGACGCCGCTCAAGCTCGCGCATCCGCTGGAGAAGGCCAAAGTACCGATCCTCGGCACCTCTCCCGAAGCAATCGACCTTGCCGAAGATCGCGACCGGTTCAAACAATTGCTGGACAGGCTCAATCTGCGCCAGCCCTTGAACGGCATTGCACGCAGTCCGGAGGAAGCGCGCTCAATCGCGGAGGCGGTTGGATATCCGGTGGTGATACGGCCATCCTATGTCCTCGGCGGGCGAGCCATGGAAATTCTACTCGACGCCGATCAGCTCGACCGGTACATCGTGCGGCTCGCGGGCGTTCTTGATCGGCCATCGGACTTGGTGGTCTCGGAAAAGCGACCGCTTCTCATCGACCGCTATCTCTCCGATGCCATTGAAGTCGACGTCGATTGTCTGGCGGATCGCAAGGACACTCTGGTCGTCGGCATCATGGAGCATATCGAGGAGGCCGGCATCCATTCCGGCGACAGTGCATGCTCGCTCCCGCCGCACTCGCTGTCGGCCGATACTCTCGCTGAGCTCGAGCGCCAAACTCGGGCACTGGCGCTTGCGCTGGAAGTCGGGGGATTGATGAATGTGCAGTACGCGATCAAGAACGGCGATATCTATGTGCTTGAGGTCAATCCGCGAGCGTCCCGCACGGTCCCGTTCGTCGCAAAGGTGATCGGAGTTCCGGTCGCGAGTATCGCAGCCAGAATCATGGCCGGTGAGACGCTCGCTGAGCTTGAACTCAAACCTGCGCGGATCGACCACATCGCAGTCAAGGAAGCAGTCTTTCCCTTCGCGCGCTTTCCGGGAGTCGATACGGTGCTGGGGCCGGAGATGAAGTCGACCGGCGAGGTCATGGGCATCGACCAGACGTTCGCGGTCGCCTTCGCCAAGAGCCAGATTGGGGGCGGCTCCCGGCTGCCCAGACAGGGAACAGTTTTCGTATCCGTCAAGGACAGCGATAAGCCCCGAGTCGTGGAGGCGGTCCGCATCCTGGTCGAACTCGGATTTCGCGTTATTGCGACCTCGGGTACCCAGCGCTATTTCGCCGAGAGGGGCATTCCGGCCAGCAAAATCAACAAGGTCCTGGAGGGCCGGCCTCACATCGTTGACGCCATCAAAAATGGTGAAGTTCAGCTCGTCTTCAACACCACCGAAGGCGCCACGGCGCTTGCCGACAGCCGCTCGCTGCGCAGGGCGGCCCTCTTGCATAAAGTACCATACTACACCACTCTCTCTGGGGCCGTAGCCGCTGCGCAGGGAATCAAGGCCTATCTCGGGGGGGACCTCGAGGTGCGCGCGCTGCAGAGCTATTTCAGCGGCAAGGGCTGATTCCCGCGCGCTGAGGAGGCTCAGACGGCACGGGATTGGACAGAGTTCAGGGTCGCGTGGCCGGATTCGGTTCGGCCCGCGATCAGAATTATTGTCTCTTTGCTATCGGAGGTTTGAAGAACAATGGAAAAGATCCCGATGACAGGGGAGGGCTACTCCACGCTCGAGAATGAACTCAAGCATAGACAGCAGGTCGAGCGTCCCCGCATTATCCAGCTGATTACGGACGCGCGCACGCACGGCGATCTGTCCGAGAATGCCGAGTACCATGCCGCCAAGGAGTCGCAATCCCACAACGAGGGCCGCATCGCCGAGCTTGAGGACAAGCTGGCGCGCGCCGAGGTGATCGATGTGTCCAAGCTCTCCGGCGAGACGATCAAATTCGGCGCGACCGTAACCCTCGTCGACGAGGACACGGCCAAGAAGCAGGTCTGGCAGCTAGTGGGCGAGCCGGAAGCCGATGCAAAGAAGGGCAAAATTTCCATTACCTCCCCGCTTGCCCGCGCTCTTATCGGCAAGTCCAAGGGCACGAGCGTCGAGGTCGTCACGCCCAGTGGCGCCAAGGCTTACGAAATCAAGAAAGTCGAGTGGCGCTAGGGCGATGGCAGCTGCTGCGGCCGCCCGGCAGATTGGCGTTAGCCCGCGTTAACCGATCCCCAGCTTTGCGGCTTCGGCCATACCCCCGGCATTCGTCGCTTGGGGGCAAATCGATCTGCGTATCTTGCATAGCTGCGCAGAACCCATAGATTGACGGGGTCGGTTGGCGGCTCCAGGGCCGCCCTAAACGTCTCTAACGGGGGCTTTTTTCGCTGGCCATGAGCAACCATGCCAAGGTCGTCATCATCGGTTCTGGTCCGGCGGGCTATACGGCTGCCGTTTACGCCGCCCGTGCCATGCTCCAGCCCGTCCTCATCCAGGGCATCCAGCCCGGCGGTCAGCTCACGATTACGACTGATGTGGAGAACTATCCCGGCTTTGCCGAAGTGATCCAAGGACCCTGGCTGATGGAGCAGATGCAGAGGCAGGCCGAGCATGTCGGCACGACGCTTGTGCCGGATCATGTGAGCAGGGTCGATCTCTCGCGGCGGCCGTTCCCAATCGAATGCGACTCGGCGGCGCGCTTTCTGGCCGATACCATCATCATTGCAACCGGGGCGCAGGCACGTTGGCTTGAATTACCCTCGGAGCAGAAATTCAAAGGGTATGGCGTCTCTGCCTGCGCGACCTGCGACGGGTTCTTTTACCGCGGCAAGGATGTGCTGGTGATCGGCGGCGGCAATACAGCCGTCGAGGAGGCTCTGTTCCTCACCAATTTTGCCAACAGCGTGACCGTTGTGCACCGCCGTGACCGCTTTCGCGCGGAGAAGATTCTGCAGGATCGGCTCTTCCGAAACCCGAAGATCACAGTGGTCTGGGATAGCGTGCTCGATCAGGTGGTCGGCGAAGAAACCCCGCTCAAGGTAACGGGGGCCGTCCTTCGCAACGTCAAAACCGGCGCGATCAGCAATCGGACGGTCGATGGCGTGTTCGTGGCCATCGGCCACACCCCGGCTTCTCAGTTGTTCACCGGACAATTGGAAATGAAGCCCTCCGGCTATATCAAGACCGCCCCTTCGACAGCGACCTCGGTCGCCGGTGTGTTTGCCGCCGGTGACGTGACGGACGACGTCTACCGCCAGGCGGTGACCGCCGCCGGACAGGGCTGCATGGCCGCACTCGAAGCCGAGCGCTACCTTGCAGCACACGGCGAAGCAGAGCCCGCAATCGCCGCGGAATGACGGTTCGACGAAAGCGCCTATGAGCATGGACTGGGACAAGCTTAAGGTTTTCCACGCCGCGGCCGAAGCCGGCAGCTTCACCCATGCCGGCGAACAATTGGGACTGTCGCAATCGGCGGTGTCGCGGCAGGTCTCGGCGCTCGAGCAGGAGCTCGGGGTTTCGCTGTTCCATCGCCACGCGCGCGGACTCATTCTCACCGAGCAGGGCGAGCTTCTTCAGCACACCGCGCATGACGTGTTCATGCAGCTCGAAGCTGCGCGCGCAAAACTCACCGACAGCCGCGAGCGGCCAAACGGAGACCTGCGCGTCACGACAACCCCGGGGATCGGCGTGCATTGGCTCACCCCGCGCCTCGGCGAGTTCGTCGAGCTCTATCCGGATATCCATCTGACCTTGATCACGACCGACGAGGAGCTTGATCTCGCCATGCGCGCGGCCGATGTCGCCATTCGCCTGCGCCAGCCCACCCAGCCCGACCTGATCCAGCGCAAGCTGTTCTCGGTACGCTTTCATGCCTATGCATCACCGGAATACATCAAGCGCTTCGGCACCCCGCGCGCGTTGGATGATCTCGACAACCACCGGGTGCTGCTGCTCGGGGGGACGGTGCCGAATTACCTTGAAAACCGGCGCTGGCTCATTGAAGTGGGGCGCGACGGGAAAGGCCCGCGCACGCCCGCGCTCACGATCAACTCGGTGCTTGGCATTCTGCGCGCTTGCCAGCGCGGCATCGGGGTCGCACTGCTGCCCGACTACCTGGTCGAAGAGAACGGCGGCCTCGTCCAGCTATTCGGCGAATCGGACTCGATCGCGCTCGACGCGTATTTCGTCTATCCCGAAGAGCTCAAGACCGTCGCGCGCGTCCAGGTATTTCGTGATTTCCTGGTCGCCAAGGCCCAGCGCTGGCATTTCTGAGCGGGACGCGGGGCTTTTAAGCCAGCCTTCGTAGCGACCGAGATCAGACCGGGTCCTTGATCTCCTGAACCGGCAGCAGCTTCATATCAATCGCGCGGTGCAGGCTTTCAATTGAAATGGAATTACCGGATTGAACCGAGAGCTCCGGCTTCGGGACTTCTAACCCGGTCCTAACCAGAAAGCCCAAGCTCACGGCTGCGATCGCGATGACTGCGACGAGATAGACCCACTTCCGCATCAGAGCCTCCATTGAGTCGACGTTGTGACGAATTGAAATCAGCGGCCTTGCGTTTGGCGGCCTGCGCGCACCAGTTGAGATTTTCGAGAAACGGCGCGACCGCCTGCCCGCGCTCCGAAAGGCGTATCTTCCCGCGCTCCCGATGGAAGAGTGGCCCGCCGAGCTCCCTTTCGAGCGTCCTGATCGCCTTCGTCAGCGAGGGCTGCGCGACTCCGCAGCGCTTCGCGGCGCGTGTGAAATGAAGCTCATCGCACAGCGCGAGGAAATAGCGGACCTGATGCATCTCCATGAGCATGGTCCAGCTAGCGCGCGACGATCTCGATAGCGCTCGACAGCGATTCCGAATTGATGGTTACGGCGACGATCACGAGATAAACCGCAAGCCATGCCGTCGCGACGACGAGTTCGCCCGACCATATGCTGGAGAGCGTTTCGGCTTGCCCAGTTCGCATGCTGGTCTCACGCAGTGATCTCAGGCCGGCGATCGTCGCCATGGCTGGCTCCCGTTTTATCTGTCGAACTTTGAAAGCCCGATCGTTATCCCGCGTAAACATCCTGATAACTTCAATGCGCGGCGTGAATCAGCCTGAAGTCCCGAATGAGCTCTCGATGTTCAACCAAAGAGCTTCTTTGGTATTGGAGAGATTCTTTGGTATTGGGACGAACGTATCGGGTATATCCTCGACAGGATCCCCTTATGCCGATATCGCGCTTGCCACGAGATGAACCCCGCTTACTGCTACAACTCCAAGAATGACTTTGCGAAAAATCTCAGCGGATACAAACCGCCTCACATGCGTGCCGATCCACATTCCTGCGAAAATCGGCAGCGTGGCCAAAGTTGAAATAGCGGCGTCGCTCCATCCCAGCAGACCCTTGCCTCCTAGCGTCAATGTCATAAGCGTCGCAGCGACGGTCAGAAACATCGATGAGTACTGCACGAACCGATCGCGATTGATGCCGAGAGCCAGCAAATACATGAAGACGAAGGGTCCCGGCAGAGCGGCGAGTCCGCCAGCCAGTCCGCCGACAAGACCGGCAACCGGACCCGCAATAGGCTCCACCTTTGGCGGCACGGATAAGCGAGGAGATATCAGCATCAGCACCGCAATCGCGATCAAAATGATGCCGACGACCGGTTTTAGAACCGCAGGGCTCGTGGATGCGAGCAGGCTAACTCCGACAAAAACTCCTACGACCAGTCCAACGAAGATTGGCGTCAGTCTTCTGAGAAGGATTGGTATCGGATCGCCCTGAATGGCCTGAGGAATGTTAGTGATGATCAAAGGGATTGACAGCAATGCGACGGTGACCCGCAAGTCGACGACAATATTAAGCAGGGGCACGGCGACAATCGGCATGCCGATCCCGATAAGGCCTTTTGTCGTGCCGGCTGCAAATAGTGCCAGCAGTACAGCCAGCAGGGAAATATAGGGCAAATGAGTAACGTCGATCTGTCCCATCGATATGCTGTTCAGTCCACAAGCGGCTGCATTCGCTTTACATCCACACGGACAAAACGGACGCGCCGCTAAGGTGCCTAATAAGCGAATCGAGGCGTTCGCTGAATCATCCTGATGGCGCAGTGCTGCAGCGTCATCATTTTGACGCGATTGAAAATGCCTCGCTCTGTCAAAGAGTTGAGCGCATGATCGGGTTTCGACCAGCTGATGCTTTGGTCGCAGGACTAACGTCGGCTTCGAATTAGAGAGCGCTGCGCCCACAGAGCTGGTTCTTTTGTCCCGGGAAATAGGTACGGGCGAGCGCTGCTGCCGGTTTTCAAGTGCCTGAAATTCCGCGTTTGAACGCGAAGACGGCCGCGATGAGGGTCCTTCCCCATTCCGAGGGGCAAAACAGGCACAGTTCGTGCATTCACGTCGACGCCACCGAGCCATGCCGTTCGGTGCGGATAGATACAAAAGTGTGAAGACCTTCACACTCCTGTCGATCTCGGGGGCCTAGAATGGGTCCCATGATGTTTGCTCTCCAACCCGCGGTGCCCAATGCTCGTGCTGAAACATAAGCCAGGCGTGGCGTCGAATTGGTCACCGCGGGAGACCGGCAGATCCCTCGCGCCAATCGAGGGTCACGGACCGGAGAAGCAATTCAAGCTGGTTCTGGGCCAGGCAGAAAGCGCTCAGCGCGCGCCAGCCGGACCTGCTCTGAAGATCCTCGTCATCGATGATCATGTCTTGATTCGGCATGCGTTGCGCGGGGTGCTTGCCCAACTCAAGCGCGAGGCAGTCACACTGGAAGCTTCCGATTGCGGGGAAGCGATGCGGGTTTTGGAACAAAATTCCGATGTTGATCTCATTCTTCTCGACCTTACCGCGCCCAACGGAGACGGTTTTTCCGCGCTGGCCACGCTGCGCGAACGTCGTCCTACGACGGACGTGGTGTGCCTTGCCGAATTGAGTGACATGGGCGAGGTGATGCGCGCTCTCGAACTCGGGGCCGTAGGCTACATCCCGAAAAGCACTTCGTGCGAGGTGATCCTCAGCGCGATCGAACTGGTGATTTCCGGAGGCACCTATATTCCTTCGGACGTCCTGAGGCGCGAGACAGGATCAAAAGAGACAGCGAGCGATGCGAGCAAAGCCTGCCCCCTCCAACTCGGCCTCACCCAGCGGCAGATCGAAGTGCTCGCGGTGTTGCGGCAGGGAAAAAGCAACAAGGCGATCGCGCGTGTGCTGGGATTGGCGGAACCGACGGTAAAGAATCACGTGACTGCCATCCTCAAGGCGCTCAAGGTTGCGAGCCGGACCGAGGCCGTGATTGCGGTGGAGAAACTCAGGTTGAAGCTGCCGGTGCGGATGCACCCCTTGACCGGGGTCGATGTTTGCAACAAGCGCGTCGCATCGGCGGCGCCGGGTCTCGGGGGTGGTTCCCTATGCATGGCTGGCATGCGAAGCTTTGTGTTGTTCGCGGGAATACCGGGAGCATACTGCCGCGCACTGGCGGCCGAAGGTTGCCTCATTACCGACATTCCTCCAGCCGTCAGCTGTTCCCCTCTGGAAGGTGATTGTCGGCCATTGCGCCGGCAAAACTGAACCGGACTCGCAACGAGTCCGGTTTCTTTTTGTTCCCGGACCATGCATGGCGCTGGAATTCGGTGGTTACCTCTCTGGCTGCGCGCCCCTATTACGATCCCCTGATTTTACGATCCCCTGATGTTATCCAGCCCGCCGATCCGGCCGATGAGGCTGTTCGCCCCGATGGCGATCACGAAAAGGATGATCAGCAGCGCATACATCTGCGGCATGTTGAAGATGCTGTAGGCCTGGATGACGAGAAAACCAATTCCGCGGTTCGATAATTTGGTTTCCGCCAGCAGCGTGCCGATGAGCGCGACGCCCAGTCCGAGGCGCACGCCGTTGATGACTGGATGGCGCATCGCGGGCAGATAGATCTTTGTGACCATTTGCCAGGTATTCGCGCGAAAGCTTTTCCCAACCCGGATGAGGACCTTGTCGATCTGCCGCATGCCACCTGCGGCGTTGAGCGCCACCGGAAAAAAGCATGAAATCGCCCCCATCGCGATCTTCGAACCCGGGCCCACACCGAACCACATGATCATGATCGGGAAGAAGATGATCTTGGGACAGGGACCGAGATAATAAAGGTAGGCTTCGTAGGCGCGAGCCATGAACCTGCTGCCGCCGAGCACGATGCCGACGGCAAGGCCGCTCAATCCGCCGATGAGCATGGCAATGCCAATCTCGTACGCGGTCGTACCGAGATGGGAATAGAAGGCGGGATCACGCAGCATCTGGAAGAGCGCTTTTGCGATCGCGAACAGCGACGGCACCACGTCCCGGTAGAGCAGACCGGAAGCCGCCAGCGCCTCCCAGCCCACCAGCACCGCGACAATGATCATAATCCGCAAGGCCGTGACCGGCCGCAGGCGCAACCCGAGCGGCCTCGCCACCGGGAAGGTCAGTCGGCCGGCCTCAGCCATCGCTCAAGCCTTTCCAAGATGATGAACACACAGATGCTGACCAGAATGACAAAACAGATCGCGGCGTAAGTTCCCGGAAGGTCATAGCGTTCGGCAAGCTCATTGATGAGCTGTCCGAGCCCGCCGAAATTGATCAGGAACTCAACACCCACGATATTGATGAGCGAGAAGATCATTCCGAGCCGCAGACCCACAAAGATTGTCGGCAGCGCAGCCGGGAACAGGATCTTCCAGAACTGCTGTGAGCGGGTAACACTGAAGCTCCTGCCTACATTGATCAGGACCCGGCGCGTGGCAGAAAGACCTTCGAGAGTCTTCAGGATGATCGGCGCAAGCCCGGCGGTGAAACCCATCATGATGATGGTCAACGCGCTGCGGCCAAAGATGACCAGATAGAGCGGGTACATCAGCACCAGTGGCGCGGCTGCGACCGCGGCCACCCAAGTCTCGGTTGCGAGCCGCAGCAGGCGATAGCGGTGGAGCAGCACACCTCCGGCGACGCCGAAGATGGTGACGAGGATGCTCGCGGAGAATGCTTCCCCCGCCGTGAGCGAGAACCGCTCCAGCACGTGCTCCTCGGATATCACCCGGGGGAAGGCCGCGATGATGTCCGACGGCATTGGAACGATGAAACGATTGATAGCACCGACGCGAATAAGAAGCTCGATCAGAATGACGAACAGAACCAGCGAGAGCACGCCTACTGCGGCGGGAGCATATCTGGTTCGGGCAAGGACAGCCGCCGTCATCAGTGCTCGCCCCCACGCAGCTTTTCGCTCTCCTGTTCCTGCAAGCCGCGGCTGGCCTCTTCGCGCAGATCATTCCAGATCTGCGCGACATAGCGTCCGAACGTTTCGCTCGATACGATTTCGGAGCTGCGCGGGCGCGGAAGAGCAATATCCACAATCCGCCTCACCTTGCCCGGCCGGTAGGTCATCACCAGGACACGGTCGGCGAGCTGCACGGCCTCGGTGATACTGTGCGTGATGAGCAGCGTGGTCTGTTTGAGCTCTTGCTGGATCTGCAGCACCTTGTCCCCAAGCAACAGGCGGGTCTGCTCGTCCAGCGCAGCGAAGGGCTCGTCCATGAGCAGGATCTTCGGCTGCGCGGCCAACGTGCGCGCCATCGAGACGCGCTGGCGCATGCCGCCGGAAAGTTCGGCGGGATAGCGCCGTTCAAAACCATCGAGTCCCACGAGCTTGACGAAATGGCGCGCGCGATCATAACGCTCGCTCTTTGCCATGCCGGCGATCTCGAGCGGGAAAGCGACGTTGTCGAGCACGTTGCGCCAGGGAAACGTGGACTCCTCCTGGAAGATCATGCCGATGGAACGATGCGGCCCGTGCACCTCCTCACCGCCGACCCTCACGCTGCCCTCGTAGCCGTCAAGGAGGCCGCCGATGACATTGAAAAGAGTAGATTTGCCGCAGCCGGAAGGGCCGATGACGCCGAGAAATTCGCCCGGAGCGACTCCGAGCGAGACGTGATCGAGCGCGGTCAGCACACCGTCCGGCGTCTCGAATCGTTTGACGATCTCCTCGACCACCAGGATCGCGTCGGAAGCAACGGCCTGCGAGACCTCCGTCCTGTCGAGCGGCGCGCTTACGACGTTCATGCCATACTCTGTTAGGCCGTGTTGTGGTGAGGTCGAGGCAGCGGCCGCCTGGCCTCTCGCTGCGAGAGAGCGCGCTGCAAGGTCGCGTCATAATCAAGCGTCATCAAAGTCGGCTCTCGCTTTGCCCGGGCTTAAACTGGCGCCCTGCGCGCCGGCACCAGTTCTCCCAGGCACGGTTAATGCCGTATGAGCTGGTGCGGCCGCGAACCTTCTCCACCTCGCCGGACGTGAGGAACTTCACCTCTCCCATATCCATCGCCTGCTTTTGCAGCCGCGCGTTCACTTCGAGATAGACGGAAATGTAGACCGCGTGCCGGATAGTTCTGCCCGCCACGGTTGCACCATGCCCTCGCATCAGGGCCGTGGCTCCCGCGCCGATCGCTTTTGCGAGATCGCGACCCATGTCCATACTGTCGACCAGCAGCGACGTGTCCCCGAAATGGTCGTGGGAATCCCAGACCGTCACCTCATGGCCAATCGAGGCGCCCATATGGAAAACGGGTTTTATCTTCTTGCCCGTGACGCCGAACGGGATGACGCTCTCGCTGTGATGGTGCACCACCGACATCACGTCAGGGCGCGCCTCGTAGAGCGCGCCGTGGATGAATCGCTCAAGGTAGGGCGCGCGTTCACGCGCATCGACTGCCGCCCCGTCCAGCGTGAATTCCATGATGTCGTCGGGCTCGATACAATCGGGCGCGCGCGCGCGCGAAAGGAGGTATCGTTGCGGGTTGCCGGGGTGACGGACGCTGATATGTCCAAATGAATCGACCACGTTCTCGCGTGCAAGAATGCGGTTCGCGGTGACGAGCTCCTCGATCACATCGTCAAGCCTGACCATCGGGCGGTAGCCTATATGCTAGGGCGAAAGCGGGTCAATTCGGTACGCCCCGCTGAAAGAGCGCACAATGTGCCCCTTGGCAGAAGGACGTAAGCTCCGGTATTGAACTTGCTTCCAGCGTGCGGAACATTTTGAGCAATGGCAGCAAATCCGATTGCGGTGTGCGCCGTCGAGGATATCCCTGCCGGCACTGTCAAGAGCTTCGAGATCGGTGACGAGCTCGTCGCGATCTACAACATTGACGGGACTTATTATGCCACGCACGGGAGCTGCACCCACGCTTTCGCGAATCTTGCCGACGGCATCCTGGAAGGCGATGTGATCGAGTGCAGCCTGCATTTCGGAGCGTTCCACGTGCCCAGTGGCAAGGCGGTGCAGGCCCCCTGTTTTACCGATCTCAAGACTTACCGGACTGAAGTCAAAGACGGCCAGGTTTTGGTGGACCTGGATAGTCCCGCGCCGGCGGCCCCATAGGAGCTAGAATACGCGTGCGCACAGGTGCCGCGGGCGGCACCCATCGCGCATTCTACAGGGCTGCAAGCCGCGCGAACGCGGGAGCACGGCTCAGGCTTTCCCCTCGCGCGGGGGGCCCATCAGCACCGGCTGAAACAGGACCGCCGCCGCCATGGTTGTCACCAGCGCGAGCGCCATCAGCTTGCCCATGCTGGACGTACCGGGATGGCTCGACAGCCACAGGCTGCCGAACGCGGTTGCCGTGGTGAGCGCGCTGAACAGGACCGCACGCGTGAGGCTCGACTGCAGGAGATCGGTCTGACCGCCACGCCATGCCATGATGTAATAGATCTTGAATGCAACGCCCACTCCGAGCAGCAGCGGCAGCGCGATGATGTTCGCGAAATTGAGCTTCATACCGAAAATCACCATGAGCTCCATGGTGACCACGCCTGCCAGCAATAAGGGAATAAGGGTGAGCAGCACGTCCCCGATACGGCGCAGCACAATCCAGAGCAGGACCGCAATGGAGGCGAGCGCCCAGAAGCCCGCCATGAAGAATGCCCGTACCACGGTCCGCCCGGATTCGAGAATTGCGATGGGCCCCTCGACCGCGTCCGGTTCCACGTTCTGCACCGCACGGGCAAATTGACGCAGTGTCTCGTTGTCGTTGGAATCGCCCTTTGGCAGAATTTCCACCTTGAACCGGCCATCCTGCGTGACCCATTCGCGCGTGATCTCTGGCGGCAGCGTTTCCAGCATGACCGGCTGGGCGCCAAGATAGTTTCGCAATTCACGAAGCGCGGTATGAAGTGGGGCGATCATGGTCTGTTGCGCGCGCCGGCGCAGGGATTCGCCGCCGTCCGCGATATTCTCGAGATCGCTGGCAAGGCGGATCGCAGCCTGCGCCCCCCTCCCCTCTTGCCCCTTTGCTGCTTGGCGCAGCCCCTCGACCGCGCCCTTGAGTGCCGCAACCTCGTCAGCATCCGAGGGCGGTTTCTTGTTGGGGTCTGGCCGCAACACCGGGTCGAGGACGCTCGCGAGCTGATGGATCGCAGCCAGCTTGGGCTGCTGGTCATCGGGGATAAAGCGCTCAACCGTATGGATGCTCGCCACCTCGGGTAACTTAAGCAGCTTCTCCACGGTTGCCTGAGCTGCCTGTCTGTCCGGCGCAAGATCATAGATCGAGCTCGCGCCCAGCGCAGGATCAGCTCGCAGCTCCAGAAAGGTCGCGACCGAGGGAGCCTTTGGGCTTCGCAGATTGAGCGGATTGAAGTCGAACTGCAGCCAATAGAGCAATGGCAGCCCGGCCGCGACTGCGAGGCCGGTTCCGACGATGATCGGGATGCGCCGGCGTTCCATGAACCGGTCGACCGGGGCAAGGGCCTTGAATTCCATTTCCGCCGGCTCGCCTGCCGGACGCAGCACCATCAGGAGGGCGGGAATGACGGTGATGCTCGTAATGAACGCGATGATCATGCCCAGTCCCGCCAGCAGCCCGAGCTCGGAGAGACCCTTGTAGTCGGTGGGTAGAAACGACAGAAAACCCGCCGCGGTGGCGGCGGCAGCGAGCGTCAGCGGCGCGCCAACGTGGCTTGCGGTGTCGACCAACGCCTGCTTGAGATCGTCGATTTCATGGCGTTCCGCTCGGTACCGGACGGTGAACTGAATGCCGAAATCGACGCCCAGCCCAATAAATAGGACGGCGAAAGCCACTGAAATCAGGTTGAGCGCTCCGACCAGCGCCAACCCGATTGCAGCCGTAATGGAAAGGCCCACCAGCAGGCTAACCGCAACCGCGAGGATGAGACGCGGCGAGCGCAATGCGAGCCATAAGATGACCAGGACGACAACAATGGTCGCGCTGGTATTGACGAAAGCGCCCTCCTGCATGGTGGCATATTCTTCGTCCGAGATAGGAACCGGTCCGGTCAGCCGCAGCCTCGCCCGGTATTTTTGACCGATGTCGAGATCGGCAGCGGCCTTTTCAATTGCCTCGGTGGCCGCCTTGCCCGGCAACAGCGCGGAATAATCGAGCGCGGGCCTGATATCGATAAATCGTCTGCCGTCACTCAGCGTCGGCGGCGCGCCGTTGAGCATGGCACGCCATGAGAAGCTCGCCGGCTTACCGGCGATCACCTCCTCCATGGTATCCGACACCATGTTGAGGGTGGGCGCGAACGAATCGAGCGTGAACTGCTTCACCCGCACGCCGGTCAGCCCGTAATTCAGGGCCGACACAAGGCCACGCAGATTGGAATCCTGCGCCAGCGCCCCAATGATAGGCTTGGCCTGCCCAAGCCGCTTGGCCGTGTCCTGCACCTCCTGTGTGGGCAGGAATAGCAGCCCGTTCTTTTGGAAGAAGCTGCCGCCCCCGGCCTCGCTGACGTAATGGAAAAGGTCCTTCTGCTCTGAGAGCCTCGCCACAACCGCCGCGCCCGCCTCGGATGCCAGCTCGGATGTGGGCGCGTCGATAACCGCGAGGATGGTTTCCTCCTTGGGCGGAAAATAGCTTTCGAATTTTGCTTCATTCTTCCGCCAGGGCAGGTCCTTGGAAATCAGCTTGTTAACGTCGGCGTCGAGGGCGAAATGGTTCGCCGCGTAGATGCCTGCGACGAGAGCAAGAACGAGCGCGAGCCCAATGACTTGCGCCGCGTAGCGGATGCAGAAGCCAACCGTGCTGATAATCGCTCTCTGCAACATGTCTGGGTCTTGCGAACCGACGCTGAGGATGGAGGAACAGGGTCAGGGCCGCATATCAGCGGCCTCCCGCCTTGACAACCGCGCGTGCCGTCGCAGCAAGGCCTCAGCCGAGCGGCTGCTCATGTGTCGTTCACATTGACTTGACAGGTTCCGACTGTTAGCCGGCGGTCGCGGCATGAGCAAAACCGATCGAATTGGCGCGCGTTTCCAGGCAGGGAGAGGTGGGTAATGGCGGCTCACCATCTCGACATTATGTGCCGGAGGGGGGATATTCCCGCCGTCCGTAGGATTTAAAGCTTGATAGACGCTGCTCAGGTGCAAAACGGAAACTGAATGCAGGTCCCGTTGCTCAAGGAAATGCGCATCGGCGCCTATATCCTCAAGCAAAAGCTTCGGGGGCGCCGGCGCTATCCTCTCGTTTTGATGCTTGAGCCCCTCTTCCGCTGCAACCTCGCCTGCGCGGGTTGCGGCAAGATCGACTATCCCGATCCGATTCTCAACCGGCGGCTGTCGGTCAAGGAATGCCTGGAGGCCGCCGATGAGTGTGGCGCACCCATGGTCGCCATTCCGGGCGGTGAGCCGCTCATTCACCGCGAGATCGGCGAAATCGTGAAAGGCCTGGTGGCCAGGAGGAAGTTCGTGTCTCTATGCACGAACGCACTGCTGCTGGAAAAGAAGCTGCATCTGTTCGAGCCGTCGCCTTACCTGTTCTTCTCGGTTCATTTGGACGGACTGTGCGCGCACCACGACAAGTCGGTGTCGCAGGAAGGGGTGTTCGATCGCGCGGTCTCCGCCATCAAGGCTGCCAAGGCAAAGGGATTTACGGTCAATATCAACGCCACGATCTTCGAGGGGCATCCCGCGCAGGACATTGCGGCGTTCCTCGATTACTGCAAGGAGCTCGGCGTCGGTATTTCCATCTCCCCGGGTTATGCTTATGAGCGCGCTCCCGACCAGGAGCATTTCCTGGGCCGGCTGCGGACCAAGGAGCTGTTCCGGAAGGTCTTCAGCCTCGGCAAGGGAAAGAACTGGAATTTCATCCACTCCAACCTGTTCCTTGATTTCCTCGCCGGCAACCAGACCTATCACTGCACGCCGTGGGGGATGCCCACGCGAAACATCTTCGGGTGGCAGAAGCCCTGTTATCTGCTTGGCGAAGGCTATGCCAAATCGTTCCGCGAGCTGATGGAAACGACGGACTGGGATTCCTACGGCACCGGCAAATACGAAAAGTGCGCCAACTGCATGGCCCATTGTGGCTACGAGGCGACCGCCGCCGAGGCAACGATCGCGCACCCCTGGGAGGCAATCAAGGTCGCGTTGTTCGGTGTGCGCACCCAAGGACCGATGGCGCCGGAAATTCCGCTCGACAATCAACGGCCAGCACAATTTGTGTTTTCGCGCCACGTCGAGGATGAGCTTGCCGCCATTGCGGCGGCGCAAACGCGGCCGGTCGCGCCCTTGCAGGCGGCGGAATAGGCAATTGATCTCGCGCTGCAAGCGCGCGCAATCCTACGACATTTGCGCAGCACGTAGGGCGGAATAGCGAAGCGTATTCCGCCATTCTGCGCGCAACCTGTCGCGTGCAACCTCGCTAAGCGCGTCGCAGTTGAGCGGCCATCCGGACAATACGAATGCCGATAGGCCGGTAAGTGGCCGCAGCTTCCAGCGATTTTGCGGATGGCGATTGACGCGTTCCAGCGGCCGGCGAGGCCAAGTGGCGGAATACGCTTCGCTATTCCGCCCTACAAGAGCGCCTCGGGATCGTTACATCGCAGCCTGTCCCTTGGCGGACTTCACCACCAATATTGCAGAATTTAGCTTTCGGTACACGCCGCGATCTCTTGCAAAATCGGTCAGCGCGCCAGGGTTCTTGCGAAATAGAAAAAGCCAAATGTGGCAAACGTGCTCTTTGTTCGGTTCGAAACAATTCGATGTGCCGGTGTCGGCGCAGCAGCGGCAATTTCCATCTCAGGATCCTGCGGGGTGCGGAATCCTTTGGCCCTGCCGGTGGCGGCATCTCCGAGAGCACGGTAACGATTGGGCTCGAAATATACAAAAAACTTCGCCTGGCTCGGCGTCCACCACCTCGCCAGCTTGGCCTGGAATTTGTTGAGACGGATGCATCCCAGGCTAACCGGAGCCCCAAACGTACCGCCGGAGTCGAGACCCCCGGCAATCTCGTGGATGCCGTTCCCAGACGAACCCGAATAGCCAGCCACGGGGCCGAAATGCATGAAGTTCGGCATCTCAATCGGATGGCCCCCGTTGAGGAAGGGAACGATCCGAGCGTGTCCGCCGCCCATTCGCATGTCGCGACGGACGTCGGCGGGACTGTATCTGCGGTCCGAACTCCAGTTGCGCGAGTTAATAACGTTGATCGGCGCATAATAGCGGAGTGGTGGCGGTCCGTTGCGCAACGAGGAGGTCACGAAACGGTAGACGAGTTTCGGCTGCCCATCGACAACTTCGCACAAGCTCAGTGTCTGTCCCACGCAGTATCCATGGACGACGGAAGGCTTGACCACGGGATCAGTCTTGTAGCGTTGGACCTGTTGGAGATAATTCTGCAGATCCTCAAGCTCGAGCGCGAGACCCGCAGAGTCGCTCGGCCTTTCTTCTGACGCGACGAGCGCTTCGACGCTTTCCTTCGCCAAAGAGGCAACATCAGTCTTGCGCGCCGCCGCAATCGCCCGCAGCCGTGGGAACTCGCTCAGTTCGTCTACCGACGTGAAGTATTCCTGCACTCCGCGGCAGTTGCCGTTTTCATCCGTCGAATTCAAATCGGCGACGATGTACCGCTGACGCAGATTCTCTGTGAGCTGGGCGTTCTCGTTGAGCAGAGCGGAAAGCGCGAACGATTTGCCGGTTTTCGGATCCTTCAGCGCTTCAAATGGAATCCGACAACTCGCGTTTATATCCGGATCTTTTCCTGCCGCAAAGGTCGCCGTGCTCCCTGCGCTAACGGGAGACGTGACAATAACGAGCGCTGTGATCCAAAAAAACAATGAAGCGCGCATACTCCCCCCAAGCACGCACTCGCTCATCGCCAAAGCTTGTCAGGTACGGCGTCGCGAGCGTTAAGCCCACTGCGCTGAAGCAGCTTTGGAACGCGGCTGTTAGAGTCCGCCGGCGACCATTTGCATTACCCCACAGTTTTACAGTGCAATCAATCCGACGGGGCGGGGGCGCGCACGGAAGCCTGTGGAGAACACTGTCCTCCTGTCGGTTCTCGTTCAGACGTTGCCTGTTTGTCACACCGGGCGCGGGTTAAGCCCGCATGATTTGACCGGGCGTCGCCGGGCATGCTTGTTACGTCCCAGATCACCTCATAATCCAAGTGGTTCCGCCGCCATGCCCAAACTCTACGAAGCCCTCGCAGAAGCGTTCCTTGCGGAGGGAGTTGACACGCAGTTCGTCCTTATGGGCGACGGCAACATGCACTGGACCACCGCCTTTGCCAAACTGCCGGGCGTGCATACGGTCCACGTCAGGCACGAGCACTGCACCGTCGCGGCGGCGACAGCCTACAACGTAGCCACCGGCAAGGTCGCGGTTGCCTCGGTCACGTGCGGCCCAGGCGTGACCCAGGTGATGACGGCGCTGCCGGCCGCGGTTCGCGCCGGCCTGCCGATGGTGGTGTTCGCCGGCGAGTTGCCGATCAACGCAAAGTTCTACAACCAGTACATCGACCATGCACCCCTGGTGACGGCAACCGGGGCGCATTACATCGCCGCGCATAGTGTGCCGCGCATGATGGACTACGTGCGCGAGGCCTTCCACATCGCCAAGTACGAGCGGCGCCCGGTGGTGCTGGGCATTCCCTACGATCTGCAGAAGGTCGAACACATGGCCAACCAGCCCTACGAGACCTCGGCGATGTACAAGCCCAAGGTCGGGCGCATGCACCCCGATCCCGAGGTCGTGGCCGAGGCCGTCGAGCGGCTGGCTGCGGCAAAGCGGCCGATCATCCTCGGTGGCCGCGGCGTGTTGTGGTCCGGCGCGCGGGATGCGGTGATCAAGCTCGCCGATCGCTGCGGCGCCCTGCTCTCCAACACGCTGCCCGCGCGCGGTCTTTTCCACGACCATCCGTTCGGGCTCGGCACCACCGGCAGCTACTTCACGTCGTTGGGCAGGGAGATGTACGGGTCCGCGGACGTCGTGCTCGCGGTCGGCACGAGCCTATCCTACTATGTCGGTGGCGGGCACTACTTCGCAAAGTCCTGCAAGATCCAGTTGGACGATGCCCCACGCGGCTTGCGCGATGGGCAGAAGGCCGCCGACATCTATGTCAGATCAGATGCGCTCGTCGGCGTCGAGGCAATCCTTGCCGGCCTCGACAAGAAGTTGGGCGTTGGCAAACCGTCGGCGGCGGCTATACGCTCGAAAGAGCTCGCGCATCGCATCGCGACCGAGCCAGCGGACTCGATGTCATTCGATATCGCGCCCGGGGTGCTGGATCCACGCGAGGTGATCCGGGCCATCGACGCGGTCGTTCCAAAGGATTGGGACATCGTCGTCGGCGGCGGCCATCAGGCCTATTTCAACACCCAGATGCGTGGCAGGCCGGCGGAGCGCTACACGACGGTCCGTGAATTCGGCGCGGTCGGCAACGGCCTGTCGTATGCGCTTGGGGTTGCGGCTGCGCGCTGGCAGGGCCGCGAGGGCAAGATCGTGCTGTTCGAAGGCGACGGCGGGCTCTTGTTCCATATCCAGGAACTCGAGACGCTCAAGCGTCAAGGATTTCGCATCCTGATCTGCGCGATGAACGACGGCGGATACGGTTCGGAGTTTCACAAGCTGCGCGCCGATGGCCTCGACGATAGCTTGGCTGTGTTCGGCCGGCCCGCGCTCGAAAACATCGCACGCGGCTTCGGCCTGCGCGGCCACGAGATACGCGATGTGTCGGTAATCCCGAAGCTGTTCGCCGACTTCGCCGCGCAGGGCGAAAGCGAAATGTGGAACATCCAGATCTCCGATAAGGTCACGGCGCCGGTGATCCGCCAGACCATCAAGCGCGGGCACGGCAACATGTGAGCATTTCGAACAGGCCTCGTTGCATATACGTCAATCTTGCGCGCCGCCAGCAACTCGATGCCGTTCGGCGACGAAGTCAACAAAGTAAGCGGAATGCCGATGTCGCGGGCGAGCCGCCCTCCGTATCAAGGAATGGTCCTGGACTGGCCTGGCAACAAATCGACTACCTCCCCCATGCCCCTTCCCCGCATCGTTGTCGTCCCGCCCACCTTCGCCGAGATCGCCGAGCTTGCCCGCTCGCTCGCACCGTCCGGGTTCGAGCTCGTCATCGTGCGCAACGAGCACACCGAGCTCGAAGCCGCGCTCGCAACCGCCGAATATCTGGTCTGCTACCCCAATGTGCGCACCGGTGACGCCTTCTATCGTGCCGCGCCAAGCCTCCGTCTGCACCAGCTGCTCAGTGCCGGCTACGACGACGTCGATCTCGAGGCTGCGCGCCGCGCCAAGGTGCCGGTTTCCAACAACGGCGGTGCTAACGCGATCTCGGTAGCAGAGCATGCCATGATGCTGATGCTCATGGTGTCGCGCCGCGTGATCTCTCAGCACGCCAATGTTTCGGGCGGACGTTGGCGCGGCAACGGCCCGGCGCCGCGCATGTACGAAATCCACGGCAAGACTCTCGGCATCATCGGTCTCGGCACCATCGGCAAGAAGGTGGCGCGGCTGGCGCGCGCCTTCGGCATGCGGGTACAGTATTACGATATTGTGCGCATGACCGAAGATGCCGAGGACGCGCTCGGTGTGCGCTTCCGCCTGATGGGCGAGCTACTGACTATCTCCGACATCGTCTCCCTGCACGTGCCGCTCAACACGACGACCCGCCACATAATCGGCGCGCACGAGCTTGCCTCGATGAAGCCCGAAGCGATCATCGTCAACACCAGCCGCGGCCCGGTGATCGACGAGGCCGCACTCGCCCGCGCGCTCGCGGACAATAAGCTGTTTGGCGCCGGCCTCGACGTGTTCGACCAGGAGCCACCGCCACCAGACAATCCGCTATTCGCGCTCAAGAATGTAGTACTGACCTCGCATTTCGCCGGCCCCACCTGGGACAATCAAATCGCGCGCCTGCGCAACGCCTATGATAACGTGCAGCGCGTCGCCCGCGGCGAGCCGCCGCTGTGGGTGGTGCCGGAGCTGTCGGATTTGGTGATGTAATAAAGTGACGGCGGGCGAAGCCGGCGGGTGATGAAGACGTTGATGCGAAACGGTCGAGACCGTCGATCGGAAAACCCGCGATGGGTCACGCGAGGAAAGAACGCGTGCTTTTGATTGGGACCGATCAGCGGATCACATCAGGGCCAGCAGCCAAGCGGCTGCACTCAAAGGCCGGCTACATGGCTGCACCCGAACGCTTCGCGAAAAAGTCAGATTCTTTTTCCTTGCACCGCGGGCGCCGTCCATACATGACCCATCTGAGACATTCGGCGTGCAATGCGGCAATAGTTTCGCAATTCAGAGCATGGCGATTAGGACAGTTGCGCGGCCCGCCATAAGCATGCAGGAATGACGCGGAGCAGAGGGGAACGCGCGTGCCATTCGATGTTTTCATCAGTTATTCCAGCCAGGACAAACCCACGGCGGACGCCGCCTGCGCGGCGCTCGAAGCCGCCAATATCCGTTGCTGGATCGCACCACGCGACATCAGCCCCGGGCGCGACTACGGCGAGTTGATCATCGACGCGATTGAAAACGCCAGAGTCTTTGTCCTGATCTTTTCGAGCAGTGCCAATGCCTCCCCGCAGATCAAACGGGAGGTCGAGCGCGCCGTCAGCAAAGGACTGCCGATCATTCCGGTGCGCATTGAAGACGTCATGCCGAGCCGGACACTTGAATATTTCATCAGTTCCCCGCATTGGCTCGACGCCTTTCCGCCGCCGCGGGAGCGATACTTCGCCAAGCTCATTGTCTCAGTGCGCGCGTTGCTGGATACCGAGAAACCCGGGACACCGCAAAACACCACGGCCGCCGCTCTTCCTGCGTCGCGGGAGCAAAAGCCAACCGGTCGCCGCCGGTTGAGTCTGATGATTGGCCTTGCGGCGGCGGCGTTCATTCTGGTTGTGGCAGGTGGCTATGCTCTTTACTTCGTCAAAAGCCAGGCGCTCGTGCGTACGCTGACCGGCCCCACCAAGGAAGCTGTCTCAGTCGCATTCTCTCCCGATGGCAATTTGATTGCCGCGGGAGACGGGAACGGAACGATATATTTTTGGTCCACCGGGGATGGGCAGCTTCAGGAGCCTGCGATCTCCGACTTCGCTGGGCACGCAGCCCCGTTCTCGCCCGACGGCAAACGGATCGCGGCCGGGAGCGGCACCAACGTCAAGATATGGGACGTTGCCACCAGGCGGGTTTAGAGGACATTTTCCGGGCATTCGGGAAAGTTGCGAACGGTCGCGTTTTCGGGTGACGGCAAGTCGTTGGTGTCGGGCGGAATGGACCACATGGTCTTCATCTGGGATTTGGCGGGCAATGCGCCTGAACGCCGATTCGACGGTCACAGCGACCTCGTTTACTCGGTTGCGTTCTCCTCGGATGGAAAGCGCGTTGCTTCAGCGAGCTTCGATCAAAAAGTAATTATCTGGGATGTCGCGACCGGTCTGCCTGTAAGGACGCTCGGCGACGCTAACCCTAACAATATGATGGCCGCGATTTTTTCGTCCGACGACGCATTGCTCGCTACAGCCGGCTGGAACGGCAATGTGACGGTATGGGACACGAATAGCTGGCAAGTCGCGCACCTGATGCAGGGAAATGGACAGACCGTAACCACGATTGCATTCTCTCCGGGCGATAAGCTGATCGCTTCGGCTGGCTTAGACAGCACCGTGAAGGTCTGGAACACCGTCACAGGCACACTCGTGCGAACGTATACCGGGCATACGGGCCCGATATGGGGGGTTGAATTTTCGCCGGACGGCAAATGGATCGCGTCGGCGAGCAGCGATATGACAGCTAAAATTTGGAAGGCGCCATGACGGGGATTAGCTTCCAAACCATCGAGCTGGTAGGCAAGCGATAGGCCGCCTGGTGAGCGGATCGCGTGACTGTTCGGCGCACTGATCTCGCCACCGCCAATCTGCCACTTGCGGACTCGTGCCATCCCATAGTCACGCTGATTGTTGCGGTGCATTAGGCCGGTGCTATGGCAAGACTCGGAAGCCCTTGGCTGCGCGAATTGATTCCGCTAATTGGGGTGAAGCGGACAGCAATGCTGCGGCGCGGCAATGCGTGCCATTGACCCAACTCGGACACCGGCCTGCATCTCATGTTGCAGTAGCGAAGCCAGATCAGCCTCTATCAAAGCACTCGTCAGACCCGCTACGATGCCCGTTCCTGAGTACTGGGAACCGGATATGAGGCGGCGGGAATTTCTCGGTATCGTCGGCGGCGCAGTAGGTGCGTGGCCGCTGGCGGCGCGCGCGCAGCAGGCGGAGCGTGTGCGGCGGATCGGCGTATTGACCGCCTATTCCGAGAGCGACCCGGAAGCACAGGCCCGCGTCGGGGCGTTCCGCGAGGGGCTCCAGAAGCTCGGGTGGACGGAGGGTCGCAACATCCGGATCGACGCGCGCTGGGCGACGTCCGACTCGGCGTTGATGCAACGATTCGCGGAGGAACTCGTCGCGCTGCAGCCCGAACTCATTCTCTCGTCAAGCAGATCCACCACCGCGGCGCTGCTGCATCAAACGCGCACCATCCCCATCATTTTCGCCATCGTTGCCGATCCGGTCGGCAGCGGCTTCGTCGCGAGCTTTCCGCGGCCGGGCGGCAACGTCACCGGTTTCACCGATAATCAGCCGACGATCGCGGGCAAGTGGCTGGAGCTGCTCAAGGAGATCGCGCCGCGCGTGGCCCGGGTCGCCTTCCTGTTCAACCCGGTAACGGCGCCACATTTCGAATATTATCTGAACCCCTTCAAAGCCGCCGCTGCGTCGTTCGCAGTGGAGGCGATCGCTGCACCTGTTCGCGACAGATCCGACCTCAACTCCGTCATTGCCGCACAGGCACGCGCGCCGAATGGCGGCCTGATCGTGATGCCGGATGCCTTCATAGTCACTCATCGCGCGGAGATTACCTTGCTGGCGGCGCGCTACCGTCTCCCTGCCGTCTATTCGTACCGGATATTCACTGATGCCGGCGGCCTGCTGTCCTACGGAAGTGACCTGGTCGATAATTTTCGGCGCGCGGCGACCTATGCCGATCGCATCCTCAAGGAGGCGAAGCCGAGCGAGCTTCCGGTCCAGGCCCCGGTCAAGTTCGAGCTTGCGATCAACCTCAAGACCGCAAAGGCACTCGCCCTCGACGTACCTTGGTTCCTCCAGCAGCGCGCCGACTACGTGATCGAATAGGAGGCCAATGTCTCCTCCTGGCACAAAGTGTGAGTGCCGCCATGTCCGCTATGCCGCCGCTTTCGAAGGATAAGCGGAAGCAATGCGAATGCCGGCCTCTTGCGGCGCGGAGATGCTTAAGCTGGTAAGGTACTGTTGAAATGGAACCCGTTGCTATCGTGCTCTGCGCGTATCTCGTTTTTTGTGTGGTAGCGTGCATCTTCCAGTCGAAGACTCCACTGCCCAGCCTGACTGAGACTTACAACACGTTGAGGGTCGAAAACGGAGTCGAAGAGGTGCTCGTCGAAGGCCGGCAGACGTTTCCGCTCTATAAAAAATTGAACCTGGTTTGGTGGTTCCTCAACGAATACGAGTTCGATGCCGCCCGATTGGTATCATCCAGGGCAGAATTTCTGGCTGCGGTTGCCATTGTGGTATATGCGCAATCCATTCCAGAACGCCGGCAACTACGTCTTCGGCGTCTGCGACCGCAATTTCACCGTCCGCGGTCTCGCGCCAGCAATGCGGACGACCTACGACGATCTCGACCCGCCGTGCACCGGATTCAAGTGGTCGATCATCAGGCTCGGCTGCTTGCGACTCCCGTTCGTTTCGTATGTCAGCGCGAGCTTCCTCGCCTACGCCGGATGGCAACCGAACGGCTTCTTCGGCGTCAAGCTCAATCTAAAGAACGCGGATTTTCAGGTCGTCTAGTCAAACAGCTCCGGGACTCACGTTTCTCGAGCCTGGCCTTCCCGAGAACAACCGCCGGGCCAGGCTGGGGATGTTCAAGCTACACTTCCGGCAGCGGTCTTGATGGCCTTTTTGCCGTATATAGGGGCAACCATTTGTGCAAGGATAAACGACCACAAGGTCCACATAACGACCATCACCATCATGCGCGGGTCGCCGTTCGGAATGGCAAGAACCCCAGCGAACACAGCTGCGATATTACGCGTGCCCATCCCCAAGGACATGACGCTTCTCTCGCTCTCTTTCAGGCCAAAGCCGAAGCGATACGTGATCAGGCCCATCACGGCCATGAACACAGTCATTGAGAGGAGCGCAAAGCTGCCCGCCGTGTCGAGCATCCGTTTGCCGTAGAGCAGAAAGCAGAACAGGACGGTCAATGTTGTGAACACTCCCGCGATCACCTTGACCGGCCGGAAAGATTTGTCGGCAATCGGCGCGGCATACGTCCGGATTACGGCTCCAATAAGCAAAGGAATCAGCATGGTGATGACCAGGGGTTTTGCGAGCGCCAGTGTACTCATGGTCACTTCCTTGACCAATAGAGGGGCCAGCAATGGCATGAACACCACTGTGCCTACTGCCGCCAATGGAATGAAGGCGCCCGCGAAGGTTACATCTCCACGGGCTTTTTCAACCACGAGCGGGAGGAACGGCGCGCACGGCGCAAGACTGGTGATGAGCATCACCGCCGCGAAGGGCACCGCGAGGGGAACCATCCTGGTGATCAGATAGCCAAGAACCGGACCCACCACCCAGCCCCATATAAGGACCAGCACCAGGAACCGCGGATTTCTCGCTTTCTTGAGCACCTGGGTTATGTTGACTTGAAGTCCCATGCTCGCCAGGTTCGAGACGGTGAAGATAATCACCACGGGGCTCAATATGCTCTGACAAAATTCGAGGACAGCGTTCATGGCTTTCTGCCTCGTCCATGCGCCCGCCCGTGTCAGGCTTTGATCGGTGCGCCGACGAAATAGTGCCGTAGCGGGAGTAGTTGCAGCGCGGCTCGTTTTCGGAACGCGAACGACGGAAGGTCCGGCCGACGAGATTGTGATCACTCGGCCTTGATGTTCGCCGCCCGGATCACCCTACCCCACTTCTCGGTGTATTCGACGACGAGCTTGTCGAGATCGGCAGGCGGAGCAATAAAAGCCGTGCTCGCCAAGTCGGCGATCCGCGCGGCGATCTTGGGATCGGCGAGCCCCACATTTATCTCCTTGTTGAGCTGGTCGATGATCTCGACTGGAGTGTTCTTAGGGGCTCCGATCCCAATCCAAGCATTGGCTTCGTAGCCGGGCAGGAAGTCGGCAAGCGCCGGTACATCCGGCAGCGCCAGCGAGCGCGTCGCGCTCGTGACCGCGAGCGCTCGTAATGTCCCTGCCCTTATGTATCCGATGGATGACTGCAGATTATCGAAGGCAGACTGCACCTGTCCGGCAAGCAGATCGACGACCAGAGGAGCGGAGCCGCGATATGGCACGTGTGTCATTTCAATGCCGGCTTCTGTCATGAACAGCACGCCGGCTACGTCAGAAATCGTGCCGGTTCCAAAAGAGGCCAAGCTGATTTTGCCCGGATTGGCCTTGACGTAGGCGATCAGCTCGGGAACCGAACTGACCGGGACCGTGGGATGCACCTCTAGGACCAACGGCGAACGGGTCAGGCCGGCGACCATCGCAATGTCGCGAATAAAATTGAAATTAAGATTGGGGTAGAGCGCCGGATTGACGGTGTTGGTCGAAACGGCGGCGAGCAGCGTATAGCCATCGGGCGCCGAGCGGATAACCGCCTCTGTCGCGATGTTCGTAGCAGCGCCTGGCCGGTTCTCGATGATGAACGGCTGGCCAAGCCGTTCCGAGAGCCATTGGCCGATCAGCCGCGCGAAAATGTCGGTCGGGCCGCCGGCGGCAAACCCGACAAGGATGTGCACCGGCCGCGACGGATAGGCTTGCGCCCACGCGAACCGAGAGGAGGCCGGCAGCGCAGCAGCGCTCGTGGCCAGATGCAGAAATCGCCTGCGGGGAAGTTTCATAATCGTCCCCCCGAGTGGCTTTGGGAGTGGAGCATATCAACGCCCCGCGGTGCAGCAAGCCCGGAGTTCATGAAAATTGTTGGATTGCTCCGGTAATCGCTTGCCGGGCTAGCTTGGCAGGCTGCGCCCGGTGCTCTTCGATGCCAAATTGGGGTGTATGCCTCTATCGAATGCCAAGCTTGGTCGGTACGATCCAGCCATCAGATTCCTGTGGCTGCCCTGAAAATGGACCGCATCGATGAGTGGTCAGGCCCGAGATATCGCTATTTGTCATCTGGTCCTGCGGGGTAACCGCTGGATGCCAGTGAGCGTGAACAAAAAACTTGGACCGAATGACCGCTGTTCGCCAGGCGGTGCAGTCATTTCCGCCACTCTCTGTGCAGTTGTTGAGGGCGATGCGATCGTTGGATGGATGGAAAACTCAGCATTCACAGTTCAAGAGGTCCAAGATGACGGCACCCTAGCTCCGGTCGATCTCGCTCCCACACGTCGCACATGGGATGCCAAGTACCTCGACGAGAAAGCAGCAAGAGCAGGGGTAGTGGGCATCAGTTCGTTAATCGCGAAGCGCCGCGTTCAGGAACACAATACCGGCAACCTAGCTTCCGAGTTGCGCGAAGCCGCGTTCGAGCGAGCTACCGTACAAATTCTTGATAAGCTTCAAGGCCATTCCGTTGTCGGAGTTTTGCTCGTCAAGCAGTAACACCAAATGCAACGGGCAGAGCGGACCTGCTCGGCCCAGGTAATTCACACAGCAACTTGTTCGGCTATGGCAAGAGCATCATCGACCTCGATACCGAGATACCGAACCGTGCTTTCTATCTTCGTGTGACCGAGCGGTCGTGAGTCATAATGCACCTCGGCTTAACTCATTGAAAGTCAAAGACCTGCTGCGTGGCATCCAGTGTTAGCGGAGACTTCCGACGCTTGCCGCTGGCGAAGCCTGCCAGATCCTCAGCCTTGATCGCCCAAGGTGCGCCCGCGCAAGCTTGTCGGCCTTTGATCTCGCCGCGGCGGAGCATACGCAGCGCCGTCATGTTGCAGACGCCGATGAGTATCGCTGCCGCTTCGAGCGTGATCTCGCCGCGCTCGGCCCACTCGCCGTCGCGGAAGACGGCGATCTCGTGGTGATTGCGGAAGCCGCGCACGCGCTCTTGCGTCCAGGCATTGCCGTGCCCGGTCTCGACGCCGGTGCGATTGAGCAGGCGCGCGATCTGCCGATCGGGCATCAGCCGCGCCAGCTCACGCACGAGCGCGATCGTGTCATCGGGGATGCGTGGGTTGTGCCGGCCGGCCGCATTCAGTCGCTGTTTCACTTGCAGCTCGGTATGGTCACCGCCTTGCCAGTGCAGGACCGCGTGGATGATTGCCCCGTCCCTGCGCACGACGATCTCCGTGAGTGCCGCGCGAAGGATACGCTTGCGCGTTGCGGCGGTTGCAGCGGGATGCGACCAGGCGCGCTCCAGATCAGCACCGAGCGCCATCAACTGCTGGCGCTCCGGCCCGCCGAGCGGCGACGGACGACGCGCAATCAGGGCGGCGATCTCTCCTTCGAGCTTTGCGACAGCCTGCAATGCCTCGTTCCAGCGGCGTTCCAACTCGCCAGCGACCAGCCGGTTTGCCGGGTCGACGGCGTCGTACTGTCGGCGCGCATGCGCGGCTTCGTAGCGCGCCTGCTGCAGCGACAGCTCCAGCTGGCGCTCGGCCGCGCTCGTCGTGCTCGATTGCGCCTCGATCGCTTTGAGCGCAGCCGCGATGCCGAGCGGCTTCAGGACGCGCAGGACCTCGTTGCTGATCGCCGCATCGATGCTCAAGCCGCTGATCGAAATGCAGCGCGCGGCGCCATGGTTCGTACGCGCACCGTAGCAATTGTAGCGGCCGAGCTTGCTACCGTAGTGCACATGGAGCTTGCGGCCGCAGTGGCCGCACCGCAATAGTCCCGGCAGCAGCAGTTCGCCTGCACGGGCTGCGCCGCGCGCAAGCCCGCTGCTCATGCCGGTCGCGTTGTTGGCGATCACCGCGAGGTTCCGCTCGAACTCGTCCCAAGTGATGTAGGCCGCGTGGTGATCCTTGATCAAGACATCCCATTCGGCCATGGGCTTTTGTACACCACGCCGGATATGCTTGCGTCCACCTTCGACACTCACGCGGCTCTTCGTGCGCCCGAACGCGTAGGCGCCGGCATAGATCGGATTGGTCAGGATGTTGTGCACAATGTTGTAGGCCGGCAATCGCCACACAACGCCATGCGCCTCGCCGTGGCGCGACTTGACGGGCAGCTCGATGCCCTCCTCCCTCAGCCAGATGTGCACTTGTCGCGCACTTTGCAGCTCGGCGAACTTGGTGAAGACCAGCTGCAGAGCCTCCTGCACGCGTTTGTCCGGGTTCTTCTCGACGCGATCGCGGCCGACCCTCACGTAGCCGGCGGCGACGCCGAGAACGAGCGCGCCGCGGCGCGCCTTCTGCTTCAACGCCTCTTGCGAGCGCTGGCGGAACATCGACAGTTCAAGCTCGCTCATCGTGCCCTTCATGCCGAGCAGCAGCCGATCATTGGGATGGCGAGGATCATAGATTCCGTCCTCGTCGACGATGAGCGTGCCGACCAATCCACAGAACTCGATGAGCGTGTGCCAGTCACGACCATTGCGGGCAAGACGCGACGCCTCGATCGCAAGCACAGCGCCGACACGGCCGTCGCAGATCTTTGCGAGCAACCGCTCGAAGCCGGGACGCACGATGCCGCCGCCCGAGCGGCCGAGGTCGTCATCGATGACATCGACGTCGCTCCAGCCAAGCTGCTTGGCGTGATCGACGAGGCTGTATTGGCGCCGCCGGCTCTCATGATTGTGCGCGAGCTGGTCTGCTGTCGATTGCCGGATGTAGACGCAGGCACTGCGGGCGAGATGCTCAGTCGTGATCTTGGTCATCGCCGCTCTCCCCCCTTGCCGCCTTTGCCAGCGCCGCCGCGATCTCGCGCAGCAGCGCCTCGATGACCGTCGCGAGCTCGCTCTTTTGACCTGCGCCCAGCTCGACGCACGGCCTCTCGGCCTCGAACAGGCTTGGCTGGAAATTCTCGGATCGGTGCGTCATTCTCTGGTCGCTCCGTTTTTGATTCGGACGCCAGAAAGCCTAGAAGCGCATCGACCTCGTTGCGTAGGGAGCGAAGAATATCGAGGGGAAAACGCGGCTCATCGCCGATCTCGAATCGGGACGCAGCCTCGTCAGTCATCCACGCCGGGAGGCACGCGAAGGTGCCGTCAAGTTGGTGCACGACAACAAACGCGGCGCCGCCTCGTTCGAGCCGCCGCCTGACGCCTACGGTCTCGCCGAAGCGAGGATGAAATCGGTAGGTGATGCGTGCTTCAGCCTGTTGTTCGCGGGCAGTATGTCGCCGTTCCCAACAAAAGCTGGACCGCACGCAGATTGCCTGTGCGACGATAGATCGAGTGACGAGCCGTTGTTCCAGCGAAGCTCACGCCGCACTAACCCGCATGCGCGCCACTGTGGGCTGAACCAGTGACGAGTTCATAAATATTTTTCGCGCGTGCATGCAGCAGCGGTATCCCGACACTGTAATTGGTGAATAAACGTTCAGTTTGGTATGAAATCAGTACAAGTACTCACGCTGCCACATTTGCGCGTCAGACGGTGATCGGCAATAATCAAATATTGGATCGGGAGAGCTCGACTAGAGGAGTTTAAAAATGAGCCACCGACCACTTGCTCTTGGCATAGCAGTAGCAGCATTGTCATCGATGCACATTGGTACCGCTGCGGCGCAGTCCGTTTATGTCGCGCCCGGCGGCGTCTACGTTGCTCCTGGAGCCGGGCCGGTCTACGTGACGCCGTCAGCGCCGATTAATGGAGCAGCTGCGTACGTAGGCCCCGGCTACGGCAATGGATATGAAACAACGGCTTACGTAGAACCTTACTCTGACTATGCAGAGGGACCAGCTGTGTACGTCGGGCCTAGCTACGGATATGGACCGCGTCCCTACGTGGGGCCCAGTTATGGGTATGGATACGGACCCCGCTCCTACGCAGGGCCCAGGTATGGGTACGGATACGGACCCGCTGTGCCAAACCGGGGCTACTACAGTGGACCCCGATCGGCCTATGCGACTGCACTGCCGCCACGACCGCGCGTGGCCGTGCCCTATCGGGCCGGTCGTTGCATTGGACGGCACTGTTAGTATTCCTTGGCTAGTCGCCCGAGTCACTCGAACTGAGGGTACAGTCTCTTCAGCTTGACGCGGGCGTTGGCGGTTGTGAATTGCCAGTCGGCTTTGGCGTAGTGCTTGTTGCGGTGGTCCTGCCATGCGGTGACTTCGTGGGCGAGGATTTGCTTGTCGGCGATGCGGCGATCCAGGCATTGCGACGCGAGAACGCCGAGTTCGGATTCGGCCATGTCAAGCCAGCTGCCGTGCTTGGGCGTGTAGTGCCATTCGAAGCGCTCGACGAGCCGGCGGGCCTCGGGCGCGGGAAAGGCCTCATAAAGCGAGGCTGGCTTGTGGATGTTGAGATTATCCTGCACCAGCACGATTTTCGCCGCATCTGGAAAATGCGTATCGGACAAATCCCTGAGCACGTGGGCATAATCGATGGCGGTGTGGCGGTCGGTGACCTTGACATGCCGCCAGCCTTCCAGCGGCGCGAACACCATGAACAGATTGGCGACGCCATTGCGTTCGTATTCGTAATCGTGACGCGCTGGTTGTCCAGGTTTGGCGGGGATCGGCGCGCGCGTGTCGATGATCAGCTGCTTCGAGGTTTCGTCGAGGCACACGAGCGGACGCTGCGGATCGTGCGGTCGCTGATAGACTTCCAGGACGTCTTCCATGGTGGCGACAAACGCCGCGTTGGCGTCGGGCGGAATCACCCATTGCTGCTTGCGATGCGGCTTGAGAATGTTTTTTTTAGCGTCCGCCCGATCGTGTTGTCGCTGGCGCGCTCGACAATGTGCAGTTCGACAACCTTCTCCTCGAGCAGACGCAGGCTCCATCTGGCAAAGCCTTGCGGGGCCGGAGAGAGGGTCAGCGCGATCAGTTTTGCTTCCGCCGCGCCGTCGAAAATCCGCCGCGGGGCGGAGTTCGAGTTGTATTTGCGGGCCAACACCGCCTCGAACCCTTCCTCGACCAGCTGGCGCCTGGTCCGCTCGACAGTGGCGATGCTGGTGTCCAGCGCCGCGGCGATCCGGCTGTCGCTCCAGCCTTCACCCGCATCCGATATGTCCGCCTTCAACAGGATGCGGGCCTTCGTCAGCAGCTGGGCGGAACGTTTGCCTTTGCGAATCAACTCGTTGAGTCGATCGCGTTCCTCCGCGTCGAGCCTGACCACGTATTTCTTGACGGCAATCTCTTTCCCGGCCACGAATCACCTCCATCGCTGCCTTGCCGCGACAGAGATTTCAGAAATTCCCGTCATGATCAATGACGGGGGCGACTAGGTCGAAGCGCCGGATCAAAGGCGGCCGAGCTCAGGGCAGCCAAAGCCTTCACGCTCAGCGAGTGGCAGCGCGAGCGGTTGCTGGTGCGGGAGCGCCGTTAAAGCACCTTCGGCAAGTCAGGACAGATCAGGCAGGATCGTGCAGTTGTGGCGCGTCCCGCTTAGTGTCCGTTTCAAAACTTCTTGAGTTCTACTGAATCATTTGGGTTCAAAGGAGGTGGTCTGATTCGCGGAGGGACCGCCAATGTGGACGCATGAGAACCGACCGAGATACAATCGTGATCACCTGAGATACCCGAGCGACCTGACAGAAGACGAATGGGCGTATGTGGAACCGTTGATCCCGCCGGCGAAGCCCGGCGGTGGCAAGCGACGTACCGACATGCGCGCCGTCATGAACGGGGTGATGTATATCCTGAGCACCGGTTGCCAATGGCGCTACCTTCCGAAGGATTTTCCGCCGTACAGCACGGTCCACCACTACTTCGTCTGGTGGCAATGCGATGGTGTGCTGGATCGCATTCATCACGCGCTCTACGTCGAATGCCGCGAGAAGGCGGAACGGGAAGCCAGCCCCACCGCCGCCATCATCGATAGCCAAAGCGTGAAAAGCGCCGAAAAAGGGGGGCCAGCATCGATCCGCACGGCTATGATGCGGGCAAAAAGATCAAGGGCAAGAAGCGCCATATTCTCGTCGACACGATAGGTTTGCTGCTTCAAGCCATCGTTCATTCCGCCGGCATTCAGGATCGGGATGGCGGCATCTCACTGCTGGCCACGATGAAAGGTCTGTTTCCATTCCTCGAGAAGCTGTTTGCCGACAGCGCCTATCAAGGGCTTCTTTTTGCGAACGCGCTCGCCAAAATCCTGCCTCGTCTCGAAACCGAAATCGTCAAACGTCCTGATCACGCGAAAGGGTTCGTGCAGTTGCCCAAGCGTTGGATCGTCGAACGCACGATTGCTTGGCTCAACCGTTGCCGCCGTCTCGCCAAGGACTGGGAAAATCTCAACCGCAACGCCCTCGCGTTCTTGAAACTTGCGTCCATCCGCCTCATGCTAAGAAAGCTTTGTAACCCTTGATGAAGTTTTGAAACGGACTCTTAGGGCAGTCGCCGTTTAGCTGCCGGCCGCCACCATGAGCCAGTGCGGCACGATAGGGCTATCGTGAGAATAGGCGCACTTGATCAACCATCCGCCGCCGAGCGCAATCGCATAGCCGATTGGCACGAAGTAAAGACAAACGAAAAACATCTCCCACGGGCGGGCATCTATGCCGAGCGGATCGCTCCCGGAGGCACTCTTGACAAGCAATGGGGTGAATTTCGCGGAACAGGCACCCGGCAATAAGAGCAGTGCACCGAGCGCTGCCATTACAAAACGTTGCAAATCCCTCATACCGTTCTCCTGGCCCTCGGCGACGTTCTACTGTAGCTCGCCTACTTTAATCGCACGAGAGATTACAGCTTCCGAATCAGGAGCGCCGTTGAGCGAGCGCGCATTCCGTCAGGCGATGCCGATTTTTCAGGAGAGGCTTCCGTCTGCGGCCCACTCGCTCTACAATACGCGGCAATCAAACAAGGGAGGGTGTTTCTCATGAACAATTGCATCGTCGCACTCACCGGCGCCTTGGGCATGACGATTGGTGCCGCGACGCTTGCGGCAGCCCAGGACGTGCTCACCACGCACCGGATGTCGGCGGCGCTGGCGTCGGAAGCGGTGACCGAGGCCGTGGCGACTTGCGCCAAGCAGGGCCACCGGGTCGCAGCGACAATCATCGATACCGACGGCGTGACGCAGGCGATGCTACGCGGGGACGGCGCCTCACTGATCGCAGTCAACAGCTCCTACGACAAGGCTTATACGGTGCTCATGCTCGGCGCGGCGCGTAATGAGGATTCGAGCGCCGCCATCGCCAAGCGCATAGGGCCAACGCCGCCGGCAGGCGGCGTTGCCAAGTTCGACCACGTCGCGTTGCAACCGGGCGCGTTTCGCATCAAACTTAACAACGAGGCAATTGCCGCGATTGGCGTCGGCGGCGCTCCGGGCGGCGATCTCGACGAAGCGTGTGCTAAAGCCGGGCTCGACAAGATCAGCGCGCGGCTGAAGTGAGGTATACGTACCGCCGCTGAGATAGATCCTGCCGTAACGGCATTCGCCCAAGAACCGGACGGCGGAATGATTGTAACTCCCAGTCCGCTCACGAATACTACGGAAAATCGTGGCTTGATCTTTGCGTTAGCAGCACGGCTTCGCCTGCCCACGATATATCCCTACCGCTTGACCCCTTCGAGCAGTGGATTGATCTCTTACTCATATGACCAGGTTGCACAGTGGCAAGGAGGTGCATCTTATGTCGACCGCGTGCTACGGGGAGCCAGGCCCGCCGATCTACCTGTCCAGGCGCCTACGAAATACGAGCTCATTGTCAATCTCAGGACGGCGAAAGCGCTAGGCATTAATGTCCCGCCTACGCTGCTCGCGCGTGCCGATGAGGTGATCGAGTGAAACGCCGCCAGTTCATCGGCCTGCTTGGCGGTGCAACTGCGTGGCCGCTCGCGGCGCATGCGCAGCAGCCGGAGCGGATGCGGCGGATCGGTGTGCTGATTGGCTTTCCGGAAGACGACCCGGAAACGAAGGCCCGCGTGACAGCGTTTCGGCAGGAGCTTGACAGACTAGGCTGGTCAGTCGGCCGCAACGTCCGCTTTGACTACCGCTACTCGCCTGGCGACAGCTTCGAACGAGGGCCTGCGCATGCGAAAGAGCTGATTGCCTTGCAACCCGATGTCGTACTCGCACTTGCGCCGCCTTTTGTCGCGGCGTTGCAACGCGAGACCCGTGAAATCCCAGTTATATTCGTCGGCGTCCCTGACCCGATCGGACTTGGTTTTGTCGCCAGCTTGGCGCGGCCGGGCGGTAATATTACAGGCATACTGACCTACGAAGAAGGCATCATTGGGAAGTGGCTCGCGATGCTCAAGGAGATTGCTCCGCAACTCGAACGGGCAATTCTCTTCGGTAATCCCGCAACAACTGCATACGATTACTTTCTCCGTGCAGGCAGGGCGTTAGGTCCGTCAGTCAAAATGGAAGTTGTACCGAGTTCGCGTCTCGACCGCCGCTGACATGGAACGGGCGATCGAGTTGTTTGCACGCGTACTGAATACCGGCATTGTCGTGCCGCCAGACAGCTCAACCATCGTCCATCGCGAACTCATCATTGCGCTCGTAGCTCGTCACCGTCTGCCCGCGGTCTATCCATTTCGTCTTTTCGTTGCTGCTGGTGGGCTGATGTCTTATGGGGTCGACTTCGTCCAAATGTTTAGGCAAGCGGCAAGCTATGTCGACCGTGTATTGCGCGGTGCAAAACCTGCCGATCTTCCTGTGCAAGCGCCGACAAAGTTTGAGACCGCGCTCAATCTCAAGACGGCCAAAGCGTTAGGCCTGGCCGTGCCGGCGGGTCTACTCGTGGCCGCCGACGAGGTGATCGAATAGGGATGCCCTTGGTTGCAGCGCGGGAGTCCGGAAGTGGCGCTGGGTTGCTGACCCGCTGGTCCGCATTCACGGAGAGTATTGGAGGGTAAGCAGACTTAGCCGCAGACCACACAGTTAAAGCGTGATAACGTCCTCAGTGCATGGGCATGACCCCGACGGGAGGGTCACACGGCAATCCGCATTCGGCGACGAGAACTCATTCTTGCACTTAGCGGCGCAGCCGCCTGGCCGCTCACAGCGCGCGCGCAGCAGGCCGAGCCCATTCGCCGCATCGTCGTGCTGATGGGCGCTGCCGAGACGGCGTGGACACGGGGTTGGCTCGCCGCCTTCTGGCGCCGCCTCAACGAGCTGGGGTGGAAAGAGAGTCGCAACCTGGTTACGCAGGTGCAATGGTGGAACGATCAGCCGGAGCAGATACAGGTCTGGGCCACCGAACTCATTGCCCGTTCGCCCGATGTCGCGGTGACATACACCAACCTTGCGCTAGCGGTGCTTAAGCCAATCGCTGGAAATGTGCCCATCGTTTTCGTTGGTGTCGGCGACCCGGTCGGTGGCGGTTTTGTATCCAATCTCGCTCGCCCAGGCGGCAATATCACCGGTTTCGCAAGTTACGAGCCCTCGATGGGTGGCAAGTGGCTTGAGGTGCTCAAGGAGACCGCACCCCACATCACCCGAGCTTTGGCGATCATGCACCCTGAAACCCTGTCGCATCAGGCCATGTGGCAATCGATCGAGGAAGCGGCCCCGCGACTGGCAATCGAGACCACAGCGGGCCATGTGCATAATGCCGCCGAGATCGAACACGTCATCGCATCCTTCGCGCAGAAACCGGATGGCGGGCTGGTTGTGCTCCCGCACGCGCTTACCGTTTTTAACGCATCAGCGATCATCGCTCTGGCGCGGCGGTATCGAATGCCCGATGTTCATGCGCTTGCCGAAGCCGTAGCAGTCGGCGGCCTGATATCCTATGGCATTAATTGGAACGATCAATTTCGCCGCGCTGCCGAGTACGTAGATCGAATTCTCAAGGGAACCAAGCCTGCTGACCTACCGGTGGAGCAGCCGACGAAGTTCGAACTCGTTATCAATCTCAAGACGGCGAAAGCTATCGGTCTCGAAATTCCGCCGACCCTGCTCGCCCGCGCCGACGAGGTAATCGAATGATACAGCCAGAAGGGTGGCGCGGTATGACAAAGCCCGACACTAAATGACGCTAGGTGCGCCCATCTTGCCTTGCTTTGTATGCTGATGTCGTGGTACGTCCATGACACTAGGTAACACTGACTGACAGGCCATTTTGGTTACCTAGGTAACACGAGGAGGCATGACCAAGGTTCTCACCGATCTGGGCATCAAGAACGCCAAGCCTAAGCGCCACCAAGGCAAGGCGGTCATCACCGAGATACCCGACGGTGGATGCAGAGGGTTACGTTTGGTGCTGCATCCGACCGGGCATCGGTCTTGGATTGTACGCTACCGCCGCCCCGATGGCCGCACTGCCAAGTTGACCATAGGCCCGGCGATTATCGTCCGCAAAGGCGATCCGGTGCCCGAGCACGCGTTGACCCTGGCGCTGGCACGCAAGCATGCCACGGATGCGTTGCACCAGCTGGCGCTAGGCATCGACCCCGGGATCGAGAAGGCGGCCAGCAAACAGCCCACGACACACACGACCTTCGAACGCGTCGCCACCGACTGCTTCACCCGCGAGGCGAATCGCGGGTTGCGTAGCGCGCAGCGGCAATTGCACGATCTGCAGCGGTTGGTGTTCCCGATATTCGGCAGGCGACCGATGGCCGCCGTTCGGCGCGGCGACGTCGTTAGGCTGCTCGATAACATCGAGGATGAGCACGGCGCAGTCATGGCCGATGCGGTGCTGGCTGGGGTGCGCAAGGTGATGAACTGGTGGTCGATCCGCGATGAGAACTACGCGGTGCCATTGGTGCGAGGCATGCGCCGCAGTAACCCGAAGGAGCGGGCACGTAGCCGCATTCTGGACGACGACGAGCTGCGCGCGGTGTGGAAGGCGGCAAGCGAGATGGAGGCACCGTATGGCCCATTTCTCCAGTTCTTGTTGCTGGTCGGTTCCCGCCGCCGCGAAGCGGCGGGGGTGCGCCGCGATGAAGTGCGCAATGGCATTTGGACGTTGCCCGCGTCGCGCAGCAAGACCAAGCAAGAGGTCGTAAGGCCGCTAAGCCGGGCGGCGCAGGCGGTGCTGGAGCGGGTGCCGCAGATTGCGGGCAGCGGGTTCGTGTTCACGCTTGGCGGCGGGGTGCCGATCAACAGCTTTCACTTGCTCAAAGGGATCATCGACGAGCGCAGCGGCGTCAGCGGATGGCGGCTGCACGATTGCAGACGTACCGTACGCACATTGTTGAGCCGCGCCAACGTCAGCGCTGACATTGCGGGGCGCTGCCTGGGCCATGCGCTGCCGTCCATTCGTGGCGTTTACGACCAGCATGATTATGTGCCGCAAATGAAACTGGCGTTTGAAGCCCTGGCGGCGTTGATCGAGACCATCGTCGCTCCGAAACCGAATGTGGTGCCACTGCGCGGGTAGCGTGCCATGCCCAGGCCAAAGCCAAAGAAGATCGGGGTATCGGGGCGCAAGCGGCGCGACCGCTATGATACGGGCAACTATTTCCCGGAAGACTTCGCACGCAAGGTCGTCCGCCAGCACCACGACGAAAACCTTCCGTTTGTGCTACCGCTCTGCGGCCCGCGCGTGGTCGCCGAAGAGCTGATCCGCCGCTACCGGGTCAAGTGCCAGCAGAAGGATATCAAGTACGACCGGCATGAACGTGACCATGCAATTATGCAAGCGGCTAGGATGGTAAGCGAAGTCTGGGGCCGACGCCTGAGCCCAAAAACGCTGAGGAATTGGTTGAACCGGTCGAAGCGCGCTCGTACACCTAAGCGGCAATTCAAGTCGTAAGCTTTTAGCACTGATATCAGTCGGCGCTTTATCACTTGCCTGCCTACCAAAAACTATCAGCAAAATTCGCATGGTTTTCGCCGATGACCCTCACTGCAGGGGCAGGCTTTGTCACGCTTTGGAGTTAACAACGGAGCCACCATGTCCGATGACGACACCCTGCTTCCCGACCCGTTGGTCGCGAAGCGTTACAACGTAAGCACCCGCACCATCCCTAGGTGGGACGCGAATTCTCGCACTGGCGTTTCCGGCGCCGACCTTCATTAACGGCCGCAAATACCGTCGGGTGCGCGAGCTGGAGGCCTGGGAGCGGTACCGGGCAGCTCACCCAATGCGGGGGCTGCGCCGAGGCGCAAATAGTGCGCAGGCGTCGCGCGCAGGTCGAGATGTCCATTAGGCGCCGTCATGCTCTCCCCATCCGCGCCGAGCTGACCGGAAGCGACACAGCCACCGCACTTGGCATTTCCGCGCGCAGCAACTCGCCAATCCCCACGCTATGCCGCTTGCTCATCAGAGCCGGTCATAACCCCTCCGCTCGCCTTGAAGCTTACCGCGGCAGCACGTTGTGCCTGAGGGTACGTTCCATCGGCGCGGGTGCGCGGCTCACCGTGAAAGAACCGGACGGCGGGCGCGCCCATTTTGCCAAATGGACCGCCTTTCCGTCCTCTCCGGTGGCATCACGGGGCCCAAGAAAAGGAACTAGGCGGGCATGGGAGCCCCGCGGCAGGAAGAAAGGCGGGGAGTACGCCACCGGAGAGCGCGAGCGTACCAAACTCGCATCGATGAACCATTGCCGCACGGCCCGCGCCGATTGCCCCAACGTGTCAGCGCACGGTCAAGGCACCTCCGAGGCCTGGCTGGCAAGATCAATCGCGTCACGTTCGGGTTTTGCGATTTTGAGAAAAGCCGGTAGGGTTCCGCACCGCTGAGCTGACAGGCCGTCATGTTGATCGGAAAGCGTAAACCTGACACTTTCGTCAAGGGAGAAAGGGAAAACTCGTCATGAGCTCTAAGGCAGAAGTCGTTCGACTCCGGCCAACGGACATCACTCCCGAAGAGCGCGCTCGTCGCGTGCAAGTCGAGGCCGAGCGGCGCGCACGTCAGTCTACCGTTGAATGGATGTTCTGGCTCCCCAGCCTCGCTCAACAGCACGGCATCCCGGAGGCTAAGCTAAAACAAATGATTGAAGCACAGGTTCGAGCCAACGAGAAGAAAGAGCGCGAAGCCAGAGCCGAGCAGCGAAAACGTGAGCACCTCATCGAGAGGCAACGCGCTGACGCACAGCGAGAGCAGGAACGTCAGCAGCGTGCGCAAGAGCAGGCCGACAAGGAAGCCAAGAAGCAAACCGAGCGCAAGCAACGCGAGCGTGAGAAGGAATTCGCGAGGCTGCTCAAGCTGCCAAGCGCGGAGCACGAGCCGCGGATAGCTGCGCTCGCGAAACGCCTCGACGAAGACCTCGATTTTTTGCGCGATGAGTTCACACAATTCGCCGCCGCCCAGGAAAAGAGTAGCGATACTGGTTATGTCGGGCCATGGCCGGAGTCGATGGACACGTGCTCATTATTGAGCGAAGTGATGTCACAGCTGCGCCGCTACGTTGTCGTGCACGACGACGCGGCTGCAGTCGCGATTGGCCTGTGGGTTTGCTTTGCATGGCTGCACGCCGAGATTGCGGTGCATTCGCCGCTCTGGTCCTCATTTCCGCCGAAGGCGACACGGGCAAGACAACGGCATGTAGTGTGATCCAGCTGATGACGCCGCGTTCTTATGCCGCCGCCGAGTTGACCGGCCCAAATCTTATCGATTCGTCGATCACTTGCATCCGACGCTAATTGTCGACGATGCCGACAAGCTGCTTGAGCGCAAGCCTGACCTGGTGCACATCATCAATGTCAGCTGGACACGCGGCACCAAAATCCCGCGCCAGGATCATGGTATCACGCGCTGGTTTGACCCGTTTTGCCCCAAGGTCATCTCCGGGGTGAATGTGCAGCTGCCCAAGACCACCGCGACACGCAAAATAACTGTCAAGCTGCTGCCGAAGCTGCCGGGCGAGAAGGTTGACGATTTCAGACACGTAGACGACAGCGATTTCATCACTCTACGGCGCAAGCTCGTGCGGTGGGCTGCCGACAACCACGCGGCGCTGAAGGAAGCTCGCCCCAGGTGATGCCGCCCGGTTTCAACAATCGTCTGCGAATGAACTGGGAGCTGCAGTTGGCGATCGCCGACCTCGCCGGTGGCGAATGGCCTAAATTAGCGCGACGAGCAGCGATCAAGCTTACACATGAACGTCGCGAGCCAAGCGAGGGTAAACGCCTGCTCGCAGCATTCCACGATCTGTTCTCAGCGCGCGGATCAGTGTTGGCGTCGGCTGAGGTGCAAAAGCTGCTCATTGCCGACCCGAGCAACGAATGGATTGATTTCCGCAGTCGCGGCCACCCAATTAGCCAGCGCGAAATTGCGCTGCTGCTCGATCCGTACGATATTCATCCCACTTACATCCATCGCGGTCGCAAAACCGAACGCGGCTATCGCGTCGAGCATTTTGCCGAAGCCTTCAGGCATTATCTTCCCGAAATTCGAACTCGAAAGCATGTAACCGTCCGCAAGAAGCACGATCGCCACGGAAAGCGGCGAAGATAGCGCACGGTTGCACGGTAAAGGGGGCCGGAAAAGTCCCCGAATCCCCGGGCGGCTTGGTATAAGTTTTGCGCGTTAGCTTACACCCGCGTCGAAAAGAACCGGACGGCGGGCGCGCCCATTTTGCCAAATGGACCGCCTTTCCGTCCTCTCCGGTGGCATCACGGGCCCAAGAAAAGGAACTAGGCGGGCATGGGAGCCCCGCCGCAGGAAGAAAGGCGGGGAGTACGCCACCGGAGAGCGCGACGCGTACCCAACTTCGCATCGATGAACCATTGCCGCACGGCCCTCATTTTTTCTGTTTGGATCGAGCGCAATCACGGTTTCTTCCTTACGCCCCTTTTTTAGGGACTATCAGCGTCATCGCGCATGGCGCTCATGGCACGATCTCATCCCGGTAAGTCCGCTTACTGAGGCACAGCGGAGATCATCGGCGCCGGACTGCCGGTGGTTGAACTCTATCAGCGGCCGGTCGGCGGAGTGACTCGACAACCGCTGCCTTTCGTAAAGGGCTGAGCGAAAACGGCTACGTCGAGGGGCGAAACGTGAGGGTCGAATACCAGTGGCTGGCGGGCCAGTACGATCGCCTGCCCCGCGGTGCTGGCCGATCTGGTCCGGCGTCGCGTGGCCGTGATCGCCATCCCCGGCATGACCTTAAGGCGAAAAAGGAGCAGCGTCGTAAGACGGCGAAACCAAAACGTCGCACTGCGCCCGGCGGCCGCCAGCCGTAAGCGTTCGTCAGACGATGATCTGCAGCAGCAAGTCAGGGTGCTCACCCGCGAACTGACCGAAGCGCGCGAGCAGCAGACTGCGACCTCCGAGGTGCTGCAAGTAATCAGCCGTTCGCCTGGCGAGCTCGGACCGGTGTTCGGCGCGATCCTAGAGAACGCGGTTCGCATTTGTGAGGCCAACTTCGGCAATCTCGTGCTCTTCGACGATGGCGTCTTTCGGGTCACCGCTCTCCATGGTGCCAACCAGGAATGGACGGAACTGCGACGGCGCGAACCTTGTCCATGCCGGGCCGTGACTTCATGCCGGTCCAGGATCCGAGCCGCGGCAAGAAACCCCCAGATCGTTCGCGTCGTGCGGGCCGTGCGCGGGGCCGTGCGCTTCCGGCTCGAATGCCAACCCGCTTTCGACTACGCGCGGCGGCCGCATCAGGTCACTCTGGAAGGCCGCGGCGCGGTGTTTGAGGCCCCGGGCATGCGCTTCTCGCTGGTCAGCCGCTTTCCGCTGGCGCGCCAAGGCACGGGGGTCGTCACCGAGTTCCTGCTGCACCCGGGCGAGCCATCGACGTTCATCCTGCGCCAGGTCGAGGGTGATGGCGACTCCGGGTTGATGGAGGCGCGGCTTGTCGGTACCGAGCTGCTGACACAGACCCTCGAGTTCGGCGGCGCTGGATGAGCAGGTGCCGCTACGATGGGCGCTGGCGCGAAATGGTCAACCGCTCGGCCCTGATGCTGAAGCTGCTGACCTTCGCGCCGACCGGGGCAATCGTCGCGGCACCGACGTGCAGCCTCCCCGAAGAGATCGGCGGGGTGCGCAACTGGGACTACCGCTACACCTGGGTCCGCGACGCGGCGTTTACCCTTACGCCTTCCTGCGCCTGGGGATGACGAGCGAGGCCGAGCAGTTCATGGGCTGGCTGGAGCAGCGCGCCATCGAAGGAGCCCGTCTTGGCCCCTTGCAGATCATGTACGGCATCGACGGCCGGCACGAGATCCTGAGGAGATCCTCGACCACCTGGAGGGCTACCGCGGCTCGCGCCCGGTGCGCGTCGGCAACGCCGCTTGCGAGCAGCTGCAGCTCGACATCTATGGCGAACTGATGGATTCGGTCTACCTGTACGACAAGTACGGTTCGCCGATGGCGTATGACTCGTGGTGCCACGTCCGCCGGCTGATCGACTGGGTTGCAGACAACTGGATGAAGCCCGACGACGGCATCTGGGAGGTGCGCGGCGGCCAGCAGCAGTTCGTCTACTCGAAGGTGCAGTGCTGGGTGGCACTCGACCGCGCGATCAGGCTGGCGACGAAGCGCAGTCTGCCGCTGGATCGTGCCCGCTTGCTCGCGGAGCGCGACCGCATCTACGAAGCGGTGATGACGCACGGCTGGGACGCGAAGCGGCGGACGTTCGTGCAGTATTTCGGCACCGACGCGCTGGACGCGGCCAACCTCATCATGCCGCTGGTCTTCTTCATCTCGCCGACCGACCCGCGCATGATCGGGACGATCAACCGCACGATGGCGGAGCTGGTCTCCGACAGCCTGGTGTATCGCTACGAGATCGGCAAGGGCGCCGGCGACGGGCTGACCGGCGGCGAGGGGACGTTCAACATGTGTACGTTCTGGCTGGTCGAGGCGCTGACGCGCGCCGGCCGGCTGGAGGAGGCGCGGTTCATCTTCGAGAAGATGCTGACCTACGCCAACCACCTGGGGCTGTACGCCGAGGAGACGGGACCGTCGGGCGAGGCGCTGGGCAACTTCCCGCAGGCGTTCACGCACATGGGATTGATCAGCGCCGCGTTCAACCTGGACCGTCGGCTGGAGGGCGCGGCCTGAAGGGCCACGGAGGGAGTGCATGTTCGGGCAGCCGTCGTATCTGGGAGTTGCGACCGCCGACTGGGTCGCAGCACTGAAGAGCAGCGATTCGCTCGAGCGGCGCCTGGCCGCGCACGCGCTGGCGGAGATTGGCCGCACGGCGCGGGAGGCGGTCCCCGCGCTCACCGAGGCGTTGCGCGACCGGAGAGCTTCGTCCGTGTGTGGGCGGCCGCTGCGCTGGCGCGAGTCGAACCGGAGAACCCCGACGCCATCCCCGCTCTGGTCGCGGGGACGCGCGATGGGATCTACTTCGTCCGCAGTCTGGCGGCGTGGCACCTGGGACGCCTTGGGCCGCGACACCCCGGAATCGAGGCCGCGGTGCCGGAGCTGCGCGAGCTGCTCAACGACAATGACCCGAGCGTGCGCGCCGAGGCGCTGGTGGCGCTGGGGAACCTCGCGGGCGAGGGCGCACCGCCCGCGGAACTGAAGTATCTCTCGGCCCACGGGTGATCCCGGCTGTTTCTCCGAGAGGTGCGACTTGCAGCGGAGATGGAGTTCGGCTGCTCCAACGAACCGTTCCGTCCGCCAAGCGCATCCGCTCGGCTGCGGTGGAGGGCAAACTTCCGCAGCGGGTTGGTCCGCGCACCCGCTGATCGCGCCAGCTTTGCCTGACACCTTGGGAAACGACACCTTAACGCGGTCTCCTTGAACGGAACGGCTTGATACGGAGACCGA
>CAVYVC010000034.1:0-30239 GCA_963771845.1 uncultured Alphaproteobacteria bacterium | reverse complement strand
GACAGGCTCTCTTCGGCGCGCACAGGGATTCTGCGACAAGTCGAGCATGTCGGCGCAACGGCCTGATGAATACGGCCCATTAGACACGAGATCGTTCACCGCCTCCTCATGGATGGCAGCGGCCTTCGTCATTGCGTCGGCATTGGCGGCGATTGCGTTGTTCAATCTCGATTCAGGAGACCAGGGTACCTTCTGGCCTTGCGGCTGACCGCGCGGTGGTCATTTCTCCTATTCTGGTTCGCTTATGCTGGGAGCAATCACGAAGCTCTCCGGGCTGCATCTTGGCGGCTTGGAGCGACGCGGGCGCGAGTTTGGCCTCGCCTTTGCCTCGGCACAACTCGTCCATGTCGGGCTTGTGCTTTGGCTCTTTCACATACTGACCGGACCAGTGGATGCCATGGTATTCTTCTGGGTCGGGGTACTCTGTACGTATCTTCTTGCGCTCTTCTCCTTGCCACGGCTTCGCGACGCACTGGGTTTGCCCATTTGGCGGGCGTTTCGCCTTATTGCCCTCGAATACATTGCTCTGGTATTCGCCGACGATTTTATTCTCGCCCCGCTGCAGGCGACTGACTTTCGGAGCTATCCGCTGAGTTATCTGCTATTTGCAGTCATGCTTGTTGGGGCAACGGGTCTACGCCTCGCTACCATTCGTCAGGCGCGGCCACTCGCGACCCAGACCCGAGGCCAATGACTGGTGCGGCGTTGGAGATACTTTGCCGCACTGCATATGTCGGCACATAGCAGCCCCCGGCCTGCATTATGGTTTGTCCGCAGCTGGCGGAAGCTGACGTTGCGCCGACAACAGGCCGCGCAACGCGGGCGCGTGAGAGCGCGGCTTGCATGTCGCCCATGCTGTGTCAGCCCTGCGCCGCGCACCCACTGTTTTTCTGTTTTTAGGCTGATATTATCAGGACAGACTTCATGCATCTGGACAATCAAGCGCGCCAAGAAGCCGGGGCAGCCAGTTGCCGATCTCTGGCTTTGCGGCCACTCTCGTTGCGCTCAAACAGCGGGAGCTGGACGTTACTTTCGCTGCTCGTTGCGAAGCGCTGCTACCCACACCGCAACCGAACGTTACCGCTCCCCAAAGAATTTGCTGTCGAAGATTTTGCTTGCTTTTTCGAAACATTTGTAGTATAGGAAACGTCATACTCCAGAGCTGTATTGATGCCCGGACCGCGCAGCGTGCCGGGTTTTTTCATGCGCACATCTCGGCAACAAGGGGTCCTCGCGCCGCATCGCATCCGCAGTTTGTTGCAAAGAAGGAACTTCTCCACGCGGCGCGATTTTTACCGAACTACCGAACAAAGCCAACGGACGAAAAGCCTTATCGACGAAGGAGTTATCTGTGAGAGCTGGTTCATACAGCGCTTACGGTGCCGATGGTTGCAGTACGCTGGCAACTCGCGCAAATCGCAACACGATTCCAAGCAGCGCTTCATGACGATTACCTCGCAGCCTCCAGGTACTCAAAGGAAGCCATGCAATTTTGCCGCTCCAAACGACAGCAGGCCGGTATGCAGTCTCCCCCGGCTTTCCTGCTATCTCTCTGTTATTGCCGCAATCGCCCTGTTCCCGCCTCTGTTCTTTTTTTGGCAAGTCCGCATTTTACGGGCGCTTCTTGCAGGCCGGCCTGTATTTTTCCTGTTATTTACAGTGGACGAGGCAGCGATTAGCCCGGATGAGCGAAGCGATATCCGGTCGCTCTTCCCACATGTCGCCCGTCTCCGCTAAAGCTTGGACGGGCTGATGTGAGTGAGGCGCCGAAGCCTTTGGCGGAGGCGGCTGCGCTCATGCCGGCTACAGTCAACCCAAAAACGCGCCGCCATTGACCTGAATGTTCTGCCCGGTAATGAAACTTGCGCCCGGACCGCAGAGAAAACGCACAGTGCCCGCAACATCTTGCGGCTTGCCAAGGCGGCCAACAAGCGTGCCGACGCGCCCGTGATGCTCGGGGACAGGTTGACCCGCGGGTCGCGGCCTTTCGATCAGACCCGGTGTGACCGTATTGACCCTGATCTGGTGCGGCGCAAGCTCGTGCGCGAGTGCGCGCGTGAGGCCTTCGAGCCCGGCTTTGGCGGTCACGACGTGGGCGCGGCCCGCGGCGCCGGTATGGGCGCTCAGGCCGCCGATATTGACGACGGCGCCGCTGCCGGAGCGCTTGAGCTCAACTAGGCAGGCTTGCACGCAATTGAACGCGCCCTCGAGGATGATGCCGGTGATCGCGCGCCAATCCGCAAGCGTCATATTTTCGAACGCCTGCTCCGCGCGCACCGCCGCGTTGTTGATCAGGATATCAATGCGCCCGAAATGCGCGACCGCGGCAGCAGTCATCTTTGTCACCGCATCGGCATCGGCGACATCCGCAGTGAATGCAATGGCGGTGCCGCCTGCGTTGGTGATCTCAGCGGCGACACCCTCGGCCTCGCTGCGGTTCGCGCGCGCATTGACCACCACGGACGCGCCGCCATCGGCGAGCGCGAGCGCAATGGCGCGTCCGATATTACGGCCCGCTCCGGTGACGAGGGCGACACGTCCCGATAATTCCTTGCTCATGGCGACCCTCCCGTCCGGTCAGGCGTTGCGCAGGCGGGTCTCGCCGAAACCCGGAATGCGGTTGACCGCAATCACGACCGCAAAGGTGATGGCCAGCATCATCAGCCCGAGCACCGATATCGCGCCGAGATCGCCCAACTTGTTGAGATCGAAGATCAGCACCGAAATGACCTTCGTCTCCGACGTGAACAGCATGATGGCCGCCGACAATTCGCGGATTACGCCGACGAAGATGAAGCACCACGTTGCGATCACGCTGGTGCGCAGGAGCGGCCCGGTGATGTCCCACAGCGTACGCAGCCTGCTACTGCCGAGAATGCGGCTGGCGTCTTCGAGGTCGGTGTGAACGGAGCGCAAAGCCGATTGCAGCTGCTGATAAGCGGCCGGAAGCGCAATCGTCACGAAGGCGAACAGCAGGATCCACAGTGTCCCGTAGAGGACGAAGGGTGGCCGCGCATAGCTCAGAAACATGCCGACGCCGAGCACAATGCCGGGAATCGCGACCGGCGCGGTGGCAAGAAACGCCAGTGTCCTGTGACCGGCGATCGCCCGCCTCGTCGTGAGATACCCGATCACCAAGGCCATGAGCGTGCCGATGGTTGCGGAGGCGATGCCGAGAATAATGGTGTTTTTCACCGCCAGTTGCGTGGCCGATAACTCGAAGAACACGAAATAAATGTTGTGCAGCGTGAAATTGTCCAGCCCGATGAAGGAGGTCGCAATCTTGGAGAACGCGGCGTTGAGCAGCGCTCCATAAGGTAGAAACACGGGGCACAGCAGAACAAGCAAGACGAAGAGCAACGCAAGCCCTTTCATCCCGCCGAGCCTTACCAGGCGCGGATCGCCCTGCTTGCCTCCGATCACGGAATAGCTGCGGCGCCCCAGAATAAGATGTTCCGCGCGCAGCAGCAGCACTGTGAGCACGAGCAGCGGCACCGAAGCTGCCGCGGCGAGCTCGGGCTTGGGCGGATAATTGAACAGGCTCCAGATCTTGGTCGTCATGGTGTGAAAGCCCGCGGGAATGGCGAGGATCGCAGGCGAGCCGAACAAGGTCATGGCCTGCAGGAAGGCGACCAGCGCGCCTGCCAGCAGCGCCGGCAGAGCAAGCGGAATTGTAACGCGTCGCGCCGTCGTCCAGGTGCGCCCACCGAGGATCGAAGAAGCGTCTTCGAGGTCGCCGGGAATGCGGTCGAGCGCATTGGCAAGCAGCACAAACACGTAGGGGAACGTGTAGCAGGAGATGACGAAGATCAGCCCTGCAAGCGAATAGATGTTGAAGAGATGCTCGTCGGGCGCTGCGCCGATGATCGCCCGATAGGTCTTGTTAAGGAGACCGCTGTTGGGGGCGGCGAGCAGCTCCCAGGCAATGGCTCCAAGAAATGGCGGGGTGACGAAGGAGGCCGTTACCAGCGCGCGCACGGTGCGGCGCAGCGGCATGTCCGTGCGCGCGACCAGCCAGCTCATGGGCGCCGCGACGGCACAGCATGCGATGCTCGAGCTGGTCGCAATTATAAGCGTGGTTATGAGCGGATCGAGGAAGACCGGATCGGTGATCAATGTCTTGAAGTTGCCGAGCGTGAAGGCGCCGGAACGGTCTACCAGGCTGTAATAGAACAGCCACGACATCGGCAGGATGATCAGAAGGCATAGCAGCGCCGCAAACAGAATCAGAATCGGCCATGACAGGTCGATGTTGGCCGGCCGCAACGCGCGCTGCGCGGGCAGTGCGATGGTCATGGCTGGCCTTGGCCTGCGCAGCGCGCCATCGATCACACCTTGAAAATTTGCGCGTAGCGGGACTTGATCTCCTCGCTCGCCTTCTCCACTCCGGCGGGATCGTCCTTCCACAGCTTGATTTCGCGCAGCTTGCGGGCGCCGGGCTTTTCCTGCACCTGCCGGTGCACCGAGTGCTGGCGGGCAAAATCGACCACGAGCTGCTGAGCCTCGCGTGAATGCAGCCAGTTCTGAAAGAGCCGCGCTGCATTCGGATTAGGGGCCGACTTGAACACGCCGCTTGGCCCGGTCACAAGCGGCGTGCCCTCGGCCGGATAGACGACCTCAACCGGGGCGCCGCTTTCCTTGAGCTGGATCAGGTTGTAGTCATTGCCGTCAGCCATGACCGCGCGCTCGCCCAGCGCGAGCTTCTTCGGCGGATCGGTCGATGACTGCACCTGCATCACTTTCTGTCTGGCAAGTTTTTCCAGATAATCCCAGCCGAGCTCGCGCACGATCGCAAACGTCGCGGTCATGATGGTGCCGCTGTAGGCGGGATGTGCCTTGACCATCTTGCCCATCCATTTGGGATCGAGCAGGTCGGCAAAGCTTTTGGGCGCGTCCTCGCCGCGCACGAGATTGGTGTTGTAGCCGAGCGAGCAAAGCCACACCCGGCTGGTGATCCAGAAACCGTCCGGGTCGTAATATTGCGCGGGAAAATGCTGCGCGACCTCCTCCGGCAGGCATGCGGCGAGCCAATCGTTGCGTCTCCACACGATGAAATGGGCTGCATCGGCGCTGTTGACCACGTCGGCGGCGTGGATCCCGCTCCCCATCTCCTGGGCGATGCGCTGGAATACGCGTTCGGAGCCGGAACGTTCGACGCGCACGGCGATACCGGAGAACCTTGCCTCGAACGCCTTGCCTAATTTCTCCGCGACCGGAAGATCCATGGCCGAGTAGAAGACGATCCTGCCCTCCTTGCGCGCGGCATCGATCAGCGCCGGCGTAATCGCCGAGGCTTCGGGTGCGGCAGCTTGCGCAACATGTCCTGCGCCACGAACCATGAGCGCGGTTGCTGTCGCTGCGCTTGCCGCTTTGAGCGCGGCGCGCCGGGAAAGATGATTTTTGCTCATTTTCATCACGTTTACCTGTAGCCCGCATGAGCGAAGCGCGACATGCGGGAAGGGCCCGGATTTCACGGAGCCTGCCATCGGGCGGCGCTTCGCGCCGACCCGGTGGCTCATCCGGGCTGCTATGGACGTCTCACACTCCGAACAGCTTGCTGTAATGCGCCTTGATCTCGCCGCTCATCTTCTCCACGGCTGCCGGATCATCTTTCATTTTCTTGATCTCGCCGAACGGCCGGCGCCCGGGCTTTTCCTTGACTTGCTGATGCACTGACCGCAGCCCGGCAAAGTCGATAATGAGCTGCTGGGCCGCCGGCGAGAAACAGAAGCTCTGGAACAGCCGCCCAGCATTGGGATTGGGCGCGTTCTTGAACAATCCGTTGGGGCCGACGATGAGCGGCGAGCCTTCGCTCGCATAGACGATCTCCACCGGAGAGCCCTTCTCCTTCTCGATGAACATGTTGTACTCATTGCCGTCAGCCATGAGCGCGCGCTCGCCGAGCGCAAGCTTCTTCGGCGGGTCGGCCGACGATTGCACCTGCATAACCTTTTGCTTGGCGAGCTTCTCAAAGAACTCCCATCCGAGGTCGCGCGCCATCTGATAAGTGGCTGTCATGATGGTGCCGCTATAGGCAGGATGCGCCTTGACGATCTTGCCCGTCCATTTCGGGTCGAGCAGGTCGGCGTAGCTCTTGGGAGCCTCCTCGGCTTTGACCATGGTGGTGTTGTATCCCATGGTGCAGACCCAGACCCGAAAGCTTGCGAACATGCCGTCGGGGTCCTTGTGCTCGTCCGGATAATATTTGGCGACGTCTTCAGGCACGTAGGCAGCAAGCAGGCCGTCGCGTTTCCAGACGACGAAATGGGCGGCATCGGACGAGTTGACGACATCGACGGCATGGATGCCGCTTGTGTATTCCTGGCCAATCCGTTGAAAAATGCGCTCCGCCCCCGAACGCTCGACTCGCACCGCAATGCCGGGATATGTCGCCTCGAACGCTTTGGCGATGCGTTCTGCGACCGGAAGATCGATGGACGTGTAAAATGCGATTTTGCCTTCTTTCTTCGCTGCTTCGATCAGCTGCGGGGTGACCGCGCTCGCAGGCGGGGCGGACGAGGCGACCGACGCGAACAGGTTCGATGCCGCGAGCGCGCCCGATCCTTGCAGCCATTGCCGTCTGGAAAACGTGGGTTTTTTCATTGTTGTTCCTTCTCGTTCAAGTTATTCGCCATTCGCCAATACCCGGCACCGATCCGGCGGCAGATAGAGCCACACCGGTGCGCCCTGCGGAATGTTCTCGGCCGCGGACGCGACCACGCGCAGCTGCGTGCCATCGGCGAGCGCGATCAGATAGTCGCGGCTCGGGCCAAGAAAAACCTGCCGGGCCACGGTTCCCGGCAGCACGTTTTCCGTGTTTTCCGGCTCCTTCATCCATATGCGAATCACGTGTTGGCGTACCGCGATTGCGCCGTCATTGCCGGCGATGAGCTTGTCTCCGCTGCAGCGTAGCATCCCGCCGGCGCAGGCAAGATGCGACCCATCGACCGCATTGCCCTTGAGAACATTGCTCGATCCGATGAAGCGGGCGACAAACTCCGAGCGCGGCCGGTCATAGATTTCCTCGGGCGAGCCCGCCTGCTCGATCTTTCCCGCATTCATCACCGCGATCACGTCGGCGGTCGTCATCGCTTCCGACTGATCATGGGTGACATAGATCGTGGTGTAGCGGTACTCGTCATGCAGGCGGCGCACCTCAAAGCGCATTTCTTCGCGCAGATTTGCATCGAGGTTGGAGAGCGGCTCGTCCAGCAGCAGCGTTTCGGGCTCCACAATGAGCGCGCGTGCCAATGCGACGCGCTGCTGTTGCCCGCCCGACAGCTCGCCGGGATAGCGCTGCGCCAGTTCGGCGAGATGCGTGGTGGCGAGAATGGCAGCGAGCTTGCGTGCACTGGTTTCGCGATCAGTCTTGCGCAGCTTGAGGCCATAGGCGACGTTCTCGGCCACCGTCATGTGCGGCCATAGCGCATAGCTCTGAAAGATCATCGACATATTGCGGCGCTCGGGCGGCAGCGTCCGCGCCGGCGACGAGATCAGCCGATTGCCGACCCGGATCTCCCCTGCCGAAGGCTCGACGAAGCCCGCGATCAGGCGCAACGTCGTCGTCTTGCCGCAGCCCGAGGGACCGAGCAGACATACCAGGCGGCCATGCTCGATGGCGAGCGAGATGTCATTGACGACCGCGAGGTCTCCATAACGCTTGGTGAGACCGCGCAACTCGACCGACGCCAACGACTTCCTCCTGGCGTATCAGGTGCCGGTGAAGGCCGGTTTGCGCTTTTCCATGAAAGCTCTGCGCCCTTCGATGAAATCGCCGCTGGTGAAGCATTGCTCGACCATTTCGGTGCAGCGCGCGAGATTTCGCTGCGATTCATCCTTCATCACTTCGCCCACGATGTATTTGACCGCCTTCACCGTCAGCGGCGCGTTTGCCGCGATGGTTTCGGCATAGTTCTTGACGTAGCTCTCGAGCTCGGCGTCGGGCACGACCCGATTGACAAGACCCATCAGGCGCGCCTCCTCGGTGTTGAACTGGCGCGCGGTGAAGAAGATTTCCCGTGCGAAAGCCGGCCCGATCACGTTGATGAGACGGCGCAAGCCGGCATAGGAGTAGCCCAGCCCGAGCTTTGCGGCCGGCACCGCGAAACGGGAGTTTTCCGAGCAAATGCGCAGATCGCAGCACACCGCAAGCCCAAGCCCGCCGCCGATGCAGTAGCCGCGGATCATTGCAATGGTAGGCTTGGGAAAATTCTGGATGCCGCCATAGGCCTTCTCGACCGTCGCATTATAATGCCGGGTGGCTTCAAGGCTGGCGCGCTCGCTTTCGAATTTCGAAATGTCGGCGCCGGAAACAAAGGCCTTGCCGCCGGCCCCGGTCAGCACGACCACGCGCACCTCGTCATCGTTCGCATAGTCTTCCAGGATGCGGCTCGTTGCTGCCCACATGTCGAGCGATACGGCGTTGTGCCGTTCCGGGTTGTTGAAGATCACGTATCCAACCCGGCCATCCTTGCGGGCGAGCATTTTTTCGGTCTTGGTCACATCATCCATTTGCGTTCCTCCACGGCCGGCGCCCCCCACTCTAACTCCCCTCCCCCGCACGCGCCTCGCACGCGGAAGGGTAATATGGGGGCTCGTTCATATGGCATTGGCCTTTCGCAGGGCCGAGATTTCCTTGCCGCTCAATCCGAACTCCTTGAGCACGGCGTCGGTATGTTCGCCCAAGCCCGGCGGGGGTGCAACGAACCGGCTCGGCGTGCGCGACAACGTCATCGGTTGGCGCGCCATGCGCAACGGCTTGCCCTTGGCCTTCACCGGCTGCGCCATTGCGAGATGCACCACCTGCGGGTCGGCGTAAACCTGGTCGATGGAGTTAATCGGCCCGCAGGGGACGCCCGCCTTGTTGAGGAGCCCGATCCATTCCGCGCTCGTGCGCTTGACCGTGTAACGCTCGATATCGGCATTGAGTGCGTCGCGATGTTTCGACCGTTCGGCGGCTGTTTGATATTCCGGCCGTTTGCCAAGCTCCTCGGCTCCCGCTGCATTGAGGAAACGCGCCCAGATTTTCGATCCCGCCGAGGCGATATTAATGTGCCCATCCGCGGTCTTGAACACGCCGGTTGGAATGCTGGTGGGATGATTGTTGCCGGCCTGTTTGGGGACTTCGCCCCCGATCAGCCAGCGCGCGCCCTGAAAGTCCAGCATGAATATTTGCGCTTCCAGGAGCGACGTCGTCACATGCTGGCCCTTCTTCGATTTCTCCCGTTCCAGCAATGCGACCAGAATGCCCAGTGCGCAGAACAGCCCGGCACACAGATCCGCAATGGGAATGCCGACACGAACCGGTCCTTGTCCGGGTAGACCGGTGATTGACATGAGGCCGCCCAAGCCTTGCGCGATCTGATCGAAGCCTGGCCGATTGGCATACGGGCCCGTCTGGCCGAACCCGGAAATGCTCGCGTAGATCAATTTCGGATTGATTCTCGCGAGCTGCTTGTAATCGATCCCAAGCCTGCGCTTAACGTCGGGCCGAAAATTCTCCACCACCACATCGGCCTTCTTCACCATGCGCTTGAATGCGGCCAAAGCCTCCGGTGCCTTGAGATTGAGCGTGATGCCGCGCTTGTTGCGATGCAGGTTTTGAAAGTCGGACGATTCACGCGGGCCGCCAAGCGGGTCGCCGGCGTGCGGGTCGGGCGGCAATTCAATCTTGATGACGTTGGCACCCCAGTCGGCGAGCTGCCGCACGCATGTGGGGCCTGCCCGCACGCGCGTGAGATCAAGGACGGTGAAGCGTTCAAGCGCACGCGAGGCGTGGGGAAATGGCATTGTACCGGCACCTATTCCCCCAATTTCTCGCAGGGGCGCGAGCAGATCACAAGTGCGACATTCCCTGATCTCGCATGACTTGTCCACCGCGGAGCCGTTTGAGCCGGAGGAACAATGCCGCTAATACGGATGCCCCGGGCCGGGGGCGCCCGACAACCTGACAGGACGCCCGCAATGGTACTGCCCAAACTCACGCGCAGCCGGCTTTTTCTGGCGCTGCTGCTTGCCACCGTAACAGCAGTTGCAAGCGCGCAGGAACGCCCGCGCCGGCAGAACGCCGCCCCGGACGAGCAGCAGCGCTCCGAGCAGCAGCGCCCGGGCGATGCGCGCGAGAGCGTGCTGCGCCTGTTGCCGGCGGATGCCGTCACCGAGCACACGGTGGATATTGCCGGTGGCCGCCTTGCCTATACGGCGACCGCGGGCACGCTTTCACTGTTTGATCAGTCGGGCGAGCGCTCAGCCGCCATTTACTACACTTCTTATATAGCCAAAGGCGCGGACGGCACGAACCGGCCCATCACATTTGCGTTCAACGGCGGCCCCGGCGCGGCGTCGGCCTATCTCACCCTTGGCCTGGTAGGACCGCGCATTGCCGAGTTCGTCGCCAACGATCCGTCAACCACTCGTCTTGAGAACAATCCGCAGACCTGGCTCGCCTTCACCGACCTGGTGATGATTGATCCCGTTGGCACCGGCTGGAGCAGGCCGGCCAAAGCGGACGGCGGCAGTGCCTTTTACGGGGTGCGCGCAGATGCCCAATCGCTGGCCAAAGCGATCGCGCTTTATGTTGCAAAGAACGGGCGCGGCAATTCACCCAAATACCTCCTTGGCGAGAGCTATGGCGGCTTCCGCGCCGCGAACGTGGCGCAGGTGCTTCGGCATGATCAGGGGATTCTGGTCTCGGGAATCGTGATGCTGTCACCCCTGATCGAGGGCGGGCTGACTTTTGGCAGCAGCCGGTCTGCCCTGGGCGCTGCGCTGCAACTGCCGTCGCTGGCCGCCGCCGAGCTCGAGCGCAAGGGCGCCTTCAGCAAGGACGCGCTTGCGCAGGCCGAACGGTTTGCGCTGACCGAGTATCTGACCACGCTCGCAGGCCCGCGCCAGAACGGCGATACTGCGCGCAACTTCTACCAGCGGGTGGCCCAGATCACAGGGCTGGACGAAGAGACGGTGGCAAGATCGCGCGGTTTCATTCGAGACGCTTACGTCAAGCACCTGCGCTCCGCCGAGGGCAAGATCGTCAGCCGATACGATGCCACGTTCGCTGTCGCCGACCCCTATCCGGAACAGGAGAATGCGCGCGGACCCGATCCGCTGCTGGACGGGCTCACCCGCGCCTATGGCGGGCTCTATTCCAGCTATGCCCGCGACGAGCTCGGCTTCAAGACCGAGATGACGTACATCCTGCTGGCTTCGGACGTGTCGGGCAAATGGGACTGGGGCGAACGGTCTGGACGCGGTTCAGCGAGCGTTACGGATGATCTGCGCGAGCTGCTTGCGCTCGTTCCGTCTTTCCGGCTGCTCATTGCCCATGGCTATTCCGATATGGTGACCCCATACGGGGTGAGCCGCTACGTTCTTGACCACTTGCCGCCGATCGGGGACCCCGCGCGGACCCAGCTTGCGCGCTACCGCGGCGGGCACATGTTCTACATCGATCCGCAGTCGCGCAAAGCGTTCAGCGCGGACGCCAAGGCCTTCTACCAAAGCCCGCAGTGAACGCGCCTGCTTGCCCGCCCGGCGCAGCGATGCGGCGCGAGCAGTTCATTCCCGTCCGCAAGGACGATCTCTTGGATGCGCTTGTCGGGCATGGAGCGCTTGCGAGCGAAGCAGAGCGCGAGGAATTCCGGCAGATCTGCCGAAGCCTTGCCGCCATCTATCACTACGACTATTTCGATGCGCTCGAGCGCCTGCGGCACGACTATTTCTATTTCAATCCCGAGCTCGACCCGCACGCGCGCTTCGATCAGGCCACGCTCGAGGCAGCTTATGCCGATCTCGTCGCGTCTTTTGCAAGCGTGCTCAAGCACGCCAATTTCGTTGAACTGTCACATGACGAGGTCGCAGCGGCGCACCGGCAGCGCAAGGCTATGCGCGTCAAGGTCGCAGCCGCGATCGAAGACTTTCGCGATATCCGCTTCTTTCATCGCGGACATCATGCCGAGACAGTCGAGCTACCCAAATGGCTGGGTCTGCGAAAGGAAACGCATGGGGTCTTGGTCTACGACGACGTCATTCTTTTCGCTGCCACCAAGCCGGAAGGAGAAATTGCTGCGCGCGAGCGCAAACTCCTGGCGCGGCGCAAGATCCGGCCCGGCTCGGTTTTGATCAAATATTTCCGCAATGTCGCCAACACCGATCTCAACGCCTTGTTCCCGAACGTGCGGGTGGTGATGAGCATCTTTGACACGCTCACCCTCGGAGTCCCGGCGATTGCGGGCGCCATTCCGATCCTGCTCAACCTTGCCTCCACCATTACGGTGTTGTTTCTGGTGATCGGGTTCTATCTCGGTGTCGTCGCGGCAGTGGAGCATGACGAGCTCACGCGGGCGTTTGCGGCCATGAGCGGGCTTGCCGCGCTCATCGGATTCATGATGCGACAGTGGCTGCGTTACCAGCGCGCCGCGCTCAAATATCAGCGCGAGCTGACCGACAACATCTATTTTCGTAACGTGAACAACAACGCCGGCATTTTCGATTACATCATCGGCTCGGCCGAGGACCAGGAATGCAAGGAGGCGTTTCTCGCCTATTATTTCCTGCGTACCGCCGCGGCCGCATTAACGCAGGCCGAGCTCGAGCGCCGGATCGAGCAATGGCTGCAAGCAGCTTTCGGCGTCGAGACCGATTTTGCGGTTGCGGATGCGCTTGCCAAGCTCGAACGCTTTTGCCTGCTCACGCGCGAGGGTGAGCGTCTGCATGCGCTCGCGCCCGAGGAGGCGCTCGCCCATCTTGCGCGAGCGTGGAGCGCTCTGTTGCAATACCAGGCGCCGTCGTCCCGTAATCGTCGTGCAGGTGTGAAGACGCAGTGAACTTTCTGTTATTCCGCCGCCACCAGATGGCGGGACGGAGGTGGGATGGGCCGGCCCAGGGCTGTCGCCTCTTCCACCCAGGCGTTTACGGCATCATGGACCGCGGCAAGCGCGGCTTCAGCGGTATCGCCGTCTGACATGCAACCAGGTAAATCCGGCACAAGGGCGACAAACCCACCGCCCTCATCCTCTGGCAGTGGTTCAATGATGACGGGATATTCAAGCTTTGGCATTGCGTGTTTCCAGGACTGCCTGCACGGGAACAATGATCAACCTTGGAACTCCAAAACGTCAAAGCCGGCGTGTCGGTCGACGAGATAGATCAGGCCACGATCATCAAGCGTAACGTCATTGCTCTGCGGAGCAGGCCTGCCGGCAACCGGCGGAGGGATGAAATAACCAACTTCGAGCGGACTTTGCGGGTCGGCAACGTCAATGATGCGCAGTCCGCCGCCGAACCATGCAGCGTGAACGAGCGTATCCTTCATGCGCTCGCAAAATTGATGCGCCCCAAACCGCGCGCCACTCGTGCGGCTGAACGGTGAATCAAGCTCGCTCACCTGGAATTGGCCGAGCGGCTTGATGTCCGCCAGATCGGCGACATCGAACGTGAGAATACAGGCGTGCGCACGGCCGCGGCGCGCTTGCTCTTCGCTCGCGCTCTGCGCCTGATCCTCCTCATCGATCGCGAGCGCGATGCGGCGGCCCCTGATCTTGTCCGCTACCGGCATCACGGTGTGGGTCGGCTCTGGAAACAGCGGATGATAGTTGTAGTGGCCGGCGGTTTTGGGTCGCGCAAGGTCGCTCACGTCAACCACATAGAATCCGGCGTGCCAGCAGCTCGCCCACATCTCACTCCCGAAACGCAACGCATGGTGCAGCCGATGCCGCCGCCCTGCCCAGGCCGGCGTCTCGCCCCCTGCAACATGCTGCCCGGGCAGCCACCAGCGCGCGACTTCCTGCGGCATCTTGGGATTGTGCAGATCGTAGATGACCAGAATGTTTCCGACATAGCCCTTCATCTCGGTTGAGATGTAGGCATAGCGCTCGTCGAGATCGAAGCGGTGAACGCCTATGCCGCCGGTCTTCGCATAGCAGATCAGCTTTGGTTGTGCGGGCACGCTGATATCATAGATTTTGAATCCGCCATTCTCGTAACCGCGCTGCTCAAACGCCTCGGCGAGCCGCAGGTCCTCTTCCGATACGCTCATGCGGGCGGCGACCTCCGCCGCTGTCGGCGAACGGTTGAGCTCTTCGGTCAATGCGCGCCTGACCGCCGGCAGCTGCTCCGCACGACGGCCGATCTTGCTCATGTTGCGCTCATGGTTGACGACCATGATGTCGCCGGCCACGCGTACTTTGTGGCTGTGCGAGAGTGGGTCATCGAGCGTCACCGTCGCGACCACGCGCGGCTTGCGCGGGTCGGAAATATCAATGATGGAGGTGCCGAGATGATCGTTGTTGGAAATATGCCCCACGAAGGCATGGCCGTTGCTGATCGTGACCTGACCTGCTCCGGCGAGATCAAGATGGCCCAGGCGGCGGACATTGCGGGCGAGCGCCGTCTTCGGCAGTTCGACATTCATGCATGCAGCTCCAATGAGTGTAGCCCGGATTGAGCGCAGCGAAATCCGGGGGCAGATCCCGGGTTTCGCTGCGCTCAACCCGGGCTACGGCGGCTACGGCGGCGTAGAACCTCAAACAAATTGCACTGCGATGGCCCCGAGCGAGCCGAAGTCGGCGTGCAGGGTATCGCCTTTCTGGGCATGCACGACGCGTGTGAACGAGCCTGCCAGCACGAGATGGCCGGGTTCAAGCGTCACACCGTGCGCTCCGAGCTTGTTGGCAAGCCATGCAACCCCCAGCGCTGGATGGCCGAGCACGCCGGCGGCGACGCCGGTCTCCTCGATTTCGGAATTCTTGTACATGATGCCGCCAACCCAGCGCAGATCCACGTCGAGCGGGCCGACCGGCCGGCCGCCTGTGACGATGCCTGCCGCGGCTCCGTTATCCGCCACCGTGTCGACGATCTTGCGCGGGTCGAGCAGGCGCGCATCCACAATCTCGATCGCGGGAACGACGTACTCCGTCGCGCGCAGCACTTCGGGAAGGCCCACTCCCGGCCCGCGCAGGGACTTCCCCATAATAAATGCAAGCTCGATCTCGACGCGCGGACGACAATATTTGTCATGCGGAATCTTCGCTCCGTCCGCGATCATCATGTCATCGAACAGGTGCCCATAATCGGGCTCATCAATCTGGGAAGAACGCTGCATGGCCTTTGAGGTCAATCCGACCTTGTGGCCGATGAGCTTGGCGCCGGCTGCCATTCTGCGCCGCGCGACCTCGCGCGAGATGGCATACGAATCATCAATGGTGATGGCGGGCCAAGTGGTTGAAAGCTGGGTCGCTTGCTTGCGCTCCTTTTCCGCCGTGATCAGGATGCCCGCGGCCTTGTTGCGGTCGGCGTCTGACAACATTTGTTTCACTCCCAGTTAAATGCGTAGGGTGGGCAAACGCGCCCGCGCACACCTCAATCTCGTCCGTGATCTCGCGCGCGTTTGCCCACGCGGAAGATGGGCGCGTGGGCAAAATCACCGCACTGCGACCTTGCACGTGGCACGACCACGAATGGCGATTTTGCCCACCCTACGACCTCAATGAGACTGTCCGTATGCCGCCTGCAGCTTGGCTTGCACGATGCCGCGGTCAATCTTGCCGGCGCCGTTGAGCGGGAGCGCCGGAACAATGTCGATGAAGCGGGGATGGGAATAGGCAGGGCCTTTTTCCAGGCAATAAGACTTGATGTCGCCGGCGGTCACGGTTGAGCCTGCGCGTGCAATGACCATGGCGGCAGGGACGAAGCCTTTCACCGCATGTGTTACCGGCGTCACGACCGCATTGACCACCTCGGGATGCGCGAACAGCAGGTTTTCAACCTCTTTCGGGTAGACGTTCTCGCCGCCGCAACTGAACATGTCGTCGATCCTGCTGCGGAAATAGAAGAAACCCGCTTTATCCTTGCAGAAAATATCGCCGGTGTGCAGCCATCCATCGGTGAGCTTCTGGCGCGTGATCTCGGGCTCGTTGTAATAGCCGAGACATACATACGGGCAGCGAATCCACAGCTCGCCTTCCTCTCCATCCTCGCCGTTGCCATCGACGAGTCTCAGCTCGATCTCCGGCGCAGCCGCGCCGGGGCTGCCGCGCGGCACAGGCCGCCCGTCAATCGGCGCCCGCAAGGGGCTGCCGCCCTCGGTCAATCCGTAGCTCTCGGATACCTTGACGCGAGGCAGCGCCCGCTCGACGGCATCGAGCAGCTCCGGCGTCACGACCGCGGAGCCGATGGTCATGCTGCGCAGCGCGCTCAGATCGAGCTCTTCGATGTAGTCGCGATGCTGGAGAAACATGGTGAACACTGCCGCAACCCCGCGCGAGTAGGTGCACTTGTATCTGGCGAGCGCTTCGAGGTAAGCGCGCGGCTCGTAACGCGGCATCAGCACGAATGACCCGCCGGCACAGAGCATCGGCTTGACCGTGCCGCGCAACGCATTTTTGTGGAACAGCGGCAGCGCGACGAGCCCGCGATCATGCTCGGACGACGGCCAATAGCGCTGATTGTAAGCGACATACCAGAGCATGCCCCGGTGGGTCATGATGGCGCCCTTGGGGCGGCCGGTTGAGCCCGACGTATAGGGCTGAAACGCCTGGGCATCGTCTGCGATGGCAGGGGGCTCCACCGGCATCGCCGGCTTTGCCATTTCGTTCTCGAAAGAGAGGAAGCCGTCGCTTGCCGTGTCGAGCAGGAGCGTTCGGGCAAGCGCGAGCCGGCGCCCGATTGCAAGGGCGTCCCGGTGGCTCGATGGATCAATGATGGCAAGGGTGCAGCGGGCGTCGGCAATGATGTGATCGAGGGTCTCGGCGGCAAGCCGGGTATTGAGCGCAAGCGGGATTGCACCGGCGCGCATCGATCCGAAGAAAAACTCGATGAACTCCGTTCGATTGCCGACGAGCATGGCCACGCGCTCGCCCGGACGCACACCCAAACGCGCGACCATGCTTGCGACCGCATTCATGCGCGCGTCGAGATCGCGATACGTGCTTATGCGTTCATGCCCGCCAAACAGATCGACAACGGCGACCTTGTCGGCCAACCGCTCCGTGACGTGATCGAAGAAAAATCCGAGATTGCGCTGGCGGTTCTTGCTCTGCATCAAGTCAAGTGTGACAGAAAAGAGACACCCTTCGCAATTCCGGCACAAGAATGAAATTCAGGGTTGGCAGCCCGCCCGAAATGGATAACGGTATCACCGCCTAATCATGGGCGTTTCCTCCTACACTTCAGCCCCGCTTCGGCGGGGCTTTTTTTCTGGCCGGGCAAATGCGCCCGCGGAGACATCCGTCGTGAGCGCGTTGGCGCACGCGCGGTCGCACCGGCGCGCCTCAATGATCCTGCACTGGCGTACGCCGCGGTTTGCCCTTTCGCTCCGCTTGCTCGGCGCATGCCAACCAGGCCCTGCGTCAGGCGCCGCCAGGTGAGAGATTCCCAGTCCTGATCGTAGATTCCCACAATATCGATTATGATCTCGCCAGGCAGTATGCGAGCATCAGCGGTAACTTTGTACGTCGTCTCTACGCCGCGGCTAACTGGCGTAAGCTACGACGTGAAGAATTAGAGACCTATCGAGACGCCGACGGCGTCTATCTTTGCAGCGTGGCGGACGAGCGGCGCCTGCTTGACCAAGTCCCCGAAGCCCGCACGGCAGTTGTCCCAAACGCGGCGGACGTCGAATACTACCAACCACGCCCCGCGGACCCGCGGCCGGACGGTCGCACTGTAGTGTTCTTTGGACTCCTTTCGTATCGGCCCAATGTCGATGGTGTAATCTACTTCATCCAGAATGTCTGGCCGTACATCACGGCTGCCCATCCGCAAGCGCGCTGCAAGATTATCGGTGGTTCTCCGCCACCATCGGTCATTGCTCTGGCCGGCCCTCGGATCGAGCTCACCGGCTTCGTGCCTGACCTCAGACCGCACCTTGCGGAGGCCGCGGCTGTGGTCGTGCCTCTGAGGCTAGGCGGTGGCACCCGCCTCAAGATCATCGAAGCCATGGCAATGGGAAAAGCAATAGTCTCGACGTCACTTGGCAGCGAGGGAATCGAGGCCGTTTCTGGACGCGACCTCCTTGTCGAGGACCAGCCGGAAGCCTTTGCGAATGCAGTGAACCGCCTACTGGCCGAGCCTAGCTTGGCGGCCCACATAGGCTTGTCGGCGAGGCAGCTCGTAGAACAGCGGTATACATGGAGCACTGCGGCTAGGACTCTCGAGGAATTCTATTGGAGAGCCCTCCAGATCAGCATCTAACATCCGTCTTTTAAGGTCGGAGCTTCGTTGAGTTCCAGCACAAGGTGGGAGTAGCCGTCCACGAAACCGGCAGAAGGTTCGGCTCCGCAATTTGCTCCAGGCCCACCTGTCGAGAATTCATTGCATATCCTTCAGATCACTCCCCATTGTGCTTCGGTTTTCCATAGCAGCTGGCTGATGGGCGGTCTCTTTAAACCGGGGCGGCTGCTGCGAGGACGACCCCAACAATAAGAATCGCCACGAGAACACTATTCCTATCCTTAGCGCGAACGCAATTGGGTCGTCCATCATCCGACGGTGCGCCATCAACAGTGCGCGTGCGATCCAGTACATCAGGATGGGACAGACCGACCAAAGCAGCTGTCTACAAAGGGTTCTGACCACGTCAGACGAGACACAGAGCGCAAAAACGGTAATGGCATTGAAGCCTGAAGCAGCGGCCAATCCGGCCACGATCTCGAGATCCGATTTACAATAGTTGCGGCTGCAGCTCGGGTCGGTGGCATCGACGCAAAGTTTTGAGCGACTGCGGGTCACCGTTCCCGAGTTACGACAGGCCTTGGACCGTGTCCTGCAAGCGAAGCGGTTCGACGTCGTCAACTTGGAGTTCCCATACCTGGGCCACTGTGATCTACGAAGGGCTCCGCCGGGTGAAAAGCTCCCATCCGTTGTCATGGACTCCCATGAGATCGCCTGCGACCTGGGTCGGCAGTTTGCTCGTTCCAGTAACAGGGGCGGCGCCTCTACGCAGGAATCAACTGGCGCAAATTACGGAGGGAAGAACTGGGAACCTATCGCACCGCCGACGGCGTCTATCTTTGCAGCGCGGCAGACGAGCGGCGCTTGCTCGACCAAGTCCCTAGGGTCCGAACGGCGGTCATTCCCAACGCAGCAGACGTCGAGTTTTACCAGCCGCGCCACACGGACCTACCAGCGGTTCGGTCGACATCATTTGGTCATCGGTCCATTCACCCAAATACCGATGACACACGTGGAGAACTGTGCCGAGGTTTTTGCTATCGCGGCAACGGACCCGCGTGCTCGAGGCCAGATACTGAACATCGTCGACGGTCCCGGCGAGCGTATCTGGACCTATCTCTCTGACTACATGCGCGGCGTCTGACAATGGGGCTGGCGCATCCCGGTTCCTTACTGGCTCGCCATCTGGCTCGTGCGACTCGCGTCTCTTATATCTTCAGGAGAGCCACCAAGGTATCCAGTATCATCATACCGCGCCGACTTAAGTCGCGGCTCAAACCGCTTCTTTTCGAGAACCGCAGGTTATGGAAGACATTAGACTGGATCGCGTCGTTCGACTATCGGCAGTGCCTGGCTCGGACCTACGGCCGGGCAACACCCACGGAAGTCAAGCTTTTAGACTCGGGGCGGGCTGGCGGCATCGAATCCCCGCTTTCACTCGAGGAACCGCTTGTCAAATAGCTCATAGCTCATGTTGGCCAAGGCCAATGAGATGGTCGAGCCTAGCGCGGCCTTACAGCGGGGGCCTGTCAGATCGTCTGTAATCTTGTAATCTCTTTAACGTTAATGGGTGTTTCTTCGAAAGGCGCCTGAAGCGACGCGGCAGCCGCGAGCACTATCCAAAAGCGCATCTGCATCATTTCACATAGGTACCGCGTGTGCTTGAGGTAACCATTATTCCTGCTTCCCGGTCTAAGATTTGAATTTCCAGTACCAGCTCGCTGCATGAAGTGGCATAAATCCGACTCCGATGCGTAGCTTCCTGGAGTGTTGGGGCTGGCCCTATCAACCATCCTCTCAGCTGCTGGTTCGTGAAGATGAGCCTCGCGATTGAAGCCTCACATAAAAGTGGAAGTCGGTAAATATCGCGAAGCACTCGACGCGCTATACTCGCAGCTCTTTACGGCGACCGAAGCCGATAAACGGGCTGCGGGAGCTAACCTAAATTTCTGTGGCGACCCTCAATCAGCTTGGATCTGCAGCTCAGTTGAGCAGGCTAACCGAAAGCTGATTTCGGCAGCCGTGGAGTTATGAGATCAGCATGCGGATTGAAGAAGTTGTATCGCTCCATCTCATGCAACGTCCAATTTCATAAAATAAAGATACCAGAGTTAACGATGCAAAAAAGATCTCCAGTCAAACGGTATATTCGAGTGAACGCCTGGTTATGGCATCGGCTTCCTCCCAAGATGATGAATACGAGGCCCATGCGTTCCCACGGAAAAATTCTGCATAAGCTTGTTTGTCGCAAAAGCAAGCGCAGACAGTTTACTGCAACCTTCTTTCTCCGAAATCGCCCGCAACTTGAGCTTATCCGTCGGTTGAGCGAGCAGAAACGTGAGGGCTCCGAATTGAAGGTTGCGGTTGTGGGCTGTAGCGTCGGCGCAGAGGTCTATTCCATCTTGTTTACAATTCGGTCGGCGCCACCAGATCTCAACGTGCATATGTGCGCTGTGGACAATTCGGCTGAGGTAATCAGCGTCGCGAAGGAGGGAGTTTACACCAGCCAAACCGCTGATTTCGTTGGTCGTCAATATTCGAGCGGATGACAGAAGCAGAGTTTGAAGAAATGTTTGAGGGCAATAGGAATAAGGCAAGAATCAGACCGTGGATTCGTAAAGAAATTTGCCGGCTTCTGAACGATGCAGGTGATCCTGGGCTGATACGCGTGCTTGGACCTCAGGATATCGTGGTTGCTAACAACTTCCTCTGTGACATGGAGCCATCGGAAGCGGAAGGCTGTTTGCGTAGCATCGCGGTGCGCGTGAAGCGAGGAGGGTATCTCTTTGTAGCGGGAATTGATCTTCGAGCAAAGGTCTCGCGCGATCTGCATTGGCAACCGATTCCGGACCTCATTTCTGAAATTCATGAGAGGGATGTGTCCGTGCGAGGTGATTGGCCTTGCAAATGGTGGGGGCTCGAGCCTCTAAACAGAGAAAGGCACGATTGGCAGATCAGATATGCGGCTGCGTTCCAGCTGAATTAGGGCGATTTATCAAGCAATGGCTGAAGGCGCAAAAGTCTTTTTCGAGGAGCATAAGGAGTCGAGGGAGCTAGGGCGCCTGGCTCTGCGCGGAGGCGCGGCGTCGGTCGCAACGCAATACTCCAATGGAGTCCTGCAGATAATTGCTTCGATCGTTCTGGCACGGCTTTTGACGCCGGAGGATTTTGGATTAGTCGCAATTATTACAGTTCTGACAAGCTTCGCGCCATTCCTGATCGATTTTGGTCTAGGGGATGCTACAACACAAAAAGACAAGATAACTCCAAGCCAGGTCAGCACTCTTTTCTGGCTCAGTAGCGGGATTGGGGTTGCTGGTTGCGGTGGCTGTAGCAGCTTCTTGCCCTTTGATCGCACGCATCTTTGGCGAACCCAGGCTAGAAGCCATTGCAGCATTTTCTGCGATCGTCTTCGTGCTATTTGGAATGTCAAACCAGCACATCGCGCTCTTACGGCGAACAATGCAATTTGGCAGAATTGCCAAAATACAGATCATCAGCACATCGCTTGGAGTTGCCGTTGCCGTATTGATGGCCGTTGGTGGTTACGGCTACTGGGCGCTCGTGCTTCGTCCTATCGTGAGCACGCTGAGCGTCGCTACCGGAGCGTGGTTCGCATGCGGATGGAGGCCGGGCTTCCCGGTTATTGATGACGAAGTCAAGTCAATGGTCCGCTTTGGACTACATGTAGTAAGTTTTTCCGTCGTGTATTTGCTGGGCAGGGCGGTGGATCGGATTGCGCTTGGATTGTTTTACCGGCCCGATGACGTCGGCTATTATCAAAACGCAATAACGCTCTATGATAACTCGATATTTTCGGTGCTCTGTCAACTGCACACGGTTGGAAGCGCGGCTCTCAGCCGACTTCAATCCAATCCGGCTGCCATTCGACAAAAATACGAAGCAGCATTATCTACTGTGGCTTTTTTTGTCATGCCCATGGCAGCAATTCTGTCGGTGACCGCCCAAGATCTGACGGTCCTGTTGTTGGGCGAAAAATGGCGGATTGCTGGCCTGCTGCTTGGCATCATTGCCTTGCGCGGTATTTTTCAGGTTGTTGAAGGCTCACAGGGATGGCTTCATCTTTCAACCGGGACACCGAACCGCTGGCGAAACTGGGGAATTGTTACGGCCATTTTGCAGGTTCTAACAGTTCTTTTTGGTCTGCCCTTTGGCCCCATTGGAGTTGCAACCGCCTCTGTCGCAACGATGGTGCTCATCGTCGATCAGTTATGCCGGGCATCCCCTCGGTATCGGCGCAGCGCTCGCGTTTCGCGCCGCCGGCCCGCAGATGGTCGGTGCAATCGGTGCGGCAGTTGGTGGCTGGTGGTTGCAAATAACCGCTCTCACTGATTACTCCAGCGTTGTGCGTATTTTGCTATCGAGTGGATTTGCGTCTCGATCTATCTCTTCATAGTCATTGGTCTGTTTCGGCTGATCGAGCCGATCAAAGTTGCGGTCAAGCTAGTGCAGTGGACGTTCTGCTTGACGCAGGACCGACAGCGCCAGGCTGGTTCATCGATGTGAAGAGCGTTATCGCCCGATGCCAGCTCTTTGATAATTCCCGTCATCATATGCGGTAGAGCGGGCACGCGCTTGTGGCCGGTCTCGCGCGAGCATGCCGAAGCAGTTCGTTTCTCTTATCGGCGAGGGCTCGACGTTCCAACAGGTGATGGGGCGTGTAGCCTATCCAGAACTGTTCGCACGTCCCATTGTCATCACGCATCCCGAATTCCGCTTCGTAGTGGTCGAGCAGCTGCGGGATCGTGGCATCGCGGCTGACGTAGTGCTCGAGCCCAGCCGGCGCCATTCCGGTCCCGCAGTTGCAGTCGCTACCCTGCTTGCCCTGCAACGCGATCCGCAGGCTCTTGCGCTGGTGCTTGCCGCCGATCACGCGATCCGCAAGCCGGACGCGTTCCGTAAAGTCTGCCGGTTGGCTATGCGTACCGCCGCAGAAGGCCGCATCGTGACTTTCGGGATTCCTCCGGCTTTTGCTGCAGCGAACTACGTATACATTCGTCCTGGCGCGCAGCTTGACGGCGCAAGCGTGCATGAGGTCGAAACCTTCGTTGAAAAGCCGAATGCCGAGATGGCTGCCAAATACATGGCAGAGCGTTACCTCTGGAACAGCGGCAATTTCCTGTTTGACGCGGTGACCATGTGGGAAGAGATCGAGGGCTTTGAGCCGCTCATAGCGAAAGCGGCAAAGGCGGCCGTCAAAGGCGCGACTCGCGACCTCGATTCTCCGCCTCGCCGCGACGCCTTTTGCCCAGGCACCGAAGAAGTCAATCGACTATGCGGTTATGGAGCGCACCAGGCGCGCAGCCGTCGTGCCGGCGGATCTCGGATGGTCCGACATCGGCAGCTGGAGCACGGTGTGGGAGCTCCTCAAGGTCCGGTGGTATTATCGGATACCCGCAACAGCCTCGTGCGCTCCGAGGATCCAATCCTCACCACAGTCATCGGGCTTGAGGACGCGATCGTCGTCGCCACCACGGATGCAGTCCTTGTTGCAGCGCGCTCCAAAGCCGAGGAAGTAAAACCACTAGTTGAGCAGCTCAAGGCGCAAAACCATCGCGGGCGACCGAGCACCATCGCATCTATCGGCCGTGGGGTTATTATCAGAACATGGATCTCGGGACGCGCTACCGCGTCAAGCGTATCGTGGTTAAGCCGGGTTGCACCCCTCTCGCTACAAAGGCATTTCAATCGCTCGGAGCACTGGGTCGTTGTGCTTGGAACCGCGGAAGTCACAGCCAAGGATGAAGTGCGGACGGCGCATAAGAATGAATCCATTTACATTCCGATCAGCAGCATTCATCAGCTTGCTAATCCGGGGAAGATCCCGCTCGAAATGATCGAGGTACAGGTCGGTAGCTATCTCGGCGAGTATGACATCGTTCGGTTCGATGATGTCTATGGCCGGTAATAATATGTCAAACCGGCCAAGGCTGCGGAGCGCAGACCTCCGAGCCCCATCACTTAACAGCGTAATGGGCATGGCCTCCCTCGGGGGTCACGCTGCCTAGGGTGCCGCCGCCCGTTAGGGTTACCGCCAAGTAAACGGTTTCCTCGGTGACGAGCTTGCCGAATTGGGCGCGCGGCCTCACGAGCTGTGGCGCCTCCCGCGTTCAGCCAGCGCAATCACCGCAATTCGGCGCATGCTCCCAGCGCGTTGATAAGAAAATCGCTCACGCGCGCATGCCGGCCGGGCGCGAGCAACTGCAGGAGCTCGAGGACCGCCATAACCGGCACCACCGCCATCACAGTGGTAAATTTTTGTTCCGGGTAGCCCAGCCCAAACGCAGCGCCTGCCAGCAGGAACACTGAGAAATGTTCCAGGCCATGCGGCAGGTCGGAAACCGGGCGCAGACCCGGCGGCACGAACATCAACACGATAATCGCGGCTAACGCGGTCCAAGCGACCCATCGCGCCAGGGAAACCAGGCGCATGCTGCCGGCTGGCCGTGCCGAAGGAGATGTCATGATCGGATTGGGAACTGTGCGCGGTTACGTGTCGCGTTAACTCTGATCGCCAGTGAGTTAACAAATCGTAGCGATTCCCGTGGACACGGTTTGTTTTGATCACGAAGACTGCGGTTGTGCAACTCCGAGATGCCCCCGAATGGCATCCGACCCGAGCCCGCAGTTCGGCCCTGCACGCGATCGCCAGCCGTGAACCGGATGAGTGCCAGATGTTTCATGAGACGCAATTGATAAAATCGGCGACAATCGAGTTTCCGGACCCGGCGCGCTCGGCTGGCTTTTTGCCGCCTCCCGGCTTCGACCTCGCAAGCTACTGGCTCGTCATACGGAACCGGAAAAAACTGATTGTTGCTACGACTCTGCTGTCGCTTGTGGCCGCGGCCCTGTATGTCTTGGTGACCCCATCCAAATATACCGCCACGACCCAGATCCTGATCGATCCCAGCGATTTGAAAGCCGTCGAGAACAGTCTCACGGCCAGCAATCAGATGTCGGATCTCGCAGTCCTTCAGGTCGAAAGCCAGGTTCGTGTGCTTACGTCGGACAATGTTTTGCGCCGCGTGATTGCAGCCGAAAAACTCGATAGCGATCCCAAATTTGCGCGCAACCAGGCTTCCCTGCTGCGTCGCCTGCTGGCGGCGATTTTGACCCCGTTTGGAATTGCCCATGCAACGGGCGAGTTCGACCCAGCATTGGCTGCGCTTTACGAATTACAGCAGCACATCCGGGTCAAGCGTGCCGAGCGAACCTATGTCGTTGATGTCAGCGTGACCACCGATGATGCGGACAAGTCCGCGCGCATTGCCAATGCCGTGACTGCGGCGTACCTGGCCGAGCAGACGTTGGCGCGATCGGAAGCTGCCCGGCGCGTCTCGGAATTGCTCGCCGCCCGTCTGAGCGAGCTGAAAAACCGGGTACGCATGGCAGAGGAGCGGGTCGAGGATTTCAAGGCGCGCAACAACATCGTGGGAGCCAGCGGCCAGCTGGTCAACGAGCAGCAGCTGAGCGAGCTTAACAATCAGCTATCGCTCGTCCGTGCGCGCACCGCGGAGGCAAAATCGCGGTTCGAGCAATTGGCGGCTCTGCAGAGGTCCGGCACCGACATCGGCGCTTTCACGGAAGCCGTTCAGTCCCAGACCATGACCGCGCTGCGCTCGCAATACGCGGACGTGATGCGGCGCGAGGCCGAGCAGACGACGACCTTGGGCCGCGTCATCCCGCGGTGATCGAGGTTCGGGCACAGGCGCAACGGCTGCGGCGGGTGATCGCGGAGGAAATCAACCGCATTTTTGAGGCTGCCCGCAGCGATTATGAACGCGCGCGGGCGAGCGAAGAGGGCCTGGCGCGAAGCCTGGAAACACTCAAACGCAATACGCTCGCCACCAATGAGGCGCGGGTAGCATTGCGCGAGCTCGAAAAGGATGTGCAGGCCAATCGTACCGTTTACGAATCCTTTCTGATGCGTGAGCGCGAAACTGGCGAACAGGAGAGGCTCGACACCAAGAATGTGCGAATCATTTCCAGGGCCGAGGTGCCGCTGCGGCGCAGCTCTCCTCCATCGTTTGCGCTGATCGGCCTCGCCGCGCTAGTGCTTGGAGTCTCGGCCGGAACGGGCCTCGCTCTTGTTCGCGGGCCGCGCGACGACGATGGGCGCTCACCCGCCGTGCCGCAGGCAGCGTTGCCTGATTTTCCGCTGCTCGCGGCCTTGCCCAAGCTGAGTGCCGGTCATCCCCTGAAGTCGTTTGAGGACCCGAATTCACGCCCGGCGGCCGAAATACGCAAATTGCATGAAACCCTGCGCGGCAATCGCAAGAAATGGACGGGTCAAAGCATTCTCCTGATCTCCGCGCATGACGGCAACGAGGTCACGGCCATCGGATTTAATCTCGCCGTGGTCGCCGCTGCTAATCAAAGCGTTCTGCTGATCGATGCGGATGTGCTGCGGCAACCGCTCAGTGCAATTGTTTCCCAACCTAGTCAGGCCGGTCTGATCGACGTTGCATCGGGACGAAAGGTTCTCTCAGAGGCCGTGATACGAGACCCACAGACCAATATAAGCGTATTGCCGCTCGCCGCAAAAAAGGGCCCGGGTTATCGAGATATCAAGGATGAGGACATCAAAGCGGCGTTCGGCCAGACAAAACGGTTCGATCTCGTCATCGTGCTTGGAACGATCCATGATCCGATCGGCGCGTTCTTTGCCGCCCTGGTAGACCAGATCGTTGTGATCACAAAGGGGGGCGGCGCGCGCAAGCGCGATCTTGAAGCCGTTGTTGCATTGCTCCGCAGCGAATTGCGCAAGATCAGGGGGACCGTTCATACCAAAGCATGATCTTCACATTCCGAAGACCGCAGTTTCGGTATAGGCGAGGTCGCCCAGGCGCGGCCGGTCTGGTCCCTTGAAATATTTGGGCATTCTCCCCTCGAAATATTTTCCGAACAATTCGCGGATCGGACCGTCGGCATCGATCAGTACGAACGGCCAGCCTCGCAGGAGCAGGAAGCGTCCAATCGGGCCGGCGTACCGGACAAAATGATCGAGGCTTCGGCAATAAACCAACTGCGCGCAGGGGATGTGCTTGAGAAGGCGCGGACGAAACACGAAGGGGTAACTGCCGTCCGGCGCTTCGCAGCGCAGACAAATGCAACCGAATGTTGCATGTTCATCGAGCAGGCGTTGCTCGAAAGGTTCGAGATCGCCATCCTGCTCGTTCGCAGCGTTCGTCAGACGCACTCGCGGCGAGGATTGCATCGCAGCCAGCGCCACGAACACTCCACGGCTGTATGGCACAAATCCTTTCGCTGTTATGATGGGCAAGGTGTGGGGAGCTGGAGTGATATTCAGATAAGTCATGTCGCGGCGGCTCAGAGCCTTCGACACCAATAAGCTCGCGTAGCTGCGAAAGCCCTCCTCCACGAACCAGCTTGAAACATTGCACCTGATTTTCGTGCTTCCCGGAACCGCCGCTGTCCCCGTTCTCCAGAAGATAGCCGTACCGGGGGAATTCGCTTGGAGCGACGCGTTCGCTCAGCAAACGCAAGAGCCCCGCCCAGAATTCCGGCGGCTTCTTGGGAAAACCTCGGGCGAGGAGGTCAGCGACCCTGGGAAGATCAGCCTCGCCAATCTGGCGAGACCGTATCTTGGGAACAGCAGCCAAGTCCGTGGCTGATAGCGGTATTCAGGCGCAAGTTAGCATCCTCCGGGGGGTATGCCCGGCCGAGCACGGTTGCGCCCTCCTCCAACATCCCGGGCCCATAAGGGACTGTAGATGAACCAGCCTGAGACGGCCTTGTTTGTAGGAAATATTTGCTCGTTATTTGATTCGAGCTGATGGGGCTCTTGGGCGGGGCTTTCGTAAGTGGGCACCAGTAGTGCGGCTCGGCCGGCCTAAGGGGCAGGATCCATCGGGCTCAGCCAAGATCGGCCGTGTTCACCTCAAGGCGTTGCCGCGCATGGCCGATTTTGCGGTCTGCGCTACGGCGTGTGAAACCGCACTTTGGCCTGCCGGCACCTTCGCGCGCGCCTACACGGCAAATCGCCGAGCCGCCATCGAGAGCATCATCGAGGCAGATCCCGTAGCCAATTGCGTACGCACGATCATGGCCAATCGCACCACGTGGACCGGGAGTGCCTCGGACCTTCTGAGTTTGTGTGCGGAGAGTGCTCGCAATGAGTTCGCAGCGGGGGTCGCATGGGCAAAAAACCCGCGGGCCCTCGCCGGTCGATTCCGGCGCGCGCAGACGTTCCTCCGCGCGCTCGGCATTGAGATTGCCTTCTCGCGTGAAGGCCGTACGGGGACGAGAATGATCAGGGTAAGCACGAGGGCTGAAAATTGCGTCAGCAGCGTCAGTCTCGTCAGCGCTGCGCATGGCAATGGGCCTCGAGGCGATCAAGCCATGCTCGCTGGGATAGAGTAAGCCAACTCCTGCAGACGCTGCTGACGGTGCTGACGCAAATGCCGCCGCCTCGCCATTTTTGGAACTCCGCAACGGGCGAAGGCCGTCAAGCGCTGTAGAGGCCGGACTTTCATCAAAACAGTGCTGGATTCCCCGTCCTTCGAGGCGCATATTTGCCCTGGTACGTTGCGAGGCGTGACATGCCTCTAACAGGACCGGTCCCCGAAGGCAGATCGTTTTTCTGCCCCCGCTGCGGTGCGCTCTACGCGGTAACGCGCTTGCGATCTGCCAGAAGCGAAAGCAGCGCCCGGTGCGTTGTTTGCCAGCACATTATGGATGAGAGTGATTTAGCCAATGTTTCGAATTACACGCTCGTTCAGCGACCTGAAGATGCCTGAGCAGCACCAGTGAAGCACCAGTGCAGGGGAATTGGGTGAAGAAATCATGTGGCTATTAGGCTTGCAAGGAGTTCATCGTCCCAAGCGGCAACTTTGCGTTTGAGGCGCAGGCTGTCTTTGCCAGGAGCCTTTCGAATGAGGTTGTGGGCCATATGTTTGAGGGTGGTGAAGTTAGCGGGTGCGTGATGGGTACGGATTCGGCATTCGTCATCGCGGAACAGCATGTCCATCACCCAGTGAAGACTATTTTCGACTGACCAGTGACCGCGCATGACGGGACCCAACTGGTTCGCCAGCCATACCAAGGACGTGATGTAGAAGCGGGTCTCTTGCTCGATCTTGTCGGTCTCCGGGCTCGGCCCGGGAATTTCGCGCTTACTCTCGACCATGATGATACCCTTCAATCCCGGCCAATCGTGGCGTTCCTGCAACCAGGCCACATCATGGAACACGGTGTAGGTTCTGGTTTCGATGCGGCCGTGATCGCCGTCGACTGTTTGATCTTGGCTGATCTTTGTATCCTTGAAGCCGTTGGTCTTTTGCTCGGCGGCGAAAACCTCGACATCTTCTCGAAGCGTGCCCTGGTTGCCTTTGAGCGCGAGCACGTAATCAGCCTTATTGTCCACGATTTTCTGAGCGATGCCGCGCTGGCAGCCCATCGCGTCAATGGTCACGATGGCCCCCTCGATCGTCATCATGTCGAGCAGCGCCGGGATGGCGACGATCTCATTCGACTTGTCGGCCACCTTGACCTGCCCGAGGACCAGGCGCTGGCGCGCCGCGAAGGCCGAAACCATGTGGATCGGCGCCTTCGCGCCTTTCTGCTGGTAGGAGCGGCGCAGCGTCTTGCCATCGATGGCGATCACATCGGCCGGCGCGCCGGTCAGCGCTGCCACCCAGGAAACGAAGCAGCGCTGAAAGGCCTTGGCATCGAGCGTCGCAAAGATATCGCCGAGGTGATCGTGCGAGGGCGTTCCGTCACGGAACGGCCGAAACCGACGCAAAAGATCAATCTTCTTCTCGCCGAACCGCGCAATATCCACGAACGTCTCCGCTCCGCCCAAAACCGCGAGTAGACACAGCAGCAGTACCTCGTCCAGCGGATAAGTCATTTTGCCAGCTGGCGAGGGTCCGGTAATTCCTTGAAATGATCCAGAAAAACAACGCTCTCGCCGATCGCCTCAAGGGCTATCGTAGCCTGCTCCATCGCATCCTCCGCAAACGAATCAGGGATCACGACAGATTTCAGCACTTCAGCGATTTGTCACGCGCTTCTTCACCCGATTACCCTGT
>CAVYVC010000033.1:0-201655 GCA_963771845.1 uncultured Alphaproteobacteria bacterium | reverse complement strand
CGAAAAGCTGCGCGCCTTTGAGATTGACCGGTCGCGTGTGTCATTTCCGGTCAACCGCGCCAATCCGGTTCGCTCCGCTACGCTTGACCGGATCTCGGACATCCTGCTCGGCAAGATTACCAACTGGCACAGCCTCGGCGGTCCCGATCTGCCCATCACAACTGTCATGGCGGGGGGCGGCGGGATTGCGGTCAATCTGGAAACGGGCCTGTTGAAGGGCCGGTCCATCGCGGCACCCAATCTACTCTACGTCAGCACTCCGGTGCAGGTCGTCCAGGTCGTTCACCAGGAGCCGGGAGCTATTGGATTTGCTCAAGTTGAAATCGTGGAAAAGGTGGGCGTGATCGAGCTCGCGACCGACAAGTCACTCGAACACGTGCTCTACCTGGTGTCCCTGGGGGAGCCGACCCCGGCAATGCGCTCCGTCATTGATGCTGCCCGAACTGTCGCGGCGCGAGCGAAAAGCGAACCAGGTGCGGATAGAATAAGAACTACCTCGCCTCGGCAGGGAAACTAACGCTATTTGCTGCATCTGCTCACGACCGGTTTTGGCACGACTCGGAAACGCTTGGCTGCGCGAACCGCTTCCGCTGACTGGGGTGAAGCGGACATCATCCGGAGCGCTAACATCAGGTAGATTGATCCGGACCCTGGTGTGATGGCCAAAACGGACGTCGAGCATGACGTGATCGTGATTGGGGCTGGCATCGCGGGCCTCGTCGCTGCCAACCGCGCCGCGCAGCTCGGCAAACGCGTCATCGTCTTGGAGAAGAGCAAGGAAGAAGAATACCTCTGCAACTCTCGCTATACATACGGCACGTTCCACATCAATTTCACCGACTTGCGAGCGGATGAGGATGTGCTGTTTGGCAAGATCGAAGCCTGCAGCGAAGGCCTTGCGCGCAAGGATCTGGCGCGCGCTATCGCCAAGGACGGCCGCCGGCTGATGCAGTGGCTCAAGAGCGAGGGCATCGATCTCGTCGATCTCGGCGGATACCAGACCAACGTGCTTGCCCCGCCATGGCGAAAAGGGTTTGGCCTTACCTGGCGAGGATATGGTGGCGACGTTCGCTTGCGCGGCTCGAAGAAAACCTGCGGCAGCGGCAGGGTCGGATTCTGCGCGGGATGCGTGCCCGGGCGCTGAAGCTTGCTTCGAGCGGAATCGAGGTTGAGACGGGCGAGGCCGAAGGTGCCGCCAAATTCAAAGCACCATCCGTCGTCATCGCCGACGGCGGCTTCCAGGCCAACTCGACATGATCCGCGCTTACATTTGCGCCGCGCCCGAGAAGCTTCTCGCGCGCAACGGCGGAACCGCGACCGGCGATGGCCTGCGCATGGCGCAGGCAGTCGGCGCTGCGAGCACCGGCCTCGGCGTGTTCTACGGCCATCTGCACAGCCGCGACGCGATGAACACTGTCCGGCTGTGGCCGCGGCCCTATGTCGACGAGATCGCGGCCGCAAGCGTCGTGATCCAGGCAGACGGCCACCGCTTCGCCGACGAGGGGCTCGGCGGCATTTATTTGTCCAACGCCGTGGCCCGTCTGCACGATCCGCTCAGCGCCACCATCGTATTCGACCAGGCGATCTGGGACGGACCGCCCGGCCGCGGCCATACGCAGCCGCCCAATCCGCTGCTGCCGGAGGCGGGCGGCACGCTACATCGCGCCGGCACGATTGCGGAGCTGGCCGGCCTGATCGGCATCGCGCCGCAGCGGTTGGAGGAACTTGTCTGCGAGTACAATGCTGCCATCGATGCCGGCACGCTGCACATGCTTTCGCCGGCGCGTCGCAGTGACCGATACAGAGCCTGGCCGATCAAGACCGCGCCGTTCTATGCTATTCCGATCTGCGCGGCCATCACCAACACCATGGGCGGCATCGTGGTCGACGGCAACGGCGCCGTCCTCGACCGGAGCGACACGCCGATGCCGGGCCTGTTCGCGGCAGGCTCCACCCTCGGCGGGTTAGACGGCGGACCGAACGCTGGTTATGTCGGCGGACTGATCAAGGCGACGATCGCGTTGCGCGCTGCGGAAGCGATCGCCGCGTCCTAGCTAGCCGGCGGCTTGGCAAGCACGAATTGAGAGGGGGGGGCAGAAAACTTCGAAGGAGGCGGGAGGAGGGTGCGTACTCGTTTATGACTGCAGCCAGTCAGCGTTCATGGTTGCAAGTCTCGGCAGCCGTGACCGCGTATGTGGCCCATGGTCACCGGCGCGAACGTCTCGGCTTTGCGGTGGACCATCGACGTTTAGTCGTTCTCTTCACCGCAGGCGCGTGGGGGATCCCGCTCTTGAGCCAGTATGGCGAACGGCCGAAACTATACCGGAGTTTTTTTTGCTGCCTCGCATTTGACGCGATGCAGGAGGATAAGACTGCTTCTCCCTACTGGGGACACTGCACACTCGGTTCGCATCGCGGGCGAGCCAGGAAAGGTGCGTCCAATGCCATTTACCGTGTACGGTGAACATCCGGGCGGCGGCCATTCGGAATACACCCGTGATACCGCCATAGGAGCCGTGTTCAAGGCCGCCGATCTCATGGGCGATGGATGGACGAGCGTTCATATTGGTGATGAAGGGGCCAAATTTTCTGGCCTGATCAATTCGATCTCGTGAGAAAATCGAATGCCTAACGGCCGCGTGATGAGCTCGATCAGGTCGAAGGCCCACATGAACACGTCCGCGTCATGGCGCCGGTATCGGATGCGATCGAACGACGCGATCCCATCAATCCCCACATGAAACCGCCTCTCCATCGATAGTGCAGGACTGCGAGCGCAGTCGATGAGCGGAAAGCGATAGGTCAGGTCATTGCCCGGCCGGCTATAGAGCTTCACCCGCTTGCCGTTCTTGCGGGCAATGACCCGGAATCCATCATGCTTTATTTCGTGCAGCCATTGCTCGCCAGAAGGCGGCTGCGAAGCACGTGCGGATTTCCCGCATCCGGCTCTCCGACTGGCTTCGTCGTGCTACGCTTAGGGCGTGGCTGCTCTATTATCGCAACGTGCGCGCAGATTGAGATGATCACCGTGCTGGCGAGGGAACTCAAAATTGCGAACGCGCACGCCAACCGATGCAATGACCCACGCGCCGGCCACCGAAAATGGGCCGATCAGCGCGAAATTGTAGCGCGTGTAAAAGCTTGCGAGCGCTGCGTGTAGGCCGAGCATTACCACGGCGGGCGCGGCGTAGAGCAGAAGGCGCGGTCTTGACAGGCGCCAGGCTGCAAAGCAAGCACCGGTAAAAAACGGCACAAGCGCAAAGCTCAGCCATCCCCCTACCCACATCCCGCACCAGGCAAGCGGAATGCTCACCAAGATGTAGCGCCACCAATTTTCTTTCATTTCCTCCACGATCACCCAGCCGATGATCGGATCGACCCGCCTGTACTCGGCGACCAGTCTCACGCGGTGGCTACCGCCGATGTCATAAAAACTGCCGTCGTTCTCATAGTTGAACCGCGACATGGCCTGCGGTCCAAAAGCATAGCGCACAATGTCCGAGCCAATGACCGGAAGGCAGTAGGGAAAGGCGAGAGCGAACTCCCGGGCCGTCATTTGGTCATAGGCGAAGCGTTCGACTAGAGTGAGGGAGCCGTATTCTTCGGTCAGCCCAAATTTGCCAACAGAGATCGTATTACGTGCGACCCAGGGGAGGACGACGGCGAGAAACGCCATAGTAAATGCGAGCATACTTGTGGTGCCCCATCCGCGCTGCGGCCGCACGATGAAACGCGAATTGATTGCGATGAGCAGCGGCATGATCAGGACCGCCACCAGGAACGAGAACCGCGCAAGACAGAGCACGCCGAAGCCAAGCCCGGCCAGAACGAAGTATGGTCGTTTCAATATCGTCCATCCCAGGACCATTTCCAACATGCTAAGATTGTAAAGGGAGAAGGTCGTGGCTTCGGTCATCACAAACGAGAACTGGTCGGCTTCGGCGGTCAATGCGCCCGTGACGAGCACGCCGGTAACATAGAAACTTGGCTCGTTTCCAAGCAGGAGCTTCGCCGCTTGCGCGATCGCGAGAGCGCCAGCCGTCAACAACAGGGCATGTATGACCAGCATTGGCCGGATGTAGATTTCACAACTCAAATAGGGCCACTTCCCACGATACATATCCGCGCCGCAGCCGACGGCACTGGCGAAACGAGGATCGGCTTTCGCCAACGCGACGATCATCCAGGGATAGAGTGGCCCGAAGAACATACCCGGCGCCGGGCGCGCGCTGGTGCGCTCACCGTCGCCAAACCAGCCATTGCTGAAAACGCCGTGGTGAAGGATGTCGGAAGCAACAGTGAAATAGAGCGGTTGGTCAAACTGCGTCAGCGTCTTTGACGGCCGGGTCAGGATCGCCGTCGCCAGCAACGCGAAGATTGCGAGCGCAAAAACCAGCCGCCCGCCGATCCTGAGTGGCCCGCTCATAGCGCGCGACGATGCCACAGCATCGGAACGGACGGAATAGGCCCCTGACGCCCTTTCGTAGGCCGTCACCAGCACGTTGTCGTCGGTGACTTGCGCGACGACGACATACCAAAGAGATGATGAATCAATGCTCCGCAGCCGCCCTCTGGCGAGCAATAGCTGCATGAAATCAGCGTCGGGGTCTCGCCCGCGCTGCCGCAAAGCGCGAACTTGTTGCCACTCAGCGGCCGGTCGATTGGATGCCGCCGAGTAATTTCAGACCGCTAGAGGTGTGGACCGAATTGGAAGCAGCCGAGGCGGAGAAGGAGTTGAAGACAACGCCACGCTTTCGCGATAGTCGATCCAAAGACTTGAATAGCTTTCAGAACAAAATCTGAATCGAGCGAGCTCATGGATGGAGCCACGAAGGGTTGTACGGCTTCGCTCGCGTAATGTCTGCTCACTGGGGTGAAGCGGATGCCAATGTTGCGCTGCGGTAATCTCGAGTTTTGACCCGACGCTATCCCATCCTCGCCGCACGCGACCGCCTCTCCGTCGATGATGCAGGACCGAGAGCGCAGCTTGGCGATCGACTCGACGATGAGCGGAAATCGGTGGGTCAGGTCATTACCCGGGCGGCTGTAGAGTTTCACCCGTTTGCCGTCCTTGCGGGCAATGATGCGGAAGCCGTCGTGCTTGATTTCGTGCAGCCATTGCTCGCCAGAAGGCGGCTGCGGAGCATTAATAGGAAGGCACGGCGCAATGAACCCAGCCGGCAGAGCACGGAGACGCGGTAGCATGGACCCGCATATAGGAAATCGGTGGCCGAGGCACAATCGGCGGGCTAAAAGTGCAATGCTCATATCTGCCTGAAGTGACCTATGAGGCCCCTCGCGAGGCAGCCTTCAAAAAACGCCGCAAAATCCACGATATATCATGGAAGGAATCAACGCGGTGCCGAAGAAGCGCAGACATTCAGTCATCGACGGCGCCAAAACGGGAAAAAAACGATGAGCGGCCCTCGTTGTGAGGAACCAGACGGCGCAACGACTTAGGCTTGAAATGAGCCAGTATTTTTCCCCTGTGAACGCGGCTTCGCTGGTTGAGCCGCAGGCAGAGCAACGTCCCGTTGAGCGCATGCTCCATGACGTCCACCTCACCGACGAGTATGCCTGGCTCAAGGCTGAGAACTGGCAGGAAGTCATGCGCGATCCATCACGCCTCGATCCTGCGATACGCGCCTATCTTGTAGCCGAAAACGATTATTGCGGGAGCGCGCTCGCCGACACGAGAAGCTTGCAGGAAAAGTTGTTTGCCGAAATGAAGGGTCGCATCAAGACCGACGATTTATCTGTGCCCGCCCCTGATGGGCCTTATACTTATTATGTGCGCTATCGCGAGCAGGGACAGCACCCATTGGTGTGCCGAGAGCCACGTAATTTCCCGGATTTTGATTCCACGCGGGCCGCGGACATAAAGCGGGAGGAGCAAGTCCTCCTTGACGGCGACGAGCTCGCGCGTGGTAAGGCCTTCTTCCAACTCGGCGCTACACGGCATTCACCCGACCATCGACTGCTTGCATGGCTTGCCGACGAAGCCGGATCGGAATTCTACATCGCTCGGGTACGCGTTATCGACACTGGGATCGACCTTGCCGATGTCGTGCCCGATGTATCCGGCGCAATAGTTTGGACGCAGGACGCCTCCGCCTTCTTCTATGTACGGCTCGATAAAAACCACAGGCCCGCCGGCGTCTTTCGCCACACGCTAGGCACCCCGCTGGTCGCGGATGTGCGCGTGTTCACCGAAGCCGATCCCGGCTTTTTCATTTCAATCAGCCGCCATCTGTCGGGACGCTTCTGCGACATTTCCGCCCACGATCACGAAACCTCGGAAGAGTGGCTCATCGATCTTTTCGTACCCAATCGCGAGCCGACGCTCATTGCCGCGCGGCAATCCGGCGTTCAGTACGATGCGGAATACCATCCCGCCTTTAAAGGCTCTCCTGCATTGATCATCCGCACCAACGCCGACGGCGCCGAAGATTTCAAGATTGTCTGGGCGCCACTCGCCACGCCCGGTCGAGCTTACTGGCGCGACCTCGTCCCGTATCGGCCTGGGGTCTATCTGCTGTCTTTTATAGTCCTTGAGGACTGGCTCATACGACTGGAGCGAGAGGATGGTTTGCCACGCATCGTGGTCCAGTACCTTGCGAGCGGCGAGGAGCACGTCTTCGCATTTGCCGAAGAAGCCTATTCGCTCGGCATCAACAGCGGCTACGAGTTTGCGAGCAAGGTTCTACGCTTTACCTATTCGTCAATGACAACGCCAGAAGAAGTCTGGGATTATGGTCTCGCATCGCGCGAACGCATTCTGCGCAAACGGCAGGAAATCCCGAGCGGACACAACCGTGCTGATTACGTCACGCGACGGCTATTCGCTCCGGCCGCCGATGGCGAAACGATTCCGATCTCTGTCCTTTACCGCAAGGATATTGGCTTTGACGGGAAGACGCCCTGCCTGCTCTACGGCTACGGCGCCTACGGCATTTCGATCCCTGCCGCGTTCAGCAGTAATCGGCTGTCGCTTGTTGACCGCGGCTTCCTCTACGCGATCGCACATGTGCGCGGCGGCAGCGAAAAGGGTTGGCGTTGGTATCGGGAAGGCAAGCTCGCGAAAAAGACAAACACGTTTGCCGATTTCATCGCGGCGAGCGAGTATCTCGTCAAAGATGGTTGGTGCGCTCCGGGGAAGATCGTCGCCGAAGGCCGCTCCGCTGGGGGGACCTTGATCGGCGCGGTCGGCAATATGCGGCCCGATCTTTACGCCGCCTTGATCGCTGGAATGCCTTTTGTCGACGTACTTAACACCATGCTGGACGAGACGTTGCCGCTCACTCCCCCCGAATGGCCCGAATGGGGCGATCCGAAGCGTGACGCCGCTGCATTTCGAACAATCCTGGCCTACTCGCCCTACGAGAATGTGTGCCCACAGAGTTATCCGGCCATCCTCGCACTGGCGGGTCTGACTGACCCCCGGGTGCTCTACTGGGAACCGGCTAAATGGATCGCGCGGCTGCGGCGATTGCGCACGAATGACAACCTAATTGCCTTTCGTACCAACATGGACGCGGGCCATGCTGGCGCCGCGGGTCGCTTCGACTATCTCAGGGAAGTAGCGCTCGGCTATGCTTTCGCAATCAAGGTTGCTGCCCGCGATCTAATGTCTGCTGATCGGGTTGAAGCGGATGCCAATGTTGCGCTGCGGTAATCTCAGGTTTTGACCCAACTCGGACTCGCGGCCAGAAAAGATGATGCAGCGCAGCAACGTATCATCATCATCGACTCGCGGAACGGGGAATATGGAATATCTGGGTGCGAGCAGCGGCCCTCACTCCGCCTTGATGTTGGCCGCCAGAATGACCTTGCTCCACTTCTCGGTATCTGCGGCAATGAACTTGCCGAAGTCGGCAGGCGTCATCGATTTTGGAACGCTGCCTATTTGGGCGAAGCGCGCCACTATCGTGGGATCGGCGAGGGCCGCATCTATCTCTTTGTAGAGCTTATCGATGATCTCGGCAGGCGTGTTCTTCGGCGCGACTACGCCATTCCACACATTTGCCTCGTAGCCCGATACAAACTCGCCGATGGTCGGAACGTCTGGCAGCGCTTGCGAACGTGTCCCACTGGTCACCGCCAGAGCGCGCAACTTGCCTGCCCTTACCTGCTCGATCGTCGTGGGTATGGGACTGAACACCAATTGCACCTGTCCGGCGAGCATATCAGGCACGTAACTGTTACGGTAATGCACTGGAACCAGCTGAACTCCGGTCATCGTCATGAACAACTCGCCGGCGAGATGCACCGAACTCCCAATGCCGGCTGTCGCCATATTGGTCTTGCCGGGATTGGCCTTAGCATAGGTGATGAAGTCAGGCACGGACTTGGCCGGAAAGGACGGATTGACCTCCATGATGAGCGGGGTACGCGCGATGCTTGCGACCGGCGTGGTGTCGCGGATGAAATTGAATTTGAGATGGTCGTAGAGCGTCGCATTGATGGCATTCGTCGACGTGGCCATAAGAAACGTGTAGCCGTCTGGAAGCGCCCTCACCACCGTTTCAGTAGCGAGGTTTGTGCCGGCACCGGGGTGATCTTCGACGATGAATTGCTGCCCGAGCCGCTCTGACAGCCATGGACTTAGCAAGCGCGCCAGGATGTCGGTAAGGCCGCCGGCAGGGAAGCCGACAATCAAACGCACCGGCCGCGACGGATAGACTTGCGCCCGCGCGATGCGTGACAGGGCCGGCAGCACGGCAGCACCGGCCGAGAGATGCAGAAATCGTCGACGGAGAAGTTTCATGGGGCCCTCCCTTAGCGCTTGTGTCCGTACAAGTTATAGTAGCACCCCGTTGCACGTGTGAGAGCCTGTTCGTCCGCGTCCTGGCCCGCTGGCCCATGGAGCGGACTGTATCACGGCCCTCGCTCTTGCAACCGCTCCGGCTGGTGTTGGCACTTGGCGTCTTTCACTGCGGTGCACAAAATTTCGACGCGGATTGGAGGTACTGCGGACATAGACTAGCCCCCGGCCCTGATCGCCTTCGAGGCTTATGACCCAAAGCGGTCATCGTTGACCAGACAAGTCAATGCCTATTCTGGATAGAAGCCTGAGGCGACCAAGCCTGGGACACCATCGCTGGCCCAACTTTCCGGCGATGACGTAGAAGGCCTCGGAGCCAGGATGCGAATGGACCGGTGTCTTGGCTTCGGGCGGTCCGCTCCCTTGGTTGACGCGCAGCAGGTACTCGGACGCGGATAGCGACGGCACGGGGCCGATCTCAGCCACCTTCGTTCCGCCGGGCGTCGCGCCGCCTTGCGGCCCGAGCGTGAAAAGCCAGATCTTGCCGGCGACCTCGGCAGTCAGGGAAGGCAATCCTTCGTAGCTCACCGTATCGGGGTTCCACCGGTACCTTCGCGCGCTCCAGCGTCGGAAAATTCTCGATCCGCCAGTAGAGCGGGCCTTTCGGAAGTTGCTTGACCTTCATCTCGGCAACCGGCTTGACGACATATTGCACTTCGGCCGCTGCCGCCGTTGATGGCGACAGCAACAGTCCCGCGACATAGATGACAGGAGTGACAACCCGGGCAGCAAATAGGAGCCGATTTGCGGTTGCCCAGACAAGAGACGCACGTGTGGAACCAGATGAACGGCGTATCATCTCGTTTCTCCTCATTGCAGACACTGTATGGCTTGATTCCTGGTTGGATACGCGTGGATTCGTCGTGGATGGATGCCGGCCTATTTGGCGACAGCGACGGTGGTTCGCGCAGTCGCGTAACGCACGACCACGTTTCAAGTTCGAGCACCTGTGATTACGGGCCGCATTAAATTTTTGTAACTCTGCCCCGCGGGAAAACGACGCTAAGCTGGCCCCCATTCATGCTTCGCGGTTCCACGCCAATACCGCCGCCGCGAATTGGAACCCTTGGAACCGGTTAGCCGCGTCACTGCCCGGATGCTGGATCCGTTGCTGCTCGCGACCGCCGACGAGGAGATCGAATGATGAAACGGCGCGAGTTCACCACGCTTCTCGGCGGCGCAGTAGCGTGGCCGCTTGCCGTGCGCGCGCAGCAGCCGGGCAAAGTCTATCGCGTGGGAGTACTCGCCCCTATCCAGGTGCCCGCGACCGACGAGCGTCGCAAAATCCTTCTCTCCGTTCTGGCTGCTCGCGGCTTCGTCGACGGCCAGAATCTCGCAGTCGTGCGGCGATCAGCGGACGCGCGCCTCGAACAACTCGACGGTCTGGCGGCCGAACTCAAAGCCGCCAATGTAGATGTCATCGTTACATTCGGTTATCCGGCTGCGCTGGCCGCCAAAAAATCGGCCAAAGACGTGCCGATTGTCGTCACCGGCGCGGGCGATCCGGTCGCGACCGGGCTCGTCGACGGGCTGGCGCGGCCCGGCGGCAATATCACCGGCGTGACGGAACTGTCGACCGAGCTTAGTGCCAAGCGTCTCGAAATCCTAAAGAGATGCGCTGCCGGGCCTCGATCGCGTGGCAATGCTATGGAACGCTGCCGATCTGGGCATGACACTGCGCTACCGCGCTGCGGAGGACGCCGCTCGCGTCCTGGGAGTTAAAGTCCAGACTTTGGGCGTGCGCGAGCCCGATGATTTCGATCATGCCTTCGCCGAAATGACGCACGAGCGGCCCGATGCCATCCTGATGGTGTCCGATGCACTAACGATGCTCAACCGCAAACGCGTCGTGGAATTCGCCAACACCAACCGCCTGCCGACGATCTTCGAGACTGGCGCGCTCGTGCACGACGGCGGCCTGATGTCGTATGGCCCCAAACAGAGCGCGATCGGCGAAATCGCTGCCGATCTCGTGGCCCGTATCTTGCGCGGTGCCCGACCGGCGGACCTACCTCTCGAAGTGCCAACGCATTTCGAATTGCTGATCAACCTCAAAACGGCGCACGCACTGGGTATCACGCTTCCCGCGACGCTGCTCGCCCGTGCCGATGAGGTGATCGAATAGCTGTCCCCGGCTCCGGACGGCTCGTTGGGCATCGGCGTCCTCAGCAGTAGCCCTTAGTCGGAACTAGAGACCGAAAGCGGAGGATGGTATTGAAGGGAGTTCGAGGATGAACAAATTCCTGAGTAGAATCGTGTTGTTGTCTCTAACACTCGCGGCGGTCGTTACGCGGCACGGGTTCGCCGAGAACGCCAATGTGACGGAGGCCGAAGCAAAGATGTTCGCAGTGAGTGCTGGTTACGAGCGCTTCATGGGCCGCTGGAGCCGGCTACTCGCGCCCGGCTACATTGCGTTTGCCGAGGTCAAGAACGGCGACCGCGTGCTCGACGTGGGCACCGGAACCGGATCGCTTGCCGCAGCAGTGGAAGCGAGCATGCCCGCGAGCGAGATCGTCGGCGTCGATCCCTCGGAAGGATTCATCGCCTATGCGCAAAAGAACACCAAGTCCACCCGGGTGCACTTTGAAGTCGGCGATGCCCAGGTGCTGAAGTTCAACGACGCATAGTTCGACGATGCATTGGCGTTGCTCGTAATGAATTTCGTCCCCGATCACAACAAGGCGATTGCCGAAATGCGCCGAGTAACCCGTCCGCAAGGGATCGTTAGTGCCTGTGTTTGGGACTATGACGCAGGCATGCAGATGCTCAGGTTCTTCTGGGACGAAGCCGTTGCTTTCGATCCGTCGATCGAGCCCAAGGATGAGCGTCACATGAAACTTTCCCACCAGGGGCAGCTGGGCGACCTCTGGAGGAAGGCTGGACTGCTCAACATCAAGGAGGAGCCCCTGGTGATCGATCAGGTGTACTCATCATTCAATGACTATTGGGAGCCGTTTACGAAAGGCGCAGGTCCAGGGGGCGCTTACGTTGTGTCGCTTTCAGATGATCGCCGCCAGCAGCTCGAAGCTCGCATGCGCAAGCGATTGCTTGGGAATCTCCAGGATGGCCCGTTCACGCTTAGAGCAAGAGCTTGGTGTGTGCGCGGGGAAGTTCCCAAGCCCTGAGGTGCGTACATAATTCTTGATCTGTGGGTAGATGCATCCTCGACGCTCATTGAGCGGACAGCCACCCACGCTGCTCACTGATGGCTAATCGGAAGCTTGGAATTACTGCACTGCATTAGTCGGCTTTTGGCACGACTCGGAAGCGCTTGGCTGCGCGAATCGATTCCGCTAACTGGGGTGAAGCGGACAGCAATGCTGCGGCGCGGTAATGCGTGCCATTGGCACATCGCTACATATTGTGTTGCAAAATCTTACTCGAAATTCTCGCTCTTGGAACTGAGTTTCGTGTCCGCCCTGTGTCTGTCACCGCAACGCGGTCGCGGGCGGGCGCAGGCATTCAAGTGCGGCAACGTGCGGCCAAATGCGGTTCAAAAATCAAGGTCACCCAAGCGCTTAGCCGCTAACCTGAGTCTGCGGCCACTTTAATTCTTGCTTTGGTCGGCCTCATAACCCTCAAGGTCGTAGGTTCAAATCCTGACCCCGCTATGACGTGGCTCACAGAGCTGTCGAGAGAAATTGAGGGGTTGGCAACAGGCGCTGGTATATTGTATACCAAGACCGTGAGTAGCCCCCGTCACGTGCGCCTGGCCGCGCCGAGAGACTCGGCATCATCAGCGGCCTCTCCGCGCCTTGCGCCGATCGCCCCGCCGGAAAGCTTCAAGGGGCGCGCGTACAGTGCGCTGCGCGACGCCATTGTCTCGATGGACGTCTATCGCGGACGCGCCGATATCCGGCTCGATGAGCGAAGGCTCGCGTCTGATCTCGGAGTGAGCCGCACTCCGGTACGCGAAGCGCTGGCGCAGCTTGAGCGCGAGGGCTTTGTACGCGCGATCCCGCGGCGTGGAATCTACGTCGTGCGCAAGACCAGGCGCGAAGTGATCGAGATGATCACCGCCTGGGCCGCGCTCGAAGGCATGGCGGCACGCCTGATCACGCAGCAAGCCACGGACACGGACATTGCGGCACTGCGCTCCATGTTTGCCAAATTCGAGAACGGCGAACTGCACGCGCGCCTCGACGAATATTCCGAGGTCAACATCGAGTTCCACCAGGCCATCATCCGCATGAGCCGCAACAGCGTGCTGATCGCGCTTGCGGAGAACCTGTTTACCCATATGCGCATGATCCGCCGCAAGACCATCAGCGAGCAGGATCGCGCCGCGCGCTCGATTCGCGACCACCTCTCCATCATCGAGGCGCTCGAAATACGCGACACCAGACGCGCCGAGGAGCTTGTGCGCAATCACGCGCTCGGGCTCGCCCAGCACGTCGAGAAATATGCGGATTATCTGGACTGATGGATCCAACCGAACGAGCAGCCGTCATTCCGGGGCGCAGGCAAGTCGGCCCTGCCGACTTGCCTGCGAACCCGGAATCCATAAGCCCAGGCGGTGATGTCGAGACCCGTCTCACCACACAGCCTGTGGTTATGGATTCCCGGCTCCCTCGCTACGCTCGGTCCCGGGAATGACGCCGCATTTGATTTCGAATTTTGGAAACGCTGCAGGAGGAAAGCCATGGCCGAAGCGGCAGTAAGAGCGAAAGCGCCGGAAACGTCCACTTCGCAAGAAGCTCAACAGGAGCTTACCGACGGCTTTCATCTCGTGATCGATGCGCTCAAGCTCAACGGCATCAACACGATCTACGGCGTGCCCGGCATTCCGATCACCGATCTCGGCCGTATGGCGCAGGCCGCCGGCATGCGCGTCATCTCCTTCCGGCACGAGCAGAACGCCGGCAACGCAGCAGCGATTGCAGGCTTTCTGACCAAAAAGCCCGGCATCTGCCTGACCGTGTCGGCGCCGGGGTTTCTCAACGGGCTCACCGCGCTCGCCAATGCGACAACGAACTGCTTCCCGATGATTCTCATCAGCGGCTCGTCCGAGCGCGAGATCGTCGATCTGCAGCAGGGCGACTATGAAGAGATGGACCAGCTTGCGATCGCCAAGCCGCTGTGCAAGGCGGCCTTTCGCGTGCTCCACGCCGCGGATATCGGCATCGGCGTGGCGCGCGCGATCCGCGCGGCGCTCTGCGGCCGTCCGGGCGGCGTCTATCTTGATCTGCCGGCCAAGCTGTTCTCCCAGGTGATGAACGCGCAGGCTGGGGCGAGCTCGCTCGTGAAGGTCATTGATCCGGCACCGGCCCAGCTTCCCGCTCCGGCCGCGGTGAAGCGTGCGCTTGATCTGCTCAAGAGCGCCAAGCGGCCGCTGATCATTCTGGGCAAGGGCGCGGCATACGCCCAGGCCGATGACGCGATCCGCGCGCTCATCGAAAAAACCGGCATTCCTTTCCTGCCCATGAGCATGGCCAAGGGCCTTCTGCCCGACACACATCCGCAGTCGGCGGGCGCGGCGCGCTCAACGGTGCTCAAGGACGCCGATGTTGTCCTGCTCATCGGCGCCCGCCTCAACTGGCTGTTGTCGCACGGCAAGGGCAAGACCTGGGGCGAAGCCGGATCCAAAAAATTTATCCAGGTCGACATCGAGGCGAAGGAGATGGACAGCAACGTCCACACCACGGCTCCGCTCGTCGGCGACATCGGCTCCTGCGTCTGCGCGCTCGTCGAGACGATCGGGAGCACCTGGCCGGGCACGCCGGCTGATTGGGTCAATGGCATCAACGCGCGCAAATCCGAGAATATCGCCAAGATGGCGCCGAGACTCATGAAGAATTCGGCGCCCATGGACTTTCACAGCGCGCTTGGCGCCCTGCGCGCGATCATCAAGCAGCGGCCGGATGCGATCCTCGTCAACGAAGGCGCCAATACGCTCGATCTCGCGCGCGGCATCATCGACATGTATGCGCCGCGCAAGCGGCTCGATGTGGGGACCTGGGGCGTGATGGGCATCGGCATGGGCTATGCGATCGCGGCGGCGGTCGAGACCGGCAAGCCCGTGCTCGCGGTGGAAGGCGACAGCGCGTTTGGATTCTCCGGCATGGAAGTGGAAACGATCTGCCGGTACAAGCTTCCCGTCTGCATTGTCGTCTTCAATAATAACGGGATCTATCGTGGCACCGATGCCAATCCCACCGGCGGTTCGGATCCGGCGACGACGGTTTTCGTCAAGGACGCGCGCTACGACAAGATCATGGAAGCATTCGGCGGGATCGGCGTCCATGTGACGACGCCGGACGAGTTAAGCCACGCCGTCAACAAGGCCATGGACTCCGGCCAGCCCACGCTCATCAACGCGGCGATCGATCCGGCGGCGGGAAGCGAGAGCGGCCGCATCGGCAATCTCAATCCGCAAAGCGTGCTTCGCAAGAAATAAAGTCAGAGGGAATGAACATGGCGAAGAAGAAGCCCACGAGGGCGAAGGCCAAACCGAAGGCCGCATCCAAGAAAGTCGTTAAATTGAAATCGAAGCGCGCGGCGGCCAAGCCCGGCAACGAGCTGCCCAAGCCTTCGACCAGGCCGTGGGGACAGGCGGGCAAGGCGCTCGACGGCGTGCGCGTGCTCGACTTCTCACATGTGCAAGCGGGTCCAACCTGCACGCAACTCCTCGCCTATATGGGCGCCGACGTGATCAAGGTGGAGCGTCCTGGCGTGGGCGACATCACGCGCGGGCAATTGCGCGACGTCAAAGGCGCCGACAGTCTCTATTTCACGATGCTCAACGGCAACAAGCGCTCCATCACCATCGATTCCAAGCATCCGAAAGGAAAGGAGATCCTCGAGCGCCTGATCAAGCATTGCGACGTGCTGGTGGAGAATTTCGCCCCCGGCGCGCTCGACCGCATGGGCCTGACCTGGGACTACATCCACAAGACCAATCCGCGCATGATCGTGGCTTCGATCAAGGGTTTTGGTCCGGGCCCTTATGAGGACTGCAAGGTGTACGAGAACGTCGCCCAATGCGCCGGCGGTGCCGCCTCCACTACCGGCTTCCGCGACGGCCCGCCGCTCGTGACTGGCGCCCAGATCGGCGACAGTCGGCACCGGGCTGCACCTGGCGTTCGGCATCGTCGTGCGCGCTCCACCAGCGCGTGCGCACCGGTCGCGGCCAGCGCGTGCTTGTGGCCATGCAGGACGGCGTGCTCAACCTTGCGCGCGTCAAGCTGCGCGACCAGCAGCGCCTCAAGCACGGTCCGTTGACCGAGTACAGCCAGCATGGCGAGGGCATCGCGTTCGGCAAGGCGGTGCCGCGCGCAGGCAACGACTCCGGCGGCGGCCAGCCCGGCTGGATCCTCAAGTGCAAGGGCTGGGAGAGCGATCCCGATGCCTACATCTATTTCATCACGCAGGCACCGGTGTGGGGAGCGATCTGCGACCTGATCGGAAAACCGCAATGGAAGACCGATGCCGATTACGCCACCCCGGCGGCGCGGCTGCCGCGGCTGCGGCACATCTTCGGCACCATCGAAGCGTGGACCATGACCAAGACCAAGTTCGAGGTCATGGAAATCTGCAACGGGGTTGACATCCCCGTGGGCCCAATTCTCTCCATGCAGGAGATTGCGGAGGAACCTTCGCTGCGCAAGACCGGCACCGTGGTTGAGGTCGATCATCCCACCCGCGGCAAGTATCTCACCGTGGGCAACCCGATAAAGATGTCGGACTCGATCACCGAGGTGACGCGCGCGCCCTTGCTGGGCGAGCACACCGATGAGATTCTGAAGGTATTAGGATACCGCAACGGGGAGATCGCCGAGATCAAGGCGTCCGGCGCGATCACCGCACCTGACAAAGGCGCGCGTGCCGAGGCCGCGTAGGCCATCCTGTAATCACCTGTAACAACAGGTGCCCTGAGAGGAATGTGAATGCGTATTGTGGTGCACGGGCAGCAGGCGTTCGGCAAGGCGGTGCTTGAGGCGTTGCTCAAGCGCGGCGAGGATGTGATCGCAGTCTACGCCGCGCCGGAAAAACCCGGAGCCAAACCCGATCCGCTCAAGGAGGCCGCACAGGCTGCAAAGCTCGCGGTCTATCAACCCGCATCCTATCGCAAGCCGGAAGTCTGGGAGGAGTTTCGCGCGCTCAAGCCGGACCTTCAGGTCATGGCCTTCGTGACGCTGCTCGTGCCGGAAGAATTTCTCAACATCCCCACCAAAGGCTCGATCCAGTATCACCCTTCGCTGTTGCCGAAATACCGCGGCCCGAGCGCGATCAACTGGCCGATCATTGCGGGCGAGACGGAAACCGGACTTTCGATCTTCTGGCCCGACAATGGACTCGATACCGGCGATGTCCTGCTGCAGAAAAAAACCCACATCGCACCGAACGATTCGCTCGGCACCCTCTATTTCGATCGACTGTTCCCGATGGGCGTGCAGGCCATGCTGGAGGCCGTCGATCTCGTCAAGGCGGGCAAGGCGCCGCGCATCAAACAAGACCAATCCAGGGCCACGTACGAAGGCCGCTGCGGTCCCGACAATGCGCGCATCGACTGGGGCAAGCCGTGGCAGCAGATCGATCGCCTCATTCGCGGCTGTAACCCCGCGCCTGGCGCGTGGACCACGCTCGACGGCAAGACGCTGAAGATATTTGAAGCCAAGCCGTTGCCGGCCAAAGATCCGAAGGGGATCGGCGGGAAAATGGGCGAGATCGTCGAAGTCGCAGGCGACGGGTTCACCGTGGTGTGCGCCGATGGACGCGTGCAAGTCCTGCGCGTGCAACCGCCTGACGGCGCCAAAATCGCGGCCGGCGAATTTGCGGGCAATGCAAAGCTCACCCCTGGCAAGAGGTTCTCATGACTCCAGTGTCAGCCACTGCAGCCAAGACGCCCAGCATGGCGTCCCAACACCTCCATCCGAAATCGGACATCGAGATCGCACAGGCCGCCAAGATGCGGCCGATCGTCGACATTGCGCGCGAAAGGCTCGCGATCGCGCCGGAGCATCTTGAACCCTATGGCCACTACAAGGCCAAGGTTTCCATGGACTTCATCAAGTCGCTCAAGGCAAGGCCGAACGGAAAGCTAATTCTCGTCTCCGCAATCACGCCGACGCCGGCTGGCGAGGGAAAAACCACAACGACGGTCGGCCTCACCGACGCGCTCAATCAGATCGGCAAGAAGGCCATGCTCTGCCTGCGAGAGCCGTCCCTTGGACCCTCGTTCGGAATGAAGGGCGGCGCGGCGGGAGGGGGGTATGCGCAGGTGGTGCCGATGGAAGACATCAACCTGCATTTCACCGGCGACTTCCACGCCGTCACCTCAGCGCACAACCTCCTCGCAGCGATGATCGACAACCACATCTACTGGGGCAACGACCTCGGCATCGACAGCCGCCGGGTGGCATGGCGGCGCGTCATGGACATGAACGACCGTGCTCTGCGCGAGATCGTCTGCTCGCTCGGCGGGGTCGCGAACGGTTTCCCGCGCGAAGCCGGGTTCGATATCACCGTCGCGTCGGAGATCATGGCGATCTTCTGCCTCGCCAGGGACCTGCCGAATCTCAAGCAGCGCATCGGCAACATCATCGTCGCATATACGCGCGATCGCAAACCCGTGCGCGCGCGCGATCTCAATGCCCACGGCGCGATGACCGTGCTGCTCACGGAGGCGCTCTCGCCCAATCTGGTGCAGACGCTCGAAGGCACGCCGGCGTTTATTCATGGCGGGCCGTTCGCCAACATCGCCCACGGCTGCAATTCCGTGCTGGCGACAACAACCGCGCTCAAGCTCGCCGAATATGTGGTAACGGAAGCAGGCTTCGGCGCCGATCTGGGCGGCGAGAAATTCCTCGACATCAAGTGCCGCAAGACCGGCTTATCTCCGGACTGCGCAGTGCTGGTCGCCACCATTCGCGCCTTGAAAATGCATGGCGGGGTAAAAAAAGAAGACCTCAAGATTGAAAACTTGAAGGCGCTGGAAGCGGGCATGGCGAATTTGGCGCGGCATGTGGAGAACGTGCAGAAATTCGGGATCGTGCCGGTGATCTCCATCAACCGGTTCAGCGCCGACACCGATGCCGAGATGGAGCTGGTCGAGCAGCACGCGAAAAAGCTCGGCGTCGATGCCCTGACGGCCGATCATTGGGCCGAAGGCGGCAAAGGCGCGGTCGATGTGGCGCGCGCGGTGGTGAAGATTGCCGAGAGCGGCAAGAGCAAGCTCAAGCTTCTTTACCCCGATGAGATGCCGCTCATGGACAAGATCCGCACCATCGCCAGGGAAATTTACCGGGCAAAGGACATCGCGGCGGACAAGCCCGTGCGCGATCAACTCGCTCAGTTCGAGCAGATGGGTTACGGAAAGCTGCCGGTCTGCATCGCCAAGACCCAGTACAGTTTCTCGACCAACGCCGACATCAAGGGCGCGCCGGTCGACCACGTGATCCCGGTGCGCGAAGTGCGACTTTCCGCGGGCGCGGAGTTCGTGGTCGCCATCTGCGGAGAGATCATGACCATGCCGGGGCTGCCGAAGGTGCCGGCCGCTAACGCTATTGACGTGGGCGAGGACGGGCGCATCGTTGGATTGTTCTGATGTGGAAGATTCGTGTAGGGCGCCTAGGCCCGCTTGGCCGTAACCCGCCGCCTGTGGTTGGAGGCGGATTATGCTTCGCTAATCCGCCCTACGCGGCCTACGGCCGTTGCGCATGACTCTCGTTGAGAACAAACCAGCGAGCGGGCGCCGCCGGCCGCCGCGCACACCGAAGGGCCGGCAAATCGAGCCCAAGGCACTGGCAGAGGTGCGCGCTCTCCTCGGCGAGCGCGAGCGGCGGCGCGATCTCCTCATCGAGCATTTGCATCTCATTCAGGACAAGTACGGGCATCTCGCCGCCGCGCATCTTGCCGCACTCGCGCACGAGATGAAGCTGGCGCTGACCGAGGTTTACGAGGTCGCGACCTTCTACGCTCATTTCGATGTGGTGAAAGAGGGCGAGCAGCCCCCTCCTCCCGTCACCATTCGTGTCTGCAACTCGCTTTCCTGCGCCATGGCGGGCGCCGAGCATCTCCTGCGCGAGCTTCCGAACCGGTTCGGCAGCGACGTGCGCGTCGTCCGCGCACCTTGCATGGGGGCCTGCGATCGCGCGCCGGTCTGCGCGGTCGGTCATTCCCAGGTGATGCATGCAAACATCGAGAGCGTGACGGCAGCGGTATCCCATCGGGCGCACGCGCATGCCTATGCGACCCCGATGCCGTTTGCTGCCTACGCTCGCACCGGCGGCTACGGGCTGCTGCGGGCGTGCCAGTCGGGAGCGCGCACGCGCGATGAAATCATCAAGGCCGTAAGCGACGCGGGGCTGCGCGGGCTCGGTGGCGCGGGCTTTCCCACCGGGCGCAAATGGTCGATCGTGCGATCAGAGCCCGCGCCGCAACTCGTGGCGGTCAATGCCGACGAAGGCGAGCCCGGCACATTCAAGGACCGCCATTACCTCGAGCGCGATCCCCACCGCTTCATCGAAGGCATGCTGATCGCCGCCTGGGTGATCGAGGCGCGCGACATCTATCTTTACGTGCGCGACGAATACAGCGAAGTCCGCCTCATGCTCGAGGAGGAGATCGCGCGGGTGGTGGAGGCGGGCCTGTGCACGGGCACGCGCGTTCATCTGCGGCGAGGCGCCGGCGCCTACATCTGCGGCGAAGAATCCGCGATGATCGAATCGATCGAAGGCAAGCGCGGTCTGCCGCGGCATCGTCCGCCTTATGTGGCCCAGGTCGGGCTGTTCGGCCGCCCAACGCTCGAGCAGAATGTCGAGACGCTTTATTGGGTGCGTGACATCGTCGAAAAGGGCGCCGCGTGGTTCACGTCCCACGGCCGGCACGAGCGCAAGGGGCTGCGCAGCTTCTCGGTTTCAGGCCGCGTGAACACGCCCGGCGTCGTGCTGGCGCCCGCCGGGGTGACCGCGCGCGAGTTGGTCGAAGAATATTGCGGCGGCATGATCGAGGGGCATCGCTTTAAGGGCTATCTGCCCGGGGGCGCCTCGGGCGGAATCCTGCCCGCTTCCATGGCCGATCTCCCGCTCGATTTCGGCACCCTGGAACCGCATGGCTGCTTCGTTGGGTCGCATGCGGTGGTAATTCTCTCGGACAAAGACGACATGAAAGCGGTGGCGCTCAACCTCATGCGCTTCTTCGAGGATGAGAGCTGCGGCCAATGCACGCCCTGTCGGGTCGGCACGGAGAAAGCGGTAAAGCTCATGGCGAACGGACCCTGGGATGAACCCTTGCTCAACGAGCTTTCGGCCGCGATGCGCGATGCCTCCATCTGCGGGCTTGGCCAGGCAGCGCCCAATCCGCTCGCAAGCGTGCTGCGCTATTTCCGTGAGGACCTCGCCGAACCGCTCGGGAGCTGGTGATGACGGAACTCATACAGATTCACCCTCGACGGCCGCGAGGTCGAGGCGCCGGAAGGCGAGACGATCTTCCGGACGGCGCGCCGGTACGGCATCAAGCTGCCGCACCTGTGCTATTCGCCCAAGCCCGGCTACCGCCCGGACGGCAATTGCCGCGTCTGCATGGTCGAGATCGAGGGCGAGCGCGTTTTGGCGGCAAGCTGCATCCGCACGCCCACGCCGGGAATGAAGATCAACACGGACACCGAGCGCGCCAAGGCCGCGCGTAAAATGGTGGTCGAGCTCCTCCTGACCGACCAGCCGCCGACGGAGATCGCCCATGATCCGCAGTCGGAATTCTGGAAGACCGCCCATCGCCAGCAGGTGACCGCAAGCAGGTTTCCGCGCCGGTCGCCGGTAATGCCGGATCGCAGCCATCCCGCGATGGCGGTCAATCTCGACGCCTGCATTCATTGCAATCTGTGTGTTCGCGCTTGCCGCGAGGTGCAAGTCAACGACGTGATCGGAATGGCCGGGCGCGGCTACAGCGAGAAGATCGTGTTCGACTTCGATGATCCCATGGGTGCGTCGACCTGCGTCGCCTGCGGCGAATGCGTACAGGCGTGCCCGACCGGCGCCCTGATGCCCGCGAGCCTTGTCGACGAAGCCGAAGTGCGCACCGCCTTTGCGGATCGCGAGGTGCACAGCGTTTGCCCCTATTGCGGCGTCGGGTGCCAGCTCACCTATCATATCAAGGACGACAAGCTCCTTTATGTCAGCGGCAGAAACGGCCCCGCCAATGAGAACAGGCTGTGCGTGAAGGGCCGCTTTGGCTTCGACTATGTGCATCACGCCCATCGTCTGCGGCAGCCGCTGATCCGCAAAGACGGGGTGAAGAAGCACGCGCATGACACGGTCGATCCGGCCAATCCGTGGACGCATTTCCGCCCAGCGACCTGGCAGGAGGCCCTCGACCGCGCTGCCGCCGGGCTCAAAACTATTCGCGATCGGGACGGCTCACAGGCGCTTGCTGGATTCGGCTCGGCCAAATGCACGAATGAGGAGGCCTATCTCTTCCAGAAGCTCGTGCGCGCGGGATTCGGCACCAACAACGTCGATCATTGCACGCGTCTGTGCCACGCCTCGTCGGTGGCGGCGCTGCTCGAGACCATCGGATCGGCCGCGGTAACTGCCACTTTCAACGAATGCAAGAATTCCGACGTCATCATCGTGATCGGCGCCAACCCGGCGGAGAACCATCCGGTCGCCGCCACCTTCTTCAAGCAGGCGGCCAAGCGCGGCGCGCAGCTTATTGTCATGGACCCGCGCGGCCAGGCACTCAAACGCCACGCCACTCACATGCTGCAATTCAAGCCGGGCACCGACGTTGCGATGCTCAACGGCATTCTCAACACCATCGTCACCGAACGGCTCTATGACCGGCAGTATGTCGAGGCGCAAACCTCAAACTTCGAAGCGTTCGCCGATCACATCAAGGATTTCACGCCGGAGGAGATGACTGCCATCTGCGGGATCCCGGCAGAGACTCTACGTACGGTGGCGCGCACTTATGCGCGCGCAAGGTCGGCAATCATTTTCTGGGGCATGGGCGTGTCCCAGCACGTCCATGGCACCGACAACGCGCGCTGCCTCATTGCGCTTGCGCTCATTTGCGGCCAGGTCGGCCGGCCAGGCACCGGGCTGCATCCGCTGCGCGGACAAAACAACGTGCAGGGGGCCTCGGATGCCGGTCTCATCCCGATGTTCTTTCCGGATTACCGCGCCGTCGATAATGCGGATATCCGCGCCACCGTGGAAAAGGCGTGGAGCGCGAAGCTTGACCCCAAGCGCGGTCTCACCGTGGTCGAGATCATGAATGCGGTGCATGCCGGCGTGATCAAGGGCATGTACATCCTGGGCGAAAACCCCGCGATGTCCGACCCCGATCTCAATCACGCGCGCGAGGCGCTCGCGCATCTCGAGCATCTGGTGGTGCAGGATATCTTCCTCACCGAGACGGCCTGCCATGCTGATGTGATTTTGCCGGCATCGGCCTGGCCGGAGAAGGACGGCACCGTCACCAATACCAATCGCCAGGTGCAGATGGGCCGCCAGGCGCTGCCGCTGCCGGGCAACGCCAAGGTCGACTGGTGGATCACGCAGGAGATCGCGCGCCGGATCGGGCTCAACTGGAATTATCAGTACCCGAGCGAGATCTATACCGAGATGGCGTCCTTGATGCCGGCCCTCGACAACATCGCATGGGACCGCATCGAAAAGGAGAGCGCCGTCACTTATCCTTCTGACGCCCCGGACAAGCCGGGGCACGACGTGGTGTTCGGCGATCGCTTTCCCACCCAGGATGGTCGTGGCAAGCTCGTGCCGGCGCGCATCCTGCCGCCCGATGAGCAACCGGACGCGGAGTATCCGTTCGTGCTCTCAACCGGCCGGCAGCTCGAGCACTGGCATACCGGCGCGATGACCCGGCGCGCGGCTGCACTCGATGCATTGGAGCCGGGGCCGGTCGCCAATGTGTCGCGCGGCACGATTGCCAAGCTTGGCATCGCGCCGGGCGACATGGTGCGGGTGTCCACGCGCCGCGGCACGGTCGAGCTCGCCGCGCGGCAGGACGACGCCATCCCCGACGGCGTCGTGTTCATTCCATTCGCGTTCGTCGAAGCGGCGGCGAATCTGCTGACCAATCCGGCGCTTGACCCATTCGGGAAAATCCCGGAGTTCAAGTTTTGCGCGGCCAAGATCGAGCGCATTGAAGCGCCGGCACAGATCGCGGCGGAGTAGCCAGCGAAACAACGGGCCGAATGCACAACTTAACGTTAGCAGCAAATGACCGACTTTCGGATTGCCGTAGGCAAACGGTTGATCAATCTCCTGCTCGGATCGGTTCTTGTTCTGACCTCGGCGAGTGTCGTGCAAGCCGTTGAACTTCAGGTCATAGCCGGGGGCGGCATCGCTGGCTCGCTGGACGAGATCGCCACCCTGTTCGAGCATGCGTCCGGGCATAAGATTGTGATTCGCTACGGCACGACGCCGGAACTAATCAAGATGGCCACGAGCGGAGTTCCATTCGATCTTGGCGTCGTACCCCAGGATGTCTGGCAAGACGCTGCCGCGCGTGCGCAGGTCGCGCCCGGACCGACGCCCGACGTCGCTCGGGCGGGCATCGGCGTCGCGGTCCGCATTGGCGCACCTAAACCCTCTATCAGCACGGCGGAGGCTCTCAAACAGACGCTGCTCAAGGCGCAATCCATCGCCTCGATACCGGCGAGCTCCACCGGTACTCAGCTTGCTGGCATATACGAGCGGCTGGGCATCAACGACGAGATGAAGGCCAAGACCAAGGCGCAGCCCGCGCCCAAGCAGATCGTCGAGGCCGTCGCCAACGGCGAAGCCGAGCTCGCCGCCTTTCTCCTCAACGTGCTGATCGATCCCCGCTTGGACATCGTTGGGCCGTTCCCCGCGGAGGTGCAGCGCGAAGTGGTCTATGCCGCGGGCATAGCCCCCGACAGCAAGGAACCGGAAGCGGCCAAGGCGTTCCTCGCCTATCTGATGAGCCCGCCGGCTATCGCCGTGATCAAGGCCAAAGGGATGAAACCTGGCTGAGAGAAGTGCGGCTGGAAATCGCCAAATAAGCGTGCTCCAGTCGGAGCGGGAGATCGGTCTCACCGGTTTGGGCTTCCAGCACGATCGACCCGCGAGCGAGCGCATAGACGCGATCGGCGATCGCTAACGCTTTCTCGATCAATTGCTCGACCAGCAGCACCGCGATCCCGGCCTCACGCAGCGCCTGCACCACCACGAGCACGCGATCCACCAATACCGGTGACAACCCGGCAGAAGGTTCGTCCAGCATGAGGAGCCGCGGCCGCCGGATTAAACCCTGCGCCACCGCCAGGATCTGCTGCTGGCCACCGGAAAGCGTGACAGCGCGTTCGTACCGCTTGGCAGCGATTTCGGGGAAGAGATCGAGCAGCTCGTCGACGCGCGCGGCGCGCTCGCCACGCGGCAGGTCGTAAGCCGACAACAGGAGGTTGTCGAGCACGGTGAGCTGCGTGAACACACGGTGTCCTTCGATGACATGCGCGAGCCCCGTCTTCACGATCTCGCGCGGATTGGCTCCGACAAGATCGCGGCCAGCGAAACGTACGCGTCCTGACCAGGGCAGCAGTCCCGATACTGCACGCAATAGCGTGGTTTTGCCGGCGCCGTTCGGGCCGAGCAGCGCAACCACTTCGCCCGCGCCCACCGTCAGATCGATACTGTGCAGCACGCCGATCTTGCCGTAACCGGTGGAGAGGCCGGCGACGTCCAGCAGCGGCTCAGCCGCCGAGATAGGCATGGACCACCTCCCGATGGGAGCGGATTTCGGCCGGGGTCCCGGCCGCCAGCACCTTGCCGAGATTGAGCACGGTGACGTGGTGGCAGATCTCGAAGACCAGGTCGGCATGATGCTCCACCAACAGCACGCCGGTGCCGGCCTGGGCGACCGCCAGGAGCAGCGCACCGAGGCGTCCGATCTCGTCGGCTGAGAGTCCGGCAGCCGGCTCGTCGAGCAGCAGGAAGGCCGGCCGCAGCATCAACGCGCGCGCGATCTCGGTGAAGCGCAACTCGCTGTGCTGCAACCGATCGGCACGCACGACGGCGAGCCGCTCCAGCCCGACCGCTGCCAAAGCAAGCATGGCGGTGTCACGCAGCATAATTTCGTCGCGCCGATGGCGCGGCAGGAAGAGCAATGATTCGACAAACGTGCCCTCGCCATCGATCGTGCCGCCAATCATGACGTTCTGCAGTACGGATGCGGAACCAACAATGCGGGGGGTCTGGAATGTTCGCGCGATCCGCATGTGCGCGCGCTGGGGGCGGTTGAACACCGGCAGCGCTGTGCCGTCGAGCCTGACTGCGCCGCGTTGCGGCGCGTAGTAGCCCGAGATGACATTCAGCGTCGTGGTCTTGCCGCTGCCGTTGGGACCAATCAGTCCATGCACTTGACCCGGCCTGATCTCAAGATCGAGATCCTCGATCGCGCGAACACCGCCGAAGCTCAGCGCCACTTGTTCCAGCATCAGGGCACCGGCATTGGCCGGCGCGCCGAGCAGACGTGCGAGCAGATCGGGCCGTGGGATGATCGCCCGGTTACTCTCGAGCGGACGACAATTCTTGAAATCCAAGATCTCGGCAATCCCGCCCGGGATCGCAAGCACGATGACAAGCAGAAGAACCGCATACAGAAACGTGGACCACGCGACCAATGGCGCGGCGAATTCCGGCAGCACGGTCAAGAGAATCGTGCCGAGCAGCGGCCCGAGCACAGAGCCTCGCCCGCCGATCAGAATCGAAATAAAGAACAGGATCGACAGGTCGAGCGTGAACGCGTCAGGAGTGATATAGGATTGCAATGCGGCGAATAGTCCGCCGGCGATCGCAGCAACAGCACCGCTGAACAGGAACACGGCGGTCAACAAGGCGGATTTCGAGATGCCGCTTGCTTCCGCCGCGACCTCCGCATCCCGGATCGCCGTGAGCGCGCGACCGAAGCGGCTGGCTGCGACATTCGTCGTCATCCAGGTGCAGATCGCTGCAAGGCCAAGACAAAAATAATAGAAGCCCCACTGCGAGGCGAAGGGTTCCGGGAAGATCGGTCCGGGCACGCCCACTCCGCCCCCCGTCACGCTCTGCCACGCCAACGCCACCTGGGTAACGATGGTGGCGAAGCCAAGCGTCGTGATGGCGAAATAAAATGTGCGCAGCCGCAGCGCCGGCAGGCCGATGATCAAACCGAAGACGGCGCCGACCGCGGCCGCGATTGCCAGCGCCATATAGGGCGGGAACTCCGGCGTAACATTGCCCGCCGTGAGGACGCTGGTGGTATACGCTCCGAGCGTGAGCAGTGCCACCCATCCGATGGCGATCTGGCCAGCGAACCCGACGACCAGGTTCAGGCCGGACACCAGCACCCAGTAGACGCAGGCGCGGGTCGCGATCACGCCCCAATAGCCGCCGCCGAACAGAGGCAACGCAACGCCGACAAGCAGCAGCGTCAGGAAAGGCACTGCTGCGCCGATGGTGCTCGCTAAGGCTTGCGCGCCCGCGCGGCCAGGGCGCAAACGTGCCGCTGACGTATCCATCATACGCGGCGTTGCAGGGCGGTGCCGGCAAGGCCCTCGGGGCACGCCATCAGGACGATGATGAACACCGTGAATACCGCCACCGATGCAAAGATGCCGCCCACCAGGAAGTTTGCAGCCTGCTGAAACAGCCCGAGCAGGAGACCGGCGGCGAGCGCGCCACGGTTGCTGCCCATTCCGCCCAGCGCGACCGGAACGAAGCCATAGAAGGTCAGCATCGGCGCATTGGCAAAGAACGCAAGCAGCATCTCGCCGCCGGCAAAACCCGCGAGTGCGCCTATCACGCCGGCGAGTGCAAAGCTCGCCAGGCGCAAGCCGCGCTCCGGCAGGCCGAGCGCACGCGCGGCGAAGGTGTCCTCAGCAATGGCCAGAAAGGCGCGGCCGATGAGGGTGTAGCGATAGAGCAAATCGAGGCCGACGATCACGACCGCGCAGGCGAGCATCGGCAGCCAGAACTGCTGATCAAATCCGCCGCGGGCAATGTCGAAGAGCCGCGGAAACGGCTGCGGCTCCGTGCTCCACTCGATGGCCGTGAACTGCTGAATAATCAGCGCCAGCGCGAGTGTCGAGAGTACGTAAAGATGCTGATCCAGGCTTTTGAGCACCGGCCGGACGGCGACAATCTCGGTCACGATGCCGAGCACGCCGCCGCCGGCCAGCGCGAGGAGGAACCCAACAACCACCGGCATTCCCATGCGCGCGATGAACAGCGAGCCCAGCACGCCTCCCAGCATTCCGAGCGTGCCCGCGGTGAAACTGAACACGCGCGAAGCTGAGAACATCACGTTATAGGTGATGCCGATTAGTGCGTAGATGCAGCCGATCGCCAGCCCAGACAAGACGATCAATTCGACCATCGACTCAGGCGCCGTAGCCGGGAGCCAGATTGAACGCGCCGTCCTTGAGCGAATTCGCCTCGACCATCACTATTTCGTCGTCGGGATACCCGTCGTGCCGATCAGGGGTAAAGGAGATGTCGCCGTAGACACCCGGGAAACCCTTGAGGTTGTTGAGATAGCCGACGACCTGCGCCGGCTCGGTGCCGGCGTTCTTCATCGCCTCGGCGATCAAGCGTGGACTGTCATAACCGAGCGCGATCCACCACAGGAGCGTGTCGCTCATATCGATCTTCGCGCTCTTCAAGCGGTCGAGGAAAGCGATGGTGCGATCCGGAAGCTTGCCGCCAGGGGCGTAACAAACCGTGCGGAAGTTGTTGGGATAGACCTTCGCCCAATATTCAGGCTTGTCCAGCAGGGCCTTCGTCTGGCCGGAGCCGAGTGTGGTCTGACCAACGATCGGCACGTCCCATTCCAACTGCCCGCGCGTGTTGATGATGCGGGACAGGAAACCGGCATTGACGCTCCAGGGCATGATCGCTTCCGCTCCTGCGGATCGCATGCGCAAAAGCTCGGGCTTGAGGTCCGGATTAGCGGCATCGACATTGCCCTGATAGACCACTTCGGCGCTCATGGCCTTGAGCATCGGCGCATAGGCGTTCACCGAGGCGGTGCCATAGCCGGTGGTATCGCTGATGACCGCGACCTTTTTGCGCTTGAGCACTTCCACCACATAGCGGTTCGCGGCGGCGCCGATCTGCTGGTTGGTGGGTCCGTTGCGGAAGCACATCGGATATTTCTTCGGGTCGGTCAGGCTATCGACCCAGCAGGGATGGACCTGCGGCGTGCTCGCGCGTGCGAGCAGCGGCACGACTGCGAGCAACTCGCCGGAATTGACCGGGCCGAAGACGACGCCCACCTTCTCCCCGTGCGTGAGCTCGGCCGCTCCGTTGACGGCCTTCGTCGGGTCGCTTTGGGTATCGCGAGTAATCAGCTCGATCTGCCGCCCACTGATGCCGCCGGCCGCATTGAGCTCCTGCACCGCCAACTGGATTCCGCGATTGATCCCAATACCGGTGGAGGAGGAGGGGCCGGTGAGCGCCGGCAGGTAACCGAGGCGGATCGGCTCGTTGAGGGCAATCGCAGGCTTGGCAAGGCCGCCGGCGATGGCGGCTGCGCCGGCGGACGCCAGCGCATGACGACGAGTCATCGACATTTTGATTTCCTCCCTAGGCTGGTCTCGTTTGACTCCCAAAGCTTGTCGCACTTCTGCAATGCATTATAGCCTCGGCTTGATTATCCGAGAAGCGGCCTATGTTACGACCTTTGCATCCGCAAGAATCATTTCAGCGCCCTTCTCGCCAATCATAATCGTTGCCGCGTTGGTATTGCCGGAAACGACCGCCGGCATGATCGAGGCATCAACCACACGCAGTCCCCCGAAACCGCGTACGCACAGTCGCTCGTCGACCACGGCATTCTCGTCCTGCCCCATGCGACAGGTGCCTACCGGATGATAGGTGGTGGAGCCGCGACGGCGGATAAAATCAAGCAAATCATCATCGTTCTCGCATTGCTTTCCCGGCTCAATCTCCTCAGCGATATAACGTGCCATTGCAGGCGCCTGAAAGATCCGGCGCAGCACCTTGACGCCCGCCACGATGGTCTCGCGGTCCTTCGGTGCCGCCAGATAGTTTGGCTGGATTGCCGGCGCCTCGCGCGGATTGGCGGACTTGATGCGCACAAAGCCACGGCTCTCGGGGCGCAGCAATGTGCACACCCCGGTCACGCCAGGGAAGGGATGCAGCTCTCCGCCGATGATATCGGCGGAGTACAGCGCAATCGAACATTGCGAGTCGGGTGTTTCCGATGCGGGATGCGCGCGCACGAAACATCCAGCGGAGATTGCCGGGACAGCGAGATAACCTCGGCGGGTAAATGCGTAGCGCAGGCCCGCCGAGCACTTTCCTCTCCAGGTGCGCACTGCATCGTTGAGCGTGATCGGTTTATTGCAACGCAAAATGATACGGCCTGCAAAATGATCGTTGAGAGCATCGCCGACACCCGGGGTATCGGCGATCACAGTTACTCCGAGCGACTGCAACAGCGAGACCGGTCCGATCCCGGAAAGCTGCAGCAGTTGCGGCGAATTGAAGGCTCCCGCAGCAACAATCACCTCGATCTTGGCGCGTGCACTATGTTTGTCATTGCCTAGAAGATACTCCAGGCCGATCGCGCGCCGACCATCGAGGAGAATGCGTGTGGCGAGCGCCTCCGAAACGACTTTGAGATTGGCGCGCCGGCGCGCAGAGCGAAGATATCCGGCTGCGGTCGAGGAGCGTACCCCCTTGCACATGGTGGTCTGGTAATAGCCCGCGCCTTCCTGCGCTGATCCGTTGAAATCGTCGTTGCGCCGATACCCGCATTGCTGCGCGGCCTCAATATAGGCTTCGGCCAGCGGGTGCCGGTCGCGCAAATCTGAAACCACGAGCGGCCCGCCAACTCCGTGGAATTGATCTGCGCCGCGCTCGTTCTCTTCCGCTTTGCGAAAATAGGGCAGGATGTCGTCGTAGCTCCAGCCGGTATTCCCGAGTTGCCGCCAGACGTTGAAGTCCTCCGCCTGTCCGCGGATATAGATCAGTCCATTGATCGAGCTGGAGCCGCCGAGAACCTTTCCGCGCGGCGCAATGACCTTGCGGTTGTGACATTCCGGTTGCGGCTCGGTTGCGTAATTCCAATTGAAGCGGGGATGGGTGAACAGCCTGCCGTAGCCGAGTGGAATGTGAAGCCACGGGTGCCGGTCGCGAGGACCTGCCTCCAAGAGAAGCACCCGATGCCGACCTGATGCGGTGAGCCGGTTGGCCAGAACGCACCCAGCGCTACCAGCCCCCACGATGATGAAGTCGAACGTCTCGGACATCCGTTTCCTTTATAGTCAATCCCTGCCGCCGACGCTACTCGCGCGCTCGCTGAACGCTTGCCCCAGCCACGGAGCGCGTATTCTTATTTCCTGGTCTTCTCATTTCATTGCTACTTGCCGCCAAACTTTGCCTGCCGCAGGATTGGCACGGAATGGAGCATGCTGACATCATCATCGTTGGGGCGGGATCGGCAGGAGCTGCACTTGCGGCCCGACTGTCCGAAGACCCGCGCTTGCGGATTCTCCTGATCGAGGCTGGCCGTGATACCGCACCGGGCGATGTGCCCGACGATATCAAGGACATATTCCCACGTTCGTTTCTTAATCGCGAATACTTCTGGCCCAACCTTGCCGCCAGCATGACCGATGGCGATCCACCGCGTCCGTTTCCGCAGGCGCGGGTGATGGGTGGGGGCTCGAGCGTCATGGGCATGATTGCGCTTCGGGGATTGCCATCAGACTACGATGGCTGGGAAGCGATGGGCGCCCGCGACTGGGGTTGGCGCGACGTGGCGCCCTATTTCCACGCAATGACCTGCGATCTCGACCGCCCCGGCTCACAGCGAAATACCGACCCGCCCAACATCATTCATCGGCTGCCGCGCGAGAAGTGGCCACTCTATATGCGGCGTGTCGAATCAGCCCTCCTTGCGCGCGGCATGAAGTCGCTCCCCGACGTCAACGAGATGCGGGAAGATGGTTTTTTCGCCGTGCCGCTAAGCCAGGACAACGAGCGGGCGACCAGCGCGCGATGTTATCTCGGGCCACAGGCGCGCGCCCGTCCTAATCTCAGAATCATGACCGGGACGCGCGCGCTGAGCCTGCGCGCCGAAAACGGCCGGATATGCGGCGTGCATGCCGAGCGCAGCGGCGAGACGGTTTTGCTCTCGGCGTCGGAGATTGTCCTTTGCGCCGGAGCGGTGCATTCGCCCGCGCTGCTCTTGCGCAGCGGCATAGGGCCGGCCAACGAGCTCAAAGCGCTGGGGATTCCGTTGGTCGCCGATCGCCCCGGAGTCGGACGCAATTACCAGAATCATCCCTTGCTGCACTTCGCGCTCGCGCTCAAGCCGCAGTCACGCCTTGCGCACCAGGATCGACATTACACCATCACGGGTCTGCGCTTTTCTTCCAATCTCGAAGGTTGCCCGGCCGGCGACCTGTTCCTCTATTTCGTCGGGCGGGTGAGTGGTCGAGCATTCGGGACGCGCATGGGGATGGTCGCGGCCGCGCTCTATGCCCCGTTTTCGCGTGGGTCCGTGACGCTGAGGTCGCGTGATCCCGAGGTGCCGCCCAACATCTCGCAGCGCCTCCTAAGCGATCCACGTGACGCCGAGCGCATGCTGATGGCGGCACGCCTTGCGCAATCCCTGATTGCCGATGTGGCGGTGCGTGACTGTTTTGATGAGGCCTATCTGCTCCCGCGCGATCCTCCGCTGCGACTGATCAATGGGCTCGGGTTGGAAGGCGCCATGAAGGGCTTCGCGGCCACCGCCGTGCTTCGCTCGCCTGCGCTGCTTCGGCGGGCGGTGGTAGAACGCATGATCCGCCCGGGCCGGCTGATCGTAGACCAGAATGGGAGCAAGCCTTTGGCCGCCGATGAAATCCTTGCCGCGTCGGGGACCATGTTCCACCCGAGTTGCACGTGCGCGATGGGGCGCGAAGACGACGAGGTGGCAGTGGTCGACCCGACGTGTTGCGTCTACGGCGTCCGCGGCCTGCGGGTGGCCGATGCGTCCGTCATGCCAAAGGTCCCGAGCGCCAACACGAATTTTCCGACCATCATGATCGCTGAGCGGGTAGCAGATTTCATCCGCACGGCCTGAAGGGCTGCTGAGCAGGGTCGTCCATGACGGGGCGTTCCCTGCTTGGCTAAGTGGGACATTATATCCTAGCATTTGTGCTTGGTTGCATCACTGCGATCCGACGATGAAGCGGAAGTCAGGATGCGAACGCATATGGGAGGATAAAATGCGAAGGCTGTCATGGGCTTTGTGCGGCGTGCTGCTCCTGAGCATGCCGCAAGCGCTCGCCGACCCCGTCGCCGATCGGGCGATCGCCGGCGCCAAGGAATATGTCAAGGCGAAGAACCTCAAGGACCCTAAGCTCACCATCCTGCTGAGCTCCCTTTACAATAACTCGTTCCCTGATTTCGCAAAGAAATGGGAGGAACTCACCGGCATAAAGTTTGAGATTGTCCCGCTCGGCTATACCGACATCCCCGCCAAGATAATGCAGGAGGGTGTCGCTAAGACCGGCGTCTACGACGTCTTCAACGACTTCCCCTACACAATGCCGGATGCCGTCGGAGCCAAAGTCATCATCCCGCTCGATCAGTACGCCGCCAAGTACAAGCCCGACTTCTCGGGCATCGCCGACGGCCTGCAATACCAGCAGTACTATGATGACAAGCTCTATATCATGGTCAACGACGGCGACCATCTGATAATGGCGTTGCGTAAAGACCTTATGGAGAACCCGCTGGCGAAGGCCGAATACAAGGCCAGATTCAACAAGGACCTGGGCTGCCCGGATACGGTCGCGGAATGGGCGCAGCAGGCCGCGTTTTTCCAGACCAAGGAGGGCGATACCCGCTGGGGCGTAAAATTCGAGAAGCCGCTCTATGGCGCGCTCGGTTACCGCTCGATCAATTTTTCCTACCGGCATTTCCCGGTTTACATGAAGGGGCTTCTTTTCGATAAGGACATGAACCCCCGGATCACAACGCCCGACGGCATTGCCGCGATCAAGGCGTTCGCGGCCAGCGTGGACAATATGCCAAAGGACATCCAGGGCTGGGGCACGCCACAGATCTATCCGTTCTGGGCGAGCGGCCAAGCCTACTCGGCGATATCGTTCCCCTCGATCATCAGTTTTGCGAACAGTAATCCGGACAGCGTGATCAAGGGCCAGCAGATCGCCTGCTTGATCCCGGGCAACATGGTCAATGGCGCGCTGGTGCGTCGTTCGCCGCAGGCCGCGGGCACCGGCTACATGGTGAGCGCCTACGCCAAGAATCCAGAGCTCGCCTATCTGTTCATCCAGTGGTTCACCAGCCCTAGTCGCCCCCGTCATTGATCATGACGGGAATTTCTGAATCTCTGTCGCGGCAAGGCAGCGATGGAGGTGATTCGTGGCCGGGAAAGAGATTGCCGTCAAGAAATACGTGGTCAGGCTCGACGCGGAGGAACGCGATCGAACTCAACGAGTTGATTCGCAAAGGCAAACGTTCCGCCCAGCTGCTGACGAAGGCCCGCATCCTGTTGAAGGCGGACATATCGGATGCGGGTGAAGGCTGGAGCGACAGCCGGATCGCCGCGGCGCTGGACACCAGCATCGCCACTGTCGAGCGGACCAGGCGCCAGCTGGTCGAGGAAGGGTTCGAGGCGGTGTTGGCCCGCAAATACAACTCGAACTCCGCCCCGCGGCGGATTTTCGACGGCGCGGCGGAAGCAAAACTGATCGCGCTGACCCTCTCTCCGGCCCCGCAAGGCTTTGCCAGATGGAGCCTGCGTCTGCTCGAGGAGAAGGTTGTCGAACTGCACATTGTCGAGCGCGCCAGCGACAACACGATCGGGCGGACGCTAAAAAAAACATTCTCAAGCCGCATCGCAAGCAGCAATGGGTGATTCCGCCCGATGCCAACGCGGCGTTTGTCGCCACCATGGAAGACGTCCTGGAAGTCTATCAGCGACCGCACGATCCGCAGCGCCCGCTCGTGTGCCTCGACGAAACCTCGAAGCAGCTGATCATCGACACGCGCGCGCCGATCCCCGCCAAACCTGGACAACCAGCGCGTCACGATTACGAATACGAACGCAATGGCGTCGCCAATCTGTTCATGGTGTTCGCGCCGCTGGAAGGCTGGCGGCATGTCAAGGTCACCGACCGCCACACCGCCATCGATTATGCCCACGTGCTCAGGGATTTGTCCGATACGCATTTTCCAGATGCGGCGAAAATCGTGCTGGTGCAGGATAATCTCAACATCCACAAGCCAGCCTCGCTTTATGAGGCCTTTCCCGCGCCCGAGGCCCGCCGGCTCGTCGAGCGCTTCGAATGGCACTACACGCCCAAGCACGGCAGCTGGCTTGACATGGCCGAATCCGAACTCGGCGTTCTCGCGTCGCAATGCCTGGATCGCCGCATCGCCGACAAGCAAATCCTCGCCCACGAAGTCACCGCATGGCAGGACCACCGCAACAAGCACTACGCCAAAGCCGACTGGCAATTCACAACCGCCAACGCCCGCGTCAAGCTGAAGAGACTATACCCTCAGTTCGAGTGACTCGGGCGACTAGCGTGAGCGACGAGGCCGTTGCCCACCCGAAGGGCTTCTGGGACCCGTTCCGTAATGACCAAGTAAACAACCAGGCGATCATCGCCCGCTTCGGCGAGCAAATGGTGAGGACCACGCTCGAGAACTCGAAATACGCCGCCTCGCTGCTGCTGATCGAAGGCAATTACGAGTATTTCAAGATCCTCGACGTCAACCTCGCCGATGTCATGAACAAGAACATCACCGCCGAGGAGGCCGCCAAGCGCATCGAGGCCGGTTGGAACAAGGTGACGAGCGATGTCGGGCGCGAGAACCAAATCAGGATTTGGCGCAAGGGGGTTGAGAAGGGAATTTACCTCGACAAGTTCTGATCGCCTCTGGCGGTGAACAACGAAATGGCCCAAGTCGGCAACAGCCGGCTTGGGATTGGGCGAGATCCGAAATCCATGGCCAGGACCGGCGTCCTGGATTGTGGCCTTCGGGCTCGCCCCGAAATGATGCAAAACGAGTCCGGAGCCTCTCTGATGGCACTCAGTGAAGGCATGTCGACTGTTCAAACCGCGAGGCCGGCGGGATTGAACGGCCCGCAGGGGCTCGTGAGATGGCTCGCCTCCGACCGCGTCTTTCCCAAAATTCCCTACGTGTTGGTCGAAGGTCTGTTTGTCATCACCATTTTTGTCCCGTTTATCCTCACGATCTACATCAGCCTGCTCAGGTGGCGGGCAAACCGTCCGTTCGAGACTGCATATTTCTCCGGTATTGCGAACTATCAGGACGTGCTGACCACCGAGCTGTTCTGGCTCTCGATCGGGCGCACGTTCTATTTCGCCGGTGTGGCAGTTGGGTTCGAGCTTGTGGCCGGATTCCTGCTGGCCATGCTGGTGAACCAATGTACACGCTCGAGGAGGTTCTACACGACGATCTTTTTAGTGCCAATGATGATCGTGCCGATTGTGGTCGGCTACAACTTCTCAATGATCTATATCGACAGCGGCCCCCTCAACCAGATACTGGCGCCGTTGCTTGAAGGATTCGGCGTCGATCCACGCATCCGCTGGCTTTCCCACCCGGTGGCCGCACAATTCGCCATTATCATCGCCGACATATGGCAGTGGACCTCGCTGACGTTCCTGATTTTTCTGTCGGGCTTTTCGGCCTTGCCGAAACAACTTGTCAACGCCGCGCGCGTCATGGGTGCGACGCCGTGGCAGATTTTCCGGCGCGTGCAATTTCCGCTGCTCAAGCCAGCCATCGTGATTGCCGTCGTCATTCGCTCGATGGAGGCGCTCAAGTTGTTCGATCCCGTCGTACTGTTGACCTTCGGCGGACCAGGCACCTCCACGCAGACCGTCGCCTATTTTCTGTGGGAGCAGGTCTGGGTATTCAATAAGTTCAGCTTTGGGGCCGCGGCTTCCGTCCTGCTCCTGATCATGTTCTCGGTTCTCATTTTCCTTGGCATCTATCTCCTGATCGGCCAGCGCAATGTGGTTGCAGGAAGGGCTCCATGACGACGGGTCTGCCAAGCATGACTGCGGAAGCGGCGCGCGCACGCCGGGTTCGCCGCGATTGGCTGAGACGGATTGTGCGTCATGCGATCCTGCTGGCCTGGACCGCAATTATCCTCTTTCCGATTTTCTGGATGGTGTCGACCGCGTTCAAGAATTCCGGCGAGTGGGTGGCCTGGCCGCCGCACTGGCTGCCGCGCGTCCCCACACTGCATAATTTCGCGCAGATCTTCGCATTCCGCAGCATCGACCCGTCGCTCAGCCGGCAGGCGGCGGAGCAGGCATTCTCGATCTGGAAGAGCCTCGGCGATGCCGTGTTGGTGTGTACGACAGCGGCCCTGCTCGCGCTCCTGCTCGGCACTTTGCTTGCATACTCGATCTCGCGCTTCAACGTGGGCGGCAGGTATTTTCGCCATACCATCCTGACCATCCGCATGATTCCGCCGATCATCATCGCGATCTCGATCCTTATCTACTACGCGATCCTGATCCCATACACGACCAGCGCGCTGTTTGGTCTGCGCATCAGCCTGTTCGACACCTATGTCGGACTGATCCTGATCTATGCGGTCACCACCTTGCCATTCGTCATCTGGATGATGCTCACGTTCATCGGCGAGGTGCCATACACGCTCGAACATGCTGCCCGCCTCATGGGCGCCGGCCGCATCACTGTCTTGACGCGAGTCGTTTTCCCTCTGGTCGCCTCCGGAATGGTCGTCACGTTTCTGTTCGTTTTCATCCTCGACTGGGCCGAGTTCTTGCTCGCGCTCACGCTCACGCATCCCGAGGTGACGACACTGACCGTGCTGCTCAACAAATTCCAGAGTGCATCCGAGGGACGACTCTACGGCCCACAGGCGGCGATCGGCACGATGATTACAATCCCGGTCGTTCTGTTCGGGATATTGATTCAGAAGCACCTGGTGAAGGGCTTCAGCTTCGGCACCATTCGACGCTAGCCGGCGCACATCAGTCGGCTAGCCGCGGAAAGTTAGGACGTGGCGCGGATTTCGATCAAGGATCTGGTCAAGACCTTCGGCGGCTACATCGCCGTTGATCGCATCAGCCTAAGCATTCGCGACGGCGAGTTTGTGATCATCGTCGGGCCTTCGGGGTGCGGCAAGACCACAACATTAAACATGATCTCGGGCCTCGAGACGCCGGACGCCGGCGAGATCATCATCGGCGACATGGTCGTCAACGATCTCGAACCGGGCGAGCGCGGCCTCGGCATGGTGTTTCAGGATCTCGCCTTGTTTCCGCACATGACGGTCTTCGAAAATATTGCGTTTGGGTTGCGCGTCAAAAAGTTTCCCGAGAGCGAGATTGTCACGCGTGTGACGTCGGCCGCGGCAACGGTTCACATTGAGACGCTGCTCAACAAAATGCCTCGTCAATGCTCCGGTGGCGAGAGCCAACGTGTCGCGCTCGCCCGCACGATCGTCACCAATCCGGCGGTCTTTCTGATGGACGAGCCGCTGTCGAGTTTGGATGCCAAGCTCCGGGTTGACATGCGCACTGAGCTCAAGAGTCTTCATAAGCGCCTCGGTGCAACCTTCGTTTACGTCACGCACGATCAGGCCGAGGCAATGACCATGGCCGACCGCATCGTGGTCATGAGCAGGGGTCGTATCGAGCAGGTTGGGACCCCTCTAGAAATCTACAACCGGCCGTCGACCCGGTTTGTGGCCGGGTTCTTCGGCACGCCGACCATGAACTTTATCGAGGGCACGGTTGAGGCGAACGGAAACGCGCGGCTATTCCGCGCGGACGGCATCGACCATCCGCTTTCGATGGCGGTGCCGGCTGCGCTCGCCGGACGCAAAGTCGTGCTTGGCGTGCGCTCGGAACATGTTCTGATCGCCGACGGCGCCGAGCTCAGGGGGATAGCCCAACTGACTGAGCCGCTGGGCGACGCGACCCTCGTTCACTTTGACGATGGCCGTGGCCATGATCTGGTTGCGAAGGTCGGCGCTGCCACGGGCATTCAACCAGGCTCTGCAATGTGCTTCCGGTTTGCGTCGGACTACTGCCATCTGTTCGATACGGCCGACGGGACGCGGATTTACTGAAGATCGGGTTTTTTCTATCGAGATGTCGGCTTAGGCAGCCATCACGCCGCAGATCTAGGCATCATCACGATCCAAGTACCGAGAGGCGCAGCGTCAACGATCGTCCGCGGCAGCGTACTGGCGGCTGCGGTCGGTCGCCTTCAACATCGCTGTCACACGTTCCGGCAGCTGTCCTGCGGCGAGCTTGCCGGGCGGGCTTTCAAGCCGGTCGACCACGACCATGCGGGTGACTTCGCCCTTCTGGAAAGCATTCAGAAACTCCGGATAGTTGCTGAACACCACGCATCCGTTCGACTGGCCGCTCGATCCCAGCATGTAGGTGTGGGCAAGGATGCCGCCGCGACCGTGCATCCGGCCCTCGTCGACGGGATTGAGGCGGATGGCGCGGACCCCATGAAACGTATGTTCGCGCATCGCGAGATTGTAAACATTCGGCGGCGTTGCGCCCCGCATTCTCACATGCACTTGGCGCGGATTGTCCATGGCCTCGCCAAGGCCGGAATGGGCCTCTAGCCGCCGGCCGTTCGGCAGGTACACCGCATGCGCCGAAATATCATAGATCGCGATGCGGCCGTCGTCCTGCGGCGGCGAGCCCTCCTTGCGCGTTAGTCCGGAACGAACACTGGCGGTGAAAACCGGCGTATTCGGCAGTTCCGCGCGCAGCTCCTGGACTTCCGCATCCAATAGCGATCGCGATGCAATCGCACGCACCGGCATGGCCGACGCGAACCTCTCCTCGAAGGACGAACAACTATCGGCTGTGGCGATGGGCCCGTCGAAAGAATCGGGACGATCTTCCGCCTCGGCGAAACGCTCCTCGAATCGCACATTCCCGCAAGGCGACGCATCCGTCAGCATTGCGGAGCCAATGGCAGGGGCATCGGATCCAATCTGCGGCTCAAGGCTTGCCAGTTGCAGCCGGCCCAGCGCGATTCCTGATCCCAATGGCGTGCGTAGGCGGAAAATGTCCGGGTGAATTGTCCCAAAAACGGAAACACTCGGACCGGACGATCCGGGATCTCCCGGATCTGCCTGCGTTCCTGCCGATTTGATGATGAACCCCAAAACCATCGCGGCGATTCCAAGCGGAATCGCGCGGATCCCCGACTGAACCAATCTGTCCCCACTCGCTCCCCACGCCGCCTCTGGCGCAAGTCCAGCGGCAACGTGCGTCCCCCGACGCCCGCAAAGAAAGCATGGCAATTGCGGCAACAATGGTTCGGTGGAACGAGGGAGACCACCAAAACATCCGGTGAATGGTTAGCCCCCGGTTACTTGCGTGGCTAAAATTGGGCGCAACCGGCCGCGGGCAGATTGCTGCAAGGAATTGCGCGAGTTCTTCACACTGCTTGCGAAGGTGTGAACCCCGCGGGCGTCGGCGCGCTCTTCCACCCGCCCTCGATGGCGGCAAGCTTCATCTTCTGATTTTCAGATATTGATGTAGCCGCTCTCGCCGCCGAGAACGACGACACTCAGCTGCGAAGAAAGTGTGCGGGGCAGGAATTGCCCCGCACCTGCGTCTTGCCGGGCTACGCCTTCGCTGTTTCCGGCTCCCAGATACTCATCTTGCGGGTTTCGGGCATCAGGAACAGGCTGAGCACGAAGGCGATCGCGGGAACGGCGATCGGATAGATGAGGGCGGAGCCGAGGCTGCCGGTCGCGGCGTAGGCCGCCGTTGTGATGAACGGCACCAAGCCGCCGCCCCAGCCGTTGCCGATATGATAGGGCACCGACACCGACGTGTAGCGGATGCGGCCGGGGAAATATTCAGCCAGAAACGCGCCGATCGGTCCGTACACCATCCCGACATAGGCCACGAAAATGGCCACGATGAGGATTGCAACCGGATAGTTGATATTGCCGGGCTGAGCGGCGGTTCCGAGCCAGTGGTAGAGCGGATAATACGTGACTGCCGCGAGCAGGAAGCCCGTCAGTATCACCGGTTTGCGCCCGATGTGATCGGAGAGCCAGCCGAAGAAGATGAGTGTCGGCGTTCCGATGATCAGGCCGGCTCCTACGATATATGCGGTGGTCAATTGGTCGATCTTCTGCACCGTCTGCAGGAAGTAAAGCGCCCAGAACTGGCTGCTGTACCAGACCACGCCCTGCCCCAGCACCACGATGGTTGCGATCAGCACGTATTTGATATTGGCGCTGAGAAAGGCCTCCTTCCAGGGATTCTTGGTCATCGCGCCCTTCGCCTTGATCTCCTCGAAGATCGGCGACTCCTGGAAATTGACCCGGATGTACCAGGCGATGGCCATCAACAGGAATGAGAAGAGGAACGGGATACGCCATCCCCAGTCGTTGAACGCGGCCTCGCCCAAATAGGTGCGGGTGGCGATGATGACGAGGAGCGAAAGCACGATGCCCAGCGTGGGCGAGGTCTGCAGCCAACCGGTATAGTAGCCGCGGCGCTCGTCCGAGACGTGCTCGGCGACATAGGTAATGGCCCCGCCATACTGGCCGCCGAGGCAGAGGCCCTGGATCATTCGCAGACAGAAGAGAATGACCGCGGCCGCCACGCCGATCCGTTCGAAGGTCGGAACCAATCCGATCGCGCCGGTACCGAGAGCCATGCCGCTGAGCGTGACCAGGAAGGTGTATTTGCGGCCGATTCGGTCGCCCATCCAGCCGAACAGGAATGCCCCCAACGGGCGGATCAGGAAGCCCGCCGTGAACAGCGCGATCGTGCTGAGCAGCGCCGCAACCGGGTGCGACTTTTCGAAGAACTTGACCGACAAGATCGCGGCCAAGCTTCCGAAAATATAGAAGTCATACCACTCGATAACGTTACCGCCCGCCGCGGCGGTGATCACCTTTCTGAAGTTTGCCGGAACCTGTGCAGCCATGGTTATCCTCCCCCGCTCGGTCTTCGTGCCGGATGCGGTCATGAGTCAATCGAAGAAAGGATTTTATACGACTTCCGCAGAGCTTACGATGTTTGTTCCAGCTGCCCGCTTACGACTTTCGTAGGGGGAGCCCTGCGCGCTCAATGAAAGCAGCCGAGCCCAAGGCCGCCGGCCGAGGCGGGCGGAGGTGGCCGCAAATCTCCGCGCTATGCGCTGCACTGCGAAAGCACGCGGTGCCGAGGTTGAATGGTATAAACCAAAGTCAAACATGAGCACCACGCCATAGTCGTACTCCATGCCAGATAATCATAGCCTTCCGAGCGAATTGCACGAGACCACGCGGGGCGGCGAGCGCGTGCTGATCCGTCCGGCGCGGCCGCAAGACGTGGCGCTATACCCGGATTTCCTGCAGGAAGTGAGTGCAGAGGATCTGCGGCTGCGATTTTGGGCGCGCGTTCCTGAGCTCAGCGCCGCGGAGCAAGATAAACTCTCTCATCTCGACTACCGCCACGAAATGGTATTCCTCGCGCTCGATGAGCACACGGGCATGATGCTCGGACTCGTGCGCTTGCGGGACGAGCTTGATGAAACCAGCGCCGAATTCGCGGTCCTGGTGCGCTCCCGGCTCAAGGCCCATGGTATCGGATGGCTCCTGATGCGGCGCATGATCGATTACGCCAAAGCAAAAGGTCTGCGGCGCGTCTATGGCGATGTCCTGGCCGAAAACGCGGCCATGCTGCTAATGTGCGCCGAGCTGGGTTTCCGCGAGGAGGACATGGGACCGCAGTTCCGGCGCGTTGTGCTCGAGCTTGAGAAAGCGAAGGGCGCGGCGTCTGCTGCCCACTGACACTGTCCAACACTCGATAAGCTGCGCTCGCGCTTCCTGAGGAGATGACGTACGGGACCTGCGGACCTCGCTGTTATACAAGCTCCGGAACGCAATGCCGGCAAATGATGCTAAGGTCCAGTCATGTATCGGTTTCTCGAATGCACGGCGTCGCAATATATGACGCCCTCCGTTGTAACGGTCACTCGTCAGATCACAGTAAGTGAGCTCGGAAGGCTATTCGAGCAGCATGATTTCAATTCCTTCCCTGTCGTCGAGAACGGCAAGGTGCTGGGAATTGTGACCAAGCTCGATTTCCTCAAAAGCTTCGCCTTCACCACGGGTCAGATCCTCCCGCATTATGACGAGCTGATGCGCCACCCAGTCGCGGAAATCATGACCGAGGCAGTCGTTCATGTCGAACCGTCAGCACCATTGACCCGGGTTCTACAACTGATGGTCAGCCTCAAGGCGCGCAGCTTTCCGGTGATCGGTCCGCAGGGTGAGCTGCTTGGCATCATCTCGCGCGAAGACATAATACGCGCACTGAAATGGGCAACCGCGTGAGTTCTCGGGTCAAACGGCAGACTGCGCATGCGTAATCCCATCACCGAACATAATCCCACTGGCATGACATCACTCGCGCAGTGTCTCGGAGCCGTGCGCCATGACTGGACGCACGCGCAGGTGGGTGAGCTCTTTGCGCTGCCCTTTCCCGACCTGATCTTTCGCGCCCAGAATGTTCATCGGCTGCACTTCGATCCGTGCCAGGTGCAGATCTCCACGCTGCTTTCGATCAAGACCGGCGGCTGCCCGGAGGATTGCGCCTATTGCCCGCAGAGCGCGCGCTATCACACCGGCGTCGAGGCGCAAAAGCTCATGGAGGTCGACACCGTCCTGCGCGAAGCGCGAGCCGCCAAAAGTGCAGGCGCAAGCCGGTTCTGCATGGGCGCGGCGTGGCGCGAGCCGAAGGATCGCGATCTCGACAAGGTGTGCGAGATGGTCGCTGCCGTCAAAGCGCTGGGGCTCGAGACCTGCGCCACGTTGGGCATGCTCACGCGCGCGCATGCCAATCGCCTGAAAGCGGCGGGGCTCGACTATTACAACCATAATCTCGATACCTCACCGCAATATTACGGCGCGATCATCACGACCCGCACCTATCAGGACCGCCTCGACACGCTCGCCCATGTGCGTGATGCGGGCATTCATGTCTGTTGCGGCGGCATCATTGGAATGGGCGAAGACATCGACGAGCGTGCCGGCCTTATCATGACACTGGCCAATCTGCCGGCGCATCCCGAAAGCGTGCCCATCAATATGCTGGTGCGCGTTGAAGGCACGCCGCTCGGGCAGGCCGACGCAATCGATCCGATCGAGTTCGTGCGCACCGTCGCGGTTGCCCGTGTCGTGCTTCCGAAATCGGTGGTCCGGCTCTCCGCCGGGCGCGAGGGCATGAGCGAGGCGGTGCAGGCTTTGTGCTTCCTCGCGGGCGCCAATTCGATTTTCTACGGGCCGAAGCTCCTCACCACCCGCAACCCCGAACGCGACCGCGATCGGCGGCTGCTCGAAAAGCTCGGGCTCAGCCCGCTGAAATAGGCCCAGGCTAATCTTGAGGGTGCCTGCCGATCGGCGGCGTTCTCGCCCCTCCCTGCTCCGGTTCCTCCTCGGCCCCATTCTCGCCTTGGACATGGGGAAATGTTATATTATAACAACTTCCGGCCCGATGAGCGGGGTCCCTTCGATGCCGACCCATATTCCGCACCAGCACCACCGTCATCCCGGACGGGGTCACCCCCCAGCCTCCATTTCGCCGTCGATCCTGCGCCTGTCGGTCACCGAGCGGCTTGCAATCAGCGCGGCGCTGATCGCGATGCTGTGGGCGGCGGTGATGTGGGCAATGAAAGCCTGAGCGATGGGCTGCGCGCTCGAGTTTCGCAACGTCACGCTCGGATATGACCGCCACCCCGCGGTGCATCATCTCGATGGAAAAGTCGAGGGCGGCGCGCTCGTGGCAGTCGTCGGACCCAATGGCGCCGGCAAGTCGACCCTGTTCAAGGGCATCGTGGGCATGCTCAAGCCGCTGGCGGGCCGGATCGATCTTGCCGGGCTTTCGCCGCACGAGGTCGCCTACCTGCCGCAGGCAGCCGAGATCGACCGGACCTTCCCCATCAACGTTTATGACCTTGTGGCCATGGGACTGTGGCGCTGCACCGGCATGTTCGGCGGCATCGGCAGAAACGAGCGCGCTACCATCGAGCAGGCGATCGCGGCGGTGGGCCTGACCGGGTTCGAGGATCGTGCCATCGGGACTCTCTCCGGCGGCCAGACCCAGCGCATGCTGTTCGCGCGCCTTCTGCTGCAGAATGCGCGCGTGATCGTGCTCGACGAGCCGTTCAATGCCGTCGATGCGAAAACCTCAGCCGACCTTTTCGCACTGGTGCAACGCTGGCATGGCGAGCAACGCACCGTGCTCACCGCCATGCACGACATCGATTTTGTGCGCGCGCACTTCCCCGAGACCTTGTTGCTCGCACGCGAGCCCGTCGCCTGGGGCAGCACGCGTATCGTTCTTACGCCGGAAAATCTGCTGATTGCGCGCCGAATGTGCGAGGCCTTCGACGAGCGCGCGGCTGAGTGCGTGGAGCCGGCCGCCTGATGTTCGATCTCCTCGTCGCGCCGTTCACGGAATTTGAGTTCATGCGCCGGGCGCTCGCAGGCACGCTCGCGCTCGCGCTCGGCGCGGGTCCGATCGGCGTGTTTCTGATGCTGCGCCGCATGAGTCTCGTCGGCGATGCCATGGCGCATGCCATTCTGCCGGGCGCCGCCATAGGATTCCTTCTTTCCGGGTTAAACCTGTTCGCGATGACCGCGGGCGGATTGCTTGCCGGATTCATTGTGGCGCTTCTGACGGGACTGGTGGCGCGGGCTACCGAGCTCAAGGAGGACGCAGCACTTGCCACCTTCTACCTGCTCTCGCTGGCGCTCGGCGTCACCATCGTCTCGATCAAGGGCACCAATGTCGATCTCCTGCACGTCCTGTTCGGGAACGTGCTTGCGCTCGATGACCAGACGCTCCTCCTGATTGCCACCAATGCAAGCATAAGCCTGGTCGTGATTGCGCTGATCTACCGGCCACTGGTGATCGAATGCGTCGATCCGGGCTTCATGCGCTCGGTGAGCCGCGCCGGCGGGCCGGCTCATCTTGCCTTCCTCGCTCTCGTCGTCATCAACCTGGTGAGCGGCTTTCACGCGCTCGGCACGCTGCTCGCCGTCGGCACCATGATGCTGCCGGCGGCGATCGGCCGTTTCTGGGCGCGCGACATCACGCTGATGATCATGATTGCGACCCTGAGCGGCGCTCTCGCCGGCTATGTCGGGCTCTTGCTCTCGTTCCACACCGGGATTGCATCGGGACCCGCAATCATTCTGCTCGCGGGGGTGCTCTACGTCATCTCACTGCTGTTCGGCCGTGTCGGCGGGCTCCTTCGGCAACTTTTTCCAGGACGTCATCTGGAGGCGTGATTTAACCGGACCCAAGAGCGAGCAACACAAGAGCGAGCAACCAATGATCACAAGAAGAAAAGCCGTCGCGAGTACATGCGCCGCCCTCATGCCGGGCTTCGTCCTGCGTTTTGGACCCGCATACGCTGAGCAATCGCCGGTCAAGGCGATTGCGACGTTTTCCATCCTCGCGGATTTCGTCAGGAACGTCGGCGGCGACCGCGCCGACGTAGCGGCATTGGTGGGCCCGAACGGCAATGCCCACGTTTATGCCCCCTCCCCCGCCGACGCCAAGAAGGTTGCCGACGCAAGGGTCGTCTTCGTGAACGGGCTTGGTTTCGAGGGCTGGCTCGACCGGCTGGTCAAGGCATCCGCGAGCACCGCGCCGGTCATTGTCGCGAGCAAGGGCATCAAGCCCATCGAGCGCGGCACCGACCATGGCGCAGCGCATGAGCATGAGCACGATCACGGGCGCGCTGACCCGCATGCCTGGCAATCCGTCCCAAATGCGAAGATTTATGTCGCAAACATTCGTGACGCTTTGGCCGCGCTCGATCCTGCGGGCAAAGCTGTCTACGAAACCAATGCCAATTCCTATGATGGCAAGCTTGACGCACTCGATCGCGAAGTGCGCGACGCGATTGCAAGCATTCCCGCCGACCGGCGCCGCGTCATCACCAGCCATAACGCCTTTGGCTATTTTGGCGCCGCCTATGGCATCAACTTTATGGCACCGCAGGGCGTCTCTACCGAGTCAGAGGCGTCCGCCAAGGATGTTGCGGCCATCATCACACAGATCCGGCGGGACAAGGCCGTGGCGGTGTTCCTCGAAAATGTCACCGATCCTCGGCTGGTGCGCCAGATCGCATCCGAAACCGGAGCCAAGGTCGGCGGCGTCCTCTATTCCGATGCCTTGACCGATCAGTCCGGTGATGCTCCGACCTATATCGATCTCATCCGCCACAACCTCAAGCAACTCGCCGCCGCGTTGACCAGCTGATATCTGGTCGTAGGGCAAACGCGCCTCCGAGCATTGCTATTGATCAGCATCCGCGGCGGCCTGCGCGACGGCGGCCGTTCCGATCATGCCCGCGGCGCCTGACTTGTTGACGATGATGAAGCGGTGCCCAAGCTCGCGCGAGAGGCCTTCGGCGAGCACGCGGCCAAGAAGGTCGGCAGTTGAAGCGGGCGTCGATGGAACCACCATTTCGACGGTGCGCGCGGGGTAATCCTGCGCGCGCGGGCCCGCTGAGAGCTGCCGCCGCGAGCGTGTAGACGAGCATTCTACGCCACACCGCAACCTCCGACTAAAAGCGTCACCCGCGAGCTTGACCCGGCAATGATGGGTTGGGGTGCAAAGCATAGCATCCGGCCCTGCATGCATATATACGGGGCCGCCATGGAGAAAAGCATGTCCGACAAAATCCCGGTAACGGTCCTGACCGGCTATCTCGGCGCCGGCAAGACGACGCTCCTCAACCGCATTCTGTCGGAGCCGCACGGCAAGCGATACGCCGTGATCGTGAATGAATTCGGCGAAATCGGCATCGATAACGAGCTCATCGTCGGCGCCGACGAGGAAATCTTCGAGATGAACAACGGCTGCGTCTGCTGCACCGTACGCGGCGACCTCGTGCGCATCATCGACGGCCTGATGCGCCGCAAAGGCAGGTTCGATGCCATCATTGTCGAGACGACCGGGCTTGCCGACCCCGCCCCCGTCGCGCAGACCTTCTTCATGGATGCGAATATCGGCCGCCGGGCGAAGCTCGATGCCGTCGTCACCGTGACCGACGCCAAATGGCTGCAGGCGAGGCTCAAAGACGCCCCCGAGGCGAAGAATCAGATCGCCTTCGCGGATGTCATCCTGCTTAACAAGACCGACCTTGTCGCGACCGACGCGTTGAGCGAGCTCGAAGCGCGCATCCGTGGCATCAATCCTTATGCCAAGGTGCACAAGACCACGCGCTGCGACATCCCCTTGCCTGAAGTGCTTGCTCGCAACGCCTTCGATCTCGACCGCATCATGGAGATCGAGCCGGACTTCCTCAACGGCGCCGATCACGACCATGAGCATCCGCATGACGGACACGATCATGCGCACGAGCACGATCATGATCATCATGCGGGCGGCGGTCTCAAGCACTATCACGATGAAGAGATGCAGTCGCTTTCGCTCAAGCTCGCAGCGCCACTCGATCCGGACAAGTTTTTCCCGTGGGTGCAGGATCTCGTGCAGAAGGAGGGCCCGAACATACTGCGCTGCAAGGGCATTCTCTCATTCAAGGACGATGACGAACGTTTCGTATTTCAAGGCGTCCACATGATTCTCGACGGCGACCACCAGCGTCCATGGCAAGCGGGCGAGCAACGCGAAAGCCGCATCATCTTCATTGGCCGCAATCTGCCGAAGGAACGGATCAAAGCCGGCTTTGAAAGCTGCCTCGCCTGATCCGGCCAGCTGGCAATTGTGGCCGTGACCGATCCCCGCGGCAACTCGCTCGTGGAGCGCACGCAGCTCGTAAGTGCTGCCGGCACGGTGGTCGCGGCGCATTTTCTCGGCGACACTGCGATCCTGGTGCTGGGTGAAGAGGCGCTGGTGCTGGTCTCGCCCGACGGACAATCGCGCCAAGTTCGCATTCATGGCGGCGCGATCCTTGCTTCGGCCGCGGACGCGGACCGAATTATCACGGGGGGCGATGACGGGCGCATTGTCGCGACCGCGCTTGATGGCACGAGCGCCGAGTTGGGGAGCGATTCCAAGCGGCGTTGGATCGATCACGTCGCAACAGGGCCGCGGCAGAGCGTGGCCTGGTCCGCCGGCAAACAGGCAACGGTGCGCAGCGCCACCAGCGAAGAGCGCGTGTTCGAAGCGCCTTCAACGGTAGGAGGACTGGCGTTTGCCCCGAAGGGATTACGGCTCGCAATCGCCCATTACAACGGCGCTACATTGTGGTTTCCAGGCGCGCAAGCGAAGCCGGAGACATTGGCCTGGAAGGGTTCTCATCTCGGCGTTGCATTCAGCCCCAACGGGCGATTTCTCGTCACCACAATGCAGGAACCGGCCCTTCATGGTTGGCGCTTGTCCGATGGGCAGAACCTGCGCATGTCGGGATATGGCGCTCGCGTGCGCTCGCTTGACTGGAGTGCCGGAGGAAAATGGCTGGCAACGTCAGGGGCGCCGCAACTCGTGCTGTGGCCGTTTGCAGGCAAGGATGGCCCGATGGGAAAAACGCCCCATATGTGCGCGCCCGCCCAGGCGCCGGCCGAGATCGTCGCATGCCATCCCAAGCAGGAAGTCGTCGCAGTGGGATATGGCGACGGACTGGTGCTTCTGGTGCGCATTGACGATGGCGCCGAAATTCTGGCCAGAGAGCCCAGCGGCGCACCGGTCAGCGCCTTGGCCTGGAATTCGCGGGGCAATCGGCTCGCGTTCGGCGCCGAGGACGGCGGCGCCGGGATTGTCAATCTCGGCTGAGTCCCGGATCACGGCTCGGAACTCAGGTTAACGGCCTGATCGGCGTAATTTTGTGTTGACGCAGCGATCATGATTCCGTGGGCGCTCTGATTCGCACTGGAGCGCCATCATGGACACGATCTTCGACGGAGAGGTCCCGCGTGCGCGTCTTGCCCTGCTTTTGCGGCACTTTTCCGAGCTCAAGGATAACCGCGAGCCGTGGCGCATTGTGTATCCGCTGCAAGAGGTCTTGCTGTTGGTGACCTGCGCCACGATTGCCTCCTGCGATGATTTCGACGACATTGTCGCCTGGGGCAAACACCATCTTGCCTTCCTGCGGCATTTCTCGGAGTTTCATCACGGCATTCCCTGCGAGCGCTGGCTCCGGGCCCTCCTCAATCGGATCGATCCGATCCTGTTCGGCCGCTGTTTCAACAGCTGGATTGCCGCACTGTGGCCGAACCGGCACGAATTCATCGCCATCGACGGCAAAACGTCACGCCGGACCCACGACCAGCGCAAAGGGCTTAAAGCTCTGCATACGCTCAGCGCCTACGCCACCCATGCAAGGCTGACATTGGCGCAGTTGAGCGTTCCGGAGAAGACCAACGAGATCACCGCCATCCCCGATCTTCTCGATCAACTCGCCGAGACCAAACAGCTTGAGGGCGCGCTCGTCACCATCGACGCCATGGGCTGCCAAGTCGAGATTGCTGACAAGATCGTTGCTCATAAGGCCGATTATTTGCTGCCCCTCAAGGGCAACCAACCCACGCTCGAAGCCGATGTCGAGGACTATTTCCGCACCGCGCCCGCCGACGAGTTCGTCAGCAAAACTACGGTCGAGAAGGGACATGGCCGGATCGAGACGCGCACCTACACCGCCTCCAGCAAGGTCGACTGGATAACGTCGGAGAGAAGCTACCCGGGCCAGCCGCGCTTCAAGAACATCAAAACCATCGCGAAGGTCCACGCACGTGCTGAATATTCCGATCGCTGCAGCTTCGATACCCACCACTATATCTCGTCCGCGCCGCTCGATATCGAACGGATCGCCAGGGGCGCGCGCGGTCATTGGGGCGTCGAGAACATGCATTGGCTGCTCGATGTCGAATTCAAGGACGATCTGTCGCGTTATCGGACCGGCCACGGAGCCAAGAACATGACTATCGTCCGCCGCTTCGCTCTCGGCCTCGTGCGTGCCAATAAGGCCAAGGGGAGCGTCAAGACACGACGCAAAACTGCCGGCTGGAACCCGGATTTCTTGCTAGAAATTCTTCAACTCAAATGAGCGTTAACCCGGATTCCGTGCCGTGAGTCCCGGATGCAGTGCAGCGCGCCGGCGCCGGTTGCTTGATCTTTTCGAATCCGTGGCGCGGTGCACTGCTGATCCGGGACCGCCAAGGACACGGTTTATGGCGATCCCGGGTCTGCAGCGCACCACTACCGTGCTGCGCTGCGCCCGAGACAAGAGCCCTATTTCTTCGAGGCAGGCGCCGCGCGCGAGCCGGAGCGCGCGGTCGGCGATTGGCTTTGTAGCGCGCTATCGGGGAGCCGAGTCCAGATCTGGCTCCGGCCAAATAGCGATATCCCGAGATAGCCGCGCATTTCGAGCTTCTGCCCGTCGGGACTGAGCTCCATCAATGCGCGGTAGACGCTGCCGTCGCGTGGATCTGTGATGGTGCCGCCTTCATAGTGATTTCCAGTGCGCCGCATGCCCTTGATGAGCGTCAGGCCCATCACTGGCTTGCCGCGATCGGCACCCTCGCACTTGTCGCAAACCGGGTTTTGGTCCTCGCCGGGTTTAAAGAAGATTTTGGCAATGGCGCCATTGTAGACGCCGTTGTGCTCCGTGATTTCGGAACCAGCTCTCCGCTTTCCCCGAATGCTCATCGACCTGCTCCCACAGCCCGACGGCCGTCGGCTCGGCCGCCGCAAAGCGGCCCATGGTCAATACGAGAAAAACGCTCGCAACGATTAGTCTTGCGGGTATGGCTCGCATCACAACACCCTGCGGTTCATCGCGTGAACGTCACGCTTGTGTGCCGGTTTCATGCCCGTAAATGACCATAAACTGTGGTGATTTCGTGTGGCGCGGGTTCCCGGGCGCAGTGCGGCATGCACCGGGATCGCAGCCCAGATTGAGCTAAGCGAAATGCGTCGAGCGTCCCCAGCGTTTCGCTGCGTTCAACGCGGGCTACTACCCGTCAAATTACGTACTGGCGCAGCGGGGGGTAGCCATTGAAGCCAACCGAGGAATAGGTCGTGGTGTATGCGCCGGTGGCCTCGATCAAGACCTTGTCGCCGATGGCAAGCGAGACCGGCAGCGGGTAAGGCAATTTCTCGTACAGCACATCGACCGAATCGCAGGTCGGTCCCGCGATAATGCATGGCGCCATTTCGTCGCGGTCGCGCGGTGTGCGGATGGGATAGCGGATCGATTCGTCGATGGTTTCCGCGAGCCCGTGGAACTTGCCGATATCGAGATAGACCCAACGCACCTCGTCCTCCGGGGATCGCTTGGCGATCAGGACGACCTCGGCCTCAATGATGCCGGCATTGCCGACAAGCCCGCGGCCCGGCTCCACGATCGTCTCGGGGATGGCATTGCCGAAATGCTTGCGCAGCGCGCGGAAGATCGCGCGCCCATAGGCTTCGAGCTTCGGCGTCTTGCGCACGTAGCGGGCGGGAAAGCCGCCGCCGAGATTGACCATTGCGAGACTGATCCCGCGCTCGGCGCAGCTGCGGAAGATCGCAGCGGTCGAAGCGAGCGCGCGATCCCAAGCTTCGATGTTGTGCTGCTGGGAACCGACGTGGAAGGAAATTCCGTGCGCAACAAGGCCGCGCCGGTGCGCAAGCTCCAGAATGTCGGTGGCATAGTCCGGCTCGCAGCCGAATTTGCGCGACAGCGGCCATTCGGAGCCGGTGCCGTCACAATGAATGCGACAGATCACCCGCGCCCCGGGCGCACAACGCGCGACCTTCTCGACCTCGGCCTCGCAGTCGACCGCAAAGAGCATTACGCCGAGCCTGGCGACCGCGGCGATCTCGCACTCCTTCTTGATGGTGTTGCCGTAGGAGATGCGCTCAGGCGTGGCGCCGGCTGCGAGCACCGCCTCGGTCTCGCTGACCGAAGCGACGTCGAAGCACGAGCCGAGCTCCGCCAGGAGCTTGAGGATCTCCGGAGCCGGATTGGCCTTCACGGCATAGAACACCTTGGTGTCCGGGAGCGCCTTGGCGAAGGCGAGATAATTTTCCCGCACGACCTCGAGGTCGACCACGAGGCAGGGTCCGTCGTCTCTGCGTTGCTTGAGGAATTCGCGAATGCGTGCCGTCATCTCGACTGCTCTCCCCTGTCCGAACTGGCGGCCCTGCCGCCCGGTGAACCTCCTGTGATGCAGGCGGCCCGCAAGATGCGAGCCAAGCATCACTTCGATTGCTGCCTTGGTCCGGATGAGGGAGAATTTCCCGTTCCGCACGCCCGGCAAGAAGGACAAGCCTCTTCGGTGATCCGGCACTTGCGCCGGTGGTCCCAAAAAAGCCCGCTCCGTCGTTGCTTTAAGCCGCGTCCCCCGTGGAGAGCGGGGTGCGCCGGTTCGCCTCCGGCTGCCGATCGCATGAGCAAGGAAGTGAGCTCACTTCCTTAGGCGGCTGTCCGGCCTCTTGTCCGGATGCCCACCGATCGACACACGGCCACAGGCACGTGCGAAATTGGGCATTCACCAAATAGGAGAATTCGAAACGCCTCGCAAGTGATTTGCTTGCGCGACGATGAAATCTCCCCATCGATCGCTAGTCCGCTGCTCACGGCTCAATCAACGAGCGCGGACGCGATCGGTTCCAGATGAGCGAGTAAGAAAGGCGCGGGCGGGCCGCGTCAGCCCCGCCTGGTAAAGGGCTCCACCCGACGCGCATTGCGCACGAAGGCAATCATGACGGCAAGGCCGCAGAGAAAGAAAAGCCCCTGCATGATGTGCACGCCATATTCGCCCAGATCGAACAGGTTGGCGACGGCCCATCCGCCCGCGAACGCGGCTCCAAAAACCTCGGCTCCGATCAGGATCGCCGCGCTGATGACAGTCAGCACGCTTGGCCATGCGATGCGCCGGTCCCCGCTCAGAGTGGGTCGATCATCCATTGACTGGTCCGATGTAGGTTGCGTCGCGTTCTTCACGAGACTCAACAATTAACGCCACTGCCACAGCGGGTTGGGTCTCGCAAGCGCTCGACCCAAGCTATGCCGCATGGCGGCTCGCGCCCGCTGCGAGCAGCCCCGCCTCGACCAATCCCTCGCGGATGCGCTCGATCTCCTCGCGGCCCAGCTTGACCAAGGGGGGCCGCACGACGGCGCGTGACAGGCGCCCGAGCAGCACCAGTGCCTCCTTCATGCGGTTATGCATGTCAGCCCAGGGCTCGGCATAGAACACCCGCGCCAACGGATAGATTCGATCATTCACCCGCCGGGCCTCAGCCAGATTGTTTTCCGTAACGGCACGGAAGAGCTGGGCTTGCAGGTCGGGAATGACGCTGCCGCTGCCGGAGAGCAGGCCCTTGCAGCCGAGCACGAGCGAGCTCAACAGCCAGGCGCTGTGGGTGGTCAGCACGTTCACCGGCCGGGGCAGGCTCTGCAGCGTGCGGATATGCATCTCGTGCTGCGGCACATTGCCGGCCCAATCCTTGATGGCTCGGATGGCCGGCACCCCTTCGCAAAGCCTCAACAGGGTGTCGCGCGGATAGCCCTGGCCCGTCGCCAACGGATACTGGAACACGATGATGGGCAGGTCGGTGGCGTCCGCGATGCGCTTGAAATGAGCAATCGCCATGGCCGGCGTCTGTCCCAAAGTGAATGGCGCGGGCGGGAAGACGAGAAGCGCCGAGGCACCGTGCTCGCTCGCCATGCGCGCGATGCGAGCGGCTTCGAGGCTGCCGTCCGCCCACACGCCATTGACGAGCGGCAGGCGCTCCCCGATCTCGTCTTGCGCCACATCGAGCACGCGGCGCTGCTCTTCGAAGCTGCACGAGGCAACCTCGGTGGAATGCGCGTTGACCGTAATGGCCGACAATCCCTCGGTCGCGGCGACTTGCCGCAAATGGCTGCGAAAGCTGCGCTCATCAATGGAAAGATCTTCATTGAAGGGAAGCAACACGGCCGGAATGACGCCATGCGGCACATATTGCGGATATCGGGGCATGGTCTTGCTCCTCGGTCATCCGGCGCTGGGGGCCGGACGCAGCAGTCATATATAGCAACGGCTCGCGGCAGACTAGGCGAGCTTGCCAGTCCTAACGAGCGAGCGGTGGCGCAGGAGGAATCAAAAGACAGGACGGGCAGGTTCAGTGGTGCGAGCCAGCGGTTTATTGCTATTTTGATATCGCAGTCCCATGCCACGCCCGAATGGCAATTCCTGTGAAATGTGATGGCACCGTACATTCAAGCGCGCAATGTCAATGTGACCTTTCGGCCACCCAATCGCGCGCCGGTTCGTGCGCTCCAGCGTTTTGATCTCGAGGTCGATGAAGGGGAATTCGTATCCATCGTCGGCCCCTCCGGATGCGGCAAGAGCACCTTTCTCAATGTCCTGCTTGGCTTGCTGCGGCCGGACTCGGGCGACCTGCTGGTGGACGGCCAGCGAATTTCGGGTCCCGGGACCGATCGCGCCATGGTGTTCCAGGAGTTCGGGCTCCTGCCATGGCGCACGGTGCAGAGCAACGTAGAGCTCGGGCTCGAGCTCAAACGCATGCCGCTCGAAAAAAGGCACGCGATCTCCCGCCAGCTCATCGCAATGGTCGGGCTCTGCGGTTTCGAGGGACATTATCCCCATGAGCTCTCCGGCGGGATGAAACAGCGCGTCGGGCTCGCGCGGGCGCTCGCCACCGATCCCGAGGTGCTGCTGATGGACGAGCCGTTCGCCGCGCTCGATGCCCAGACCCGCGACGTTATGCAGGTCGAGCTGCTGCGCATATGGCAGCAGGCGCGCAAGACCGTCCTGTTCGTCACCCACCAAATCGAGGAGGCGGTCTATCTTTCCGACCGGGTCGTGGTCATGACCCGGCGGCCCGGCTACACCAAGCAGGTTTTCGACATCCCGCTTTCCCGGCCGCGCGACTATGAAATGCGGGTGACGCCGCAATTCAACGATCTTAAGCTCGCAATCTGGCACACGCTCAAGGACGAGATAACGGTGTAGACCGATGGCCGAGCAAGTTGCGCCCGCTTTCCTCGTTCGCAATCGCAATCTCCTGCTGGGATGCCTGTCGGTCGCGCTGTTTTTTGCGGCCTGGCAGGCCGTCTTTCTATTTGTTCCATTCGACCCCCTGTTCATAAGCAAACCTAATCTGATTGCGCTCGCCCTGCTCGACCTGATCAGGAGCGGTGACTTGGCCCATGACCTCGCCGTGAGTGCGGTGCCCTTCTTCTATGGCTTCGCGGCGGCGGTTCTCGGCGGGGTAGTTATCGGAATGATGATGGGATGGCGGCCGCGCGTCGGCTATGCACTCGATCCGCTGATGACCATGTTTTATGCGAGCCCGCTCGTCGCACTCGCCCCGCTCGTCGTCATCTTCTTCGGAGTAGGGGTGGCGGGAAAGGCAATCCTGATTTTCCTCCTCTCGGTATTTCCCTTCATCTTCAATACGGCCGCCGGCGTGCGATCGGTCGATCGGCTCCTGATCAACGTCGTGCGCTCCCTCGGCGGCACTGAGAAGGACCTTTATTTCAAGGTCCTCATACCGAGCGTACTGCCCTACATCATCGCCGGAGCGCGCATCGCGATCGGACGCGCGCTTGTCGGCGTGCTGGTGGCGGAATTCTTTGCTGCCTCCGAAGGGATCGGATATGCCATCGCCCGTTTTGGCGATCTGTTTGCGCTTGACCGCATGTTTGCCTGCATTCTCGTCATCATGGCGATTGCAGTCGTGCTGACGGAGGGAATTCGCTGGGCCGAGCGCGCCGCGTTTCCCTGGCGGCTCGGACAATAGGCCGCAGGGCCATGGCGGATCTCGCAAGTCCTGCGCTGATCGAAGGCGGCGAGCTTTCGCCTGCGAAAAGCTGGCGAAACTTGCAGCCGGCGCTGCTTGGCAGCCTTACCATCGTGGTCCTGCTTTGCGCCTGGCAGCTCCTCCCGCAGCTCATCACGATTTCAGCCGGCACGCGCCTGTTCTTCACCACCCCGAGCCGGATCGCGATCACGCTATGGAACATGTTCGCGCAGGGAACGATCTGGCTGCCGCTCGGGGTGAGCGCCGCGGCATTCGGCGTGGGGCTCGTGTTGGCGATTGCGGCCGGACTGCCGCTCGGCATCCTGCTCGGGCGCTCGCGTACGCTCAATGCGATGCTCGACCCCTTCGTCACCGCCTTCAATGCCACGCCGCGGCTCGTCTTTCTGCCGCTACTGCTGCTTTGGTTCGGGCTCGGGATTTGGTCGAAGATCGTAATCGTATTTATCGGAGCGTTGTTTCCGATTCTGATCAACACCTATGAGGGGGTGCGCAACGCCGATCGCGTTCTCATCAACGTGGTGCGCTCGTTTGGCGCCGGTGAATGGGACATTGCGCGTCTCGTCGTGGTGCCCAACGCCATGCCTTATATCGTTGCAGGGCTGCGGCTCGCGATCGGCCGAGCCATCCTCGGCGTCGTGGTTGCGGAGTTCTTCGGCTCCGAGGAAGGGCTTGGCGTCGTGATGGTGCGGGCGGCGAGCAGCTATCACGTAGACGTTGTGTTTGCGGGACTGATCGTGTTTGCGGCGCTCTCGCTGCTCATGACCGCCGCTGTCAAGATCATCGAGAACCGGCTGAGTCGTTGGCGCCCCGAGCATGCATCAGCGGCCTAAACTCATCGCACCGCGTCGAGCTTGGCCGGGACGTATCCCATCTCCGCAAGCGTCGAATCGAGCAGCTTGCGGGCAACGAACTGCTCCGGGTCGGGCAGCGGCTTGTCCGCCGGCCATTGCCGCGCTGCAATCATGGTCTGGCGGCGGGATTCCAGAATCTCGCGAAAGAGATTGGCAGGAAGCTCGGCTCCGAACGCATTGTGCAGCTCCCCCCAGACCAGTCCCGCCTCCCGCTCGTCATCGACACCGAGATGCTCCTTGAGAGTCGGTAGAGAGCCCGCCTTGTTCTCGCGGAAATACACGACGGCCCTCGCAACCGCGCGAATGAATTTCTTCATCGTCTCCGGATTTTGCTCCACGAATTCCTTCTTGGCCCAGAACGAGCCGCCCGCGCGCGCGATGTAATCTCCCGTGCGCAAGAGGACCTTCATTCCGACGCCGACGGCCTTGGCGGCATGCGGGACGGAAATGAGCGCGCCCGCAATGTCGCCGTTTACGAGCGCACCGATCCGATCAGCTTCGCCCTGGAACGAGATCACCTTGTAATCCTTACCGACCTCCATGTGGAAAAACCGCTGCAACACTAACGCACCTTCGTCGTAATCGGCACTGCCGGGCCGGCCGTAGCCAAGCGCCTTGCCTTTGAGATCCTCGATCTTGTTGATGGTCGGCGGCACCACGATGGTCCATTGCGACTTGAGCGACTCGCCGACCACATAGGTGATCGGCGCTCCGCTCAGCGCCGCCTGTGCGCCTCCGGAGGGAATCGGGATGACATCCACGCTGCCGGCAAGCCCGGCCGTGACCAAGGCGCGAGCGGAGAGCACGACGAATTCGGCATCAAGGCCCTCCGCCTTGTAGAAGCCCTGGTCCATGGCGATGTAGCTCGGAATATGGAAGCCGCTGCCGCCCAACGCCTTGCCGACCCGAAGCTTGACGCTCTCGGCGTGAACGGTGCCGGGAACGAGCGGGGGCGCCAGAATGAGCGCCGCAGCCATCATAAGTAGTGTTGAGTTCATCCGCATCGAGGGCTCCTGATCATTTCGGCGCTTCGCGCCGGGTCGCAACGTATCCCATTTCGTTGAGGGTGGTTTCGAGCAGCTTGCGCGCGACGAACTGCTCGGGATCCGGGAGCGGCTTATCGGGCGGCCACTGGCGGGCCGCAATCATGGTCTCCCGGCGCGATTCCAGAATTTCCCGGAACAGCTCGGGTGGGATCTCCGCACCGAACGCATCATGCAGCTCGTCCCAGATGAGGCCCGCCTCCTGATCGTTGTCGATCCCGAGGTGATTGCGCAGGATGGGAATTGAGCCTGCTTTGTTGTCTCTGAAATACATGACCGCCCGCGCGATCGCGCGGATGAATTTCTTCGTGGTCTGCGGATTGCCATCGACGAATTCCTTCTTGCTCCAGAAGGTACCGCCTGCGCGTTGGATGTAGTCGCCGGTGCGCAACAGGATTTTCATTCCGGCCGCGACCGCCTTGGCCGCGTGCGGGAGCGAGAGCAGCGCGCCCTGGATATCGCCGTTGATCAGCGCAGCGATGCGATCGGGTTCGCTCTGAAATGAAATGACCTTGTAATCCTTGCCCACTTCCATGTGGAAGAAGCGCTGCAATACCGCTGCCCCTTCGTCGTAGTCAGCGCCGCCGGTACGGCCATAACCGACCGCCTTGCCCCTCAAATCCTCCACTTTGTTGATGCTCGGGGGAACCACGATGGTCCACTGCGACTTGAGCGACTCGCCGACGATGTAAGTGATGGCGGCTCCGCTCAGCGCCGCTTGCGCGCCCCCGGAGGGAATCGGGACCACGTCCACGTTGCCGGAAAGAGCGGCGGTCACGAGCGGCCTGCCCTGCAGCACGACAAACTGCGCATCGAGGCCCTCGGCTTTGTAGAAACCCTGGTCCATGGCGACATAGCTTGGAATATGAAAACCGTTGCCCGCGATCACCTTGCCGACGCGAAGAGTATTCGTCTCGGCAGCCGTCACGGCAATTGAGAGCACAAGCAAACAAGCAACGCATGCAACGCGAGCCAGCAACAGATTGGGCATCCGCATCGAGCTCTCCGGATAATCGATCAAGCTTGGCCCACCTGCCCCGATTGTAGGCCAATGCGGGAAGGCCGGGCCAGAGGGCATGGGCGCAGGCAAGAAAAAGGCATAGGTCGTATTGAACCGATTGGGCGGCTGCCGCGACTAACGTGCCTTCATGAGAAAGGGAGATTTTACCGGCCTCGGCTTCACGTGGGAGAGGGATAAAGATGACTGGAGATTCTTCGCTCGGTCTGCCCTTGATCGAGAGCATCGATCTTTCGGATGAGGACAAGAAATTCGTCAAGGCATCGCTATGGAGAAACGGCGCCACGCCGCCGATCACCACCGCGGAGCAATACGCGCGCTACAAGCGCATCGCCGAGGAGCTCGCTCGCAAGCACGGTCCGCACATCCTGAGCTCGCTCTCTTTCATCCGCTCGCCTGACGGTGTGTTGCTCACCTCGCTCGAGGCGCGCATGAGCGAGTGGGAAGAAGCGAATAGCGAGTAGTGTTCAGGTAGAAACCTGCAAGGTGGGTCAACCCGCGCGTTGGTCCTCGACTTATCTACTTTGGTTCTATTCTAATTCTAATGTACGGCCCTCGCTCGTCGTAAGCCGTGGCTGCAATGCAACTCCTATGGGAAATTCGCCGCCAACTCCGCGTCGTTTGGCGTTCTCGCGCGGACCAAAGAAGCGTGAAGCAGCCGACAGTTATTGTCTCTAATTGAATTAGAACAAATCTAAACTGCCGCCAGTCGAAGTTGATTCTAAGGAGAGCTGCGAGACTCAGCCATTAGCCGTTGTTATGACTTTCCTTGGGGGCGATTATGACCAAGGATCGATTGTGCCAACGGACTAGGGTTTTCACTAAGAAAGCCCTCGTTTCAGCTGCGTATTTAGCACTCGCTGCTGCAGAGTTTAAATGAGGTGCGCGGGCAGGCATCGGCACCAGCGCCGCAACCCACGCCGTCGAACGAGTCGCCAGCACCTTCAAGCACGCCAGCGGCAGAAAATCCTGCTCCACAGCCCGACGCTTCTTCTTCGACGGCCGTCGAGCGAGCCGAACCCCACCCTAATACAATCCCATTGCCCCAGGTTACCGTCGAGGAACTGCGCTCACGGCCGCGCTCCGCATCGACTGGCGCACAGACGGCGCCGCGAAGTGCGCCGCAATCGAGCGAGCCACCGGCCAGTGCGCCACCACAGAGGATACAAGATCCAAGCGCGGCGATTCAGGCCGCTTGGCCGGCCAGCGCCACACAAGGTGCACAGACGGGGACGCAAGGTGTCTATGCGAACAGCACGTCGGTGGCAACCAAGATCAACACGCCACTGGTCAACATACCGCAGTCACTGAGCGTTGTGACCAGGGAATTCATAACGGACACGAGCTTTCAAAACCTCACCGACATCACCCGCTATGTTCCAGGCGTTGACGTGCACCAGGGAGAGGGAAACCGAGACGAACTCATCATCCGCGGGGTGGATTCGAGCGCCAATTTCTTCGTCAACGGTTTCCGCGACGACGTTCAAATATTTCGCGATCTCTACAATGCGCAGAGCGTCGAAGTGCTGAAGGGACCGAGCGCAATTACCTTCGGTCGAGGCGTTGGTGGCGGTCTCGTCAACCGCACGCTCAAGGAGGCCGATGGGCAGAGAATCTACGAAGCAACCACTCAGACCGGATCCTATGTTGACCGGCGGCTCACGCTCGATGCCGGGCAGGCAGTTACCGAAACCTTCGCGGCGCGGCTAAATGCGATGTATGAGAAGAGTGACGCGTTTCGGCAATACGGCTGGCTGGAGCGCTACGGCATCAACCCGACCGTAACAATGAAAGTCGGCGATGCGACTAAAATCAGATTGAGCTATGAGGACTTTCATGATGAACGCACCGCCGATCGGGGCAATCCCTCACAGGGACTGAATTTCGTTCCTCCGTCCTCGACACGCTTATACCCGGCCTTTCCGTTCGCGCCCAATGGAGATCTCACTGCGTTCTTCGGCAGCCCCAATTTGAATACCGCGCGGGCTTCTGTACAGACCCTCATGGCCTTTATCGATCATGATTTCGAGAATGGACTGACGATGAAGAATGGGACGTACTTTGCAGATTACAGGAAATTCTATCAGAACGTTTATCCCGGAAACGGTCCGCTCTCAGGCGCGGTAAATCCGACCGACACTGCATTCAACCGCGCAGCCTACAATCACACGACCAATCGAGACAACACGTTCAACGATACCGACCTCATTTACAAAGGCGATACCGGGGCGATCTCGCACACGATCGGTTTCGGAACGCAAATCGGCCGGCAATACGGCATCGATGTCCGCAATACCGGGCTGTTTCCAAATCGTACCTCGACGGAGGTAGACAATCCGTTTGCGCCGACCTATTCCGGGCCGATCTATTTCATCCACCAGTACCCAGGCGCCTTTTTTCCCGGGGTTACTACCGCTGATTCCAACAGCAAGTACGCGCTGAACACGCAATCGGCCTACGCGCGCGATACGATCGAAATCACGCGCTGGCTGCAACTCATCGGAGCGGGCCGCTACGATCGGTTCGATCTGTCGGCCCTGGACCTGAATACGCTGACAAGCAGAGCCCGAGTTCGACCGCTTCGTGTCACCGCAGGCCGCTGTGATCATAAAGCCTGTAGAAAATATGTCGATCTATTATGCCTACATGGTGTCGTACCTGCCGGCATCCGGCGACCATTCAGCGCACTTACAGACGGTACAGTCATCCTCGCGCCGCAGAAATTCGTGAACAAGGAAATTGGGGCCAAATGGAACATCCTGCCGAAGTTGCTTTTTTCCGCTGCGGTATACAAGCTGGTGCGGACCAACATTCCACTGCCCGACCCGAACAACCCAGGATTTTTCATAGTCTCGGGCAGCAACACAATTCACGGTCTCGAAACTGAGCTCAAGGGCTATCTCACCGACAAGTGGCAGTCCTGGTTGGGCTACGCCTACACCGATGCTCGGGTCTCGGGTGACACGTCGGCGACCATCCAAGCGGGGAACCGCATTCAGCTCGTTCCATTCCATCAGTTCTCGTGGTGGAACAAGTACCAGATCACCCTAGTCTGGGCCGCGTCGATCGGGGTCATCTACTTCTCGGATTTGTTCACTTCGTCCGACGATACCGTGTATCTGCCGGGCTTCGTTCGCGTCGATGCCGGCCTATACGCGACCCTCAATAAGACTTGGCAAGCACAGGTCACCGTCGAAAATCTCTTCAACAAAGGGTATTGGGCCTCCGCGGACGGCAACAATAACATCTCACCAGGTCAGTCGCGGACCATCCGCCTGAAGGCCACCGCTCGCTTTTGAATAACGTCGGATTCTGCCCAAACCGGACGCGCGCACTGCTGTACCGAGAGGCCACTGCTACGCACTACGCACGCAGCTTCTCAAGCACCCCCGCAACATTCCCCCGCTGGAACCCGTATCCCGTTGCCGCGGCCAGCGCATCGAGCGCCTGGGAAACCTGCTCGCGCGGCCGCCTGCTTGCCCAGAACAGGGGTCCGCCTTTCTGGGCGGGAAAGCCGTAGCCGTTGACAAGCACCACGTCGACATCCGAAGGCCGTGCCGCTATGCCCTCCGCCAGCAGCAAGGCTGCTTCATTGATCATCGTTGCGAGCGCCCGCCACTGTATCTCTTCGGCGGTAAACAAGCGTCGCGTGATGCCTTTCTCAGCGGAGACCTTGTCGATCGTCGCATTCACCTCGGGATCGACGGTCCCGCGCCGCGCGCCATCGGGGTAGCGATACCAGCCGGCGCCGGTCTTCTGGCCGAAGCGACCAGCCTCGCACAGACGATCGAGCACCTGCGGGAAACGCACCTTCGGATCACGGGTCGGCGCAAGCCGCTGGCGCGTGCGCCAGGAAATATCGAGACCGCTGAGGTCACCGACCGCGAATGGCCCCATCGCCAGACCAAAGGCGGTCATTGCGCTGTCGACCTGATCGGGAAAGGCGCCCTCTTCGAGCATCAGCTCGCACTGGATGCGATAAGCGGAATAAATGCGGTTGCCGATGAAGCCTTCGCCCACCCGCGCGATGACGGGCAGCTTGCGGATGGTTCTCGCAACCGCAAGCGCGGTTGCCAGAACATCTCCTGCGGTTGCCGCCCCACGCACGACTTCAAGCAGCCGCATGACATTTGCCGGGCTGAAGAAATGCAGGCCGAGCACGTCCGCCGGCCTGCTCGTCACCGAAGCAAGCGCATCGATATTGAGATAGGACGTGTTGGAGGCAAGGATCGCGCCGCGTTTGAGGACGGCGTGGAGCTCCCGAAAAACTGACTGTTTGATTGCCATATCCTCGAATACGGCCTCGATGACCAGATCGGACTGCGCAAGCTCCTTGAGCTCGAGTGTTGGCCGAAGCTGGCCAAGACGCTGTTGCACTTCCTGCGATGTCATGCGCCCGCCCTGGACGCCGCGGTCATAGATGCCGTGGATGCGTTCGAGACCGCGATCAAGCGCTTCCTGGTCCTGTTCGATGAGCGTCACCGGAAGGCCCGCGTCGAGAAATGCGACCGCAATTCCCGAACCCATGGTGCCGGCGCCAAGAATGCCGACCGCCGCGATCGGCCGCGCAACGGCATCAGCGATGTCGGGGATGCGCACCGCCTCCCGTTCGGCAAAGAACAGGTAACGCAGCGCAGCCGATTCTTCGCTCTCCCGCAGCCGCTGGAAGGTGGCGCGTTCCACAACGCAAGCCTCGCCAAACGGCAGGCGCTCGGAGTTCTGTATCGCTTCGATCGCCTCCTTCACGGCGGTGCGCGCGCGCGTGCCTTTGTTTGCATTCTCTATCGCTTGCTTGAGCGCTTCATCCGACGAAACCGGAACGAAGAGTGCGCTGAGCCGGCGCTTGCGTTTTGCGAGATAGCGTGCATGCCGTCGCGCTGCCTCGCGGATATCTCCGGAAACCACGCCGTCGATGATGCCGAGCCGCTGCGCTTCGGGTGCCTTCACCCGCCGCCCCGACGCGATGAGCTCAATCGCGGTTGCGACCCCGGTAAGGCGCGGAAGGCGCTGCGTTCCGCCCGCTCCCGGGATGACGCCAAGCGTCACTTCGGGCAGACCCACCACCGCATCGGGAGTGGCGATGCGGTCATCGCAGGCGAGTGCGATCTCGAAGCCGCCACCCAGCGCGGCGCCATGGATGGCGGCGACCACGGGCTTCTCACATTTCTCGATCGCCGCGATGATCGCAGGCACCTGCGGGTCCCGCAGCGGCTGGTCGAACTCGCGAATGTCGGCTCCCGCGATGAAGGTTTTGCCGGCTCCGATCAGAACAAGCGTGGAGATGCCCGCATCATCGGCGAGCGCGCTGATCTCTCGCAGCAAACCCTCCCGCACGGGGTGAGAGGTCGCATTGACCGGCGGATTGTCGATCACGACAAATGCGATGTCGTCCTCGCGCTCCACGCGCACCGGCGAGACTTGTTGGGTCGCCATGTCTTGCATCTCTCGGTGAGGGGTATTGGCAACGTTAGGCGCCAGAACGCCGTTCTCGATCGCCTTTCAGCGCCTTGCAATTTAGGATATTCATCGCGCAGATCATAGCCGCATCGGACCGTGTGAGGGGGGCGAGGGGGCGGCGCAATCTGCGAATTCATGTCGGCTTACAGGGCATCTCGGCGCTAAATCGGTTGCCGGCGAGGGGAGCCACAGGGCGAAAAGCCGCACGGCACGTTAGTCCTGGGTGCTAGACGCGATGCCGCAATCAGCTCGGAGGCGCGGGCCGCCCGGCAGGTTGACATTGCGTTTCTGACTAGCTACCTGACTAGTCATGATGAGGTCTACAATATGAAAGCTTGGCCGGTCCAGGACGCCAAAGCGCGGTTCAGCGAGCTTTTGGAAACGTGCCTTAAGGACGGCCCGCAGCTAGTCACTCGACGTGGTGAGAGGGCTGCGGTCCTTGTTCCTATGTCGCAATGGCAGCAACTCGTTCGGGCCGCCAAACCCACGCTGAAAGAACTGTTGTTGACAGACATCGCCCGAACGGAACTGCAAATCCCGCCGCGGGGCAAACGCCGACGGCGAGTACCCCGTCCTGCTGCATGACGCATGTATCTTCTCGATACCAACGTCATATCAGAATTGCGGAAGCCACGGCCGCACGGCGCAGTCCTGGCATGGCTCCGCTCGCGCGATGACGGGGAGCTTCACATCTCAGCCGTCACCCTCGGTGAAATCCAGGCGGGGATTGAGATCACGCGTGAGCAGGATCTCGCTAAGGCGGCAGAAATCGAAGCCTGGGCAGATCAGATCAGCGCAGTCTGGAATGTTCTGCCGATGAATGGTCGGACGTTCCGCGCCTGGGCTAAACTCATGCATCGGAGGCCTGACGCCTTGATCGAAGACGCTATGATCGCCGCCACGGCACACGTATATGGACTGCAGGTCGTCACTCGAAATGTCAGACACTTCAAAGATTTTGATGTTGGAATCCTAAATCCGTTTGTGTCGCGATAGGTCATCGGCGCAACGGCAGTTACAGGTGATTCTATCCGATTCTAGTAGATGTAGCCCGCATTGAGCGAAGCGAAAGGCGGGAATAGTTCTCCCGGATTTCGCTTTGCTCAATCCGGACTACGGCTCTAGGCGCCGGTCACAAGCTCGGGACTGGCGCGCAGCCGGTCGACCGCGTCAGCCAGCACCTCGCAGCCGAATACGATGTCAGCCTCCGCCGTGTTCTCGGTCACATCGTGGCTGCGGCCGCCGATGCTCGGCACGAACAGCATCGCGGCGGGGATGTAGCGGCCCATCACCATGGCATCGTGACCGGCACCACTCGGCAGCTGCATGGGCTCCTCGCCGCGCGACTTGCTTGCCTGCGCGAGCACCACCGCGAGCTCCTTTGCGAGCGGGGTCGGCGGCACACGCGCCATCTCTTCCATTTCGGTCGGGCACGCTGCCCCCTTCGATTTATCGATCCAGGCGCGCACTTCCTGTTCGAGCTTGTCCAGGATGGCTGGATCGGTGTTGCGGAATTCGAGCACCATCTCGGCTTCGCTGGGCACGACATTGGGCGCGCCGGGGCGAAAGACGATGTGGCCGATATTCCACAGCGTCTCGGGGCCGCCAATGCGCGCAAACTCCTGCGGCACCCGCGCTGCCAGGCGCAACAGCGTGGCACCGGCATCCCTGCGCATCGCCATGGGAGTAGTACCGGCGTGATCCGCCTGCCCATGGGCGCGGATGCGGAAACGGCGAATGCCGACAATGCCGGTGACGATGCCGATGCGCCGGTGCGCCGCCTCCAGCCGCGGTCCCTGCTCGATGTGTGCTTCCAGATAACAGAGATGGCGGCCGGCGTCGAAGCGCGCGGGATTCGCCGCGGGGGGAACGGCAGCGAGCGCCGCGCGCAAACGATGCTCGCCGCGCTTGGCTGTGTCGATCTCGCTCGCCGGCAACTCCTGGCAGAATGTGCGGCTGCCGAGAAAGGCAAGGTAGCTGCCCTCCTCGTCCTGGAACGACATGACGTCGATTCCGATTGGCGCAGAGGTGTGGCTTTCCCGCGCCGCCCGCGCAATCTCGAGCGCATAGACGACGCCGAGTGCCCCATCGAGCCAGCCGCCCTGGGGAACCGTATCGGTGTGCGAGCCGATCAGGAGCGCGCGGCGCGCGCCGGGATCGCGGCCATAAACATTGGCCACTTCGTCCATGTGCGGATCGAGGCCAGCCTGGCGCATGCGCTCCATGAGCCAGCGCCGGGCGGCGAGATCCTCCGCCGACAAAGCCACGCGATCGACGCCGGTTTTGAACTTGCCGAACGTCGCAAGCTCGCGCAGCTCGGAGAGGAGGCGCTCACCGTCGATCGAAATCATGCCCAGCCGAATCCATCTCGGTTGCTCAGATGCGTGACTTAGCTTCTCGATGTGATCGCGCAGGCGCGCCAAGCCCTCGCGCAACGCCTCGTCGGCAATGGTGAATGCGATGCGCACGTAGCGGTCACAGCTCGGCCCAAAGGTTATTCCCGGTACCACTGCTGTATTGCGTGAGACAAGAAGGTCGCGCGCGAAATCGAGCGAGCCGCGGCGGGTGCTCGCGATATCGATGAGCGCATAGAACGCGCCCTCCGGGATGAGCGGCAACAGCCCGGTATTGCCGAACATGTCTGCAACGAGATCGCGGCGGCGCCTGAAGGCGTCACGGAAAAGCCGCACCGTCTCCTGATCGCCCGCAAGCGCGGCCTCCCCTGCCTGCTGTGAAATAGTGGAGGCGCATGACGTAACGGGCTCCTGCAGGCCGGCCGCAACCGGAGCGAGCGCGCTCGGACAGACGAGCCAACCGAGCCGCCATCCGGTCATGGCATAGGTCTTCGAAAAACCTGACACCACAAAGACCCTGTCCTGCGGCCCGATCGCGCCGGCGGAGACATGCTCCCCTTCAAAGATGATGTCTTCATAGATTTCGTCGCTGACGACATAGATGCCGGTGCGCCGAGCGATATCGCAGATCTGCGCCATCAGCGAGGCGGGAAAAACGGCACCAGTCGGATTGCCCGGCGAATTGATGACGATGGCTTTGGTACGGGGCGTGATCAGCGCAGATATTTCCGCCGGGTCGGGCAAGAAGGCGCGAGCGCCGGGCAGAGAAAAGCGCACCGGCACGGCACCCGCGAGATGAACAATGGCCTCGTAATTCGGCCAGCCCGGATCAGGAATGAGTACTTCATCACCGGCATCGGCAATCGACATGACCGCGGAATAAAGCGCACCAATCGCGCCGGTCGTGATGATGATCCGATCCGGCGCGACGTGCTGCTGCCAGGCCGCGCTGACGCGCTGCGCCACGCGCTCGCGCAATGACGGCAAGCCGGCATTGGGACTATATTTGGTGAATCCCGCCCGCGCCGCGGCGAACGCGGCTTCGATTATGGGAAGGGGCGTGGAAAAATCGGGCTCGCCGACTTCAAGATGAATGACGTCCTCCCTTCCGGCCGCGAGCGCCATGATCTCGCGGATGGCGGAGCGCGGCATGCTGGCGGCACGGCGCGAGCCCGGCCGCGCGGCGCCTTCAGGAGCATTTGTCCTCGATTCGAGCATGCCGAATTAAAAGGCGACCATGTTAGGGCTTATTTCGGTCCGTTCCCGACACCTTGGCTCCGGCCGATATCGCGGTTACACGCTTCATGCCCGCATGAATGTGCGCGGAACGGCCACACGCGTGCAACGTTGACTCATAGGCAATCTACCCATGGAACCCGAGGAAACAATATGCGCAAGCTCAAAACCGTTCTGCTCGCGGCCGCAGCCGCGGGCGGCCTTGCAACAACTGCATCCGCGTTTCCGTTGAACGACCTCTCCGGCCGAGGCGCCGCGCCGCTGCAGCAGGCCCGTGTGTACTGCGACGGCGGTCACTGCGTCCTGACGCGGCGGCATGCACGTGCCTGGTATCGCGCGCATGGCTACTACGCCTATGGCCCGCGATCCTACAGCTACTACGGTTGGCGCTGAGCTGGGGCCACCCAGTCGTAAGTAGCGGCTGCTCCGACGGACGTCGCCGATGGCATCTATGTCAGTGGCGGCGTTCCTGCGAGAATAATTTCGTCGTCATTCATCTTACACGAGTTCCATTCGCAGGTTGCGGCCGACGGCCTGCGCGGCGCGCGCAAGGGTGGCGAGCGTCACGGATTCATTCTCTGGATCAAGCAAGCGATCGAGTTGCGCGCGACTGGTCTTCATGCGCTTGGCCAGGGTTGACTTGGTGAGGCCTTGATTCTGCATGAGCGCATCAAGCTGGCGCGCGATCACGCGCTTGATGGCGCGGGCGGTTACTCCTCATAGACACCTTCCATCTTCGTAGGGCGGATTAGCGCTGATCCGCCGGAGGCAGATGGCGCGTAATCCGCCGCCAACTCGCCCTATAAACCCGATGCCAAGAGTTACTACACATGCCAAGCTATCGGCGGGCATGGGTGGCTTGCGGTTGCTGGTTTTTTTACCATCAACTTGCTCGACGGCGGCGTTTGCAGGCAAGTTCGGAGAGCGCCCGTAGCCGTGTCGGCGGGTTACGCGGTCGAAATCGGCAAGCGCCGACTTCGGCCGCTAACCCGCCCTACCACCACGGCCCTAATCTGCCTGGTCCCTCGGATCGCGCGCCTTGCGGATACGCTCGCTGTAGAGCGGGATGGTGAGGCCAAACAATTCCCAGCGCGGGAGATAAGCGAGCAGAAAAGGATGGCATCCCCATTCGAACAGACGTGCGACATCGCCGGAAAGAAGCGCGCTGCGCTCATCGGCCGTCAGGTCAAGCGGCGCGATCGCACTTGCGGGGTCGCGCTTGAGCGCGGCACGAAACGCGAGGTCGCGCAAGGCGTCGCGGCAGAGCTTGTTGACGGCGTAGACGCTCACGGGCGAGCCACCTTCGTTCTAATCCCAGCGCCAGGCGCCGTAGCAACGGCCATGCTCGATCTCGCCCTCGATGAAGCGCGGCTTGCGCTCGCCGATAACGCCGAGCATGGCAATCCAGTTGAGCAGCTCGCCGCCGATATTGCCGGCGCGCTGCATGCGCGCGGCGGTCGCCTCTTGCAGGAGATCGTTGATCTGCGCGCGCGCCAAAAGGTGCTGCACGCGCCGCGTCCATTCCTGGTCGGGCGTGCCGGCAATGCCGTCGTGCGGCACTTTCGGCCCGCCGATCTCGAGCGAAAAGCTGCCGCTGGCGAGCACCGCGACCCGCAGGTTGCGGGGCCATTCCTTGCAACAGCGGCGCGCACCATTTCACCCAGCGCATAGCAGCGCCTTGCGCCCGGCAGTGGCGGACAAAGACCGTTGATGAACATCGGCACGATCGGGATCTGCATGCGCGGGGTGAGGAAGTGCAGCGGCACCATGATCGAATGATCGACGGAAAAGTCCTGCGACAGCGAAAGATCAAAGCCGCGCGAAAGCCCGCTTGCCCGCACGTGCGCGGCCAGCTGCGCGTGCCCGCCGACGCGATAGTGAGGCATCGGCGTCTGGTCGTTCGGACCCTCGATGGATTCGGTGACGCCGACCAGGAATGTCGGCATGTTGTCGAAGAAAAACGTATTGAGGTGATCGCTGTCGAACACCAGCAGCGCGTCCGGGGAGACCGCGTCGAGGTGGCTCGCTACTTCGGCGTAGAGGCGCGCCACCTTGGATTGTGGTCCCTCGCGCGCCACCTGGGCAGGAAAATTCGGCACGTGGGGCACGCCGAAAGCGGCGACGATCTCGGCCATGCGCTCATCCTCTCGGGGTCAATTGCGCGATCGATCATACACCGCCGTTGTGCGAGCGCGGCAATCCCCCTGTCCCACCCCGGCACAGCCCATGGTTTGAACCGATTTGCCTGGCTGGGCGACCAATGATTGGGAGTGCCCGGCCCAGACGCCGGATTGTGTGCAAACATTGGGGGATTGGTATGCAGTACAAGGGGCTCGTAGCCAGAATTCTTAGTGGGCGCGTATTGGCAGGAACGGCTCTGGTGCTGGTCCTTGCCGCACCCACGACGGCGTTTGCTCAGGCCAACCGGATCGCCGCGACGTTCGAGGAGCGTTATCCAGCGGAAATGACGCCGGAAACCACCCAGGCGACACCCGAGCCCAGACCCATGACCGCGCAACGGGCGGTCCGCGCGACCCGCCGGGTGGCGAGTTCTCGGCGCGCCTCGACCCGCGTCCTGGTGGTGCGGCGCTCGTTCCTCGATGCCGGCACTGATGTGCAGCCAGGGGAGCGCAAGTTCCTCGATTACGCCTTGCCCCCGACCCACACCCCTATGGACGTAGTGACCAATACCGGCGGCCGCGTGGGCTGGCACAATTCGCCGCTGCCTGGCCCATTCTTCCCGTTCTTTTATTGAGCGGCATAGCTCGTAGGGCGCAATAAGCGCAGCGCATTGCGCCGCCCTCCATCAGGCCCGCTCGCCGAAGCTGCCCGCGGCCGAGACATCGCCCGCCCAGTCCTTTGGAAACAGCCCCGCCCGCACGTCGCGGTGGAACGACGAATGCGGCCAATCGCAGACGCGGGTGACCGCGGGTGACCAGCCCGTGCTTGACAGGATTGATGTAGCAGTACTCGACGTGGCGGCCGAAATCCTCTTCGTCGCGGATCAGGTGTTCCCAGAACCGACGCTGCCAGATCGCGCGTTCACCGCGCGCAACGCGAACCACGCTGCGCAGCTCGGTCTTGGGAACAGCCTTGGCGAAACCGATCTTGATCAGCCGCCAGCGCAACGAAAAATCACTGTCGCCGGGCGGCAGCGTCCAAACCGCGTGGAGATGATCGGGCAGCACCACCACGGCATTAATGGTGAACGGGTGGCGCGTCTGCGTGAGCCGCGTCGCCTCGCGCAGCGCTTCGATATAGTCCGACAGCAGGCGGCGACGCCGGTCCAACAGATTGACGGTGAAGAACCAGCATCCACCGGGCACGAACGCGCGGCGATAATTCGGCATGCCGCTGATAATAATAACGGCACGGTGCAATGCGCTAGGCTTGGCGCAATGCGCTACGCTTATTGCGCCCTACGAGTTCCAGTGTCATTACTGGGTGCCCCGCCTTCGCGGGGCTGACAACCGAAAGGTATTAAGCGCAACGGAGGCACCAATCCGCGACAATTTCGCCGCTTGGATTGGCGCACGTGAAATTCAAACACTCGAGCCCGAATGGGCCGGAAAAGGGAGGAGACCATGAGCAATCTTTCGCGACGAATGCTACTTGCCGGTGCAGCAGCGAGTGCCGCACTGCCCTCGCTCGGCGCCGGGAAGGTTAACGCCGCAGCCCCGCTCTCCGGAAAGCAGAATCCGGGCTGGTATCGTTACAAGGTCGGGAGCGTCGAGGTAACCGTCGTCACTGATGGCGCCGGCACCAATCCCCTGTCGGACGGCTACATCAACAACGCCGGCAAGGACGCGATCAACGCGACACTCGCCGCCAACCATCTTCCGCCGGACAAGGTCACGCATGGCTACACGCCGCTGGTCGTCAATACCGGCTCGAAGCTCGTCGTCATCGACACCGGCTTGGGCCTTGGGGCCTATGCCCAGAGCAAAGGCGCGCTCGGACAGTTCCATACCAATCTCGCCGCGGCTGGGATCGATCGAAATGCCGTCGACACCGTGATCATCTCACACATGCATGGCGATCACATCAACGGACTCCTCGGCGCAGACAACAAGTTCGCCTTCCCGAATGCCGAGCTGATGGTACCCGAAACGGAGTGGGCATTCTGGATGGACGACACAAATGCGGGACGTTTCCCCGAGCCGATCAAGGGGCAGTTCGGCAACGTCAAGCGCGTCTTTGGCGCACTCGACAACAAGGCTGCCAAATATGTAGCCGGCAAAGAGCTGCTTCCCGGCATTACAGCAATGGCGACTCCCGGGCACACGCCCGGCCACTGTTCATTCGTCTTGGCTTCCGGCCCCGAGCAGGTCCTTATCCAGTCGGACGTCACGCCCGGCGTCGTCAGCCTGTTCTTGAATCACCCCGAATGGAAATTGGCGTTCGACACCGATGGGCCTTTGGCAGAGCAGACCCGCCATAAAGTCTATGACATGGCGATTGCCGACAAGATGCTCATTCAGGGATTTCATTTCCCGTTCCCCGGTCGCGGCTATGTAGAGAAGTCCGGGTCGGGCTACAGGCTGGTTCCCGCTCCGTGGAGCCCGACAATATGAGCGCGTAGCCCGGCAGACTGGCCTGTGACTCTCATTGGTCATCGTCCGCGAAGGCGGACGACCCAGTAAGCACAGGAAATGGAATTTGGGACCAGCGTCCCTCAATGGCTCGGATGTCGATTACTGGGTGCCCCGCCTTCCGCGGGGCATGACAACCGAAGGGTATTGACGCCCAACTACGCCGCGACACTGGTCCCACCATCGTAAAGGTGGCAGGCGACCAGCGCCTCGCCCGCGCGGACATCCCGTGGCACACCTGCACGGCAGCGCGGCCCCGCTTGCGGACAGCGCGGATGAAAGGCGCAGCCGCTCGGGGGATCAAGAGGATTGGGAAAGGCAAGACCAAGCCCGGTGTCAGGCACGCCGAGTCCGGGCTCCGGCGTGAGCACGGATGCAAGCAGCGCCTTCGTATAGGGATGGCGCGGGGTGCGAAACAACGCTTCCGTCTCGTTCTCCTCGACGATACGGCCGAGATACATGACCGCGACCCGGGTCGCGATATGCTCCACCACCGCAAGATTGTGACTGATGAGGATGTAGGTGAGGCCGAAGGTCTGCTGGAGATCGCCCAGCAGGTTGAGAATCTGCGACTGGACCGAGACGTCCAGCGCCGAGGTCGGCTCGTCGCAGATCACCATCTTCGGCCGCATGATCAGGGCGCGCGCAATGGCGACACGCTGACGCTGCCCGCCCGAGAGTTGTCCGGGATAAGACAGGTAAAGCCGCGGCGGCAATCCCACGAGACTCATCAGCCGCTCGACTTCGGCGCGCCGTTGTGCGGCATCGCCCATGCGATGCACGACGAGCGGCGCGGCGATAATGGCGCCGACGGTGCGGCGGGGATTTAGGGAGGAATAGGGGTCCTGAAACACCGGCTGCACGCAGCGGGCGAGGGCGCGCGCGCCCAGGCTTTCTATCGGCCGGCCCGCAACGAAGATCTCGCCCGCGGAGGGAGCGAGAAGCCCAAGCAGCATGCGGGCCAAGGTTGATTTGCCGCACCCGGATTCACCGACAATGCCGAGCGCTTCCCCGCTGCGGATGGTCAGCGAGAGGCCATTGACGGCGCGCAAGTCGCGTCCGCTGCCGAAGAGCCCGCCACCAACGCGGAAGCGGCGCTCCACATTGCGCATCTCGGCAAGCGGCTTGCTCATTCATTCTCATACGCGCCGCCAAGCGCGGCGGCGTAGCGCTTGATGGAGATGTCCAGGATCCGCTTGGCGTCCTTTGCTATGACGCGGTCAAAATAATGACCGTAGATCACGTCGAACTCGAACGGCGCCAGCGCGCTCCCGATTGCGGTCACCTGACGCGCGGAGAGCGGGATGAGATTGGGATAGCTGCGCATGAAGCTCAGGAATTTCCGATCCGTCGTCACGGTCGCGATATCCGACGAACACAGCACGCCGCGGCCGCCCGCGCCCTTGCCCCAATGGAGCACGGTACCGCCCGGGAAATGACCGCCGCAGCGCACCAATGTCACCTCGGGCAGAACACGCAGTGTCTCGCCCTCCCATAGCTTGATGCAGGAATCGGGACGCATGATCCAGCGCTGGTCCGCGGCATGCAGGTGGATCGGTACGCCGCCGAACGCGCGGCTCCACTCCACCATGGTCGTATAGAAGTGCGGATGTGATATGCCGATAGCGGCAAGCCCGCCGAGGCCGTTGATCAGGGCAATGGTCGCGCCATCGAGCATGGCGATGGTGTCCCACAGGACATTGCCGTTCGCCGTGCAGACAATGAGCGCGCGCTGGCCGATGGCAAAAGACGGCTGAGTGCCGATCCCGATCAAGCCGGGCTCATGCTGGCGATAGGCGTTGAAATGCCCCCCAGCCAGAGCCGCTGGCGTTGTCCAGGTCTGTCCCCTTGGCGGAACATATTGCCGCTCCTCCTCGCAGATGGTGCATTGGCCCGGTGCGACGCTGCTGGGGGGATATTGCGTGCCGCAGGCGGTACAGATGAAAGCGTCCATGCCGCTGCTCCAAACACCGGTTTTGCAGGGCGGATCAGGAAGATCCGCCAACGCAAGTCGGGCTTGCCCGACTTGCGCACGATATATTTGCGCAACCCGGGCAGGCCCGGGGTGCGCCGCAAGTCGGGCCTGTCGCGCCCATGGCAGGTTGGGTCTTAAGGATCGTGTAGCGGTTCGCCGCTAGGCTAAGCGGCTCAGACGCGGCATTCTCCTTCGCCCACCACCATATTGTGTGCATACTTGCGGTTAAGCCTGTACCCCCCAAGGGGCGGAATTGTCGAGTAAACAGTAGGCCTCGGTCATCGCCGGCAAATGGCAGTCGAATTTGTCAGGAACGAAGAGGGATTCCGCGCCGGCCCGGAGGACGCGATCATTTTGCCGCTGGTTACAGCGGCGCTCGTCCTGAAGCGTCTCCTCAAAACAATCTTTCTATTCCTTGTCCGGCTGCTGGACTGGTCCTTCCCCGTCGTCATGCTGCTGATCCGGTTTCCGCTGTTCACGGCGAGAGTGCTCGGCGATGGAACCATTGGTGCCGTGCGCTGGCTTATCACGTGGCTCCCTCTATCCGGGCAAATCCGGCATAACTGGCAGGATGTTATTGGCCGGAGATGGGCATGGCTGCGCGCAAAGCTCAGCTACAAGGCATTTGAAGACGCTCTTCACAACGTCTTCGAACGGGGAATGGCTTGGGTTTTCGTCACCTGCAAGGGGCTTACCCCCAGTCAGGCCTTGGCGGTCATATCCTGTGCCGTGCTCTGGCTGCCGGTTTCGCTGGTTATCGCAACCGGGATCCACGCGTTATTGCTGGCCTATGCCACGGTGTTGCCGGCCTGGATGCAGTTTCTCCATCCGCTTGCAACGATTATTGCCAAGAGCAAGCTCCTGGTCCTGCCGGCTTACCCGGCGGCGTGGCCGCAAGCCAAAAAGCACCCGTTGATACAGGCGCTTGGCAGGAGCTACGAAAACCTCGCGGCGCTTTACTTCGTCCGCAAGCTCGGATGCCGCTACCGGCAGACGCAGGACGTTGCGGGCAATGCCGCTGATGCGGTTGCGGGCGCCGCCTCGTCCGTGGGGCTGCCACAGGCGTGCGGCACGCTTTCACGTGCGTTCAACGGCACCGTTGCGGCGCTCGCCCGAATCTGCATGCAGGGCACACGCTGCGCCGTCTCGCTGCTGTCGCAAGTGTGGGTGATTGGCCCCATTATCAGGAACTACGAATTTCAATACCGCAACGCGTCACGGCGGGACGGCGAAAAAGCGAGCCAAAAGCTCAGCGGCTTCTACGAACGCTGGTCGGTCAAATTCACGGCCCAGTATTACGAGGCCAAGGCCCGGGAGAAAGCCGCAAAGGCCTGCTCTGACCGGATCTGATTTCACAGTATGTAGCCCGCATGAGGGAAGCGATATGCGGGTTGCTTCTAGCAAGGTCGCTCGCTGCTGCCCGTGAAAGTTCTTCCCATGAAGTGTTTGAAGTGCGGGCACGAGAATCGCACCGGGGCGAAGTTCTGCGAGGAGTGCGCAAACTCTCTGGCGCGCGCATGCCCAAATTGCGGGAGCCAAGTTTCGAGCACCGCAAAGTTCTGTCCTGAGTGCGCCCACCCGATTGGAATGGCGCCAGAAGTTCTCCCGGCCGCGCCCTTCACCTCCCCCGAAAGCTACACTCCAAAGCATCTCGCCGAGAAGATCCTCACCTCAAAGAGCACCATCGAAGGCGAGCGCAAGCAGGTCACGGTGCTGTTCGCCGACCTCAAGGGCTCAATGGAGTTGCTCGCCGATCGCGATCCCGAGGAGGCCCGCAAGCTTTTGGATCCCGTGCTCGAAGTGATGATGGAGGCGGTTCACCGCTACGAAGGCACTGTGAACCAAGTGATGGGTGACGGGATCATGGCACTGTTCGGCGCGCCGGTCGCACACGAGGATCACGCTGTGCGCGCCTGCTACGCGGCGGTGCGCATGCAGCGGCGGATGAACCTCCACGCGGATGAGGTCCAACGCAAGGGCGGAACGCCCGTTCAAATCCGCGCGGGTCTCAATTCCGGTGAGGTGGTGGTGCGCTCCATCGGTAGTGACCTGCACATGGACTACACCGCCGTCGGGCAGACGACGCATCTCGCAGCCCGCCTGGAGCAAATTGCCAAGGCAGGCTCGATCCTCATCACCGCCGAGACCTTGAGGCTGGCCGAAGGCTATCTCCAGGTGCGACCGCTCGGAGCGGTTCCCGTGAAAGGGCTCGATCAGACAATCGAGCTGTATGAGGTGAGCGGGATCGGTTCGGCACGGTCCCGGCTGCAAGCCACCGCGGCGCGCGGTCTGACCCGGTTCGTCGGCCGTGACAGTGAGGTTCAGCAGCTAGCGCTGGCACTTGAGCGCACCGCCGCGGGCCACGGGCAGATCGTCTCGATCGTCGGCGAACCGGGCGTGGGGAAGTCGCGACTCGTCTGGGAGTTCACGCATTCGCACAGGACGCACGGTTGGTTGATCCTGGAAAGCGCGTCGGTCTCGTACGGTACGGCCATGCCGTACCTGCCGGTTATCGAGCTGCTGAAATCCTATTTCAAAATTCAAAATCATGACGACCATCGCGACATTCGCGATCGGGTCGCGGGCAAGCTCCTGATGCTTGACCGCGCACTGGAACCGATGCTGCCTCAACTGTTCGCCCTGTTGGACGTACCGGTCACTGATGCAGCGTGGGAAGCGCTCGATCCTGCCCAGCGCCGCCAGCGGACGCTCGATGCCGTCAAGTGGCTGCTCCTGCGGGAAAGTCAGGTTCAGCCTCTGCTCCTGATCTTCGAGGACCTGCACTGGATCGACTCGGAGACCCAGTCTTTGCTCGACGGGCTCATCGAGAGCCTTCCGACCTACCGAGTCTTGCTCCTTGTCAACTATCGCCCCGAGTATCAGCACTCATGGGGTAGCAAGACGTACTACCGACAGATCAAGATCGACCCATTGCCGCCCGAGAGCGCCCAGGAGTTGCTTGAGGCGCTCCTCGGAACGAATCCCGGTTTGCATTCCCTCAAGCGGCTCCTGATCGAACGAACGGAAGGGAATCCGTTCTTCCTCGAAGAGAGCGTCAGGACCCTCGTCGAGACGCAAGTCCTCGCGGGCGAGCGTGGAGCGTATCAACTCGAAAAGCCCGTGAGCAGCCTGGAGATCCCGGCCTCGGCCCAGGCGATCCTGGCGGCCCGCATCGACCGGCTGACCCCCGAAAACAAGCGGCTGCTCCAGGCGGCATCAGTCATCGGCAAGGACGTGCCGCTCTCGCTTTTGGAAGCGGTTGCCGAGGAGGGTGAGGACCGCCTGCGCCAGGGTCTGATGCAGCTTCAGGCCGCTGAGTTCCTCTACGAGGCGAGGCTCTTCCCCGACGTCGAGTACACCTTTCGGCACGCGCTGACGCACGACGTGACGTTCGGAAGCCTCCTAAAGGACCGCCGGCGCACGCTCCACGCGCGGATCGTCGAGGCTCTTGAGGTGCTCTACCCCGAACGCCTGACCGAGCACGTCGAACAGCTTGCCCACCACGCCTTCCGGGGCGAGGCGTGGGAGAAGGCGGTGACGTACCTGCAACAGGCCGGGGCCAAAGCCTTCGCACGGTCGACCCACCGCCAGTCTGCAACCTGCCTTGAGGAGGCGCTGGTGGCCTTGAGCCATTTACCAGAGACATCAGCGACGCTGGAGCAGGCCGTCGACATTCGCCTCGCCCTCCGAAACTCGCTCTGGCCGCTCGGTGACTTCGAGACTGGCCTCGGGCATCTCCGCGATGCAGAACGCCTGGCCGAGAAGCTCGGCGATCAACGACGGCTGGGATGGATCTTCGCGTACATGAGCGAACATTCCCGACAGGCGGGGCATCTAGCGGATGCACCAATGTTTGCCGAGCGTGCCCAGACCATCGCCGAGGCACTCGGGGATCTTCCGCTCCGCGTAGCGGCGAGCTACTACCTCGGCACAGCCTATTTCGTATCGGGCGACTATCGGCGGGCCGACGAGTTCTTCCCGAAAATCCTTCGGTTGCTCGCGGGCGATCTGATTCGCGAGCGTTGTGGCCTCGCAGGATTTCCTGCCGTAATGTCCCGCGTCTTTTGGACATTGGCCCTTGCCGAGCGTGGCGAGTTCGACCAGGGATTGGTCCACGCACAGGAAGGTGTGCGACTCGCGGAGGCCCTCGATCACCCGTACAGTCTAGTCTGCGCTTTGCGGGCTTTCGGTCGTCTCCACTGCGCCAGGGGAGACTTCAACCACGCAATCCCTCCTGCCGAGCGCGGCCTCGCGCTGTCCCATGATCGGAATCTCCCTCAATTGTCGCCAGAGGTGGCAGATCTGCTGGGCCATCTGTACGCGCTGTCGGGTCGTGTTGCCGAGGGTCTTTTGCTGTTCCAAGAGGCTCTGACGGCCATGAAATCAATGGGGCATGTCCAATGGCGGTCGCCTTTGCTCGTGCATCTTGGCGAGGCGTACCTGCTCGCCGGCCGGCTGGAGGATGCTCCGGACATGGCCAGACAGAGCCTGATGCTTGCCAAAGAACGCGGCCACCGCGGCTCCGAGGCATGGGCGCTTCGCCTTCTCGGCGAGATTGCTTTGCATGATAACCGTCTCGACGTGGCGACGGCTCAAGCGCACTTTGGCAATGCCGTGGCCTTGGCCTCCGAGCTCGGGATGCGCCCCCTCGTCGCCCACTGCCATTTCGGCCTCGGCCAACTTTACCACCGTGCGGGCAAGCGCGAACAAGTCCACGAGCCCCTCACTACAGCCACCACGATGTACCGCGAGATGAACATGCCATTCTGGCTGCAAAGGGCGGAAGCGGAGATGCGTCAGCTTGGATAGGCGCGGCGCCGTGCACGACGACTTCCGCTTTCTGGTGTTGAAAAAGGTGTTGGGCGATCTCTCTGAGCTATTTCCGCAATTGTGGCACTGAACAGCGGTCGTTTGGGCGCAGCTTTACGTCCGCTATCGGAGAAGCTGCAGACCTACCATGAGTTGATCGAATGGATGGGATCGGCGCGAATGACCCATCTCCGACATTAGCTGTGCACTGCGGCAGTGGTTTTGATGCTCGGTTTGAGCCCTATCAACGTCCCCGTTTGAACCGATACAATGCTGGCTCCTGAGGTGGGTGCGGATATGCGGCGACGTGAGTTCATTAGCCTTCTCTGCGGCGCGGCGATTGCGTGGCCGCTCGCGGCGCGCGCACAGCAGCCGGGGATGCCGGTGATCGGGTTTCTCAATCCCACCACGCCCGAAGCCTTGGCGGAGCCAATGCGCGGATTGCGTCAAGGTCTCAAAGATGTCGGCTATGTTGAAAGTGAAAACCTGACGATCGAATATCGCTGGGCCGACAATCAGGCAGAACGACTGCCGGCCATGGCCGCCGAATTGGTTCGTCGGCGGGTTAGTCTCATTGTCGCGACCGGGGGCGGCCAGGCACCACTGGCGGCCAAGGCGGCAACCACGGCGCTTCCCATCGTCTTTAATACCGCCGATGACCCGGTGAATCTGGGTCTTGTCGGCAGCCTCGCCCAGCCGGGCGGCAATGTGACAGGCGTGAGCATTCTGGCTACGGAGCTGACCGCAAAGCGGTTGGAGCTCTTGCATGCCCTGGTGCCGAACGCGATTCGCATAGCTGTATTCATCAACCCAGGCGAACCTGCCAGCGACGTCGCGCTGCGAGAATTAGAGGCGGCCGGCGTCGCCATCGGGCTGCAAACTCGCATTCTGAGGACCAGCACCGGTCGCGAGATCGACGCAGCCTTCGCAAGTTTCGTCCACGAGCGGCCGGACGCGCTTTTTGTTGCCGGCAGCGGCCTTTTTTTGAGCCGGCGCGTTCAGCTCAGCCTCTTGGCGGCGTTCTACCGCGTCCCCGCGATATTCTCGTTGCGCGATTTTACCGTAGCTGGCGGGCTGATGAGCTACGGAGCAAGCCTGTGGGACGCCTACCGCCAAGTTGGTGTCTATGCTGGCCGCATCCTCAAGGGTGCAAAACCCACGGACCTGCCTGTCGTGCACGCATCTAAGTTCGAACTCGTCATCAACGCCCAGACCGCCAGGATGCTCGGCCTCACCGTGCCGCCGACGCTGCTCTCGACCGCCGACGAGGTGATCGAGTGAAGCGGCGCAAGTTCATCACGCTGCTCGGCTGCGCGGCGACGTGGCCGCTGGCGGCGCGTGCGCAGCGGGGCGAGCGGATGCGGCGCATCGGTGTGCTCATACCCGCGACCGCGGACGAAGCGGATTATCAGGCGCGCGTCGGGGCGTTCCTGCAAGGACTGCAACAATTGGGCTGGACTATCGGCCAAAACGTGCGGATTGATACCCGGTGGGCCACGGCCAACCCCGCCAATATTCGCAGACACGCGGCGGAATTGGTCGCGCTCGCGCCGGACGTCATTCTGGTGAACGGCGTCGCGGCTGTGGCGCCGTTGCTAGAGGCGACGCGCGCCGTGCCGATCGTGTTCACCGCCGTCGCTGATCCGGTCGCCGCCGGCTTCGTCGACAGCCTAGCGCGACCGGGCGGCAACGCCACCGGGTTTTCCACGCTAGAATACAGCTTCGGCGGCAAATGGCTGGAACTCCTCAAGCAGATTGCGCCGAGCGTAACGCGCGTAGCCGTCATCCGGGATCCCGCCATATCTGTCGGAATCGGCCTGTTCAGCGCGGTCCAGTCGGCGGCATCATCGGTCGGAGTGGAGTTAAGTCCAGTCAACGTTCGCGATGCCGACGAGATGGACCGTGCGATCAGTGCGTTTGCGAGCGGGCCGAATGGCGGTCTGATTGTGACGGCAAGCTCGCTGGCGTTCGCTCAGCGCGATGCGATTGTCGCGCTGGTGGCCCGACACAAACTACCCGCGGTTTATTTCCATAGCAGTTTCGTCAAAGGTGGTGGCCTGATCTCGTATGGACCCGATCTCGTCGACCAATACCGCCGCGCGGCAGCTTACGTCAATCGCATCCTCAAGGGCGAGAAACCCGCAGATCTGCCAGTGCAGACCCCCACGAAGTACGAGCTTATCATCAATCTCAGGTCTGCGAACGCGCTTGGCCTCACCGTGCCGCCGACGCTGCTCGCGACCGCCGACGAGGTGATCGAGTGAAGCGGCGCAAGTTCATCACGCTGCTCGGCTGCGCGGCGACGTGGCCGCTGGCGGCGCGTGCGCAGACGGCGGGCAAGGTTTTTCGGATCGGCTTTGTAGGCTTGCCCACCGCTGACAGTCTGCCCAAACGTCCCGAGGCCTTTCGCGCCGGTCTGCGCGAGCTCGGTTATCAGGAGGGACGCAATATCGTTATCGAATTCCGCTGGGCGGACGAACACTATGAACAGCTGCCGGCCATCTTTGCAGAAATGGTTCGTCTCAACGTCGATGTCATTGTCACGCACGGGACGCCGGGAGTGCTGGCCGCCAAACAGGCCACCACGACGATCCCCATTGTCATGGTTGTGGTCGCCGACGCTTTGGGGTCGGGTCTCGTGGCGAGCCTCGCACGGCCGGACGGGAACGTGACCGGAATGACGTACTTCAATCCGGAACTGGTCGCAAAGCGGCTCGAGTTGCTCAAGGAAATCATTCCCAGTCTGACGGACGTGGGCATCATGTTGAATTCGGCAAATCCGATGAACGTGCCGATCCTGGCGCATATAAGACCCGTCGCCCAGTCCCTCAAGCTGGAGCTTCACGAGTTCGGCGTTCGCGGACCCACGGAGTTCGAAGGCGCTTTTGCCGCGATGGCGGCCAAACGCGTTGGCGCGCTTGTGGCTTTCGACGACTCGACACTGATCGCCAACGCACCGGCGGTGGCGAAACTCGCCTTACAACAACGCCTGCCGTCGTGCGGTTGGCCCGACTTTGCGGTCGCCGGGGGCCTGATGGCCTACGGCGTGGACTTTCTTGAAATGTTCCGGCGCGCGGCGACGTTTGTCGATAAGATTTTGAAGGGCGCCAAGCCGACCGACCTGCCGGTTGAGCGGACGACCAAGTTCCAGACGATCGTCAACTTCAAGACCGCTAAGGCGATCGGCATCGAGGTGCCGACATCGCTTCTGCTGCGCGCCGACGAGGTGATTGAGTAAGGATGTTTGCTGCACTGCGTTAGTCCGCTAGTGATGTGGTGGACGGCGCCCGCTCCCGGCGACGAATCGCCGTAAGGTGATCGTTGCTATGACTCACATCAGGGAGCCGTCCACATGCAGATTACCACAATCGGTTTGGATATCGCCAAGAACGTGTTTCAGGTCCATGGCATCGATGCGGCCGAGCTACCTGCGGCGTATTCTTGTGGTCGGGGCGATTTCCGTGCTGCGGCGGGCCAAGCTAAACCCGGAGAAATATCCGTGGCTGACTCAGCTTCTGGCGCGGCGACCATTCAAGGTGGTGGCCATAGCGCTGGCGAACAAGATGGCCCGCATCGCCTGGGCATTGTTGGCCAACGGCAGCCATTACCGGCCACGGCTTGCGACGACGTAAGAAGAGGCTACCCGATAGGAAAATGAGGTTGCGTCCGCGCGTTTCATGAACTGCAAGGGGTGATGAAGACGTTGATGCGAAACGGTCGAGACCGTCGATCGGAAAACCCGCTATGTGCCACGCGAGGAAAGAACGCGCGGTTATGATTGGGACCGATCAGCGGATCACATCAGGGCCCGCAGCCAGAACGGCTGCATCTAGAGGCCGGATACATGGCTGCACCCGTATCGTTTCGCGAAAGGTCAGATTCTTTTCCCTTGCACCGCGGGCGCCGTCCATACATGGCACATCGCGTCATCTCGCTGCGCTGCGGAATTTGGTCGCCAACGGGGCATAGCGGACATCGATTAAGCCGCACCAATCAAGTTCGATTTATGGGTACGCGCCCCCCTAGCCGAGACCCGATGTCGCTTCGCTCACCCGGGCTACTCCGGCGCAATCATTGCCGCAATGTAATCTCACTCCCTCCATTCTAGTATTTCCACAATTCAAAACCTATGTGGCGTCTTTCCGGGCGGCTGCGCAACCCGGAATCCAAATCCTGCTGCGAATTCCGGGTCATGCAGATCATCACCGATATCATCGAATATTTGGACGAGCGCGGGCTGCTCTCGGCCTCCGATATCGCCTATCTGCGCCAGCAGGGGTTCCTACCGACCCCGGAGGAGCCGGAGCATATTTCCGGCGCGCAAGGCGCAATCGATCATCGCCAAGCGGCGATCGAAAGTGTCGAAGACGAGTTCGAGGCCGAGGTGGAGCGGCGCACTTTGCGGCGCCGCTCCTCTGGCAAGGGACGCGCCAAGCCGCGCAAGGAGCTCACCGCCGCGGCCATGTCCGCGAGCATCCTGGCGGTCTGGCAGCAATGGCAAAACGAGATCGCGACGCTTGAGAGCTTTGCTTGCCTGCTTGCCCCGGCCCCTGATCTCGATGCCGCGTTGCATGGGGTCCGCAACGCCAAGCCGGCAGAGCTCGATCTGGCGGTCGCTTCGCTCCTGCGCTCAGGCAAGCCGCCGCTCGCGCAGCTGTGGACCGCGCTTGCCTTCGACGGTTACCGCACCGGGCTCCTCCCGGCCGGCGCGCGCGGACCGGCGGTGCGCGCCTATGAAGCCGTAATCTCGGCCGCCCGCCACAAGGAGCTGGGCCGTTATGCCCATGTGCTGCGGCAACCCGGGCTCGCCCGGCTGTTTGCTCTGGTGCAGGCGCAGCACGCGCTGCTGCGGGCATTCGGTCGCTGCCTCAACAATCAGCCGCAACTGTTCGACCGCCGGCTGTTCAGCCGGCGCTACGATGCGGTGTGCTACTGCTCGCTCACCCTGGCCGTCTCCGCCATGATGGCGGTGGGAAAGCCGGCGCCCTTTCGGATGCACAGCCCGCAGCGGCCCTGGCCCGATCTCGCCATCCAGCGCAAGGCCTGGGGCTGCGCAGCTGCGATGGACAGCCATGCGGTTGCGGTCCTGATTTCGTATCTGTTTGGGACCGCTCGCGCGTCGGAGCTGTTTCCGCCGCTGGCGTGGCGCATGCTCTTTTGCGCGGCGGCGTGGGATGCCAATTACGTGGTTTACCCCACCAAGCATGGCGCGCTGGCCTGAGCCCCCACCCTTGCCCTTCCCCGCAAGCGGGGGAGGGTTGGGAGGGGGGAGCTGCGCTGCATCTGAGAATGCAAAAGGAGCGGCTTGATGACGGACCCTGTGCACACGCTCACCGAAACCGTGACCTTGAGCGAGGCCAAGGCCTTGATCAGCGCCATGGCTCACGAGCAAAGCATCCTCCTGTTGTCGGCGCCGGGGCTCGGCAAGTCGCAGATCGTGCAGCAGGCCGCCGCCGCCGCCGGCCTGCCGTGCCGCTCGCTCCTGGGGACGCAGATTGCGCCGGAAGATGTGAGCGGCGTGCCTCGCATTGTCGGCGAGCGCTCGGTGTTTTGCCCGCCGCGGATTCTTTTGCCGGAAAAGCCGGAGCCCTTCTGTCTGTTTCTCGACGAGCTGCCTGCCTGTACCCCCGACGTGCAGAAGGCCTTCTACTCCTTGCTGCTGGAGCGCCGCCTGGGCGAGCACGCGCTGCCGCCGGGCACCTGGGTCGTGTCCGCCGGCAACCGGCTGCAGGACCGCGCGCTCGTGCGCGCGCTCAGCAGCGCCCTCATCAACCGCGTATTCATTCTGCACGCGCGGGTGGACGTGAAGGAGTGGCTGATCTGGGCGCGGGCTGCCGATATCATCCCCGACATCATCGCCTTCATTACCTTCATGCCGGAGGCGCTTTTGCGGGACGTGCCGCTCGAACCCGTGCCGTTCTCGACCCCGCGTGCCTGGGCTTCGCTCTCGGATGCCTGGCGGCTCGCGGAAAAGGCCGGAATTTCCGGCGCGGAGCAGCGCCGCGCTCTCGCCTTCGGCCGGGTGAGCGCGGTTGACGCCGCGGTGTTCTGCGCCATGGCCGAAGCGGCACTGGGGTTTCTCCATCCGCCGCTCACCTATTTCGAGCACCCCGAGTACATTCCTTCCGACGACGCCTCGCGCTGGTTCGTGCTATCCGCAATCCGCAGCCTTGTCGCGCGCCGCGATGCGCTGCCGGTCGACGCCGATATGGTCAACCGGCTGCTCATGAGCCTGCCTGCCGAGCACAGATTTGCCCTGCTGGTCGGCATGGTCGAGCGCTGGGGCGAGCTCGGCGCCGCGCCCGCGATGTTCGCGGCGCTCAAAGAAGCGACCGGACTGTGAGCGACTCTTCATCAGATAAAGGCCGCACGGCGATCGACGCCATGGATGCCGCCTTGCGCGGCGCAAGCATGATGGTGCCCCATCTCGCAGGGCTTGCGCGTTTTGTTCGCATCGTGGCGAGCGAGCGCACGCGCACGGCGTCCATCTTTGGCTCCGGGCGCCTCGTGGTGAATCCGTCCTGGTTTCTCTCGCTGAGCAAACCGGAGCGCATCTTCATTGCCGCCCATGAGCTCATGCATCTTGCGCTGCGCACCCACGACCGCCGCGGCGAGGCCGATCCGCAGCTCTTCAACATCTCGCACGACTACATCATCAACGACATGCTGCGGACCGCGCTCGGCATGGAAGTGCCGGCGGAAGGTTTGGACTGGCCGGGCGCCGCCTCGCTTTCGGCGGAGAAGATTTACGCCGAGCTTCGCTCGCGCCAATTGCGCGGCGAGGGGCTGCCGCGAGAGGCGTGGTCGCACTCGACCTATCCCTTCATCGGCAACCTGGGCGAGGCGATAAGCCGGGCCGGCTTAGGCTCCCCTGGGAGCGGCATTGATCTGCCGCCCATGATGGATGCCCTCGACGATGAGATCGAGCGCCGCTGGTTCCCGCAGGATCAGCAGGAGGACGCGAGGAGACGCAAGGAGCTCGATGCCGAGAGCAACCGCGCGGTTGCGCTCGGCGTGTGGCGCGACCGCGCGCAACAAGCGCTCGACCCGGCGCTCGCGGCGGCGGCTGCGGGTGACAACATACTCGTCGATGCGCTCGAGAGCAGGCTGCGCCCGCCCTGGGAACTGGCGATGCAGCGCTGGCTGGAAGACGCCGCGCCCGGTGCACGCAGCTTCGCGCGGCCGTCGCGGCGCCAGGGCGACCGCTCCGATCTCGTGCTCGCCGGGCGCAAGCGCGAGGGCTGGATGCTCAACCTCGTGCTCGACACCAGCGGCTCCATGACCTCGGAGCTTGCGCGCGTGCTTGGCGTCATCAAGAGCTTCTGCGAATCCACGGGCATCGCGACAGTGCGCATTCTGCAATGCGACGATGCGCTCCAGGCGGATACGATGGTGAGCGTCGAGCGTCTGGCGCAGTTCCACATCCTCGGCGGATCGAACAGCGATTTGTCGCCCGCGCTGCTCAAGCTCGCGCGCGACCCCGAGGTGGAGGCGGTGATCGCGATTACTGACGGCGCGGTGGATTATCCCGCCGACCCGCTGCCCTACAACGTGCTGTGGGCGATCACCGGGGGGGTGCCGTCGGGTTTCCGGCCGGGCTACGGACGGATATTGCAGATCGCGGCGGGCTGAGAGAGCTCGCTTTAGGCAGTCTGTCATCCGCGTCGAAAAGGCGCCATCGTGGTGAATCGGGCCGAGCTCGAAGCCATCGCCGAGCCGACATTTTGATTGGCACGCCTGTCGCTCCGGTCCCCGTAGCCCGGATTGAAGGTTGCGCGCAACGCAAGCGCAAATCCGGGGACGGTGCCCCGGATTTGGCTTGTCGTCGCTGGCGCTCCGACGCGCTCAATCCGGGCTACTGGCTGACATGTTGCGTAGTCCGCGTTGAGGGCGGCGAAACGCGGGATCTGGTCATTGCACGATCCAGCTGCCGTGCTCCCTGATGGCGTGATGCATGGCATCGGGTGCGAGGTCGAGGTCGCCCGGCCAGGTCACCGCGCCCAGTTCTATTCGGGCTTGGCAAAACAGGCTAGGATCCCGCAACCGCTCAAACACACCCGCGGAAGCGGAATTGAGGAAGCCGGCGAGCTCGACTGTGCCTTGTGTGCCGTCGTTGAAGCCCACACGCAAACGAAAGCCGGACAGCACCTCCAAAGACGTCACGCGCCATGGCGCGGCCGGCCGCACCGGCGGCATCAGCTCAGGGGCGCGATCTTCTTCGGCGTCTGCATGCTCGCGCATAATTCCCAGTTCTCCATCAGTTCCGCGCGGTGTTCCGCCTACGGCTGTCGATAGACCGTTCCACGATTGATGCCAAGACCGAGAGCGATCCGCAATTTGCAGCGCGTCTTTACCGTGCCATCGCCATGTTTCTGTCGGTGCGCATGCGCGGCACCGTGGCACGCCTCGGCTCTGGCAATGCCCGGCCGGCGACCCAGGAGGAGATCGACGATGCCATCGCCGAGCCGGCGTTCTGATTGGCGCCCCTTGCTCCGTAGCCGGGATGGAGCTTGTTGCGCAGCGCAAGCGCGATCCGGGGCGGCCTTGACGTAAGGAAGTTTTGCCTTACAACGGCCGCATGTAAAAACGCAGTTTGCGTTGAGGAATATGAAAAATACCCTCAAGATTACCTCCAAAGGGCAGGTCACCTTCAAAAAGGAGGTGCTGGATCAACTCGGCGTCCGCCCTGGCGACAGAATCACGGTCGAGCTGGTCGGACGTGGCCGGCTGGAAGTAAGGCCAGCCAAGCACGGCGGGAAGATCAAGGACTTCATTGGCTACCTGAAAAAGCCCCGTACCCGAACGCTGTCAATCGAAGAGATGAATGGAATCACTCGCAAGGGTTGGGCAGGCGAAAAGTGAGGATTACGGCCGACACCAACGTTCTCGTACGTGCGGCGCTCATGGACCATCCAACCCAGAGTGCAGTTGCCGCACGAGCATTGGTGGAAGCGGAGGTAGTTGCCTTGACGCTCCCTTCCTTGTGCGAATTCGTTTGGGTGCTCACGCGCGGTTACAAGAGAGACGCTCTGGAAGTCGCGACGGCGATCCGAAAGCTGATTGAAAGCGCGACCGTCATTGTTGACCGCCTGGCCGTGGAAGCCGGTCTTCGCGTTCTGGAACGAGGAGGGGATTTCGCCGACGGTGTCATCGCTTTCGAAGGACGACGCGCGGGAGGACGAGTCTTCGTAAGCTTCGACAGAAGGGCTGTGGCGCTGATCCATGCGACCTTGGGTGATGCGCGGCTGCCCTCGACCCCCTGAGCCTCAGGAAGAGGCACCCGACTACACCACGAACGACACCCGTTCGTTGCTGATCAGGAAATTGCGCATCTCGTCGAACGAGACCCGCTCCACCTGCCGCATTGAATCGAGTTTCTCTATCGGCGTCTCAGCGGCCTCGAACTGCTCGCGCACGCGCAGGAGCGCCGACCTGTACTGTTGATAGCGCTCGGCTTCCCGCTCGGGCTGCAGCCCTTGCTGAAAGGCCCGGATCAAAAGCGCCACGATGGCGATCGCAATGATCGCGGCGCTGAAGATGTAGGACACCAACGTGCGTGCGTCGATGCCGTTGAACGCAAGCGGTATCTGGGCGAGCACGCTGCCGGCAATGACCAGGACCACGGCGTGAATCAGGAACAGCCAGGCAATGCCTGCCTTGCTTATGTTCTCGAGCACCTCGGCTTGCCGCACCGGCGATTCGGAAAAGATCTTGTGATCGTTGTCCAGCTTGTAGTTGGTGTATCCCAGCTGATGATTGATCCGCAGGTCGAGATAGGCTTGAAAGAAAAGCTCGACTTCCGGCCGCCCACCCACTCCATGCTTGGCTTTTTCAGCGCCGCCGGGATGGCGCGAGCTCCCCTCCCCTTCAAGTTCGCGCTCCAGTTCTTTCAATGCGCGGTGCAGCTTTTCGATATCGACAAGATCATTGTGTCCAGCGCGTCGCGCAGCAATTTCAGGCTCCGGCTTGAGCACCCAAACCTCTTTTTCTCCCTCAGAGCTGATCACGCCGGTGAATTTTCCAGCCACGTTGCCCTCGTATTCGCCAACAAATCGCCTGAACAGGCGCGCGCGATCAGCCAGGAATTTCGCTTTCAGCTTCGCCGCTTTCTCGCCGTGCGCGAGCAGAAATCCGATGATTTCCGGAAACTGGACGATCAATGACTGAAAATGAAATTGCCGGATGCGCTCGCCCATAAACCGGTTGTGCAGCCACTTTCGTTTCTTGTCCCCAAACAGAACGCCGAATGCACCGATTGCGATGCTCAGGATCCCGCATAGCGCAGCGAGAAATCCGAATAGGAGCGTGCCGATCTCTTTATGAAACCCCAAGGCAACTTCGATTGCAGCGAGCGCGATGGCCGCGCCACCCAATGCGATGGCGAGCTTTCCGAGCGTTCTGCTTCTTTTCTTGGCGTCGTCGGCAACAACGTTGTACTTGCCGAAAGTCTCGATCAGCTCCTGATGATAAAGAATGTCATCGAGCGGTGGATAGAGGTCACGAACCTTGTCCCGATCGCGCTCATTCGCCAACAGATCGCTGTTGAATGCGTGACCGCTGTCAGCTGTTGCCATTTTTCACTCCGGAACTGCGGGACGTGGTGACAATCGAGCGTGTAGATTTCGCTGCGCTGCGGTTCAGTTTGCTTGAAAAGCTCGGGGCGTCAAACCTGGGCATCTCAAGGGGAATGCTTGAAAAGTCACCTGCATTTTTTCACGCACTAGTTGTATCATTGATAATATACTATTTAAAGCTGTGTTTTTTCGGAATGAAATGAAAAACTGTCGTGAAATCAATAGGCCTATTTTTTCGGCCAAGCGCGAAAACTCGACCCTACCGGTCGAAGGTGGTATCGCGCGTCGAATCCCTGCCGCCCGGAGCCAACCATGGCGACCCTCGAGCGCGATGCCGTCTGCACTTTGGACTGCCCCGATACCTGCAGCCTCACCGTCACCGTGGACGAAGGCCGCATCGTCAAGGTGCGCGGCTCGCACGCGCTTCCGCTCACCGAAGGCGTCATCTGCAACAAGGTTGCCCATCACACCGCGGATTTTGTGCACGGCGAGCGCAGGCTGCACCATCCCTTAAGGCGCGTGGGTGCTCGCGGCGCCGGGGCGTTCGAGCGCGTGCGCTGGGATGACGCGCTCGACATCATCCATCAGCGCGTGCAGGCGGTGATCGAGCGGTTCGGCCGGGAAGCCGTGGCGCCGCTCAATTATGCCGGTCCGCACGGCATGCTCGCCTACGACAGCATGTCGCTTCGCTTCTTTCACAAGCTCGGCGCGAGCCAGCTCTATCGCGGCTCGATGTGCGGCATGGTGCGCAACGAAGCCTGGGCGGGAACCTATGGCAACGTCCCCGGCATCGGCCCGCAAGCGGCGCAAGCAGCCAGGCTCAACATCGTGTGGGGCAACAACGCCACGGTCTCGAACCTTCACCTGGTGCGCAAGATTCGCGCATCGAAGCGCGCGGGCGGCCGGCTGGTGGTGGTCGATCCGTTGCGCAGCAAGATCGCCGAGCAGGCAGACCTGCATCTCGCGGTGCGGCCGAGCACCGACGTACTCCTGGGATTTGCGCTCGCCGTCGAGCTGGAACAGCTAGGCGCGCATGATCGAAAATTCATTGCCCAGCATGTGAGCGGCTATGACGAATTCATGGCGCTCGCCCGCGCCTGGCCGGTGGACAAGGCGGCCGAAGCCTGTGGCGTGCGCGGAGCCGACATTCGCCTGCTGGCGCGCTGGATGGCGGAATCAAAGCCGCTCGTCATCGCGCCCGGCAACGGGCTCGAGCGCGGCCGCAACGGGGGGAGCGGCGTGCGCGCCGCGATCGCGCTGCCTGCGCTGCTCGGCAAGCTCGACGCGAAAAGCGGCATCGTATTGTGCGCGCGGTTTGCTTTTCCGAAGATGCCCGACAAGCTCACGCGGCCCGATCTTCTGCCCGGGCCCACGCGCACGCTCAACATTCTCGACATGGGCCGCCATCTCGAACGCGACGACATCGATCCGCCGCTGCGCGCGGTCTTCATCTACAATCACAATCCGATCGTCGTGCATCCCGATCAGAACCGCATGAAGCGGGCCCTTGCGCGCGAGGACATTTTCCTCGTCGGCATCGACGTCACCATGACCGAGAGCATGCAGCACTGCGATATCGTGCTCCCGGCGGCTACTCATTTCGAGTGCGAGGACCTCTATCCCGCCTACGGTCACCATTGGCTCCAGCGCGCCGAGGCGGTGATTGCGCCGGTCGGCGAGGCGCTGCCGAACACCGAGATTTTCCGGCGGCTGGCTGCGCGCTTCCGATTCGAGGACCCCTGTTTCAAGGCCAACGACCGCGAGCTGATGGATGACGCCATCGACGGCACGCATCCTCACATGCATGGGGTAAAGCCGAGCGAGATCCCGACCCGCAACGCGCTTGAGATGACGGCGCCCGACGGACGGCCGCTCGCGCTGTTCGACAATGTCCTCCCGGGGACAGCTTCGGGCAAAATCGAGCTTGCCTCCGAGGTGCTCGCGCAGCGCTGGGGGCCGCAGGCGCGGCTGCCGGGGTTCCGGCCGCGCGAAACAAAATTCCCGCTCGCGCTCGTTTCGCCCGCCTCCGACAAACGCATCTCGTCGACCTTGCTTGCAGGCAATGGAGCGGCTCACAAACCCTCGCCTCTGCTCATGCATCCCGCAGATGCCAAGCAGCGCGGGCTTGAGGCGGCCAACGAGGTGCGGGTGTGGAACGATCTCGGCAGCCTGGTCCTGCCGCTGCGCGTCACGGAAGCGGTGATGCCTGGAGTGGTCGCCTCCGAGAAAGGCGCCTGGCTTGCAACCAGTGCGACCGGTCAGACCATCAGCGCCCTGGTCTCGGCTGATCTGCGCGCCGATCTCGCGCAGGGGGCCTGCTATAACGACACGGGCGTGGAAGTGGAGCGGGCATAGCGGCGCGAAGGAGATAGTCCTCCGCCAGCTCGGCGAGCAGCGCCGAGACCCAGTACTCGCTCGCATTGGCCGCAAGCTCAAGGCATGTACTGGCCTGGGCGCGCAAATGTGCCGGGTATGGAGCGTTGCGTCTTGCGGTCATCGAAGCCACCATCGTTGACCGCATGCTGTAACAGAGCGGCACGCGCGCCCCTGTGCGCTGGATCACACTGCACAACATCTCAACCGCCAGCCGCGGCGTGGATTGCGGCGCGGATGCGCTGGTAGGTGCCGCAGCGGCAGATATTCGTGATGGCGGCATCGATCTCGGCGTCGGTCGGCGTCGGTTTTTCCTTAAGCAGCGCCACAACCGCCATGATCATCCCGCTCTGGCAATATCCGCATTGCGGCACGTCGTGATTGATCCACGCTTGCTGGACGGGGTGGAGCACGCCGTTCTGGGCCAGGCCCTCGATGGTGGTGATCTTGGCCCCTGCGGTGATCGCGCCGATCGGCTTCGAACATGAGCGCACCGGCGCGCCGTCGATGTGCACCGTACAGGCACCACACTCGGCCATGCCGCAGCCGTAGCGCGTTCCGGTGAGCCCGATAGTATCGCGCAATACCCACAGCAACGGGGTGTCGGGCTCGACGTCGACGTCGTAGAGTTTTCCGTTGACGCTCAGAGTGGTCATGCAGTCGCTCCCGTCACCCGAACGCTTCCTCGGTGATGGTGCTGAACCAGCCGCGCGCGAAACGCGCTTCGAGCGCGCGGGTTTCCGTCGGCGCATCGAGCGGGCTCATCCCGCCTGCGCCGCGGACTTCCTTGAGGGTGCCGTCGGCCGGGGCAAAAACGCTGGCTGTTGAAATTCCATAGTCCGGCGCGACCAGGCTGTAGCTTGCGTCGATCAGCTTGGCCGCGTCGGGCTTCGTGCCCGCAAGCAGCTTTACCACCGCGGCCGGGCAGACCTTGGCCTGTGCATTCGCGGCGAACGCGGTTTTCGGCATGGCCCCGGCGATCGCGGCATCACCAACAATGTGAATGTTGGGCACCAGCTTCGATTCAAACGTCACGGGATCGACAGGACACCAGCCGGTGCGGTCGGCCACCGCGGCGAGATCGGCGATCCGGGAAGCCTTTTGCGGCGGGATCACGTTGGCAACATCAGCTTTGTGCCTGCCGGAGTCGGTGTTCAGTATCATCGCTCGCGCGTCGACCGATGTGACCTTGCCGCCCGATGAAAGAGAGATCCATTCGAGCGCCGGATAGAGCGCCTTCCATGCGCTCTGAAAGAGCTGCTGCTTGGAAAACGAGTCCTTGGCATCGAGAATGATCAGCTTGGATCTCGGTTTTTTGCTCTTGAGATGAAATGCAATGAGGCTCGCGCGCTCGTAAGGCCCGGGCGGGGAGCGATAGGGATCGGCCGGCGCCGAGAGCACCACGGTGCCGCCATCCGGCATGGCCTCGATCTGCCGGCGCAGGAGGGTTGTTTGCTCGCCCGCCTTCCACGCATGGGGCATGCGCTCCACCGCGGATTCCGTGTAGCCGGGCAACGCATCCCAGCGAATGTCGATGCCCGGCGCCAGCACGAGCCGGTCATAGAAAACACGCGTTCCATTACTGAGTCCGATCACGCGCGCTTGCACATCAATGGCGGTCGCAGGCGCGAAATTGGTCAAGACTTGCTCGCCGGGGAGCTTGTCATAGCCGAACTCCTGCGCCTTGAGATCGCGCAAACCCGCAATAACGGCGTTGCTGAACGGGCAGGCCGTAAAGGTTGGGGTCGCCTCGATCAACGTCACCATAATGCGCGGGTCCATGTGCTTGATGAAGCGCGCGCAGGTCGCTCCCGCAAATCCGCCGCCAACGACCACCACCCGGCCGGCGGCGCCCGCGCGTTGGCCAATGGCGGAACACGGCATGACCGGAGCGAATGCGCCCGCAGCCGCGCGCAAGAGGAAAGCGCGCCGGCTTGTGCTCTTCCACTCGGTTGCTCTGGCTGGCATCAGAAATTCTCAGTCTCGTTGCGCGCCGTACCAGGCAGCAATCGCCTTGATCTCCTCGTCGGAAAATCCTTTCGCGATGCGATCCATGACGGTCGCGGGAAGCTTGCCCGATTTGAAGCCCTGCATCGCCGAAATGATATCAGCCGGGTTGCGGCCGGCGAGCCGCGGCACCGTCGTGTCTACCCAGCGTGTGGCAGGATGACAGCCGGAACATGACGATGCGCCGGGCGGAGCATCGGCGCATTGCGCGGCGAAACACAGTGCAACCAGCACTGCGCAAATGACAATTGCACTTCTAGCTGCGCCGCAGATCATGCTTGTTGACCGGCAGCGAGCGGATGCGTTTCCCGGTTGCTGCGAAAATCGCGTTGCACAGAGCGGGCGCAACGACCGCGACCGGCGGCTCGCCGACACCGCTCCATGGCCCATTGCCGGTCACGATCACGGTGTCCAGTTGCGGCATTTCGCCAAGCCGCAGCATCGCATAGTCGTGGAAATTCGACTGCTCGACTGCGCCATCCCTGATTGTAATCTCGCCAAACATCGCGGCGGTAAGCGCAAAAACCGTTGCGCTCTCGACCTGCATCTCGACGGTGAGTGGATTGACCACGCCGCCGCAGTCGATGGCGCTGACAACACGCTGCACCCGCAGCTCACCGGTCGCGGTGACCGAGACCTCGACCACGGCCGCGGTATAGGTGTCATAGACCCGGTTAAGCGCCAGTCCCCGGTAGACGCCCGCGTGCGGCGGGCTTTCCCAGCCGGCTTTTTCAGCGGCAGCATCAAGGATGGCCAGAAACCTGTCAGCATGGGGGTGATTGCGAATGAGCTTGCGCCGATACTGGTACGGGTCCTCCTTTGCCGCGTGCGCCAACTCGTCGATGAAGCTTTCCTTGAAGAAGCAATTCTGCGTGTGGTTGACGCAGCGCCAGAATCCGACCGGCACATGCGTCCTTCGCGGCGCATGCTCCACAAGGTAGTTCGGCACGTCGTAAGGCATGTCTTCCAGAAAACCTTCCTGGAACTGCCTGTCGACATGGCCTGGGGGCAGAAAGCCGATCACCGACGGCCCGCTCAGACGGACATGCCAGGCCATGGGCTCGCCGGTTGCATCGAGACCGGCCGTCATCCTGGCCATTGCAGCCGGACGATAGAAGTCATGCCGCATGTCTTCTTCGCGTGACCATAGCACCTTGACCGGGTCAGGCACGCGCTTGGCGATTTGAACTGCGAGGGACACGAAATCGTGCGTGTTGCCACGCCGGCCGAACCCGCCCCCTAGCATGGTCACGTGAATTTTGACCTTGCTGACCGGGACGCCCGACGCTTCGGCAGCGGCGCGCAGTGCCGCTTCGCCGTTCTGCGTCGGCGCCCATACTTCGACCTCATCGCCGCGGACGTGAGCGGTCGCATTCTGCGGCTCCATGGTGGCGTGAGCGAGGAAAGGCACTTCGTAGATCGCCTCGATGCGCTGATCGGCTGCACTGATCGCAGCGGCAAAGTCGCCATCCTTGCGTCCAATGCCGGCACCCTCGGAATCGAGTCCCTCCTTGAGAACCCCTTTGACGTCCTCGCTGGAAATGCGGCCGTTCTCGCCCACATCCCATTGCACATCGATGGCTTCGAGAGCCTTTTTGGCGCGCCACCAGTCCTGCGCAACGGCTGCGACCGCGCGATCGAGCTTCACGACTGCGCGCACGCCCGTCATGCCAGCGACCTTTGCGTCATCTACTGATTTCACGCGTCCGCCGAAGACCGGACATTGGCGCACTGCGGCGTAGAGCATGCCGGGAACGCGAATGTCGATCCCGAACATTGGCGCGCCGAGCACCTTCGCCCTCACGTCGAGCCGTTGTTGTGGCGTCCCGATAAGGCGCCACTCGCGGGAAGGCTTGAGCTTGATGTTTTGCGGCACCGAGATTTGCGCCGCCGCGGCGGCGACTTGCCCGAAAGACAGGCTTCGTCCGCTGCGCTCATGGGTGATGACGCTGTTACGGGCGCGGCATTGCGAGCCGGCGACATTCCACGCGGCCGCGGCGGCGGCAATCAGCATTTCTCGCGCGATTGCACCAGCTTCGCGCAGCTGCTGCTGTGAGCCACGCACCGATCGGCTGCCGCCGGTCGACATGTCGCCCCAGACGCGCCGGCGCGCCATGTTGTCCTGTGGAGCGATCATTTCCGCTCTCACCTTGCTCCAGTCGCACTCGAGTTCTTCCGCGACCAGCATGGGCAATGCAGTCATCACCCCCTGCCCCATTTCCGATTTCGCGAGGCGAATGATGACGGTGTCGTCAGGCTCGATCACGATCCAGGCGGTGAGCTCCACCCCCGCGCCGGATGCTTGCGCCCTTGCCGATTCAAGAGGAATCGCGAATCCAAGCACAAGCGAGCCGCCCAGGGCACCGACGCTGGCAAGAAGTGATCGCCGGTCGATCGAGACAGCGCTGCTCATGGCTCGTTCCAGCGGTGAAAGCGCGTAGCCCGGATTGAACTTGCGCGAGCCGCAAGTGCAAATCCGGGAAAAATCTTGCGATCCCGGATTGCGCGATCGAATGTAAGACGCGCGACCGCGCAATCCAGCTACGGTGGCTCGGCGCCGAGTTAGCACGCTCACGCCGTTGCGGCCAATGGTGGTTCATTTGCACGCGTTGTGTACCCGCTGCGCTGGAACCGGTTGAGACAATCCCGTGGCTGGCCTAGTTTCGGCGCGTCGAACAAAGAAGGAGCGTGGGATGGCCGGAAACAACTACGAGACCGTGCTGATCGAGAAGGAGGACGGCATCACCTGGCTGATCATGAACCGGCCGGAAAAGCGCAACGCCATGAGCCCGCAGCTGCATATCGAAATGGATGACGCGCTTGCCGATCTCGCAGTCGATCCGGAGACCCAGGTTCTCGTGCTCACCGGCGCAGGCGAGGCGTTCTGCGCGGGACAAGACATCAGGCTCTATTTCCGAGCGAATGACGATGCTCCGGCGGCACGCGCAAAGGCGCGGCATGCCTCCAATCAATGGCGCTGGCAAAGGCTCTCGACGTTTCCGCAGCCGACCATCGCGATGATCAATGGCTACTGTTTTGGCGGCGGCTTCACCCAGGTCTGTGCCTGCGATCTCGCCGTAGCCGCGGACGAAGCGTTGTTCGGACTCTCCGAAGTGAACTGGGGCATTCTGCCTGGCGGCATCGTGTCCTGGAATGTCGCGCAGACGCTCAACTTGCGCGACGGCATGTATTACGCGCTCACCGGGGATACCTTCGACGGCAAGAAGGCTAAAGAGATCGGGTTTGTCAATTTCTCTTTTCCGCAGGAAAAGCTCAGAGAGGAGACCGTCAAACTCGCCCGCAAGCTGATGGAGAAGTCTCCGGCCGTGCTGCGCTACACCAAGGAAGCGCTGCGCGCGGTGCGCTTCATGAACGAGCCCCAGGCCGCCGACTACCTCAATGCAAAGAGCGATGCGCTCCGGTTCGCCGACAAGGAGGACAGCCGCACGCAAGGCATGAGGCAGTTTCTGGACGACAAGAGCTATCGGCCGGGTTTCGGCGCATTCAAACGCGAAAAGGCCCGGCGAGCACCCTCGTGAACGGCTTCATCGCCGGGACCGCCGTTCGCGCGTTCGTGCCTCATCGACCGCCCACGAAGCTGCCCGCTCGGTGATAACGACACCATAATCGCGCTTGGCAGCCTCGCGCGAAACGGCGCCCTCGCGCACATCGGCGAGGACGCGCTCGGGATCGCGCCTGAGTGCATCGCCGTAGCCCCCGCCACCGGGCGTGTCGAGGCGGAACGTGTCACCCGCGCGCAGGGGATAATCGGCATAGCGCGTGGGAAGACGTTTTTCCCGCGCAGCGCCGGGATTGATCAGAATACTGCCCGGACGGCCGCAGTGCCCGCCGGCGCAGCCGTCCGGCGGCATCACATGGCGCATGGAGCGAATTGAAAAGCGCGCGTCCGCAAGATTGAGATACTCGCGCCGGATGCCAAGTCCGCCGCGGAATTTGCCGGCCCCGCCGGAATCCGCAATCAGCTCGAAGCATGTCAGCCGCACGGGAAATTCACTCTCGATAATTTCGATCGGTGCGATCCTCGCATTGCTCTGGTTGACGGTGATGCCGGACATGCCGTCCTTATTTGCGCGCGCTCCCGCGCCACCCGCGATGATCTCGTATTGCACGTAGCTCTTGCCGGTATAGGTGTCACGGCCGCCGAGGATGATGGAACGGCTTCCGCTGCCGTCGGCGCGCGCTCTTTCCGGAACGAGCGGGCTCATGGCAGCGAAGATAGCATCGACCAGCGCATGAACCGTGGGGTTATAGGTGTTTACAGGCGCTGGAAAGCGCGGATTGAGCACGCTTCCTTCGCGCGTCTTCACGCGGAAGCCGCGCATGAGCCCGCTCGACACGTAGATCGCGGGATTGATGAGCGAGATGAGGACATAGGCACAAGCGGCAGCGACGAGAGGCGGACGGATGTTGGCGGGTCCGTCGGTCTGGTTTGCGCAGCCGGTGAAATCAAATTCAAGGGCATCGCCGCGCTTCTGCACGCTCACGTGAATGCGCACGGGCTTTTCCAAATGGATGCCGTCATCATCGACGAAGCGCTCCGCCTCGAACCGTCCATTGCTCCACTGCGCAACCGCGCTCCTGACGGTGCGCTCCGACATTTCCAGCACGCGCTCGAACGCGGCAAGGAGCTTCTCCCTGCCGAACTTGGTCATGAGCTCACCCACTCGCCTCTCGCCCAGGCGGTCGGCGCCGAGCTGGCCCCGAATGTCGCCGAGCACGAGCTCCGGTGTACGGCTGTTGGCGGCAATCAGGCGCTCGAGGTCGGCATTCGCATGGTATTCCCGGTGATAGCGCACCGCCGGCAGATGAAGACCTTCGTTAAAGACCTCGCGCGCCTGGCCGGAGCAGCTTCCCGGCACCGGCCCCCCGATGTCGCTCTTATGCGCAATCGAGCCGCAAAAGCCGACCAGCGCGCCATCGACGAAAGCCGGCGTAATCACCGCGATATCCGGCGCATGCGGGCTGCCACCCTGGTAGGGATGGTTGATCAGGAACGCGTCGCCCTGCGCGAATTCATTGCCAAACGCTTTGATCACGGCGGCCGTGCAAGCCGCGAAGGCGCCGATATGCAGCGGCAGCACCACATGCTGCGCGACCACTTCGCCGTTTGCGTTCATCAACGCGCAGGATGCATCCTGCGATTCCCGCACAATGGTGGAGAAGCCGGTGCGAAAAAGCGAGTTCTGCATCTCCTGCACAATGCCGGAGAGCGAAGCTTTGAGCACTTCGAGCTCGACTGCGCCGATGATCATGATGTCACAATCAGGTTCTTCCATTCATCAACGTGCGCGGTCTGCCCGGGGCAGACCACGGTTGTGCAATCGAGCTGCTCGACAATAGCCGGACCTGTAAAGCTCAGTCCGACATCGAGCCGCACGCGATCATAAACCGGGCAATCAACGTCATTGCCATCGAAACGCACGGCGCGGCGGGTGCGTTGCGCATCAGCGAGCGCCATGCCCGCCGGCTTGAACATTGGCAGGTGCACCGGAGGGACGAGACCAATCCCCCGCACCCGATAGGACACGATCTCGACCATCTCGTGCGGGGCCATGTGGCCGAACATTCTCTGATGCTGTTGGTCGAAAGCGGCGCGCAGCTCTTTGAGAGCGCCACCATCGAGGGGCTGTGCGCGGCAGGGCACCGCGATCTCGTAGCCCTGCCCGGCATAGCGCAGGTCGAGCGAGCGCTCAATGCGGATGCGCTCTTGCACAAACCCGTCGCGTCCGAGCTCTTCCATCGCTTCCGACGTGAGCCGCTCGAACATTTCGTTCACATCGGCCGGCTCCGCAGCTTCCAGCGGCGTGAGCTTTGAGCGCATGTAGTCGTGGGTGACGTCGGCCATGAGCAGGCCGATGGCGGAAAATACGCCGGGATAACGCGGCACGATCACGCCGGGCATGCCCAGCTCGCGCGCAATGCGCCCGGCATGCAGGGGTCCGGCACCCCCGAACGCAAGCAGCATGAAATCGCGCAGATCGTGACCGCGCATGGTGGAGATCGCCTTGATTGCCTCCTCCATCTTCACGTCAATGATGCGGATGATCCCTTCCGCGGCGGCAAGCACATCGATCCCGAGCGGACGCGCAATCTTGGCCTCGATCGCAGCGCGGGACCTGGCCGCAAAGAGGGGCACCCGGCCAGCAAGAAAACTGTCCTCGCCGAGATTGCCCAGGACGAGGTTGCAATCCGTTATTGTCGCAGCCTCGCCGCCGTAGCCGTAACAGGCGGGACCGGGCTGCGCGCCCGCGCTGTGCGGTCCGACCTGCAAAAGTCCGAGCCGGTCGATCTCGGCAATGGTGCCGCCGCCCGCGCTCACCGTGTTGATGTCGAGCATCGGCAGGGCGAGATCGCGCCCTGCGATTTTGCCGCCGTTTGCCATGAGCGGCTCGCCCTTCTTGATCAGTGCCACGTCGCAGGACGTGCCTCCCATGTCGAAGGTGATGATGTTCTCAACGCCCATCATCCGGCCCATGGCGGTGCCCGCGATCACGCCGCCGGCCGGTCCTGAAAGGACGGTGGTGGCCGCTCGCCCCGCCGCCGTTGCGAAACGGGTCATGCCGCCGTTCGATTGCATTACGTACCTTTGCGGGGTCACGATCCCGGCGCCGTCGAGGCGATGATCGAGCGCAGCGAGATAACGGCCGAGGATCGGCTGCAGATAAGCGTTAATCACGGTTGTGCTCAGCCGGTAATATTCACGGATCTGCGGCAGCACCTCACAGGAGAGCGATACGGCCGCAGCGGGCATTTTTTCCAGGATGACGGTGCGTACCTGCCTCTCGTGCTCGGGATAGAGGAACGAGAACAGGAGGCAGACCGCGATCGACTGCACGCCCTGCGCTGCAATTGCATGCACGGTCTCCCGCAGTGCCGCCTCATCAAGTGGCCGCAGCACATTGCCGCGAAAATCAACCCTTTCCTTTACCTCCCCGGTGAGACTCGCCCGCACCAACGGGGATGGCTTGTCGTAGAGAACATCAAAAATGGCCGTACCGTACGGGCGCGCCTGCTCTCCGACCGGATAGATGGCGCGAAATCCCTCGGTTACCAGGAGTGCGGTACTGGCGCCTTTTTCTTCCAGCAGCGCATTGGTCCCCACCGTTGTCCCGTGACAGAAATAGCCGATCTCGCAAGATCGATCCGCGCGCAACGCCTCAATCCCCGCCAGGATCGCGCGCGAGGGGTCATCCGGGGTCGATGGAAACTTGGCGATGGAAAGCTCACCGCTCAATTCATCGAGATAGACAAAGTCCGAAAACGTGCCCCCGGTATCGACCGTCACGCGGTAGGAAGCCATTCGTTTTCGCAATTCCCGCTGTTAGAAGTGATAGCCGTCGGGTTTTTGCGCCGCAGCTATCGCAGCCACGCATTCCCGCCATGCCCTACAGCTTCTTTATCCCGGCCTGCGCAATGATGTCGCGGAACATGGGAACTTCTCTCGCGATGCGAGCCATGTGGTCCTTGCCGCTCGCGGCCGTGACCTCAAACCCGGATTGGGTCAGCTTCTCGCGCATGTCCGGCCTGTGCAGGATACCGAGCGCAACCTGTTCAAGGCGGCTGACGATTTCTGCCGGTGTCTTCGCCGGCGCCATCAATGCGGTGTAGGTCTCGAAGACAAAGTCGGGATATCCTGATTCCAGCATGGTCGGAATCTCCGGCAAATCGTGCCAGCGCGCCCTGCCGGTGACGGCAAGAGCCTTGACGGTGCCGGCCTTGATGTGAGGATGCGCGGGTGCCAGTACGCCCGAACTGAGCTGAACCGTCCCGCTCATCAGCGCTTTGAGGGCATCGCCGCCGCCGGCAAACACCACCGTTGCCATTCCTTGCAGACCTTCGCGCAGCTTGAGCACTTCGGCCTGGAGTTGCGGGGTGGTGCCGATCGGTGGGGTCGAAACATTGAACTTGTCGGGACTGGTCTTGGCGAGCGCGACGAACTCTTTCATGGTGCCAATGCCTAGATCGGGCCTCACCGCAAACACGTGTGGCGATACTGCGAGCTCGCAAATCGCTGTGAAATCGTTGAACGGATCATAGGGCAACGTCTGATAAAGGCCGGGGTTGACGGCGTAGGCACTGGTCGAGAGCAGGATGGTGTAGCCGTCGGGCTCGGCGCGGGCGACCAGGCCCATCCCGATATTGCCGCCAGCTCCTCCCTTGTTCTCCACGATCACGCTTGCGCCCATTGCCTCCTGCATCGCGGCCGCCATGAAACGCGCGATGATATCGGAGGGTCCTCCCGGGGTGTTCGCCACGACGATCCTGATCGGGCGTTCCGGATAGTCTGCAACCGCTTCAGTGAATCCGAGAACACCTGCAAGCAGAATTATTGCTGCCCCGAGGCTGGCGCCTCGTATGCTCTTCACGCGTTTGAATGGGATCATGGCTTTGCTCCGAGCAACGTTTTCTCGATCATGCTAGACCTTGCCTGATGTCTCAACCCCGCACCGTTGGAGTAATCGGCCTTGGTCTTCTGGGCGCGGCGCTGGCGCATCGTCTCCTCCATGCCGGTTTTGCGGTCGCCGGCTTCGATATAGACCCAGCGAAGAATGCCGCGCTGGCAAGACAAGGCGGCGAGCCCATGCCATCCATAGCCGCGCTCGCCAGTGATTGTGAATTCGTTGTGCTCGCGGTTTTCAGCACCGATCAGGTCGAAACTGTCGTCGAAGACGAACTACTGCCGGCATGGAGCAACGAGAATAGCCGCATCGTGCTGTGCGCGAGCACTTGCGATCCCGACCGCCTTGCGGCCTTGGCCGAGCGGTGCGCCGCGCGCGGTTTGCAGCTTCTGGAGACACCGGTTTCCGGATCAAGCAGTCAGGTGAGCCGTGGCGAGGGTGTCGGGCTCGTTGGCGGCGAAGCAGAGCTGATATCCCGGGCCGAGCCGATCCTGCGCGCGCTGTTTTCCAGCTATTTCTACCTCGGCAAGGTTGGCAATGGCGGACGCGCAAAGCTCGCGGTCAATCTCATCCTCGGGCTCAATCGCCTGGCGCTCGCGGAGGGTCTTGTCTTCGCGGAACGGCTCGGACTTGATCCCGATGCTTTTCTCAAGATCGCACGCGGTTCGGCCTGCTACGCGCAGGTGATGGACATCAAGGGCGCCAAGATGGTGCATGCCGATTTCACGGCTGAAGGCCGCGTGAGCCAACATCTCAAAGACGTTCATCTGATGCTCGAACAGGCGCGACGCACAAAGCAAGCGCTTCCGTTGCTCGAAGTTCACGCCGATGTGCTCGAAGCCTGCGTGCGGCATGGCGAGGGCGAACTGGACAACAGTGTGGTGATCGAGGAAATCCGGCGGCGCCGGCGAGCCTGAAGGCGGAGGTCAGATGAGCGACGGGGAAGTGCGTTACGTTCGCGACGGAAATGTTGTCACGGTGATCTTCGATCGCCCGGCAGCCCGCAATGCCATGACCTGGCAGATGTATGAGCAACTCGCGCAAGCCTGCGCGCGCATGCAAGGCGAGGACGAACTGCGGGTTGCCGTATTCCGCGGCGCGGGCGGCAAGGCGTTCATTGCCGGGACCGACATCGCGCAATTCAAAAGCTTCCGCAGTGCAGAGGATGGCCTTGCCTACGAGCGCAAGATGGAGACGTATCTCACTGCGATCGAATCATTGCCGGTTCCTACGCTCGCTGTGATCGAGGGCTTTGCCATCGGCGGCGGGCTTGCGATCGCGTCGGCCTGTGATCTGCGTATCGCTACTCCCTCTGCGCAGTTCGGGGTCCCGATTGCGCGTACGCTCGGCAACTGCCTTTCCATGGAGAATTATGCGCGGCTGGTCGCCGTGCTCGGCGCTTCGCGCGCCAAACGCATGTTGCTGCTCGCCGAAAATCTTTCCGCCGGGGATGCGCTCGCGGCAGGCTTTTTGACCGAGATCGTGGAAGCGCCTGACATGGAGCGGCGCATCGGCGAGCTTACGGCGCGGCTTTCCCAGCATGCCCCCATCACCATGCGGGTGAGCAAGGAAGCAATCCGCCGGCTCATTCACGCGGGACTGCCCGAAGGCGAGGATCTCGTGCGCGCCTGTTACGCGAGCAAGGACTTCCGCATCGGAATGCAGGCGTTCATCGACAAGCGCGCCCCGCACTGGACGGGGACATGATCGATTCGCATCATCATTTCTGGTGGACAGGCCGTCATGCCTATAGTTGGCCTCCTCGCACCGGCGATCGCCTTGCGCGCGATTTCACCCCAGACGATCTGCGGCCTGAGCTCAAACGCTGCGGCGTCGATGGGACGGTGCTGATTTAAGTCCTGCACGACAATGGCGAGACCGAGGAATTTCTTGACCTCTGTGAGAAAGTCGATTTCGTGCGCGGCGTGGTGGGCTGGCTCCCACTTGCTGATCCGAACGCAACGTCTCGCGCAATCGAACGTCTGCGCGATCGGAGAAAGCTTATCGGCGTGCGCCATCTCATCAGCCGCGAATCAGACCCGCGCTGGCTGCTGCAGGAAACCGTGATCGAATCACTCAAGCTTCTCGCTGCGGCGGGGGTTGTCTTTGACGCCATCCCGGTGAACGCGGCGCAATTCGAATCGGTGCTCGACGCCGGCGAACGATTGCCGGAGCTCAAGATGGTGATCAACCACCTTGGCCGCCCGCCAATCCCGGAGCAGGGCTGGGAGCCGTGGGCGAGCCAGACCGCGCGCGCTGCCCAAAACTCAAACATGGCGGTGAAGCTGTCGATTGGCATCGACATCCTCACGCGCTGGCGCTGGTCGACGGAAGCAATCCGCCGCTACAGCGATCACGTGCTCGCCTTGTTCGGCCCCGGGCGCGTCATGGCCGCCAGCAATTGGCCGGTCATATTGCTTGCGGCGGGTTACGCGGAAGCCTGGAATGGCATTGCTTCGCTGGTGACCGGCCTCGCCGAGGACGGACAGCGCGCCGTGCTCGGTCAAACGGCACAGCGGATCTATCGATTATGAGTTAGGGTTTGCGCTTCATCGGCGGTGCTGCCTGCCATTCTGTGCCTGGCGCTGCACTTGTGGGGAAAATCAGAGACTTGATGACGACCGGCACGGCGCCTGAATTCGGCAGCATCGTGCCGATGTCGATATAATCGAATTCCTTGAGCTCTAGGCCGTCGACCGACACGATCGGGTTTGCAAGCCGCAATTCTTCACGCAGATGAATTCCCATGAGGCCGCCCACATCGCTATCGCCGGCGAGAACGAGCGGATGACCGCGCGCAAGCACCGGTCCGAGGCCTTCGATGACGCCACGGCAAAATCCATCGAGCCGATGGAACGTCGCCGAGCCGCTCCACGGAATGAAAACCGCCACCGGCGTATTCGCTTCGAGCAGATCGAGGCGCCGCAGAACGGTCCTGATTGCCTGCGCGACCGCGGCAGCATCGATGGCATCCGCATGGAGCGCGAAAACGGGCGCGATCACCGGCACGTTGCGCAGCGGCAAGGCCTCGAGCGGCGAAACATAGATCGTGCTGCCGCTCACCTGCGTCGTGTATTGCGATGCTCCGATTACGGTAGCGCGGATGCCTTCGTTGCTGGGCTCGAGCTTTGGCCCGAATTTCGGAATGCGCAAGCGAATTTCCTGCGCAAGCAGAAAACCGAGGTCGCCATAACTTTGGGTCTCGCGGCCATAGATGTACTCGGCAACGCCACCGGAGAAGGTGATCTGATCCAACGCGCCGGGCGCACGCAGGGGATCAAGCCGCAGGAGCCCGCCCCCGCCACACGCGGGCGCGCCGCCCGCCATCGCCTCGAACAGCCGATCTGCCATCAGCGCCGCCAGCGCGTGGCGGACCTCATCCGGCAGCTTCGAACCGACTTTCAGATCGATCCCAAGCTCTGCCCCAAAGCGCCGGCCTGCCTCCTCGACGCGCGCGATGCGTCCGTCCACATCGAAACAAACAAGCCGGGCACCCACATCGAGCGCGGTGAGATCGCTCACGCGGCCCTCGCAACAGACCGCGATCTTCGAAGTTCCGCCGCCCACATCCACATTCATGATGCTGGTCTGGTCGCGGATCGATCGGGCAACGGCACCTGAACCGTGGGCGGCCATGATGGTTTCGAGACTGTCTCCGGCCGAGACTGCGACCATCTTGCCGGCTTGGCGCGCAAACAACTCACCGATGCGGCGCGCATTGCGCCGGCGAACCGCAACTCCGGTGAGGATCAGGGCACCGGTATCGATCTCGTCCGGTTCCACATTGGCGTCCTTGTATTGGCTTTCGATGAACGCGCCGAGCGCCTGCGCATCAATTTCTTCGGCGGCGCTGTAGGGAGTGAGCAGAATGTCAGACTGATGGAAGGTCTCCCGAACGGAAACCACATAGCGGCTGTCGAGGCACTCCAGCACAATGCGTGAGAATACCAGATGCGAAGTGGAAGAGCCGATATCGACGCCGACGCTGAGAACGACGATTTCGTCCTCTTCGACGAGGGAGCGGCCAGTGCTGGAGAAAAAAATTCGCCCGCCTTGCGGCTCTACCATACCTCAGGCGCCGACAAATCTTGGGACCGAGGCGCCCTGCTTGTAAAAAGCGCGATCCATCCGGCTCGGCACGCCCTCGGCCTTGAGGCTCGCCTCGTACTCCGCGCTGATGAAGGGATCCTCCATCCAGTACGGGATCGCGGTCCCGCCTTCGGGAATGTCCATGGCGGTGTAGTCGGTGTGCTTCTCGCCGGGCGGGCCGGGCTCGCGCCCGGGATTATGCGGGCCGAACCACGCGGTCAGCCGCAACGGATCCTTTGAGGCGCCAAAATGCTGGTGATACCAGCGCGCGCCGCCAGGCGCGGCCGACACCATCCCGACTGGCTCGTAGTCGACCCGCTTGACCTTGTCGGCATGCCCATCCTTCCAGGGCGTGATGCCGTATCGTTCCGGCCAAGTATAGGTATAGCCCTTGCCTGTCAGGCAGATCAGCACAGCAGCAGACGTGTGCGCATGGGCCTTGGAATAACGCCCGTTCTCATGCTGCCCGATCCAGAGATAGAAGGTGTTGCCGGTCATGAACGGCTCGACCCGGCGCCATCCCGGCGAGCGCCGGTTATCCAGAGGCAAATCGCAATTGATCACATCCGGAACAAAATTCGTGCGCCGCATGGCCAGGCCGCGCACCGGATCAGGCTCGATCTCGTCCTTGTACTTGTAGAAGTCATCAGCCCCGCTGAAACGCTCGCGGAATTCATACGGGCAGTTGAACATCACATCGACATTGTTAATGAGGTTAAGAAGATTCGGGGCAGTGGTGCCGGCAAGCAGCAGCGCGGGCGCCGAGCTTGCATTTACGATGCGGTGCCACGCATTCACCGGAATGGAGAACAGCGAGCCCTTTTGCCATTCGAACACGTGGCGTTTGCTGTCCTTGTCGAGCCAGACTTCGGTCGTGCCCCGCCCCTCCACGACCAGATAAATCTCCTCATAGAGGTGCCTTTCCGGGTTGAGCGCACCGGCGCCCGGGACCTCGACCACGTAGCAGCCCCATTTGCCCTCGGTACCGTGGAGCTGAATATAGGTGCCTTTGCCGCCGAGTCTTTTCCATGCTGCGAGCGGCAGGTTCTGGACTTTGTTGACACCGATATCGCGAAAGACCGGAATGCCTTCCAATTCCATGAAGATGTCATAAGGCGTCTTTGGCCGGCCGAATTCGCCGAAACCCGCCCGATTGTTGCCCGTCGGCTCGTGCCAGTGGGTCCTGCCGGTCAATTCATGCATGTTGATCTTCCGAGAGCCCGTGATCCAAACTGCTCTACTGCCGCCCTGTCTGCAAGGCAAGGAAGCACGACGAGCCCAAGCGGGCGGGGCGAAAAGCCACGCCTCCCGGGGCTGTTGGGCCGTGGATCAATCCAATAAGATTGTGCTCGACCTCGCAACAATACCTTCGGAGGACCCCCGCATGAGAAAAGCTTTGCTTGCAATGGCGGCGCTGCTGATCATCGCCGCATCGCCGGCCATGCCGCAGCAGAAGACAATCAAGATCGGGTTCATCAGCACCTTCAGCGGCCCGGTTGCAGCGATCGGCAATGATATGCGCAATTCGTTCGAGCTCGGGCTTGATCACAACGGGAGAAAGCTCGGCGGTCTGCCGGTCGAGGTCATTTATGAAGACGATCTGTTCAAGCCCGAAGTGGGTGTGCAGAAGACGCAAAAGCTGATTGAATCGGACAAGGTCGATTTCGTCGTCGGCTATATCTGGTCGAATGTACTCTTGGCTTCACTCAAGCCGCTTGTGGATTCCCAGACCTTCACCATCGTCACGAATGCCGGTGCGTCACAGCTCGCCGGCGAACTCTGCTCGCCCTACGTGTTCTCGACATCGTGGAACAACGACCAGACACCGCAGGCGGTCGGGCTCTATATGAACCAGAAGGGGGTGAAGACGGCCTTCCTGATCGGGCCGAACTATGCCGCCGGCAAGGATATGCTTGAAGGGGTCGCCGCGACTTTCAAAGGGCAGATCGTCGGTCGCGAACTGACGCGCTGGCCGGATCAGCTCGATTTCTCTGCCGAGCTGTCCAAGGCGCGCGCCGCGAAGCCCGATGCCATCTTCGCGTTCTATCCGGGCGGCCCCGGTATCCAGTTCATCACGCAATACGTGCAATCGGGTCTCAAGGGTCAGATTCCGCTCTACACCGCGTTCACCATCGACGAATTGTCACTGCCGCGGCTCAAGGAGCTAGCCGTGGGCATCCCCGGCGCTCAAGAGTGGGTGAACGACCTTCCCAATGAGGCGAACAAGAAATTCGTCGCCGACTACAAGGCAAAGTACAAAAGCTCGCCCTCGTTTTACGGCGCTCAGACCTACGATGCCGTGGCTCTGATCGACAGCGGGCTCAAAGCGGTCAACAACGACCTGAGCAAGAAGGAGGCCTTGCGCAAGGCGCTGGAGAAGGCCGATTTCAAATCGGTTCGCGGCAGCTTCAAATTTGGTCCCAATCACATCCCGATCCAGAACTTCTATCTGCAGGATGTGGTGAAGCAGGGCGACGACTATGTGCTCAAGACGGCTGCCACCATTGTCGAGAACGATCAGGACAAGCACTTCCAGAACTGCCACATGAAATAGTGCGCACGCGGAGTGCGTCATTGCCGGGCTTGACCTGGCTTGACCCGGCAATCCATCCGCTTCGCAACGACTTAGGCGAAGGAGATAGACCCGCGGGTCAAGCCCCGCGGGTGACGCGCCCATGATAACTGGCCCGTTCGCGTCATCCCCGTTCTGAAATCATGCTGTATTTCATCGAGCAATCTCTCAATGGCGTGCAACTGGGCATGCTGTTGTTTCTGCTCGCAGCCGGCCTCACCCTGATCTTCGGCATAATGGACCTGGTCAACCTGGCGCATGGCTCGCTCTACATGATCGGTGCCTATTTCGCCGCAACCTTCGCAGCGATGACCGGAAGCTTTATCGCCGGCGCCTTGCTTGCCCTCATCGCTACCCTGCTCGTCGGCATGGCCGTCGAAGTGATCGCGATGCGGCGGCTTTACGGGCGTGATCATCTCGATCATGTGCTCGGCACTTTCGGGCTGATCCTGTTCTTCAACGAGCTGGTGCGACTGATCTGGGGGCCGGCTGGCATGACGCTTGCGTTACCGAGCGAGATGCTCACGGCGGTGCAGATCCTGCCCGGCGTCTACTACCCGCTTTACCGGCTGGTCATCATCGTCTCGACGCTCGTGGTTGCGCTGCTGCTCTATGTTCTCGTGATGCGCACGCGCATTGGCATGCTGATCCGGGCGGGTGCTTCGAACCGGGAAATGGTCGGAGCGCTCGGGATCAACATCAAGCTGCTCTATACCCTCATATTCGGATTGGGCGCGATGCTCGCTGGCTTTGCCGGTCTGATGCAGGCTCCGATCCTGACCGTACAGATCGGGATGGGTGAGAACATCCTGATCCTGGCCTTTGTGGTCATCATCATCGGCGGGATCGGGTCGGTTCGCGGCGCCTTCGTTGCCTCTGTCCTCGTGGGGCTGATTGATACGGTCGGGCGCGCTTTTCTGCCGGATTTGATGCGCCTGTTTCTGAGCGCCAATGCCGCTTCCACCGCGGGACCGGCATTTTCATCAATGCTGATCTACATGCTCACCGCGGGCATCCTGGTATTTCGTCCGGAAGGCCTGTTTCCGGCTGCCAACCGATGAGCCGCCGGTTCAACCCAAGCGCGCTCCTCGTCGGCGGCGTCGTTGCGGCGTTAGGACTGGTGCCCGTTTATGTCGCGTTCACCGGCTCATCTTTCCTGGTGTCGCTGTTCACCCGCATCGTGATCCTGGGCATGGCCGCCGTCAGCCTCAATCTGATCATGGGGTTCGGCGGCATGGTGAGCTTTGGCCATGCGGCCTATCTGGGTATCGGCGGCTATGCTGTCGGCATTCTCGCCAAGGAGGGCTTCAATTCCGGCTTCCTGCAGTGGCCCGTGGCGGTCGCCGCCTCGGCCCTCTTCGCGCTTGCCATCGGCGCGCTGTCGCTGCGCACGCGCGGCGTCTATTTCATCATGATCACGCTCGCCTTCGCGCAGATGGTCTATTACGTCGCGATCGGGCTCGATCGTTATGGCGGCGACGACGGGATGACCATCTACCGGCGCAGCCAGTTCGGCGGCCTCATCAATCTCTCAAACCGGACAATGTTCTATTATCTATGCCTGCTGCTGCTGCTGGGGACCGTCTATCTGGTGTACAGGATTGTGAATTCCCGCTTCGGCCTGGTCATTCGGGGCTCGCGCTCGAATGATCGGCGCATGCGCGCCATCGGATTTCCGACCTATCGTTACAAGCTCGTGTGCTTCGTCATCGGCGGCGCGTTGTGCGGGCTGGCGGGCGCGCTGCTTGCCAACCACACCGACTTCATCAGTCCCGCGTTGATGCATTGGACGCGCTCCGGCGATCTCCTGGTCATGTCCGTGCTCGGCGGGATGGGCAGCGTATTCGGGCCGGTGATCGGCGCGGCGGCGCTGCTGCTGTTGGAGGAGACCCTCTCGGGCGTGACCGAATACTGGCAGATCATCATCGGCCCCCTGTTTCTGCTGGTCGTGCTGTTCGCGCGCGGCGGGATCGCCGGAATGCTCGTGCGTGAGCACCGTGGCTGAGGCTCTCCTTGCGGTCTCGAACGTCGAGACCTGTTACGGACTGAGTCAGGTCTTGTTCGGAGTCACGCTTGCGGTCGCCCCGGGCGAAACGGTCACGCTAATGGGGCGCAATGGCATGGGCAAGACGACCACCGTGCGCTCGGTCATGGGACTTACCCCCGCGATGACCGGCTCCATCCGTTTCGACGGAATAGAAATTCGCGAGCTGCCTTCATACCGGATTGCCAAACTCGGCCTGGGGCTCGTCCCCGAAGGGCGGCAGGTCTTTCCCAACCTCACCACCCGGGAAAACCTGGTCGCGACCGCCGCTAACCGGCGAAATGTTTCCGAACCGTGGACCCTCGACAAGGTATGCGCGCTGTTTCCGCGCCTGGCCGAGCGGCTCACGAGCATGGCCAACCTCCTTTCTGGTGGCGAGCAACAGATGCTTGCAATCGGCCGGGCGCTCATGACCAATCCTCGCCTGCTCATTCTCGACGAGGCGACGGAAGGACTTGCTCCCCTCATCCGCGCCGAAATCTGGCAGTGCTTGACCCGGCTCAAGGCCGCCGGCCAGTCCATTCTGGTGATCGACAAGAATGTTCAAGCCCTCATCCATTTTGCGGACCGCCATTACGTGATCGAGCGAGGCAAGGTCGTGTGGACCGGCAGCTCACGCGAGCTCGCGGCAGTGCCCGAGGTTCAACACCGCTATCTCGGCATTTGAGCCGTGGCCCGAATGCGGCGTAGCGCGCAGCTCCTGCCATAGCGCCGCGCCCGCGAAGCGCGGACGCGCCAAATAGTAACCAAATGGTAACCGCGGTGGGTTTCCAATGGGGCAAGCGCGCAGCAAGGATTCTCCATGGGCAAGCAACAAAGCATTAAGCATGAGCCCAAGCCGGCAGCCGCCGGCGAGGACGCAGGCACCAGCACCGTCACAGCAAGCGAAGTGACGCCGAAAATGGCATTGGCAGAAGTAGACGCCGTGCGCGTCGAGTCTCTGATCAAGGAGTTGAAAGCGCAATCAATGCCGGTCGAGCAGCATCAGTCTGCCGAACCCATCGACATGACCCCCTCCGCCGTCGAGATTACCAGCACGGAGGCGCCCCATATCGCGCCGGATGATGCCTGGTCTGCAACCGCGGAAGAGGAGATGGTTCCGGCCGAACAGGAAGCGGCTACCGAGGAAAGCGCCCCTCCCCGCGTGAGCCGCTTCACCATGCTGGCGGCCTGTCTCGCCCTGGCGGCGGCATTCGGCGGCATGATCGGGGCGCTTGCCGCCTATGGCTTCACGCGGCCGCAACCCGCCCCCGAGATCACCATAGCCGGTTCAGAAGAGATGGCGGCGCTCAAGGAAAACCTGATCCAAGCGCGCGTCGACCTCGCGGCGCTCAAGAGCATCATCGAGGCGGGCAGCCGCAGCGCCAATAGCCAGTTCACGAAGATCACCGAGCGCATCGAGCGCATCGAGCGCATCGGCGCCGAGCCCGCGGCCAGACTGACCAAAGCCGCGGAAAATCTCGAACGGATCTCCCGCAACGAATTCACAGGCGGCATCGCGCCGCCGCAACCCGTTGGCTCGGCCGCAAAACTTGAAGGCTGGGTGCTGCGCGATGTGCGTCAGGGTACCGCCCTGCTCGAAGGACGGGCAGGAATGATCGAAGTCGAACAGGGTGATGTGATCCCGGGACTTGGCCGCATCGAGGCCATCCGCAAGCAGGACGGCCGCTGGGTCGTCGTGACTTCAAAGGGAAGCATCGCGGCCCCCAAGTAGCAAATAGCGAAATCGCGAATAGCGAATAGGGCACAGCAACAGCTTTCTGGCTACTATTCGCCACTCGCTATTCGCTATTCGCCACTCGCTCTTCACCCTTCCGCTGCCGCCCCGCGCGCCCCATATCTGGGGCTCGCATGCTCGATAAACCCAATCTCACACCTGCCATCCCGCCCGATGACCAGGCGCTGCTCGACGCCTATTCCCGCGCGGTGATTGACGTTGTCGATCGCGTCGGACCCGCCGTGGTTCGGCTCGACGTCAAAAACCATGAAGGGTCGGCGCGCGGGGGCAGCGGCTCGGGCGTGATTGTTGCGCCCGACGGGCTCGTGCTTACCAACAGCCATGTCGTCGGCGGCGCGGCACGTGTGCAGGTGACGGCGGTCGAGGGCCGCAGCCTCGATGCGCGCGTGGTGGGCGATGATCCCGACACTGATCTTGCCCTTGTACGAATTGATGCCCCGATCACCTTGCCGGCAGCCGCGCTTGGAAATTCCAAGCTGCTCAAACGCGGGCAGCTTGTGATCGCGATTGGTAATCCGCTTGGATTTAAATCGACCGTCACGACCGGCGTCGTATCGGCGCTCGGCCGGTCGCTGCGGTCACGTTCGGGCCGCCTCATCGACGACGTCATTCAGACCGATGCTGCGCTCAATCCCGGCAATTCCGGCGGGCCGCTGGTCTCTTCCCACGGCGAGGTCGTCGGCATCAACACCGCCATCATCATGGGCGCACAGGGCATCTGCTTTGCGGTCGCCTCCAACACCGCGAACTTTGTTCTCGGCGAGCTGGTGCGCCACGGCCGGGTGCGCCGCGCCTTCATCGGGGTTGCTGCCCAGCATTTCACGCTATCGCGCCGCCTGCGCCATGCAGCCGGTCTCGCGCAGGAGAGCGCCGTCATAATCGCGAGTGTTGAGGCGGGCAGTCCTGCTGAACGCGCCGGCTTGCGCCGGGGTGATGTCATCGTCGCGCTCGGCGGCACGCCGGTGACCGGCGCCGATGATCTCATCCGCATGCTCGCGGGCGACAAGATCGGACGCCCCATCGAAATCGTCGCGCTACGCAACGGCGGACCGCACGTGCTCTCGCTCGTGCCGGGTGAGCGAACGCGGCAACGCTCTAGAGCGTGTTTCGCTGAGATCGAGCCAGCAGGTCCACCTCTCCCCGCAGGGGAGAGGTACCGCGGGCTGCACCATCGCGTGGTGATTGAACGTCATCGAAACTGGCTCTGATCCCGCGGGCAAGCACGGGTTGTTCTGAATCCTCTTTTCTGCTTACTCATCGGCGGGAAAGGAGCATCGGGCATGTCGCAATTCCTTTCGGGCATACTGGCTGCCGTTATCGTCACGTTTGCCCTTCCGGCCGCGGCACTCGATCGCGTGCAGGCAGCCCCTTCGAAGCCGGAAATGATGGAGACGTGTCCCGGCTTCGTCGCCGCAAACAGGCCGCGGGTCGTCCCGGCCGATTTCCGAGTGGCGCTCAATCCCGATCAGGTTCGCATCACCTATGTGGGACACTCAAGCTTTCTGATCGAGAGCCCTCAGCTCGTGCGTATCGTGACCGACTATAACGATTATGTCCGTCCGCCGGTGGTGCCGGACATCATCACCATGAACCACGCGCACGGCACCCATTACACCGATCGCCCCGATCCGGCGATCAAGCACGTCCTGCGCGGCTGGGGGCCCACACCGGATCAGCCGGCACGTCACGACGTTAGCGTTGGCGACGTGCGCGTGCGCAATGTCCCGACGAATATCCGGGATTGGAGCGGCGGCACCGAGCGTCACGGCAACTCCATTTTCATTTTCGAAGTGGCAAATCTGTGCATCGCCCATCTCGGCCATCTTCACCACACGCTCACCCAGCAGCAGCTCAACGAGATCGGCCGCGTCGACGTTGTGTTCGTCCCGGTCGACGGCAGCTATACCCTTGATCTCGAAGGAATGATGGAAGTGCTCCACGCGCTCAAGGCGCCGCAAATGATCCCCATGCATTTCTTCAGCATGTATACGCTGCAGCGTTTTCTCGACCGGGCGCGGCAGAACTGGGAGCTGGAAACGAGCGAAATCCCCTCGATCCTGATCTCGAAGGCGGCCCTTCCCACCACGCCCAAAGTGACCGTGCTGCCCGGGCATTGAGATGCTCAGCGCCGAGCAGAACGATCTCATCACCCGTACCGGCCCCGGCACGCCCGCGGGCAAGCTGATGCGGTGCTATTGGCAGCCGGCCGCCCTCATTGACGAGCTATCCGGCAACCGCCCGGTGAAGCCGGTCCGCCTGCTCGGCGAAAACCTCGTCGCCTTCCGTGACGGGCAGGGCCGCTATGGTCTGATCGAACGCGGCTGTCCCCATCGCGGCACCGACCTTGCGTTCGGGCGCCTCGAACGATCGGGATTGCGCTGCTCTTTCCACGGCTGGCTGTTCGACGTTACCGGCCAATGCCTGGAGACTCCGGCTGAGCCGGAAGGAAGCCGCATGTGCGCGAACATCCGGCAGAAAGCCTATCCCGTCGTGGAGAGAAACGGCATCCTGTTCGCGTATCTGGGCGCTGGCGAGCCTCCTGCGCTTCCGCATTTTGACTGTTTCGCGGCGCCGAACACGCACACCTTTGCCTTCAAGGGCCTGATCGCGTGCAACTGGCTGCAATCACTCGAAGTCGGCATTGATCCCGCGCATACCTCGTTCCTGCACCGCTTCTTTCACGACGAGGAGCCGGGCACGGGCTACGGCAAGCTGTTCCGCGACAAATCCATCGATTCGGACATGCCGATGACGCGCATCATGCGCGAATTTCCTCGTCCGCGTATTGAAGTCGAGCCGACCGAGTTCGGCATGCGCCTGATTACGCTGCGCCGCATCAGCGACGCGAACACGCACGTGCGCGTCACCAACCTCGTTTTTCCGAACGCATTCACCATTCCAATGAGCAGCGAAATGACCATCACCCAATGGCACGTGCCGATCGATGACACCTGCCATTACTGGTACGCCATTTTCACGAGCTTCGGCGCGCCGGTGAGCAAGGACGAGATGCGCCGCCAGCGCCTCGCGCTCTATGAGCTGCCCGATTACATCCCGCGCAAGAACAAGAGCAACGATTACGGTTTCGATCCGAACGAGCAGGAGCACGAGACCTATACCGGTATGGGCACCGACATCAACGTGCACGACCAGTGGGCCTGCGAATCCATGGGGCCCATCCAGGACCGCACCAGGGAGCACCTTGGTCAATCGGATAAGGCGATCACCGCCTATCGGCGCATCCTGCGTGGCGCCATCGAGGCGGCCGGCAACGGCGGCAAGCCGCTGATGGTGCTCGATGCGCCCGCCGCAGCGAAGATCACGGGGCCTGCCGCGATCGACGGCATCGGTCCAAGCTCAGATTGGCAAGGCTACTGGCGCAAGACCGATGCGGCGCGCCGGGAGGCCGCAGGCTGGGCGGCCGGTGTGTAGGGCGCCTCACACATCCACACTGGCGGTGAGCGCGTTCTGTTCGATGAATGCGCGGCGAGGCTCGACCTTGTCGCCCATCAGCTCGTCGAACAGGATATTGGCCTCATCGATCTCTTTCACGTTGACCTGCAGAAGCGAGCGGGCGTTGCTGTCGAGCGTGGTTTCCCACAGCTGATTGGGATTCATCTCGCCCAGGCCCTTGTAGCGTTGCAGCGAAAGGCCCTTGCGCCCGGTATTGATGACCGCCTCGAACAATCCGACGGGGCCGTGAATGACGGTCTCCTCATCCTTGCGGCGCAGCGTTGCCGGACGCGGATAGTTCTGCTGGAGGCGCGCCGCGTGCTCGTCGAGCTTGCGTGCATCGGCCGAGCCAAGCAGCGCAGGATCGAGCACCGCGATCTCGGTTACCCCGCGAACGACGCGATGAAAAGAGAAGCCCTGCCCCTCCCGGAATTCCCCCTCCCAGCCGCGTTCGGTCTCTTCTGACAGCGCGTCGAGGCGGCGCGCGATGTATCTCGCCGCCTCGACCGCCTTGCTCGCATCCTCGAAAATAGCTTGCGTGAGCACCCCGGCAATCGCTGCCTGTTCCACGACCTTGCGGTTATAGCGGCTATGCAGGCCATTGAGCACGTTGCGTATGCCGCGGGCCTGCTCGACCAGTTCCTGCAGGTCGCTGCCCGCGCGATGCTCGCCGGTTGCAAGCCTCAGCACCGCGTCGTCCAGGCCGGCCGAGATGAGATAATCTTCGAGCGCGCGCTCATCCTTGAGATATTGCTCCGATTTCCCGCGCGTAACCTTGTACAGCGGCGGCTGCGCAATGAAGAGATGACCCCGGTCGATAAGCTCGCGCATCTGGCGGTAGAAGAACGTCAGCAGCAGCGTGCGGATATGGGAGCCGTCGACGTCGGCGTCCGTCATGATGATGATCTTGTGATAGCGCAGCCGCTCGGCATTGAACTCGTCGCTGATGCCGGCGCCGAGCGCAGTGATCAGCGTTCCGATCTCCTGGCTTGCGAGCATCTTGTCGAGCCGCGCGCGCTCGACATTGAGAATCTTTCCGCGCAGCGGCAGCACGGCCTGAAACGCGCGATCGCGGCCCTGCTTGGCGGAGCCGCCAGCACTGTCACCCTCGACGAGGAAGAGCTCTGACTTGGCGGGGTCGCGCTCCTGGCAGTCCGCGAGCTTGCCGGGGAGCGACGTAATTCCGAGTGCGGATTTGCGTGTCATCTCACGCGCCTTGCGCGCTGCCTCGCGCGCTGCCGCCGCCTGGATGACTTTGCCGACGATGAGTTTTGCCTCGCCCGGGTGCTCCTCGAGCCAGTATTGCAGCGCCTCGTTGATGATGTTCTCGACCACCGGACGCACTTCGGAGGAAACGAGCTTGTCCTTGGTCTGGGAGGAGAATTTCGGATCCGGCACCTTGCAGGAGAGGATGGCGGTGAGCCCTTCGCGGCAATCATCGCCGGTCAGGGCGACCTTCTCCTTTTGCGCCGCGCCCGCCTTCTCGGCATAGCCGGTCACCTGGCGTGTCAGCGCTCCGCGGAAGCCCGCAAGGTGCGTGCCACCGTCGCGCTGAGCAATGGTATTGGTGAAGCAGAGCACGGTCTCGTGGTAGCTCTCGTTCCACCACAACGCGCATTCGACTGCGATGCCCTCGCGCTCGGCGTTGATCATGATCGGCGCGGGAACGAGCGGGGTCTGATTGCGATCGATATAGCGGACAAACTCCTCGACACCGCCGTCGTAGCGCATCTCCTCGCGCTTCTCGACTGCGTGGCGCCGGTCCGCAAGCACGATCAGCACGCCCGAATTGAGGAAAGCAAGTTCGCGCAGCCGATGCTCGAGGGTCGCAAAATCGAACTCGGTCATCGTGAAGGTTTGCAAGCTCGGCAGGAAGCTAACCTCAGTGCCGCGCTTGTCGTGCGCGGGACCAACGACCGCAAGGGGGGCAACGGCCTCGCCGTCGCGGAACTCAATGAAATGCTCCTTGCCGTCGCGCCAGATGGTGAGCTTGAGCCAGGTCGAGAGCGCGTTGACGACGGAAACGCCGACGCCGTGCAGCCCGCCCGAGACCTTATACGGATTGGCCATGTTATGCGCTTCGCCGAATTTTCCTCCGGCGTGAAGCTGGGTCATCACGACCTCAGCCGCCGATATGCCTTCACCCTCGTGGATACCCGTTGGAATACCGCGCCCGTCGTCGCGGACCGTGCAGGAGCCGTCGGGATTGAGGATGACCACAACCTCCTTGGCAAAGCCCGCCAGCGCCTCGTCAATGGCGTTGTCGACGGCTTCATAGACCATGTGGTGGAGGCCCGAGCCGTCATCGGTATCGCCGATATACATGCCGGGCCGCTTGCGCACGGCGTCGAGGCCCTTGAGGACCTTGATGCTGTCCGCCCCATAATCGGAGGCATCAGGCACAGTCTGGCGGGCGGGTTCAGCCATGGACAAGCTTTCGAGATGGCGCGCTGAAAAGGAAGGGGACGGAGCAGAACTGATCTGGCACGAAATCAGGGGGGCGTACAGCCCAAAATCTAGCCTGTAAGTAACTGTTTTTTATGGAATTTCAATGGCTGTTGCAGGGCACAATTCGAGTGTTGCGAAAGCCCCCTGAACTGCGTCATTGAGTGCTGATTCGGCTTTGGTCGCAGAAGATACTTGTCGCCTGGATGGTGGTCGGGAACAGGCTGTCTAACTCAATCCCTTGCCCCGAAGGGCAGGGCAATCGCATATGAGCAAGCCCTACCAAAAACCGAGGCCGCGAAGCGGCACTACGCTGATGGTTCTTGATAGGGGTCGGAAAGGGCTGACGCCCTCCCCGCCCTCCGAACCGCACGGGCGGTTTTCCCGCATACGGCTCTCCAGTCGGTAGTTGTTCCTCATCGGGAGTGTCTCGCTGTCTGCCAGGCCGTGTGAAGAGCGAGCAACCCAGCTTCCGCGAAGAAGGCGTTGGGCCAGCGTTGATGATCCGCTGCGGTCAGTCCCATGCCGGGGCGCCGGAGCGTCTGCTTGCGCAGGAGCGCGCGCAACCGCCGCCGGATGAACTGATCGAGAGGGCGGAAGGTGTAAGGGTGCGCATGCTTGAAGTAGGCGAACCAGCCGCGCAGCAACCGGTTGAGATCAACGACGATGACCGCGAGCGCCTGCCCGCGTGTTCGTCGTGTCTTCGCCCGGATGCTGTCCTTGAACCGGTCCAGACTCTTCTTGCGAACAAGGCGCCGTCCAGCTTCGAACCGATAGCCGAGGAACTCGAACCCTTCCCCGGTCTGCCGGCAGTCGCCGACATGCGTCTTGTTGGGATGCAGACGCAGGCCGTTCTCAACCACCCAGGCACGAATCTCGGCCAGAGCGGCATCGGCCTCTTCGCGGCTCCTACAGAGCACCACGAAGTCGTCTGCGTAGCGCACCATGCGATAGCCGCGGGCTGCCATCAGTTCATCCAGCGGGTGCAGGTAGATGTTCGCCAGCAGCGGGCTGATCACTGCTCCTTGCGGAGTGCCCGCCGTCGGTGTCCATCGCTGCAAATCGCGCATGATGTCCTGTGTAAGCCAACTGCGCAGCAGCGTGAGGATACGCCCATCACTCACTCGCTCCTCGACCCGCTGCATCAGTCGATCATGCGGAATCGTGTCGAAATAGCTTTCGAAGTCTGCGTCAACCACAAACGCGTGGCCGTCCGCAATCAGCTGGGCTACTTCGCGCAACGCATCCCGGCAGCCGCGTCCCGGCCGAAAGCCGTAGCTCGTCGGTCGGAACATCGCTTCGAAGATCGGTTCGAGTGCGAACTTCACCGCCGTCTGGACGATGCGGTCCTTGACCGTGGGAATTCCCAACGGTCGCGTCCGACCATCGCCCTTCGGGATCTCGACCCGCCTGATCGGTTGCGGCCGGTAACTCCCGTTCCGCAGTGCCGTCGAAAGCTCGGTCAGATACAGCTCCGCACGCGCTTCAAACCGCTTGATGCTTTGACCATCCACGCCCGCCGCACCTTTATTGGCCAAGACTTCTCTCCCAGGCCGCATCCAGCGTGTCGGGCGCAAACACCTTGTCCATCAAACTGTACCAACGACCTCCTTTGACGCCGTTCACCAGCGCCGACACCATGCGCTCGGTCCAGACCGTATCTTCCACCCACGACCAGTCGCGGGCTTCTGCACCTTGTGTAGCCCTCGCGGGCACTGCCGGTGCTGTCTGTGATCCGTTCCGGCCCATCACGCATCTACCTTCCTACCCTGCCTTCCCTCGGTGCGGCTTTGCTTTCCGCACTTTCCGCGGCTCTTCGCCGCTGCGGTACTATGCGGGCTCTGACTCCTGCCGCGCCTCGCACACAGCACGACAGGCCTCTCCGTTCCATCCGCTGGCCTTCTGGACATCCAATCCCCAACCACGTCGTGCGCCCGAACGTCACGTGCCTATCACCTCGTGCGCTCGGTCGGCTCCTTGCAGAGCCAGGCTTCGCCTATACCCCTAGGAAGCTCGCCACTACACGCCGCCGAATTGGGTTCGTGTTCCTACAGGCTATCCATTCGCCTCCAGCTGCTCCCCACCCCGCCTCGAAGCGACGCGAACAAGACCGCCCCTCGCACGACGCAGTTGCTTTCGGCTACATATGCGGTGACTTCACATGGTACGGACTCCCACCGTACTGACCAGACGGACTGACGGACGCACTAGGGGCGGGTTTCAAACCCGCCCTCGTTCGGCATTCACGGTGTGTGAGGTTGATCCGAGCCTAGCCGTACGAACTTCGATTGCGCAGCTGATGACGGCAATTCTCTCGCAGCGAGCCTGTGACACAAGGGCGGGTTTAAAACCCGCCCCTACAAGCTTCGCGACCGCGATGTGCTTCTCGTCGGGAGTTTGCGAGACACTTGTCATATGCGATTGTCGTCCGTCCTCTGTCCTCTGTCGTCCTCTCCAAAGGAGAAGCCGCGATGCCGCTGCAGTTCTGTCATCCCGAGGCGCCGCATAAGAAACTTCGGATCCCCGAGTGGTACGTATCGAGCCTCATGCTCGACCGTGCGCTCGACGCCATTGTGCGGCGGGTGAAGAACCTCGACCGCAATCACGACATCCCCTATCTCGCCGGCTACAGCAATGACGGCAAGATCATCTATATCGACCGGCATATGCCGCGCAGCATGAAGTTTCGCGGACGCGAGGCGGACACCGACCGTTTCCTTATCCTGCACGAGGAGGTCGAAAAGACCCTGATCGATCAACTCAATCTGCATTATCTGCACGCGCACCAGATCGCTGCGCGGGCAGAGGAAGCGGCGGTCCGGGCTGCCGGCATCGGCTGGCGCGAATATGACCGCTTCATGCAGAAACACGTCAAGAAGATCGGTGACGAACGGCTGACCAAGGTCCCGGCCGATCTCGATCTCAAGCCATATCGGGACGAGCACGATTTCGACCTGCTCAAGCGCATGCACGAGGCGGTCGAGCGCGGAGAAACGCCGAAGGGCATTAAGCGCGAACAGATCCGCAAGGCGCTCGACCGTCACGCGCCCGAGCTCAAAGAGCACCTTGCCGAGATGACCCGCCGCAAGCGCTGAGCAGGGGCTATCGAGGGGATGACCGTGCAGGCCGCGGTGATGCACGATGCGAAACGGCCCGTCTATACGAGCTTTGCGGAACCGCAAGCGAACGCCGGCTCGGTCATGGTCACGGTCCGCGCGGCGGCCCTGACCGGCTTCGACCGGGCGGTCGCGCGCCGCGCGCATTATTTCAAGATGCCGGACGGCCCGTTTGTGGTGGGCAAGGAAGGCGTGGCGCAGCACAGCGACGGCAAGCGAATCTATTTCAACGTCAACGCACCCGTGGCCCCGTTTGGCTCCATGGCGGAACGCACGCTCATCGATGCGCGCTTTAGCTTTCCGGTCCCCGACGCCGTTCCCGACGAAATCGCGGCAGCACTGGGCAATCCCGGCCTTGCCGCCTGGCTTGCCCTTTCTTGGCGCGCAAAGCTGCGGCCGGGCGAGACCGTGCTCATCCTTGGAGCGACCGGCATTTCCGGGTTGATCGCTGTGAGCGCTGCAAAGCACCTGCGAGCCGGGCGGGTGATTGCCGCAGGCCGAAACCGCGCCGCGCTTGAGCGCGGCAAGCGGCTGGGCGCCGACGCAATCGTCGAGCTTGCGGGTACAACCGACTTGGTTGCGGCGTACCGCGAAGCCACCCATGGCCATGTTGATGTGGTGCTCGATTATATCTGCGGCGCGCCCGCCGAGGCAGCGCTCGAGGTGCTGGGCGTGGGGGGCCGCCTGGTCCACATCGGTACGCGGGCGGCCCCCGCGATGAACGTTCTCGGGGCAACCACGCGCCGGGTCTCGGCAAACATCCTGGGATTCGCGTACTATCACGCGCCGATCGAAACGCAGGCCCTGGCATACACAGAATTGTGCCGAATGGCCGCCGCAGGCGAGATCGCACTCGACATTGAGATGCGGCCGCTGTCGCAAATCGAAATGGCGTGGGATACGGATGAGACGGGCAGCCGGCGCCGTCAGGTGCTCGTTCCGGCAGCCTGACAAGTCGGAGGAAAGGTAAAACCATGGCTGGCAATTACCGAGCGCACGTCGTGCCGGCGGTCTGTATGCTTGGCAGCTTTATTCTTGGCAGCTTCGGATTTGCGCCGGCGGCATCGGCCGCTGATCCGCCGACACTTCGTCTCGGCTATGGCTCCGCCGCGGAAGAGCAGCTCTACGTGCTGCTCGCCAAGCCTGAAATCGGTGCGAACTACGGCAAGACCTACAAGCTCGACGCCTCTCGCTTTCAGAGCTCGACCCAGCGCTCCCAGGCATTTGAAGCCGGTGCCATCGATCTCGCCTCGAGCGGTGCGGTCGGCGTCCTGTTTGCGGCGAGCGAAGGCGTTTCCGGAAAAGTCATCGCATCGCTCGCTCGCGAGAGCCCGCGCGGCTTCGCGACCTCCTATTACGTCAAAGCGGACTCCCCCATAAAGAATGTCGCCGACGCCAAAGGCAAGATCGTCGGCATCAACGGCTTTGCCACCGACGGTCAGCTCTGGCTCAAGACTGCGCTGGCGCGCCACAACCTTTCCGACTCCGACGTGACCATCACGCCGGTTCCGTTCCCGGCCATGTCCGAGGCGTTGCGCTCCGGCAAAGTTGAAATCGGAGAGTTCCCGCAGCCATTTGCGGACATGGTGGAGAAGGACTTTCCTGTCCGCAAACTGTTCGATTCCCAGTACGGCATGCCCTTCGAGCAGGAGCTCATTATCCTTCTCGGGAAGGACGCGTTCCTGCGGGCGAACGCGACCGCAGTGCGCGGCCTGCTCGACGATTTGCGCGCCTCACTTGCGTTCTACCTGGAGAAGCCGCGCGAGGCGCGACAAATTCTGATGGACGCGAAAATGGTGCGGCTCGCGCCCGATATTTATCTCAACATGAAGGACTACTACCGCGATCCCACCCTGCGGCCTGACGCTGCCGCGCTCGAACGGGTGCAGGACGTCATGATCAAGACCGGCTTCACGAAGAAGCGCGCGGACATCTCCACGTTGGTCGACTTGAGCTATCTTCCCAAGTAGGCCGGCGCCTCGGGACCACTCACGATGCCTTCCTCATGAACGGATCAAAGGGGGCAAGCGCCTTCTCCAGACCAAACTCGGCATGCTCGCGGCAACAGTAGTAGCGCTGATCTTTTCCTCGCCAGCATTTGACGTGCTCATCTTCAGTCAGGAAGCTTGCATTACACAGCGCGCAGCGCAGGAGAGCGCCGCTGTGAAGATACGCACTGCCATTGAACATGTGATTCACCCTTGCGTCCCTTAGCGGTCGGCACGGACGTTATCCTTTCGGCGAAGTAGACCTGGGATAAGTACGATTTATTCCTGGCCGCGGCAGACGCCGCGCTTGCCTAACCCGTAGCCCGGATTGAGCGTGGCGAAATCCGGGGGCCCGCCTGACGCGTCGAATGCCCTGGGTTTCGCTTCGCTCAACCCAGGCTACGGATTCACGCCGCCGTGAGCAGAGACAGCTGAACAGAAATTAGCTATCGTTCCCCTGGCGCGATCCTTGCTTCTAGGGGAGCACTATGCGTGATCAGCAGTGATGAGCAGAGATCAGGGTGGGAGCCGTCTCTCTCTTCTGATTTCTGATACCTGACATCTGATCTCTGAGAGGAGCCATCCCCATGGCGATGAGGTTCGGCAAGGCGGGTCCGATAGCGGTGCTGAGCATGGTGCTGCTGGCATCTCCGGCGTTCGCGGGCAAGAAGAACGACACCCTCACCATCGCCTGGGACCAGCCGCTCGACCTTGCGGACGCCTATTTCAACACCAGCCGCGAAGGCATCCTTGCGGCACGAATGATCTGGGATCAGCTCATCGAGCGCGATCCCGACACCTTCGAGTACAGAGCAGGCCTTGCGACCGCGTGGCGCTGGGTCGACGAGCTCACCATTGAGTTCGATCTGCGTCAGGGCGTCACGTTCCACAACGGGCAGCCGTTCGATGCGGACGACGTGGTCTACACGTTCAACTTCGTCGTTGATCCCGCCAACAAGGTCCTCAACATGACCAATGTCGGCTGGATGAAGTCGACCGAGAAGATCGATCAATACAAGGTGCGCATTCATCTCAAGGCGCCCTTCCCCGCGGCGCTGGAATACGTCGCCGGGCCGATGCCCATCTACCCGCACAAATATTATGCCGAAGCCGGCCCGCAGGGCATGGCGCGCAAACCGGTCGGCACCGGCCCCTATGCGGTCGAGAGCCTCGAGCCCGGAAAGTCGATCGTCTTTGTGAAGAACACCAAATACTGGGAAGGAAGCGCAAAGGGTAAGCCGCGCATCGGTAAGGTCGTCGAGCGCTTCATTCCGGAAAAAACCACCCAGATCGCGAGCCTGCTGAGCGGCGACCTCGACCTCATGTGGTATGTGCCGCCCGACCAGGTGGACAGCATCAAAACGGTGCCAGGTCTCACGGTGAGCGCCGGCGAGACCATGCGGGTCGGCTACATCTATTTCGACGCCGCCGGACGTTCCGGCGACAGTCCGCTCAAGGACGCGCGGGTGCGGCGCGCCATCGCGCATGCGATTGACCGTTCGCAATTCACGAAGACGTTCTTCGGCGCCGAGGCGCGGGTGCTCGCCGCTCCCTGCTTCCCCACCCAATTCGGCTGTTACCAGGACGGCGCAAAATACGAGTACAATCCTGCCAAGGCCAAGGCGCTGTTGGCCGAGGCAGGTTACCCCAACGGCTTCGACACCGAGCTTTACGCCTTCCGCGTGCGGCAGTGGGTCGACGCGCTTGCTGGCTACATGCGTGCGGCCGGCGTGCGGGCGAAAATCAACGTGCTGCAATATCCCGCGTTCCGGGACAAGAATCATGCTGGCGTGACGCCGATCTCATTCGGCGACTGGGGCTCGTACTCCATCAATGACGCGTCGGCCATCCTCGGCAATTTCTTCCGCGGCTCGGCGGACGATTTCTCCGGCGACAAGGAGCTCGCAAAATGGGTCGAGGAAGGCGACACCAGCGCCGACAAGGACAAGCGGCTTGCCGCCTACAAACAGGCGATCACGCGCATCATGGACCAGATGTACATGCTGCCCATGAACTCCTACAGCATCTATTACGCCTATACCAGTGATCTCGATTTCAAGCCTTACAAGGACGAAATCCCGCGCTACTATTTGTATGGATGGAAGTGACTAACGCGCTCATCGCGCACGCACAGCCCATGCGCTACAGCATGTCCAGATGAATCCGGATCGCGTTCGTAGGGTGGACAAAGGCGCGCATCGCAGACAAGTTTTACGCAGTCTGCGCAAGCTTGACTGCGTCCACGCCGTGCCCACGCGTGGGCACGTCGCCGGCGCAAGCGCCGGCTCCTTTGCCCACCCTACAATTCTATTCGAGCGGAACGCACCGTAGCGCACCGGAACCCTGCCTTGCTCGCTTATTGCATCAAGCGATCCGTCGTTGCGCTGATGGTGGCAGTGACGGTCTCGATCATCAGCTTTGCACTGCTACATCTCTCCGGCGATCTCGCTCAATCGCTGGCCGGACCCTCGGCAACCGCTGCCGATGTCGAGCAGGTGCGCAAGGCCTACGGGCTCGATCGTCCGCTCGTGCTGCAATACGCAGAATGGATTGCAAGGGCGGTACGCGGTGATTTCGGCGAGTCCTTCTTTCTGAAAGTCCCGGTCGGCGAGCTGCTTGCGGACCGGCTTCCCATCACACTGACGCTTGGCATCTGCGCCCTTGCTTTCGCGCTGACGTTGTCACTGCCGCTGGGCGTGCTCGCCGCGGTGCGGCCCAATTCGTGGGTCGACCGGATGGCGCTGGGCCTTTCGGTCCTGGGACAGGCACTACCAAGCTTCTGGTTTGCGCTTATCCTCATCATCGTATTCGGCTTGAAGCTGCGATGGCTGCCGGTTTCCGGCAACGCCAGCTGGGAGCACTTCGTCCTGCCGGCCATCGCGCTCGGTTACTACGCCACCCCCGCCTTCATGCGCCTTACCCGCGCCGGCATGCTCGAAGTGCTCGCCTCCGATTACATCCGCACCGCGCGCGCCAAGGGCCTGCGTCCCATGACCGTGCTGTTCAAGCATGCGCTGCGCAACGCGATCATCCCGGTCGTTGCGGTCGCGGCGGTGCAATTCGGTTTCATGCTGGGAGGCTCGATTGTGATCGAGAGCGTGTTTTCCCTGCATGGTGTCGGATATCTCGGCTGGGAGGCGATCAGCCGCGCTGACTTTCCGGTCGTGCAGGCCATCGTGCTCATTCTCGCTTGCATCTACGTCCTGCTGACCTTGCTGGCCGACATGCTCAACGCCGTTCTCGACCCGCGTATCCGGGTGCACTGAGGCTCTCCTTGGCAATCGACACCTTCCTCGCGGTCGATGAAATTCTTGCGCCCAGCCGGGGTGCGCAGCTGCGTGCGCGCGTTTTCGGTCACACCACGATCCTCATTGGCGCAGGCGTCATCCTTTTCATGCTTGCGGTGGCGGTGCTCGCGCCATGGCTCGCCCCGGATGATCCGTTTGCTCAGGATCTCTCCCGGCGCTTGCTGCCACCAGTTTGGCACGAGCGGGGCAGCTGGACGCATGTGCTCGGAACCGACCAGCTCGGCCGCGACTATCTCAGCCGCCTCATTTATGGCTCGCGCATTTCGCTCGTCGTCGGCGCGAGCGCGGCGGCGATGTCCGCCCTGATCGGAACCACGCTTGGCATGCTCGGAGGCTATTTCGGCGGACGCGTCGATCTTATCGTTGGCTTCATCATCACCACGCGACTCGCCATGCCGGTCATCCTGGTGGCGCTTGCGGTTGCTGCCTTCATCGGCAGCTCGCTTGAGATCGTCATCGCGGTGCTCGGACTTCTGCTTTGGGATCGCTTTGCGGTGGTGACGCGCAGCGCCACCATGCAGGTGCGCTCGCTGGACTATATCGCCGCCGCGCGCGCCATCGGCTCGTCCACGTCGCGCATCATTCTCACCGAAATCCTGCCGAATATCGGCAACGCCCTGGTGGTGGTCGCGACCCTGGAAATGGCGCAGGCGATTCTGCTGGAGGCGACGCTTTCGTTTCTGGGGCTCGGCATCCCGCCGCCCGCACCGTCGTGGGGCCTCATGATCGCCGAAGGCAAGGAGTACATGTTCTTCAGCCCGTGGGTCATCACCATCCCGGGCGCGACGCTGTTTGCGCTGGTGCTTGCCATCAACCTCCTCGGCGACGGACTGCGCGACATCACGGCACCGGAGAACCGATGAGCGCGCTGCTCGAGGTCGAGCATCTGGACGTGCGCATCCCGGTAATCGGGGGCAATCTCCACCCCGTGCGTGATGTCAGCCTTTCGGTGCGGCACGGCGACATGCTGTGCCTGGTGGGCGAATCGGGATGCGGAAAGTCTTTGACCGCGCTTGCGCTGATGAATCTTCTGCCGGCGCGCGCGCAACGCTCGGCGCAAAGGCTCTGCTTCGACGGGATCGATCTGCTGCGGCTCGACGAGCGCGCCATGTCTGACCTGCGCGGCAACGCAATGGCCATGATCTTTCAGGAGCCGATGACCTCGCTCAATCCCTGCTACACCATCGGCACGCAGCTCACCGAGACCTTGCGCCGGCACCGCCCCGTCGCCCAACGCGCGGCGCGCGAGCGCGCCGTCGAGTTGCTTGAGAAGGTCGGCATCACGGGGGCTGCCGACCGTCTTTCGCAGTATCCGCATCAGCTTTCGGGCGGGCTGCGCCAGCGGGTGATGATTGCCATGGCGCTGATGTGCGGCCCCAAGCTCCTCATTGCCGACGAGCCCACCACCGCGCTCGACGTCACCGTCCAGGCGCAGATCCTGCATCTCCTGGCATCGTTGCGGCGCGAGCTGGACATGGCCGTGATCCTCATCACGCACGATCTCGGCATCGTCGCGCGGGTCGGCACCCATGCCGCAGTGATGTATGCGGGCGAGATTGCCGAGACCGGAACGGCGGCGCAAGTGTTTGCACGACCCGCCCATCCTTACACCCAAGGGCTGTTGCGCTGCGTACCGATGCCCGGCCGGACCAAGCGCCGTGCGCGGCTCGGCTCTATTCCCGGCCTGGTGCCGAGCCTCATTGGCGATCCGCAAGGCTGCGCGTTCCGCAACCGCTGCTCCTATGCATTTGCGGACTGTGCGAGCACGCGGGTTACGCTCGCTGAAATCTCGCCCGGCCGCTCGTATCGCTGTCTGCTGACGCCCGAGCGCTTGGCCGAAAATGCGGCCGCGGCTTTTGCGGCGTCATTCCCGGGACCGAGTGCAGCAACGGAGGCGGAAACCCAGTAGGCATAGCTGTTAAGCCCCACTGATTTCATTGGAGGATTTCGATTCATTCCGAAAAATTGCATCCGTAAGTTGTAACAATGCGGCAGGCTTCTCTCTTTCCGCGCAGAGGACGCTTACGCCCCTGCGGGTGCGCCGGGCGCGGAACTGTGCGCCATGGATTTGAAGCCGCGCAGGAATAACAGCCGTTTCATGCACTTATCGATCATGGCATCGAGCCGTTCCTGGGTTGTAAGCTCCTGCATCAGGCCGTCGGTTGTTGCGACATTCTCAGCCTCGATCAACTCATAGATGTCGCCGAGTTCTTCCCGCGCTTGCGCCTTTGCAGATTCCCTCGCTTGATCCACCTCGACATCCTCCGCCCGCTCTGCCCCGCCGGAGATTGCCTTCAATTTCTCGAATTTGAGCTTCCAAAGGCGGTCCTGCGCGAGCTTGGCGGCGCGTAGCGTCGCAAGATTGCGCCCGCGCCAAACCAGGCGCGCCACGCTGGACACGATCTCCTCTTCAAGGACGCCGCAGGGGCGCAACTCGGCAACAAGCTGCGCGTGCAGTCCCTCATAGGCAGCCGCATCCTCTCCGGGCATGAGGGTCATTGCGGAAAAGGCTCCATGTTTAATGACAACAGGCAGGCGCATCGGGGTTCTCCAAGAGATGGTTGAGAGAATTGTATTGTTCCTGCTATGTTCTCACAAACGAGCGGGCTTTGTCAAGCGCAAAATGTAGTCGTGGCGTCCGCAAAATGTAAATGCCAGGGTTTGGAGGCTTTTGCAGCAGATTTCCAGCCTGATCGCAGTCCCAAAGCAGTTTGGGCAACCGCGCGCGCGGCGTTCCCGGCACCTGATTATGCTTCGCGGAAGCAAGAATCCCTGTGCCGAGATTGCAACAATGCAAACAAGAACAAGGGATGTTCATCTTCGGCGGCGGCTTGCTCGCTATGCTCGCGCGTGCGGCCGCGCTCTCCTGGCACGAACCGGTCAGGCGCAGTTGCTACTCGCTAGTTTACAACCGCTATCGGAGGTGCTGCGGACCTACCGCGTGCCGGTCGAATGAGCTGAATCGGCGCGAATGACCCAATGCGGCGGTAAGCAGGGTCGAAATATCGCAGCGCAGCAGTGTCCTGCCACGACGTGAGGTGCTACCCTTTTGGATAGAAGTATAGGGGGGACGACCGGCAGGAGGAATCATCATGCTGGGCGTGAAGCGCCGAGAATTCATTACCCTGCTCGGCGGTGCGGCGGCTTGGCCGCTCGCGGCGCGCGCACAGCGGCCGGCCAAGGTGCCCCGGATCGGTTACATCGTGACCGGTTCACTGGAATCTCCCCAGTACCGGCGGACCATCGACGGCTTCCGGCAAGGCCTCAGCCAGCTCGGCTATGTCGAGGGTCGCAACATCGCCATCGAGTTCCGCGAGGCGCATGGGCAGATCAAGCGGTTCTCGATGTTGGTGACGGAGCTGGTCCGTAGCGACGTTGATCTGATCGTTGCGCCGAACACGCCAGCCGCCCGTGCCGCCCGGCAAGCAACCACGACGATCCCCATCGTTGCCTTCGCACTCGGCGATGCGGTCCAGGATGGACTGGCGTCGAGCCTGGCACGGCCAGGAGGGAATCTCACCGGATTGACATTTCTCGCCCCCGAGCTGAGCGCCAAGCGTCTGCAGCTGCTCAAGGACGTTCTGCCCGCCCTGTCCCGCGTTGCCGCGCTGTGGCATCCAGGCGCCTTCAGCGAACGCACGAGCAGCGCGATGATCGAGACGACCGGGGCGGCCGCGGCAGCGCTGGACCTGCAGCTGCAGATGATCGCAATACGCAGCATCGAGGAGCTCGACGACGTGTTCGCCACGATGATCGGCGACCGCATCGAGGCGGTGCTCGTGTTTCCGAGCACGATGTTCTTCAGCGGGCAACAGCGCATCGCCGCCCTCGCCCTGCGGCACCGGCTGCCGTCGATATTCATCGACAATGAGTTCGTGCGGCTCGGCGGCTTCCTCGCCTACGGAGCCAGCATTCCCGACCTGGCGCGGCGCAGCGCGATCTACGTCGACAAGATCCTCAGGGGCGCCAAGCCCGCCGAGCTGCCGATCGAGCAGCCGACCCGGTTCGAGCTGTCGATCAATCTTGTGACCGCCAAGACGCTCGGGATCGTCGTGTCGACCAATGTGCAGCAGCTCGCCGACGAGGTGATCGATTAGCGCATGCGATCTTGCTGCATCTGCTCACGGCAGCAGTTGGCACTTGGCGTCTTTCACTGCGGTGCACAAAATTTCGACGCGATCGGAGGTACTGCGGACATAGACTGGCCCCCGGCCCCGATCGCCTCCGAGGCTTATGACCCAAACCGGAAGCGGAGTTTGCATCGCAGCAGTCGAGGGAAGCAATCCGTGTTGCCGCATCAGGCTCGCGGATACCAGGAATGTGGCAGCGCGGGGATGGCGGCAACCAGCGCCAGAATGAACAAGCAATGCCGGTCGCATCAACCGAACTCGTTGAGCTCACCCCGCCTCTGATCCGACGCTGGTGGTGCGCATCGGTACTTCGAGTTCGTGCCAAAAATAATGCCTTACGAGATTAAAGCTCAAATCACGACCACCCTGTCGGGCAATTCATTGGGATTAAGTTCGCCGGGTGGAAAATGTTGCGCCAGCTCCGCCCCGCACAGCTCGACGGCAGCGACAAAGCCGTCACCCGGGCGCCCGGCCTTGATCGCCGCGACCATGGCGGCGACAGCGTTGGTCCATGCGTCCGGCGTCACCTTCGCGTTGATTCCGCTGTCCGCGACGATCTCGGCATAGCGCTCGGCAACGGACGCGAAAATCAAAACGCCCGTGCGGCGCTCCGTGAGGTGGATGCCTTGCGCCAAAAACTGCTGCATCGCCACGATGTGCGCGCGCCCGTGCAGCCTGCGTTTCGGCACGATGCGAAACCGGATAACCGGCAATGACAGTATCACTGCCGCCACGATGAACACGGCAAGCTGGATGAGATAGATGACCCCGGCGGGCCAGTTCGTGAAATGAATCAACGGCCATGGCACGGCGAGCGCAAGCAACGCCGCCCACCCGATCGGTACCAGGTGGTGGTCGCCGCAGGCGCGCGCGATGACGCAGTAGATTTCCCCCGAAGTCTTCGCTTCGGCTGCGCGTATGGCCTCGACGATGCGTTGGTTGTCGGCATCCGAGATCATGGCATCACCAGCTCCCCGAAGCGCCGCCGCCGCCGAACGAGCCACCGCCCCCGGAGAAGCCACCGCCCCCGGAGAAGCCGCCGGAGGAGTCCCACCACGAATCGGATCGGCCCCACGGGCCCGGCATCGGCAGGATGATCGGCCCGCGCGGGCCGCGGCGCCCCCGGGGATCGGCCTGCATCTGCTCGCGGCCCCGCCTTGCGACGCTGCTCACGATGATGAAGAAGACCACCAGGAAAAACAGTAGTGTCAGCAGTTCGGCCAGGTCGGATTGGTCGTCCGGGCGCTGCTTGGCGCGCGCCTTCCATTCCTCGGAATCGACCGACACCGCCTGGATGATGTCGTCGACCCCGCGATCGATCCCGCCGGCGAAATCGTTGACGCGGAAACGCGGGATGATGGAATTCTCTATGATGAGCTTGGAAACCGCGTCGGTAAGCGTGCCTTCCAAGCCGTAGCCGACCTCGATGCGCACCTTGCGCTCGTTCGGCGCCACGATCAGAAGGGCGCCGGTATTCTTCTCCTTCTGTCCGATCTGCCAGTGACGTCCGAGCTGATAGCCGTAGTCCTCGATCGAAGTGCCTTGCAGCGACTTGAGCGTGACCACGACGAGCTGGCCCGTGGTCTTGGTCTCGAACTCGGCGAGCTTGCGCTCCAGCGCGGCCCTGGTCGAAGCGTCGAGAATTCCGGCATCGTCGACCACACGGCCGGTGAGTTCAGGGAAGGTGAGCGCATAGGCCGCAAGCGCGACTACGGACAGGAGCAGTGCGAGGACTGCGCGGCCGCGCAACGCTCGAAATCGAGAGAGCATAACCGGCGCACCATCCCTGGCCACCTACGGCACCTGAAGCGCGCGGACCTCTATCAGAACTTCACCGTCGGCGGCTTTGACAGGTCTTCTGCTACCGTAAACGTCGCCATCGGCTTGTAGCTTCGATAAAGGGTCGAAGCCCACAGCCGGCCTGGAAACGTATTGAGCTCCGTGTTGTACACGCGCACGGCCTCGATGTAATCGCGGCGCGCAACGGCAATGCGATTCTCGGTACCTTCCAGCTGCGATTGCAGCGCCAGGAAATTCTGATTCGACTTCAAGTCTGGATAGCGTTCGACCGTGACCAGCAGGCGCCCCAGCGCCCCGGTGAGCGCGTTCTGTGCGTCCTGGAACTCCTTGAACTTCGTCGGGTCGGTGATCGTCGAGGCGTCGACCTTGATCTGGCTGACCTTGGCGCGGGCCTCCGTTACCTCGGTAAGCACTTGGCGCTCCTGCGCCGCGTAGCCCTTCACCGTCTCGACGAGGTTGGGGATCAGGTCGGCGCGGCGCTGGTACTGGTTCTGCACGTCCGACCATTTCGCCTTGGCAGACTCGTCAAAGGTCGGAATGTTGTTGACGCCGCAGCCCGAAAGCAGCACCCCGGCCAATACGGTGAGGAGCGGGATGCGCGCCAAGCGACAAAGGCGCAAAGTGTACAGCATATGACAACTCCAATGAGCGACACAGAATTCTGTGCGCGCGTATCTGGGAACCGATCCAACCGTTCAGAGCGCCGCCAATGCGTTCGATTCCCGGCCAGCATGTAAGCGCCGGCCGGTCACAGCAGCAGTCCGACTGCGCGTCTTCAGGCGTGCTTGATGGTGTCCGGCACCACGCCGCCGCTCTCGGCAAGCTTGGTCATCACCTGCTTGTGAAGCCAGATATTCATCTCGGCCGAGCCGCTAAGATCGCCCTTGTACCCGAGTTCCTGCGCAAGCTGCTTGCGGGCGGAGAGCGAGCTGTCCAACTTGAGCAGCTTCATCAGGTCGACGATCGATTGCTGCCAATTGTAGTCTTCGTCCTGCGCGTCGGCGAGTTTTTCGACCATGGCCTCGACTTCTTCACGGGTCATCGGCTTGCCGGCGGCGGGAGCGCCACCCGCGGTAGCCGTGCCCTTGGGAGCCGGCGCGCCGGGCGCACCGGGCACCGCGGCGCTCGCGCGGGGCACCGCGCCCTTGCCGAAAATAGCCGAAGCGATATTGCCAAAGATGCTCATGGGGTACCTCCTGGGTTGATTCCCGTTACGCCTCAATCACGCTTCGCGAACAATGCCTCCCGTACTGTGAGGCATCGCTAAATTCTGGCAGCCGCCATCATTTGGGGCGCCGAACACACACATGCACAACAAGGTCAATTTCTTTGACACGATGGGCGACCTTAAGGTTCAGACTTACCGTGTCTGGTAGGTATCACAGCTTGCAACCTTTCCCGACTTGAGCCCGTTCATGAACCAGCGCACGCGCTGTTCCGACGAGCCATGGGTGAAAGCGTCAGGCACGACGTAGCCCTGTGTCCGACGCTGCAGGCGATCGTCGCCGATGGCGGAGGCCGTCCGCATGGCGGCTTCGACGTCGCCCGGTTCGATAATGCGCCACTTTTCATCCGCGTGGTGGGCCCATACGCCGGCAAAGCAGTCGGCCTGCAATTCGACCCGCACCTGCAAGTTATTGGCGTCGACCTGGTCCATGCCGCGTTGTGCCGCCTGCACCTCGGGCAGAATGCCGAGCAGGTTCTGCACATGGTGACCGATCTCATGCGTGATGACGTAGGCCTGCGAGAACTGGCAGCTCTTGCTTCCAACGTCACAACCGCGGAAACGCCGCTCGAGGTCCTGGAAGAATGAGGTGTCGAGGTAGACCTTCTGATCAAGCGGACAATAGAACGGTCCCATGGCGGACTGGGCAAACCCGCAGGCCGAGGGGGTTGCGCCGGAGAACATGACCAACGACGGCGCCCGATAGGACTTTCCGGCTTGTGCAAAAATCTCCTTCCACTGCACTTCCGTGCTTCCGAGCACAGCCGATACCCGGTCCCGCAATTGGTCGGACGGTGCTTCCGCCTGCTTGTCAGGGACCGGCTGCGTCTGCTGCGATGAGCCGAGGCCCAAGCGAGACAGGATTTCCGCTCCGCCGATCAAGTAAAGCGGGTTGATGCCCAGCGCCCAGCCGATGAGACCCAAAACAATGAGGGTGCCAATGCCAATGCCGCCCGCACGAACCGCGGGTGAGCCCAGACCTCGCCGATCTTCAACCTTGTCACTCCGCGGTAATTGATCGAAACGCATGACCGCTTTCTCCCATTGATGCTCCGCGGCTCACGGCCGGTCCGGCAATCAGTTGCAGCTGCCGGCACCCTGCATCATGTCTGATGGTGCACGAATGCTTGCGCGTCCATTTTGTCTGCTCTCCACGTTCCGCTGCGTCGGACCTGGGGGTGACGGCTCCGCTATCAGCGCCGCTGCGCGCCGAAGAAGCGTTCAAAGACGCTTTGAATGCTCTCCAGATGGTCCTGCTCGACATCCCGGCCAACCTCGAACCGATCTCCGAACACCGCTGCACCCACATTGTCCATGACGCCGAGTTGTTTGGTTCTATCCGACAGATCTTTCATCTGCGGGGATGACCCCGGCTGCTGTGGCATGCGGACAGGACCGCCTGCCCCACCAAGCAGATCGCGCAGGATTTGGCCGAAGATGTCGCCGCCCGGCACCTGGGGAGCCGGCTGGGTCGGGCCCGTTTGCGGATTCGGCGCGGGAAATTGCATCGGCCCACCCTGACCACCCGGCATCGGTATTTGAAACGGCCCGCCTTCGATGATTACCGGTTTGATCCGCCCTTCCCGGAGGCCTTTCTCCAGTTCGCGCAGAATGTAACCAAGAAGGTCGCCGCCCGGCGCCGACTGCTCACCGGTATTCGCCGGCATTGGAATTGGTTGATTTCCGGGGCTCGGAATCTGCGAAGGCGTGCTGGATGAGCCAGGCATGCCACGTCCGAAAATCTGGCCCAGAATATCTCCAAGTCCGCCACCCGCCGGCGACGCGGCTGATCCTTTCGGCGCGGCCTGTCCGGATTTGCCGCCCATCAGCCCCGAGATCAGGATTCCGGCGAGCACCGGCAACATCTTTTTCAGAATGCCTGAGCTGACACCCGAAAATTGCTGAGCCTGATCGACCACCGCGCGACTGACGTCGGGCGAGCCGAAGATCACGGACAAGACGTCATTTCCGGCAGCGCGTCCCTGCGGCGCAAAGGCGATTTTGGGGTCGCCATACATGGCATGCAGGTCGCGCTGATATCCCATCATGCCAAGCAGATTGCCGAGCCCTTCGGGTGTCGCCGTCGCCTGCTTGAGCCCGGTGGAGATGGCGGGAAGGAGCGACGTCACCGCCGCTTCGGTTTGCTCCGGCGTCAGTCCGAACTCGCGGCCGAGCATTGCGATTACCTCACCATCTTTCGCTTCAGCCAAAGTGTCGTAGAGATTGGCCATCATCGTACTCCTATGCAGGTGATGCGTTCATTCAGTTCTGTCGAAAATCATCAGGTGCGATAGCGCCAATTTGCAAAGCGTTCGGTGATATTCTGTACGTTAGATGCCGTCGTCGAGATGGACCTTGGTCCTACCTCGTCGAACCAAGTCTGAATGTGCCACGGCATCGCTGAAGGCCCTGCGACCCGGACACTGTCAGCTTTCGCAAGTGCGCGGGAACATCTCTTTGCCCGTCACCATCGCCCCCAGTAGTAGGGATAGGAGCGTTGCGGCGCCCATCCCCCCCAACCCCAGCCCCATGGTTGCCAGCTACGCACGGACACTCGTGACGTGGCGCGCTCGCCGCGGGATGGCCGCTCTTTTTCCCGCGATGATCCGTGCTCCCTGCTGTTCCCCGATCGAGAGCCTTCACACCGCCCGCCGACACTGATGGAGATGGCGAAAGATTACTTCTTCTTCCCGCCGCCCTCGCGGTCGCTCGAGAGTGGAGAAGAAGCTCCTTGGGATGGAACTGGAGCCATGGGCGGCGCAATGTAGTAAGGGGCCGGGCGACCTGCTCGTATATCATCAACGGATTTCTTCTGAGCGTCCAAGATTGCAGTTGCTGCTTTGACCTCGTCTTGGGCTTCGTCAGTCGGTTCTTCGCGCCGGGATTCAGAGTTGGGCCGGTCGGTCACGGGCGCACCCAAAGAAAGACCTCCGGCAGGCGTACCAGCGGAACGGATGCTCGCTGCGATTGCACCGGCTTTAGCGAAGGCACTCTTCATTTCGCTTGTCGTTAACGCCATCACCGTCTTCAAGTCGGCAATGCCACTTCCTGCAGCTGCGACAACAAGCGCCGGAACCGCATCCTCATACGATGGCGCCTCGAAAATGAGTAGAATGTCATATTCTCCGGACGTCAAATAGCAGGTGATAACCTTGCCCCCGACCTGGGTGATGAGCCGGCTGACGGCCTCCGCTCGATCCTCTGGCGCAGCAATCATTCCCCTTAAGCCATCCTTCGTGAAGCGCGCATGTGTGATAAGAATTGCCATGTCGTCCCTCCAACTATGTCCACGTGCATCGCCAGTGACTCTTCGGAGCTGGTTGCAATTCTTGGCATTTGGTCGACTGCATCCCCGAACTTTCCTCTGACCTCTTGTCAAGCAGGGGCTCTGAACGCGCTTGGTCCGGGGCCGGTGCTTCGGCCTTCAGCCACTATTTCTTGAAGAGCCTGATGACAAACAGCGCGATCACCGCTCCAATGATCGCGTTGATGATCGCCGCGATGATGCCACCGCCGATCGCGAGCCCGACCAATGGCAAGAGCCAACCGGCGACGATCGCACCAATAATGCCCACCACGATGTTGCCCACGAGCCCGAAGCCATAGCCTCGCATGATTTGGCCCGCGGCCCAGCCGGCGATAGCGCCGATGATCAGCCAGACTATAAGTAGATTCTATCATCAGCTTCTCCCTCCCTCACTGAGACCGGCGCCCTCCGGCGAAGCCCCGTGAATCATCACAAACGATGTGCCGCCACAGGCCGATCACGCCGCCAGCTTGAGTGCGTTCGATATCTCTTTGATTGTCGCCTTCTCGGCATCGCTTACCTGCACGCCGCCGATTCCGAGAAACCCGCCCTCGGACGCTGCCTCAGCAACGTGTTGGCTGATCTGGCGCAGCCAACCCTTGAAGGCACCTGCATCGCCTGGCGCCTTGGCGTCGACCGCCGCGCCGGCCTGACGCAGCGTCTCGATGCATTTGGCCGATATCTCGGCTGGCTTGATGCCTTTGAGCTTTTCCGTCAGCCCGTCGCGCGCGGTGCTTCGCCCTTGCGCGGTGCCAAAATCGTCGACAACGGCCTTGATGAGCGGATTTGCTCCGGGGTCCAATTTCGCCTTCATGAGTTCGCTGCTGCTTGCAAAGCTCTCCTTCATCAGTCCCCACAGCCCGCTTGGATCGGCTGCTGTGACGGCAATACCCGCCATCATCACGCTCTCCAGAAGCGTCTTCCATTCATCGGGTGTAAAATTCGATTTGTCCGTCATCGTCGCTACTCCTCGACCTGCGCTTTTGTCTGCCATAGTTGGGACTGGTTCGACCGCCGGCAATGTGCCGGCGGTCGAATGATTGCGTAACCGATGTCAGGCGGTCAGGACCGCTAGCTTCGCCTTCAGGGATTCAATAGTGGGCCTCAAGATCTCGGCGACCCCCGGGATCGCGAGCACCTTGTCGAACAGCTGGTTGATCGTCGGCAAGAACGGGTTGACCAATCCGGCGACGACCTTGCGCTGCTCCACCGACAACTGCCCGATCAATCCGCTGACCCTGTCGACTTGGGCCGTGACCTCTCGCAGTTTTGGCAGCGCCGCCTGGGCGGACGTGGCGTCGGTAATGCCGGCGAGCGTCGTGCGCAGGCTGGCGATGCTGTCGGTGACCTGCTTGCCGATATCGACTCCACCCACCATCAGGCTCTGCGCGGCAGTCACACCCTGCTGTACCGCCTGTTCGGTCGGTCTGGCGAACAGATAGTAGAGCAGACCGGCAATCGCCAGAGCGGGGATGACCCAATAAAGCCAGTTGAGCGGGGCGGAGCTTGCCGTGCTGGCGGCGCGCCGACCTGTATCGCTGACTGCTCGGACCGTGGATGTGGCAGCCCGTGCCGCCTCGCTTCCCGCGGCGGTCGCTGTCCGCGCCGCACCGCCGAGCGCGTCGAGCAGCACCAGTGCCGCCGAGCAAATTGCCGAAGCCCGAGGGCAGCGCTGCGGCAATGTTGTCCTTCTGATTGGCGAGGAGACCAGCGATGCCGCCGGCATCGATGGCGCCGGCCCCCTGCTGCTGCCGGCCGATGGTGCCCATGACAACCGGGCCCAACATTCCAAGCAGCGAACTGCTCGCGCCCTGGCCCAGTCCGGCAAACTTGCCAACGGCACCGGCGAGCGCAGTCTGCTCAGGACCGCCGAGCAGCGACGCGAGCATCTGCGATCCCCGCTCGACGAGCGAGGTCTGGCCTCCCGCACCAAGCATGTTGGCAAATTTGCCGAGCGTGCTGGTCTCCTGTTTTGCAGCGTCGGCAAGTTTTTGCGCCCCACCGGGTTGCGCGGCAATGCCGCTGAACCCAGCCAGCAGCGCCGGCACTGCCGCGCCGATGGCGGGCTGGACGTTATTGCGATTTAGACCGAGCGCAGTGGCAATGCGGCCGATCATGTCAGGTGTCAGGAACTGCATCACGAGCGAGACGAGATTGGTAGCCATGGGCTCTACTCCTTCGGCTAATTTCTTCAGCACCCGACTGTCGAAGAACACGCGTTATCAGGTGCGATGGCGCGCGGACCAATTTTTCAAAGCGCGCGTGATATTCTTGTATGATAGATGCGGTCGTCGAGATGGACCTTGGTCCTATCTCATGTGATGCGGTATTGCCGAAGGCACCTCGTCGATGTGAAAAGCATGGCGATGTCCCTGCGCGCTTACGAAGGCTGGCGGTGTTCTGATACTTCGCCGGTTTATGCTGCCACGTCGTGAGACGGCACCGCTCCGGAAGGCTGCGCTGATCAACGCGAATAATGACGCGGTTGATGGCAGGGGGTGAAACTGAAAAGCGGCGGGGCGATTTCGGCGGCTCTTGTATCTCTTCTCGACGACCCTCCCTGCGGCGCTACAGAGTTGGCAGGGTAGATTTGTCCAGCCCGGCGGCAACGTCCGGTATAGTCTCGTGGCTGCCGACGCATCTTGCCTGGCCATCTCTCGTAGAGATAGCATTGAATTTTCCGATGGCCGTTTCGAGCATGACGTAGGCGCGCAGGTGGACGACGTTGCCGCTCAACAGAGTTCAGCCGATAAAGCGATGATAGGGGAAAGGTTGCCCTCAAGCGCAATACTTCGCCGCAACCTCTACCGAATAGTGCGACTTGTTCTATGCGCCACTTTTCCGCTGGTGGGAGGGGTGGAGACGATGCCGGCCGCCGCGCAACAACGACCGCGCACGGTGGTCGTTCTCGAGGCAACTACCCCGAACACTTCCTATTTTCGCGAAGTCAATGCGGCGTTCAATGCCGCGATCGGGACGGAATCCGCAAACAGCGTCTACTCCTACGTGGAAAACTTGGCCGTGCGCGATTTCGAAGGCCCACGGTATATCGAGCTGTTGCGCAACTTCCTGCAAGAGAAGTATCGGGATAAGCCAATCGGCGCAATCATCGCATACAATCCGCTGGCCCTTTCGTACGCCGTGCAATGGAGGGACGAGATTTGGCCGGGCGTTCCTGTCGTCTTCACGGGAGTCGGCGACAAGTTTGCCGCTAAATTAGACCTTCCACCAAACGTGACTGGATTCACCATCCGGCATCGTTTGCAAGACATGGTCGATATTGCCCGCAAACTGGTGCCGGAACTCGAGCAAGTCGTCCTTGTCGGCGATCGCCTTGGCACGAAGGGTTACTGGCAGTTCTTTGCAGAGGAAGTTCCGGAAATAGCAAAGCACTTGACGGTTGTCGATGTGACTGGCCTGCCGATGGCCGACGTCAAGCAACGCGTCGCCGCGCTGCCCGATACCGCGGCAATACTGTACATCGGGCTGTTCACGGACGGGGCAGGCGTCAGCTTCGATCCGAATATTGCCCTTCGGCTCATCTCCGAGGTTGCCAACCGACCGATCGTCATCGACACCGAGACATTCGTCGAAATCGGCAGCGTCGGTGGCCCTGTAACGAGTTTAAATCGGATCGGTCAAGATGCAGCGCGACTTGCCTGGCGCGTCCTTAATGGGACTGATGCATCAAGCATTCCCATCGTAAATTCGGATATTATCAGACCGCTGTTCGATTGGCGTGAGTTGCAACGGTGGGGCATCAGCGAGAGCAGATTACCAGCCGGAAGCGAAATTCGATTCCGGTCGCCAACGGCATGGGAGCAGTACCGCTGGCAGATCATTCTGACCGCCGTCGCGCTGCTGGGGCAAACGTTGCTGATCACCTGGCTGCTCTATGAACGTCGCCGTCGGCACCGAGCGGAAATAGAGACCCGCCAACGAGCGACCGAACTGGTGCGCATGAATCGCCGCGCCGTCGCCGGGCAGATGTCGGCATCGATTGCGCACGAAGTCAATCAGCCACTCACGGCGATTCTGAGCAACGCGGAAACGCTACACGACCTCCTCGGTCAAGAGCGCCTCGATCTCGGGAAGATTCGCGAAATCGTCGCTGATATCATCGCAGAGGATACGCGGGCTTCCGAAGTGATCGACCGCATTCGCAAGCTTCTGCGGAAAGACGACAGCAAGTCGGAAATAGTCGATTTTAATCAGCTTGTGGAATTCGACGACGCATCTCCTGCACGGCGATCTGGTCAAGCGAAAGACCACCATCGAAACTGCCTTGGCCGCGGATTTGCCGGCGATTGCCGGCGATCCGGTACAGTTGCAGCAAGTACTGCTCAATCTGCTCATCAACGCCATCGATGCGGTCGGCGCGAAAGCTCCGCCCCGACGGATGATCAAAATCTCGACGCGCGCCAATGGAAAATACGTCGAGGCCGACATTGCCGACTTCGGACATGGCATCGCAGCAGACAATCAGCGGCGGCTTTTTGAACCTTTCTTCACCACGAAAGAGCACGGCCTGGGTCTTGGCCTCTCCATCTGCTCGACGATCGTCAAGGCGCATGGAGGGCGGCTGAGCATCGACAATAACGACTACGGCGGGGCAACGGTTGTCCTGTCCTTTCTTTCGGCCCACGCCGCCTTGAGACAGGCATCATGACCGACTCGCGCTTTGTCATATTCCTCGTTGACGATGATGAAGGAGTGCTCAAGTCCTTGTCCAGAATGCTGTCCACGAAGGGATTTGAAGTTCAGGCATTTTCGTCGGCGACGGAATTTCTTGCCCGGCACGACCGCTCCGTCCCTGGGTGCGCAATCTTTGACGTATCGATGCCCGATCTCGATGGCATCGAGCTGCAAGAGGCCCTGCGGGCGGGCGAATCCGAGCGGCCGGTGATCTTCATTACCGGTGTCGGCGATATCCCTACGTCGGTGCAGGCCATGAAGGCCGGCGCCATCGACTTTTTGACCAAGCCGGTAAAATCTCAGCAGCTGTTGGCGGCAGTTGCGCTGGCCGCGGAGAAGGAGGCGCAGGCAACCGCCTCGCGCAGTGAGTTGGCTGCGATCAATGATCGTCTTTCCAGACTGACGCCGCGCGAGAAGGAAGTGCTGACCCACGTCATAGCCGGCCGCCTCAACAAGCAGATTGCAGGGGACCTTGGAACGTCTGAAAAGACGATCAAGCTGCACCGCGGCCGGATGATGCACAAACTCGGTGTGCGGTCGGTGGCGGATCTCGTCCGGGTCGCCGAACGGGCGGGCATTCAGCCTGTCGCGCCACCGTGATGGACCAAGGTCCATCTCGACGGTCAGGCTGATCGACCTTAAGCATAGGCGGACAACAGCGGGGGAAAGGAAGTCGAGAAACCAATCGCCGCCATTTTGGTGCCCAAACGACTTCGTGAACCCCGGTCACTCCCCCCATCCCCCCGAGACCGGGCTCGCGAGCGGCTGGCTTCCCCGAGCTGGCCGCATTTTTTTTGAATTCCTGTCGGGGCTGTCCGAAGCGAAATCAGACGATATAGGCCCTATGTCCATCTCGACGATACAAGCTATCCGGCGCCAAACTCTCGCGGGCGAGACTTCAAGAGCAACATCGCACAGGGCTCGTCAACTTGAACGCGCCAAGACTCGTGACTGGGGGCACTGAAACTTTGGTGGCGGAAATGTGATGATGAGAGATCGAATATTCAATTCGACCCGTCACATTGCGGTCGTGGATGACGATGCTGCGGTCAGGAAAGCGCTGATGCGGCTCCTCCAGACGGCATCGTACGAGGTACAGACGTTCGCAGGCGCACGTGAGTTCATCGACACGTTGCCGCAAGGCGTCCCAGCGTGCGCGCTCATTGATTTGCAAATGCCCGATATGACGGGATTGGAACTCCAACAATATCTGGCCAACTCCGGACTCGGATTCCCGACGATCGTCATGACGGCTCACGATGAACCCGGTAGCAGAGAGCGATGCATCGCTGCTGGGGCCTCTGCCTATCTTCTAAAACCGCTCCGGAAGGCCACGCTGATTGATGCGGTCAATGACGCGATTGGCGCGCGGTGAAGGCTGAGGGCACGCTCATGTTGAGGAACAGAGCTCGTGAGACCAAAATCGTCCAGTGAGGCGGTAATGGGTAAGCCTGACGTTGCGTCCTCGGTGAGACCTGACGATCTGTTGTGTGTTCGATTGCGTGGTCCGGATATGGTCTGGGTGCCCGGCGCGACGTTCCGCATGGGTTCGGACAAGCACTACCCGGAGGAGGCGCCGGTTCATCGGGTCACGGTCGATGGTTTTTGGATCGATCGCACACCGGTCACCAACCGCGACTTTCGCAAGTTCGTCAATGCCACCCGTTACGTCACGTTCGCCGAGATTAAGCCCGACCCAAGAGACTATCCTGCCGCACTGCCGCACATGATCAAGGCCGGCTCGCTCGTCTTCACGCCGCCCAAGCATTCGGTCGATCTGCGCGATTGGTCGCAGTGGTGGGCATTCAAGTTCGGCGCGAACTGGCGCAGGCCCTATGGGCCGCGCAGCTCGATCAGCGGACTTGATGATTATCCTGTGGTTCACATCGCATACCGCGATGCTGCAGCCTACGCCAGGTGGATCGGCAAGGAGCTGCCGACGGAAGCGGAATGGGAGTTCGCCGCGCGCGGCGGTCTTGACGGCGCCGAGTTTGCCTGGGGCGATGAGTTCACGCCCGGCGGCCGGCAGATGGCGAATACGTGGCAGGGCAATTTTCCACACGAAAATCTTGCGCTCGATCGCTACGAGCGCACCTCGCCGGTGACGGCGTTCCCACCTAACGGCTACGGCATCTACGACATGATTGGCAACGTGTGGGAGTGGACGACCGACTGGTATTCGCCAAAGCACGAGGCCGACGCGCCCAAGGCCTGCTGCATACCGGAGAACCCGCGCGGTGGGCGCGAGGATGAAAGCTACGATCCCGGCCAGCCGAACATCAAAATTCCGCGCAAGGTCATCAAGGGCGGCTCGCATTTGTGCGCGCCGAACTATTGCCGCCGTTACCGCCCGGCATCGCGGCATGCGCAGGCCGTCGATACGTCAACGAGTCATGTCGGATTTAGGTGTGTAATCAGGAAAGGATGGCACTGTGAGTGACAATCCATCTGGTCGGAAACCGCAGGACAATTCCCGACAAAATCGCGCGGGTATCAAGCGCCGCGACCTCTTGCTCAGCGGCAGTTCCTTGCTGGCAGCGTCGGCTATATCCGGCCTGCCGACTTCCGCGCGCGCCGAGCTCATGGAATACAAGCCTGGAACCACGTTTCCCGGCCGCATGGGTCGCACCATTGGCAAATCCTCGCCGGCATGGCCGGCACCTGTGCGTGCCAAGCCGGGGGCGCCGAATGTGCTGTTCATCGTGCTCGACGATACCGGCTTCGGCCAATTGGGTTGCTACGGCTCGCCGATCAATACGCCGAACATCAACAAGCTTGCCCAGAACGGCCTGCTTTACACCAACATGCACACGACCGCGCTGTGCTCGCCGACGCGCTCCTGTATCCTGACCGGGCGCAATCATCACTCCAACGCGATGGCGTGCATCACGGAAGGCTCGGAGGGGTATCCCGGCGCCAACGGCTCGATTCCGTTTGAGAACGGCTTTCTGTCCGAGATCATGCTCGGACAAGGCTACAACACCTACGCCCTCGGGAAGTGGCATCTGACGCCCGCCGAGCAGATCAGCGCCGCCGGGCCCTACGACCGCTGGCCGCTGGGACGTGGCTTCGAGCGCTACTACGGCTTCCTCGGCGGCGACACCAGCCAGTACTACCCCGATCTCGTCCATGACAACCGCCAGGTAGAACCGCCGAAGACTCCGGAGGAGGGTTATCACCTCACGCCCGACCTCGTGGACAAGGCGATCAGCTTCATCAGCGACAGCAAGCAGCTCGCGCCAGATAAGCCGTTCTTCGTTTACTTCGCGACCGGCGCCCAGCACGCACCACATCACGTCCCGAAGGAGTGGGCCGACAAATACAAGGGAAAGTTTGACGACGGCTGGGATGCCTTTCGTGAGAGGGTGTTTGCCAAGCAGAAAGAGCTTGGTGTGACCCCTAGGAATGCCGTGTTGTCACGTCACGACCCCGATGTGCAGGATTGGAGCAAGCTGTCCGCCGACGAGCGGCGGCTCTTCGCCCACATGATGGAAGTTTTCGCCGGATTCCTCGAGCACACCGACCATCACATCGGCCGGCTGATCGACTACCTCGCCGCAACCGGCGAGCTCGACAACACTCTGATCATGCTCATTTCCGACAACGGCGCCAGCTCGGAAGGCGGCCCGACCGGCTCGACTAACGAAAACAAGTTCTTCAACGTGCCGGACGATCTGAAGCAGAACCTGGCGGCGCTCGACGACCTCGGCGGGCCAAAATATTTCAACCATTACCCCTGGGGATGGACCTTCGCCGGCAACACACCTTTCAAGCGGTGGAAGCGCGAGACGTTTCGCGGCGGCGTGTCCGATCCGTTCCTCGTGCATTGGCCTAAGGGAATCAAGGCCAAAGGCGAGATCCGGCATCAGTATGCGCATGCGATCGACATGGTGCCGACCGTGCTCAGCGCGCTCGGCATCGAGCCGCCGACGGTCATTCGAGGCGTGACCCAGTCGCCGATCGAGGGCGTGAGCTTCGCGCATACATTCAACGAAGCCAACGCGGCCAGCAAGCACCACACCCAATACTTCGAGATGTTCGCGCACCGTTCGATCTATCACGACGGCTGGCGGGCGGTGTGCCCATTCCCCGGCGACTCCTTCACCGAGGCCAAGGCATTTTTCGGCCAGCTTGAGCTCACCGAGGACAAGCTGCGGGAACTCGATGCCACAGGGTGGCAGCTTTATAACGTCATCGACGATCCCGCCGAGACCAAAAATCTCGCCAGCACGAACCGCGCCAAGCTGATCGAAATGATTGCGCTATGGTACGTCGAGGCCGGCAAGTACAACGTGCTGCCGCTTGACAGCCGGGGCACCGCGCGCTTTGCCGACGAACGCCCTCAGCTCACCAAGGATCGGCAGACCTACGTCTACTATCCGGGTACGCAGACCGTGCCGGAAAACGTCGCCGTAAAGGTGCTCAATCGCGCCCACAGCCTCACCGCCGATGTCGAGATTCCCAAGGGCGGGGCGAGCGGCGTGCTGATCTGCCACGGCAGCAATGCCGGCGGCTACACCCTGTTCGTCAAGGACAACAAGCTGCACTACGTCCACAACTATGTCGGCGCGCAGGAATTTCACGTCGAGTCGCGCGAGCCGGTGCCGGAAGGCAAGTCGGCGCTGCGCTATGTGTTCGAGCCGACCGGCAAGCCCGACATCCCCAACGGCAAAGGCACGCCTGGCCGTGCCCAGCTCTATGTCGGCAGCAAGCTGGTCGGCCAGCTTGACCTTCCGTTCACAGTACCGCTGATCATGGCGCTCGGCGGCGGTCTGACAGTCGGTCGCAATCCCGGTTCGTCCGTCTCGCAGCTTTACGGACCACCGTTCGCATTCACCGGCACGATCTTCAAGGTCACGGCGGACGTATCGGGGCAGATGCTCCAGGACACCGAAGAGGAGCGGCGTGCTGCCGCTAAACATGCGATCAGTCGGCAGTAGGGCAACGATGCAACGTGTTCAAGAACGGCGATTAGTCTGCCGCGCAGCATGACGCCGAGCCGCCCGGGTTTCGCGTTTTCAAAAAGCGAGGCACGTCAAAAACGGCAAATTGGGACCATCGATGGAGGAAGTCATGAGCAATGACGCTATGTCAGTCACCCGCTGCCTCCTTGTCGGCGTAGCTGCCGCCTCGCTCGCTTGGTCCGTGATGGCTCAGGAGGTACTGCCGCGACCTGAGCCGCCCTTCAACGGTGTCATCGGCCAGACGTACAAGGATTCCACACCGGATAAAATTCCGCTGATCAAGGCGCCGGATGGTGCGCCGAATGTTCTTGTCGTCCTCATTGACGACTCCGGCTTCGGCCAGTGGAGCACGTTCGGTGGTCTAATCCCCACGCCTAATCTGGACCGGCTGGCGGCAAGCGGACTGCGCTACACGCGCTTCCACACGACGGCGCTGTGCTCTCCAACGCGGGCGGCGCTGCTCGCCGGCCGCAACCATCATTCCGCCGGCACCGGCGTGATCACCGAATTGGGTAGCGGCTATCCAGGATACAGCGGCCAGATTCCAGCGAGTGCCGGAATGGTTTCCGAGACACTTCGTCAGAACGGCTACAGCACAGCCTTCATCGGCAAAAATCACAACATTCCCGACTGGGAAACCAGCATTTCCGGCCCGTATGACCGATGGCCGACCCGTCAGGGGTTCGATCATTTCTATGGCTTCATCGGCGGCGAGGCAAACCAATGGGCACCAGCGCTCTACCGCGACACCACACCGGTTGAGATGGAAATTCCTAAAGGGCCTGGAGGGCCGCTATACGCTCAATGACTCGCTCGCGGACGAGGTTATCAAATACATAAGCAAGGAAAAGTCGGCGACGCCCGATCGTCCGTTCTTCGTATATTATGCGCCGGGTGCCACGCATGCGCCGCATCACGTCCCCAAGGAATGGATTGCCAGGTTCAGGGGCAAGTTCGATCAGGGCTGGGACAAATACCGCGAAGAAGCCCATAAGCGCCAACTTCAGCTCGGCGTCATCCCCGCTGACGCCAAGCTCACTCCACGGCCGAAGGAAATTCCGGCCTGGGATTCGCTCGATTACGATCACAAGCGTGTCGCGGCGCGTTTGATGGAAACGTTTGCAGCCTACACGGCGCAAACTGACTTTGTCGTCGGTCGCGTGCTTGACGCGCTTCGGGACATGGGACAACTCGACAATACGCTCGTCATCTGGGAAATCGGCGACAACGGCGCCTCGATGGAAGGCACTCTCAATGGCGTGTTCAACGAGATGGCGAGCCTGAACGGTGTGCCGGAGGACACCTCTTACGTCGTCAGACACATCGACGAAATCGGCAGCCCTAACGCTTACAACCATTTTCCGGTCGGCTGGGCCTGGGCGATGAATACCCCGTTCCAATGGGGCAAGCAGATCGCTTCGCATTTCGGCGGCACACGCAACCCGGTCGTCATCTCGTGGCCGGCGCGTATCAAAGACCAGGGCGGCATCCGCACTCAGTTCCACCATGTAATCGATCTCGCGCCCACGATCCTGGAGGCGGCTCGCATTACCGCTCCGACCGAACTCAACGGCGTGAAGCAGAAACCGATCGAAGGCATCAGCATGATGTACAGTTTCGACGATGCAAAGGCGAAGGAACAAAGGCCTACGCAATACTTTGAGATGTTCGGCAATCGCGCGCTGTACCACGAGGGCTGGATAGCGGTGTGCCGGCATGGCCGCCTGCCGTGGGAGAACGCCGGAAGCTACGATTTCGACAAGGATACATGGGAGCTGTACGACGTCGAGCGCGACTTCAGCGAGGCGCACGACCTGGCCGCACAGAACCCCGATAAATTGAAGCAGTTGCAGGACCTCTTTCTGGTCGAAGCCAAGATGTACAACGTCCTGCCGCTGGACGATCGCTTCATCGAACGTGCCGATCCGAGCCTGCGCCCCAGTCTGATCGAGGGCAAAACGTCGTTCACGTACTACGCGGGGGCTACTTGGATTCCCGAGAGTTCCTCGGCAAACGTCAAGAACAGATCGCATACAATCGTCGCCACCGTCGAAATGCCCAAGCAAGGTGGGGATGGCGTGCTCGTCGCGGCAGGCGGCTTGGTGGGGGGCTATGCCCTCTATGTGAAAGGCCGCAGACCCGTCTATGAATACAATTGGTTCAGCCAGGCTCGCTACAAGGTGCCGTCTTCGCAGCCGTTGCCGGAAGGACCGGCCACAATACGCGTTGAATTTGTGTCCGACGGTGGCGTCGGAAAGGGTGGCAAGGTCGAGCTTTACATCAACGACAGAAAGGTAGGCGAAGGACGCGTGGACAAGACCGTACCCGGCCGCTTTTCCGCCGACGAAACATTTGACATTGGCATGGATACCGGATCGCCGGTCAGTGTGGACTACAAGTCGCCGAACGCGTTCACCGGCAAGATCGATAAAGTGACGTTCGATCTCAAACCCATCGCATCCGGGCCTCGCGGCGAAATCGAGAAACTTGAGCGTAGGGTAAGATTTCAGAAAGGCGATGAGCGAGTGAACCACCCTACTCTTGCTTATGTCTGCTTGTGGCGTGCGCCGTGAAAAGGCGGCGCTTTCCGGTGGGTGCAAGCCCCACCCGGCAACCGCTCCAGCCGGAGGGACACTGACAGCCCCATCTTGTCGCACTGCACAGTGCTTGCCCGAAGACGCCGTATACCCCATGGTCGGCGCGGTCGTTGGCTCGGGAAGAAAGTCATGAAGCGACGCGAGTTCATCACCCTGCTCGGCGGCGCGGCGACGTGGCCGCTCGCGACACGCGCGCAGCAGCCGGATAGAGTGCGGCTGATCGGTTTCCTGAGCGCCGCTCCAGCCTACTGACCTGCCGGTACAGGCGCCAGTGAAGTACGAGACGGTGCTCAACCTCAAGACTGCCAAGGCGCTCGGCCTTAACGTGCCATCCGCCGTGCTCGTGCGCGCCGACGAGGTGATCGAATAAGCGCGGGTCTTGCTGCATCTGCTCACGACCGCTCCTGGCACTTGACGTCTTTTCACTGCGGTGCACAAAACTTCGACGCGATTGGAGGCACTGCGGACATAGACTGGCCCCCGGCCCCAATCGCCTTCGAGGCTTATGACCCAAACCCGACATGAACCGAACGCTCATTCGACTCACCTCGTCGCCCACTGGCGAGCCAGCGAAGGCGAAATGTCGAGACAGCGGGGTTGATGCCCTTGAATATGCGACCCGTACGGGCGCACGCTACCGAGGCCCATGTCGGGCAGGTAACACTGTAAGGAGTTAGATGATGGTCATAGCCAGAAGCATCTGGCTCGGTCTGCTCGCGCTCTTTGCCGCCGTGATGGCGGCGGGCGCGCCGGCAGCCGCACAACAGCAACAGCAGCCCAACATCATCGTGATCATGGGCGACGATATCGGCATCTGGAACACCGGCGCCTACCACCGCGGCTTGATGGCGGGCCGAACTCCGAACCTCGACCAGCTTGCCGCCGAGGGCATGCTGTTCACCGACTACTACGCCGAGGCGAGCTGCACCGCGGGACGCGCCAACTTCATCACCGGCGAGTTGCCGATCCGCACGGGGCTGACCACGGTCGGGCAGGCCGGCTCGCCGATCGGAATGCCGGACGAGGCGCCGACCATTGCCACCGCGTTGAAGTCGATGGGCTACGCCACCGGTCAGTTCGGCAAGAACCACCTGGGCGACCTGAACCAGTTCCTGCCGACGGTGCACGGCTTCGATGAGTTCTACGGGTATCTCTATCACCTCGACGCGATGGAAGACCCCTGCCATCCCAATTATCCGGCTGCCCTCAAGGCCACAGTCGGCCCGCGCAACATGATCCACAGCTATGCGACCAATGTGGACGATGCGACAGTTCAGCCACGCTGGGGCAAGATCGGCAAGCAGAAGATCGAGGACGACGGAGAGCTGTGTCCTAAGCGAATGGAGACGGTGGACGACGAAATCCTCGCCAACGCGCTCAAGTTCATCGACAAGGCCAGGGCGGATCGCAAGCCGTTCTTCCTCTGGCTCAATCCGACCCGGATGCACGTCGTCACGCACCTGTCGCCGAAATACCAGGGCATGCGCAACTCGGACAACGGGTGGTCCGAAGAAGAAGCCGGCATGGCGCAACTCGACGACATCGTCGGTTCGGTGATGAAGTATCTCAAGGACAACGGCCTCGACCAGAATACGATGGTCGGGTTCACCACCGACAACGGCACCGAAAACTTCACCTGGCCCGACGGTGGCCAGACGCCGTTCGCCGGCGGCAAAGGCACGGCACTGGAAGGCGGCTTCCGCGTGCCGATGATCCTGCGCTGGCCTGGGCGAGTGCCCGCGGGCAAGGTCGAGAACGGCATCGTGTCCGGCCTCGATTGGTTCCCGACCTTCGTCGCCGCAGCCGGCAACGCGAATATCGCCGAGGAGCTGAAGAAGGGTAAGCAGCTGGGCGATCGCACTTACAAGGTCTACCTTGACGGCTACAACCAGCTGGACCTGATCACCGGCAAGGGACCGTCGAAGCGCCACGAAATCCTTTACTTCACCGAGAGCACGCTCTCGGCGGTGCGGATCGACGATTACAAGTATCGCTTCACCGATCAGCCGAGTGGCTGGCTCGGCGCCACGCTCAAAGTGGACTGGCCGATCCTGGTCAATCTCCGTCTGGACCCGTTCGAGCGGACGGGCATGTTCAACGGCAAGGATGGAGGGTCGATCAGCTATTACAACTGGTTTGTCTACCAGTTCTGGCGCTTCCAGTTCGTGCAGCAGGAGGTGGCAAAAGTGGCCCAGACTGCGATCGAGTTCCCGCCTATGCAGAAGGGCGCGAGCTTCAATCTGGCGGCCGTCAAGGAGCAGATCGAGAAGGCCATCCAGGCGCAGGCCGGAAAGTAAAGATATGTCCACGACGGGACGCCCCGGGAACCGAGGCGTCCCAATCGCACCTGGCGGGTCGTCTATTGAGACCATCTCCAAGCGGCGCCACGAACTGACCGCAGCACTGTTCCCCGCCTCCATTTCGCCCTCCTTGCTCACGGTCCATCTTAGGATTGATGGGTGGCGATCCCCCCCGGGGCGTCAGGCCGAAGCCCCTTCCTTGTCTGCTGTTGCGCACTTGGCACGTTGCTGCCGAAGAGTGATGTGATCGAATGTCCGCAGCTGGCACTTGGCGTCTTTCACTGCGGTGCACAAAATTCCGACGCGATCGGAGGCACTGCGGACATCCGGGGAACTGTCCGCGAGGCTCGATTCGGGCGGAAATGACCCAATCCGGTCCAAAGCCGGTTCGAAATCCCGCAGTGCAGCACTCGACGCTGTGCTATCCTCCGATCATAAGCACTCTGGCACTGGAGGCACTGCGCAGTGAAACGCCGCGAGTTCATCACGCTGGTCGGCGGCGCGGCGGCGTGGCCGCTCAGCGCTGAAGCGCAGCAGCCGGCGATGCCGGTAATTGGGTTCCTGATTTCCAGCTCGCTCGAAGGGTATGCTCGGGACTTGGCCGCGTTTCGTGAAGGACTCCATGAAGCTGATTATGTCGAGGGCCGGAACGTGGCCATCGAATATCGCTCAGCCGATAACCATTACGATCGATTGCCGAGCATGGCAGCCGACCTAGTTCGGGGTCAGGTGGCGGTGATTGCCACAGCCAGCCTCCCCGCGGCCCTAGCAGCCAAGGCGGCGACCACCACCATTCCAATCGTTTTCATGATGTCGGGCGACCCCGTTCAGTTGGGGCTTGTCGCCAGCCTGAGCCGATCGGGCAGCAATTTCACGGGCGTCACCAACTTGACCTTGGAGGTTGCGCCGAAGCGGCTAGAACTGCTGCACGAGCTGGTCCCTACGGCGAACGTTCTTGCCCTTCTCGTCAACCCGACAAATCCCGGTGCTGAGATCCAGTTGAGAGACCTACAGGTGGCGGCGCGCACCCTCGCGCTGCAACTGCACGTCCTACAAGCGAGCACCGAAAATGACATCGATGACGCCTTGTCAACCTTGGACAAGCTAAAAGCACGCGGCCTTGTTATAGGCGCCGATGCATTCTTCAATAGCCGGAGCAAACAGCTCGCCACACTAGCGCTCCGTTACGCTGTGCCAGCGATTTATCAGTATCGTGAGTTCACCGCAGCCGGCGGCCTGATGAGCTATGGAGCTAGTCGTGACTCGTACCGTCTCGCTGGCATCTACACAGGTCGGATTCTTAAGGGCGAGAAGCCGACCGACCTGCCAGTCCAGCAGTCCACTAAGATCGAGCTGTTCATCAACCTCAAGACCGCCAAGGCGCTCGGCCTTACCGTTCCGATCTCGCTCCTCGGCCGCGCCGACGAGGTCATCGAGTAAGCTTGCTCAGTTTGCTGCACCTGCTCAGGTCTGGAATTGGCACTTGGCGTCTTTCACTGCGGTGCACAAAATTTCAACGCGATCGGAGGTACTGCGGACATTAGACTAGCCCCCGGCCCCAACCCGAGGACGGCGCCGAACGCCTCACACCTGGGTACGGTGGAACTCCGGCGTCGGCGGCGGACCCCAGATGCTGGTGTGGCCGGGCGTCCAGAGCTTGGGCCGCTGCGGCGTGTCATGATGCCACGGCCGCGGCTCGAAGTAGCCGAGCTCCTCGTCCTTCATCTGATCGAGCTCACAGAAAAACTCGACCACCTGCTCGTCGGGATTGCGGTGATAGGTCGCGACATTGTGGCCGGGACCATGGCGCAGCGGACCCCAGATGATGGGAATCCTCTTTTGCCCCATCACCTCGCATGAATTCTGCAGATGGATGAAATCCTTGAGCTCGAATGCAATGTGATGGAGCTGCACATTGGGGCCGGTGAAGAAATTCACAGTATGATGATCGGGATTGCATCGCATGAAGCAGAAGAAATCGCCGATCCAATCGGAGACGCGAAAGCCCAGCACCTTTTCATAGAAGCCGACGGTGCGCTGGATATCGGGCGTGAAGAAGGCGACATGACCGAGCTTGAGCGGACCAATGCCAGCCACCTGCTCGTGCTTGCAGAGATAGCTCCAGTCTTTGAACAGCTCGATGGTGGTTCCCTTGTCATCGGAAAACGAGAGCACCTGACCGATGCCGGGCGTGGAATCATTGCGCAGCTCGCTGCGCACGCCGTCTTTGGCAAGCTCCTTTGCAAGGTCGCCGAAATCCGAATTTGGCGCGACTTCAAACGAGAGCTTGATACAGTGGCCCCGGTCCGCCTTGTGCAGCGCGATCACCAGCTGCCCGATCTTGGTCGCGAGATAGGCATGATCCCCTTCCCGCTCGGCCAGCACCAGCCCCAGGAATTTTTCGTAGTACGCAATGGCCTTGTCGAGATCCGGCGTCTCGAAGGTGGCGTGGCCAATGCGTCTTGCTTTGATCATGGCGTTCTCCCTGGTTCCGGCTCCCGCCCAATATAGCCCATCCGCGCGATGGTGAGACAAGCTCGGTCGTAGCCGTAGCCCGCATGAGCGAACGGCCGGCGTGAAGCGCCGGCCGGGCGTGACATGCGGGGAGACCTGTCCCGGATATCGCTTCGCTCATCCGGGCTACGAAAGCTCAATCCGGGCTACGCGTCCCAAGGCGGCCACTCGACAAAGCTGCGCGATTTTGGGAATCCTGCCGCACCACTTTTCTCAGGAGCATCAGGACATGACCGACTACAAGCTCGCGACCTACCAATCCGCCGAAGGTCCTCGCGCCGGGCTTGTGATCGGCGATCAGGTCTTCGATGCCGCAAAGCTTACGGCCAACAATGCCTACGCGACCGTGATCGCTATTCTGGAGGACTGGCGAACCGCGCAAGGCGCGTTGAACAAGGCCGCAACGAAGGCGGGGAAAGGCCGGGTAAAGGGGCTGCCGCTTGGCCGCACCAAGCTGCTCGCCCCCGTGCGCTGGCCATCGGCGATTTACTGCGCCGGGGCCAATTACGCCGATCATGCCGCCGAGATGGCGCGACGCATGAACCGGCCGCCCGAGCCCGATCCTCACACCCAGGGGCTCAAGGCCTGGCATTTTCTCAAGGCCGGCCGGACGCTGGCCGACCCCGGCGCGACGGTGAAGATCTCCGGCGTATCGAACGAGGTCGACTGGGAGGTCGAGCTTGCCGCCGTGATCGGGCGCAAGGCGAAGAACGTGCCCAGGGACAAGGCCCTCTCCTACGTCGCCGGATATACTGCGGCCAACGATCTTTCCGCGCGCGATCGCGGGCGCCGCGCCAATATCAGCGAAACCTCGCCGTTCAAGGCCGATTGGATCAAGCACAAGACGTTCGAAGGCTCCTGCCCGCTCGGGCCATGGATCGTGCCGGCAAGCGAGATCGGCAACCCGCAGAATCTTGGCCTCAAGCTGTGGGTAAACGATGTGCTCAAGCAGGATTCCAATACCAAGGACATGATCTTCAACGTCGCGGAGCAGATCGAGCGCTTGTCCGACGCCATGACGCTCCATCCCGGTGACCTCGTCCTCACCGGCACGCCGGCGGGCGTGGGCTCCGCGCGCGGGGAATTTCTCAAGCCCGGCGATGTGGTTAAGATCTGGATCGAGAAGATCGGCACGCTCACCACGAAGCTCGCGTGATTATGGGTTTTTAACGCTCCCGGGGGGCAGCGCAGCATTGCATGCTGCGCTGCGCGCGGGACACATGCACTTCCTCTGGCTGGCCCACCGGTATTGGTGTATAGAAGTGGTGGCGGATGCGTTATGCGGCCGTGAATTGTCGGCCGGGCGTCCATGAGGATCGATCCGCACAGCAGCGTCGTTGCAAGAATCGAGAAGGGTAAGGAGCGGCATGGCCGAGCAATACGTCGGTAAACTCAACGAGTTTCAGAATGGCGACCGCCGGATCATTTTCGCCGGCGACAATGAGATCGGCGTGTTCCGGCATGAGGGGCAATTCTATGCCTACAGCAATTTTTGCCTGCACCAGGGCGGCCCCGCGTGCGAAGGTCTTACGATTGCGAAGGTCGAGGAGCGGCTGTTGCCGGACAAGACCTCACAGGGGCTCTATTTCTCCGATACCGAAATGCATTTCGTCTGCCCGTGGCACGGCTACGAATACGACATGAAGACCGGTGAATGTGTTTCGGACCGCAAGCTCAAGCTGCGCAAGTACAAGGTGGTCGAAAAGGGGGACGAGGTTTATGTCGTCACCTAGGAGCACAGCGGTAAAGTCCGCCCGGCGCCCGCGCGCTCCCGCAGCGCCCGCCACAAAGCTCGCGGCGCGGCCGTCCAAGGCAGCTATGGAAGCGGCGGCGAAGAATGGAAACGGCGCGGGTTCGGCCGAGGCGAAACGGCTCGCCGTCGAGCTGGAGCACGCCCTTGCGCAAGGCCGGCGCAATCACCTGAGCAAGGATGCGCTGCAGGCGCTGATGGCGGCACTCTGCAAGACCTACGCGGCCCAGGTGGACGCGGGAGAAGACCTGTTGCCGCTGCCGCAGCGCGGCGGCGCCACCGCGACCGAGGTGATGATTACGGCGAGCGGTCTGCTCAAGTCTGCAAATCTTGCGGTGTTCGAGCTCGGCATGTGGCAGAGCTGGACCGGCCGCTGAGTAACCCCCACCCTCGCCCTCCCCCGCAAGCGGGGGAGGGATAGGGTGGGGAAGCTATTGGAAACGTCAGGAGATGGATGATGGAACTGCTTGCTGAACGCGGCCGACGCATCTCGGTCGATGAGCTCAATACCACGAGGCTTCTCGCGCATGCCCGCAAGCAGGCGGTCCAGCGCAAGCTCGACGATATCTTGATTGTCGACGTGGACGCCCACCACTACGAGAACGAGCATTACAACGAGATCCTGCCGTTCATGGAGAACGAGGTCCTCAAACAGTACACCATGGGCGGGCGCGGACAGACGGACCGTGGCTCGATCGTGCCCACCAATGCCGGTTTCATCCAGGACATGGGCGGGCGCGTCACGCGCTATCCGCTGCGCCGCTCCGAGAAGACGGAAACCAACCGCCATCGCGACGTGCAGCTCGGCGAACGCTGGATGGACGCGATGAGCGTCGATTATTCCTGCCTGTTCCCGACCGGGATGCTCAACATCGGCATGCATCCGCAAAAGGAGATGGAGGTCGATCTCTGCTGGGCCTACAACCGTTGGGTCACGGAAAAGGTGCTGCCGGAAACGGGCGGACGCATGTATTCCATGCTGTGCCTGCCGTTCTCCGATCCCGCGGCATGCGTGCGCCACGTCGAGGCCTTCGGCGAGCGCAAAGGGGTCACCGGCTTCATGGTGACGACAGTGCGGCACCTTCAGGTCAACGACAACGCGTATATGCGGCTCTATGGCATGCTGGAGGAGCGCGGGCTTGCGCTTGCCTTCCATTCCGGGCCGAATTGGAACGAGCCGGTCTTCCGCGCCTGCAACCGTTTCCTCTCCGTGCATGCGCTCGGCTTTACCTTCTACAACGTCGTGCACTGCACCAACTGGGTCATCAACGGCATGGGCGAGCGCTTCCCCAAGCTGCCGGTGATCTGGATCGAATCGGGCCTCGCCTGGGTGCCGTTCCTCATGCAGCGGCTTGATCATGAGTTCATGATCCGCCCGTCGGAGGCGCCGCTCCTGAAAAAGAAGCCCAGCGACTACATGCGCGAGATGTACTATTCCTCGCAGCCGATCGAAATTCAGGACCGGCAGGCGATGGAGTGCACGTTCCGGATGATCAACGCGGAGACGCAGCTGCTTTATTCCTCCGACTATCCGCACTGGGACTTCGATCTGCCGAGCACCATCTACGATCTGCCGTTCCTGTCGGACAAGGCAAAGCACAACGTTCTCGGCGGCAATGCGGCGCGGCTGTTCAAGCTGCCGCCGCGCAACGAGAAGCAGAAAGAGAACCTCAAACGCTTCGGCAATCTCGCTGCCGCCGCCTGAAGCCTCGGCAAACGCCGGCTACGCCGCCTTCCGGGGCAATCCGGAAGGCGGTTAGACTGAACGTCATTCCGGGGCGCCGCGTAGCGAAGCGAAGGGGCGCGCCCGAAATCCATACCACAGGCCTGGGGTTATAGATTCCGGCTCTCGGCCCTTTGGGCCTCGGCCGGAATGACGGCGTTTTATGTTGCGTGGAATTGAGCAAATCAAAACGCATCATGCGCTAGCCGGAGCAGCTTACTCCGGCTTGATGTTGGCAGACTTTATCACGCTCGCCCATTTCTCGAAGTCGTCGCGAACGAATTTGCCGAATTGCGCGGGCGACATTGACATCGGATCGACTCCCAAGCCGACAAGCCGCGCCTCGAGCCTGGGGTCGGCAACAGCGGCGCGCGTTGCCGCGTTGAGCTTGTTGACGATGTCGGCGGGTGTCTTCGACGGCGCGCCGAGCCCGAACCAGCCGATTGCCTCATAGCCCGGCACAAACTCGCCCAATGCAGGAACGCCCGGCAACGCCTCCAGGCGCGTCGCAGTGGTCACCCCGAGCGCGCGCACGCGGCCACTCCTGATATGCTCCATCGACTGCGGTATCGGATTGAATACGAGTTGCACCTGTCCGCTGAGCAGATCAGGCATGTAGCTGCTGCGATAGGGGACGTGAACCAGGTCGACCCCAGCCATCGTCTTGAACAACTCCCCGAACACGTGCGTGGCGGCGCCATTTCCGCCCGACGCCATGTTGATCTTTCCCGGATTGGCTTTGGCATAAGCGATAAGCTCGGGAACGGTTTGCGCCGGGAATGACGCAGTGACAATGAGGACAAAGGGAGCGTTGGCGATAATCGCGACTGGTGCGATGTCACGGATAAAATCGAATTTGAGCTTGGAGTAGAGCGCCTGGTTGAGAACATTGGTCAATACGATCAGGAGCAGCGTGTAGCCATCCGCAGGCGCACTCACAGCAGCCTCGGTCGCGATATTGCTGGCGGCGCCCGGGCGGTTCTCAACGATGAATTGCTGACCGAGCTGGTCCGATAGCCACTGCCCGATGAGGCGGGCGATGATATCGGGCGCGTTGCCGGCCGGAAAACCGACGATCAAACGCACAGGCTTGTTGGGATAGTCTTGTGCCCAGGCGATGCGCGAAATGACCGGAACGCCAGCAGCTCCGGCAACGAGACGAAGGATTTGCCGACGGAGAAGCTTCATCGCCTTCTTCTTTTTATTTCACGCTGATGCCCGCAGCCTTGATCACTTTAGCCATCTTTTCGGTTTCGTTGGCGAGGAACTTGCCAAACTCCTCAGGCGACATCGATAACGGGCTGCCGCCGAGCTCTTCAATCCGTGCCTTGATCTTGGGATCGGCGAGGGCGGCTCTGATCTCCTTGTTCAGCGTCGCGATGATCGCGACCGGCGTACCAGCGGGCGCCCCCACGCCGTACCACTGAGCCGATTCGAATCCCGGCACCGTCTCGCCGACCGTCGGAATTTCGGGCATCGAGTCCAGGCGCGCCGCTGACGTCACCGCAATTGCGCGCAGCGTGCCGGCATTGACGTACTGAACCGCTGACGGAATGGTGCAGAACACCATCTGCACCTGCCCGCTGAGCAGATCAGTGAGCGCGGGCGCCGTGCCGCGGTATGGGACGTGGGTCATTCGGATCCCGGTCATCAGCTGGAGCAACTCACCGGAAGCGTGATCCGGTCCGCCCGCGCCGCCGGTTCCCATGTTGACCTTGCCCGGATTGGCGTTCGCATAGGCGATGAATTCGCGCACGTTATTAGCCGGAAACGCCGGATTGACCGCCATGAAATACGGAAAGCGCCCAATGCCAGCGACCGGTGCCATGTCGCGCATGAAATCGAAGCTGAGACTTTCGTAGTAAGTGGCGTTGATCGCATTCGCCGCGTTGACCAGGAGCAAGGTGTAGCCATCGGGCGGCGAACGTACGACCGCCTCGGTTGCGATGTTGGTTGCTGCGCCGGTCCGGTTCTCCACCAGGAATTGCTGCTGGAGCCGCTCCGAGAGCCACTGGCCGATCAGACGCCCCGCGATGTCAACGCCCCCACCCGCAGAATAGCCGACCAGGATACGCACCGGGCGCGACGGATAGGATTCCGTCCGCGCTACTTGCGGGCAGGCTGTAACGGCAGCAGTGGCGCCGGCAAGGCACAACAGTTCGCGTCGATCTATCGCCATGACTTTCCCTCTGCGTGCTCAGCCGCCCATTGGCGCTCTCTTAATCGATATTCTGCCAAGCTGATAGAGCCGCAGGTTGGGTCGAGCGGCAGTTTCGTAGCCCGCGTTGAGCGCAGCGAAACGCGGGATCCCCGGATTTCGCTTCGCTCAATCCGAGCTACGGCTACGGCTCCCGACGGCGCCGGCTTTTGCGACTCACGCCAAGTGCGGGATCTTCGGGCGCTCGCCCTTCGCCTTGGCACTGATGGGCGGCCGCGGCAGCTTCGGGCTTCCGCGCGCCATGACGAAGTTGTGTTCGAGGGAATACCAGGCCCCCTGCACGTCGGCTGCCGGCGCAGGCTCGTTCTCGTGCCGCACATAATTGCCGAGCAGATGGCGCGTGACGCCGAATTGCGCGTCGGTCTCGATATATTTGTCGTCCGGCACATAGAGTTGCGAGATCAGGGTCTTGAAGTCTTCCTTGGTCGCGAGGAAATGCAGGTGCGCAGGCCGCATGTTGTGCCGGCCCTGGGCGCGCAGAAGCTCACCGGTCGGGCCATCGATCGGGATCGGGTAACCGGAGGGCTTGACGCTGCGGAAGTTGATGCAGCCGGCCGCATCGGTGAAAAATTTGCCGCGTAGATTCATCTCCGCCTGCTCGGGGTCCTGGTTCTCGTAAAAACCTTCCGGGGAGGAATGCCAGATGTCGACCTCGGCGCCGGCGATCGGCGCTCCGCTGCCATCGCGGAACATTGCGTTGACAAACAGGGCTGGACCGGGCGTCGGCGAGCGCACGATCGAGCCGCCATTGGCCGTGCTGGGAGAGTGCATGCGCCAGAACGGCCCAAGCAGGTTCTGGTCGGTCTCCGTCGTGCCGTAATTGCCGTTGTTGAGGAGACAAACGAGGGCAGAGAGGCCGAGCGAGCCGGCGATCAGTACGGCCTCGTTGTGGGACTCGCTGCTGTGCTTGCCGATGGCAACGACATAGGCGAGCGCGGCATGAAACTCCTCCTCGGTCAGTTTCGCCTCGCGCGCGAAGTCATGCATGTGGCGCACGAAGGCCGACATGATTTCCCGGAACCTGGCATTGGGGGCGCGCTTTAGCTCGGCGAGCACCGCGGTTGTGACGTCTTTTTGATTCTCGATGATCATGTGCAGTTTCCCGGAAACAACATTACCTACTGGTTTGCCTCGCCGCCGAAGAAGCCCGCGATCTTCCAACCGTCAGCCTCTTTGACATAGCACAATTGCTCGCCGCCAATCGGGAGCACGGATTCGACCGGGACATAGCCGACCTTACCCGCGGCAGTCATCACCTTTACAAAGGTCGCGTGCACGGCGTTGAGCGGCGAATCGTCGGGGAGAATGCGAACGAGATAGAGCCCGAGCTTGTCGATGACCGGCGCATCCTTCTTCGCATCGGCGCGGACTTCGACGCCGTCGCTGATCGGGAACGCCCAATCGGACGCGTCGGTCTGGGTGGTTGTTACCAGCTCCGCAGCAGCGTTTTCATCGAAGCGTGCTTCGACCGGCGCACAGATGACTCCGCTGCGCTGCGGATCGGGCATGGTGCTGCTCTCGGCGGCATAGGCGGCAAGCGCATCCCAGCCGAGCGCATCGGCGCCCTGGAGGCTCAAGGCTTTGGTCAGATTATCGATGGCGGAAAGCTTCTTGTCCGCGATATCGGCATCTTCGGGAATCCAGAAGAAGGTCGCCGAGACAAGCGGGGCGAGCGCGGCACGATCCTTGTTTTGCGCGACTTCGGCAAGCCGCTTGCGAAAATCATCGAAGCTCGGATCGTTCAAAGGCGGCGGCAACGTAATCGGCACCGGCTTGTAGGGACCGGGCGGCACGGGCGCCGCCTGCGGCGGCAGCGGTTGCGCCAGGCTGGGACGAAGCGCGAATGCGCCCAACGCAAGCGCAGCGATTATCATCAAGGAGAAGCGCACCCGCATCGCAGTCGCTCCTGAGTTCGTTCGCCCCCGACACACGCACAGCAAGGAATGTTGTTCGAATCGAGTTTAACATGGCCATGTCCCCCAAACAGCAAGCTGCAAGCTCGGGTCGGGACAAATGTTCGTTGATCTCGATATCGGCAGCGAGAAACGGCGCCGCGGGTTTACGAAAAAGATACGAAGATAGAGCTCCGTAGCCCGGATGGATCGCAGCGACATCCGGGAGAGCGTCCCCGCATTTCGCTGCGCTCAATGCGGGCTACAGAAGCGCCCTCTACATTTCCAATTTTTCATCTTCACGTCAGCCTGGTGAAAGGCAGGCGCCGCAATATTGACATTGCCGTCCGCGACCCTGTCGCAGGGTGGCGTGCGTTGGCCTAAGGAGCGTGTGACGCATGGCCCTTGATCCGAAAGCGCAAGCCGCGCTTGCCTTGCACCGGTTCGGGCTCGGACCGCGCGCGGGATCGATTGCCGCCATTGCCTCCGACCCGCGCGGAGCGTTGCTGGCCGAGATCAACAGCCCCGACGCCGCGCGTATCAGCGATCCGGCGCTCATGACAAGCGCCGACGCCGCGCGCGCGGCATTGAAATTCCAGCAGGAGCGACGCGCGCAGCGCCAGGCGGACCGCGCCGCGCGTGCGGCGGCAAACCAACAGCCGGACGTGAAAGCGCCCGACGCTCCCCCGTCCATGGCGCCAAATGCGGGCCCTCCCCTGCCGCAGCGGCTTTATCTCGATGAGGCGAAGGCGCGCATCCATGCGGCGCTTGCGGCCCAGATCGGCTTTGCCGAGCGGCTCGCCTGGTTCTGGTCCAACCATTTCTGCGTGTCGGCGGACAAGGGCGGCGTGCGCCCGATCTGCGGCGCGTATGAGCGCGAGGCTATCCGCCCGCATATCCTCGGCCGCTTCCATGACATGCTGCTCGCGGTCGAATCCCATCCGGCCATGCTGATCTATCTCGACAACGCGCGCTCGATCGGACCCAATTCATTGGCAGGCATGCGGCAGAAGCGCGGTCTCAACGAAAATCTCGCGCGCGAGATTCTTGAACTGCATACGCTCGGCGTGCGCACGGTCTACACACAAGAGGACGTGACGAGCTTCGCGAAAGTGATCACCGGCTGGACCGTTGCGCCGCCGCGCCAGGACCCCGCCCATGCCGGCGAGTTCCAGTTCAATCCGCGCATGCACGAGCCGGGCGCACAGAGCGTGATCGCAAAGAGCTATCCGGAGGACGGCGTGGCGCAGGGGCGCGCGGTGCTAGCCATGCTTGCGCGCCATCCCGCGACCGCCAAGCATATCGCGACCAAGCTCGCCTGCCATTTTGTGGCGGACGAGCCGCCGCCTGCCTTGGTTGCGCGCCTGAGCAAGCGCTTCCTCGATAGCGAGGGCAGCCTCAACGAGATGGCGAAGGCGCTTGTTGCCGCGCCCGAGGCCTGGGACAGCGCGCGGCCGAAACTCAAGCGTCCGGGCGAATGGATCATCTCGGCAATGCGCGCCGGCGGCGTCGTGCCGCCCGATATCGGACCGGTCATGCAGGCGCACAACCTCCTCGGCGAGCCGCTGTGGCGGCCCTCGGCACCGAAAGGTTTTGCGGACGAGAGCGCGCCCTGGCTCGACGGGCTCTCGCAACGGCTCGATATTGCAAATGCGCTCGCGCGACGCATGGGCGGCGACGCCGATCCACGCGAGCTGTTTGAACAGACGCTCGGCCCGCTCGCGTCGGCGCAAACGCGCGAGGCCATCACGCGCGCCGAAAGCCGGCCGCAGGCGCTGGCGCTCCTGTTCATGTCGCCGGAATTCCAGCGGCGATGAGAGGTGAGACCATGACAGTTCATGCCCCGACCCGCCGCGAGCTGCTTCTTGGCTCCGGTGCGCTTTTCGCATGGGCCTATGTGCCCAAGCTTGCGCATGCGGAAGGGCGCGATCCGCGCTTTCTCGTGATCGTGCTGCGGGGCGCGCTCGACGGCCTGGCCGCGGTTTCGCCCGTGGGCGATCCGGACTGGCACGCGCTACGCGGCGACAAGGCGCTTACGGTCACCGGAACGCCTGCGGCTTTGCCGCTCGATTCGTTCTTCGCGCTCAATCCGGCAATGCCCAATCTGCACCGGCTCTACCAGGCCGGCGCGGCGACGATCGTGCATGCCTCGGCGACGCCTTACCGGGAGCGCTCCCATTTCGACGGTCAGGACGTGCTGGAAAGCGGGCTTGCTGCGCCAGGCACGGCCGAAACGGGATGGCTCAACCGCGCGCTCGTCTCGCTCCAGCCGGCCGGGCGCGCAGGCGGAAGCCGCGACGCCTTCGCCATCGGACCGATCGCGCCCTTGGTGGTGCGCGGACCGGCGCCTGTTCTGGCCTGGACGCCGCGGCGGCTGCCGCCCGCGGGCGAGGACACCTTGCAGCGATTACTGGATCTCTATCGGCACGCGGATCCTGCGCTTGCGCGCGCGCTCGAAGAGCGCGTCGGGCTTGCCACCATCGCGCGCGCAGGCGGCATGGACGGCGAGCAGCCGCGCCCAGCACCGGGCGCGGCGCAGGTGCGTGCCTATTTTGCGGAATCGGCGGGAACGGCAGCGAAGTTTCTGGCGCGCCCGGACGGGCCTCGCATCGGCGCGCTTGCGTTTGACGGATGGGACACCCACGCCGACGAAGGCGTTGCGACCGGCCGGCTCGCAAACCTGCTCGCGGCGCTCGACGGCGCCATTGCCGCAATCGAGACCGAGATGAAAGACGCATGGCGCGAGACGGTGGTGGCCGTTGTCACCGAGTTCGGCCGCACCGCGCGCATTAACGGCACCGAAGGCACCGATCACGGCACCGCGACGGTTGCGTTCCTGGCCGGCGGCGCGCTCAAAGGCGGTCGCGTCGTCGCAGACTGGCCGGGCCTCAAAGCTGCCAACCTGCACGACGGGCGCGATCTCAAGGCGACGACCGACCTGCGCGCCGTGCTCAAGGGCGTGCTGAAGGATCATCTGCGCGTGGACGAGGCCGCGCTCGCGGCGAAGGTTTTTCCGGACAGCGCGCGCGTGAAGCCGATGGCGGGCCTGCTGCAGCAGACGTAGCAGGCGGTAGCTCGTAGCTCGTAGGGCGCAATAAGCGTAGCGCATTGCGCCAAGCCTAGCGCATTGCACCGTGCCGTTATTATTGTCAGCGGCATGCCGAATTATCGCCGCGCGTTCGTGCCCGGTGGATGCTGGTTCTTCACCGTCAATCTGTTGGACCGGCGTCGCCGCCTGCTGTCGGACTATATCGAAGCGCTGCGCGAGGCGACGCGGCTCACGCAGACGCGCCACCCGTTCACCATTAATGCCGTGGTGGTGCTGCCCGATCATCTCCACGCGGTTTGGACGCTGCCGCCCGGCGACAGTGATTTTTCGTTGCGCTGGCGGCTGATCAAGATCGGTTTTGCCAAGGCTGTCCCCAAGACCGAGCTGCGCAGCGTGGTTCGCGTTGCGCGCGGTGAACGCGCGATCTGGCAGCGTCGGTTCTGGGAACACCTGATCCGCGACGAAGAGGATTTCGGCCGCCACGTCGAGTACTGCTACATCAATCCTGTCAAACACGGGCTGGTCACCCGCGTCTGCGATTGGCCGCATTCGTCGTTCCACCGCGACGTGCGGGCGGGGCTGTTTCCAAAGGAGTGGGCGGGCGATGTCTCGGCCGAGGGCAGCTTTGGCGAGCGGGTCTGATGGAGGGCGGCGCAATGCGCTACGCTTATTGCGCCCTACAGGCCCTACGAGCCGTTCGACCGGAGGTCGGCGCAATGCGCTGCGCTTATTGCGCCCTACTGCTGCTTCTGGCCGCCGGCTTCCATCCGGCTCTCGATCTCGCTTTGCGGCCAGCCGGTCAGCCGCGCAAGATTCTGCGCCTCCTGGCGAAAGCGCGCCGGCAGCGACGCGCGATAGTGTTCACCGGCCGCGCAGCTTGCTTTGCCTTGCCAGGGATGACGCAGGATGTAGCGGCCCTGGAAATTCGTGCGGTCGCCCGTCTCCATGAGCGCGAGATCTTCGGGGAAGGTCTTTGCGTCGTAGCGCACGTGCAGCCGGGTCACATAGGCGGAGGCGCCGCGGCCGTTGAACGGGCTGCCATCGTCGCTGCCGATCCAGCGGGCGCCGAGCTCGACCAGCTCCTTGTTGCTCAGCGGCTCGGCCGCACACGGATCGCACCAGCCGAGGTCCCAGGCGTATTCAACGAACACCGCCTGCATGTTCTCGCGCGCAACCGCGCGATCGAACATGGCTTTGTAGAAGTCGCCGAATTCGTCCTTCACAAATAGCGGCACTTCGGCATCCGAAGGCAGCTTGACGGTACGGTAATTGGCGGTCTCCACCCGCCCGTTCCTGGTCAGCGCATAAATGATGAGATCCTGCGCTCCGGCGGCATTCACCGTCCCTAGTCGCAGCGGCAGCATGAATTTCGCCGTATCGTAGCGCACCTGCAGCGGCCGCAAATAGCCGTTGCCCAGGAGCGCCATGCGCTCGAGGTTCACCTTGGCAACGAAGAAGCGCATCTTCTGTTTGATGTAGCTTGCGAGCACCGCTTCGGCGCCGGCGGGTATCTTGTAGCCGTTGTCGGTGAGCCAGTTGACGAGCCCGTCGCTCTCCGTCGCCGAGAGGATGCTCACGTCATATTCGGCGACATCGTAGGTCGCCTCCACCGTGACGCCGCGATGGACGACGCCGTCAGCGATCATCATCATGGCGGTGGCGGTGCGTGCCATGGGCATGGCGGCGACGATCTTGGGGGCGCAGGGGTCATCATCATGATATTCCACCAGCCGCGGCGCCGTGAAGGCGTCGAGGTGATCGACGGTCTTCATATCGACGACACCGATCTGCTTGCGCTCGATGAAGGCCGGAACCGGAATGACCACCGCGAACTCCTTCGGCTCGCCCTGATAGTCGCTCGCCATGGTGATGGCGGTTGATTGACCGTCGCGCGAGAGGACGACCTTGGACGATTTGTTGAACAGCTTGGAATCCGCTTTGGCGACGTAAAAGCCGCAGAACGCCGCGGCGGGTCCCGCCATTGCGACAATCAGGGCGGCGAAAGCGATGCTGCTCTTTAGACGAGAGATCAATGTCACGGTGATGCTCCTTGAATGGCCGGGCGGCTCCAAGTGAACCGCTCCGCTGGAAGTAGGCGGTCGATGAGGAGAGTAAGCGGGGAGAGTGCCATGAGCGCCACGTAGAGGGCGGGCCGCATCTGCATGAAGAACGCGAGATAATGGGCGACGAGCGCGACCGCGAGCGCGAAAATGAAACGCCCGAGCCGCGAGTCCGGCGCGGTGCGCGGATCGGAGATCATGAAGAAGGCGAAGATCAGCAGCGAGCCGCTCTGGAGCTGATGGAGTGGAACGGCCAACGGATCTCCGAGCCAGCCCGCTCGGGCGAACAACAACGCGGCATGGCTTGCCAGAAAGAAAATGGCGATATCGGAGCGGCGGGCCGCATGCAGCACGAGGATGGCAAAGAAGCAAAGCAGCGCCGCGAACCATACCGCCGAGCCCCACTGGCCCGGTGAAATCCAAACTCCGTGCGCGCTCGCGAGCAGCACCACGATGGCAAAGCCCGCCGGATTGAAGATGTGCTTGCCGCCGATGCGGAAAACAAATTTTGAGCCGATGGCGATCACCGCGGCGAGCGCAGCCAGCCACGGATCGTCCGCCCGCAACAGGAGGCTCAGCGACAATCCCGTGATCAGCGGCGAGCGCGGATCAAAGCTCGGCAGAGAGAACAGATTCGTGCAGAGCGCCTGCGTTGCGAGCGCGGCGGCGATTGCGAGCGCGCTGTTGAGCGGCTGGGCGCCGAAATCGAGCCATCCGAGATTGAAGATGAGGAGCGCTGAGAGCGCGGCGATCTGATAATGGCGCGCGTCGGACCAGAAGGCGTGCGAGCAAATGCGTGCCACGGGCGTGCCTCATGGGCGCCCCCCAGCTGCGAACATGACCGGGCAAAGCGACGCAATGAGGACCGCACGGCGTCGGAGAGACGGCTTAGTGCGGCCGGAACTGCGTCAGCGCCGTGACAAAGGCCGCGCCGTTCGCGCAGTTGGCGATGTGCGTGATCGCCCTGCCCGCTCGCGGCGGGACAGGCACAGTCATTCAGGCGCTGGCGGCGCGGAAGGCTTTCGCGAAGGCATCGAGATCGGCGGCGGCGATGTCGGATACCGCCCAATACCGCACACCCTTCTCGCTCCAGCTCACGATGTTGTAGCCCGCGATCGCACGCCGCACCTCCGCTGCGCTTTTACCGTCCGGAATGGCCAGCAAGCTGATCAGGTGCTGCCGACGGCCGTAAACGAGGGTCGGCACCGGCGTGCGGCCGATCACGTCGATGCGGCCGCCGATAAGGGGAAAGCCCTCGCTGCCGAGATCGACGACCTGGGGAGCCTCCGGCAGCTTTCCGTTGAACCAGGGCTTCACCGTGTGTTGATCGGAGGAAGCCACGTCGGCGGGCTGCGGCGCCATGAGGGCGCGCACGTGGCTTGCGAGTACCATCTCCGCCACCGTGTCGGCCGGGCTTGGGCGCTCGACGAACCACGTCGCCCCACTTGCAACAAACAGCGAAAGAAGAACCGAGGCCGCGAGCGCGCGCCATGTCGGACGGCTCGAAAGCGAAGACGCAGCAGGAGCCGGGCGCGATCCCAGCACGGAAGCTTCGACGCGGCGCGCGAGTGCCAGCGGCAACGGAGGCGGCGGCAGCCGCTCAACGATTACACGCCGCAGCGCATCGATGCGGTCGCGCTGCGCCGCCAGCGCCGGATCGCCGGCAAGCTGCCGCTCGAACTCTAGCGCGTGCGCCGGATCCAGCTCGCCATCGACATAGGCGTGGACGAGCAAGCCTGGATCTTTGTCGGTTGGAGAGGTCATGTGTTCCCTGTTGATGGCTGCGAGCCCATGCTGGCGATCAGCCGTCCGCGGGCGCGCGCCAGACGCGACATCACCGTTCCGATTGGGACTTTCGTCACCTGAGCAATCTCCCGATAGTCGAGGCCCTGCACGTCGCGCAGCACCAGCGCTTCGCGGAACGGCACCGGCAGTTGCGCAATTGCGGCTTCGAGTTGCTGTGCGTCGGCCTTGGCAATCAACTCCGCCTCCGGGTTTCCATCTATCGGCAATTCCCGCGCCATTTCGCTGCGCTCGACTTTTTCCAGATCATCAACACCTACGACCGTCGCCGAGCGGTTCTTGGCGAGCCAGGTGAACGCGGCGTTGCGGGTAATGGCCAACAGCCAAGCCCTCGCATTTCCGCCGGCATACCCACCGATCGCGCGAAATGCCCGCAGGCTGGCTTCCTGCACCACATCCTCGGCATCGCTCGAATTCCCGGTGAGCCACCGCGCCAGCGCGTAGGCATCCGCCAGATGGGGCAGCACCACCGCGCGGAAGCGCGCCTGATCTTCGTTCGCTGCTGCCACGCTTCCTCGGCCGGCGCCCACCACGTCGTGCTCATCCTAGCACAGACCGGGGATGGGGCGGATTTATTCCCGTGGGAACGTTTGTAGCCCGCATTGCGCGCAGCGAAATGCGGGGAAATCGCCCCGGATGTCGCGGGCTCCATCCGGGCTATGAGCCGTCCTATTCCGCAGCCTGCATGGCCGCGTCGATGAAGCCGCCGGACTGGCGCCGCCACAGAGCGGCGTAATGGCCCCCCAGCCGCAACAGGTCCGCGTGGCCGCCCTCCTCGACGATGCGGCCGCGATCGAGCACGATCAGCCGGTCCATGCGCGCGATGGTCGAAAGCCGATGCGCAATGGCGATGACGGTCTTGCCCGCCATCAACGTGCCCAGGCTCGACTGAATGGCGGCTTCAACCTCGCTATCGAGCGCGGAGGTCGCCTCGTCCAGCACCAGGATGGGCGCGTTCTTGAGAATGACGCGGGCAATCGCGATGCGCTGGCGCTGCCCGCCCGAGAGCTTTACCCCGCGCTCGCCGACCTGGGCTTCGTAGCCCCGCCGCTGCTTCCAGTCTTCGAGCTCGTGGATGAACTCCTCCGCATGGGCGAGCCTCGCGGCCGCGATGATCTCGGCCTCACTCGCCTGCGGGCGGCCGTAACGGATGTTGTCCGCGATGGAGCGATGCAAAAGCGAGGTGTCCTGGGTCACCACCGAGATCTGCTGGCGCAGGCTCTCCTGCGTAACCGAGGCAATGTCCTGGCCATCGATCAGGATCCGGCCGCTTTCGAGATCGAAGAAGCGCAGCAACACATTGACCAGCGTGGACTTGCCCGCCCCGGAGCGCCCGATGAGCCCGATCTTTTCACCGGAAGCGACCGTGAGCGTGAGGGCGTCGATGACGCCGGATTGACGCCCATATCCGAAGCGAACGTCCTCGAACCGGATTTCACCGCGGCTCACCTTGAGCACCGCCGCCGCCGGCGGATCGGTGAGCGCGATCGGCCGCGCAATCGTCATCATGCCTTCCTGTATGACGCCGATGTTCTCGAAGATGTTCGTGATCTGGAAGGCGACCCAGCCGGCGATGTTGACGATCTGCCAGGCAAGCGGCAGCGCCATCGCCACCGTGCCGACCTCGACCCTGCCGCGCGTCCACAATACCAGCGCCATTGCGCCGGTGCCGGTGACCATCAGTGCATTGAGCCAAGCAAGGCACAAGTTGAACAAGGTGTTGAGCCGCAGCGAGCGATAGAACAGACCCGTATGCGCATCGATGGCATCGCGCACATAGGCATCTTCCTCGCGCGCGCGCGCGAACAGCTTGACCGTGAGGATGTTGGTGTAGCTGTCTACGATGCGGCCGGTGAGCAGCGAGCGCCCCTCGGACACGTCCTTCGAGCGATCGCGCATGCGCGGCACAAGGATGCGCAGCAATGCGAGATAGGCGGCAAACCACAGCGCCACCGGCAATGCGAGCACCGGGTCGGCCGACGCCAAAAGGATGAGCGCGGTCGTGCCGTAGACCATGATGTACCAGACACTGGTCAGCAGAGCGACCAGGGTCTCGCGGATGGCGGGCCCGGTCTGCATGACACGGTTTGCGATGCGGCCGGCAAAATCATTCTGAAAGAATGCCCAGGACTGCCGCATCACATACCAGTGATTCTGCCAGCGGATACGGTTCGACACGTTGGCCGAAATCGCCTGGTTCGCGATCAGGTTTTGGGCCGCCAATGCGAGCGGACGCGCGACCAGCAGCACCATGGCCATGCCGAGAAGATGCGGCCAGAACTTGCTGAAGAGCTCGCTCGCAGGGCTCGCCGTAATCAGCGTGACGATACGGCCGATGAAGACTGGAATAGTGGAATTGAGCAGCGCGACCACAAGGCCCGCGGCAAACAAGGCGGCAAACAGGCCTTTTGCCTGCCGGGCAAAATGCCAGAAGAACGCCAGGAAGTCGGCCGGCGGCTCGTTCCGCTCGGGCGTATCGGTCGGCTTGAGCAGCTGCTCGAAGACGGAAAACATGGCACAAGCTCGCAGCGCCGCGGGCGGCCGCGCGCGCCCGAGCGGTTTGTCCTTTCTACGGGATCGGATAGGGCCGCGTAGAGGGTTTTCGTGTCCAGACTGTGACGCGGTGCTGTACGGTGCGCAAAGGCGCCGGCCCTCCGCGACGAACACTCACAATTCTCATTGCGGAAGGCAAGCGTACCGGAAACACTGCGATGAGTGATTGGGCCGCGAACTGCTTACGTTGGAGCCGTCGGCAGACGTGGGATGAACTCAAAAGATAGGTTTGCTCCACGCGAAATGCGGTAGGATATGAGCCTTGACCGGGGCTAGCCACGAGGCCTCCAGCATTGTTGACTCAAAGCCGTCATGTCCCCTTTCGCTGAATGGCTAGGTGTTCTCTGTCGAGGATTGCCAACATCACATCGTCATGCCAGGCACCATCGACGAACGCGGCCTCGCGCTCTTTTCCCTCAATGACAAACCCGCACTTCTGATACGCGCGGATGGCTCGCAAGTTGTAGTCCACCACTCGAACTGCGACGCGATGCAGCTTGAGGACATTGAATGCATAGCCCAAAGCAAGAGTGATAGCCTCACTGCCGAGGCCCTTTCCAAGCTGACTGGCGTCTTCAATTCCGATTGCTAGACTGGCCCGCCTGTCTCTCAAATCAACCCGATCAAGCCTGATTTCTCCAATTAGATTGCTCGTCTCGATGATCCAGGCATAATCCTGATCCAGAAGCCGTTGCACCCATCGTTTTGCCCGATCTTCGGTCATCGGGCGAAGGTCACTGACGTTACCTCCGTACATCCGAAATATCTCGACGTCAGTTCCGAGCTTCAGCCGAGCTTGAAAGTCGTCTTCACGGGGCCGGCGCAAGGTAACCCGCTTGCCTTTCAAAACCGGAAGGCTGACGCTGCTCATTCAGGAGAAGCTATCACTTTCCGGTGCGGGTGCCATCCAAGCTTGTCGGTCGTCGGCACATGGCGGAATACAGCTCACGGGGCGGTTTGTCCGCAGCTGGCGGAAGCAAATCTGCGAGCCTTCGGGGGCATTCGGGTTTTGACCCAAACCGGAACTCCCAAGAATTCGTCGAACGGCCATTGTGGAACATCCGGCGGCGGGATCATTCCGGCTTGATGTTGGCGGCTCGGATGACCTTGCCCCACTTTTCTGTGTCTTCTGCTATGAGTTTGCTGAAGTCGGCGGGAGACCCCGCAAGTAGTACGCCACCCAGATCGACCAGCCGAGCTTTGATCTTTGGGTCGGCAAGGCCCGCATTGATTTCTCTGTTGAGCCTGTCGATGATCTCGGCGGGCGTGTTGCGGGGCGCGCCGATTCCCTGCCAGAGGCTAGTCTCATAGCCTGGCACAAAATCGCTTAACGGTGGAACGTTCGGTAATATCTCCAATTTCGTCGGCGCGGTCACCGCCAGAGCCCGCAGTTTGCCGGCCCTGATGTGTTCGAGTGAGGTGGGCACGTTGTCAAACATTACCTGCACTTGCCCTCCGATTAGATCAGTCAGCGCGGGTGGGGAGCCACGATAAGGGACCGAGATCATTTCGATGCCGGCTCTCATTTTGAATAGCTCGCCGGCAAGGTGAACTACCGTCCCGTTGCCAGCCGATGCCATGTTGATCTTACCTAGATTGTCCTTGGCATATGCGATGAACTCGGGAACGGTCTTGGCGGGCACCGAAGGGTTCACTTCCATCACACCCGGTATGCGCATGACGATTGCGACCGCCGCAAAGTCGCGAATGAAATTGAAATTGAGGTTCTGATACAGCGTCGCGTTGATCGCATGGTTTGAGCCGACCAGCAGGAGTGTGTAGCCATCGGACGGCGCACGAGCAACCGCTTCAGTGGCGATGTTGCCACTGGCGCCCGGCCTATTGTCGATGACAAAAGATTGGCCGAGCCGCTCCGAGAGCCATTGACCGATCAGGCGCGCGATAACGTCGGACGTGCTTCCGGCAGGAAAGCCGACCACAATACGCACCGGCCGCGCCGGATAGGTCTGCGCCCATGCGATCCGCGACACGGCCGGCAGCGCGGCAGCGCACGCAGCCAGATGCAGAAATCGTCTTCGGTGGGGAAGTTTCATGGCGGTCCCTCTTGGAAATGCTTACGACATATAGCGTTTATGCGCCATGCCCAGCCGTAGGGAACGATAGTTCCGCATATGATTTTAGGAATAGGACCTCTAGAATTTACTGCACCTGCTCACGGCCGCTTTTGTGCAGGTTTTCGGCCGCCGGCAACGATGATCTAACCACGCGCTCCGGCGACCGGCGGCCGAAAAGCGCCAAGGCACGACCCGGAAGCGCTTGGCTGCGCGAACCGCTTCCGCTAACTGGGGTGAAGCGGACAGCAATGCTGCGGCGCGGTAATGCAAACTATTGACCCAAAGCGGCGGTAGTCCGCCTCGAAATCCCGCAGTGCAGCGCCCCCCTAACTCGATCGTCCGTTATGCTTACAGTGTGGCTAGGCGCATTGCATGCATTCGGTCAATGAAACGGCGCCTAGCTCACCCGAGAGCTTCTGTCGCGAGTCATTTTCCTTCGACTGCGATGATAACATCAGTGGCGGCGCTTCGTCGAAGCGCAATGAGAGGTTGGTATTCTGGTGAATGATAGAACGCTTTTATTGTTGCAATGTCGGGGAACTCAATTACGACGACCCGATTTGGGTGCCAATCCCCATCCAAGACCTCATGGGCTGCCCCGCGGGTGAGATAACGACCGCCGAAGCGCTCGATGATCGGAAGCACCTTGCGCAAATATTCGTCGAATTTGCTTGAGTCCGTGATGCTGTGCTCACCGATCCAATAGGCTACCATTCCGATCTCCCTGCCCCCGGACTAGCCCTCTCAACGTCGCCATGGGTGTGATACCCTTCGCTGCCTCTGGTGCGGTTCTAAGCGTCGTAGGAGGGCTTCATGCGAGGGTGGTCCGTCGCCACGTCGATTGCGTTAGTGCCAAGGCCCCTCGCTAGGCCGCTGCAGCGACGGGCGGCGGGCCTATGAAAGCGCCCCACAGGAAGACAACGAAGATCGAGCGCCGCAACAACGCAACGGCTGCGCGCAGTCGCCGCTCCTCGGCAGCCGACCTGCAAAAGCAACTCGATCAGCGGACTCGCGAACTCGCCGAGGCGCAAAAGCACCTTGCCGAGGCGCGGCAGCAGCAGACTGCCACCGCCGACGTGCTCAAAGTCATCAGCCGCTCCACTTTTGATCTCAAAGCAGTGCTCAACAGGCTGGTCGAATCGGTTGCGCGCCTCTGCGAAGCGGACCAGGCCGTTATAGGTCGTCCGAAAGACGCAACTTATCATTTTGAAGCCAGCTTTGGAGTGTCACCTCAGTTCACCGAATTCGTCGCAGTCACCCGGTCGAATTCGGGGGGAGAGGTACGGTACAGGGGCGGGTCTTACTTGAACACAAAATCATCCACATCCCCGACGTTCTGGCCGACCCCGAATACACGTACCTCACGGGCCAGAAGATTGGCGGCCGGCGGACGGCTCTCGGCGTACCGATCTTGCGAGAAGGAATACCCATTGGAGCCATCGCCTTGTTACGAAACTCGGTCCGACCATTCACCGACAAGCAGATCGAGCTGGCAGCCACCTTCGCCGACCAGGCGGTTATCGCGATCGAGAACACGCGGCTGTTTGATGAAATTCAAAACAAGAGCCGCCAGCTGGCGGAGGCGAGCCAACACAAGTCGCAGCCATTCTCTCCGAGATGCTGCGGGAGGATGCGGAGGCGCTGAAGCAGGACACCGAGCCGCTCGACCGCGTGCTCGGTGCAGGTCGGCATTTACTCGCCTTGATAAACGACATCCTCGACCTGTCCAAGATCGAGGCGGGGCGGATGGAGCTTAATCTGGATACCTTTGCTCTGCCGCCACTGATCGACGAGGTCGTCAAGACTATCGAGCCATTGGCGGCAAAGAATGGCAACCAGGTCGCGGTCCATTGCGATGCCGCGCTCGGCATGATCCGTGCGGACCAGATGCAACTCCGGCAAGCGCTACTGAACCTCATGAGCAACGCCAACAAGTTCACTGAAAAAGGCACGGTCACCATCGCCGCTCGGCAGAAACAGGAGAATGGCCGCGACTGGGTCACGCTCTCGGTCGCCGACACGGGCATCGGCATGACGCCGGAGCAGATGGACAAGCTGTTCCAGGAGTTTTCTCAGGCCTCCTCAAAAACGGCGAGCAAGTACGGCGGCACAGGCCTTGGGCTCGTGATCAGCCAGAGGTTCTGCCAGATGATGAGCGGCGACATTAAGGTGGCGAGCGAGCCGGGCAAGGGCTCCGTGTTCACTGTGCGCCTACCAGCCAGCGGCGAAAGCTAAACGAGACGCAAAATAGCCGCAGAGACCGATGCTCATTTGCTGCGCCGCAGTATGTCTCCTCCTGGCACATAGCTGCTGAGACCTTCTACTACAAAATGTCCGCAGCTGGTGAAAGCTGACCTGTGTTGTTGCGCCTCCTTCACGCCGCTCATTGCAAGCTGCGGTGCTGGCAGGCAGAAGCTGCGGCAACAAAATCACCCCCAAAAGAAGTTGCTAAAAGAATTTTCTTGACTTTCCGAAACATTTTTGGTAGAGAAATTGGCATACTCCAGAGGTGAGACCCGGACGCGCAGCGTGCCGGGTTTTTTCATGCCTGCGCGTCCGCAACACGAGGTCCGGCCGCATCGCAGCCGCAATCTGCATCCGCCATTACCAAACTACCAAACAAAGCCAACGGACGAAAAGCTTTATCGACGAAGGAGTTATCTGTGAGGGCTGCTTCACACAGCGCTTGCGGTGCCGATGGTTGCAGTCCGCATGGCAACTCGCGCAAATCGCAACAGGATCACAAGCAGCGCTTCATGACGATTACTCACAGCCTCCCAAGTACTCAAAGGAAGCCATGCAATTTTGCCGATCCAAACGGCAGCAGGCGGGTTTGCCATCTCCGCCCGGCTTCCCTGCTATCTCTCTGTTATTGCCGCAATCGCCCTGTTCCCGCCTCTGTTCTTTTTTTGGCAAGTCCGCATTTTACGGGCGCTTCTTGCATGGGGTGCACCCTTCGAGTGAGACACGAAAACTAGGAACTTGTTGCGTTTGCTGTTGGGTGCGCGGCGTGTTGATAACTCCGTGGATAAGTAGGCCGCGGAAGATTTGCTTCGAACTCAGCCGGGGGCCGATAGGCTAGGGCCGAGTGCAGTCGCTGTCGATTGTAGACGTCTTCGATGAAGACGCCGATCGCCTCGCGGGCGTGCTCGAGATCGCGATAATTTCTGCCATCAACCTCCTCCTGTTTGAGTGTCTTCATAAAACTCTCCGCTTTCGCATTGTCGTACGGATTGCCGACACGACTCATGCTCGGTTGGATGTCATACGCTGCAAGCATCTCGGTGTACTCGCGACACGCATACTGTACGCCACGATCAGAATGATGGATCAAACTTCCAGGTGCTGGCCGACGCGTCTTGATTGCCATCTCGAGCGCATTAAGAGCCAAGCTCGCCCGCAGATGGTTCTCCAAAGCCCAACCAATCACTTTACGGCTGAAGGTATCGAGCACAACCGCCAGGAACGCAAATTCCTCCAGCAGCCGGACATAGGTGATATCAGCCACCCACAGTTGATCGAGGCCTGTCGGCACCAAACCACGTGCTAAATTCGGCACCACTCGCCACTCGTGACCTGAATCGGTCGTCACCGGTACGAACGGCCGCGTGCGCAAAACAAGCAGGCTGTCCTCACGCATCAGCCGCAACACACGTTTGTGGTTCACGACGATACCTTCGCGCCGGAGCTGTGCCGATATCCGTCGATAACCGTAGCGCCGGTTCGCAAGCGCAACACGTTGGATATGATCGCGTATCGCCGTCTGTTCTTGACGCGGCACAGATCTCGCCCAGTGACGATAATATCCAGCGCGGCTGATGTTCGCGCGCATGCACATTGCTTCGGCCGTCAAATCGCCTTGCGGACGCGGTGACATCAGCTCTGTGATCACAGCGTAGATGCTTTCACGCCAGGCTCGTCGCTCGGCCGGCGTGCTTCCCCGATGCGCCGCAAGGCTAGTCGAAAAAAATCGAGTTCGATCTGCTGCTGACCGATCTTGCGTTCCAGCTCGCCAATGCGCTCACGAGCCGTTTCAAAATCGGTGGCCTTGACCACTCGATCCAGCTTCATATCCGTCTTGCGGGGGCGCCCGGCTTTGCGAAGACCTGCAGGCCCGTGCCGACGATAATCACTACACCATTGCGAAAGCCGCCCACGGCTGATCTGCAGCTCCTGGCACAGTGCTGCAGCGTTCGCGCCGCCATGTAGCCGTTCTAGCGCAGAAAGCTTGAACTCCCTGTCGAAAACCCGTCGTTTTCCTGTGGACATCGTTCTCCTCTACGAGAACTGTTCCCTATTTTCGTGTCTCACTTTTGGGGTGCACTCCATGCACGCCGGCCTGTATTTTCCTGTTATTTACAGGGAATGCAGGCGCGGAGCGGTGAAAGGAGCCGTTTCAGCGCTGCATTTAGGTCATAGCTGACGCGTAGACGGTTGGGTCGAGTTCTTCACGAGACCCAACATTGAGCAGCGCGGAAAAGGTGTTGGGTCTCGCAAGGGCTCGACCCAACCTACCGGGTTCGGTTTGGCAAAAGAGCCGATTCACTCTGTTTGCCGGGGCCGCGCGGTTCGTCCCGGATTTGCGCTTGCGCTTCGCGCAAGCGGCAATCCGGGCTACTTGGCGGCCGGAAAAACAAGCTGCGTCTGGGTCACGACGGCGACGAGCTTGCCATCAGCGGTCGTGACGCGCGTTTGCCAGACCATGGTTCGCCGCCCGCGATGAAGCGGCGTCGATTTGCCAATGACGCGGCTGCCGGCCGGCGCGGCGCTGATGAAATTGGTCTTGCTCTCGATCGTCGCGGTACGGGCACCGTCGCTGAGATTTGCGATCGTTCCCAGGGCGCCGAGCGTATCGGCAAACGCCATGATAGCGCCGCCATGCAGCACGGCCGGCCGGGTGCAAAGCTCGTCCCGAACCATCATTTCCCCGACGATCCTCTCCAACTCAGCGCTGACGATCTCGATGCCGAGGAGGGTTGCGAACGGCAGCGGATCCTTGGTCAGACGGGTTCGCAAATCCATTTTGATCTCGCGGGATCGCAGCCAAACACAGATGTGCCTGGACGAGACACGGTACGCAGTGGTTTTGCGCCTGGCTAACAGCCGATTGCTTCGAGGCGATAGAAGCGTGCCGCCGTGCGAGCAAACAGATCGGATTTTTCCGCGCCGCTTGCGCCTTTGCTCATGAGCTTGCAGGCGTTCCAGAACACCGGATAGCTGTAGGAGCCCTTGTCGACGGGAAAATTGCTCTCGAACATCGCGCGTGCAGTTCCGAACGCCTCGATGCAAGTCTCGATATAAGGCCGCCACGCCGCGGCAAGCGTCTCGGAAGAGGGCGGCTCGCCCTGCGCGTGAAAACCAAAGCCGCCGATGCGCATGCCGAGCCCGCCGAGCTTGACGAAGACGTTCGGGCAAGCGGCGAGGGTTTTGATGGAGGCGGCCCAGGCAGGAAATATCTCTTGGCGTCTGCCGGCGTAGACGCCGATTCCGAGCGGTCCCCCGACGTGGTTGAGCACAATGCTCACATCCGCAAATGCGCGCGCGAGCTCGGTGAGCTCGCCGATCTGCGGATGATAGAGCCAGGCATCAAACGAGAGGCCGAGCCGGCCGAGAACCGCAAGGCCCGCGCGGAATTTTTTGTCCGCGAGCAGTCCGGGCGGCGGAGTGTGAGCGGGATTGCGCACGGTGGCATCCGCGTCCCAGGCGGTGATGTGGCGGATGCCACGAAAGCGCTCGCCGCCTGCGCGCATATGGGCCGCCAAAACCGGCTCGACTGCTTCCCCCAAGGTTAGATCGGCGTGGCCGACAATTCCGGCACAGGCTCTTGTCTTGCCATAAGCGCCGCTGGCGCTCATGGCGGCGACACCATTGACGAACTCGGTTTCGCCGATGGGCCGCATTTCCTCGGGCCCGCTCGCGCGATGCATGGCGCGCGCCTGCACGAAGACGGTGGCGACAATATTGTGGCCGCTGCCGGTATCGGCGAGCAGATCGTGGAGCAGATAACGCCACTGCGGCCGATCCCACAGGTGATGGTGTGGATCGACGATCGGCAGGTCAGGCTCAAGGATCGGCTCTTTGCGCCGGTCGAGCCAGTCCTGGCGCACCGGGAGATAATGCGCCGCAAGCGTTGCGGCAGAGGGCGGCGTGGGGGGCATTGTTTGTTAGAGCATGCTCCGGTGAGCACGATGCAGTCGCGGCTTACCTCTCCCCGCAGGGGAGAGGTGGGCAAGCTGCCACTCCGCGCCATGATAACACGTCATCGAAATCTTAGCTCTATAACGTCCCGTCAGGGCGCGAGCAGAACCTGCCGGCAGGCCTTGGGCAATTCGGCCATTTTCGGACCGGGCCGTCCCGTGGATGGTTTCGCATCTACATTGACGTGCAGCGCTGGACCGGTGAGCCAATGATCAAGCTCCTTGCCGCAGCCGTCATTGGCCGGCCGCGGCGGTTGCGGCTCGCATTGCGGGTTTTCCGCCGGGCAATTGAGACGCACATGAAAGTGCCAGTCGTGGCCATACCACGGCTGCACCTTGTGCAACCAGGCGCGATCACGGCCAGCATCCCGGCAGAGCGCTTTCTTGATTGCTGCATTCACGAATACGCGTGCCACATCCTCATCCTCGGCCGCGGCCCTGATCAGCGCCACGTGCGCCGGCGTCCATACCCTGGCATCGACATCCTTGCGGTCTTCGCGCACGATCATGGTCGCCATCATCTCCTCCCGCTCTGGCCTGGTGAGCTCGCGGTCGGGCATGGGAGTGAGCCAGATATCGACGTCAAGACCAACCTGGTGGCTGGCGTGACCCCCAAGCATGGGGCCACCGCGCGGTTGCGACATGTCGCCGACGAGCAGTCCGCGCCATCCAGTCTGCGGCGCCTTGCCGGCCAATCGTTCCAGAAATTCAACGAGCTTGGGGTGTCCCCAATTGCGATTGCGTGACACGCGCATCACTTGCCAGGTCTGGCCGTTGACCGGCAACGCGACGGCGCCCGCGAGGCATCCTTTGGCGTAGAAACCGATGGTGCGCGCTTCCAGCGGCGCCGGCGTCGTCTTGCGGCCAAACAGTTCCTTGGCCGGTATCTTGGGATCGTCGGGCTTGGCCACCGGCGGCAACGGCTGCGGATTGAGTGTGCCTATGTCCTGCGCGCCGCCGCTGCCGGGCCAACTTACAAGGACGGCACAAAGGGCTGCACAACGTGCAAATCCGCCCCAGGATATGACATTTGGAGCCGCGACGAGCGACCTCACGCTTGCCTCACTTGCTCTGTTTCGGTTCTGCCTGCCCGGCCTGCCGCCCCCGTGGAAGGGCGTAGGGGCTAAACCGCAAAGGCGGCGACATCAAGTCGCGCGTTCACGCGGCCGACACCCTGCGATATTGCGGCGGCGCCTGAACAACGGGGGCTGCAGCAGCGAGGATGTCCTCGGCGCGCCCGGTTCGAGGCGGATAGATTTTAGCGGGTATGCGAGGGCGGCCGCGGGGTGGCTGGGAGGCTTGGGCTGGGGCTCGGAGGTCAGAATTCTCGCCCAATCAGAAGATGATCGACGGAGATCGCGCCGCCGCCGTGCACCAGGAAATAGAGGGCGGCCACGGTCCACATCAGCGTGAATTCGAGGCCCATCTTGTTCCAGAAAAATCCGCCCACTCGCCAGCGTTCGTAGTTCGACACGATGAGAAAAACGACTATCGGGCCGGCGGCGAGGCGAGTGAATAGTCCAAGCGCGAGCATCGGACCAGCCACGAGCTGCGTCAACACGATGGCACGCGCCCAGAATTTTCCGGGATGAAAGCCGTCGCGGTCGAGCTCATTCGCGAATTCGGTCAAATTGTGCGACTGCGCGCCAGTCGATGGAAACATCCCGAACGTGCTGCGCAGCCCGTGCGGGACTAGCGTAAGCCCCACCACGGCGCGCAACAGCGCCTCGGCCCAGGGAAAGAGCGCCTGATAGGCGGGACCGAGTTGCGGGAAGATGAGGGGGGTCGCGTCAACCATCTTGTGCTCGCATTCGATGACTCGCTGGCGCGGGCCGGGAAATTGTCGCCATTAGAAAGAAACGCCGCCGCCTATGCCGTCTCCGAAATCCTGCGGCCGAGGGCGGCGCCGATGATGCCAACAAGCGCAATCATCGTCAGCACGCCGACGAAACCTCCCAGCGCCAAGGCGATCGCGCCGACGGCAACGCCCACGCTCCCGCCAAGAAAGGTACAGGCGTTGATGATGCCCGAACCCTGCCCCGCTTGGGCGGGCGAAAGAGCCGACAGCGCCAGCCGCGGTGCCAAGGCATAAGGTAGGGCCAGACCGGACCCCATCACGAAAAACCCGATCGCCAGGAGGACCATCCCGCCCCCGGCGATGGCCACGCCGATGACGGCGCTGGCGATCGCAATCAGCGCCATGCCACCCGTCATAGCGTTGCGCAGCCCGCTCCGTGCGGCCACGGCGGAAGCTGACAGAGCGAGCGCCAGCAATGCCGCGCTCAATGGCAACAGCGAGGCGCCCGCTTCCAGCGCCGTGAGGCCGAGTCCATCCCGGCTCTGCGCATAGAGATTGAAGTAGAGCAGCAGGCTCATGATGCTGAACATCGACAGCGAGCCGATGGCCACGCCCATCACGAATCCGCGCCGCGCGAAGAAGCCCAGGTCGACCAGCGGCGCTTCGGCATGCAACTCCACGATCAGCAGCAGGACGAACGCGACCGCCGCCAATACGAACGGGCCGACAACGGGGAGCGGTGCTGCCCACACGTGTGGCAGCGCATGCAGCCCAAAGACCAGGCACACCATGAACGTGGCCAGCAAAACAAAGCCTGTCCAGTCCGCGCGCCGGCCTTGCGTTCCGTCGGGGCGCACGGTCGCTGCGCCGGCGGAGGCCAGACCTGCAATGGCGATTAGCATGAGTAGCACGTTGAGCCAGAAGATCATGCGCCAGCTTGTGACGTGGGTGAGCGCGCCTCCGAGCAGCGGCCCGATGCTGAAGCCGAGCATCAGAAACCCGGTCCAAGCGCCGATCGCTGCTCCCTTGCGCTCCGGCGCCGCGCTGCGGTCGACCGCAGCCAGAGTGCTGGGCACCGCGAACGCCGCCGCGAGGCCCTGCAAGGCCCGTCCCGCCAGCAGCTCGGCTTGAGTGCCGGCGGCGGCAATGATGCAGGACGCGACGCCGAACAGCGCCAATCCGACCATCGAAACCAGCCGTGCACCGAACCGATCCGCCGCCTGGCCGCCGAGCACTATGCAGGCCGCGGAGACGACCAGATAGGCATTGACCGCCCATTGCACGCCGGCTGAACTGAGGGAAAGCTCGGTTTGCATGGTCGGCAAGGCGGCCATGATCGCCGTGCCGTTGGCGCCGACCGCGAGCATCGCCAGACATGACGACCACAGGACTGCGAACCCCGTTTGCTGGTTCAACTTGCTGCTCCTGAGCCCGGCATCGAGCGGATCAACGCGGGTTCATCCAAGCCTAGCGCTTACGGGTCGGGGTGCGGTGCCGCCATGCTCGGGCCGGTCACGGTCATCATCCAGCAGTAGACCTCGATCCTGTTGCCGTCGGGGTCGAGGAAATAGAACGCGTGGCTTCCGCTGCCGCCGACAAAGCCCTCCTCGCCTCCCTCGGGCGCGTGCACGTAGGGACCGCTGACGATCTTGACCCCGCAGGAGCGCACATGATCGAGGCCGCGTAGCCAATCCTCGCGTGAATCGACCTCGAACGCGATGTGATCAAGACCGGGGGCGGTGCGGTTGCGCGAGTCGACCGATGAAACGCCTGCCTTCTTCGCGTCCTCCGAAAGCTCGAACAGTACGACGTCGTGGTGCTTGTCCTTGATGCGCATGAAGCAGATGGGGCGGCCGAAATCCGGCGGACCCCAACGCCCGGTGACCTTGAGGCCCAGCACCTTGCGATAGAATTCTATCGAGCGATCGACGTCGCTCACGTGGATGCCGATGTGCCCCACGCGGCCGAGATGAATGCCCATGCTCTGTCCTCCCTCGCTAAAGTCCACGAGCCTAGTCCAGCTCGCAGCGTGCGCAAAGGCGCGCGCCCGGATTCTCATCGTCTGCGCAGCTTGATCGCGCTTTGCTTGAGCATGATCTTTTTCCGAAAACCGGTTCCCACTTTTCGGGATCATGCTCTAGTGCGCCTTTGCGCACTCTTGTATTAGCGTGCAAGCGCATGGGCCGAGCTGTGCGTACAAGCAAATTGCGCGGCACTTCTTCCGGCGAGGCGGCCGAAAGTGGCGCCCGACATCAAGCCGGTTCCGCTGGCATAGTTGTGATAGAACAGACCGCCGACAATTTCGCCGGCCGCGTAGAGACCGGGAATGACGCGGCCATAAAGGTCCTCGACCTCGGCGGCGCGTGAAATTTTCAGCCCCCCGAACGTGAAAGTCACCCCCGTGGTCACGTGATAAGCGTGGAACGGCGGCGTATCGAGCGGATTGGCCCAGTTCGTTTTCTCGATCGCAAGCCCCGCCGTGCGGCGCCCGTCGAGCACATTGGGATTGAAAGCGATATCACTGCGGCAGGCGGCGTTGAACTCGCGCACGGTGCGCAGGAATGCTTGCGCATCAACCCCTGCAAGCTTCGCCGCGAGCTTTTCGAGCGTGCCGGCTTGCACCTTGGTCACGCGGCGGATGCGGTATTCGCCGCGCAAAAGATGGTTTACGTTGGCATCGAACACCTGCCACGCGAACATCCCGGGCTGCTTGATGATCTCGGCGCCGTATTTCGCATAAGTGTGGCTGTGGAAGTTGGCGCCCTCATCGACATAGCGCTCGCCTCTCGCGTTGACGAGAATGCCGAAGGGGTAATTGTGCTTCTGGAACTGATCGCCGACGGTGAGATCGCCATAGGGCGGCGCGTTGACGTCCCAGGCCACGGAATGACAGCCGGACCAATGGCCGCAGGGGCGCGCGCCAATGGCAAGCGCCATGTTGAGGCCTGCGCCCATGTTGAAGCGGGTGCCGCGCACTTTCGCGAGCTCCCACCCCGGACCGAGGTAATTTGCCCGCATTTGCGGATTGGATTCGAAGCCACCGCACGCGAGCACGACCGCGCCGGCTCTGATCTCGACCGGCGCGCCGCGCTGTTGGATCATCACGCCCGTGATCCGTCCGTTCTCGCGCATGAGACCGGTCGCCGGGGTCTCGTAGCTGATCGCAATCCCGCGGCGTTCGGCATTGCCATAGAGAGCCTTGAGAAGCTCCGCACCGCCGCCCCAGATATGCAGCGCAAGCCCGCCCCAGAATTTGAATTTGCCGTCGACCTCATAGGCTTGCCGGCCAAGACCCGGCTGGAGCTTCACGCCTTGGCGCGTCATCCACTTCGCGGTATCGAGGCTACCGCGAACCAGGATTTCAGCGAGCTCAGGATCGGTGCGGTATTGCGTCAAGTCGAACAACTCATCGAAGAACTGTTCTTCGGTGTAGGTTCCGAAATCAATGCGGTCGAGCTGTTCCTGCGCGAGCGATGGCAGCACCGCAATGAGGTCATCGATGCTCCGGAATGCGAAGCGAAAGGCACCGCCGGTGAAATGGGAATTGCCGCCGCGCTCCTCGAAGGGCGCGGCCTCGAGCATCAGCACGCGCGCCCCATGCTCGTGCGCCGAGATCGCCGCACACAGGGCGGCGTTGCCGGCGCCCACGACAAGGACATTGGGCGCCTCGTTCAGCAAGTCGGCTGATTGCATGGCGATGGTCTTCGCACTCGTCCTGTCGCTCGTCACGCCCTGGAGCCCGCTGTGCGCGACCGCTCCCGCGGCTGCGCAGGATTATCCCAACCGGCCGGTCGTGATCGTTGTGCCGTTTGCGGCCGGCGGGGGCAACGATGTCCTGGCACGCCTCTTAGCGCAGCATATGAGTGCCTCGCTCCGCCAGCAATTCGTGATCGAGAACCGCCCGGGTGCGGGCGGGACCATTGGAGCCCGCGCAGTCGCGAAGGCGCCGCCCGATGGCTATACCCTGATGGTCGGTCACTCCGGCGTCTTTGCCATCGCGCCCGCCCTCTACGCCAATCCCGGCTACGATCCGCGCAAAGATTTCACGCCGATTGGACTCATCGGTTCGTTCCAGCAGGTTCTCGTGGTGCATCCATTGCTCCCGGCGCACAGCATCGGCGAACTGATTGCGGTTGCGAAAGAGCAGCCTGGCAAGATCACCTACGCGTCGGCAGGAGTGGGCTCGGGTGGGCACCTCTCAACCGAGCTGCTCGCGGACATGGCAGGCATCAAGCTCACGCACGTGCCTTACCGCGGGACCGGAGCAGCACAGGGTGATCTGGTCGGCGGCCATGTGGATATGATGATCAGCACGCCTCCTTCGGTGAGCGGCGCAATCCGCGGCGGGCTGTTGCGCGCCATCGCGCTGACCGGTGAGAATCGCTCGCCCATTTTCCCGGATCTGCCGACCGTCGCGGAGGCAGGGGTGCCGGGTTACGCAGCGGTGATGCATTACGGCCTGGTCGCGCCACCCGGTATCGATCACGCTGTCGCCGGCGAGCTCAACGCCGCCCTTAATGCCGCGCTTGCCAACGGCGACGTGCGCGCGCGCATCAAAGATGAAGGCGGCGAGCCACTCCCGGGGACAGCGGCTGGGCAGGCGAGCGACATCGACGCGGAAGCAACGAAGTGGGGCGCCTTGGTGCGCAAGCTCGGCATCAAGGTCGAGTGAGAATTATCAGGTTCAGGACGCCGCAAGCTCGACAGCGCCCAGCCCGTCAATCCGAAACACGAATTGATCACCCGCCCCGATCGCAAGGGTGGGAATGACACTGCCGGTGATCACGACCATTCCCGCACGCAGAGGCCGGTCGCGTTCGGCCGAGAGGTTGGCGATCCACGCGAGCGTGGCAAGCGGATCGTCGGTCGTCCCACGGTGCTGCTCTTTGCCGTTGATCTCCAGCCGGCCCAGCAGCCCGGAAAGGGACTGCGGGCGCAAGGATATCGGGGGGCCGAGCACAATTCCTGCATTCCAGCAATTGTCGCAGATCAACGAGAGTGCATTGACCGTTTTGTAATCGGCGTTGCGGTCTTCGATCAGCTCGAATGCCGGCATCACCGCGGCAAGGGCCGGCATCACCGTTGCGGCCGTAAAGGGAGCTGAGCTTTTTGGCAGGTCGCGGCCAAGCTCGACCGCAAGCTCAAACTCGATCACGACATTCATGTAATCGGCAAGCCGCAGCCGCGCGGGCGAGCGAACAATTCTGCGCTTGAAGATCATGCCGCCCAGCGGCCGATCAATGCCCATGAATTCCTGCATCACCTTGGTCGCGACCGCGATCTTGAGCCCGGCAACCTCGCCCTCGCGCGCCACCAGCAATCGCGCCAGCGCCTCCTGCGCGGCGTAAGCGTCCGCCATGGTTTGCGGCGCGATTTCAGCGGGCAGGTTGCGGTAGGGCTGGCGCGCATCATGGGCGGCAAGAACGTGGCGCGCGGCGCGCTCGGCATCAAACGACGAGGTCATGCGAGCTTCGCTTCATTGAACGCCGGTGCCGGCCGCCTTGATAATCGGCCACCATTTTTCGATCTCGGCTTTGTGGAAGGCGTACAGCGCTTCCGGTGTCTGCTCCTCGCGTGGAAAGATCTCCTGGCCGATAGCGGTGAGCCGCTCGTGCACGGTCGAATCGCTCAGCGCTTCGACGACCGCAGCATTGAGTTTGGAAATGATCGCCTGCGGCGTGCCCTTGGGGGCCCAAAGCCCATGCCAGAACGAAATCTCGATTCCAGAAATGCCAAGCTCCCCGATTGCCGGGATGTTGGGCGCAGCGAACCAGCGCTGCTTGGCCAGCACCGCATAAGCTTTGATCTGGCCGCTGAGCACATAGGGCAGCGCGCCGGTTGCCTCGTTGAACATCAGGTCGACATGGCCGGCAAGCTCATCCTGAATAGCCGGTCCCCCGCCCCGGTAGGGCACAAACTCGAACCGGGTCCCGGTCTCGCGCCCGAAGTAGAAGCCGCTCACATGGCCCGCGCTTCCGCGCCCCACGGTTGCGACCGTCGCCTTGCCCGGATTGGCCTTGAGCCACGCGATCAGCTCGGCGAGGTTGTTGGCGGGAAAATCCTTGCGCGCGGTGACCAGGATGGGGCTCCTGGTCAAAAGCGAAATTGGCGCAAGATCCTCAAGCGCATCGTATTGCACGGGGTAGACGGCGCTCGCGCCGACATGACTGAGCCAATTCCCGATCCCGAGCGTATGGCCGTCGGGTGCTGCGCGCGCGACACGCGCGGCCCCGATACTTCCGCCCGCACCAGTGACGTTCTCGATCACCACCGGCTGACCGAGCGTCAGCGTGAGTCGATCAGCCAGAATGCGCGCGATCGGATCGGCAACGCCGCCCGGTGGGACCGGAACGATGATAACGACCGGGCGCGAAGGATAGAGCTGCGCCCGGCCAATCGAACTTGTGGCCGCGAGTGCGGCAGCGGCCGTCGCAAGGCGCACAAGGTGTCGGCGTGAAACTTTCATGCTCTTCCGTCATTGCCGGGCTTGACCCGGCAATCCATCTCGCTTCGCAAGAATACCCTTATCTCGAAGAAGATCGACCCGCGGGTCAAGCCCGCGGGTGACGCCTCTCAGTTAGCGAGCACTGAACCAATATGACTGAAACGCGTTCCCTACGTCTGCCTCGGCGGCTGCGGATTGTGGGCAGGGTCGGTGTCGTAGCGAAACATTTGCAGCACAATCGGACCGCCCACGAGAGGCTTGAGCTCCGCTTCCAGCGCATCCGCCTTGTCCTTCTCGTACACTTCGTCGCCATCGACGTAGATGGCAAAAGATTTGGTGTACTTGGCTTTCTTGGCCGGGTCCTCGATCGTTTTCTTCGTCCATTGATAGAGATGATACTTTTCGGGGCCGTTCGCCTCAGCCTCGCGAACATAGTCAGCGAAGGCATCGTACTGGGATTTCATCAGCGCATGGTGCCGGCGCAGGATCTCAGTGAGAGGCGAAAGCGTTCGATCTTCCGGATTCGTCCGCGCGCGTTCGGCGAAGGCGTCCGCAAGTGTCAATCGCAATTGGAATTTCAGCTCGTCGTTCTGCATGGTTGCGTCTTGGTAGAAGAATTCCAGCCGGCATGACGAGCGCGATGCGCGCAGCCGGAAGCAAAATGCCGGGCGGCTGCCGCACGGGAGGCCGGGATGAAGGCGCCGCGCCAATGGCGCAACGGCTTCATCCAGACTACTTATACCACGATGGACCAACGAGAATACAACGTACGCGCAATTCTGGCCGGGAACGCACCGGCCGACGCGCCGGTCACGGTGAAGGGCTGGGTGCGCACCCGGCGCAACTCCAAGGCGGGCATTTCGTTTGTGCACCTCTCGGACGGATCATCATTTCACCCCTTGCAGGTGGTCGCGCCCAACACGCTGCCCAATTACCACGACGAGGTGCTCAAGCTCACGGCCGGCTGCGCGCTTGCAGCGACCGGAACGGTTGTGCCTTCGCCGGCCAAGGGCCAGCCGTTCGAGATGCAGGCGAGCGCCATCAAAGTGATCGGCTGGGTGGATGATCCGGACAGCTATCCGATCCAGCCCAAGCCGCACACCATGGAGTTCCTGCGCGAAGTGGCGCATCTGCGCCCGCGCACGAACGTGATTGCGGCGGCAACGCGCGTGCGCCACAGCCTGGCGCAGGCGATCCACCGTTTCTTCGACGACAACGGCTTCTTCTGGGTCAACACGCCCATCATCACCGCCTCGGATGCGGAGGGCGCGGGCGCGCTGTTTCGGGTCTCCACGCTCGATCTTGCCAACCTGCCGCGCACGCCCGACGGCAAGGTCGATTTCGCGCAGGATTTTTTTGGCCGCGAGGCGTTCCTCACCGTATCGGGGCAGCTCAATGTCGAGGCCTATTGCCTGGCGCTCACCAAGGTCTACACCTTCGGACCGACCTTCCGCGCGGAGAATTCGAACACCAGCCGCCATCTCGCGGAGTTCTGGATGATCGAGCCCGAGATCGCTTTCGCGGATCTCGCCGACAACGCGACGCTTGCGGAACGACTGCTGAAGTTCACCTTCCAGGCGCTGCTCAAGGAAAGAGAAGAGGATCTCGCCTTCTTCGACCAGCGCGTCGAGAAGGGACTGATGGCAAAGCTTGCAGGCATCGTGGCCTCGGAATTCGCGCGCATGGATTACGGCGAGGCGGTCACGGCGCTCGAGCGCTCGCAAGAGAGGTTCGAGTTCCCGGTGAAATGGGGCATGGATCTGCAATCCGAGCACGAGCGCTATCTCACCGAGAAGTACGCGAAGAAGCCCGTTGTCGTGATGAACTATCCGAAGGACATCAAGGCGTTCTACATGCGAGTCAACGGCGATGGCGGGACGGTCGCGGCGATGGACGTGCTCGCGCCGGGCATCGGCGAAATCATCGGCGGCAGCCAGCGCGAGGAGCGTCTCGAGGTCCTGGACGCGCGCATGGTGGAGCGCGGCATCGATAAGGAGCACTATGGCTGGTATCGCGATCTGCGCCGCTACGGCACTGTGCCGCATGCGGGCTTCGGGCTCGGCTTCGAGCGCACGCTCGCTTATGTCACCGGCCTCGCCAACGTGCGCGACGCAATTCCTTTTCCGCGCACGCCGGGCAACGCGCGCTATTAGCGCCGTTCAATCATCCACCGGTTCTGTCAGCTTGGCCGACGGACGCTGCACAAAGGTCGCATGCCACGCCGCGATCTGCGGATGCAGCTTGCGCCAACTCATAATCAGATGCGAGAAACGAAAATCCAGATATGAAAGACTGCAACCGATTGCGATGTGGCCGATCCCGAACGGGGTGATTGAGAGCGAGGAGGCCTCCTGCTCCAGCGCTCCCATCACGGCCTGATACTTGGCGCCAAAAGCGTCCATGAGGGATGGCAGCGGCTGCACTCGCGCGCGCTCGTAGCGCCACAGAATGAGCAAATCCAGAAATCCGTCGGCGAGCGCTTGCCACCGCAGCGCTGTCCAGCGCGCAGACCCCTGTGGCGGAAAAAGCTTGGCCGCTGCGTGCAGGCTGTCCAGATACTCGCAGATTACGCCGAAGTCGTAGAGCGGCGTGCCGTCGTCGAGGACGAGGGTTGGAATTTTGCCCAGAGGATTTTCGCCGAGGAGACCCACATTGGCCGCGGTCATCGCCACGACGGTGCGCACGCACTCCAATCGATCGAGAAGGCCGGTCTCGTGCGCAAAGATCATCACTTTGCGCACAAAGGGGGAGCGCGGCGACCAATGCAGCTTCATTACGTTGATCAAGGCAGGAAGAGCCGATTGTGCGTCGTTTGCTGATGCCCGAACGGCGTCGCTCACTTTGCCACCATTGGCCCAAGATCGCGCGTCTGGTAGAGCTTATCTTGTTGACATAATGCAGTCCATGTCTGCTCCTGATCCCTCATACGAAATGCCGTCACGCAAGGGCAAAGCGGACGAACGGCCAGCGATGAGCCGCGCGCGAAAGAAATTGCTGCTTGGCTGCGCTGCTGTCGTGCTTCTGGCCGGCGGAGTTATTGGCTACTGGGTCAGGTCGGATCGTGGCCAGACGCCGGTGGCCGCGTCGCCACAACCGGTTCCCGTCATCGCCATCAAAGTTCGCCAGCACGACGTGCCGATAATTTTGACCGGTCTCGGCACCGTGACGGCCGAAAATTCAGCAACGGTCCGCAGCCAGGTCACCGGGTTGTTGATCAAGGTCAGCTTCAAGGAAGGTCAATCAGTAAAGCAAGGCGAGCTGCTCGCCCAGATCGATCCGCGCACGTATCAGGCCCAGCTTGATCAGGCGCAGGGTACCCTGGAACGCGATCAGGCACATTTGAAAATGCGCAGCTGAACTTGCAGCGCTACATGCAGCTCGCGAAAACCGATGCCGTCGCGCGGCAGCAAGTCGACAATCAGCAGGCTGCCGTCGACCAGCTCAACGCGCAGATCAAAATCGACCAGGCTGCGATCGAGAACGCGAAGGCCCTGCTCAGCTATGCCTCGCTGGTCGCGCCGTTTGATGGCGTCGCCGGAATTCGGCTGCTCGATGTCGGCAACATCATTCATGCAACCACCGGCTCAGCAACGACGCAGCCAACCGGGGCCGATGGGAGTGCTTTGGTCGTTGTCACGCAGATCGAGCCGATCAGCGTACTTTTCGCGCTCGCGACTGCCACAATACCGGAAATTCAAACAGCAATGGCGAGCGGTCCTTTGCAAGCCATCGCATTCAGCCAGGACGACAAGACGCAGCTTGATACCGGGCAACTGGTCGCGCTCAACAATCAGGCCGATCCCGGCTCCGGCACGGTCCAGCTCAAGGCGCTGTTTCCCAATCAGCAGCGCAAGCTATGGCCCGGGACATTCGTCAACGCGCGGCTGGTGACCTCGACCGTGCACGATGCGCTGACAGTGCCGCTCGACGCGATACAGCAGGGACCGCAAGGCAGCTTTGTTTTTGTAGTCGGCCAGGACAACAAGGTGACGATGCGGCAGGTGTCGATCAGACAGATGTTCGCGGCCGAGGCGCTCATCGAGAAGGGTTTGAGCGCCGATGAAACCGTCGTCGTGCGCGGCCAATACCGCTTATCGCCGGGCACGCTGGTGGTGCTGGCGGATCCGGAGCATCCCGATGCCGTGCCCAATCCCTCCACAGCGAGCTCCGGCATGCTGCCATGAACCTTTCGGCTCCTTTCATCCGCCGGCCCATAGCGACTGGGCTGCTGATGCTGACCATCGTCCTGCTCGGCATCATCGGCTACGAGTTGTTGCCGGTCGCGGCTCTTCCGAGCGTCGATTCGCCGACCATTCAGGTGACAGCGCAACTGCCCGGGGCTGATCCCAAGACAGTCGCTTCCTCGGTCGCAACCCCGCTGGAGCGACAGTTCGGCCAAATCCCCGGCCTGGCGCAGATGACCTCGAGCAGCGCGCTCGGCTATACGCAGATCACGCTCCAGTTTGATCGCAGTCGCACGGTCAATTCAGCCGCGCAGGATGTGCAGGCGGCGATCAATGCGACGGCTGGCGAGCTACCTCCGAATCTTCTAAATCCGCCGATCTATCGCAAGACCAATCCGGCCGACACGCCGATCCTGCTCATCGCGCTCACGTCGGAAACGCTTCCTCTCACCAAGGTCAGCGATTACGCCAACAGCATTCTCGCGCAGAAGCTCTCGCAGATGCCCGGCGTCGGGCTCGTCACTGTCGGCGGAGCCCAGAATCCTTCGATCCGGATCCAGATCAATCCGGCACAGCTCGCCGCGCAGGGACTTGATCTGGAGTCCGTGCGTGCCTCGCTCGCCAACAGCACCGTGAACCAGCCCAAGGGCAACCTTTACGGCGGCCAGCATGCCTTCTCGCTGCTGACCAATGATCAGATGATGACCGCCGAGGCATTTGACGCGTACATCCTGGCATACCGCAATGGCGCGCCCGTTCGCGTCCGCGATATCGGCCGCGCCGTCGTCGAGGCGGAGGACAGGACGCTTGCCGGCTGGTCGGGTACGCAAAGAGCGGTGTTGATTCAGATCCAGCGCCTGCCCGGCGCCAACGTGATCGAGACCGTCGACGGGATCAGAAAGGCGCTGCCGCAGCTGGAAGCATCGTTGCCGCCCTCGATCAAGGTGGACGTCGTGTCGGACCGGACTCAGACGATTCGCGCCAGCGTCGCCGACGTCCAATTCACGCTGATGCTCACGATCGCGCTGGTCGTTGGCGTGATCTTTCTCTTTCTGCGAAAGCTTTGGGCCACCGTCATCCCGGCCGTCGCGGTGCCGCTGTCGCTGGTCGGCACGTTCGCGGTCATGTATGTGCTCCGCTTCAGCCTCGACAACCTCTCGTTGATGGCGTTGACCATCGCCATCGGCTTCGTGGTCGATGATGCGATCGTGATGATCGAGAACATCGTCCGCAATATCGAGGGTGGCGCCGCGCCGATGGCGGCTGCAATCAAAGGCGCGGGCGAAATCGGCTTTACCATTCTCTCCATATCGATATCGCTGATCGCCGTATTCATTCCCCTGTTCCTCATGAGCGGCGTGATTGGTCTGTTGTTTCGGGAGTTCGCCATCACAGTGGCGGTTTCGGTTGCCGTCTCGCTCGTCGTGTCACTGACACTCACCCCCATGATGTGCGCGCGACTGCTCGCGCCACAGGGCGGTGGCAATCCGGGACGGGTATCACTGGCGGTCGAGCATCTCTTTGACCAGTTGGTCGGCGTTTACGATCGGGCATTGGTGATCGCACTGCGTCACCGCCGCATTACGCTGACGGTCATGATCCTTGCCGTATTGCTGACGCTGGCGCTGTTCGTGACGATTCCGAAGGGGTTCTTCCCGCAGCAGGACACGGGAATGATCGTCGGAATTTCAGAAGGGGCGCAGGATATTTCCCCGCAAGCCATGATGGATCGGCAGCGGGCCTTGCTTGAAGCTATCGTCAAGGATCCGGCGGTCGCCTCGGCGACCGCCTACATCGGACCCGGCGGATCCACGGTCACCGAGAATAACGGACGCGTCTTCATCACCCTTAAGCCGCATCAGGAGCGAAACGCATCCGCCGACCAGGTGATCACGCGGCTCAACCGCGCGCTGCAGCCTGTTCAAGGCATCAGGCTGTACATGCAGTCGGCGCAGGACATCAACGTCGGCGCGCGGCTTTCCAAAACGCAATACCAATATACGCTCGTGGATGTGGACAGCGCCGAGCTCGATCACTGGGCCCCCGTGCTGCTGCAGAAGATGCAAGGGCTGCCGCAGCTCGCCGATGTCGCAAGCGATCAGCAGAGCGCAGGCCGGACACTGAACATCGAAGTGAAGCGCGACGTTGCGTCACGCCTGGGCATCGATCCTGCGTTGGTGGATGCAATCCTTTATGACGCCTTCGGCCAACGCCACGTGGCGCGCATCTATACGACGCTCAACCAGTACTACGTTATTCTGGAGGTCGATCCCGGCTTTCAGCTTGGCCCCAACGCACTCAGCCGCATCTATGCAAAATCCGCCAGCGGGACCATGGTGCCGCTGAGCCAGCTGGCCAGCATCATCCCCTCGATCGCTTCGCTGGCGGTAAACCACCAGGGCCAGTTCCCTTCGGTGACCTTGAGCTTCAACCTCGCGGCCAGCAGCACGATTGGAGACGCGGTGACTGCGATCCGCAAAGCCGCCGCCGATCTCCAGCTGCCGCCTTCGATCTCCACCAGCTTCCAGGGTAACGCCCAGGCTTTCCAGAGCTCGCTCAGCAGCACGCCCATTCTGATTGCCGCTGCCCTGGTCGCCGTCTACATCATTCTTGGCATCCTCTACGAGAGCACGATCCATCCGTTCACGATCATCTCGACGCTGCCCTCGGCCGGACTCGGTGCCCTGTTGACCCTGCTACTGTTCGGGATGCCGCTCGATGTCATCGGCATCATCGGCATCATCCTGCTCATCGGCATTGTGAAGAAGAACGGCATCATGCTGATCGACTTTGCGCTGGAGGCCGAGCGCGAGCGAGGCCTCAGCAGCGAAGAGGCCATTCACGAGGCATGCCGGCTGCGGTTCCGGCCGATTCTGATGACAACGCTGTGCGCGCTCCTCGCCGGCGTGCCGCTCATGCTCGGGACGGGTACCGGCTCGGAAATTCGCCAGCCGCTCGGCTATGCCATGGTTGGCGGCTTGCTGGTTTCGCAACTGCTCACGCTGTTCACGACCCCGGTCGTCTATATCTATATGGATCGCATCAACGAATTGATGCGCGGCTGGCGATCACGAAAGAGCAATACGGATACGGGCAAGGCTGCCGGAGAAGCCGCCGGCTCATGATCGCGTGGCTGCTGCCTAGGGATGTTCTTTGATGTGCGGCATCGCTGGCGCGTTTAGCTTCCGTCCCGAAGCAGAGCCCGTCAATATCGCCGTGGTCGAGCGGATCAATCAGGCCCAGCGGCGAAGAGGTCCTGATGGCGAAGGCCATTGGCAATCGTCAAACTCGCGCATTGCATTGGCGCACCGTCGATTAGCCATCATTGATACCGGCCAGAGCGGGGCGCAGCCGATGACTGATGCGACCGGCCGCTGGACCATCACGTTCAACGGAGAAATCTACAATTACCGCGAATTGCGAGCGGACCTTGAGCGCGCCGGCGTTAAGTTCCTCACGCGATGCGATACCGAAGTCCTTATTAATGCGATTGCAGTTTGGGGAGAGAGCGGACTCTTGAAGGTTCGCGGCATGTTTGCATTCGCCTTATGGGATGCACAGGAACAAGAGTTATGGCTTGCGCGCGACCCATATGGAATAAAGCCGCTCTATACGGCGGAATCGCGGGGGGTTCTCTGGTTTGCTTCGCAAGCGCGCGCGCTTGCCCGCCATGCGCCGGTCGGCATTTCCCGTGACCCTGCCGGTCTCGTCGGCTTTTACCTTTGGGGACATATTCCCGAGCCGTTCACTTGGTGGTCCGGCATCAGCGTCTTGCCCGCCGGTCAGCTGCTGCGCGTCCGCGCGGGCGCCGAAGCCGTCGCAGCCCGGCCCTTTTGGTCAACCGAACATTGCTTTCAGTCTCACGCCGCCGAGCCTGTCAGTGCGGATGAGCTGCGCGCTTTGCTTGTTGACAGTATTCGCCACCATCTCGTTGCAGATGTGCCTGTGGGCATTTTCCTGTCGGCAGGCATCGACTCAAGCACCATCGCTGCGCTCGCTTCAGAACAGCGAAGCGACCTCCAGACTATAACGCTTGCATTCGAGGAATATCACGGCTCCTCGCAGGATGAGGCGCCGCTCGCCGAGGCCACCGCCAAGCTCCTGGGGACACGTCATTCGACGATCAGGATTTGGCGGGAGCAGTTTCTCGCGATGTACGACGATTTTTTCGAATCGATGGACCAGCCGTCGATTGACGGGCTTAACAGCTACTTGATCAGCCACGCCGCCGCGACGTTGGGCCTCAAGGTCGCCTTATCGGGGCTGGGCGGTGACGAGCTTTTTGGAGGTTATTCATCGTTCCGGCAGGTTTCAAGGCTTCTGAAAATAGGCCGATCCATTCCAATTGGTACGCAGGCAATCCGCAGGATCGAGGGAGTTATTCGCGGACTGGTGCCCCGCAGCGTGTCGCCCAAGCTTTCCAATTTACTCAGTCACTCGCAGGATCTGCCAAGCGCCTATTTGCTGCGCCGGTGTCTGCATATGTCGGACGAGCTTGAGCTGCTGCTTGACCTGAGTTGGATCAAGGCCGGTCTTGGACGACTGCAGACCACTCAGGCCTTGCAGAATACGATAGATGCTCTGTCGAAAGGAAATTGTGGAGTCCACGCTCAAGTAGCCGCATTGGAGTCTCTGCTGGTACATGCGCAACCAGCTCCTGCGCGACGTGGATTGGGCAGGTATGGCCCACAGTTTGGAAGTGCGAGTACCGTTGGTGGATTGCCGGTTGCTTGAATGTCTGGGCCCCGCAATCGCCTCCAGCAAGCCGCCCAGCAAGGCCGATCTGCTTGCCAGCGCACGCAAGCTGCCACCACAGATCGGACTGCGTCCAAAGACAGGTTTTTCGACACCCGTGCGTGAGTGGATTGCGGATGAAGTTGGAAGTTCCGCGCGCGGTCTAAGGGGCTGGGCATCCGAGGTCCATCGTAATTTCAAGGGTTTGCAGCGAGCGACTGCTCTATGACTGCCCGGTCGGCTCCTCGTGGAATAACGGTCGCGGCACTGCTCTCGGACGCCTTTGGCGGGCATGGAGGAATTGCCAAGTTCAATCGAGATCTATTGCGGGCTCTCGATGCAGCGCCCCAGGTCACCCGCACTGTTGCGTTACCTCGATTGACCCATTTCCGGATCGATGAAATCATACCCGAAACCGTTGTATTCGACCGCCTGGCGGCGCGCGGAAAATTAGCGTACGTGCTCAGGTGCAGTAAATTACTGGCACGGTTCGATACCTCTCTTGACCTGATCATTTGCGGTCATATTAATTTACTGCCGCTCGCATGGCTGCTCGCCAGGTTTACACACAGCCGCCTTGCTCTGATAATTCATGGCATTGAGGCTTGGCGGCCGACGCACCGCTTTCTCACCGACCGGCTCGCCGGTCGAGTTGATCACGTCATCTCGGTCAGCCGCCTTTCGGCCGGGCGTTTCGCGGCCTGGTCGCGGATTGACCAGGACCGAATCTCCGTCTTGCCAAATTGCGTGGATCTGCGGCGATTCCAACCGGGTGAGCGCGATCCAAGGCTCGTCGAACGCTACGGGCTGGAACGCCGCCGCGTGATCATGACACTTGGAAGATTAGCAAAGCAGGGGCGTTACAAGGGATTTGACGAGGTGTTGACGATTTTACCGCGCCTTCGCAAGCGATTCCCGGATCTCGCTTATCTGATCGTTGGTGACAGCGGTGATCGCCCCCGCCTCGAAGACAGGGTACGATCGCTTGGATTGACCGGAGCGGTCGTCTTCACCGGGCAGATCCCGGAAAGCGAGAAAGTTGCACATTACAATTTGGCCGATCTCTACCTCATGCCCAGTTCCGGCGAAGGGTTTGGGATTGTCTATCTGGAAGCGGCCGCGTGCGGTGTTCCAATTATTGGCAGCAGAACCGACGGCTCGCAGGAGGCGCTTTGCAATGGTGAGATCGGACAACTCGTGGACCCGCTGAATCTCGAAGAAGTATATGAAGCAGTCGAAAGAATGTTGCTTTCGACTGCGAGCCGCAGGCGACACCCCAAGGTGGCCTATTTCTCCGAAGACATGTTTAGATCGCGATTTGTCGAATGGATGAGCCGTGTAATGGACACCGGTGGCAGCGCAATCCATCAGTGAGAGCCTTGCGCACCTTGACGGGCGGTAGCGGATCGGCACCGCTCAAAGAATTGGCTCAAAGAATTGGCTTGACTTTTCGAAACATTTTTGGTAAAGGAATTGGCATGCTCCAGAGTTGAGCCCGGACGCGCAGCGTGCCGGGTTTTTTCGTGCGCACATCTCGGCAAAACCAGAATTTTGCCTGTTATTTACAGGGACGAGGCGGCGGCGCGGCGACACAGCGAGTAGCCCGGATGAGCGAAGCGATATCCGGGAGCGATTCCTCCCGCATGTCGCCCGTCTCCGCCAAAGCTTCGACGGGCTTATGTGGGTGAAGCCGCCGAAGCCTCGGCGAAGGCGGCTGCGCTCATGCGCACTACAGTCAACGCTGGAAGCAAGTCATGCAGTTTTTAGCGATGAAAATGGCGGCGGCTCGCTTTGAATCTCGGGTTGATTGCCTGTTATTCTTCTGTTGTCGCTCTGATCCGGCCCTGTTCGCCCGCCTGTTATTTTTTTCGCAAGCCCATATTTTCCGGGCACTTCTTGCGCGCCCCATTGTATTTTCCCTGTTATTTACAATGGACGACATTCCACCCCACCCGCCCCTTGGGGCGGATCAGGGCCAAGGCGAGCGCGCCGACCAATGCAGCTTCATTTCAAGCGACGAAGAGGCGTTTTTCCCACCAGATTGGCTGATGAAGACTCGTCGCAATTTTGGGAAATTCCGGATGCTCAGGATTGATCAGAACGTTCTTTTCAATCCGGGCAACCACACTGGGGACGATCAGGATCAGCGAGCGTTTCTTCTGCTGCCAGGCTTCGCCGTAAGCCTTGCTGGCAGTTCCGGCTTCTAGATACCAGTCCGGCAACGCGGCGGTATCGAGCATCTCGTAGTCGACGCCGTTGGGAATGGTGATTGTAATGAAATGCTGGTTGGGCGGAAGTTGACCGCTGCCATGTACGAGCTTCTCTAGGATCGCTGTCGAATAGTGCTCGCTGGCATAGATCATGGGACTTGCTGGCGTGTTCCAGCGGCCGGGAGAAAGCGTGAAGGTCGTGGCATCAAAAATCGGATACGCGCCTTCAGGATCGCCGATCCGATAGCAGGTCAGGATCCGATCGAGCCTTTGCGGCCTCACACAGCCGACCCGTGCTCCAACCGGCCGAGAACGCCGCGCACAAGCTCCGCACCGATCTCATTTTCGAGCACCAGATCGATGGGACGTACTTCGCCGAGCAGGGGGTGCTTGCGGTACAGAAAATCGCGCGCCGCGTCTTCGGATTTCCAAATCCGTAGAGCTTGAGCCCACACGGAAGCGAGACGTGCAACGATTACGCTTTGTCCCGGGCTCAAGCGCTTCGCAGGCTTGCGCCGGGCAAGGCTCGCCTTTAGGCACAATGCGATATTTGAAGCTTGTATCGGTCGGGGCTACGACCGCAACAATGCGCTCCAAGCTCCTGACTGGGAAACCCCGATCAACCAGGTCCAAATAGTCGAGTTCGGAAGCAAGGGGGCGTGCAGGTGTTTCCAAACCCAGGACCCGAGCCGCACCAAGTATTTCGGTCATGACCCCATCGGTCTCATTTGAGACTGCAAATAGTTTCGAATGAGACCGTGCGCAAGCCCTAACTGTGTCGCACCTTTTTGAATCCGCCCTGAATGTTCAGGCCCGTTATCGCGAGAGCTGTCAGGAGAGAGCCGGCAAGCCGATAACCACACGTCACCTGAACCGGTTATTCCACGAGGCGACAGAAGCAGCCGGGATCAAGAAGAGCGTGACGCTGCATGCGCTGCGCCACAGCTTTGCCACGCATCTGCTCGAGCGCGGCACCGATATCAGAATCATCCAGGCGCTGTTGGGAACGGCGACATACTGCCCGCGAACAACAGGCTGAAGCACGCATCACCTACCGATTTCATCCTCGCTTCGGCGAGACCGTAGGCGTCAGGCGGCGGCTCGAACGAGGCGGCGCCGCGTTTGTTGTCGTGCACCAACTTGACGGCACCTTCGCGTGCCTCCCGGCGTGGATGACTGACGAGGCTGCGTCCCGATTCGAGATCGGCGATGAGCCGCGTTTTCCCCTCGATATTCTTCGCTCCCTACGCAACGAGGTCGATGCGCTTCTAGGCTTTCTGGCGTCCGAATCAAAAACGGAGCGACCAGAGAATGACGCACCGATCCGAGAATTTCCAGCCAAGCCTGTTCGAGGCCGAGAGGCCGTGCGTCGAGCTGGGCGCAGGTCAAAAGAGCGAGCTCGCGACGGTCATCGA
>CAVYVC010000032.1:0-165152 GCA_963771845.1 uncultured Alphaproteobacteria bacterium | reverse complement strand
CTTAGGGCCCGTCCGCGAACAAGTGAATCGCAATTGATCAGATTTTGTTTTCCGGCGGGATTCCCTCGAGAATCGCGACCCTATAGCGTCTTGGAGTGATTGACGAATTGGCCATACGCCAGCGCTTCGAGGCGCTCGCTCCGGTGCTTGACGAGCGCGGGCGGCGGCGTTTTGCGGCAGCGGAGGCGATCTCGGCCGGGCATGGCGGGGTCGTTGCGGTGATGCGAGCCACAGGCATCGCGCGCAGCACGATCGGACGTGGATTGGCCGAATTGCGCGCCGATGAGGCGCCTGATGCTGACGCGGATACGCCGGGTAGGCGGCGGTCGCAAGCCTGTGAGCGAGACGGACGCGAGCTTGCTCGATGATCTGCGCGCGCTGGTCGAGCCTGAGACGCGCGGCGATCCGCAATCGCCGCTGCTATGGACTTGCAAGAGCCTGCGCAAGCTAAGCCAGAGCCTGCGCGACATGGGCCACACGATCGGGCGCACTCTCGTCGGCGAGCTGCTGCACAAGCTCAATTATCGTCTGCAAGCCAACCGCAAGACACGCGAGGGATCGCACCATCCCGATCGCGACGCGCAATTCCACTACATCAACGAGCGGGTGAAAGCAGCGCTCGCGGCGGGTGAGCCAGCGATCTCGGTCGACACCAAGAAGAAGGAGCTGGTCGGCGACTTCAAGAATGCCGGACGCGAATGGCGCCCGAAGGGCTCGCCCGAGGAGGTTCGCGTGCACGATTTTGTCATCCCCGAACTCGGCCGGGCGGCGCCCTATGGCGTCTACGATATCGCCGGCAACGTCGGCTGGGTGAGCGTAGGCATCGACCACGACACCGCGACTTTCGCCGCCAATGCCATCCGAAGCTGGTGGAAGCTGATGGGGAGCGAGCGCTATCCCAACGCCCGCAGCCTGCTGATCACCGCTGATGGCGGCGGCAGCAATGGATCGCGTGTCCGACTGTGGAAGATCGAGCTCCAAAAGCTGGCCGACGAACTCGGCGTTCCCATCACCGTGTGTCACTTGCCGCCCGGCACCAGCAAGTGGAACAAGATCGAGCATCGCCTGTTCTCGTTCATCACCGGCAACTGGCGCGGCAAACCGCTCATCAGCCATCAGGTCATCGTCCAATTGATCGCCGCAACGACGACCAAGACCGGTCTGAAGGTTCGTTGCGAACTCGATCAAAACACCTATCCGGCCGGCATCAAGGTGTCCGATGCCGAAATGCACGCCGTCAACCTCACACGCCACGACTTCCACGGCGAATGGAATTATACGGTCAGCCCGAAAGCCCTCGCCCTGGAGCGATAGCTCCCGGACGGGTCCTTAGTCTCGCGGCCGCAACGAGAAATGGTGGACCCGTGCTCTCCTATCAGCACCTTGACGCAATCAGAGTGGCGGAGATCGAAAGGGTCATTCCTTTGATCCCGAAGAATGCGCGCATTCTCGACGTCGGCGGCGGGACCGGCAGGCAGGCGCTCGAGCTCTCGCGCCGCGGGTTCGCGGTAACCGCCATTGACCTTGCCTCGTCAAATTACGCCGACCGCCGGGTTTTTCCTATCATCGATTATGACGCTAGATCATCCCGCTCGCCGATGGCAGCGTGGACGTGGTCTTTTCCTCAAACGTGCTCGAGCACGTGCCCGACCTCCGGCGCATGCATGGCGAGATTGCTGCGTGCTGGCCGCGTGCGGCACCTGCATCCATGTGCTGCCCACGCACGCGTGGCGCTTCTGGACGACGCTCGCGGGATATCCCGATGCGGTTGTTCGCCCTCGTGGCCGGCGCGCCGGCATTGTTGCCGCGCGCGGCGCCGGGGAAAGCGGAACTGCGCCGCCTCGCCCTTGCCTGGTATCAGACGGCGCGCGCGGTCGGCGGCCGCTGTCTTCCCCGCCGGCACGGCGAGCGGGGCAACGCCGTTTCCGAGCTGTGGCTCTTCCATCCGTCCTGGTGGCGGCGCAACTTTCAGGAGAACGGCTTTACCATCGTGCGCGACGAGCCGATGGGCATGTTTTGCACCGGGCACATGGCGCTCGGGATGCGCATGCCGATGGCACAGCGCGAGCGGCTCGCAAAATGGCTCGGGAGCGCCCATCACCTGTTCGTGCTCAAGGTTGCGGAGAGCTGACCGCGAAGCGGATCAACAAGCTCCTGCCAGTTTATTCTGTACCCTTAAATTCAGGGTTATGGCTCTTATCGGTGCGACCAATAAGCCTCCGACGGTTATCTTCATGAATGAGCGGAGAATTGCCCGGGCGGACACCGTCCGCCTGCCTAGGCAGCCCAGAGCTGGGTCGGCCAGCAGGTTTGGAAGGCCGGTAGCCTTTAGGCAGAATGGCACCGACTCGGCCTGCAGAATAATCCCCACAACATTTCACCACGATCCAGTTCTAGCCGACTTACGAAGCTTCTGGATTTATGCGGCACGTGGTCGAACATCGCGCGCGATGGCTTTGCCGTTTTCGATTTGGGTTTTTGTCAGATCGTGCATGGCCTGCAGGTTCATCCAAAATTCGGGGCTGGTATCGAAGAAGCGCGCCAGACGCAAAGCGGGGCCGTCACAGAGCGCTCGCCCTTCACGATAGCGCTGATGCGTGTCGCCGGAACCCGCAAAGCGATCGCCAGCGCATTGATCGATATTTCCAGAGGCTTGAGAAATTCCTCGTTCAGCACCTCGCCGGGATGGGCGGTTATTTGCACTGAGTCAGAAGATTTTCAGTCGATCGTGCTGAGAATGAGATATTTGTCGAAGTTCACTGGCCAGCGGAGGGCTGAGATGAATCTCGAAATAACGGAGGATAGTGCATCTCGATTTGCGCGTTTTGTGGAAGAGCTGACGAGCGTGATCGGTCACGCCGACCGGGAGCGGCCGCTGAATGATTACTGTGCCGGCCTTTTGGTATCGGAAGGCCGCAGGAGCGTGGAGCCGATCGCGGCAGTGACGGCGCCGCACGAGATTTCGGTGCAGCATCAGAGATTGCTGCATTTTGTTGCCAATGCGCCGTGGTCGGACGCGCATGTTGGCCAAAGTGCGCGAGTTGATTTTGCCGGTGATCGAGCGACATGGACCGATCGAAGCCTGGATTGTCGACGATCGTCTTTTCCAAAGTGCGGATCCAATTCGGTCGGCGTGCAGCATCAGTATTGCGGCCAGCTTGGCAAGCAAGCGAATTGTCAGGTGGCAGTGACGTTGTCGATCGCCAATCATCACGCCAGCCTGCCGATCGCGTATCGGCTTTATCTGCCGCAGCAATGGGCTAAAAACGCTGCTCGCCGCAAGAAAGCGCGTATTCCCAAGGAATCGTTCAAGACCAAACCGCAGATCGCCCTGGAGCAGATTGCGAAAGCCTTAGCGGCGGGGGTACCGCGCGGGGTGGTGCTCACAGATGCGAGCTACGGATCGAACTCAGGGTTTCGCACGGGCCTCAGTGCGCTGGGGCTCGAATACGTGGCAGCGATCATACCGACAATTATGGTGCGTAGAGTAACCGATGATGGCGGGATGGGGCCGCGCTTGAGCGTGAAGAAGTTGGCACTCAGGCTGCCAGAAAAAGCTTGGCGCACGATCACCTGGCGGGAGGGAACTAACAAAAAGCTGCGCTCGCGCTTCCCCCGCGTTCAAGTGCGAACGGCGCCGATCGGGGTGCCGCGGCACGAGGTGAAGAAACGCTCCTCATCGCATGGCCCAAGGGCGAGCGTGAGCCCACCAAATATTGGCTTGCCACCCTCGATAAGAACATTTCATTTCATGCGCTGGTCGATCGCGCAAAAATGCGGTGGCGGATCGAGCGCGACTACCTGGAACTCAAGCAAGAGATGGGCTCGGGCACTACGAGGGGCGGGGATGGCCGGGCTTCCACCATCACGCGACGCTTTGCATCGCCGTTTACGGCTTCCTGATCTCCGAAAGGGAGACGATTCCCCCTCAGGACCTCATTGCGCCCGGAGAGTCAAAAACTTGCCATTCCCGATAGTTACCGACCCCGCGGCGCCGCCAATCCGGCCCCAACGCCACGTTCCCAACTCGATCGCTACGCTCCATCATCAGCTGATCGTCGCAATCGCAAGGATGCTGCCAAGATGCCCCTATTGTGCAACCCGATACAGAAGGAACATGCGTCTCAGGTTGTGACGCATTAATATTAGCCGGTTGGGGGTCGCGATAGCTTTAGTGGTAGTCGACAATTTCGACATCGGCGGGCCCTTCCTCAGTCCAGGTAAAACAGATGCGCCACTGGTCATTGATCCGGATGGAGTGCTGGCCACGACGCTCGCCGCTCAGCGCTTCGAGTCGTGTTTCCCGGTGGCACCCGTAGGTCGTTGAGATCGCGCGCAGTATGGAGCATGTCGAGCTTTCGTAGCGCTTGCTTTTCTATTCCACCAAACCGCTTCACGAACTTGCCCATCCATAGGTGCTGACAAGCGCGATCGCGAAATGATTTGATCATGTTCGCGACAAAGAATATGCCGCGACAGGTGCTACGTCAAGCGTATAACGTATTGCGGGCGAATCGCACGCCGCACGTATGACGCGGTAGCTCGCAGGCTTCCCGTCAAACCCTAAGTAACTACGGCTGACCTCAATTTGCCGTTGGTGAGATAGGGCGCTGTGAGCGGCATGCACCTTGGCAGCGGTCAGGAGGGAAGTACTTAGTCATCGCGATGCAGGTTGGCTTTTTTGCTATCATGCCTGTGTTATCAGTCGGCCATTATCATCCTTCTGATCGTCGCGGGCCCTGTGCTTGGCTCGTGTACCGGTGGTAGCGGGGGATTTAATGCCGCATTGGGCGGGCGGCTTTCCCAAAATGCGCCCCCACGGCCAGGCACGCCAGAATACGACGCTGACAGACAGAAATTGGAGGCCGAAGCCGGCCGCGATAAGAGCAAGTATTGACCCAAGGCAAAGGCCGAGAAGGGGACAGCCCAACCCACTCTCGCCCATCCATTAGAGGACGCGGATTACCGCTCGCGCAGACTGTCATGCTTGTATTTAAGCACCGGCGAGAGCAGATAGCTGATCATGCTGCGCGAGCCGGTCTTGATCTCGACCGTCACGGCCATGCCGAGCGAGAGATTGACCATCTTGTCCTCGATTCACATCTGCGTTTGCTCCAGCGAAATGCGGGCGGCATAGATCAGTTCCTGGCCCTTCGGTCGCTCGAACTGTCGGTGCCTTGTCCGCGCGGTTGTTCTGCGTTGCTATCCTGCGCCTTGTCGCGGGGGATTGCGTCCTGCGAAACGCTCAGCACCTTGCCGTGAAGAACTCGATAACGACTGAACTTGAAGGCGTCGACCTTGATTTCGGCATCCTGGCCAACATGGACAAAACCAATGTCGTGGTTGTGCACCATGGCCTCGATCTCGATATGGCTGTCGACGGGCACCACCACCAACAGGGTTTGCGCCGGGGTTACCACGCCGCCGCCGGTACGGATCGCCAACTGCTGGACTGTGCCGTCGACCGGGGCCGCCAGCGTCTGCAATTTCGCTTTCCGCTCAGCCTTTCCGACGGCATGCTCTGAGACCGGCAGCCATGGTTCCGCCTTCGCCAGCTCGTCGAAAAGCGTTCGGCGAAATTCTGCAATCCTCTGCCTGCGGGATTCGACATTGGCAGCCAACGCCGCCTCGATTTCTTGCGAGTGGTTTTCTGAACTTCCAGCTCGTGCTGTCCCTCGACCAGGAGCTGCAACGGTTCGAGATATGGCAGCTTCGACCCAGTCGCCTGATCATACAGGTTTCTTCGGATATCGACAGTTGCTTGTGACCGGCATGATGGCTTCGAGCTTGTTAACGGTTGCGGCGATGGTGGCGAGCTCGGCCTCCTTCTGTGCTTTCTGGCGGTCGAGAGCACCGAGCTTGGCCCGGTGTTCCGACGTCTGGTGGAGCAAATATTGGCGCTGCATGGCCACCAGCTCGGCGCTTGCTCCCACCGGCGGGGCAAAATGTGGCAGCGGGTTTTCGGGGTCGGTCAGCGCGGCGCGCAGTCGCGCGATATCGAGCTGGGCGGCGATGAGATCGCTCTAGATGGTCGCGCTCGGCGAGGTTCATGGTGGGATCGAGCTCGATCAGGACTCACCAGCTTTGACGCTCTGGCCGTCATGACATGAATCGCGCGCATGACGCCGGTCTCGAATGGCTGTATCAGCTTGGTGCGGCCCCTTGGGACGATCTTGCCGGAGGCGGATGCCACGATGTCGATCTGGCCGAAGATCGCCCAGACCAGCGCAAGCAAACAACGCGATGATGGTCGCGCCGATTGCGCGACCGATCGGCGACGGCGGCGTCTCGACGATTTCCAAAGCCGCCGGCAGGAAGGCGAGTTCGTCTCTGTCGCGGCGCTCACGAGCTTTTGGGAAGGAGATGACTGCCTTCGCGGACTTCGCGGATTTCTTCATGGATGCCACTCTGGATTCGATAGAGGTTTGCGTAGCGTCCACCGGTCCGTACCAGTTCGTCGTGGGTGCCATCTTCGATGAGACGTCCACGGTCGAGCGTCAAGATGCGGTCGGCAAAGCGAACGGTGGACAGACGGTGGGCGATAATGAACACTGTGCGCCCCTAAGCGATCTCCGCCATGTTCTGCTGGATGATGCGCTCGCTCTCATAGTCAAGCGCGCTCGTGGCTTCGTCGAAAATCACGATGCGTGGATCGCACATCAGCGCTCGAGCAATCGCGATGCGCTGGCGCTGACCGCCGGAAAGGCTGCGCCGCGCTCCCCTACTATAGTGTCATAGCCCTCCGGCAGTTCGAGGATGAAGTCGTGAGCGCCGGCAAGCTTCGCCGCAGCGATGACGCGCTCCATCGGCATCGCCGGATCGGCGAGCGCGATATTGTCGCGGACCGAGCGGTTGAACAGCATGTTCTCCTGCAGCACGACGCCCATTTGGCGGCGCAACCAGGCGATGTCCACCATGGCGAGATCGACGCCGTCGACGAGCACGCGCCCGCTCTCGGGCACGTAGAGCCGCTGGATGAGCTTGGCGAGCGTGCTCTTGCCGGAGCCGGAAGGGCCGACGATGCCGACAACCTGGCCGGCGGGCACGTTGAAACTGACGTCGTGCAGTACCTCGGCCCGTCGATGCGATACCGAAACTTGACGTGTTCGAAAGACACGTCGCCCCGGATTGCCGGCAACGCGGCGCGGCCGGACTGTAGGTCGGCTCCGCCGGCGTATTGAGGATGTCGCCAAGCCGCGCGACAGAAAGGCGGGCCTGATGAAAGTCCTGCCACATCTGCGCAAGGCGGAGCACCGGGGTGCTCACCCGCCCTGCAAGCATGTTGAATGCCACCAACTCGCCGACGGTGAGAGCGCCATCGATGACGAGCTTTGCGCCGAAATAGAGCGTTGCCGCCGTCACCAGCTTGTTGACCAACTGCACGGTCTGGCTCGCGGTGTTGCCCAGGCTGATGACGCGAAAGCTTGCCGCAACGTAACCCGCGAGTTGCTCTTCCCAGCGCCGCTGCATCTGCGGCTCGACCGCCATGGCTTTGAGCGTCTCGACGCCGGTGACGCTCTCGACCAGGAAGGCCTGGTTCTCCGCGCCGCGGGCGAATTTCTCATTGAGTCGTTCGCGAAAGAGCGGAGTCGCGCCCGCCGAGATCGCGATATAGAAGGGAAAAGCGCCGAGGACGATCCAGGTCAGCAACGGCGAGTAAAAGAACATCACCGCCAGAAAGACGAAGGTGAAGAAGAGATCGATCACCAGTGTCAGTGCCGAGCTGGTGAGAAAATTACGAATGTTCTCGAGTTCGCGCACGCGCGCGACCGAGTCGCCGACCCGTCGCGCCTGAAAATAGGCAATCGGCAGCGCCACCAGATGGCGGAACAGTCGCGCGCCAAGCTCGACATCGATGCGGTTGGTCGTATGGGAGAAAAGATAGGTGCGCAGGATGCCTAGGATGGTCTCAAACACCGCGATGGCGACGAGTCCGATGACGAGCACATCGAGCGTGCTCATGCTTCGGTGCACGAGCACCTTGTCGATCACCACCTGAAAGAACAGGGGCGAAATCAGCGCAAAGACCTGAAGAAAAAACGAGGCGACCAGGACCTCGGCCAGCAGCGCCGGTACTTGTGGATGGCGCCGAGAAACCAGCTGATGTCGAACCGGCGGGAGAGGTCCACGAGGCCAGCGCGGCGCGTCATCAGCACGAGGCGGCCGTCCCAGACCGCCTCAAATTCCTGCCGCGTCATCAGCGCAGGACGCGGTGCGCCGAAAGTCTGCACCAGCGCCTTGTCCTCGCCGGCCTTGCCGAGAAAGAGAAAGCCGCCGTCGCGCAGCGCTGCAATGGCCGGCAGCGGCGTGTTGGCAGTCGCGCCCACGAGGTTGCGCGCGCGCGTGCCTTGAGGCCGAATTCCTTTGCCGCCCGGAGCATTTCCGGAATGCCGATTGGTGCGCCGCCAAAACGGTGGCGTATTTGCGCGGGATCGGCGCCGATGCCGTTGAAGCGCAGCAACGTCACGAGCATGAACAGCCCGGCATCAGGCGAATTTGGATTTCCGGGTTCCCCGGCCATTCTCTAAGCGCCCTCACGCGCTATATTGCCGAGTTCCTGCCAGCATTGCGGACCGGCAGTTACGACTCCCTCGCCCGGGATTACCCGCCGCCGCGGGATAGCTTCCGGACGTTCTCGGCCGGAGTCGTTAACCTTGGAAAATTACCCTTGCAAAGGTTTCATTGTTTGGTTTGGGCCCCAAATAGCACACCCGGCCGCTGCATTGGTAGTGAAGTTAAGGTGAAGTCTACGCGTGCGGCTGGGTGAGGAGCGGGTTCTGTAGCGGCGGCGGATCGGTGATCACGACCCCGCCGTGCCCATCACTCGCCGCGGCAAAGCTCGATGCGGCGTAATCGCCTAACAGCGCGATGTTGGCGGAATCGAAGCGTCTGTGGCGGTCAACGTCCAGCTCGTATGGTCCGCATTCGCCGAATAGCCCAGCGTCGTCGTGTTCGGATCGAAGCCAATCAGGTCCATCTGGTCCTGAGCGCCAAATCCGGCAACAGTGCCTGTGAACGACGTCGGATAGTCCAGCTGCAGCGTGCCAGTCGACCCTTCAAATTGAACCTCTGAGGATACGCTCGCCCCGCCGATTTCCACCGTGGCGCCGTCCGCAACGGTGATGGTGCCGCCCGTCACGGCCGCTGTTGCGGCACTCGCCGCGCTGGCGTGCAGGCCGGTATCGTCGCTAAACGAAGCCTGCACGCGCAGTTCGGAACCTACGTCCGTATCGGCAACGGTATAGGTCTGGGCGCTCGCGCCGGCGATGTTGTTCCAAGTGGAGCCGTCCGCCGACGCCTGCCATTGATATTGAATGGAGGTGCCGCCGTCCGTATCAGTGCTCACCGCGGCATTGGCGCTCAATACAACGCCAGGCTGAGTATCGCCGCTCACGCTGACGTTGATCGAGGGTGGCGCGTCGGCCACCTTGGCGGTGGCGCCGCTGAACACGGTGGCGCTCTGGCTGGCGTCGCCGTCGGCGGTGTTCACCCGCACGCGGATGAAGCTGCCCTCATCGCTCTCCTGCAGCGTATAGGTCTTGGCGTCAGCCGCCCCGGCGATCGCCGTCCAGGTGTTGTTGTCCGGCGAGGACTGCCACTGGTAGTGCAGCGTGGCGTCCGCATCGTTGGTCGCCGCATTGGCGGTGAGCGTCTGGCCGTCCTGCGCAAGCCCGCTGATGGTCGCCGCCTGCGGTTCGAACGCCAGGATCTCGGCGCGCGTGTAGGTCACCCCGCCGGTGAAGATGGTGCCGGTCGGGGTGAAGGTGGTCGCCGCCGTCTGCGTGCCGTTGTTGAACAGCTCGAACGCGCCGGTGATCGCGGTGCCGTTGGCGGCATGCGACAGATCGAACTCGATCTGCGTGTTGCCCGCCATCTGCGCCGTGATGTCCTGCTGCGCCAGAATGTTGACGGTATTGGTGGCCTGATTGTTCTGGATCAACTGCACCGCGTAAGTGCCGCCACCAGTCGTGCTGGTCTTCTTCAGCACCAGCTGCACCACCTGGTCGGCTGGGTTCCTGCTGGGCGACCCGTCGGTCAGGTCGATGCCGTAGAACGCATTCACCGGGCTCGGTGTCGACAGGTCGAACTTGCCGCTCACCGTGAACGCCGCATCCTGCTTGAGCCCGAGCTCGCTCTGACCCGCGCCCGATCCTTGCGGCTGCGTGTTGGTATTAAACGCGCGATCACCTGCGCGCCGCCACCGATGAGGGCTGCGCCGCTCGAGGCCATGATCGCCTTGGAGTTGATGTCGCTCCAGGTACTGCCCAGCGTCGCGAAGTTGACCGGTGCGGAGCCGGCGGGGTCTGTCACCGGCGTCGCGAACGGCGGCGCCGAGGCAAATGTGTCGTCGAACATCTGCGTGCCGTTCTTGACGATCATCAGCTCGTCCACCGCATAGCTGAACGGCACCGTGATGACCGGCGCGATCTCGGTCACCGCCACCGTCGGCGCGCTGGCGGCCGACACCACCTGTCCACTGTCGTCGGTGAACGAGGCGACCACGCGGACCAGCTTGCCTTCGTCCGCCTCGGTCAACTGATAGAACGAGGCCGGTACGTTGCTGGCAGACCCGCTCGTCGCCGGACCGGTATTGGTCCATGTCGTCCCGCCGTCGCCAGACACCTGCCACTGATAGCTGATGGTCGCGCCGGTATCGTCGGCATCGCCGGTAATCGTCACCGTCGCAGCCAGCTGCTGCCCTTGCTGCACCGGATTCCCGCCTGGCACCGATACGCTGACCGCGATGCCGGAATTGTCCACAACCGCCGTGGTCGCGCTGCTGAACGCGTTGGCCTGCTGGCCGGTGTCGTCAACAAATGAGGCCGAGACGCGAAGCTCTGCCCCCTCGTCGGTCTCCTGCACCGTGTAGGTCAAACCGGTGGCGTTGGCGATTTCATTCCAGTTCACACCGTCGAACGATTGCCATTGATACGTAACGGCATTGCCGCCGTCCGCATCGGTGCCGACCGTCGGAGTGGCGGTCAGCGTCGCGCCTTCCTGGGCGGCGCCGCTGATACTGACGCTGAGCGAAGGCACAGCATCGAGCGTGAGCAGGCTCGGATTGCTGATCGACTGAATGCTGACACCGCCGTTGTCGGCAATCGGTGGCGGTGACGATGACGCGGATACTCTGCCCCTCGTCGCCCTCCTGCACCGTATAGGACGCACTGTCGGTGCCGATATTGGTGATCGCGTTCGGATTGGTGAACGAGACGTCGGTGGATTCCTGCCACTGATAGTGCACGACCGTTTCTGGCTGGCTCGCTGACCGTCGCCGTCGCCGTGAGCGTGTCACCCTCGTCGCGGCTGCAGGCCCGCCGACACGCCGTTCACCAGCAGATTGGTAATCGTGGTCGGCTGGTCGGTGACCCCCGAGGTGGCGCCACTCGTCACAGTTGCCGACGTATTCCCATCTGCATCGGTGCTGTTCACCGCAACGCGGATCTGGTGGCCTTCGTCGGATTCCTGCAGCGTATAGGTTCTGGCGTCGGCCGCCCCGGCAATTGCCGTCCAGGTGCCGCCTCCATTGGTCGAGAACTGCCACTGGTAGTGCAGCACGGCGTCCGCATCGTTGGTCGCCGCATTGGCGGTGAGCGTCTGGCCGTCCTGCGCAAGCCCGCTGATGGTCGCCGCCTGCGGCGCGAACGCCAGGATCTCGGCGCGCGTGTAGGTCACCCCATTGGTGAAGATGGTGCCGGTCGGGGCGAAGGTGGTCGCCGCCGTCTGCGTGCCGTTGTTGAACAGCTCGAACGCGCCGGTGATCGCGGTGCCGTTGGCGGCATGCGACAGATCGAACTCGATCTGCGTGTTGCCCGCCATCTGCGCCGTGATGTCCTGCTGCGCCAGAATGTTGACGGTATTGGTGGCCTGATTGTTCTGGATCAACTGCACCGCGTAAGTGCCGCCACCAGTCGTGCTGGTCTTCTTCAGCACCAGCTGCACCACCTGGTCGGCTGGGTTCCTGCTGGGCGACCCGTCGGTCAGGTCGATGCCGTAGAACGCATTTACCGGAATCGGCGCCGACAGATCGAACTTGCCGCTCACCGTGAACGCCGCATCCTGCTTGAGCCCGAGCTCGCTCTGACCCGCGCCCGATCCTTGCGGCTGCGTGTTGGTATTGAAACGCGCGATCACCTGCGCGCCGCCACCGATGAGGGCTGCGCCGCTCGAGGCCATGATCGCCTTGGAGTTGATGTCGCTCCAGGTACTGCCCAGCGTCGCGAAGTTGACCGGTGCGGAGCCGGCGGGGTCTGTCACCGGCGTCGCGAACGGCGGCGCCGAGGCAAATGTGTCGTCGAACATCTGCGTGCCGTTCTTGACGATCATCAGCTCGTCCACCGCATAGCTGAACGGCACCGTGATGACCGGCGCGATCTCGGCCACCACCACTGTCGCCGCGCTGGCGGCCGACACCACCTGTCCACTGTCGTCGGTGAACGAGGCGACCACGCGGACCAGCATGCCTTCGTCCGCCTCGGTCAACTGATAGAACGAGGCCGGTACGTTGCTGGCAGACCCGCTCGTCGCTGGACCGGTATTGCTCCATGTCGTCCCGCCGTCGCTCGAGACCTGCCACTGATAGCTGATGGTCGCGCCGGCATCGTCGGCATCGCCGGTAATCGTCGCCGTCGCAGACAGCTGCTGGCCTTGCACTACCCCGTTGAGCGCCGAAATTGCGGCCACCGTAATGCTGGAATTGTCCACAACCGCTGCCGTCGCCGCACTGGTCGTAGTGGTGCCACTGCCATCACTGTCGATCGAGGTCGCGATAATGCGCAACGTCGCGTTCTCGTCCGCCTCGCCGACGACATAGCTCAAGCCGCTAGCGCCCACGATGTTGACGAAGCCTGAGCCGTGATCGGCCTGCCATTGATAGGTAACCAGCAATACGTACTCGTAGTCGAAGAAGAATGGCATATCACGTATTGCTGGTTACCTATCAATGGCAGGCCGATCACGGCTCAGGCTTCGTCAACATCGTGGGCGCTAGCGGCTTGAGCTATGTCGTCGGCGAGGCGGACGAGAACGCGACGTTGCGCATTATCGCGACCTCGATCGACAGTGATGGCAGTGGCACCACTACGACCAGTGCGGCGACGGCAGCGGTTGTGGACAATTCCAGCATTACGGTGGCCGCAATTTCGGCGCTCAACGGGGTAGTGCAAGGCCAGCAGCTGTCTGCGACGGCGACGATTACCGGCGATGCCGACGATGCCGGCGCGACCATCAGCTATCAGTGGCAGGTCTCGAGCGACGGCGGGACGACATGGAGCAATACCGGTCCAGCGACGAGCGGGTCTGCCAGCAACGTACCGGCCTCGTTCTATCAGTTGACCGAGGCGGACGAAGGCATGCTGGTCCGCGTGGTCGCCTCGTTCACCGACGACAGTGGACAGGTGGTGTCGGCCGCCAGCGCGGCGACAGTGGTGGTGGCCGAGATCGCGCCGGTCATCACGGTGCCGTTCAGCTATGCGGTGGACGAGCTGATGATCGTCAAGAACGGCACGCAGATGTTCGACGACACATTTGCCTCGGCGCCGCCGTTCGCGACGCCGGTGACAGACCCCGCCGGCTCCGCACCGGTCAACTTCGCGACGCTGGGCAGTACCTGGAGCGACATCAACTCCAAGGCGATCATGGCCTCGAGCGGCGCAGCCCTCATCGGTGGCGGCGCGCAGGTGATCGCGCGTTTCAATACCAACACGCAGCCGCAAGGATCGGGCGCGGGTCAGAGCGAGCTCGGGCTCAAGCAGGATGCGGCGTTCACGGTGAGCGGCAAGTTCGATCTGTCGGCGCCGAGTCCGGTAAATGCGTTCTACGGCATCGACCTGACCGACGGGTCGCCCAGCAGGAACCCAGCCGACCAGGTGGTGCAGCTGGTGCTGAAGAAGACCAGCACGACTGGTGGCGGCACTTACGCGGTGCAGTTGATCCAGAACAATCAGGCCACCAATACCGTCAACATTCTGGCGCAGCAGGACATCACGGCGCAGATGGCGGGCAACACGCAGATCGAGTTCGATCTGTCGCATGCCGCCAACGGCACCGCGATCACCGGCGCGTTCGAGCTGTTCAACAACGGCACGCAGACGGCGGCGACCACCTTCGCCCCGACCGGCACCATCTTCACCAATGGGGTGACCTACACGCGCGCCGAGATCCTGGCGTTCGCGCCGCAGGCGGCGACCATCAGCGGGCTTGCGCAGGACGGCCAGACGCTCACCGCCAATGCGGCGACCAACGATGCGGACGCCGTGCTGCACTACCAGTGGCAGTTCTCGACCAATGGAGGCGGCACCTGGACGGCAATTGCCGGGGCGGCCGACGCCAAGACCTATACGCTGCAGGAATCCGACGAAGGCCACCAGATCCGCGTTGCGGTGAACAGCACCGATGCAGATGGGAATACGTCGGCAACTGTGACCAGTGGCGCCACCTCGGGGGTCACCGACCAGCCGACCACGATTACCAATCTGCTGGTGAACGGCGTGTCGGCGGGCCTGCAGCCGCACGAGGGTGACACGCTCACGGCGACGGCGACGGTCAGCGAGCCCGCCGAAACGGTCGTGCACTATCAGTGGCAGGAATCCACCGACGTCTCGTTCACCAATCCGAACGCGATCACCAATATCGGCACCGACAGTGCGTCCTATACGGTGCAGGAGGGCGACGAGGGGCAGAGTATCCGCGTCATCGTCACCGCCACCGATGCCGACAACGGCGGTGTCAGCATTCAGTCGATCAGCAATCCGAGCCTGCTCACGCTCGATGCTGTGCCTTCGCTCAGCGTCAGTATCAGCGGCGCCGCCCAGGAAGGCGCGACGCTGACCGCCACTCCGACGGTCGGCACCGATGCGGACGGCGGCAATGCCGTTACGTATCAATGGCAATCGTTCGACGGTGTGAACTGGAATGAAATCGCCAACGCCACCGGTTTGACCTACACGGTGCAGGAGACCGACGAGGGGGCAGAGCTTCGCGTCTCGGCCTCATTTGTTGACGACACCGGCCAGCAGGCCAACGCGTTCAGCAGCGCGACCACGGCGGTTGTGGACAATTCCAGCATTGCGGTGCAGCGTTTCGGCGCTCAAGGGGGTATCGGTGCACAAGGCCAGCAGCTGTCTGCGACGGCGACGATTACCGGCGATGCCGACGATGCCGGCGCGACCATCAGCTATCAGTGGCAGGTCTCTGGCGACGGCGGGACGACATGGAGCAATACCGGTCCGGCGACGAGCGGGTCTGCCAGCAACGTACCGGCCTCGTTCTATCAGTTGACCGAGGCGGACGAAGGCATGCTGGTCCGCGTGGTCGCCTCGTTCACCGACGACAGTGGACAGGTGGTGTCGGCCGCCAGCGCGGCGACAGTGGTGGTGGCCGAGATCGCGCCGGTCATCACGGTGCCGTTCAGCTATGCGGTGGACGAGCTGATGATCGTCAAGAACGGCACGCAGATGTTCGACGACACATTTGCCTCGGCGCCGCCGTTCGCGACGCCGGTGACAGACCCCGCCGGCTCCGCACCGGTCAACTTCGCGACGCTGGGCAGTACCTGGAGCGACATCAACTCCAAGGCGATCATGGCCTCGAGCGGCGCAGCCCTCATCGGTGGCGCCGCGCAGGTGATCGCGCGCTTCAATACGAATACGCAGCCGCAGGGATCGGGCTCGGGTCAGAGCGAGCTTGGGCTCAAGCAGGATGCGGCGTTCACGGTGAGCGGCAAGTTCGACCTGTCGGCGCCGAGCCCGGTAAATGCGTTCTACGGCATCGACCTGACCGACGGGTCGCCCAGCAGGAACCCAGCCGACCAGGTGGTGCAGCTGGTAGTGACGAAGACCGGCACGGCTGGTGGCGGCACCTACGCGGTGCAGCTGATCCAGGCCAATCAGCCCACCAATACAGTCAACATTCTGGCCAGCAGGACATCACGGCGCAGATGGCGGGCAACACGCAGATCGAGTTCGATCTGTCGCATGCCGCCAACGGCACCGCGATCACCGGCGCGTTCGAGCTGTTCAACAACGGCGTGCAGACGGCGTCGGCCACCTTCACCCGGACCGGCACGATCTTCACCGGCGCGCAGACCTACACGCGCGCCGAGATCCTGGCGTTCGAACCGCAGACGGCGACCATCAGCGGGCTTGCCAGGACGGCCAGACGCTCACCGCCAATGCGGCGACCAACGATGCGGACGCCACGCTGCACTACCAGTGGCAGTCCTCGCCGGACGACAACAACTGGACGGCGATCGCCGGGGCGGCCGACGCCAAGACCTATACGCTGCAGGAGAGCGATGAGGGCAGCTTCATCCGCGTGCGGGTGAACACCGCCGACGGCGACGCCAGCCAGAGCGCCACCGTGTTCAGCGGCGCCACCGCCAAGGTGGCCGACGCGCCACCCTCGATCAACGTCAGCGTGAGCGGCGATACTCAGCCTGGCGTTGTATTGAGCGCCAATGCCGCGGTGAGCACTGATACGGACGGCGGCACCTCCATTCAATATCAATGGCAGGCGTCGGCGGACGGCTCCACTTGGAACAACATCGCCGGCGCGAGCGCCCAGACCTATACCGTTGCCGATACGGACGTAGGTTCCGAACTGCGCGTGCAGGCTTCGTTTAGCGACGATACCGGCCTGCACGCCAGCGCGGCGAGTGCCGCAACAGCGGCCGTGACGGGCGGCACCATCACCGTTGCGGACGGCGCCACGGTGGAAATCGGCGGGGCGAGCGTATCCTCAGAGGTTCAATTTGAAGGGTCGACTGGCACGCTGCAGCTGGACTATCCGACGTCGTTCACAGGCACTGTTGCCGGATTCGGCGCTCAGGACCAGATGGACCTGATTGGCTTCGATCCGAACACGACGACGCTGGGCTATTCGGCGAATGCGGACCATACGAGCTGGACGTTGACCGCCACAGACGCTTCGCATTCCGCCAACATCGCGCTGTTAGGCGATTACGCCGCATCGAGCTTTGCCGCGGCGAGTGATGGGCACGGCGGGGTCGTGATCACCGATCCGCCGCCGCTACAGAACCCGCTCCTCACCCAGCCGCACGCGTAGACTTCACCTTAACTTCACTACCAATGCAGCGGCCGGGTGTGCTATTTGGGGCCCAAACCAAACAATGAAACCTTTGCAAGGGTAATTTTCCAAGGTTAACGACTCCGGCCGAGAACGTCCGGAAGCTATCCCGCGGCGGCGGGTAATCCCGGGCGAGGGAGTCGTAACTGCCGGTCCGCAATGCTGGCAGGAACTCGGCAATATAGCGCGTGAGGGCGCTTAGAGAATGGCCGGGGAACCCGGAAATCCAAATTCGCCTGATGCCGGGCTGTTCATGCTCGTGACGTTGCTGCGCTTCAATGGCATCGGCGCCGATGCCGAGCAGATACGCCATCGTTTTGGCGGCGCACCGATCGGCATTGCGGAGATGCTCCGGGCGGCCAAGGACTTCGACCTCAAGGCACGCGCGCGCGCAACCTCGTGGGCGCGACTGCCGAGCACGCCGTTGCCGGCCATTGCAGCCTTGCGCGACGGCGGCTTCCTCTTTCTCGGCAAGGTGGGCGACGACAAGGCCCTGGTGCAGACTTTCGGCGCACCGCGTCCTGCGCTGATGACAAGGCAGGAATTTGAGGCGATCTGGGACGGCCGCCTGGTGCTGATGACGCGGCGCGCTGGCCTCCTGGACCTCTCCCGCCGGTTCGACATCACCTGGTTCCTCGGCGCCGTCCACAAGTACCGTCGCATGCTGGGCGAGGTGCTGGTCGCCTCGTTTTTTCTTCAGGTCTTTGCGCTGATTTCACCCCTGTTCTTTCAGGTGGTGATCGACAAGGTCCTGGTGCACCGAAGCATGAGCACGCTCGATGTGCTCATCGTCGGTCTCATCGCCATCGCACTGTTTGAAACAATACTAGGCATCCTGCGCACCTATCTGTTCGCCCACACGACGAACCGCATCGATGTCGAGCTTGGCGCGCGTCTGTTCCGTCATCTGGTCGCGCTGCCGATTGCCTATTTTCAGGCGCGCCGGGTCGGCAATTCGGTCGCGCGCGTGCGCGAACTCGAGAACATTCGCAATTTTCTCACCGGCTCCGCGCTCACCCTCGTCATCGACCTGTTCTTCACCTTCGTCTTTCTCGCGGTGATGTTCTTCTATTCGCCGCTTTTGACCTGGATAGTGTTGGGCGCCTTCCCCTTCTATATCGCGATCTCGGCGGGCGCGACGCCGCTCTTTCGCAGAAGGCTCGACGAGAAATTCGCGCGCGGGGCGGAGAACCAGGCCTTCCTGGTCGAGAGCGTCACCGGCGTCGAGACGCTCAAAGCCATGGCGGTCGAGCCGCAGATGCAGCGACGCTGGGAGGAGCAGCTCGCAGGCTACGTTGCGGCAAGCTTTCGCGTCATCAGCCTGGGAAACACCGCAAGTCAGTCCGTGCAGTTCGTCAACAAGCTCGTGACCGCCGCAACGCTCTATTTCGGCGCAAGGCTGGTAACCGATGGCGCTCTCACCGTCGGAGAGCTTGTGGCCTTCAACATGCTCGCAGGTCGCGTGAGCACCCCGGTGCTCCGCCTTGCGCAGATGTGGCAGGACTTTCATCAGGCCCGTCTTTCGGTCGCGCGATTGGGCGACATCCTCAACACGGCGGCGGAGCCGACCTACAATCCTGGCCGCGCCGCGCTGCCCGCCATCCGGGGTGCTGTGACTTTCGAGCACGTCACGTTCCGCTATCGGGTGGATGGCGCCGAAGTGCTGCATGACGTGACGTTCGACGTGCCCGCGAGCCAGGTTGTCGGCATCGTCGGCCCCTCGGGCTCCGGCAAGAGCACGCTCGCCAAGCTCATCCAGCGGCTTTACGTGCCCGAGAGCGGGCGCGTGCTCGTCGACGGCGTCGATCTCGCCATGGTCGACCTCGCCTGGCTGCGCCGTCAAATGGGCATCGTCCTGCAGGATAACGTGCTGTTCAACCGCTCGGTGCGCGAGAACATTGCGCTCATCGATCCGGCGTTGCCGATGGAGCACGTCATCAGGGCTGCGACGCTCGCCGGCGCTCATGACTTCATCCTCGAATTGCCGGAGGGCTATGACACCATGGTGGGCGAGCGCGGCGCGAGCCTCTCGGGCGGGCAGCGCCAGCGCATCGCCATCGCACGTGCCCTAATCAGTGATCCTCGCATCCTCATTTTCGACGAGGCCACGAGCGCCCTTGATTACGAGAGCGAGCGCATCATTCAGCAGAACATGGCAGAGATCACCAAGGGACGGACGGTTTTCATCATCGCCCATCGTCTGTCCACGGTGCGCACGGCCGACCGCATCATAACGCTCGAGCGCGGGCGGCTGGTCGAAGATGGGACGCACGATGATCTGGTGCGCACGGGCGGGCGCTACGCAACCCTCTATCGCCTTCAGAGTGGCATCCATGGTGGCATCCACGAAGTCCGCTAACGCTGTCATCCCGTTTCCAAATGCTCGTGCGCGGCGCGACCGCGACGAACTCGCCTTTCTTCCGGCGGCGCTCGAAATCGTCGAGACGCCACCCTCCCCGATCGGCCGCGCCATCGGCGCGACAATCATCGCGGTGTTCTGCCTTGCGCTCGTCTGGGCTGCCGTCGGCAAGATCGACATCGTGGCGTCCGCCCCCGGCAAGATCATCACCACGGGCCGTACCAAGACCATTCAGCCGTTCGAGACCGGGGTCGTGCGCGCCATCCACGTCCATGACGGCGACACCGTCAAAGTTGGCGACGTGCTGATCGAGCTTGATCCCACCATCAATCTCGCCGAGCGCGACCATCTGCAGAGCGATCTCACGGCGGCCAAGCTTGATATCGCGCGGCTGCGCGCGGCACTGGCCGACGTCGAAGACCCGCTGCCACATTTTGCCCCGCCTGCGGGAGCAAGCGCCGAGCTGGTTGCCATGCAGCGCCAATTTTTGCTCCAGCAGACGTCGGAACACCGGGCCAAGATCGGTGCTCTCGACCGCCAGAAAGCGCAGAAAGAGGCTGAGCTTGCCACTATCGGCGCGACTGTTGCCAAGCTCGAAGCCATCATTCCGGTCATCAAGCAACGTGTCGATATCCGCAGCTACCTTTATGGCCGGGAGCTTGGGTCGAAGCTGACATATCTCGAAACACTGCAGCTCCTGGTCGAGCAAGAGAACGAGCTCAATGTTCAGAAAAGCCACTCCCATGAAATCGAGGCGGCATTGGCCGGGATTGTCGAAACCCGCAACCAGACGATTTCAGAATTTCGCCGCACGCTTTTCGACGAGCTGGCGAAGGCGGAAGCCAAGGCTGCTGGTCTCAAGCATGACGTCGTCAAGGCTGAGCGGAAAGCGAAATTGCAGACACTGACGGCCCCGGTCGATGGCGTGGTGCAGCAGCTTGCGATCCATACCGTCGGCGGCGTGGTAACGCCGGCGCAAGCATTGTTGGTGCTGGTTCCCGTCGACAGCCATATCGAGATCGAGGCCATGGTGAACAATCACGACATTGGTTTTGTGCGTGTAGGCCAGGATGTCGAGATCAAGGTCGATACGTTCAATTTCACCCGTTATGGACTTCTACACGGCAAGGTGCTCAGCGTTTCGCAGGACGCCATCCCCCGAGACAAGGGGCAGGACAGCAAGCAGAACAACCGCGAGGCACAAGGCACCGACAGTTCGAGCGAGCCGAAAGGCCAAGAGCTGTCCTATGCCGCCCGCATTTCGCTCGATCAAACGCAGATGTGGATCGAGGACAAGATGGTCAATCTCTCGCTCGGCATGGCCGTGACGGCGGAGATCAAGACCGGCTCGCGCACGGTGCTGAGCTACTTGCTTTCACCGGTGCTTAAATACAAGCATGACAGCCTGCGCGAGCGGTAATCCGCGTCCTCTAATGGATGGGCGAGAGTGGGTTGGGCTGTCCCCTTCGGCCTTTGCCTTGGGTGGATCCTTGCTCTTATCGCGGCCGGCTTCGGCCTCCAATTTCTGTCTGTAGGCGTCGTATTCTGGCGTGCCTGGCCGTGGGGGCGCATTTTGGGAAAGCCGCCCGCCCAATGCGGCATTAAATCCCCCCACTACGCCACCGGTACACGAGCCAAGCACAGGGCCCGCGACGATCAGAAGGATGATAATGGCCGACTGATAACACAGGCATGATAGCAAAAAAGCCACCCTGCATCGCGATGACTGAGTCTACCCTCCTGACCGCTGCCAAGGTGCATGCCGCTCACAGCGCCCTATCTCACCAACGGCAAATTGAGGTCAGCCGTAGTTACTTAGGGTTTGACGGGAAGCCTGCGAGCTACCGCGTCATACGTGCGGCGTGCGATTCGCCCGCGATACGTTATACGCTTGACGTAGCACCTGTCGCGGCATATTCTTTGTCGCGAACATGATCAAATCATTTCGCGATCGCGCTTGTCAGCACCTATGGATGGGCAAGTTCGTGAAGCGGTTTGGTGGAATAGAAAAGCAAGCGCTACGAAAGCTCGACATGCTCCATACTGCGCGCGATCTCAACGACCTACGGGTGCCACCGGGAAACCGACTCGAAGCGCTGAGCGGCGAGCGTCGTGGCCAGCACTCCATCCGGATCAATGACCAGTGGCGCATCTGTTTTACCTGAACTCAGGAAGGGCCCGCCGATGTCGAAATTGTCGACTACCACTAAAGCTATCGCGACCCCCAACCGGCTAATGTTACTGCGTCACAACCTGAGACGCATGTTCCTTCTGTATCGGGTTGCACAATAGGGGCATCTTGGCAGCATCCTTGCGATTGCGACGATCAGCTGATGATGGAGCGTAGCGATCGAGTTGGGAACGTGGCGTTGGGGCCGGATTGGCGGCGCCGCGGGGTCGGTAACTATCGGGAATGGCAAGTTTTTTGACTCTCCGGGCGCAATGAGGTCCTGAGGGGGGAATCGTCTCCCTTTCGGAGATCAGGAAGCCGTAAACGGCGATGCAAAGCGTCGCGTGATGGTGGAAGCCCGGCCATCCCCGCCCCTCGTAGTGCCCGAGCCCGATCTCTTGTTTGAGCTCCAGGTAGTCGCGCTCGATCCGCCACCGCATTTTTGCGCGATCGACCAGCGCATGAAATGAAATGTTCTTATCGAGGGTGGCAAGCCAATATTTGGTGGGCTCACGCTCACTCTTGGGCCATTCGATGAGAAGCGTTTCTTCACCTCGTGCCGCGGCACCCCTGATCGGCGCCGTTCGCACTTGAACGCGGGCGAAGCGCGAGCGCAGCTTTTTGTTAGTTCCCTCCCGCCAGGTGATCGTGCACCAAGCTTTTTCTGGCAGCCTGAGTGCCAACTTCTTCACGCTCAAGCGCGGCCCCATCCCGCCATCATCGGTTACTCTACGCACCATAATTGTCGGTATGATGGCTGCCACGTATTCGAGCCCCAGCGCACTGAGGCCCGTGCGAAACCCTGAGTTCGATCCGTAGCTCGCATCTGTGAGCACCACCCCGCGCGGTACCCCCGCCGCTAAGGCTTTCGCAATCTGCTCCAGGGCGATCTGCGGTTTGGTCTTGAACGAGATCTCCTTGGGAATACGCGCTTTCTTGCGGCGCGCAGCGTTTTTAGCCCATTGCTGCGGCAGATAAAGCCGATACGCGATCGGCAGGCTGGCGTGATGATTGGCGATCGACAACGTCACTGCCACCTGACAATTCGCTTGCTTGCCAAGCTGGCCGCAATATTGATGCTGCACGCCGACCGATTTGGAGCCGCACTTTGGAAAAGACGTATCGTCGACAATCCAGGCTTCAATCGGTCCATGCCGCTCGATCACCGGCAAGATCAGCTCGCGCACTTTGGCCAACATTGACGCGTCCGACCACGGCGCATTGGCAACAAAGTGCAGCAATCTTTGATGCTGCACCGAAGTCTCGTGCGGCGCCGTCACCGCCGCGATCGGCTCCACGCTCCTGCGGCCTTCTGAGACCAAAAGGCCGGCACAGTAATCATTCAGCGGCCGCTCCCGGTCGGCGTGGCCGATCACGCTCGTCAGCTGTTCCACAAAACGCGCAAATCGAGATGCACTATCCTCCGTTCTTTCGAGATTCATCGCAGCCCTCCGCCGGCCAGTGAACCTCGACAAATATCTGATTCTCATGCACTATCGACGGAAAATCTTCTGACTCAGTGCGACTAACCGCCCATCCCGGCGAGGTGCTGAACGAGGAATTTCTCAAGCCTCTGGAAATATCGATCAATGCGCTGGCGATCGCTTTGCGGGTTCCGGCGACACGCATCAGCGCTATCGTGAAGGGCGAGCGCTCTGTGACGGCCGACACCGCTTTGCGTCTGGCGCGCTTCTTCGATACCAGCCCCGAATTTTGGATGAACCTGCAGGCCATGCACGATCTGACAAAAACCCGAATCGAAAACGGCAAAGCCATCGCGCGCGATGTTCGACCACGTGCCGCATGAATCCAGAAGCTTCGTAAGTCGGCTAGAACTGGATCGTGGTGAAATGTTGTGGGGATTCTTTTGCAGGCCGAGTCGGTGCCATTCTGCCTAAAGGCTGCCGGCCTTTCCAAACCTGCTGGCCGACCCAGCTCTGGGCTGCCTAGGCAGGCGGACGGTGTCCGCCCGGGCAATTCTCCGCTCATTCATGAAGATAACCGTCGGAGGCTTATTGGTCGCACCGATAAGAGCCATAACCCTGAATTTAAGGGTACAGAATAAACTGGCAGGAGCTTGTTGATCCGCTTCGCGGTCAGCTCTCCGCAACCTTGAGCACGAACAGGTGATGGGCGCTCCCGAGCCATTTTGCGAGCCGCTCGCGCTGTGCCATCGGCATGCGCGTCCCGAGCACCATGTGCCCGGTGCAAAACATGCCCATCGGCTCGTCGCGCACGATGGTAAAGCCGTTCTCCTGAAAGTTGCGCCGCCACCAGGACGGATGGAAGAGCCACAGCTCGGAAACGGCGTTGCCCCGCTCGCCGTGCCGGCGGGGAAGACAGCGGCCGCCGACCGCGCGCGCCGTCTGATACCAGGCAAGGGCGAGGCGGCGCAGTTCCGCTTTCCCCGGCGCCGCGCGCGGCAACAATGCCGGCGCGCCGGCCACGAGGGCAACAACCGCATCGGGATATCCCGCGAGCGTCGTCCAGAAGCGCCACGCGTGCGTGGGCAGCACATGGATGCAGGTGCCGCACGCGGCCAGCACGCGGCGGATCTCGCCATGCATGCGCCGGAGGTCGGGCACGTGCTCGAGCACGTTTGAGGAAAAGACCACGTCCACGCTGCCATCGGCGAGCGGGATCGTGGCACCGTCATAATCGATGATCGGAAAAACCCGGCGGTCGGCGTAATTTGACGAGGCAAGGTCAATGGCGGTTACCGCGAACCCGCGGCGCGAGAGCTCGAGCGCCTGCCTGCCGGTCCCGCCGCCGACGTCGAGAATGCGCGCATTCTTCGGGATCAAAGGAATGACCCTTTCGATCTCCGCCACTCTGATTGCGTCAAGGTGCTGATAGGAGAGCACGGGTCCACCATTTCTCGTTGCGGCCGCGAGACTAAGGACCCGTCCGCGAGCTATCGCTCCAGGGCGAGAGCTTTTGGGTTGACAGTATAGTTCCATTCGCCGTGGAAGTCGTGACGTGTGAGGTTGACGGCCTCCATGTCGGCGTCGGACACCTTGATGCCGGCCGGATAGGTGTTTTGATCGAGTTCGCAGCGAACCTTCAGACCGGCCTTGGTCGTCGTTGCTGCGATGAGCTGGACGATGACCTGATGGCTGACGAGCGGTTTGCCGCGCCAGTTTCCGGTGATGAACGAGAAGAGGCGATGCTCGATCTTGTTCCATTTGCTGGTGCCGGGCGGCAAGTGACATACGGTGATGGGAACGCCAAGTTCGTCGGCCAGCTTTTGTAGCTCGATCTTCCACAATCGGACGCGCGAACCGTTGCTGCCACCGCCATCGGCGGTGATCAGCAGGCTGCGGGCGTTGGGATAGCGCTCGCGCCCCATGAGCTTCCACCAGCTTCGAATGGCGTTGGCCGCGAAAGCCGCGGTATCGTGGTCGATGCCCACGCTGACCCATCCGACGTTGTTGGCGATATCGTAGACACCATAAGGTGCCGCGCGCCCGAGTTCGGGGATGACGAAATCGTGCACGCGAACTTCCTCAGGCGAGCCCTTTGGTCGCCATTCGCGTCCGGCGTTCTTGAAGTCGCCCACAAGCTCCTTCTTCTTGGTGTCGACCGAAATCGCTGGCTCGCCTGCCGTGAGCGCTTCTTTCACCCGATCGTTGATGTAGCGGAATTGCACGTCACGATCGGGATTGTGCGATCCCTCGCGGGTCTTGCGGTTAGCTTGCAGGCGGTAATCGAGCTTGTGCAGGAGTTCGCCAACGAGCGTGCGGCCGATCGTATGGCCCATGTCGCGCAGGCTCTGGCTGAGCTTGCGCAGACTCTTGGAAGTCCACAGCAGCGGCGATTGCGGATCGCCGCGCGTCTCCGGCTCGACCAGCGCGCGCAGATCATCGAGCAAGCTCGCATCCGTCTCGCTCAGAGGCCTACGACCGCCGCCTACCCGGCGTACCCGCTTCAGGTCAGGCGTCTCGCCTGCACGCAATTCAGCCAGCCCACGTCCGATCGTGCTGCACGCGATACCGGTGGCACGCATCACCGCAACGATCCCGCCATGCCCAGCCGATGTCGCCTCGGCTGCCGCAAAACGCCGCCGACCGCGCTCGTCAAGCACCGGAGCCAGCGCCTCGAAGCGCTGGCGTATCGCCGATTCGTCAATCACGCCAAAACGATATAGCCTCGCGACTCCCGAGGGAATCCCGCCCGCTAACAAAATCCGGCACAATCCGATTCACTTGTTCGCGGACGGGTCCTAAGAACGTTGGTTGTCAGCACCAGAGCGCCGTGATCGCAATGCCCAAGGCGCAGAGAGGGGCGCGACAACGGATTACCGGGGGTGCTGGCTCCCCCCCTCAAAACAGGCGCGCAGCGCTCCTCAGGACGCCCCTGATACGGGGGTGAAAAAAGACCGGCTTTTGGCCGTCTAACGCGACCAATGGCGCCCTGCGGCCCTTCCCCGGCCGCTCTTGTCGCACAGGTCGTAATCCATCCAGAATACAACCATTCATCCCAAACCGGCGATTCCCCTCAGCGCGCGCAGGCGCCGTCTAACCGAGCGCCGGGCGTTGCGGAGGAATCTGCGCAGCGGGGCCGGGCGGCAATGGGGGTCGGCCAACAGCCCCCTGGCAAGCTCAACGTCGAGTTTCCCCTTCAACTGCCCGGCAAACCGCTCGACGGTGTCCACGGCGATGTCGTTGAGGCCGTGCAGCTCGTACACCATGATCAGCTTGATCAATGCTTCGGGGTCCAAAGTCTCCTGCGGGGTCCTGTAGTTTCCCGGGCTGTCTGCCTCATCAATGGCATCGCGGCAAAACAGGACATCCAGCTTGGCCGGTTTGCCGACGCTGTCCTCGCCACGGATTGCCTTGTGGCCAGAACGCACGAGCGCACGCTGGAAGCTCGCGCGGGGAATGCGGTTGAATGCGATGTCGAACACGAGAAGCCGGTGCGGCAAGAGGAGCTCATGCAACGTGGCGAAATGTCCGTTCGGGTAGGTCGGACTGATGCCGAAATTGCTCTCCGTTTCCACCCCCAGCACGCCCGCGGCGAGCAGGTTGCGGGCGCCCGCAAACACATCTTTCTCGAAGCCCTCGACGTCGACTTTGAGGAAGTCCGCGCGCGGGAGCACGCCTTCGGCGTAGAGCGTGTCGAGGCGGCGAACCGGTACCATGCGCCGCTCCTGGCGAGCGACGGTATCGAACCGGCTGTCGCCGTGCGGATACATCGAGCTCGATGTCGGGTTGGCCGCGTTGAAGTAGAAAGCGCGTTCTTCATCGGCGGCGCCCGCGGCCATGCAGTGGTAGTGGCGATTTCGCCTTGCCGCGTTGCGCTCCCGCAGCTCATCCACGGCCGCCTGGATCGGGTCAAAGCCATGCACGATGAGATAATCGCCGAGCTGGTGCCAGCGCGCGTGCTCACCGCGCTGCACGCCGACATCGACCACAACAAACGGTTCCTTAAGGTGTCCTTCTTTCACGACCCATTGGGTAAACGCCGCATCGAGATTGTACGAAAGCTCCACGGCCTGATCACCGCTAGAACCGGAAATAGATGAACGGGTTCACGTTATAGCTCGGAAGCAGCACCAGCAGCAGAGCCAATCCGATGAACAGTCCACGCAGGAGCGGCCCGTCCATCCGGCGCAGGACGTAAAGGAACGCGGGTCGCTGCAAATAGAATTCAATGCCTTCGAGCGCAAACAATCCCGCAATCCCCGCGGCCACCTGCCAGACCGGGGCGGCATCATCCGCGCCGGCCGGCAAGCCGCCGCGAAACGAGAACATGGTTGCAAGATAGTCAAACGCATAACCCAGGCTGGGCGAGCGGAAGATAACGAGCGCGGTGGCGAAAAACGTGAAGGTCGCGGCCCAGCCGAGCAAAGCCGGCAGAGGTCGAACGTGGCGTGACCACAGGCCCGCAAATACCATCGCGCCGCCCTGCAACGCGCCCCAAAGCACGAAGGTTAGCCCCGCGCCGTGCCACAGGCCGCATAACGTCATGGTCAAAACAATTGCGCTGAAGTGCTGGAACATGCGGTAGGGGCGCGCGAGAAGTTTCATATCGACGAGCGGGACGAAGACGTAGTCGCGCAGGAAACGCGTCAGCGTGATGTGCCAGCGCTGCCACAACTCGGCAATGTTGCTGGCCAGAAGGGGCGTCGCGAAATTCCGCGGCAGCCGAATTCCCAGCAAGTACCCAGAACCGATGGCGATATCGGAATAACCGGAGAAATCGAAATAGATCTGAAAGGTGAACAACACGGCGCCGAGCCAGGCGTAATAGGTGCCCTCAGGCCGCGCGTGGAAAATGTCATCCACCACGGGAGCGAGACTGTCAGCGAGCACCACCTTTTTCGTCAGCCCAAGAACGATGAGGCCAAGCCCAAACGCGAGGAGACGCAGGCGGCGCTGCTTGCCATCGAACAGCCGCTGCACCTGCGGCAGCGTCTCTTTCGGCCGCACGATCGGGCCGGCGACCAGTTGCGGGAACAGCGCCTTGAAAAGGAAAAACTCGGGAAACGAGCGCGCCGGGCCGCTGCGGCCGCGCACGACATCGATGTGGTAGGCTAACGCCTGAAAACTGTAGAATGAAATGCCGAGCGGAAGCGCGGTATTCACATAGCTGCCGAGGCTCGTTTCCCCCAGCACCATATTGCGGTATTTGAACCACCCGATCAGCCCGATATTGACCGCGACCGCAGCTAGGATGCGCCTGCGGTCGGCGGGAACGGCAAGCTGGATCAGCCAGTTGAGCGTCACCGCGGCCAGGAAGACCGTCGTGTCGAATGCTCCGGCGGCCGCATAAAAGACGAGGCTCGCCACGATCAGCATCGGCGCGGGCCAGGGACCCTTTGCTACCCACGCGACGCTTACCGCCAGCAGCAGAAGGTAGGCGAGCGAGTTGAACGCCATCAGGCTTGGATCTATGCGGGCTCGACGGGCTCGAACAAATTCTGCAGCCACATCTGCCGGGCAAGGCTACGCTGAATCTTTCCGCTCGTGGTCTTCGGAATAGCGCCCGGGCGAATGAGCACGATCGCATCGAGGGCGATCTCATGTTCGTTTGCGACCGCCTCGCGGATGCAGGCGACGATGTCGTCGATATCGAGCCCGCGCCAATGCGTGCGTTCCACCTCCTGCACCAGGATGATCTTTTCTTCGTTCTCGTCGGTGAGCACCGAGAACGCGGCGCCGCAGTGCCGGCGCAAGGCCGGATTGCTGTCGTAGACGGTGTTCTCGATATCCTGCGGGTAATAGTTCATGCCGCGAACGATGATCATATCCTTGCTGCGGCCGGTGATGAACAGCTCAGCGTTTTCATCCATGAAGCCGAGGTCACCGGTGCGCAACCAGGATTCGTTGTCCTCATCCCCCTCGATGCGCGCCTGAAATGTCGATCTCGTCGCATCCGGATTGCGCCAATAGCCCTTGCACACGTGCGGACCAGCCACCCAGACTTCGCCGAGACGGTCGGACCCGAGCTGCCGTCGCGTTTGCGGGTCAACGATCGCGATTCGCTGTCCAATGATGTTGCGGCCGCAGCCGACCACGCGATGCTCGTCGTCCGTGCCGGCCGGGATGGCGATCTCATTACGCCTGAATGCATCGAGAGAAATAGTCCGGATGACCGGCCCCCCGCCGCGTTGACCCGAGGAGATCAACAAAGTTGCTTCGGCCATACCATAGAGCGGGTACATGGCGCGGGGCTCGAAGCCATACGCGCCAAAGCTGGCCGCGAACCGTTCGATCGTATCCGCTCGTACCGGCTCGGCGGCGTTGAATGCCAATTTCCAGCAGGAAAGATCGAGACCCTTTACCTGGTCGGCACGAAACCGCTGGACGCACAAGTCGAATGCAAAATTCGGCGCGCCTGCGACTTCGGCGCGATAGTCGCCAATCGCGCGCAGCCACGTCAGGGGCCGCTGAACGAATGTTACTGGCGCCAGCAACACGCAGAGCGAGCCGAGGTAGAGGGATTGCAGAACGTTCAGGATGAGCCCCATGTCGTGATAGAGCGGCACCCAGCTCACATAGGTTGATCGTCGCGTGTTGCCTAAGGTGAGGCGGATCATTTCGAGATTTTCGATGAGGTTGCCGTGCGTGACCATCACGCCCTTGGGGTCGGAGGTCGAGCCGGAGGTATATTGCAGGAACGCGATGTCGTCCGGACCGGGCACCGGCAGCGCGCGCTCCTGATCGTTCGGTTCCTCACCGGCCTCATCGACCATCAACCATTGCATCTGCGGCCGGCTGAAACGCTCGGTCACATCCGGCCTGGCAATGCGCAAATGCGTATTCGTCACCACAAAGCGCGGGGTACAGTCAGCGACAATGCTGGCGCTCGAATCGAGCGAACTGTTGCGCCTTGGCAGCATCATCGGAACCGGAATGACGGCTGCGAGAAGGCACCCGAAATACGCTATGATGAAGTCCAGTCCCGGCGGAAACAGCAGGAGCGCACGATCACCTCCTTGGCCCTCCTGGATCAGGCGCGCGGCCACCCTGCTGGCGCGTTGCTCGAGCTCGCCAAAGCTCAACGCCGCTTCTTCATTTCCTTTATCCGACAGGAAGACGTAGGCACGCTCGTTGGGCTGCCCGGCCGCACGCCGGCGCAGCAGATCAACGAGAGACGCAAAGGGCAACCGGCGCTTATCGAGCATGCAGACCGTTCAACCCGTCGCGCCGCTGGGGGAAGCGCAACGCCGGGCCAGGTAGCGCGCGAGTGCGGCCGGCGTTTGGTGCTCAAATATAAGCTCGGCGCTGAGATCGAGGCCGAGCCAGTCTTCGAGATCAGCGACCAGAAACACCGATGCCGCGGAATCCAAACCCAGACGAGCAAATTTCGCCTGCGGGTCGATGCGCTCAGGCGACAGCTTCAGAGTCCTGGCAAGATACGCGACACACCAATCGCGGATCTCGGATTCGGTCGGATTTGCTTTCATGGAGGAAACCCGCTGCCTGCTGAGAGCCGCGTTGGCGAGATCGAGATGACGAAATGCGGAATGGCGCGCCCCAGCCGAGCCGGTCGCCGGTTCACAATGCAGTTTTTCGCCTATGATTGCAAGGACGCCTGGTGCGCTTATCCGGAGGGCGGCATGGCTATTGTGATCGCCGCCGCTAAAATGACCGCTTCCATGCATATTTGCTGACCCATGGCATCCCGGCACAAACACCGAAGCGGCGCGTCTGTCCTCTCTTTCCTGGGAGGTATCCTGCTCGCTCTGCTGCTGTTCGATTCCGGATTGCGATTGGTCGAAGCGACGCCGCTCTGGCGGATTCTACCGGTCATCGAGCCTATTCCTGGTCAGCCGGATCGCGAATTCGGCTTTGATGCTACTCCGGGAGCCGAAGGCATCTGGTCGAAGGAGCATCGCTCGCGCATTCGCGTCAATTCGCTCGGGCTGCGCGATATCGAGCGCGATCTGGTCAAACCGGCTGGAACTATTCGTGTTGGTCTCCTCGGCGACTCGATGGTCGAGGCGATGCAGGTCAGCCAGCAGGCAACGTTCGGCGCGCTTGCCGAGCGCCAGCTGCACTCGGAAGGCTACAAGATCGAGCTTATCAATCTGGCGATTGCGGGACCGAGCCCTCTGCGCCAGCTGCTGCGGCTGGAAAAACGCGGATACGCGCTGAACCTGGATCTCGTCTTGGCAAACAGCGCGAGCAGCAGCTTCTGGTCTGGCCCGCTGCGCGACGACAGCCAGAACCCGGGCTACGTAGAGGCGGGCGATGGTCGGCTGGTGAGGGGATACGCCTTCCGCCAGCGCTTCTCACAGCGCCACGCGGATGATCTGTGGGGTCGATCATTCGTCGCTCTCTACCAGCACTCTCCCCTCTTGCGCATGCTCTATCTGCGCGGCCGAGAGCCCTCGCAGCTGCTTCGCATGACGGCCACCCAGACGGCCTCGCCTTCCATTCTGCCGGACGCGGCCCCTGATCCCGCCGCTTTGTGTCGCGCGGCGGCCACGGCGATCGAGCCCCACATTGGACTTTGGATGCAGCATCAACCCGCACGGGAATGGGCCGCCACGGCTCGGTTTCTGGACGAGTTCTCGCAGAGCACAGCAGCCCATGGCGTTGAGGTCCTTTACGCGGTGCGCGACATACCGCTGTCGCCATTGAATTGTCCTACGGTCGATGAGCGCCGTGCAGAACTGATCTCCACCATGGCCGCCGAATTCACCCGACGCGGCATGACGTTCGTGGACTGGTCGACCTGGGTTGCCGCAGCCGCGGGCCGGCGTGATCTGGAGCAGTTGCATGGATTTGGCGTGCATCGCGGCGGAGGTCATCTGAATTATGATGGTCACCGGGCCTGGGCCACCGCCCTGATGGACCTCCTCAAAACAGAGCTGCCTCGTCTGCATGGAGATCGGTGGCCAACTTTATGATCGACACGACTCTTTGGTTGGAGATCGACCCTTCGTCCTGAGCGAATGGAACATCTCGAACGCATCAGCCGGCCTGACGTTTTTGTGCACCACGGCGTGAACAGCCGCAATCATGGCCTTGGGGTCGTCGGACTGAAAGATGTTGCGCCCCATATCGACGCCGGCGGCGCCCTGTTGGACCGCATTGTATGCCATGGTCAGCGCGTCGAGCTCAGCAAGCTTCTTGCCGCCTGCCATGACGATGGGTACCGGGCACGAGGCGGTCACGGTCTCAAAATCTTCATCGACATAGTAGGTCTTGACGTACTGCGCGCCGAGCTCGGCGATGATGCGGCAAGCAAGCCGAAAATACTTGGCGTCCCGCGCCATGTTCTTGCCCACGGCGGTCACGCCCATCACGGGCATGCCAACGCGCACGCCTGCATCCACGAGCTTCGTCATGTTGTGGATGGAGCGCGTTTCAAATTCGCCGCCAATGAAGACCTGGATGCCGACGCCGGCGGCATTGAGCCGCACGGCGTCCTCCATATCCATTGCGATCTGCTCGTCGGAGAGCTCTTCCCGCAGGATGCTTGGCCCGCCGCTTGCGCGCAGCACCATCGGCTTTCCCGATTCGGCGGGAATGACGCTCCGCAGGATGCCGCGCGTGCAGAACAAGGCGTCGCACGAAGGCAGCAACGGCACGATGGAGAGGTCGATGCGCTCAAGCCCGGTCGTCGGACCCTGGAAATAGCCGTGGTCGATGGCCAGCATCACGGTGCGGCCCGAGCGTGGATCAAACACGCGCGCGAGGCGGTTCTTCATGCCCCAGTCGAGTTGGTGGGAGCCCTTGAGGAAGAACCCAGGTGTCTTTTGTACCTGATCCGCGTAGTATCGATTTCCTTCAATGTCGGCTTCGGGCACGGGTCACCTCATGGTCAGAGTGCACGCTCGCTTGCGGGTTTACGTCAAGCTGCCGGGCTCGCGCCCCATAAATCGAGCTAACGTCGAGGGGATATCGTGACCATCATCTACAAAGGACTTTCGCCACATGACCTGGGGCCGGCCGAATCCGCATCGGCGCGATCCGTCGACGGGAGCGTGGAAGTGACGTTGCACGTGCTCGACGATTGGCACTCTCCAACGCTCCTGGCGATCCGCGTCAGGATGCCAGCCACGGTCGCGCGCTCGCTCGCCGATCAATTGGCGCTCGCCGCGGCAGGAGGCGAGAAAACCCGGCGATAGGACAGTCGCCCGTGCACCACGAGCGGAGTCACACTCACTCCGCGGCGATGCGCTCCGTCCTGATCTGATAAGCCGCCGCCGTTGCGTCGCGGTAAAACAGCTGCACGGTTTCGCGCGAGTATTCGACAAGATCCTTGCCGACAAGATCGAGCTTGGCCAGAAATTCGTTGGGCACGGTGACGATGTCGCAGCCGCTCTCCTCCGCATGGAAGATGTTCAACAGCTCGCGCGTGCTCGCCCAAAGCAGTTGCGCCTTTGGCCGCTCGGCCAGCGCTTTCTTCGCCGCCGCCATATGAGGAATGGGATCAACCCCGGTATCGGCAATGCGCCCGGCGAAAACGGACACAATCGCCGGTGTCGCCGGATCGAGCGCATTGGCGACGCTGCGGACCTGGTCGAGCGTGAAAATCGCGGTCACGTTGAGCATCACACCTTCGGAAGAGAGCGCGCGGATGAGCTCGTTGGATGACTGTCCTTTTGTGTTGGTGACCGGAATCTTGACGTTCACGTTCGATCCCCAGGCCGCAATCGTGCGCGCCTGCTCGGCCATGCTCGCAAAATCGTCTGCGAACACCTCGAACGACACCGGCCGATCCGGGATCGTGCCCAGCACCTTGCGGGCAAATGCCTCGTAATCGCTCACGCCTGCCTTGCGCATCAGCGTAGGATTGGTGGTGAAGCCCTTGATCAGCGAATTGCGCGCCATCTTGACGATGCCGTCGTAATCGGCGCCATCGGCGAAGATCTTTACCTTGAGGTCGGCGAGACGGCTCATGCTGCCCCCTGTGTTGTTGGAACGGTTCCTAGGATGACGTCAGCGGCCTCCGCGACCGAGCGCACGATATGATCGGGAGCATCGGGCGGAGCTTCATCATAGCCGAGATCGATAAAGACGGTGGTGCAGCCGGCCGCATGGCCGGCCTCGATGTCACTGTCACGATCGCCGACCATGAAGCTTTTCTTGAGGTCAACCCCAAGCTCGCCGGCGGCTGCCAGAATCATGCCCGGCTTTGGTTTGCGGCAGTCGCAATTCTCGTCCTGTCGATGGAAGCAGGCCTTCAGCATGTCGATGGGCAATTCGCGCCGGAGCACCTCGTGCATGGCGTCGACTTCCGACTGAAGGATCAGCCCATGCCCCACGTCCGGCTGGTTGGTCACGACTGCGAGGAGAAAGCCCCGCTGTTTGAGTTTGTCGAGACTGTCCGCAGCATCGGGATAAAGCCTGAAATCCTCAAGCCGCCGCGGAGCGAAGCTGCGCCCATTGCTGAATTGTGGAATGACAATCACCCCGTCCCGGTCGAGAAATACCGCCGGCCTCAACCCGTGCGGAGGACTTACCATTTTGTCTGCCTGCGCTGCAAGGCTGGATGGCTCACGAGGCAATGCCAGACCACGGCCTGAAACGCCTCGGACAAAGGGGTGACCCAGCCCGGATTGACCTGCGGAATCAATACGACCACATCCCCATGCTTCGCAGTATATCCGCTGTCGCGGCCAACAATTCCAAACACCTTCGCGGAACGCGTCTTGGCAAGATCAATCGCCTTGACGATGTTTGTGCTGATGTTGCGCTCGGCGTCTCCGCCGCCGACGGAATAGACGAGAATTGCGTCCTTGGCATTGAGCTGACTGGTTTCGAGCCACGCCGCAAAGACCGTATCCCAGCCTTCGTCGTTGGTGCGCGCGGTGAGCTCCGAGACATTGTCGATCGGACTATACGTTTCGATCCCGCACAGCTTGCGAAAGTCATTGACCGCATGACTGCAATTGGCGGCGCTGCCGCCGACGCCGATCAGAAACAGGCGCCCGCCGCGATCGCGCAGCTGGTCGAGCTCGCTCGCAAGCGCTTCGATCGAGGCAAATGAAATGTCGCGACAAATCCGCCCGGCCGCAGCAAAAAAGGTTTCTGCGTGGCTCATCTGCCCAGCCGCTCCCTTCGTGGTCCTGTGGGCTCTTGCCACATCAGGCGCCGCATTTGAAGTGGAAGATTGCGGCCGCAGCCTCACGCCCACCGCTCGCGCCAGGCCTGCAGCATCAGCACGGTCCACAGCGGATACTGCCAATTGCGCCTGCCTTCGAGATGTTGCTCCCATGCCCGGCGAACCGGCTCCGCGCGCACAAACCCGTAGGAGGCAAGCCGCGCCGGCGACAACAACTGCTCCGCCCAATCCCGCAAGGGACCACGCAGCCAGGCATCGATCGGCACGCCAAAGCCCATCTTTGGTCGGTCGATCAGATCGCTCGGCACATAGGCATCTAGCACGCGGCGAAGAAGCCATTTGCTTTTTCCTGCGCGAAATCTTGAACTCCTTCGGCAAGCTCCAGGCGTAGGCGACGACGCGATGATCAATCAGCGGCACCCTGCCCTCGAGCCCGACCGCCATGGTCGCGCGGTCGACCTTGGTCAGGATGTCGTCGGGCAGGTAGGTGACCATATCCAGGAACTGCATGCGCGGGAGGAGATCGGGGAAGTCCCGGGCTACGGTTGGGTCCCACAGTGGCCCGTCCGGTTCCTGGCCCGCTGCAGCGACATCCTGCGGGCGCTCCCACTGGCTCACAAGCCGCCGGTAGATCGCATCGGGTGTGGGATCATCCAGAAGGGTCGCAATCTTGTGCAGCTTGTCGCCGATCAACGGCGGCTGCCACGAAGAAGGAACAAAAGCAAACATCCGGTTCCATGTCTCAGGCGTGAGCGCACGCAACGCCGCGGCCGATACACCGCGCAGACGGCGGCCTGGCACATGGTTCATCACGCGCGCAAGCCGTTCCGCCCAGCTGTAGCGGTTGTAGCCCGCGAACAATTCATCGCCGCCATCGCCCGACAGCGCGACCGTCACGTGCTTGCGTGTGAGCTCCGCAACGAGATAGGTTGGGATCTGCGAGGAATCCGCAAACGGCTCGTCGAACCAATCCGGCAGCTGCGGAATGACTTCGAGCGCGTGCCGCGGCTCCACATAGAACTCGGTATGATCCGTGCCGAGATGTCGGGCTACGTTTTTTGCACATTCCGCCTCGTCATAGCCGCTCTCGTGGAAGCCGATGGAGAACGTTTTCACCGGTCGCGTGCTTTGCGCCTGCATCAGCGCCACCACGGTTGAAGAGTCGATCCCCCCGGAGAGGAACGCGCCCAGCGGAACGTCGGCGATCATGCGCAACTTGACGGAATCCCGAAGCAGCGCATCGAGCCGCGCGGCGGCTTCGTCGCCATCCGGCGCGGGGTCGTTGCGGCGCAGCCCTGCAAGCGCCACGCTGCGCAAATCCCAAAAACATTTCGCGGCCGGCTGCGATCCCCGACGCAGCGTCAGGATGTGGCCGGGGGCAAGCTTTGCGACTTCGCGATAGATCGTGCGCGGCTGCGCAATATAGGCGTGACGCAAATATCCAACCACGCTGTCGTCGTCGATGGTCGGATTCCAGCGCGGCACGGCGCGAAAGGCCTTCAGCTGTGAAGCAAACAGCACCCGCTGCGGCGTTGCCGCATAGTAGAGCGGCTTGATGCCGAGTTTGTCGCGCGCCAGCACCAGGCTTCTGGTCTTGCGATCCCAAAGCGCGAAGCCGAACATCCCGATCGCGCGCTCGATCGCCGCCTCGACACCCCACAAGGCACATGCTTCGAGCAGCACTTCGGTATCGGAATCGCCGCGGATAAAATGGCCTGCCGCGCTGAGCTCGCGCCTCATATCCCGATAGTTGTAGATTTCTCCGTTGAACGTTATGACGTATCGCCGATCGGCCGAATGCATGGGCTGTGCGCCGCCGGGACTAAGATCGATGATGGCGAGACGGCGCTGCCCGAGCACCACCCCGCCTTGCGCGTCGATCCAGACCTTCCCGTCATCGGGGCCGCGGTGACGCAGGATTTCGTTCATGCCTTCGCCGATCGCGCGCAGCTCGTCGGCGCTGGTCATCGCTCGCCAATCAATCATTCCGGAAATGCCGCACATGGAAAAGAACCGGCCCGCGCAGAGTGTGACGTCTTGTAGCGTTTGATCCGCACAGCGTCGAGGCTGCAGCGTTCCTGGACCGATTCCTTGTCATTCCGGGGCGTCGTCGATCTCGGGTTGACCCGAGATCAACGCGAACCCGTATCCAGTAATCGCTGGATCAAATCGAACACTATCAGCCTGTTCGCCGATAAAGGTATTCATCGCAGCCGGAGCCGAAGAAGCCGATGGTGGTCGGCGTCGTCGTGCTCGAGAGGCGCGTGAACCCGAGCTGTCGCATCAGCGCCTCGACCTCGGGCGCGGAAATGGATTCGTAGGGATAACCGCCCATCCAGTCATGCACGTTGTGCTCGAATTCCATGCCCCGCAGCTTCTGATAATTCTTGACGTACGATTCGAAATCATCGCCGGTCAAGCGGAAGCGCAGGCGCAGCAACGCAACGTAGATCGCGCGCGCGCGCCGCTGCGCCTGCGCAGACGCGCCAGCATACCAGCGCTTCTCCAGCCGCCAGAGCGCGCACAGGCGGGTGCGATGATAGAGCGCAAACGCAAACAGGCCGTCCCGCGCCGCCAGGCGCGATGCGGCAGCGAGCGCCTCGCGCATGGCGCCGGTGTGGTGGAGCACACCCCAGGAATAGACAATGTCGAACGTCCCCAGACCGCCAATGTAATCGCGGTCGAGGACCGATCCGCGTTCGGTCGTCCAATCGGGATCGCTGTCGAAATGAACCTCCCGCAGCCGGCGAGTGCAGAGAACGCAATCCATGTCGTAATCGAAGGAATGGACGCGCGCGCCAAGCCTGCGCGCGGCCAGTGAGAAGAGGCCGCTGCCGGAGCCGACGTCGAGAAAGCTTGCACCGGCAAGATTGTCGCGCTGAAGCAGCGTTCGGAGCGATCTCTCCGCCTCCGCGATTTGATCGGCGCTGAGTTCACGTGCAAAATCGAGCCAGTTGTCACCAAACGCGAAGCGGCGATCGTCGTCTTTCCTGTCCGACATTTTCCGATCATCCATCGCGCTCGGCCTGCCGCGTGCACAATTACGATGCCCTCTGACGCGATCGCAATGCGGCGGAATCAGATGTTAGTACAGGGTTGGCGTGGGTTGGGGTCAGGGGCCTGCCGCGGTGCCGCGCTGGCTCACCCATCTCTCTCGCGCCTTTCCCTCTCGGTAGGAATGAGCTCAAGGTCGGCCTTCACCATCTCCTCGATCATCTGCTTGAAACCGGTCTTGTGCTTCCAGCCGAGTCTTGCGCGCGCCTTGCTGGGGTCGCCCAGGAGGAGATCGACCTCGGTCGGGCGGAAATAACGCTGGTCGATCGCAACCAGCACGTCTCCCGTGCTCGCATCAAGGCCCTGTTCGTTCACCCCACTGCCGCGCCATTCGAGGCGGTGTCCGGTGCATGCGAAGGCGAGTTCGATTAGCTCGCGCACGGAATGCATCTCTCCGGTGGCGAGGACATAGTCGTCGGGTTTCTCCTGCTGGAGCATCATCCACATGCCTTCGACATAATCGCGGGCATGACCCCAGTCGCGCCTGGCATCAAGGTTGCCGATGTAGAGCCGCTGCTGCAGACCAACCGCGATGGATGCGACCGCGCGCGTGACCTTGCGCGTGACGAACGTCTCGCCGCGCAAGGGGCTCTCGTGATTGAACAGGATACCGTTCGAGGCGTGATAGCCGTAAGCCTCCCGATAGTTGACGGTGATCCAGTAGGCATAGAGCTTCGCGGCCCCATAGGGGCTGCGCGGATAAAAGGGCGTGGTCTCGCTTTGCGGCGTCTCACGCACCTGGCCATAGAGCTCCGACGTGGATGCCTGGTAGAACCGTACCCGATCGCTGATGCCGAGGATGCGGATCGCCTCAAGCAGGCGCAGCGTGCCGAGGCCATCCGCATTGGCCGTGTACTCCGGAGTTCTCGAAGCTCACCTGCACATGGCTCTGCGCGGCGAGGTTGTAGATTTCGTCGGGCTGCGTCTCCTGCACCAGCCGGATGATGTTGGTCGCATCCGTCATGTCGCCGTAGTGCAGGAAGAACGACGTCTCATGCTCGTGGCTGTCGACGTACAGGTGATCCACCCGCTGCGTGTTGAAGGAGGACGAGCGCCGCTTGACCCCGTGGACAACGTAGCCCTTGGCGAGCAGCAGCTCGCTCAGATAGGCGCCGTCCTGCCCGGTAACCCCGGTAATCAGCGCAACCTTTTGCTTCATGAACGCTCCGACCCGATAGGGCGGCGCGAACCTCTAGGAGAAGGCAGCGCCTTTCAAGCAGAAATTTATTGACTACGATATGTGGTCTTATTACATTCATTATGTGGTCTGAGCGAACCCCTCCACGCGGGCTTTCTTTCGCAATGTATAGTACCTTAAGTTGCATTTGTACCATACCACCCTCTAAGGATGTAATTCTGCGGGATAGCGGTTGAATGTTTCGGCAGTACACGCAAAAGGCGAAGAAGCTCTCATTGTAAATTCATTGTATTTAACAGTGGGGATCCACGCCGGGCGGTCTCGCAAAACCCCTTGCATCTACATCGCGGTCCGCTCGAGAACGACGAAGAGCCGGAAAGCGGTATGCTGCCGCACGCCGCGAGGCAGACGATCCTCCAGCCGGATCAACCACTCGGCTGCGCGCGGGGGGACGAGGCACCACGGCTTGAACCCGCCGCTGAGCGGATAGGCGATGATGCTGAGCCAATCCATTGCCACGAGCCTAAGGTTGGGCACCCGTCGCAGCACTTCGCTCGTGTTGTGCTCGCGAGCAAAAAGCAGAGTCGGAATGGCCTGGTTGGAGTCCCACGGGTCCTTATCGGTGCGCGTGCTCGCAGGCTTGAACGGATCGGTGCGGAGATCCGCCGGCTCCTGGTGCACGTAGCGATAGAGCGGATAGGAGAGAGCCGTCATGCCAGGCTCGATCATCGCCAGCACTCCACCCGGCCCCAGCACGCGCGCCGCCTCATGCAGGAAATCGACCGGATGTTCGAGGTGATGCAGGACGTCGAGCATGACGATCCCGGAGAAGGCGCCCTCGGCAAACGGCAGCGCATGCGCGTCGCAGACCACGTCGATGCCGGGGAACGGCAAAATGTCGGCCGAGATGACGTCGTTGCGGTAGTGCTTCACGTGACCGGAGCCGCCGCCGATGTCGAGCACGCGCCCGGGGGGACAGGCATTGAGCAGCCGGCGATGATAGTCCTCATAAATGAGGCGCAGCGTCGGCTTGGTTTCCCACATCCGGCGATGCTCTACGAGCGTCGGGTCCAGCTGTGTAACTGATTTGCTGCTCACGCTTTCGCCGTCTGATCCCGCCTTGAGCTATTGCAAGCTCTTATGCCACAAACGTTGCGCTTTGTTCCGGTGAAGTTGAGGCACAGCGGTGCGGCACACCTGCCCTCCCGGCTTTGCGGGGGAGGGATTGGGATGCCGGCATCTCAGTGGAGTTTTTGTTGAGCACTCTCGAAAAAACTCACGCGTCTGCACAAGAGAACTTGCAACCCACGCCTGCCGCGCCTTGGAGCGCGCGCAAGAGGACGATCGGCGAGTTTGCGGATCGCATCGCGTCGGAGCGTGCGCGCTGGATCGCGCGCAACGCCTATTACTACCGCACCGACCGCGAGTATATGCGGTTTCTCATCCCCGAGGGTGCGCGCGTGCTCGACGTCGGCTGCGCCACAGGCGACCTCCTCGCCGCGCTCAAGCCGTCGATGGGGCTCGGTATCGATCTGAGCCAAAAGATGATCGAGATCGCACGCCAGGTTCATCCCGAGCTGGAGTTCCGCGTCGGCGATGTCGAGGATCCCGCCTTCGTAGCGACACTGCCGGGACCCTTCGATTTCATCGTGCTATCCGACACGATAGGGCTGCTCGATGATATCGAGACTGTCCTGTCTTCGCTCCATTCCCTCTCGACACGCGAGACACGCATCGTCATCGCCTATTACGCCCAGCTGTGGGAGCCGGTGCTTGCGATCGCCGAGAAGCTTGGGCTCAAGATGCCGCAGCCGCCGGTCAATTTCATATCTGATAGCGACTTTATCAACATTCTCGACTTGTCGGATTTCGAGATTATCCGCGAAGAGCGCAGGCAGCTCGTGCCGCGGCGCCTGCTTGGCGTCGGCTCGTTCGTCAACCGCTACATTGCACCGCTGCCGCTCATCCGGGGCTTCTGCTTACGCACCTATTTCGTTGCACGCTCGAAACGCCATTGTGCCGTACCGGAGGATCTCTCCACCACGATCCTGATCCCTTGCCGCAATGAGCGGGCGAACATCGAGCCGGCACTTCTGCGGGTGCCGCGTTTCGGGGCGCGTCAGGAGGTGCTGTTTGTCGAGGGAAACTCAAGCGATAGCACATATGAGGAATGCCTGCGCGTGAAGGAGGCGTACAAGGATCGCTGCGACATCAGCGTCTACAAGCAGAAAGGCAGGGGCAAAGGGGATGCTGTGCGGCTCGGCTTCGAGAAGGCAAAGGGCGACGTGGTGATGATACTCGATGCGGACCTCACCATGCCGCCCGAGGCACTGCCGAAATTCTATTCAGCGCTCGCTTCCGGCAAGGGCGAGTTCATCAATGGAACGCGGCTTGTTTATCCGATGGAGCAGGACGCGATGCGCACGCTCAATTTCATCGCCAACCGGTTCTTCGCTCGCGTGTTTAGTTATCTCATCAACCAGCGGTTTACGGATACGCTTTGCGGCACGAAGGCGCTCAGACGGGCCGACTACAGGAAGATCGAGACCAACCGCGGGTACTTCGGCGATTTCGATCCGTTCGGCGATTTCGATCTAATTCTGGGCGCTGCCCGGCAGAACCTCAAGATTGTCGAGATCCCGATCCACTATGGCGCGCGCACCTACGGGTCGACCCAGATCTCGCGTTTCAGTGATGGCTTCATGCTGCTGCGCATGGTGCTGTTCGCGTTCAAAAAGCTAAAAGCGGTCTGATCAAAGCCGTGTGGCTTTGACGGAAGTTGGCCGTCCAACTCCGACATAGGCAAATCCATGCTGATCGACTTCTTCGTTGGTGTAAATGTTGCGCAGGTCGATCAAGACCGGACAGGCCATGCGCTGCTTCATCTCGTTGAGATCAAGCGCCCGGAACTGCTCCCATTCGGTGACGATCACGATGGCGTCGGCTCCATCCACGCAGGCATAGGGACTGTCGCAATAGGTGATATCAGGCAGAACGGCTTTGGCTTGCTGCATGCCGGCGGGATCGAAGGCGCGGACCCGCGCACCCATGTCCAGCAATCCCGTGATCAGCGGAATGGAAGGCGCCTCGCGCATGTCGTCGGTGTTTGGCTTGAAGGTGAGGCCGAGGATGGCGATGGTCTTGCCGCGCAAGGAGCCGCCGAACGCGGCTGCGACCTTGCGCGCCATCGCACGCTTGCGAACATCATTTGCCGTGATCACGGCTTCCAGAATCCGCAGCGGGACCTCATGGTCCTGGGCGGTCTTGATGAGCGCGGTCGTATCTTTAGGAAAGCATGAGCCGCCAAAGCCCGGCCCCGGATGCAAGAATTTCGGGCCGATCCGGTTGTCGAGGCCAATCCCACGGGCCACATCCTGAACGTCAGCCCCTACCCGCTCGGCCAGATCCGCCATCTCGTTGATGAAGGTGATCTTGGTCGCGAGAAAGGCATTGGCCGCGTATTTGATGAGCTCGGCCGTGCGGCGGCTGGTGTTGAGAATAGGCCATCTGTTGAGATAGAGTGGCCGATAGACCTCGGCCATCACCTTGCGTGCGCGTTCATCATCGGTGCCGACCACGATGCGATCGGGATGCTTGAAGTCCTGAATGGCGGCACCCTCGCGGAGGAATTCCGGATTGGACACGACGGCGACGTCGGCATCCGGCCGCGCTTCATGAATGATGCGCGCGACCTCGTCGCCCGTGCCCACAGGCACCGTCGATTTGGTGATGATCACCGTGAAACCAGCAACCGCCTCGGCGATCTCGCGCGCGGCCGCATAGACATAGGAGAGATCGGCGTGACCATCCCCGCGCCGGGACGGCGTGCCGACCGCAATGAAAACTGCGTCGGCCGCAGCCACGGATTTGGCCAGCTCCAAGGTGAAGACGAGACGCCCGGCACGCGTATTGCCAGCAATGATCTCATCGAGCCCGGGCTCGAAGATCGGAGATTTGCCGACGCGCAGGAGCGCGATCTTGTCCGGGTCCTTGTCGACGCAAACGACATGGTGGCCGAAATCGGCAAGACAGGCGCCCGAGACAAGCCCCACATAGCCGGTGCCGATCATTGCGATTTGCATGCGAACCCCTTGGACGGCTGGCGGGGGGATCGCGAGCAATCCCCTCCCCCGCCGCGCCTGTTATATCGGAGTTCGTCCCTCACCCCATCCCTCTCCCCGTTAAAAACGCGGAGAGGGGCCAGACCGAGCCTGCCGCCAAGTCTGATGACCGGAACACAGTCTCTCTAATGGATGGGCGAGAGTGGGTTTGGGCTGTCCCCTTCGGCCTTCGCTTTGGGTTCGTCCTTACTCTTATCGCGCCCGGCCTCCGCCTCCAATTTCTGCCGGTAGGCGTCGTATTCCGGGGTGCCTGGCCGCGGGGGCGCATTCTTAGGAAGTCCGCCCGCCCAATGTGGCATCAAATCCCCTACGACGCCGCCGGTACACGAGCCAAGAACAGGGCCCGCGACGATGAGCAGGACGATAAGACGGGTCATCGGGGGCAGATAACACAGGAATGATGGCAAAAAAGCCACCCTCCGTCCTCCACCTCATCCCGTCCATGGATCAGGGCGGCGCCGAGCGCATATTGGCGAGCCTGGTTGCGGGCGAGGGCTCGCGGGGCGATCACATTGTCATTACCCTGCTCGCGGGCGAGCCGTTCTTTCCCGTCGAGCCGGAAAAGTTTTGCACCCTCGGTCTCGCACAGCGCTCGCTAGCGTTGCGGCCGTTCTGGCGCCTGCGGCGCCTGGTAGCGCAGCGCAGGCCAAGCATCCTTCACGCCTGGCTCTATCACGGGAACTTTGCTTCCGCGGCGGCGGCGGGTCTCGGCATTCCCATCATCTGGTCGATCCACAACACCACGCTCTCCGCCACCCATTCGAAACGGACAACGCGCGCCATCAATCGCATCGGCGCCGTTCTGTCGCACACCGTGCCCACCCGCATCGTCTACGCCGGGCAGCGCGCGCGCACACTGCATGAGCAGCTTGGCTACTGCGAAAAACGTGGCCTCGTCATCGCAAACGGGATTGACATGGCGCCATTCCGGTTCGATGCGCAGACCCGGCGCGCACTGCGGGGCGAACTTGTCATCAAGGACGGCGAGTTTGCCGTCGGCTGCGTCGCTCGCTTCGACCCGCAGAAGAACCAGGAATTGATCATTAATGCATTCGCGCGCCTTCCTGCCCATGTTGCGGGCAAGCTCGTCCTTGTGGGCAGGGACTGCTCGGCAGAGAACGCGAAACTACGCGGTTGGTTGATGCGCGCAGGCGTTGCCGAACGCACCGTTCTCATGGGCCAACGCACCGACGTGCCTGCAGTGATGTCGGCGCTCGATGTGCTCGTCATCGGCTCATCCTATGGGGAGGCAGCCCCGGTGGTCGCGCTTGAAGCAGCCGCTTCCGGCCTGCCGCTCGTGTCGACCGATGTCGGGCTCGGCGTGACTGACCGCCACGAGGCGGGTGCGCTCGTCCTCTCGCCGTCCCATATCGTTCCGGTCGAGGACCCCGAGGGGATGGCGCAGGCGCTTGTGGATGTGCACGAACATTTCACCGCCGTTTGCCGCAGCGAACGCGCTGCAAGCCGCAGCGCTCTCTTTGCCGATTATGCGCTCGAGCGCATGCGCGCGCATTATGACGAGCTCTATCGGAGCGTTGCGAGCGGCTCTCCTTAATGGCCGCAGCATTGACGGAAAGCGAGGTTTACGTTGCGCGCCGCAGTACGTACTCGTCGCAATGGGAGCCGAACAGGCCCTGTACAGCCACAGGTTTTGCAAACGCGCGCTCGACCGTTAATCCGGATCGACCAAAGAAGGCCGCAAGCTCGTCCGGGGTGGCGGATTCGTACGGGTAGCCGCCAAGCCAATCGTGCACGTTGTTGTGCCACCTCATTCCGCGATAGGAGTGAAAGTTCCGCACATAAGCAACCGGATTTTGCCCGGTCACCGCCTTGGCGCAGAGAAAGGCTGCCTCATAGACCAGCCTGATCGCGCGCTGTGTATGTGGAGATGCCTGGCTGTAGAACCGTTTCTCGTATTGCCATAGCCAGCACATGGGCGTGCGCTGATACAAGGCGACCATAAGCATTCGGTTCGGGCGCACGAGGGAAGCGATATGATCGAGCGCAGGCCACATCGCGCCGGTGAAGGGCAACACGCCCCAGCTGTGGACGACGTCAAAGCTGTCGTCGAAGAAATCGAACAGACTTCGCCGTTCGACCTGCCAGCTGAGATCCGGAACATATTTGGTCAGCAGCGTTTGCGCTGCACTTACGGCCTGTGGATCGGCGTCGATCCCGAAGACGCGCGCGGCGCCCAACCGCATTGCCGCGAGCATGGAAAGGCCCGAGCCGCAACCGATGTCCAGAAAACTTGCACCGGCAAGCTCGTTGTTTGGAAAGAGCCGGTGTAAATCGCGCTCTGACGCGGCGATTTGCACGTCGGTCAGGCCGGCGATGAATGATTGCCAATTTTCGCCAAAGCGAAATCTAACCGCGGTCACGGCTGTCATTGCGCGATTCCAACCCAGCTTGACGCCAGCCGAACAATATCACCATGAGCACCCGGCCCAGGCACGGCAGGGCTCATATATCGCTTGATTGCCGGAGGGTCGAGCAGGCAGAACGTGCGCGATGATGCGCGTGCCGCTTTGAACCTTGACGGCCTCTCGTGAAAGTATTGTTTTTCATTCGCTCGATGGTGGTCGGCGGCAGCCAGCGGCAGGTAGCCATGCTGGCCCGCGGCCTGATCGAGCGCGGGCACGAGGCCGCCATTGTCGTCTTTTATACCGGCGGCGAGATCGACGTCGCGCGCGAGAGCCTCCCGCGCGTGATCTCCCTCGGAAAATCCGGCCGCTGGGACGCGATCACTCCGCTCGCGCGGTTGCGCCAGGTGTTACGGACGGAACGCCCCGATGTCGTCTATGCCTTCCATCCGCCGCAAGCGGTGCTCGCGACATTGCTCCTGCCGCGCGCAAGGAAAACGCGGCTCGTCTTTGGCGTGCGCGCAGCGGCCATGGAAGTCGAGCGCTATGACAGCCTCTCCGCACTGACCTATGCGCTCGAAGTGCGGCTGTCGAAGCGCGCCGACCTTATCATCGCCAACGGCTATACGGTTCGCGCCGATGCGATCGAACGCGGAATGCCACCGAGCCGGATCGCGGTCATCCCGAACGGCATCGATACGCAAATGATGCATCCCGATCCCGCCGCGGGCAGCCTGCAGCGCCGTGCCTGGGGTATCCCGGACAACGCCTTTGTCATCGGCTGCGTCGCCCGGTTCGATCCGATGAAGGACCATCGAACGTTCCTGGAGGCAGCAGCGCGCTTTGCACGCGAGCAGACCGATACGCGTTTCGTCTGCGTCGGCGATGGAGCGGCGCGCTACCGCGAAGAGCTAAAAGCGCAGGCGCGCTCGCTCGGCCTCGATGGGGCGCTGATCTGGGCGGGCGAGATGGACAGTCTGCGAAATGTGTACAACGCATTCGATGTGGCGACATTGTCGTCGGCGTTTGGAGAGGGCTTTCCTAATGTTGTCGGAGAGGCCATGGCATGCGGCATTCCCGTCGTCGCCACCGATGTCGGGGATGTGCGCCGCATCGTCGGCGAGCTCGGGGAAGTCGTCCCGCCGCGCAATCCGCAGGCGCTCGCCTGCGGATGGGCGCGCATGCACCAGCTTCTCATGCAAAAATCCGTTGCGCGGGCGCAGCTCCGGCAATCGATTGTCATGAATTACAGCCTCGACAGCATGGTCAACCGCAGCATCGATAGTCTTACCCAGCTCGTCGCCGGCCGCTCCGGCGAAGAGATTGCGCGCGAGCTCGCCGCGCATTTGGCTTGAGCGCAGTGAGTACGGTATACGGTCCGGCTCATAGCATCCGCCAATCGGGAGCACGCCGCTCCACCCTCATGGTCCCCTCGACCACGCCGCGATCCCGCCACCTCGATGAGCTCGAGGCGGAAAGCATCTACATCATGCGCGAGGTGGCGGCGCAGTTTGAAAAACCGGTGATGTTGTACTCCATCGGCAAGGACAGCTCGGTGATGTTGCACCTTGCCGTCAAGGCGTTCTGGCCCTCAAAGCCCCCCTTCCCGACGCTGCATGTGGACACCACTTGGAAATTCAAGGAAATGATCGCTTTTCGCGATCGCCGTGCCGCCGAGCTCGGGCTCGAGCTCATCGTTCATGTCAATGAGGAAGGATTGCGGGCCGGGGTCGGCCCCTTCACCCACGGCTCTGCCGTGCATACCGACGTCATGAAAACCGTCGCGCTCAGGCAGGCCATCGACAAGCACGGTTTCGACGCCGCCTTGGGCGGAGCAAGGCGCGACGAGGAGAAAAGCCGCTCCAAAGAACGCATCTTCTCCTTTCGCACAGCGTCCCATCGCTGGGACCCGAGGAACCAGCGCCCGGAATTGTGGAAGCTCTTGAACGGGCGCATCCACAAGGGCGAGAGCATTCGCGTCTTCCCGCTCTCGAACTGGACCGAGCTCGACGTGTGGCAATACATCGAGGCCGAGAACATTCCGGTAGTGCCGCTCTATTTCGCCAAGGAGCGCCCCGTCGTCATGCGCGACGGCGCCTGGATCATGGTCGACGATGAGCGCATGCCGCTTCTTCCGGGCGAGCCGCTCATGAAAAGCGTCCGCTTTCGGACGCTGGGCTGTTACCCGCTCACCGGCGCGGTCGAGAGCCGCGCGCGGACGGTCGCAGAGATCATCCATGAGATGCGCTCAACCAGGACGAGCGAGCGCATGAGCCGCATCATCGACCACGATCAGGCTGCTTCCATGGAGAGGAAGAGGCAGGAAGGCTATTTCTGATGTTGCAGACGGTTGCAAAGGCCGCCGATCTTGCGAGCGCCGGCGCGCTGGCCGCCCCCGCCCTACCCTCCCCCGCGAGCGGGGGAGGATAGGATGGGGGTTCTGCGTTTTCTCACCTGCGGGTCGGTCGACGACGGCAAGTCGACCTTGATCGGGCGCCTCCTCTACGACTGCAAGCTTCTGTTTGACGACCAGATCGCCGCGCTTGCCAGCGACAGCTCGCGGTTCGGCACCACCGGTGGCGACCTCGACATGGCATTGCTGGTCGATGGCCTGCAAGCCGAGCGCGAGCAGGGCATCACCATCGACGTGGCCTATCGCTACTTTGCCACCCCGCGGCGAAAATTCATTGTCGCCGACACACCCGGCCACGAGCAATACACTCGCAACATGGCAACGGGTGCCTCCACCGCCGACCTCGCCGTCCTCCTCATCGACGCGCGCAAGGGCGTTCTTACCCAGACCCGGCGGCACAGCCATATCATCGCCCTTTTCGGCATTCGTGACGTTGTGGTCGCCGTGAACAAGATGGATACGCTCGATTGGGGAGAAGCCGCGTTTGAACGCATCAAAGCGGAATACGAGGTATTCGCCGCGAGCATCGGGCTTGCGAACGTCATGTGTATTCCGGTTTCCGCCCTGCACGGCGACAATGTCACGCGGGGAAGCGATGCGATGTCCTGGTATCGCGGCGCCACCCTGATCGAGCATCTCGAGACCGTCGACATAACGTCGAGCGGGTCAGAGAAGCCGTTTCGCATGCCCGTCCAATGGGTCAATCGGCCGAACTCGCAATTGCGCGGCTATTGCGGGACAATCGTGTCGGGCTCTGTGCGTCCCGGTGATCGCATGGCGGTACTGCCGGCCGGCAGCACCGCAGTGGTTGCCCGTATCGTCACTTTCGATGGAGATCTCCAGGAGGCAGCGGCCGGTCAGGCCGTCACCCTGACGTTCAGCGAGGAGGTCGATATCAGCCGCGGCGATGTCATTGCAGCCGATGACGCGCGCTGCGCGATCGCGGATCAGTTTTCCGCCCACCTGGTCTGGATGAGCGAGCAGCCGATGCTGCCAGAGCGATCCTATCTCCTCCAGACCGGGACCGCGCTCGTGCCTGCGCAGGTCACCGAGCTCAAGTACAAGATCAATGTGAATACGCGTGAGCATCTCGCCGCCAAGCACCTCGAGCTCAACGAGATCGCGTTGTGCAATGTTGCGCTCGATCGCGCCATCGCGTTCGAACCCTATGCCGAGAACCGCGACCTGGGTGGCTTCATCCTGATCGACCGGATGACAAATGCGACCGTCGCCTGCGGCATGATTGCGTTTGCGCTGCGCCGCGCGGCCAATATCCATTGGCGGGCATTCCGGATCGACAAGGACGCGCGCGCTATTCTCAAACGTCAGAAGCCGTGCGTGCTGTGGCTGACCGGCTTGTCCGGGGCTGGAAAGTCGACGATTGCCGATTTGCTCGAGCAGTCGCTGCATCGTGCGGGCCACCACACGATCGTGCTCGACGGCGACAACATTCGGCATGGATTAAATCGCGATCTCGGCTTCACCGACGAGGACCGGGTCGAGAATATTCGCCGCGTTGCCGAGGTGGCGAAGCTGATGGTGGAAGCGGGCCTGATCGTCATTGTCAGCTTCATCTCACCGTTCCGCAGCGAGCGCCGCTTGGCGCGTGAGCTCGTCGGCGAGGACGAATTCCTCGAAATCTACGTCGATACGCCACTCGACATTTGCGAGGCGCGCGATCCGAAAGGCCTCTATAAGCTTGCCCGCGCCGGCAAGCTGCCGAACCTCACCGGCATCGGCAGCCCCTACGAGCCGCCCGAGCAGTCGGAACTCGTGCTCGCCGCCGGCAGAGAGCCCCCCGACGTGCTCGCCGAGGAAGTACTCGCCGCACTTAGGCACCGAGGCATTATTTAAAGCGCGTCAGGGTTGACTCCGCGCTGCGCCGATCGGCTCGAATGAGTTCTGCAACCACATCTGGCGCGTAAGACTGCGCTGAATTTTCCCGCTCGTGGTTTTCGGAATTTCTCCAGGGGAAATGAGCACAATCGAGTCAAGCGCGACCTCGTGCTCGTTCGCGACCGCCTCACGGATACAGGCCTTGATCTCCTCCGTGTCTAGTCCGCGCCTTTGGCTGCGTTCCACCTCCTGCACCAACACCAGCTTTTCTCCGCTTTCGTCGGGCACCGAGAAGACGGCGCCGAAATGGCGGCGCAACGCCGGATGGCTGTTGTAAACGGTGCTTTCGATGTCTTGCGGATAATAGTTGATGCCGCGGACGATGATCATGTCCTTGGCTCGCCCGGTGATGAACAGTTCACCGCTCTCGTCCATGAAGCCGAGATCACCGGTGCGCAGCCAACATTCATCGCCGGGATCGCCTTCGATGCGCGCATCGAAGGTCGCCCTGGTCGCGGCCGGGTTTTGCCAGTAGCCCTTGGAAACGTTCGGCCCGCTCACCCAAATCTCCCCGATGCGATCGGATCCGATCAGGCAGCGCGTCGCAGGATGCACGATTGCGAGCCGCTGGCCGACGACGCTGCGGCCGCACCCGACCATGCGGTGCTTGTCCTTCTCGCCCGCAGGCGCCGCGATCTCGTTGCGACGAAAGGCCTGAAGACCAACAGTGCGGATCACCGGACCCGCCAGTCTTGGACCTGCCGATACCATCACGGTCGCTTCCGCCATCCCATATTGCGGATTCATGGCGCGCCGGTCAAAGCCATAGGGGGCAAACGTCGCCGCGAAGCGCTCGATGGTATCAGCCCGTACCGGCTCGGCGCCGTTGAATGCCACTTTCCAGCATGACAGATCGACATCCTGCATCTGGTCGGCGCGAAATCGCTGCACGCACAAATCGAAGGCAAAATTCGGGGCTCCTGCGACCTCCGCTCGATACCGATGAATAGCCCGCAACCAGCTCAACGGCCGCTGCATGAATGTCATCGGCGCGAGCACCACGCAGAGCGAGCCCACGTAAAGTGACTGCAGGACGTTCGCGATAAGACCCATATCGTGATAGAGCGGAATCCAGCTCGCATAGGTCGACTGCCGGGTATTGCCCAGGGCGTGCCGCATCATTTCCAGGTTTTCGATGAGGTTCCTGTGTGTGACCATCACCCCCTTCGGATCCGAGGTCGAACCCGAGGTATACTGCAGGAAGGCGATATCATCAGGACGCAGCATCGGCAGGCGCGGGTTCGCCGCGTTCGTGGCTTCGACCTGCTCAGTGATGATCCACTGGCGCTGCGGCGCACTGAAGCGCTCGATCACATCCGGCCTCGTGCTGTGCACCCGCTCATTGGTGATAAGAAAACGAGGGGTTGCGTTCGCAACAATGCTCGCGCTCGCACCGAGCGAGCTGTTGCGCCGCGGCAGCATCATCGGGACCGCGATCACGCCCGCCAGGACGCAACCGAAATACGCGATGATGAAATCGAGTCCCGGTCCGAACAGGAGCAGCGCCCGCTCTCCGGGATTGCCGCTTTCGCGCAAGTGTGCAGCTACGGCCATGGCGCGCCGGTGGAGCTCGCCGAAGGTCAGCGCCGTCTCTTCGTCTCCCTTGTCGGACAGGAACACGTAGCCGCGCTCGTCATGCTGCTCGACTGCGCGGCGAGTGATTAGATCAACAAGCGAGTTAAAATCCGACTGGCGTTTGTCGAGCATGCAAATCGATCAGTCGGCCGCCGCACTCTGATGCTCTGCGCAACGCGCCGCCAGATAGCGGGCCAGTGCAGCCGGTGTTTGATGCTCGAATAACATCTCGAAACTGAGGTCGAGCTCCAACCAGTCCTCAAAGTTGGAAACGAGAAACAGGGACGCTGCTGAATCCATACCCAGTCGGGCAAATTTCGCCTGCGGATCGATACGTTCGGGCGCCAAATTCAAGCTTTTGGCGAGATACGTCACGCACCAATCAATGATCTCGGACTCGGTCGGCTTCGATTTCAAGCAGGAACTCGTCTCAATGGACGTGGGTGCCGCATGCAAAATGAGACCGCCAACTGACACGATCCCTGGGGCAACGGCGCTGCATTCAATGCAATTTTTCGCAATTAATTGCAAGGACGCCGCAGTTCTTGGCTGTCGGATTGCTGCGCGCCGCGCTAGGCCCATCGAATTCGCTCGCAGCGCTCGGTGGCGGCGGGTTCCCGCTGGTTTTCCCGATAATTGTGGATTTTGCCGCCGAAGGTTATGACGTAGCGCTGGTGGGCGTCAAACCGTGGGGTGTGCAAGCCGGGGGCTGATATCTGTGATGGCGAGACGCAGAAGGCAAGGTATTTCAAGGGTGCTGTGTACCGCCTGAACCTTTGAGGGTCGCGGCGGTCGCTCTGCGCGGATACGATCATCAAACAAAATGCTGTCGTGAGATACGATACCCTCTATTTCGCATTTTTTCTGGCACTGGTCTGGCTTGCATTTTTGCTGGTGCCATGGCGGGGATGGATCCTGCTGGCCGCCAGCATCCTGTTCTATGCTGCCGCCGGACTGCGCGACAGCGTGCTCGCGGCTGTCATTATCCTCTCCAACTATGCGTTCCAGTTTCCAATCCAGCGCGACCGGCGCTGGCTCTACCCTGCTCTGCTCATCGACTTCGGCTGTCTTGCCTATTTCAAATATCGGGTATTTCTGACCACAGCGGTCGGCTTCGACGTGTTCACGCACGACATTGTGATTCCGCTGGGCATCTCGTTCTATGTCTTTCAGCTCTCCGCATTCCTGATCGACATTGCGCACGGAAAGGCGCAGCCCTTCCGATCGCTTGCCCGCTTTGCCCTGTTCAAGCTCTTCTTCAGCCAGCTGGTCGCAGGGCCGATTACGCGCTGGCGGCAATTCGGGCCGCAGGTGCATCGGCTGTTTGATGGCAAGCTCGCATTTCGCTCGCGCCTGATCGGACTGGGACTGGGATTGTGCCTGCTCGGCCTCGTCAAGAAGGTCTTGTTCGCCGACTTGATCGCTCCGACCGTCGATGCCATCTTCCGCGATGGTCCTGCGGGCTTCGCCGCCGCATGGCTTGGGGCGTGGCTCTTCATGTTTCAGATCTATTTCGACTTTTCCGGATATTCAGACATCGCCATCGGTTCCGCGTACCTTTTCGGTATACGGCTTCCGCGCAATTTCGCTACGCCCTTGCTGGCTTCGAGCATCGCGCAGTTTTGGCAGCGCTGGCACATTACGCTCGCAAGCTACCTGCGCGACTACGTGTTCATTCCTTTGTCCGACATTAGGCTGACAACCCGGCGCCATCGGGTCGCGCAGCACTTCCTCGCGATCACTGCGACCATGGCGCTTTGCGGGCTCTGGCATGGCGCCAACTTTACGTTCGTAATCTGGGGCGCACTGCAGGGGGCTGCGATGGTCTTCGCGACCCTATGGTCCCGACATTTCCGGCCGCCTCCGGCCTGGACAGGCTGGGCCGCAACCTTCGCGTTTTGCGTCATCGCGTCCGTTTTCTTTCGCTCGCCAAATGTGGGATATGCATTCCACTATTTGGCCACCATGTTTTCCTTTCGCGACGCATTGGTGGGACCGGCGGAACATGCGGTGGACGGCTGGCCCATACCCACGGATGGCATGACCGAGCTCCTGATCGCCGCCGGCTGTCTCGCCCTGCTCGCAATGCACTGGCTGGAGGCCCAGCTATTCACTCGACGAGCCCTCGTGCTCATCCGCGGGCTCGACGGCACTTTCCTGCGCGTGCTTTTTGCCGCAGCTGCGCTGTGGCTGCTGCTCCTGCCCAAGGTGCAGGACAATCCGTTTATCTACTTCCGGTTCTGATCGATGTTGCGGAAGCTTTGCCTGGGAACGCTTAAATTACTGGCAGGAGTTGCCGTCGCAACCGCGGCGGTGGAGTTGCTGTTCGCCTTCATCGATGCAACGCCACTGCGCTGGATATTGCCCGTTCCGCCGGTTGCGCTTTACGGTCCCGATCCCGACACCGGCTATAGGCACCGCGCCAACGTCTCCGGGTTGTGGCTCACCGAACATCGTTCGCTGGTTACAACATCGAACCTTGGACTGCGCGATCGCAATCGCAATCTCAATCATGACGGTGCGCGTGCGGTGGTTGTCGGTGAGTCGTTCGTGGAGGCATTGCAGGTCGACCAATCCGAGACGGCCGTGGCCGTAGCGGAGGAAATCTTGTCCCGCGAGCGCCCCGGCACCGAGGTCGTCAATTTGGGACTTGCCGGCGCGAGACCGGCGGTCGACGTGGCGCGCCTGCAATCGGAAGGCCGCCGCCTCACTCCCGAGCTGGCCGTGATCATGCTCTCGGTTGAGACTCTGCTCTTGCCGACTGCGATGGACGATTCCGAATTCACAGGTTATCGGCGCGATGCGCGCGGCGAGTTCCGGCTGTCCTATGGCTTCCGTGATACCCGCGGCTACCGGTTTCGCACCTCGCTCGCAGGCCGCGTTTATTACTGGTTGCTCGATCATAGCCAGGTGGCGCGCATCATCAATGCGCGCAAGAATAGAGGGTTATTAGCCGAGTGGTCCGACCAGGCAGCAGCGGCACCCGCGCAGAGCAGGGAGCCGTCCTTTAGCTGTACAGCGACGCTTCTGGACGATCAGCTCGCATTGTGGCGCGACGGCAAGCCGACGCAATTCGAAGCTCTCTTGCGCGCGTTCCTTCGCGACCTCGCAGGGATCCGGCTTTCCCAAGGCTTCCCGATCATCATCGCGACATCGGGCGTCGAGGCGCGATGTCCCTCGCTTGCGGCCAAGCGGGCAGCCCTGGTGGAGGCAATGCGGGCAAAGATCGAGGCTGCCGGCCTGCAATTCATCGATCTCGACACGCGCGTCCTTGCGAAGGTCGGTCCTTCCGGGGTGGCACGACTGCGCGGCTTCGGCGCCGGTATCGGCAGTGGTCACCTCAATGTCGAGGGAAACCGCGTGTACGGGGAAGTCTTTGCTGACATCATCCGGACCACACTAGCGGGACATTCGTGAGATCCGCGGGACTCCAAGCGAGGTGCTGTTCGGAGCACCATAGCAATGAGTGAACAAGCCGTTGGGCGCCTGCTGGTGCTTGCACCAGCAGCGCTGCTCGCGTTCTTTCTCGGCGTCGCGGTGATTGTGCTGATCCGGCCTTGGCTCCTGCGTTACGCCATTGCGCGGCCGAATGCACGTTCGTCGCATTATACGCCGGTCGCGCAAGGCGGCGGCATTGCGGTCGTGCTCGCCACATTGGCGGTGGCGTGGGCGGCTATCCTCCTTTGGCCCGACTCTGCCCATCGGCAAACCGAGCATTTTCTAATCGTAAGCGCAGCCGCGATCCTGCTTACCATCCTTGGCGCGATCGACGATATGCATTCCCTGCCGCTTCCGGTGAGGCTGATCGCGCAGTGCATTGTGGTCGGCGCGGTCGTGATCGCACTACCCGATGACATGCAGGTGCTTGCGCAACTGCCCTGGTGGATGGATCGCGCTTGCCTGCTGATTGCGGGGGTCTGGTTCGTCAACCTCACCAATTTCATGGATGGCATCGACTGGATGACCGTGGCGGAAGTCGTGCCGGTGACCGGAGCGATGATCCTCCTTGGTATCCTGGGCACCGTCGATTTCACTGCAGCGGTGATTGCCGCAACCCTCTTTGGCGCAATGCTCGGCTTTGCCCCGTTCAACAGGCCGATCGCTCGCCTTTTTCTCGGCGATGCGGGAAGTCTTCCGATCGGACTCCTGCTGGGCTGGCTGCTGATGCAGCTCGCGGTCGAGGGCCACAGAGCTGCAGCCGTCATTCTTCCGCTCTACTATCTTGCCGATGCCACGATCACGCTCCTGCGCCGCCTCATGAGGCGCGAACCGTTCTGGCAGTCACATCGGACGCATTTTTATCAGCGTGCCACGGATAATGGCTTTAGCGTTCCCGAAATCGTGGCGCGCGTGTTCCTGGCCAATGTCGCATTGACCACGCTCGCGCTCATATCCGTCCTCGCTGGCCACGTCCTTGTTTCTTTGTTGACGCTTTGCGCCGCTGCCGTTCTTGTCACGGCGCTGCTCACGTCGTTTGCCCGCATCAAACGAAAGCAGTGAAACTGAGCGTCCCCCGCGCGGGCGAATAACGGCTTACGCTGCTTGTCCGCCGAAGTCCGGCACCGCGTCGCGCAGCACGCCATAGATCACCGAGCGATCCTCCCGAGCCAAGCCCTGCTCGAGCGCGGCGAGCCATCCGCGCATGGCTTCAAGAGGAGGACTTGCCGGCCTCGCCGCGACAATCCCTTCGATTCCGATCGGCGCGCTCGGCTCCTCGCGCGCGAACAGGATTTCCTGCAGCCGTTCGCCCGGCCGGATCCCGGTGAACGTGATGTCGATGTCGCGTCCGGGCTCGAGGCCCGAAAGGCGGATCATGCGCTCGGCAAGATCGACGATCTTCACCGGTTGGCCCATGTTGAGCACGTAGACGGCAACCCGCGTCTGCCCCGGGGTGAGTGCATGGCTCGCCGAGGTGACCACGAGATCGCAAGCCTCGCGGATGGTCATGAAGTAGCGCACCATATCCGCATGCGTCACCGTGAGCGGACCGCCGGCTTCGATCTGCGCCTTGAACTTGGGCACCACCGAACCGTTGGAGGCGAGCACGTTTCCGAAACGGACCGCGATCAACCGAATGGCGCGCTTGCCTACATCGCTCCGGCGGGCGAAGTCATTGTCGAGCGCCTGGCAATACATCTCCGCCAAGCGCTTGGAAGCGCCAAGCACGGACACGGGCTCGATCGCTTTGTCGGTCGAGATTACGACCATGGCGGTGGCGCCGGATGCGACCGCGGCATCAGCCACGTTGACCGAGCCGAAGACGTTGGTCTTGACCGCTTCGTCCCAGTCCCGCTCGAGCAGTGGCACATGCTTTAGTGCGGCCGCGTGGAATACGATGTCCGGCCGGAAATCGCCCATCAGGCGGAAGATGCGGTCGCGATCGCGCACATCGGCAAGGCGGCCTTCGATTCGCACGCTTGCCTGTTTGGTCGCAAGCGTTTCCAGGACGGCATGCAGCGCAGGTTCCGAATTCTCCACCACCAGCACGCGCGCTGCGCCAAATCTCACAATGCGGTCGCAGATTTCGGCGCCGATTGATCCGCCGCCCCCTGTTACGATGATCGATTTGCCGCGCACGAAGCTCTCGAGCCGGCCGTAGTCGATTTTCACGCCGGGCCGCAGCAGGAGGTCCTCAACATTGACCGGCGCGAGGCGCAGCGCCTCGCCGCCATCGTGGAGCGATGGCAGCCGAGAGGTCGCAAGCCCCAGCCGTCGTGCACGCATGAGGATGGTTTCAGGTCTGGCCTCGGGCTCGAAGGCGGTCGGGGTGAGCACAAGCCGCGTCACGTTGATGCCGCGGTCGGCGAGATCGGCGATCACCCGTTCGAGATCATCCATCTCGCCGAGGACCGCGATGCCGCGGATCGACTGGTTGCGGTCCGCCGGCGACGGCGACAGGATGCCGACCGGACGGATTTTCGTCGCTGCGCCGCTCTCGATTGCGCGCAGCAGCACGTCGGCGTCGCCCGCGCGACCGAGCACGAGCGTAGGGAGTGCCTGGTTCGCCTTGGCGTGGCGTAGCGTGCGGGTATAGCGAAAATAGCGATAGGCGACGCGTGGTCCGCTCAGAAACGCGATCTGAAGCAGCCAATAGAGAATAATGGTGATCTTTCCGAAAAAGAATGTCCCGTACACATTCGGTGCCAGCAGCACGTAATCCAATGCCAGCAGCGTGACCGCCAGCACCGTGCTGGCCCGCACGAGATTGAAGAGCTCGGGCAGCGACGTGAAACGCCACTTGGCCTTGTAGACATCAAAGAAAGCGTAGACCAAGGCGGCGAAACAGACGAACGGCGGCAAGATGACGAACAACAGCCGCCAGCGCTCGATCAGTCCGCCTTCCTCGAACCGGATGAAAAAGCTCGCGAGCACCGCCACCGCGGTGACGACGAGATCATGGGCGAGGATCAGCCACAGGCGCGGCGTAAAGCTGGAAATCCAGGTCATGACCCTCACATGCCCCGCTCGACGCAGCGCCCAAGGGGGTGGCGAAGGGGTAGCAATACCGGGCTTTGGGGGCAATGCGCCACCCCGCCGCCGCATCATGGCGGCGCCTTGTCGAGAGCACAATTATATGATGGATCTGCTGGGTCTGGCCACCTCCGGCGTGGGTTGGGGTCGAGTTCTTCACGACACACCAAAAGCACTGGTCTAACATTCTGGGTCTCGCAAACGGTCGGCCGACCGACAGCAGTGGACGATTGACGAAGTCAAGATTGTGCGTTTGTGCCTCTTAACGACTGTGGCGTTAAGTCTGGCTGGCTGTGCAGCGGGCGGCCTGACGACCACCCTGGTGGAAACGCCAGTGACGGAAGACCTTTCCCAGCCTGACTACCGGCGCATTGTCGCCGAAAACATCGGCACGATTTTTTCGCAAACAGCAGCTCTCGGCGCGCTTGAAATCTCGCCCGTGCGGGCGGTTGACCATCTCAAGGGATCTGCCTGGCTCACGTGCCTGCGGATATACGCCGACAGCACACCGCAAGAATATGCGCTGTTCATTCAGGGCGGCAGCATTATCGACCAGCGCGCCGGCGTCGTAATGGATGGCTGCAAGAAGCAAGCATACGAACCTTTCGATCCTGCACTCTTCATTGCACAGAAGAATACAAGCGCCGTCCAGCCCAAGAAACCTTACCGCTGATCCGCTCTTGGCTGGGTCATTGCCCGGTTGACACCGATGATCAATAACCGGGGGCTCCGCCGTAGAAGCGGTAGTTAATCCCGAACAGGACTAGGTTTACATTTTGCGTGATGTCGAGCGGGTAGATCTTGGTGGTGAGCGTCGAGAGGAGCGGTGCTTGCTTCGTGCCGAAATGCAGATAGTCATATTCGAGAAATAACGACACATCGGTTCCGAACACCGCCCATTCAACTCCGGTACCGACGAGCAGCTTTTTCATGATACGCCTACCCCACTCAAACTCTCACGGACTGAGTCTAGAAGAGTCTGTTGCGCAAAAGCCACTATCCGCCCGGGAATGCTTTCGCCGGGCAATTAATCGATGCGTTCCTACTCTAAGAGCGTGCAGCGTCGCGCAAACTGATTTGATCAGATCTGCAAATCGACGTCTCGCTTCCTTTCGAGACGTCGATGAATCAAGTCCCAAGCGTAAAAGAGTAGGAATCCCAGCACTAAAGCCGACGCAAGCCAGCCCGCAAAAAATCCGAAATGCTCGAAACCTGCGAGATGCTCCATCGCATTCACGTTCTGACGCGGCGCAGTGCTACGTTTAATTTGGTCCTGATCGCGATTGTATAGCCGCATTGCGAAAGGACCGAAAAAAGGTCACTCCGCCACGAATCGCGGCCGTCCTCGATGATGATCAGATTGGGCCAGAGCGTTTCCGGAGCGTCACGAAAAAAAGGGCCCAAGATTGTATCTTCTGCGCCTTCGACATCTATTTTCAGGGCATCAACGTGCGAAATCTCTTCTTGCCTCAACAGATCAAGCAACGTGCGACAATCTACCAGCGGCGCGTGCGATTGGGCATTGAATTGGCCGCCTTCCATGCGGGTCAAAGCGCGGGTACGTGTGCCGCCACGGTCGCGATCATCGACATCCAGCGCAACCAGCCCCTGCTTTTCACCCAGAGCGACCGGAACCACTTGGATGGGAATGCCAGGATTCGCCGCAATGTTAAATCGCAACCGGTTCAGATTTTGAAGCTCTGGCTCGATGGCCAGAATCTTCGCTTTCGGGCCAGCACAAGAAGCGACGAAAAGCGAAAATAACCCCACATTCGCTCCAACATCGATGAACACAAAAGTTCGGTCGGCGGCCTTGGCCTTCTCGATCTCCGCAGCCAATTCCACACGTTCAGCGGGTTCATACATTTGTGGGGTGAACAGCGCATTCTTCTCGCAGCCGTTGCGCCGGGGGTGCAATCGCATGCGTAGCCCCCAGCGGACAACGTCCAAACCCCCATCGTCGGCGAGCTGCCTCGTCACAATGCGTCGCAATGCAATTGCAAGGCGCAGCCCCAGCCAATTGTCGGGCAGACGGCTCGTTGTCGCGATTACGGTGTTATCAAGCCATCCCGGCGCTCGCGCTCCGAAGACCGGTCCGATCATGGCTCGATTCCGTAGGAGGGATGGGCCGTGCAAGCTGGGCTGACGCGAGTGGCCACCGCCTGATCGACTGCCGCGAGCACCTGTCGCGCGGTCAGCTCATCGAGGCAGCGGCTATAGCTCAGGAGATGCCCTTCGCAGCCCAGCTTCTCGCAGGGCAGGCAGGGTTGCGGATTCTGTACCACCCAAACATTGCCACGGCGCTGAATTGTCCCGGCGGCGTCCCAGGGCCGCTCCAGCCCTCCCACCGGCCAGGGACCGATGAGCCGTGGGCTGGTCGGCCCATAGAGCGCAATGGTGGGACAACCGCTGGCGGCCGCAAGATGAGTCGTGGAGGTATCCGGTCCGACGTAAAGAGCAGCTTCCTTGAGCAACTGGGCAAGTTCGCCCCAGCCGAGTCGCAGTCGGCTCACCAACGTTCCGGCAGAGCCCCACACCCGATCGAGATAAGCGCGTTCGGCAGGATCAGGTCCTTCGGTCGCAATGATGGCAAAACCGCGCTCTGCCAGTCCATGGGCAAGGCCCCGCCATCCGGCGTCGTTCCAGCGCTTGTACTGATAGAACGGATTGGCATGCAGTACTGCATAGTCTTTGCGCGGAGTGAGACTGCGATTGCCCGCGCCGCGCGGACAAACGACCTCAGCGGACCCATCGAGCCCAAGAGCGGCTGCGAGCGTCATGAGTTGCGCGACCCGATGGGTGTCGCGCTCCGGTGTGACAGCGACATGGTGCACATGGCGCTTCCATCGCGCCCCTGTCTCTCCGGCGGCAGGCACCACCCCGATCCTCATTCGCCCCGCAAGCAGGGCGAAGAAGGTCGGCCGGTCCCCCGCCTGCGTCGAGACGACAAGATCGTAGCGGCGAAACAGGGCGCGCGCGAGCGAGAAGTCTCGACGATGGATGGCCGCTCCGCCATGGTCAAAACATGATCAATGTCGGGATTGCCCGCGAGGATGGCGTCACTGCCGCGAAACACCAGCATGTCCAAACATGCATCAGGAAACCCGCGCCGGATGTTGCGCACGAGCGGCGTCGTGAGCAGCACGTCGCCGAGCCTGCGCAACGTGATGACAAGAATGCGCGGGTGGAGGGGCAAATCGAGTTTGCTGGCGCGCGTCATTGCCTCCCTGGCACCGAGGAGGCGTGCAGGATGCTGCCGCCGAGGACTCCGACCCCCCAGACGTAAAGCCATCCTTGGCTAAAATCGAACAAGTGCGAATTAAACATGGAGCACACAATATTTTGTACCACGATGACGAGACCAAACCATGCGAGCAGCGCGTAATCCTGCGACCGGTCAGTCTGCGCAACGGCCAGTGTCGGCGTCAGTCCGGCGTGCTCGGTCGGCTCCCCTCCCCTTTGGGCCAGCGAGCACAGGGAGCTTGTGGATCGAGCCATTCTACTCGCTCGAGAAAACAATTTCAGGTGCGCGAGCCACATCGCCAGCAACACAATTGTGCCGAGAAGACCGAGGTCGAGCGCAACCACGAGAACTTGGTTGTGCGGGTTGGTTGTAATCGCCTGCGGATCTGTTTGCGCAGTCGCCTCGCGCCGAAATAGTTGGGGAATGGTGCCTGTTCCATGGCCAATGATCGGCGCCTGCTCTACGAACGCAAGTGATTTCCTCCAATAACCGAGGCGCAGCCCCACCGAGTTGACGGCATTGCTTGCATCGTAGACCTGCATTTCTTGCACCGTGCGGGAGACGCGCGCGCGCAGATAAGGCGAGGAGAACCACACCGCGCCAGAGAGCAGCGTTGCGCACGCGCACACCACGAGCCCTCCCCTCCAGCCGGATTGCAAAAACCCAAACAGGACGAGCAGCACGGCCATCGCAACGAGCGTTGTGCGTGCCGTCTCGACGTAAACAATGTTGGCAACGAACAGGATTGCAGAGAGAAAGAAGATTAGCGCCTGCCGACGGTTAGAGTGCCACTGGGCGGCCGCGAGCCCGAGTAGGCCGAAGGCACAAACCGCAAACAGCTCGCTCTGGAGAATGTAATCCTTGACAGGGACTCCAATATGGGTGTTGCCGCGCCAAGGCAGTCCTGGAATGAGCGCGAGTCCTGATGAAACTGCAAGCAAAACGGCACAGGAGCAGACCAAGGCGAGCAGAACCCACTCGGCTTGACCGCTGCGGCGGAATTGCGCGAGCAGGAGCGGCACCACCAAGAGCTTATGATAACCGCTCAGTCCGGCGATCCGCTCGCTCCAGCTCACGTCGGCCCACAGCAGGCCGAGCGCGCCCAGGAACCATAACAGGACAGGCAGTCCGCCAGCCGGCGCCAGCACCTCTCTCCGCAACATGAAAAGATCGAGCGTCGGTGCGAGCACGACGAGCCATAGACCGATCAAAATGCCGGTCGCGGAGGTCGACCATGGCAACGAGAGCGCCACCGCGGCCGCAAGCACATCCGCAAACTGTGCCCAGCGTGTGCGCTCGACGAGCGCGCTCGTGCCAGCGGGGAGCAGGTCGGGCTTCGAGAACATCTTCATCGAATTGAATGGTGATTACGTGAGCCGGGCGACGCCTGCACGACCCTATTCGGCCGCGGCACGTGATTTGCGCACAATCCTCGTCGTGCTGAAACCGGGCACGAGATCGATGAGGATCACTTCGCCGCCGTCGGCTTCGACGAGATCGTGACCGACGACCTCCTCGCGCCGATAGTCACCGCCCTTAACCAGGACTTTCGGCCGGATACGGCGCAGCAATTCGCACGGAGTGTCCTGCTCGAAGATGACAACCAGATCGACCGCCTCGAGCGCAGCCAGCACTTCGGCGCGCGCATGCACATCCTGCATGGGCCTGGCCTCGCCCTTCAATCGCCTAACCGAGGCATCGCTGTTAAGACCGACGATCAGGCGATCACAGGCCGCATGCGCTTGGGTTAAGAGCTTGATGTGCCCGGGATGAAGGAGATCAAAGCAGCCGTTCGTGAAGCCGATCCGCAGGCCGGCGCGGCGCCATTCCATCAGCCGCTCATCGAGACTATCCCAATCGAACAGAATCTTTTCTTCCGGCGCGAGCGACGCGGCCGGAAGCAGACGCGCGCGCAGTTCCATGGCAGAAACAGTGGCGGTGCCGCGCTTGCCGACCACCACGGCGGCTGCGGCATTGGCCGTGCGCATAGCGGCCTCGAAATCGGCACCCGCGGCCAACATGACCGCCAGCGTTGCGATCACAGTATCTCCAGCGCCCGAAACATCCCGCACTTTGACCGGATAGGCAGCCACATGAACGCACTCGCCGCTTGTTGCTGTCAGCGACATGCCTGCTTCGCCGCGGGTCACCAGCACAGCCTCGCTGCCGACCTCGCCCATGATCTCGGCTGAAGCCAAGGCGATATCCTGCTCACTTATCAAAGGCCGCCGAACCGCATCCGCGAGTTCGTGCCAGTTGGGGGTGATGAATGTTGCTCCCTTGTAGATCGAAAAGTTCTTTCCCTTGGGATCCACGATCACCGGCTTTGCAAGCTTGTTCGCCGCCTCGATGACGGCGCGAATAACCGGTGCGGTAAGGGCGCCCTTTGCGTAATCGGAAAGCACCACAGCGCCAGCTCGCGGCAGTGCCGCCAGCGCGTGCTCGATGACCCCGTTTTCCGTTTCGCCACCGATGGGCTTGCTGCTCTCCCAATCGGCGCGAAGCAGATGGGTCGAGTGATGTTCTGATACAAAGCGGGTCTTGCGCGTGGTGGGACGCGAGCTGTCGATGACCAGATGGGCCTCGATCAACGGCACGCCGGCCACTCGCGTGGCGAGAGTACGGCCAGCATCGTCTTCGCCAATGACCCCTACGAAGACACAGCGCGCGCCAAGGCCCGCGACATTGCACGCAACATTTCCGGCACCGCCCACGACCAGCTCGCTTCGCCTCACCGCCAGCACCGGTGCGGGCGCTTCCGGCGAGATGCGTGCGACTTCGCCGTACACGAAATCATCGAGCATCAAGTCTCCCACGCAGAGCACCGTCTGCCGGGGAATCATTTCGAGCGCGGCTTCGAAATTGAACATCAGCTTGTTCTACGGTTGCCCTGTCTCAGCGGTAGCGATCGGGCATACTGAGAAACGCAGTGACATATCGTGCCACCCCGTCTTCAAGCGAGGCGAAGCCGGCGTTGTACCCTGCCCGTCGCAGGTTTTCGACATTGGCTTGGGTGAAATATTGATACTGCTTGCGAACTGTAGTCGGCATGTCGATATATTCGACATTTGGGCTCTTACCGAGGGCATTGAACATTGCAGTGATCAGATCCCGGAAGCTGCGTGCCCTGCCCGTGCCCACGTTGAAAATGCCGCACACTCCCGGTGAGTGCAGAAGCCAGCACATTATTGCAACGGCGTCTTCGACATAGATGAAGTCACGTTTCTGTTCGCCATCCCCGACTCCTGTATGGTGAGATTTGAACAGGCGCACCGGCTTACCCGCGATGGCGTCATCGAAGCGTTTGGCGATGAGACTCATCATCTCGCCTTTGTGATACTCGTTTGGACCAAACACGTTGAAGAATTTGAGGCCAGCCCACTGCGGCGGTAGCTCCCCGCCGTTTCCGTAACGCCCTGCAATCACTTGGTCGAAAAGATGCTTGCTCCAGCCATAGAGATTCATGGGCCGCAAAAGCCGCAGCTCCTCGGTTGACCAATTATCATCGAAACCGTTGCTTCCATCTCCATAAGTGGCAGCCGACGAAGCGTAAATGAAGGGCGTTCGTGAGCTGGCGCACCAGTCCAGCAGCCGAAGAGAAAGGCGGAAATTGGTTTCGATCACGAGATCCCCATCGGATGCGGTGGTATCCGAGATCGCGCCCAGATGAAGAACGGCTTCAAGCTTTCGCCCTTCGAGCCAAGCCATGAGTTTGCTCGGAGGAACCACGTCGGCGAGTCTACGCTTTGCGAGATTACGCCACTTTTCTCCGGCCCCGAGCCAGTCACTGATCACAATGTCGTCGCGCCCGCCCTCATTGAGCTGTGCGATCAGGTTCGATCCGATAAAGCCAGCCCCGCCGGTCACCAGCAGCATTAACGGCCCTCGCCACTTACTGCTCTCTACCTGCCCTAGCGACCCAGGCCCACGCAATGTTGCCAGAGCTTGGCTGTGCTAGACAGGTGAGACAGTCTGGTCGCGCCCAACGCTTGGCAAGAAGGGAACGTTCGTTCATTCCTAGCCGTGATGATAACCGTAGTCGATGGATAAATTGCCAATTCTCATCGTGCCTTACATGTGGATCGGCGATTTTGTTCGCTGCCACACGGTGGTGAAGCTGCTGCGAGCACGGGATCCTTCTCGCTCCATCGACATGTTGGCGACGGGGATGGTCGCTCCGCTTCTCGACTACATGCCGGGGGTCCGCAAAGGCATTGTCGTCGATCTCCCGCGCAAGCGCTTGGCCTTCGGGGAGCATGGTGCGCTTGCCAAACGGCTGCGGGCAGAGGGGTATGGCCAGGCCCTCATAATGCCGCGGACCTGGAAATCGGCCTTGGCGCCCGCTCTTGCCGGTATCCCCGTGCGCACTGGTTTTCTGGGCGAGGGCCGTTTCGGCTTAATCAATGATTTGCGCTTCGGGGAGCGCTGGCTGCCGCGCATGGTGGACCGCTGTGCCGCCCTGGCGCTGCCCGCAGCGGAGCCCTTACCCGAGGAATGGCCCCAGCCCGAACTCAAGGTCCCCGCGACCGAACTCGCGGCATGGCGCCAGCGGCGGGGGCTGGGGACCGATTCCGACACGATCGCGCTGGCGCCCGGGGCCGTCGGGCCATCCAAGCGGTGGCCCGCGGAATATTTCACCGAGCTGGCCAGACGTTTTTTGGCGCAGGGCTACAGCCTATGGGTGCTGGGGGGCCCCGGCGAAAAAGAGATCGCCGAAAAAATCGCGCAACCCGACCCGGCGCGTATCCGCGACCTCACGGGTCCTGACCTGCGCAACGCCATTGTCGCGCTCGCAGCGGCTCGCGTGGCAGTATCAAACGATTCCGGGCTCCTGCACGTCGCCGCTGCGCTCGGCACGCCGAGCATTGGCATCTTCGGACCGACCAGCCCCTGGCATTGGGCCCCCCTCAACCCAATTGCCGCGGTGATGGAGACCACAACCGAGCTCGCCTGCCGGCCCTGCCACAAACCGGTTTGCCGGCTCGGGCATCATCGTTGCATGCGCGATATCGATGTTGAGCGGGTCGCGCTCGCAACCCGCTCCGCCATCGCTGCCACGCAGGCAGCCGAGAAGCTCAATGCGGTGTGAGGCGCCCGCACAGGCGAGCTGCGAAGCACCGGCCGGTCGCGCTGGAACAATCATTCCGCGTGCGCCGAAATTAATCTCGGCGATCGAGCAGCACCCGCAGCGCGCCTTCGCCGTTTTTTGCGCTCTTCATGCCGTCATTTGGACGGCACTGCCTTCGGTGCTCTACGCCAATCTTCCGCTCGATCTCATTGAAGCCCTCACCTATGGCCGTGAATGGCAGATCGGCTACGACAAGCTGCCCCCTTTGCCTTGGTGGATGATCGAGATCGTGCATCGATTGATTGGTTTCGATACCGCCTATTATGCACTCGCCCAATTCGCCGTGATCAGCGCCTTCGCGCTGGTCTGGTCGACGGCACGGCCGCTGGTCGGTGAGATCGGTGCTCTTGTTGCGGTCCTTATCATCGACGGGCTGCACTACTTTCATTACACGGCCGCCAAGTTCAATCACGATGTGATTGAGCTGCCGCTCTGGGCGCTCGCAGGCTACTCGTTTCATGCCGCGCTCAAACGCGGCCACATGCTCCACTGGCTGCTTCTCGGACTCGCATTTGGGCTTGCGTTGTGGGCAAAGTATTTCGTCGTTGTCCTGGCGCTGCCACTTGCGCTTTTTCTGCTGTTCGATCGCGAGGCCCGCAAGCACTTGGCCACGCCGGGGCCCTGGATTGCACTCGCCGTCGCGCTCGGCGTGATGATGCCGCATCTCGTCTGGCTCTGGAACAGCGATTTTCTGCCTTTTGCCTATGCAGAAAGGCGCGCGGCTCCTTCGCGCGGCATCATCGACCATTTTCTCCATCCTTTTGTTTTCGCGCTTGGCCAACTCCTGTTTCTGCTTCCATCATTCTTGATCGCAGCCGTGCTGATATGGCCGCGTTCGTCGCTGCCCAACCTGCTCGCAGCCAAGTCAAAAGGCGGCACGGTTCCGGCAAGAGACAACAGCGGGAGCACAGCCGACAAGTTTGATCGTCGCATCGTGACGCTGCTAGCGTTTGCGCCGGCTGTTACCGTGATTGCGCTGTCCGCGCTTAGCGGACGCGGCGCTATCGCGATGTGGGGATACCCGCTCTGGCTGTTTCTGGGATTATGGATGGTGCTGCAAGCCCCAACCGCGATTGACGCGGCGCGGTTTATGCGCATTGCCGCGGCCTGGAGCGTGGTGTTCGCGATCTTCGCGTTCGTATTTATTGCAAACTATTCCTTCCTCCCGCTGATCGATCAGCGCTATCGTGCCCCCTTTTTTCCCGGCGACCGGCTTGCCAGCGAGCTCGCGCGCCGGTTTCGAGCGGCAACTGGCCATCCATTGGCCTATGTGATCGGGACGATGTGGGAGGGCGGGAATGTCGGCCATTACGCGCCCGAGCAACCCCGCGTCCTGATCGATGGCGATCCGCGCCGCGCGCCTTGGATCGACCTCGGTGACCTGCGCAGCAAAGGCGCCGTGGTGGTGTGGACCTGCAGCGAAAGCGCCCAAAACAAATGCTATATCAACACCGCCGTCATCCCAGTTGCGTTTCGCGGAGTTGGCGGCGATGCGCAGGTGCAGCCGCCCTTTGCAGTACCCTTCCGGCACGGCGATATGGTCCTCATTGTGGGATGGGCGATTCTGCGGCCGTCTCCAACCTTCTCGATGCGATATGGACAAGATCTCGGTCTATATTCTCGCTTATAACGAAGCGCAGAAGATCGCCGATGCGGTTGCAAGCGTGCTTTGGGCGGACGAGATCATTGTGATCGATTCCGGCAGCACAGACGCAACGGCGGAAATCGCTGCACGTCTGGGCGCGCGTGTGGTCCAGATTCCCTTTCACGGCTTTGGTGATTTGCGCAATCAGGCACTCGATGAATGCCGGCATGACTGGATTTTCAGCCTCGATTCCGACGAGCGATGCACGGCAGAGGCCCGCGATGAGATTCTTTCGATCCTTTCCAGCCCGCCAGCCCACGATGCGTATCTCGTGCCACGGCGCAATTACATGATGGGGCGGTGGATCAAAGGCTCCGGATGGTATCCGAACTTCCGGCAGCCGCAGCTTTTTCGCAAAGGGGCGATGCGCTACGACACTCAACCCGTGCATGAAGGCTACGTTCTGCTGACGCAGCAGCCGTTGGGAAAACTGCAAAGCTCGATCTGGCAGATCCCGTTTCGCAACATCGAGGAGATCATCGCCAAGATGAATTGATATTCCTCTCTCGGCGCTGCCAAGCTGGCGAGCAGGCGCATTTCGCTGGGAGGCGCACTCGGGCACGCGCTCTGGGCGTTCATCAAGCACTTCCTGATGAAGGGCGGCTACAAGGACGGATGGGCGGGCTTCGTGATCGCGCTGGGAAACTTCGAAGGCACCTTTTATCGCTACGCCAAGCGCTACGAGCAGTTGAAGGGCTGGTCCCCTCCCCCACAACAAACATTACGGCGAGAAGGAAAGAGAGGTTGCTGAGCCCATTCACCGCTGACCGCTTGGCCGTTCCCTTATGCCTTGGCGCACTCTGCGCTTGAAGTCGCGAATGCGGCGGAACGGCACTCCGAGATAGTGCTTGCGAAAGAACTGCCAGTTTCCCAGAACACCGACGCGTTCTGGCGCATCTTGCGGAACATACCATCCGTTGAGGCCAGTCCGACGCACCCAACGGTAGCCGCGAGCGATAAGAGCCCGGTGAATGCGCAAGTTTTTCGCGTGATCCTCGATCAGGATCAATCGCGGCCGCCAATGGGACAGGGTCGCGCCGGCAAGGACCTCAACTTCATGACCTTCCACGTCGATGGAAAGAAAATCGATAGGATGCGGTGCCTGTGCATCAAACAAAACCTCGTCCAGAGTCCTCGCTTTGACCTCGATCTCGCCCGAATTGCGCGTGCCCGGGACGAAGAAATCCGGGTCCAGGGAAGAATGAGTGCCTGCCATCTGCAACCCGGCCGTTCGCAGCCTCATGGTCTTTCCCGAATTACGCGGGGACGAGCACGCGATCTCGTAGACCAGGGAGCGTCGCCGTTCGCGCAGCCGCGCAGCAAGCTCCGGCAGCGGCTCAATGAGAACTCCCGTCCAGCCACGCTGTTCGAGACGCCAGGTCTGAGAATCGCGTTCGGGATCGTTGGCACCGACCTCGACAAAATACCCTGACGTCACGCGGCCAAAATAGTTTTGCAGGAGCAGAGGCTCCTGTTCATACGGAAAAACGGCTGAAGGACCCAAGCGGTTGAACAACGAGACGACCTTAGCGCGTCCGGTTCGCGATCTGATATCGGTTATCGTCACGACCTACAATCGAGAAGACGCGCTGGCCGCAGTGCTGCGCGGATTGGCGCGTCAAACGGACCGGAAATTCGAGGTGATCATCGCCGATGATGGCTCGCCACCATCGACTGCTCGTGTGATAGCCGCCTGGCAGTCGCAATTCGACCGGCTGGTACATGTCTGGCACGAGCACAAGGGTTTTCGCGCGGCGGAAATCAGGAACCGAGCCGTCCTGGAATCATTTGGCGAGGTTTGCATCTTCCTTGACGGCGACTGCATTCCCAGGCCGGATTTCGTCGCCGCGCACCGACGGCTGGCAGAGCCGGGCTGGTTCGTCGCGGGCAATCGCGTGCTGCTATCATCTGAATTGACGAAGCGGATCCTCGGCGCCCAGATCGAGCCGGAATTGTGGCCCTTGCGGGAATGGACGGCAAGGCGGCTCAAGGGCGAGATTAATCGCCTGCAGCCGCTTTTATGGTTGCCGCTGGGACCGATCCGCCGGTTCACCGGGGGAGCATGGAAAAGCATTCGTAGCGCCAATCTGGCGGTCCGTCACAGCGACCTAATGGCGGTCGACGGCTTCGATGCGGCATTCAGTGGCTGGGGCCGGGAAGATTCCGACATTGTCGTGCGCCTGATGAGCCTCGGGGTACGCCGCAAGGATGGGAGATTCGCCACCGCCGTCCTGCATTTGTGGCATCCGGAGAGCGATCGCTCGCGCTTACCCCAAAACGATCGGCTGCTGGCCGATGCCATCGCAGTTGAGCGGATCAGGGCCAAGATCGGTCTATCGGCGCTCAACCCCTGAGCCCAACAGGCTCCGGTTTAGCATGCCGCGCAAGCAGATTCTCGATCCGGTCTATTACCGCTGTAGCCGAAATTTCCTCCATGCAGGCGTGATCGTGGGGACAACGGCTCAACACGCGCAGATAACACGGCGAGCACGGCAGATTGGCCTTTAGTACCGCATCGGGACGCCGGTACGGCCCAACCCATAGCGGATCGGTCGGCCCGAATATGCTCACCACCGGCCGCCCGAGCGTCACTGCCAGGTGCATTGGACCGGAATCATTGGTGAGACATATTGTAGAGCGTTGGATCAGTGCGCCCAGTTCGCTCAAGTTGGTTTCGCCCGCGAGATTTAGAACACCCGCCGCAGCCGCGGCCACCGCCTCACAGACGGCGCGCTCGCGCTGTGATCCCGTGAGCACCACCGCAAAATCTTGCCGCACGAAATGCCGGACCACTTCGGCAAATCCGGCAGTACGCCAGCGTTTGGTTTCCCAGATGCTTCCTGGTGCGACCACCAACAGCTTTGCGCCGGTGCGGTGCTTTGCAAGCAGCGCATCGATACGCGTGCTTGCCGCATCCGGGATGACAAACGAAAAATCTGCCGGTCCGGCGTCGAAGCCAAGCATTGATCCAATGCTGAGATAACGATCGACCGCATGCATGTCGAGCGTCGGCAACTGGATGTGATGCGTGTAGGCGAGCCAAGATCCCTCGCGCGCTCCTTGCCACGCGTGCTTGCGCGCCGAGGCCGGCAAAATTCTCGATGATGCTTTCCAGAGTTCGCGACGTGGACGGGCAAATCCGACGCGCGCGGAAGCTCCGGTTGCGAGCGTGAGCAATGCGCTGCGAAACTGCCCGTGCATATCGATGACCAGATCATAGTGATTGGCCTTGAGCTTGGCGGCGAGCCGACCCGCGCTTGCGTAGGGAGACCAGCGCCATGGCCGCGACCATTCATCCCGCGCGAATTCGATGACATTGCTGATGGCCGGCTGGTGCCTCAGCAGGTCGGCAAACACGGCCGTCGTCAACCAGTCAATGCGCGCGGATGGATAGCGCCGACGCAATTTGTGCAGCACTGGTATGGTGTGGAGGACGTCCCCGAGCGCCGAGAGCTTGATCAACAGGATTCGCTGGAAGTCGTGGGTCGAGAGCTGTTCTGCTTGCAAGCTTAAAGTCCTCGGCACGGCGGGATGTATTCGGCACTATTAATGCGAATATGTCGGAGAGAGAAGGGTCGAAATGGCAACTCCGGATGTCGCGCCGTTCATCAAGTTTCTTGGCGTGAAGGTGCTTCATCGCTCGGCGGAGCGCACGGAGGCGCAGCTTGTGGTGCGCGAAGAGCTCTGTAACAGGCGTGGCATTCTGCATGGGGGCGCGATCATGGCATTGGGCGATACTCTGGGCGGAATGACCGCCGTCAGCCATCTTCCGGAGGGCGGCCGCACCGCGACCATTGAAAGCAAGACCAATTTTTTTGCCGGCGTCCCAAAAGGAGATACGGCGCACGCGATTTGTGCGCCGCTGCATCGTGGCCGCACGACCATCATTCTGGAGACCCGGATCAGCCGTGGCGACGGCAAGCTCGCTGCCATTGTCACACAGACCCAACTGATTTTTGAGTAAGGCGAGCGGCAGCAGACGCGCGCGAGCCCTATGCTCAATTAGTCGACTGCCCAGGGCTCGCGCGCGACGTCGAGCTTGGTCCGATGAACCTCAACACGGCCCATTGCCGTGAGGCGAACGAGATTCACGGTGCCCGCATAGCCTGGCGAGCCTGAATAGTAAGCTTTCTTCCCGGCACCGACGGTTGCCGGCCGGTTCCAGTGACCGAGCGCGATGTAATCTGCGCCCGTCGCTGCCAGTTCGTCATCCCCTATGAGCCACGACGGGCGTAGCCGGGTGGTGCGGTCAGGCAGGGGCACATAATGTCCATGGGCAAGCACAACTTGCCATCTCGTGGAGCGCTGTCGGGGACGCTCCAACGGAATCATGTCCCCGTAACCGCAATGAGCGCGACCCCACACTTCTAGCTCAAGATCATCAAAGATCACTGCCTCCTCGTGAGTTACACCGATCACGTGAAGGTTTGCTGCGCCCGCGATCGCGCGGTGCGCATAGATCGAATTGGAAACGACCGGATCATGATTCCCGGGCAGTAACACGATCGGAAGCCCCGCTGCGGAAATAAGACCCGCGGCACGCTCGACGAAGTCAACCGGAAGTCGATGCGAATCGAACGTGTCCCCAGCAAGCACGAGCGCGTCGGCCTGCAAGGCTCGGGCGGCACTCAACACGGCCGACAGCACGGCCGTACCGTCGCCTCCGTGTAACCGCGCCGAATAGTCATGCTCTAAGTGCAGATCAGAGCTGTGGATTATAAGGACGTCCCGCCGGCCCGCAGAGTCATGGATCGGACGCTTCATCCAGCAAACCACGCCTATGTATTGGCTGAGCCCGATGCGTGTTTACGCGGTGATGAGAATGATCCTGCTCACAGCGGCAAATTGTCATGCTTGCGGGCAGGCATATCCGCGCGTTTCTGCCGAATCATCGCGAGCGCGCGGGCAACACGTCCGCGCGTTACGCGCGGCATGATCACGTCGTCGATATAACCCCGTTCGGCCGCCGCGAAGGGCGACAGGAAACGGTCCTCGTATTCCCGCGTGCGCGCAGCAAGTTTAGCACTGTCGCCGCTGTCGGCCCGAAAGATGATCTCGACTGCGCCTTTCGCGCCCATGACAGCGATTTGCGCCGTCGGCCAGGCATAGTTCACATCCCCGCCAATGTGCTTGGACGCCATGACATCGTACGCGCCGCCAAAGGCTTTGCGCGTGATCACCGTGACCAGCGGGACCGTGCATTGGCTATAGGCGAACAGCAACTTGGCTCCATGCTTGATCAACGCGCCGTATTCCTGGTTCGTGCCCGGCAGAAATCCCGGCACATCAACCAAGGTGACGATCGGAATTCCAAACGCATCACAGAAGCGCACGAACCGCGCAGCCTTGCGTGATGCATCAATGTCGAGCACGCCGGCAAGCACCATCGGCTGGTTTGCAACGAAGCCCACCGTTCTTCCACCGATACGGCCAAAGCCGATAACGATGTTCTTCGCAAACGTCTCTTGCAACTCGAAGAAGTCGCCCTCATCGACGAGCTTAAGAATCAGCTCCTTGATGTCATAGGGCCGATTGGGATTGCTCGGCACCAGCGTGTCGAGCGATTTTTCTTCCCTCTCGATGTCATCCTCGCAGGGCCATTGGGGTACACCGGCTTCGTTGTTGGCTGGCAAAAAATCGAGGAACCTGCGTATCTGTAACAGGCACTCAACGTCATTTTCATACGAGCCATCCGCGATCCCCGATTTGGTTGTATGGACGGAGGCTCCACCCAGTTGTTCCGCGGTCACGACTTCGTTAGTCACGGTTTTAACGACGTCCGGCCCGGTTACGAACATGTAGCTCGTGTCGCGCACCATGAAGATAAAATCCGTCATGGCGGGAGAATAGACATCGCCGCCCGCACAGGGACCCATGATGACGGAAATCTGTGGGATGACGCCGGAGGCGAGTACGTTACGCCTGAACACTTCGCCATAGCCGCCGAGAGCCGCCACCCCTTCCTGAATGCGTGCCCCGCCGGCATCGAAAAGGCCGATGATGGGAGCCCGCGCTCTCATCGCGAGATCCTGTATCTTCGTGATCTTCTGCGCGTGAGCCTCGGAAAGCGAGCCGCCGAATACGGTAAAATCCTTGGCGAAGGCAAAGACCGTGCGGCCATTTACGCTTCCCCAGCCGGTGACGACGCCATCGCCGGGGATTTTGCTCCTGTCCATGCCGAATTCGGCCGAACGGTGCTCGACAAACATGTCGAACTCCTCAAAGGAGCCCTTGTCCATAAGGAGCTCGAGCCGTTCGCGCGCCGTGAGCTTGCCGCGCTCGTGCTGCGCAGCGATGCGGGCGGGCCCTCCCCCCGCTCGCGCCCGTTCGCGGCGTTGCTCCAGTTTTTCCAGAATTTCTTTCATCGCTTGCTACAGCCACGGTACGGTCGAAATTCCATAGCACGTATAGACATTTGGGGGTAACCTAGCGAACTCCACCGCCTCAGAGTATCCGAGGGGAGCAAGACATGCCCAAGGCGTTTCGTTACTGTGCTGCCATGTTTATTGCTGGTCTGACCGCAGCTATCGGGCCGGCAATCGCGCAGTTTCCTCCCACTCCCGATGATCCGCCAGAGCAGGCCAAATCCAAACGACCTGCTGCGCTGGCGTCCGGCCCAAGCATCAATGGAAATTGGAGCGGACAGCTCCATCAGGTGGGCAGCGAGACACCGTACAAATTCGAGATCATGATCAACGGCAACGGCGCTCAAACCAGATACCCGGACCTCGATTGCACGGGCAAGCTCATTCGCGCTGGCGCGTCCAAATCATACGCTTTCTTTGTTGAGACCATTACGAAAGGCCAAGTGGATAAGGGGGGCCGCTGCCCTGATGGAACCATCACGGTGGCGCGGCAGGGGGACGATCTCAGCGTCGGATGGTTCGGCAGCGTGCAGGGAGATACGATTATTGCCTACGGCACGTTGAAGAAGAAGTAGTGAGCTATTTGGCGCGCAAAAGCCGCTCGGCCGCCTCGAATTCCGCCCAGCGCAATGCGCGGCGATTGAGTGCGAGCTCATCACGTCCCCAAAACTCCATGTTCCAGTCTTCATCCACATGGGCCGCCGACCACGCTTGCGTGGGGGATAGCGCATTGTGCGCAGCAACCAGCGCGATAAGCGCAGAGCCGGTCAACGTCGTCATTGAATGCACTGCGCCAAGCCGCCAGGGATCCGCAGGAATGGCAGCGCGCGCGGCGCACAGCGCCTCGGAGGGCTGATTGACATGCCTGATGCCAGTGCCCAGCACAAAATGCGCGCTGAGTGAGGTCGAAGCCCAGTGTAAGACCGGATCCCAGGCTGCGGCTTGGCGCTCCACCAAGCCTTGGGGATTGTCTGCCCGGTAGCAGACCAGATCGGACGCGAGATATTTTTCCACCTCCGCGGCCACTTCCGACGGCGATTGGGCGACACCATCGATGATGCTGTTTGCCAATCGGGTTAGGGGCATTTTGAGGGGATCGATTGCGTCCTGCTGGCTCTCCCATTCGGCAGCGAGAGCCTCCGTCAGAGAGCGCCGGGGACTACCGAGAGAGTGCCCACCCGGTGTCTTTATCACGCGTTGATCAAGCGCGACGCAGAACCCGCCCTCGGTCTCTTTGACATGGGCGCGCTCGTAAAACCGCTGTCGCAGCGGCGGCCGCATGGCCCGTCGCGTTGCGGCAATGGGATCCAGCCGCTCTGGAAATATGTCATCGAGCAATTCTCGCATGAAACGAGAATGTATGGTGACTCCCTGGCCGGCACTACTCCATTTCGTGGGCGCTGAGCCGAGGCGGCGATGCTGCACCGCAGCATCAGGGTCAAGCCAATTGTTTAATCATTTCCATAGCTTATCTACTACGGAAAGAGATTTGCGCGATCGCCCCGGCCCGCGCCGCCATTTTAGCGCCGCAATACACGATTGAGTGAAACCGCCACAGTAAAACCCTGTTATGACGAATGTATCGGTGGAATTTCCATAGGCGCTCCACTAGTATCCGCGCCGGATTCGGCCCCGGGTTCATAACCTGAGCCGAAGAGCCGACGCGGGTTCGCGCAGGGGTTTTGGAGGCTGAGCGCGGCTCGCGTGCGTGCAGAGGAGTCAATGAAACCTACCGACATTTCGGCACCTGACTATTTCCACAAGGTCGTGGATTGTCAGTGGGCTTGCCCGGCACACACGCCTGTTCCCGAATATATCCGATTGATCGCAGCAGGTCGCTACAGCGACGCCTACATGGTCAATTGGAAATCCAACGTATTTCCGGGAATTCTTGGACGCACCTGTGACCGGCCCTGCGAACCGGCCTGCCGCCGCGGCCGCGTTGAAAAAGAGCCGGTCGCCATCTGCCGTCTCAAGCGGGTGGCTGCTGATTTCAAGGATGACATCCGCAACCGGCTGCCTCGGCCAGCCGCTGTAAAGAACGGCAAGCGCATTGTGCTTGTGGGTGGCGGACCGGCTTCACTCACTGTCGCCCGCGACCTCGCGCCACTTGGCTATCATTGCATCATCTTCGACCAGGACCCGAAAGCAGGCGGGATGATCCGCACGCAGATTCCGAGATTTCGTCTGCCGGAATCCATCATCGATGAGGAATGCGATTACATCCTCAACCTCGGCATCGAATTTCGCGGCGGCAGGCGAATCGACAGCTTGAAAGCCCTGCTCGATGAAGATTGGGACGCGATTTTCGTCGGCTCCGGAGCGCCGCGCGGGCGTGATCTCGATATTCCCGGCCGAAAAGAAGCGGCTGCAAACATTCATATCGGAATCGATTGGCTTTCTTCCGTTTCATTCGGGCACATCGACAAGATCGGAAGGCGAGTGATCGTGCTGGGCGGCGGTAACACCGCCATGGACTGTTGCCGCTCATCGCGCCGGCTAGGGGGCCAGGATGTGAAGGTGGTCGTGCGCTCGGGCTTCGACGAGATGAAGGCGTCCCCATGGGAGAAGGAGGACGCCATGCACGAAGACATTCCGATTCTGAATTTCCTGGTCCCGAAGGAATTCACGCACCAGAGCGGCGGGCTCACCGGTGTGGTGTTCGAGAAGGTGAAAGCCGAATACGATGCGAGCGGCCGGCGCAAACTCGTTCCGACTGGAGAGCCCGATCAGCATATGCCCTGCGATGACGTCTTGGTTGCAGTCGGCCAGGAGAATGCGTTCCCCTGGATCGAGCGCGACATCGGCGTTGAATTCGACAAATGGGACATGCCCAAAGTCGATCCAAAAACGATGGCTTCGACCCATCCGAGGGTGTTCTTCGGCGGCGATTCGGCGTTCGGACCGAAGAACATCATCTGGGCGGTGGCGCACGGCCATGATGCAGCGCTTTCAATCCATCAGTTGTGCTCGGGGCTGCCGGTGGAGGACCGTCCCGTCCCAATGGTGGAAATCATCAGCCAGAAGATGGGTATCCACGAGTGGAGCTACGACAACGATATTGCACCCGATCGGCGCTATCGGGTGCCGCTGCGCGATAAGGTGGTCGCGCTACGCGACATCAAAGCGGAGGTCGAACTCGGCTATGACGTCGACCTCGCGCTTAAGGAGGCGGATCGCTGCCTCAATTGCGATGTCCAGACCGTGTTTACCTCCTCGCTGTGCATTGAGTGTGACGCCTGCGTCGATATCTGCCCGATGGACTGCATCACTTTCACGCAGAATGCAGACGAGGCCGATCTGCGAACCCGCCTCCAGGCTCCCGCGCAGAACCTGACCCAGGACCTTTACGTCGCGAATGATCTCAAGACCGGACGCGTCATGGTCAAGGATGAGGACGTGTGCCTGCACTGCGGGCTGTGCGCCGAGCGTTGTCCCACCGGTGCCTGGGACATGAAAAAGTACCTCATCGACATGACCCATGTGGATGACCTATGCCGAGTAGCAGCCCGATCAGCAGCATAAACGACTTCGTCGTCCGGTTCGCGAACGTCAACGGCTCGGGCTCGGCGAGCGCGAATGAGCTGTTCGCGCGCGCGATTCTGCGCATGGGAATTCCGGTCGCACCCCGAAACATCTTTCCGTCCAATATCCAGGGGCTGCCGACCTGGTACGAAGTGCGCGTGTCGGAGGCCGGCTACCTTGGGACGCGCGGCGGCACCGATCTCATGGTGGCAATGAACCCGCAAACCTGGGACCGGGATGTCGCTTCGATCGAGCCCGGCGGATATCTGCTCTACGATTGCACCAAGCCGCTGCCGCAATCGAAATTCCGTAAGGACATCAACGTTATCGGAGTGCCGCTCACCGCCATCTGCAACCGCGAATATACCGACGCTCGGCAACGTCAACTGTTCAAGAACATCGTCTATGTCGGCGCGCTCTCTGCTCTGCTCGACATGGATGTCAAGGTGATCGAGCAGTTGATTGGCGAGCAATTCAAGTCGAAGGAAAAGCTGATCGGCGCAAATATGCATGCGCTGCATCTCGGTCGCGACTGGGCGCTCATGAATCTCACTTGTCCCATTGGTCTGCGGCTGCACCGTGCTGATAACGTCGGGGACCGGATCTTCATCGAAGGAAATTCGGCGGCCGCATTGGGTGCGGTTTATGGCGGCGCCACCGTGTGCGCATGGTACCCGATCACGCCGTCATCCTCCTTGGCCGATGCCTTCACGAGCCATTGCCGGCGGCTGCGCGTCGATGCCGCGAGCGGCAAGAGCAAGGTTGCCATCGTCCAGGCCGAGGACGAACTGGCCTCCATTGGCATGGTGATCGGCGCCGCCTGGAACGGGGCGCGCGCATTCACGGCGACCTCAGGCCCGGGAATCTCGCTAATGCAGGAATTCCTCGGCCTTGCCTATTTCGCGGAGATCCCGTCGGTCATTTTCGACGTGCAGCGTGCCGGGCCATCGACCGGCATGCCGACGCGCACGCAACAATGCGATTTGATGTCCTGCGCCTATGCCTCGCACGGCGATACCAAACACGTCCTGCTGTTTCCGGAAGACCCCGCCGAGGCGTTTGATTTCGGCGCCAGTGCCTTCGACCTGGCGGATCGGCTGCAGACCCCGATTTTTGTCATGCTCGACCTCGACATCGGCATGAATCACCGGCTCTGCCGTCCGCTCAGCTGGGACGACAGCCGCAAATATGACCGCGGCAAGGTGATGACCGCCGCGGAGCTCGAAGCCGGAAGGGATTTCGGCCGGTATCTCGACATCGACGGGGATGGAATTCCTTATCGCACCTATCCCGGCACTCACCCCAGCAAAGGCTCTTTCTTCACGCGCGGCACGTCGCGCGACCGCTATGCCCGCTACACTGAAGAGGGCGCGGCTTATGCCGACAACATGCAGCGGCTCCTGCGCAAATTCGAGACCGCGAAGGATCTGGTTCCGCGGCCTTTACAGGCGACCGCCGCCAAGCCGACGAAATACGGCGTGATCTATTACGGCTCGACCTCGCCGGCCATGGACGAGGCCATCCATATCATCGAGGCCCGCGGACACTCGCTCAATCGGCTGCGGGTGCGCGCTTTTCCGTTTCACTCGAGCGTGACAAGTTTTGTGGCGGACCACGACTTTGTCTTCGTGGTCGAGCAAAATCGGGATGCGCAGATGCGCTCCTTGATCGTCAATGAGTGCAGCATTGATCCTGTGCGCCTGGTGCCCATCCTGCACTACGACGGTACACCGATCACTGCCCGTTTCATCGCGCGCGCCATCGGCGAGCATCTCGATGCCTTGAAGGTGACTCCGCTGCGCAAGGTAGTGTCATGACCTATATCGCCAAGCCTAAATTCCATCACCCCGCGCTGCCGAAGAATTCTCTTGGATACACACACCGCGACTACGAGGGGTCGGTATCGACCCTGTGCGCGGGATGCGGGCACGATTCCATTTCCGGTGCTATCATCGAGGCGTGCTTCGAGCTCGATATCGAGCCGCACCGGGTCGCCAAGCTTTCCGGCATTGGGTGCTCGTCGAAGACACCGACCTATTTTCTCGGCAATTCCCACGGCTTCAACTCCGTGCACGGCCGCATGCCTTCCGTGCTCACCGGAGCCAACCTTGCCAACCGCGATCTCATTTACCTCGGCGTCTCGGGTGACGGGGATTCCGCCTCGATAGGGCTGGGGCAATTCGTGCACGCGCTGCGGCGGGGCGTGAACATGGTCTATATCGTCGAGAACAACGGGGTCTATGGGCTGACCAAGGGCCAGTTCTCAGCGACAGCCGATCGGGGATCCAAGTCCAAGCGCGGGGTGCTCAACACTGACAATGCCATCGATCTCGTGGCGGTCGCCCTTCAGGTTGGCGCCACCTTTGTGGCGCGCTCGTTCTCCGGCGATAAGGAGCAGCTGGTCCCGCTCATCAAGGCCGCGATCGAGCATCAGGGTGCGGCGTTCCTCGATGTCATCTCACCGTGCGTTGCGTTCAACAATCATGCCGGCTCGACCAAGAGCTTCGATTACATCCGCGAGCATAACGAGGCCGTCAACCGGCTCGACTTCATCACCGGGCGTGCGCCGATCAGGATTGCCTATGAGGCCGGGACCGTCGAAGTGGTCGAGCAGCACGATGGCTCCAAGCTCGTGCTCAAGAAGATCGCTGCGGATTATGATCCGCACGATCGCGTGGCGGCGACGACATTCCTGCAGCGCAACGCGGAGATTGGGCAGGTGGTCACGGGGCTGCTCTATGTCGATCGCGACCCGGAGGATCTGCACCGTCATTTCAACACCGTCGACGTGCCCCTCAACACCTTGACGGAGAAGGACCTTTGCCCGGGCGCAGCGGCCCTGGACAAAATCAACGCGAGCTTGAGGTAACCTTCAATCGGCGTTCGCGCAGCGCGCACGCATACGTCGAGCTTGCGCCGAGCTATCGCCCGCGTAATCCGCAGGTGCTTCGTACCTACGCAAAAAAATCAGCTCATTGATCAAGAAAAATCGGGAGCACCTATGTAGCTCTCGATAAAAGGGGATGAACCCGAACGGGAATGCGTATTAATAGCGAGATCGGCGTGTCCGCTAGTTGGGGATAAGCAGCCGCCAATGGTGCGCTGCGGTAATACGTGCAATTGACCCCAAGCCGTCATAGGCCGGACCAAAATCCCGCAGCGCAGCAGTCTCCGACCGTAGCTGGGGTGTGCTATCCTTTCTGTAGGAAAGCGTGGAAAGGCATCGGGCAGTGAGACGGCGCGAGTTTATCACGCTGCTGAGCGGCGCGGCGGTCGCATGGCCGCTCGGGGCGCGTGCGCAGCTAGGCGACCGAATGCGGCGGATCGGCGTGCTGATGGACGTCTACGCTCCCGCTGATCCCGAAGGCCAAGCTCGCCTCGCGGCTTTTCAGGAAAACTTTCAGAAGTTAGGGTGGACGGCAGGACGCAACATTCGGGTCGAAACACGTTGGACCGGCGGTGACCCCAACCGCGTGGACACACTTGCGGCGGAGCTGGTCGGGATGACGCCGGATGTGATCCTGTGCATGGGCGTGTCTGCGGTGGCGACCATGCAGCAGGCGACTCGCACTGTTCCGATCGTGTTCGTCCAGGTCTCCGACCCGGTTGGGAGTGGTTTCGTCGCCGACCTGGCCCGACCGGGTGGCAACATCACAGGCTTCACCAATTTTGACCCGGAGATGAGCGGCAAATGGCTGGGCCTGCTTAAGGAGGCTTCGCCCAATATGACCCGCGTCGCGGTGCCCTTCCATCGGGACACAGCAAACAGCGTCGCGTTCCTGCGAGCGGCTGAGGCAGTCGCGCCATCGCTTGGAGTCCAAGTGACTGCTGCCAGTGTTCACGATGGCGTCGAGATCGAGCGCGTTATCGCCACGTTTGCCAGCGAGCCGGGTGGTGGCCTGATCGTGACACCCCATCCGATTCTCGGGGCCAATCGCGGTTCGATCATCGCGTTGGCGGCGCGTTATCGTTTGCCGGCGATCTACCCGTACCGATATATGGCGGCCGAGGGCGGGCTGATGTCCTACGGACCTGATCAGATCGATCAATGGCGGGGAGCCGCGAGGTACGTCGATCGCATTCTGCGAGGCGAGAAGCCGGGCGCACTTCCTGTGCAAGCACCGACCAAGTTCGAGTTCGTGATCAACATGAAGACCGCGAGGGCGATCGGATTGCCAATTCCGCCTGCACTCCCGCTGCGCGCGGACGAGGTGATTGAGTAGGCTAACTTCTGCACACCCTGATTGCTGCATCTGCTCACGGCAGGTCATGGCACCGAGCTGCCGATCCCGAACGTCCGCATTCACGGAGAGTTCGGGAGGGTAAGCGGACTTGCCGCAGACCGCGCGATCAAAGCGTGATACCGTCCCCCTCCATTGCATGGGCACGACCCCCGTGGGAGGGTCACATGGCAATCAATGTCGGACGGCGCGAGTTCATATTGCTCATCGGCAGCGCGGCGGCGTGCCCGCTCGCGGCACGCGCGCAGCAGCCGAAGATCATCCGCCTTGGCTATCTTGAACCGCAGCGACCGACCGAGGCGGTCGCGGCCAACCTGCGACGGCAGTTTCTCCTTGGACTGCGCGACCTCGGCTATGTGGAAGGGCGTTATTTCAAGATGGAGGATCGCAGCGCCAACGGCCAACTCGAACGCCTCGGCAATCTGGCGAGCGAGCTGGCGCGCCTCCCGGTCGACATGTTCGTGGCTGGCGGCGACGCGCCGATCCTCGCCGCCATGCGGGCAAGCGACACGATCCCGATCGTGATGACGCTCGCCGCCGATCCGATCCGCAGCGGCTTCATCCAGAGCCTGGCACGTCCGGGGGGCAACGTCACGGGAATGAGCGCGCTTGCTTCGGATATGGCGGGCAAGCGGCTGGAACTGCTTAAGGAGGCTGTCCCTCGCGCGCAGCGCGTGGCGGTGCTGTGGAATTCGGACAACCCGTCGAAAGTCGCCGAGTGGAAGGACACGCAGGAAGCGGCGGGCACGGTCGGGCTCGCCTTGCGCTCCGTCGAGGCGCGCTCGCGCGACGAGCTTGAGGTGGCGCTCGCGGCAATCGGGAAGGATCTCCCGGATGCGCTGCTCACCTTTACCGACGGTCTTACCATCGGCCTGCGCCAGCGAATCGGAAGCTTTGCCCTGGCCAGCCGGTTGCCGATGATCTCCGAGATCCGCGAATTTGCTGAGGCTGGCGGGCTCGCTACCTACGGCGCCAGCCGCGCCGACCTGTGGCGACGCTCGGCCGCCTATGTCGACAAGATCGCGCGCGGGGCAAAGCCCGGCGATCTTCCGGTCGAGCAGCCGACCAGGTTCAAACTGGTCGTCAATCTCAACACCGCCAAGGCGATCGGACTCGACATTGCGCCGATGCTGCTCGCGCGTGCCGACGAGGTGATCGAGTGAAAAGACGTGCGTTCATCACGCTGCTTTGCAGCGCGGTAGTTGGCTGGCCGCTCTCGGCTCACGCGCAGCAATCCGTGCCGGTGATCGGATTCCTCAATGGCGGGGCGCCTGACGGGTACGCGCCCATGGTGGCTGCGTTTCGTCAGGGCTTGAAGGAAACCGGCTATGTCGAAGCCCAGAACGTATCGACTGAATATCGCTGGGCCGATGGCCACTACGATCGATTACCTGCAATGGCGGCTGACCTGGTTCGTCGTCAGGTTGCCGTGATATTCACCAATAGTCCTGGAGTGGCAGCAACAAAAGCGGCGACGACGACGATTCCCATTGTCTTCACCACCAGTGGCGACCCGGTCGAACTCGGCTGGGTCGCCACGCTCAACCGGCCGGGCAGCAACATTACAGGCGTGACCCAATTGAACGTGGAGGTAGGACCGAAGCGGCTGGAACTCATGCACGAGCTGGTGCCCACGGCGACTACAATTGCCGTGCTCCTCAACCCGACCTATCCCAGTGCCGAGACCGAATCGAGAGACATGCAGGCGGCGGCCCGCACTCTCGGACTGCAGGTGCCTCTCCTGCGAGCGAGCAACGAACACGAAATCGATGACGCCTTTGCAACTTTGGTCCAGCTGCGAGCCGGCACGCTCGTGATTGCCAGCGATCCATTTTTCAATTCTCGGACCAAGCAGCTCGCCGCACTGGCGCTCGGCCACGCGGTGCCCACCATCTTCCAATACCGCGAATTCGTCGCGGCCGGCGGCCTGATGAGCTACGGCGGCAGCATTATTGATTCGTACCGCCAGGCCGGCGTGTACACCGGCCGGATTCTGAAAGGCGAAAAGCCCGCCGACCTGCCAGTCCAGCAGTCCACGAAAGTCGAGCTGATCCTCAACCTCAAGACCGCTAAGGCGCTCGGCATCACATTCCCGATCTCGCTACTCGGTCGCGCTGACGAGGTGATCGAGTAAGTCTGGCTTTGCGCATGCAATCCTGCTGCATCTGCTCACGGCAGGTTCTGGCACTTCGCGTATGTGCCGGGATGTCCGCGTTGCCGCCGCTTTCGGAGGGTAAGCCGATATCACCCGGGTCACCTCTTAGGGCGTACTGTCATCCCACCTTTGGGCGAGCATCAGCGTGCTGAAAATACAACTTTCGGTTAGTAGACTAGGAAACCAAAGTTCGTTATAAAAGCTTATCCTGAATGATTGTGTTTGCACCCCGGCCGGAACACCGCGCCGGGTTTTTGTTTTGACGCGACCGCGGGTGTGGTGCGCGCCCAGTCGGAGGGGACGACCACTGATGCAATCTCAGCAGCACCACGGATGGCGCTTTCCTGTTCTGCGCTGTTTTTCTCCTGTTATCGCCCTGTTTTTGCTCCTGATCCCGTCCTGTTATTTTTTGCGCAAACCTCGATTTTCCTGGCACTTCTTGCACGCCGCCCTGTATTTTCCCTGTTATTTACAATGGAGTGCATGGGGTGCACCCCTCGGGTGAGACACGTAAAGCCGATCGTTTATGTCTCCGGCGCCTCAACGATCGGATCATATCGCTGCGGATCGAGACCGAGCAGATTCCATGATTGTTGCATATGGGGCGGTAACGGGGCACTGACGTCGATTGTCCCGCCGCGCGGATGCGGCACGACAATGCGTCGCGCCAACAGATGCAGCCGATTCTGGATGCCGCCCGGGAGCTCCCAGTTTTCCTTGGTGAAATATTTCGGATCTCCCACGATCGGATGCCCGATGTGATCCATATGTGCGCGCAGTTGGTGAGTTCGGCCGGTGACCGGCTTGAGCGAAAGCCACGCCAGTTGACGCGCGGCGGTATCCACCACCGCGTAATAGGTTATGGCGTGGCTAGCCCCTTGCTCGCCATGGCGCGCAATGCGCATGATCGAATCGTCGTCGCGCTCTTCTTTTGCCAGGAAAGTGGACACGCGCCCCTGGCGCGGCTTGGGGACACCCGCCACCAGCGCCCAATAGATTTTTCTGGCTGAGCGCGAGCGGAACGTCTTCGCGAGCGCGGTCGCCGCAAAGCGCGTCTTCGCCACCAGCAGGCAGCCGGCGGTGTCCTTGTCCAACCGATGCACCAGCCGCGGCCGCTGGCCCTGCGCATCCCGTAGAGCCTCGAGCATGCCGTCGAGGTGCCTTTTGGTGCCTGACCCGCCCTGCACCGCCAGGCCCATGGGCTTGTTGAGGGCCAGCACATCGGCGTCCTCATGGAGCGTGATGGATCTCAGAAACTCGCGGTCCTTCTGCTGCTCGGCCCCTCCCGGGGCCACCCGCAGTGTTGCCGCCTCCAGGCGCAAGGGCGGGATCCGCACCGCCTGGCCGGTCTTGAGCCTTTGGTTCGGCTGGGCGCGCTTGCCGTCTACGCGCAGCTCGCCTTTTCGAATAACCCGCTGAATGTGAGAGAACGATAGGCCCGGAAAGTGCGCTTCCAGAAAACGATCAACGCGCATGCCGGTATCATCCGGCGTTACGACGACGTGTTGGACGCCTTCTGTACTTTTCTGCATCTTTTCAGGCGCAAGGCCTTCGGAGCGATACTATCTCACTCACTCCCGGTTCCGCTCCTTGCGCAACTTCGTCCAATACTCCAGCCGTTTCCTGATTTCCCGCTCGAACCCGCGTTCCGGCGGGTCATAAAATTTCTGCCGGCCCAGTTGTTCCGGGAAATAGTCCTGACCGGAAAAAGCATCTGGAGCATCGTGATCATAGCGGTAATCCGCGCTATAGCCTTGCGAACGCATCAGCTCGGTTGGCGCGTTGAGGATATGTTTCGGCGGCAGCAAGGAGCCAGCTTCCTTGGCCGTGCGCATGGCCGCACCATAGGCGGCGTAGGCGGCGTTCGACTTGGGCGCGGTCGCGACGTAGAGGACCGCCTGGGCGATTGCCAATTCACCTTCGGGAGAGCCGAGGAAATCATACGCTTCCTTGGCGGCGTTGCAGATGACGAGCGCCTGCGGGTCGGCAAGGCCGATATCCTCGACCGCCATTCGCACCACTCGCCGCGCGATATACAGCGGGTCCTCGCCGGCATCGAGCATGCGGCAAAGATAATAGAGTGCCGCATCCGGATCGGACCCGCGCACCGATTTATGCAAGGCACTGATCAGATTGTAGTGGCCGTCCTGCTTTTTGTCGTAGATCGGCGCGCGCCGCTGCACCACCTCCTGCAATTTTGATCCATCGAAAATCTCGCCCGCTCGCGCCGCGCGCCAAACTTCTTCGGCGAGCGTGAGCGCCGCCCGGCCGTCCCCGTCAGCCATCCGGATGAGCGATTGCCGAGCCTGCGCGTCCAGGGGGAGCTGCCGGCCCTCGATCGATTCGGCTCGCGCGAGCAATCGCTCGAGCGCAGCTTCATCAAGCGGCCTGAAAACGAGCACGCGGGCGCGCGAAAGTAACGGTGCGATCAATTCAAATGAAGGATTTTCCGTGCTGGCCCCAATCAAAACGATGGTGCCGTCCTCCATGACGGGTAGGAAGGAATCCTGCTGCGCGCGATTGAAGCGATGAATTTCATCGACAAAGAGCAGGGTTCCCTGCCCTGTTTCGCGCCGCTCGCGCGCCGCATCAAAGACTTTTTTGAGGTCCGCAACACCTGAAAAAATTGCCGATATCTGCTCGAAATGAAGATCGGTCGCTTTTGCAAGCAGGCGCGCGACCGTAGTCTTGCCGGTACCCGGAGGGCCCCAGAAGATGAGCGAACCAAGGGTGCGCGTTGCGAGCAGGCGCGAGAGCGCGCCGTCAGGGCCGAGCAGGTGGTCTTGACCGACGACCTCGTCGAGCTTTCCCGGCCGTAGCTTGTCAGCGAGCGGGCGCGGCGCATCGCGCTCGAGCCCCGCTGTCGTGAACAGGGTGGGACCGCGGCGTTTGGCGCGGGGCGTCATCCCCGCAGTTCCACCGACATCTGCTGCCCTCCGCGCAGGATGGTGATGCGCCAGACCCGGCTCTGCTGACTTGCGATGCGCTCGAGGTCGCGCGTCTTTGCGATTTTTGCATTGTTGACGGAGAGCACGAGATCCCCGCGCTGGAAACCAAGGCTCTGGGCCGAAGACCCCGACGCAATATCGACAATCACCACCCCTTGGGTTGCGGGATCGATGCGAAGATCATCCGCGAGCGCAGGCGAGAGGTTCGATATCTTCGCCCCCTGGAACGGCGAGGGAGAGGCAATCACCAGCTCGTCGTGGGGAGTATCGGGCGCGGCTTCGAGGGCGACGGTGAGGGCCAGCTCCTTGCCCCCGCGCCTCACCGCAAGCCGGGCGTTTCCGCCAAGGGGCTTGGTGGCGAAGCGATAATCGAAAGCATTGGGGTCGTCGATTGCCTGGCCATCAATGCTTAGGATGAGATCGCTGGTTTTCAGCCCCGCCCGCCCGGCCGGGCTCACCGGCGTCACGCTGGCAACGAGGGCGCCCGCTGGGCGTTTCACTCCGAGGCTCTCGGCGATCTCGGGCGTGATTGCCTGCAGGCGCGCTCCGAGCCATGGCCGCTTGACCGTAGACACACCACTCTTTGCCGATGCTACCACGACCCTCACCATATTGGCCGGAATGGCAAAGCCGATGCCCTGCGAGCCGCCGGAGCGCGAGAAGATGGCAGTATTGATACCAACCAGACGGCCGCCGAGATCGACCAGGGCACCTCCGGAATTGCCGGGATTGATCGCGGCATCGGTCTGGATGAAGAACTGGTAGTCCGTAATACCCACTTGGGTGCGCGCGACCGCCGACACGATCCCGTGGGTTACGGTTTGACCAACAGCAAAAGGATTTCCGATCGCGAGAACGATGTCGCCGACCTGCAAGGCATCAGAATCGGCGAATTCAAGCGCCGGAAACCGCTCGCCTTGGGCCTTGATACGCAACACGGCGAGATCGGACCGGGAGTCCTTGAGCACCATCTCAGCCTCGAACTCGCGCTTGTCCGCAAGCGAGACCTTCACCTGGTCAGCCCCCTCGATGACATGATTGTTGGTGATAACCAGTCCGGCGGCGTCCACCAGGACGCCCGAGCCGAGCGAGCGTTGGACCTGCTCTCCGCCGCCCCCGGGCATGCCAAAAAAGCGCCGGAAGATCGGATCATCGAACAATGGATTGCGCACAGCGACGGTCTTGGCGGCGTAGACATTCACGACCGCCGGCGTGACCTGCTGCACCACCGGTGCATACGACAAGCGAACTTCGTTCGGGGAGACCGGTATCCGGCGCTCCTGTGCCAGCGAGGCACGCGGGGTCAGACAAAGGCCAAGGGCTAGCGCCAGCGCGTAGAGCTTCAAAGACATGGCGAATCCGCTGTTGTGAGGCGAAGATATAAGCGGAGCCGCACGGCAAATGAAGGGCAGGTCATAGCGGCCAGGCGGAAATTTGCCGGTCTGTACTATTGACTATGCCGGCGCAGCGTCCAATCGAGGTGCCTGTGGGCCATATCGACGCAAACTCTCGAAAGACGCTGCGCAACGCCATCGTGATCTCCATTGCGGCCTTCGTGACGGGCGCCATCATTATGAGCTTCGAGATGCTGGGCTCCCGCTACCTTAACCCCTATTTCGGCAGCGGCATTTACACTTGGGCGTCCCTGATTTCGACGGTATTGCTTGCCCTGACGGCCGGCTATTTCGCGGGCGGGACGCTTGCAGACCGCACCGCTTCACCTGGTGTCCTTGCCTTTACGGTTATGATCGGATCGCTTTATTTGCTGGTCCTGCCAAGCTTCAGCCGGCCTGTTCTTGAATTCGTTTTCAGCACGATCGAGGATATCCGCGCCGCAAGCCTGCTCGCCGCGATTGCCCTCATGTTCCTGCCCGTTACTCTCCTCGGCATGTATTCACCGTTTGCCATCAGGCTCCTCTTGCACTCGCCGCAAAGTTCCGGCCGCGTCTCCGGGGCCGTGTATGGCATTTCGACCGCAGGCTCAATCGCAGGGACTCTCGGTACGACCTTTTATTTGATCCCTGCGATGGGCGCACGCGCGATTACGTTAGGGCTCGGGATCCTTGGTTTGCTTGCAGGTTTGCTGCTGCTTGCCGTCAAGGCGCCAAAGCCGGGAACGTCCGGAATAGCACTCCTCCTCCTGCTCACGATCACAGCGCAGATTCCGCCTGGAGAGGCTGCCGAAAATCTGATCGATGCTGATATTCGCGCGGTAATGCTCAAGCGCCCCGATGGTCGGATTGCGCACCTCGAAACGGAGCACAACGACATCTTCGTGACAAAGCGTCAAACCAATCTGGTGATGTCATTTCAGATCAAGGGCTGGGATTACACGGAATCAGTGGTCAACCTCGCCGACCCGGATGACCTGCCATTGCCCTACACCCGGACAATGACGGTTGCGGTCAGCTATCCGCATTCGCCTGCGAAAATATTGATGCTGGGCCTCGGTGGCGGATCGATCTCGGCTTATCTCGGCCGGTTCATTCCTGATGCGTTCATCACCACGATCGAAGTCGATCCCGGCGTGATCAGCGCGGCAAAAGCGTATTTCGGCCTGCGCGAAACGGAGCGCGTGCGCTTTCGGGCGGGCGACGGCCGAGTGTTTCTCAACCGAAACACCGAGCGCTACGATCTCATCCTGCTTGATGCCTATCGCGGAGGCTATGTGCCCTTCCATCTGCTGACCCGGGAGTTCTACGCATTGGTCAATGAACGGCTCGCGCCGGGCGGCGCCGCCGCGTTCAACGTCCACAACGGAACCAAGCTTTATGCATCCACGCTGCGGACGTTGGCGCAAGTATTTCCGCAGCTTGAACTCTACCCAACCGGGGTCGGCGAGACGATTGTGGTCGGAGCGTCGGCGCTGATCCACAAGGAGATCGTAGATCGCAACGCCGCCGCATTGCAGGAACGCTACGGTTTTCGTTTTACGCTGCCCCAGCTTTTGCAACACCGGACGGATTACATCCAGCCGCAGGGTGCCGCTGAAATCATTACCGACGACTTCGCGCCCGCCGATATCTACGATGTGATGGGGAGGGATTTGCGCCGGCGGCAGTAATTTTATCAGCCGAGCTCGTCCAGCCGAATCGAAAATCCGGGCAATGCCGGCGTGGTCAGCGCGTCCTGCGGACCACGTTCAATAATCGAGGACCATTCATCGCCCTGCGGGCCGGTATGCACCCACGTGATCCGCACGTTGGCGTCGACCACCCAGTACTCGCGCACGCGATGACGCGCATACAGCCGCGCCTTGAGACGCTTGTCATAGGTGATGCTCGTGGCTGCAACTTCAATGACGAGATGCGCCTCGCCCGGCTCGAGCCGGGCGAAGCCGCCCACCGAATGCTTGAACAGATCCTTGGGAAAGACGGCGATATCGGGCTCGAGCATGATTGTATTGGTCAGCCGCAACGTCGTTTCAACACCCATCGTAAGATGATCCGGCAACGCGCGAGCAACGGCGACGGTCAGGGCTGATTTGATCCGCTCATGCGCGATGCCCTTTGAGGCCATCATGACGATTTCCCCCTCAACCAGCTCGAACTTTTCGTCCTCGCCGATGACACCGGCTTCCATCATTCGACTGATATCCTCGACCGTGAATGCCCGGCGGGGGAACCCTTCGGCGCCTGTGGTGACGGCAACGCTCATGATCGCAACTTCGCTGGCATGCCCAAATATATCACCTACCGCGATGCCGTGCGACAGCCGGCCGCGTCACCGCCGCCTTTACGGCTGGCTCGCGCAAACACTCTCATGATGCGAAGGGAAGGCGCCCGCCTTAATGCAAGGGCGCATCACGCAACAGCAACGGTCACGCCGAGGCGGCGGCTGCTTCCGGCTCTGCCTTCTGTTCCGCCACCGGCCCGGAGTCCAGACCCTTGGCGTTCACGTCGCGGTCGACAAATTCGATTACCGCGACTGGCGCAGAATCGCCGTATCGATATCCAGCCTTGAGCACGCGCGTATATCCGCCGTTGCGTTCCTTGTAACGCGGGCCGAGCACCTCGAACAGCTTCTTCACCATCGGCACGTCATGAATGTGCGCGATGGCTTGACGTCGGGCATGCAGGTCGCCGCGTTTGCCCAGTGTGATCAGTTTCTCAACGATCGGCCGCAAATCCTTGGCCTTCGGCAAGGTGGTAACGATCTGCTCGTGCTTGATCAGAGCAGCCGCCATGTTTGCGAACATGGCGCGGCGGTGCTCATGTTTGCGGTTGAGCTTGCGATGGGCGTTGCGGTGGCGCATTTCAGAATATCAGAGATCGGATATCGGAGGAGCTTTATCAGGCCTCTGACATCCGACCTCTATCCTCAGTAGTTATGATCCTCGAAGCGCTTGGCCAGCTCGTCGATATTGTCAGGCGGCCAGCCCGGCACCTCCATGCCCAGATGCAAGCCCATCTGCGCAAGCACTTCTTTGATCTCATTGAGCGATTTGCGGCCAAAATTCGGAGTACGCAGCATTTCCGCTTCGCTCTTTTGAACGAGATCGCCGATGTAGACGATATTGTCGTTCTTGAGACAATTGGCCGATCGCACTGAAAGCTCGAGCTCGTCGACCTTCTTGAGGAAGGCCGGGTTGAACGCCAGATCGGGAATGGGCGAGGGTTCGACCGCACTGCGCGGCTCCTCGAAATTGACGAACACGTTGAGCTGATCCTGCAGAATACGTGCGGCATAGGCGACGGCGTCATCCGGGCTCAGCGCGCCATTGGTCTCGATCTGCATCGTCAACTTGTCGTAGTCGAGAATCTGACCTTCGCGCGTATTCTCGACCCGGTACGATACCTTGCGCACCGGCGAGTAAAGACTGTCCACCGGGATCAATCCGATCGGCGCATCCTCTGGCCGATTGCGCTCGGTGGGCACATAGCCCTTTCCGGTATTGACCGTGAACTCCATCCGGATCTCGGCGCCCTCGTCCAGGGTGCACAGAACGAGGTCGGGGTTGAGCACGACGACATCGCCGACGGTTTGGATGTCGCCCGCCATGACCGTGCCTGGTCCCTGCTTCTTGACCACCATCCGCTTGGGTCCATCCCCGTGCATTCTGATGGCAATGTCCTTGATGTTGAGCACGATGTCGGTGACGTCCTCACGTACGCCCGGGATCGAGGAGAACTCATGCAGCACCCCGTCGATATGCACCGACTGCACCGCCGCACCTTGTAACGAAGACAACAGGATACGGCGTAGCGCATTGCCCAGCGTGACGCCGAAACCCCGCTCGAGCGGCTCAGCAATCAGGATCGCCTCCCGTTTGGGATCCCCGCCGGGCGTCACCTGCAGCTTGTTCGGTCGGATCAGTTCCTGCCAGTTCTTTTGAATCGTCACGTTGGCACCCATGGCATTGCGCGGCGCGGCAGCGGGACGCGCGCCCCACTCCGCTCCGTGGGGATTTCTTGCGGCTACGGACTCCTCTGGAGCCCGCCGGATCAAAACATCATCGGTCATACTCGGCGCCTTTTGCGTGGACGGCAGCCGTTGTGGGGAATCGGCGTGACGTCGCGGATGGAAGTTATGGTGAACCCGGCCGATTGCAGGGAGCGCAGCGCAAACTCGCGCCCCGAGCCCGGTCCCGCCACCTCGACCTCGAGGGTGCGCATCCCGTGCTCTTGCGCCTTCTTGGCAGCGTCCTCAGCGGCCACCTGCGCCGCATAAGGGGTCGATTTTCGCGACCCCTTGAAGCCCATGGTGCCGGCAGACGACCAGGCGATGGTGTTTCCTTGTGCGTCAGTGATGGTGATCATGGTGTTGTTAAAGGTCGCGTTCACATGCGCGACTCCGGAAGCGATGTTCTTGCGTTCGCGTCGGCGGACGCGGGCGGGTTCTTTGCCCATTCTCAATCCTCTAAAGGCGCGGCACTGCCGCGGTGTAATGAACCACCGATCCTACGCCGCCAGGGCAAGGCCTGCCGCCGGCCTACTTCTTCTTCCCGGCTATCGGCTTGGCCGGACCCTTACGCGTGCGGGCATTGGTATGGGTGCGTTGTCCGCGAACCGGGAGCCCGCGGCGGTGCCGCAACCCCCGGTAGCAACCCAGGTCCATCAGCCGCTTGATGTTCATGGCCACTTCGCGGCGCAGATCTCCTTCCACGAGGTAATCGCGGTCGATTACCTCGCGAATCTGCAGCACTTCCTGGTCGGTCAGCTGGGAAACCCGCCGCTGTTCGGGAATCCCGACTTTCCCCATGATCTCGTTGGCCTTTCTAGGCCCGATCCCATGGATATATTGCAGGGCTATTACGACGCGCTTATTGGTCGGTATATTGACGCCGGCGATGCGGGCCACAGTCCTTCTCTCCTTTTACCGGCACAAGTGAACTGGCCGGCGATCGTTCCACTCGGGGCCAACCGCAAGCAATAACACGACACCCTCCCCGTCCCCGGGGCTTGGTATCGATCGACCTCTCGATTTGGATGCGGGTTATTAATGGATTCAATCGCGTTTCGTCAACCTCCGCTGGCGCTTCCTTTTTGGCCGGGTAGCACTTTGAGAGCGGGCGGGCTTCCCGGCGGTCTTGCGCGTGCTCTGGTGGGCGCTCTTGGCGGCGCTCTTGGGCCGGAATTTCGGCTTTGCGCGCTTTGGGCTTGAGGCTTTGGGGGCGGAAGCCGCAGGCCCGGCCGTCTGCCCGCTCGGTTTAGCGGTCTTGTTCTGCCGGGCAGTCCGGAGAGGAGGGTTGTCGACCGCCGGGCCTGGTTTTGCGACCTCCGCCAGCAGCTTGTCTATGGCGTGCGCCACCTCGGAGACCGAAGCCATACCGTCGACCGACCGCAGCACGCCTTGCAGCTGATAATAAGCAGCAAGCGGCGCGGTCTGGTCGCGATAGGCGCGCAGGCGCCGGCGTAGCACATCCGGATCGTCGTCTGTACGCAGGGATCCACCCTGCACTCTGGCCTGAGTGATCCGCTTCTCGATGCGATCGAGCAGGCTCCCCTCATCAACTTTGAGCTCGATCACCGCGTCAAGCTTGAGGCCTTTCTCCTTGAGCAAGCGATCGAGTGCGTGGGCTTGCGGAACGGTCCGCGGGAAGCCGTCGAGGACAAAGCCGTTGCGCGCATCGGCCTCTGCAATTCGCGCGGCAACAATCGCGACCACGAGATCATCGGGCACCAGCTCCCCACGCGCCATGATGTCCTTCGCCAGCAGTCCCACCGGGGTGCCCGCCGCGGCCGCGGCCCGCAACATATCGCCAGTCGAAAGCTGCACGATGCCGTGCCTGGCCACGAGTCGCTGGGCCTGAGTGCCTTTGCCGGCCCCGGGGGGGCCGAGCAATATCAGCCTCATCTACGCCGCCCCCGCAGCTTAGAACGCTTGATCAAGCCTTCATACTGGTGAGCAAGAAGATAGCCCTGGATTTGGGCAACGGTGTCCATCGTGACGCTCACGACGATCAAGAGCGAAGTTCCTCCAAAGTAGAACGGTACCGAGGCATAGGAAATCAGGATTTCGGGTAACAGGCAGACAACCGCCAGATAGGCAGCTCCAATGACAGTAATCCGCGAGAGCACATAATCGATGTATTCCGCCGTGCGCTCACCGGGACGAATGCCGGGAATGAAGCCCCCGTGCTTTTTCAGATTGTCAGCCGTTTCGGTGGGATTGAATACGATGGCCGTGTAAAAGAACGCGAAAAAGACAATCAGACCCACATAGAGGATCAGAAAGAGCGGCCGCCCATGGCTGAGCTGCGTCGTGAGCGTTACGAACCACTCCGGACCCTGACCGACGTTGAAATTGGCGACCGTCGTGGGCAACAACAGCAGCGATGACGCGAAGATCGGCGGAATAACTCCGGACGTGTTGAGCTTAAGAGGCAGATGCGAGGACTGACCCTCGAACATTCGATTGCCGACCTGGCGCTTTGGATATTGGATCAATAGCCGGCGTTGCGCCCTTTCCATAAAAACGATGAAACCTATGACCGCAACGACCATGACCAGCACAACGAGGATGAGTCCGGTAGATAGCGCGCCCTGGCGGCCGAGCTCGAGCGTGCCGGCGACGGCCGAGGGCAATTCTGCAACGATTCCTGAAAGGATGATCAGCGAGACGCCATTGCCGATGCCGCGCGCGGTGATCTGCTCGCCGAGCCACATCAAAAACAAGGTCCCGCCGGTGAGCGTAACCACCGTCGCGATACGAAAGAACCAGCCGGGATCGCTCACTACGTTGCCCGCGCCTTCCAGCCCTACCGCAATTCCATAGGATTGGAAGGCTGCCAGCAGCACCGTCAGATAGCGGGTATATTGGTTCATGACCTTGCGGCCCTGCTCGCCCTCCTTCTTGAGCTGTTCGAGCGTGGGTGACACCGTGGTCATCAGCTGAATGATGATCGAGGCCGAAATGTAAGGCATGATGTTCAATGCAAAGATCGCCATGCGATGGATGCCACCGCCGGAGAACATGTTGAACATTCCGAGGATGCCGCCGGCGTTGGAGCGAAAAATCTGCTCCCATGCCGATGGGTCGATGCCGGGGAGCGGAATATAGGTCCCGAAGCGATAGACCAGCAGCGCACCGAGGGTGAACCAAATCCGCTTCTTGAGCTCCTCGGCCTTCGCAAGCGCCGAAAAGTTGAGGTTGGCTGCAAGTTGTTCTGCTGCTGAGACCATGGCCGTTGAAGCTCCGGTTGCGGCGCCCGCGATCTATATAATCATCACGCCGGCTGCTCGCTCGCCTGCGGCTTGGGAGCGAGGATCGTGACCGAGCCGCCGGCTTTTTCCACGGCTGCCAGCGCCGATTTCGAAGCCCCCCAGACGGCAAAATCGACTTTGGTCTTGATCTCGCCTGCGCCAAGCAGCCGCACGCCATCCTTCGAGCGCCGCAGCACGCCCGCTTTCACCAATGCTGCCGCGTCGACGGTTGCAGCCACATCGAGCTTGCCAGCCTCGATCGCCGCCTGGATCTTCTCGAGATTGACCTCATTGAGCCTGCGCGCGAATGAGACGTTCTTGAATCCGCGCTTGGGCAGGCGCCGATGGAGCGGCATCTGCCCGCCTTCGAAACCCTTGATCCGCACTCCGGACCGGGCGGTCTGCCCCTTTCCCCCGCGCCCCCCTGTCTTGCCCATTCCCGAGCCGATACCGCGACCGATGCGGGCGCGTTTCTTGCGCGCACCGGGGCGGTCAGCCAATTCGTGGAGTTTCATCCGGTGATCCTCTCATTGCGGCGCAGTTGCGATCCGAGGCGCTCTATTTGGGCTCGAGAATTCGAACCAAATGCTTGACCTTGGTAAGCATGCCCCGAATGGCTGGCGTATCCGGCACTTGGGCGACGCGACCGATGCCGTTGAGACCGAGCCCGATCAATGTTTCACGCTGCGTATGATGGCGGCGTATCGGGCTGCCGGTCTGTTCGATTCTGATGATCTTGTCAGTGTTGCTCATCTGGCTGTCACTCATTTCGGCGTGGTGCTCGACAAGCACAGGAACCCTCTCCTGAGTGCTTGCAAGCAAATCCGGTCACGCGGGTCAGTCGGCCGGTGCCTCCGCCTCTGCGCCCTCACGTCGCCGCGCTTGCAGAGCCGACACCTTGATATTGCGCCGTGATGCAACCGAGCGCGGGGAATCCTGCCGCTTGAGCGCATCGAACGTTGCCCGCACCATGTTATACGGGTTGGACGAACCCAACGATTTCGCAACGACGTCCTGCATGCCCAAGGTCTCGAACACCGCGCGCATTGGTCCACCGGCGATGATTCCGGTCCCCGGCGGGGCCGCTCGCAAATAGACCCTGCCGGCGCCATGACGGCCTGCGACGTCATGGTGCAGCGTGCGGCCTTCACGCAGCGGCACGCGAATGAGGCCGCGCTTGGCAGAATCCGTTGCCTTGCGTATCGCCTCGGGGACCTCGCGCGCCTTGCCGTGGCCAAATCCCACTCGGCCCTTCTCGTCGCCGACGACAACCAGGGCGGCGAAACCAAAGCGGCGGCCACCCTTCACCACTTTGGCCACCCGATTGATGTGGACCAGCTTGTCCTTGAATTCGCTGTCGCGTTCTTCCCGATCTCGTCGTTCGCGGTGTTCACGTGCCATAGTTCAGTTCCATGTCAGATGCCAGATGTCAGATGCCAGATGTCGGATGCCAGATGTGAGATGTCAGAAATCATTTTCAGTCAGAGCTCCGACGTCGATTTTGACTGACCTCTGATCTCTGACATCAGAATTTAAGTCCCCCCTCGCGCGCAGCTTCAGCGAGTGCCTTGACCCGCCCGTGGTAAAGGCATCCGCCGCGATCAAAGACGACCTCTTTCACCCCTTTGGCAACAGCGCGCTCGGCCACGCGTTTTCCCACCGCCTTGGCAGCCTCGATATTTGCTCCGGTCTTCAAGGTCGTGCGCATTTCCTTTTCCAACGAGGAGGCGGATACGATCGTGCCGCCTTGGCGGTCATCGATGACTTGCGCGTAAATGTGTTTGGAAGACCGGAACACGGAAAGCCGAGCCCGATCCCCGCCAGACCGCCGCACGTTGCGCCGTACCTTCGCCGTCCGGCGGGCGGTCCGATCAGCAAGTGTTGCCATCGTAAGCTCCCGTCACTTCTTCTTTCCTTCCTTGCGGAAGATGTATTCGCCCGCGTATTTGACGCCTTTGCCCTTGTAAGGCTCGGGCTTGCGGAAGGCGCGAATTTCCGCAGCAACATGGCCGACCTTCTGTCCGTCAATGCCTGTGATAACGATCTCAGTCGGCCTTGGAGTGACGATCGTGATCCCATCCGGGATTGGATAGACGATATCGTGGCTGTAACCGAGCTGGACCTGCAGGTTCTTGCCCTGCACCGCGGCGCGATACCCGACCCCGGTGATTTCGAGCCGGCGCTCAAATCCCTGGGTGACCCCGGTCATCACGTTGGCCAGCAGTGAACGGTACGTGCCCCACATCGCCCGCGCACGCTTGCTGTCGCTGCGCGGATCAATCCGGACCTCATTGCCCTCGACTTTCGCCGCCACGTCATCGTGCAGCGTCAACGCCAGCGTTCCTTTTGGTCCTTTCACCTTCACGACCTGGCCCTCCATGCTGGCATCCACGCCAGCAGGGATTGCAACAGGTTTTTTTCCGACCCGGGACATATCAAAACACCGTGCAGAGGATTTCGCCGCCAACATTCCTGTCGCGCGCGTCGTGGTCCGCCATTACGCCTTTCGGCGTTGAGACAATCGCAACGCCCAGCCCATTGTTCACGCGCGGCAGCGTTTTCACCGACGCATAGACGCGTCGTCCAGGCTTGGAGACTCGCGCGATCTCACGGATCACCGGCTCGCCATCGAAATATTTGAGCTCGATCTCCAGCTCCTTGCGTCCATTGGAGTGCTCCACGGCGGCATAGCCGCGGATAAAACCCTCGCTTTTGAGAACATCGAGCACGCTCAACCGAAGCCGGGAGGCCGGTGTCGAGACTTTCGACTTGTTGCGCATTTGCGCATTGTGAATGCGGGCGATCATATCGCCCAGCGGGTCGTTCATCGGCATTGCTCGAACTCCTTACCAGCTCGACTTCACGAGGCCCGGAATCAGACCCCTCGAGCCGAGCTCGCGCAGCGCAATGCGAGAGAGCTTGTGTTTGCGATAGTAGCCGCGCGGGCGGCCGGACATCTCGCAGCGATTGCGCACGCGGGTAGCCGACGAGTTGCGCGGCAGTTCCGCGAGCTTCAGCGTCGCCGCGAAACGTTCCTCCATGGGCCTTGTCTTGTCGCGAGCCACCGCTTTGAGCCGGGCTCGGCGGGGCGAATATTTCTTGCTCAGCTTGCGCCGCCTGTTGTTCTTTTCGATTGAGCTCTTCTTTGCCATCAATATCTCCTGGCTTTCCGCGTCTGAGGATAACCTCACTGCCGGAATGGGAAGTTGAATGCCGTCAACAGGGCGCGCGCTTCGTCGTCCGTCTTGGCGCTGGTGCAGACCGTGACGTCCATGCCCCAGATGTCCGAGGCCTTGTCGTAGTCGATTTCGGGGAAGATGATGTGTTCCTTGATCCCGAGAGAATAATTGCCTCTGCCGTCAAAGCTTTTTGGCGATAAGCCGCGAAAATCGCGCGCGCGCGGCAGCGCGATATTGATCAGCCGGTCCATGAACTCGTACATGCGGCTCTTGCGGAGCGTGACCTTACAGCCGATCGGCTGCCCCGTGCGCACCTTGTACGTGGCAATCGACTTTCTCGCATTTGTGATGACCGCCTTCTGCCCGGCGATGAGGCCGAGGTCATTCGCCGCCGACTCCACTTTCTTGCGGTCGTTGACACCTTCCCCGATGCCCATATTGATGACGATCTTCTCAACCACAGGCACTTGAAAGCGATTCTTGTAACCCAAGGCATGGGAAAGCTTGTCGCGAACGACTTCCTCGAAATAGACCTTCAGGCGAGGCACCACGCGCTCTTGCGGCCTTTCGGTCCGCGCAACTTTCCCAGCGGCCTCTTTCTCCGGCTTGCCTTCTGGCTTGGCGGTCTTCTCGGACTTCTGCGTCTGTTGCGGCTTCTCGCCCTTTACAGAACGCGCAGGCTTTTCCGCTTTCGCGGCCTTGCCTGGTTTCTGCTTGGCCTTGCTTTCGTCAGCCATCGATCTCAACTCCGGAGCGCTTGGCGAAGCGCACTTTGCGCCGGCTATCGCCCGTGCCGACGAATTTGAAGCCGACGCGGGTCGGCTTGCCGGTCTTGGGATCGGCAATCGCAAGATTGGACAAATGCAGCGAGGCTTCCTTCGAGATGATCCCGCCCTCCTGCCGCGCGCTTTGCTTCTGATGACGTTTGACCATATTTATCCCCCGCACGAGCGCGCGATCGCGAGCGGTCTGTATCTCGATCACCTCGCCGCTGCGGCCCTTGTCGCGGCCGGTCAATACAACGACTTTGTCGCCCTTGCGGATTTTCGCCGCCATCACAGCACCTCCGGCGCGAGCGAAATGATCTTCATGTGGTTCTTGGCGCGAAGCTCGCGCGGGACCGGCCCGAAGATGCGGGTGCCCACCGGCTCCATCTGGGGATTGATCAGGACGGCGGCGTTGCGGTCAAAACGGATGACGGAACCGTCCGGACGCTTGATGTCCTTCGAGATTCGAACCACCACCGCCTTCATCACCTCGCCTTTTTTTACCCGGCCGCGCGGGATCGCCTCCTTGATGGACACCACGATTACATCGCCGATCGTGGCATACTTGCGCTTGGAGCCTCCCAGCACCTTGATGCACATGACGCGCCGCGCGCCGGAATTATCCGCCACGTCGAGATTTGTCTGCATCTGAATCACGACGCTAACCTCATTTGCTGCTAACCGTGCGCCGCATTTAAACGGCTTGTCTTCTCTCGCTGCGCACAACCTCCCAGCGCTTGAGCCTGGACAGCGGCCGCCGCTCCTCGATCCACACGACATCGCCGACGTGATGCTCGTTCTTCTCGTCATGGGCGTAGTATTTCTTCGTCCGGCGCACGGTTTTTTTCATCACCGGATGGGTAAACCGGCGTTCAACCCGGACGATGACCGTCTTGTCCTGCTTGTCACTGATGACAACGCCCTGGAGCGTACGTTTCGGCATCCTCTGTCACCCCGCCCTGGCTCTGGCGGCCGCGCGCGCGGACCCACCGGAGCGCTTCTGTGCCGCTATGGTTTTCATCCGGGCGATGTCACGGCGTACCTGTCGCACGCGCGCGGTATTCTCCAGCTGTCCGGTTGCCCGCTGGAACCGCAGGTTGAATGCTTCCTTCTTGAGCTTGAGAACCTCGTCCTCGAGCTGGTCGAGGGTCATGGCGCGAACATCAGCGGTCTTCATCGTCCCTCCAGCCTATTCCGCGATGCGCTCGATGAACCGTGTCTTGATCGGCAGCTTGGCGGCCGCGAGTTCCAGAGCCTCGCGTGCGACCTGTTCATTCACGCCATCAACCTCGAACAGAATGCGGCCCGGCTTGACGCGCGCGACCCAAAATTCCGGCGCCCCCTTGCCCGAGCCCATTCGCACCTCAAGCGGTTTTTTCGATACCGGCACGTCAGGATATATTCGGATCCAAACCCGGCCGGCACGCTTCATGTGACGGGTAAGCGCGCGGCGCGCGGCTTCGATCTGTCGCGCCGTCACCCGTTCCGGCTCGAGCGCCTTGAGGCCGAAATGGCCGAACGCAAGGGCGACGCCTGAGGTCGCCAGCCCTTTGATCCGGCCTTTGTGCGCCTTGCGGAATTTTGTGCGCATGGGCTGCAGCATGGTTTCACCTTTCTATCGTTTTTCCCTGCTGCTGCTCACGACATGTCGCGGCGCGGCCGCCCGGGCTCGCCTTCCGCAAGCTTCTTGTCCTGCGCCATTGGGTCGTGCTCCATGATCTCGCCTTTGAAGATCCAGACTTTCACGCCGCATGTTCCGTAAGTCGTAAAGGCGGTCGCGAAGCCGTAATCCACATCCGCACGCAACGTGTGCAGCGGCACGCGTCCTTCGCGGTACCATTCCATTCGCGCGATCTCGGCTCCGCCGAGACGTCCCGAGCAATTGATGCGGATGCCGCCTGCGCCGAGCCGCATGGCAGATTGCACCGCCCGTTTCATGGCGCGGCGAAACGCAACGCGCCGCTCGAGCTGCTGAGCGATCGATTCTGCCACCAGCTGTGCATCGAGCTCGGGTTTCCTGATCTCCACAATATTGATCACGACGTCGGATTTCGTGAGATTGGCGACCTTGCGCCGGAGCTTCTCGATGTCGGCGCCTTTTTTGCCGATCACCACGCCGGGGCGGGCCGACTGCACGGTCACGCGGCACTTCTTGTGCGGCCGCTCGATGACAATCTTCGAGACCGCCGCCTGCTTGAGGTCCTTCATCAGCTCTTTGCGGATCTTCATGTCCTCATGCAGCAGCTCGCCGTATTCCTTCTTGCCGGAATACCAGCGCGAATCCCAGGTGCGATTGATGCCGAGCCGCAAACCGACGGGGTTAACCTTTTGACCCATTCTTCACTCCTTTAAGAGACCGCGGCCTCGCCCTCGCGCACCACAATGGTCAGATTCGCGAAGGGTTTGAGAATCCGGCTCATGCGGCCACGGCCGCGAGCATGAAAGCGTTTTATCACGAGCGCCTTTCCGACATGCGCCTGCGCGACGACAAGCTCGTCGACGTCGAGCTGATGATTGTTCTCGGCGTTTGCAATCGCCGATTCCAGGCATTTGCGCACATCGCGTGCCGTGCGCTTGCGCGAGAACTCGAGATCGGCGAGCGCGGCTGCAACCTTCTTGCCGCGAATGAGCTGGGCGAGAAGGTTGAGCTTCTGAGGGCTCACCCGCAGCATGCGGGCCACTGCTTTTGCCTCGTTCTCGGCAAGCGCGCGAGCGCGCGTTTTCTTGCCCATTTGCGTCTCCCGTTGTTACCCGCCGGTCCCCGACGAAGCAGCCGGCGCTGCGGCTGCGCTCGCTGCGGCGCCAGGAGCTGCCGGCCCCGTCGCGCGCTTGGCCTTTCGATCGGAGGAATGTCCGTAGAATACCCGTGTCGGCGAAAACTCTCCGAACTTGTGCCCGACCATCTCCTCGGTCACCAGGACCGGAATATGCTTCTGCCCGTTGTAGACACCGAAGGTCAGGCCCACGAATTGCGGCAGTATGGTCGAGCGCCGGCTCCAGATCCGGATCATCTCATGGCGTCCCGACGAGCGCGTAGCCTCCGCCTTCTTGAGCAGATAGCCGTCGACGAAAGGACCTTTCCAAATCGAACGTGCCATGATGCGATCCCGTTATTTCTTGCGCGCGTGGCGGCTTGCGATGATGAACTTGCTGGTGGATTTGTTGTTACGCGTTTTCTTCCCCTTGGTTGGGAAGCCCCATGGCGTCACCGGATGGCGTCCGCCGGACGTGCGCCCTTCGCCGCCGCCGTGAGGATGATCGATGGGGTTCATGGACACGCCGCGATTGTGCGGCATGCGCCCCATCCAGCGCTTGCGCCCCGCCTTGCCGATCGAAATGTTCATATTGTCGGGGTTCGAGACTGCGCCGATCGTAGCCATGCAGCGCCCATGCACGAGGCGCTGCTCGGCGGAGTTGAGACGCAGGATCACATACTCGCCGTCCCGCCCAACGATCTGGGCATAGGCACCGGCCGAACGCGCAATCTGGCCGCCCTTGCCGATCTTGATTTCGATATTGTGCACGATGGTGCCAATAGGAATGTTGCCGGCGGGCATCGCATTGCCCGGCTTCACATCCACATGCTCGCCTGAAACCACTGTATCGCCAGGCGCGAGCCGTTGTGGCGCGAGGATGTAGGCAAGCTCCCCGTCCTCGTACTTGACCAGAGCGATGAAGCCGGTGCGGTTCGGGTCATATTCGATGCGCTCGACCTTGGCAGGCACATCGAATTTGCGGCGCTTGAAGTCGACGTTGCGATACGTCTTCTTGTGGCCGCCACCCCGAAACCGCACGGTGATGCGGCCATGGTTGTTGCGTCCGCCGGTCGAGCTCTTTCCCTGGGTGAGCGCCTTGACCGGCGTGCCGCGGTAGAGTCCGGCCCGATCCACCAGCACGAGCTGGCGCTGGCTGGGCGTGACCGGATTATAGGATTTGAGTGCCATGGCGCCGCTTTCCCTCAGAGACCGGTGGTCACGTCGATGCGGTGACCCTCTTCGAGCGTCACGATCGCCCGCTTGACCTCTGACTGCTCCCCCACGCTTCCCTTGACGGCTTTGACCTTGCCTTTGCGGATATGCGTGTTGACACTCTTGACCTTCACGTCAAAGAGCTTCTCGACCGCCTCTTTGATCTGCGGCTTGGTTGCATGCCTGGCAACCTTGAACATCACCTGGTTGCGGTCCGAGGCGATAGTCGCCTTCTCGGTAATCACCGGCGAAACAATGACATCATAATGGCGCGGATCGGTGGTGCTCATTTCAGCCGCGCCTCCAAGGCGTCGAGCGCAGACTTGGTCAGCACCAGAGTGTGACGCCGCAAGATGTCGTAAACGTTGATCCCCTGTACCGGCAGGACATCGATGTTCGCAATGTTGCGCGCCGCAAGCGCGAATTTTGCATCGATCTCGGCGCCATCGATGATCAGCGCGCTGGTCAGGCCGAGCTTGGCAAAATTGGTCCGCAGTTCCTTGGTTTTCCCATCCTTGAGATTCGCCTTGTCGAGCACAATGATGCCGCCGTCGCGCGCTTTGGCGGAAAGCGCATGCTTGAGCGCGAGCGCCCGCACTTTCTTGGGCAGGCCGATTGCATGACTGCGCGGGGTCGGACCAAATGACCTGCCGCCGCCGCGGAAGAGATTGACCTTGCGCGGTCCATGGCGCGCGGACCCCGTTCCCTTCTGACGATACAGCTTCTTGCCGGTGAGACTGATCTCACCCCGATTCTTGACGTCATGGGTGCCGCGCTGGCGCTTGGCGAGCTGCCAGCGCACACAGCGGTGAAGAATATCGGTGCGCGGCTCAAGGCCGAAGATTGCAGCTGGCAAATCAACCGAGCCTGCCTCGCTACCTTCAAGCGTGAGAATCTTGAGCTCCATTTCAGGCGCCCTCCCCTGCGTCCGGCGCGGGCTGCTCGGAAGCCTGTTCCTCACCCGCCGCGGACTGCGCCTCCGCCATGCGGAATTTTCCCGGCTTGGGAACGCCCTCCGGCAATTTCTTTTTCACCGCGTCGCGCAGTGTTATCCACCCGCCTTTGTTGCCGGGGACGGCGCCCTCGACCAGAATGAGGCCGCGTTCCACATCGGTCTGCACAACCCGCAGATTGAGCGTCGTCACGCGCTCCGTTCCCAGGTGGCCGGCCATTTTCTTGTTCTTGAAGGTTTTACCGGGATCCTGACGCCCGCCGGTCGAGCCATGGGAACGGTGGGATATGGAAACGCCATGGGAAGCGCGCAGGCCGGCGAAATTCCAGCGCTTCATCGCGCCGGCGAAACCCTTGCCGATTGAAATGCCGCTGACATCGACGAATTGTCCGGCGACAAAGTGATCGGCCGTAATCTCGGCGCCGACCGGAATGAGGTCGCCCTCCTCGACGCGGAACTCGGCAAGTCTTCGCTTCGGCTCGACTTTGGCCACCGCGAAATGCCCGCGCTCGGCCTTGGGCAGATTGTTGGTCTTGCGCAGGCCGGAACCGAGCTGCAGGGCCACATATCCATTCTTGTCCTTTGTGCGGTGCGCAATCACCTGGCAATTGGCAAGCCGCAGCACAGTCACAGGCACGTGCTCGCCCGCCTCGGTGAAGACGCGCGTCATGCCCATTTTCTGTGCGATCACCCCGGAACGCATGGTCCTCGATCCTGTGCAATAATCCCTTAGAGTTTGATCTCGACGTCGACCCCCGCCGCGAGATCAAGCTTCATCAGCGCGTCGACGGTCTGCGGGGTGGGATCAACGATATCGAGAAGGCGCTTGTGGGTGCGCATCTCGAATTGCTCGCGGCTCTTCTTGTCGATGTGCGGGGAGCGGTTGACCGTGAATTTCTCGATCCTGGTCGGCAGCGGAATGGGTCCGCGCACCTGCGCTCCGGTCCGCTTGGCGGTGGCTACGATCTCGCGCGTCGAGGCATCCAGGATACGGTGATCGAATGCCTTGAGCCGGATGCGGATGTTTTGTCCGTTCATGTGATTCATCAGAGGACAGACGGCGGAGGACAGAGGACGGATTCAAACTACGTCTGAAAACCACCTGCGCTCCTACATCTGCCCTGCGTCCTCCTCTGTCCTCTGTCGCCGGTCTTGTCTCGTCCGCTACTTGTCTCGTCCGCTATTCCGTGATCGATACGACCACGCCCGCGCCCACGGTCTTGCCACCTTCGCGGATCGCGAAGCGTTGCTTCTCCTCCATCGCGATCGGAGTAATCAGCTCGACGTCCATGGCGGCATTGTCGCCCGGCATGATCATTTCCGTCCCCGCCGGAAGCGTCACCATTCCGGTGACATCGGTCGTGCGGAAGTAAAACTGCGGACGATAGTTGTTGAAGAAGGGCGTGTGACGGCCGCCTTCTTCCTTGGTCAGGATATAGGCCTCCGCCTTGAACTTCTTGTGCGGCTTGACCGATCCGGGCTTGCACAAGACCTGACCGCGCTCGACCGCATCCTTATCGATGCCGCGCAGAAGGCAGCCCACATTGTCTCCCGCCACGCCTTCGTCCAGAAGCTTGCGGAACATCTCCACGCCGGTGACGACCGATTTCTGGGTGTCGCGCAGTCCCACGATCTCGACTTCCTCCCCGACCTTGATCTTGCCACGCTCGATTCTGCCGGTGACCACCGTGCCGCGGCCGGAGATCGAGAACACATCCTCGATCGGCATGAGGAAAGGCTGATCGATCGGCCGCTCGGGCAAAGGCACAAAGGTATCGAGCGCCTCGTAGAGCTTGAGGATCGCCTCGTCGGCGAACTCGCCTTTCTCGCCGTTGAGCGCCTTGATGGCGGCGCCGCGGATCACCGGAGCCTTGTCGCCGGGAAACTGATACTTGGTGAGAAGCTCACGCACTTCGAGCTCCACCAGATCGAGCAGCTCGGGGTCGTCCACCACATCTACTTTGTTGAGAAACACGACGATGTAGGGAACACCGACCTGGCGGGCGAGCAGGATATGCTCGCGCGTCTGCGGCATTGGCCCGTCCGCGGCTGAGACCACCAGGATCGCGCCATCCATCTGCGCCGCGCCGGTGATCATGTTCTTGACGTAGTCGGCATGGCCGGGGCAATCGACATGCGCGTAGTGGCGCTTCTCGGTCGCGTATTCGACGTGGCTCGTCGCGATGGTCAAAATCTTGGTGGGATCGCGCCGGCCCTGGCTCTCCGATGCTTTCGCCACCTGATCATAGCTGACGAAGTTCGGCGTCCAGCCCTTGGCCGCCGACACTTTTGTCATGGCGGCGGTGAGCGTCGTCTTGCCGTGATCCACGTGACCAATGGTCCCCACGTTGCAATGCGGCTTGGTCCGTTCGAATTTCTGTTTAGCCATGGGACTCTCCGTTTCGGTCCTCGCGTGAGCTCTCGGGTTTGAATGTCAGGCGAACTTCGCCTGGATCTCGGCGGCGACCGCCGAGGGAACCTGTTCATAGTGGTCGAATTGCATGGTGAACGTGGCGCGACCCTGCGACATGGAGCGCAGATTGCTGACGTAGCCGAACATATTCGCGAGCGGCACCATGGCATTGACCACATTGGCGTTGCCGCGCATGTCCTGACCCTGAATATGTCCGCGCCGGGAATTGAGGTCCCCGATCACCGAACCGGTATATTCTTCGGGTGTAACCACTTCCACTTTCATGATCGGCTCGAGCAGGACCGATGCGCCTTTCTGCAACGCCTCACGCAATGCCGCCCGCGCGCAGATTTCGAACGCGAGCGCCGAGGAGTTGACGTCGTGATAGGCGCCGTCGATCAGAGTGACTTTCAGGTCGACCACCGGAAACCCTGCGAGCACCCCTGAGCCGAGCACCGATTCAAGACCTTTTTCGACGCCCGGGATGTATTCCCTGGGCACCGTTCCCCCGACAACGGAATTCGCGAATTCGAATCCGCCGGCGGCCGGCAGCGGTTCGGCGACGATCTTGGTGCGCGCGAACTGACCGGCGCCGCCGGTCTGTTTCTTGTGCGTATGGTCGACCGTCACCGGCCGCGTGATCTTCTCGCGATAGGCCACCTGCGGGGCGCCGATATTGGCATCCACCTTGTAGGTGCGCCTGAGAATGTCGACCTTGATGTCGAGATGGAGCTCGCCCATTCCCTTGATGATGGTCTGACCCGATTCCGGATCGGTCGCGACACGGAACGAAGGGTCCTCAGCGACGAGCTTCGCCAGCGCGACACCAAGCTTCTCCTGGTCCGCCTTCGATTTCGGCTCGATGGCGATCTCAATCACCGGCTGCGGGAATTCCATCTTCTCCAGGATCACCGGTTTCTGCGAGTCGCAAAGGGTATCGCCGGTTCGCACCTCTTTTAGCCCGGCAAGCGCCACGATATCGCCCGCGTAGGCTTCCTTGATGTCCTCGCGGTTATTGGCGTGCATCAACAGCATGCGCCCGATCCGCTCTCTGCGTTCTTTGCTCGAATTGAGAACGCCGGTTCCGCTTTCCAGCCGCCCGGAATAGATGCGGCAGAAGGTGATGGTGCCGACGAAGGGATCATCCATGATCTTGAACGCGAGCATCGCCAGCGGCTCGCTGTCCGAAGCCTTGCGCTCGACCTCGTTACCCTTGCTGTCGATACCCTTGATCGGCGGCACATCGAGCGGCGACGGCAGATAGTCGACGACCGCATCGAGGAGAGGCTGCACCCCTTTGTTCTTGAATGCGGAGCCGGTGAGCACCGGGTAGAACGTCCCGCTCAGAACGCCTTTGCGGATCAGGCGCTTGAGCGTCGCCTCGTCGGGCTCCTTGCCGTCGAGATAGCCGGCCATCGCCTCATCGTCGAGCTCGACCGCCGCTTCAATCATTTTTTCGCGGTATTCCTTGGCCTGGTCCAGCAAATCGGCTGGAATCTCGACGTCATGATAGTTGGCGCCGAGCGACTCGTCGTTCCACACGACGCCTTTCATGCGAACAAGGTCGATGATGCCTTTGAACTGCTGCTCGGCGCCAATCGGCAGCTGGACTGCTACCGGCTTTGCTCCGAGCCGTTCGACAATGTCTTTGAGGCACTGAAAGAAGTCTGCCCCGACCTTGTCCATCTTGTTGCAGAACACGATGCGGGGAACCTTGTATTTGTCGCCTTGGCGCCAGACCGTCTCGGTCTGCGGTTCCACACCTTGGTTGCTGTCGAGCACGCACACGGCGCCATCGAGCACGCGCAGGCTGCGCTCCACTTCGATCGTGAAGTCGACGTGTCCGGGCGTATCGATGATGTTGAGCCGCTTGTTGTTCCAGAACGCGGTCGTGGCGGCGGACGTGATTGTTATGCCGCGTTCCTGCTCCTGCTCCATCCAGTCCATGGTGGCCGCGCCCTCATGGACCTCGCCGATCTTGTGGCTCTTGCCGGTATAATAAAGGATCCGCTCGGTGGTCGTGGTCTTGCCGGCATCGATGTGTGCCATGATGCCGAAGTTGCGATAATCCTGAATGGGATGGCTGCGGGGCATGGGAATCTCGGTCGTTATGCTCTGTCGCCCGCCTTCACCAACGGTAATGGGAGAACGCCCGGTTGGCCTCGGCCATGCGGTGCGTATCCTCACGTTTCTTGACCGCGTTTCCGCGGCTGTTGGATGCATCGAGCAGCTCGGCCGACAGGCGCTCGGTCATGGTCTTTTCATTGCGCTCGCGCGCCGCCGAGATGATCCATCGGATGCCAAGCGCTTGCCGCCGGGTCGTGCGCACTTCGACGGGGACCTGATACGTCGCGCCGCCCACGCGTCGCGAGCGAACCTCGATTGAGGGCATGACATTGCCGAGCGCCTGCTCGAACACCGAAACCGGGTTCTGCTTCGTCTTTGATTCAATGATTTCGAGCGCGCCATAGACAATGCCCTCGGCCACCGACTTCTTGCCGGCGCGCATGACCGAGTTCATGAACTTCGAGACCACGATATTCCCGTATTTGGGGTCCGGGTTGATCTCGCGTTTTTCGGCGCTGTGGCGGCGGGACATCAGGTCGTCCTTTGCTCTGCTTTCCTTGGCTCAACGCAAAACGACCCAATTACTTGGGTCGTTTTGCTCCGTACTTGGAGCGCCTCTGCTTGCGGTTCTTCACGCCTTGGGTATCGAGTACGCCGCGCAGGATGTGGTAGCGCACGCCCGGCAGGTCCTTCACGCGGCCGCCGCGGATCATCACCACCGAATGCTCCTGCAAATTGTGTCCTTCGCCGGGAATGTAGCCGATCACCTCAAAGCCGTTGGTAAGCCGGACCTTCGCCACCTTGCGCAGCGCCGAATTCGGCTTCTTTGGGGTCGTGGTGTAGACGCGCGTGCAAACGCCGCGTTTCTGCGGGCACTGCTGCAGCGCCGGCACCTTCTTCTTTGCATGCTGCACCACGCGCGGATTGCGGATGAGCTGATTGATCGTCGGCATCGTCTGTTCTGCCTTGCCTCACCTTCACCGCCGCCCGACCGGCAGCGAATGAAACCTCAAATTCCAACGCGCAAAACGGAAGAGCGCCTTTTGCGCTGATGCGCCCGGCGCTCACCCGTTGACAGAGGACCATCCCGCGCGGCGAGACGGTCATGCACTTCTCATCTGACCTTGCGTCAGAGGCAGCGTCTGAGCTTCATTCGTCGAGGCTCTGGGGCCCTTCGCCGCGGCATGAGACTGCGAGCAATCTCAACGACTTAGCGGCTTGGGCACGCCGTTCCGAGCAAGCGAAGCTCACCGCCTGCCGAAAAGTGGGGGCTATGTATCGGCGCGACACCGGGAAGTCAAGGCACAAAGGCCGATGAAATCGACACTTTTGAGCCTGTCGCGGATGCGGTGCAGGGTTCTTGGACGGGTCGGGTACTGCCCTGGACAATCCCTCCCCGAAGGGGCAGCGCAATCGTCCCGCAAACCCCAGACTGGAAGCACATCGCGGTCGCGAAGCTTGATAGGGGCGGGTTTGAAACCCGCCCTTGTGCCGTAGGCTCGCTGCGAGAGAATTTGCCGTCATCAGCTGCTCAATCGAAGAAGATAGGGGTCGGAAAGGGCTGACGCCCTCCCCGCCCTCCGAACCGCACGGGCGGTTTTCCCGCATACGGCTCTCCAGTCGGTAGTTGTTCCTCATCGGGAGTGTCTCGCTGTCTGCCAGGCCGTGTGAAGAGCGAGCAACCCAGCTTCCGCGAAGAAGGCGTTGGGCCAGCGTTGATGATCCGCTGCGGTCAGTCCCATGCCGGGGCGCCGGAGCGTCTGCTTGCGCAGGAGCGCGCGCAACCGCCGCCGGATGAACTGATCGAGAGGGCGGAAGGTGTAAGGGTGCGCATGCTTGAAGTAGGCGAACCAGCCGCGCAGCAACCGGTTGAGATCAACGACGATGACCGCGAGCGCCTGCCCGCGTGTTCGTCGTGTCTTCGCCCGGATGCTGTCCTTGAACCGGTCCAGACTCTTCTTGCGAACAAGGCGCCGTCCAGCTTCGAACCGATAGCCGAGGAACTCGAACCCTTCCCCGGTCTGCCGGCAGTCGCCGACATGCGTCTTGTTGGGATGCAGACGCAGGCCGTTCTCAACCACCCAGGCACGAATCTCGGCCAGAGCGGCATCGGCCTCTTCGCGGCTCCTACAGAGCACCACGAAGTCGTCTGCGTAGCGCACCATGCGATAGCCGCGGGCTGCCATCAGTTCATCCAGCGGGTGCAGGTAGATGTTCGCCAGCAGCGGGCTGATCACTGCTCCTTGCGGAGTGCCCGCCGTCGGTGTCCATCGCTGCAAATCGCGCATGATGTCCTGTGTAAGCCAACTGCGCAGCAGCGCGAGGATACGCCCATCACTCACTCGCTCCTCGACTTGCTGCATCAGTCGATCATGCGGAATCGTGTCGAAATAGCTTTCGAAGTCTGCGTCAACCACAAACGCGTGGCCGTCCGCAATCAGCTGGGCTACTTCGCGCAACGCATCCCGGCAGCCGCGTCCCGGCCGAAAGCCGTAGCTCGTCGGTCGGAACATCGCTTCGAAGATCGGTTCGAGTGCGAACTTCACCGCCGTCTGGACGATGCGGTCCTTGACCGTGGGAATTCCCAACGGTCGCGTCCGACCATCGCCCTTCGGGATCTCGACCCGCCTGATCGGTTGCGGCCGGTAACTCCCGTTCCGCAGTGCCGTCGAAAGCTCGGTCAGATACAGCTCCGCACGCGCTTCAAACCGCTTGATGCTTTGACCATCCACGCCCGCCGCACCTTTATTGGCCAAGACTCTCTCCCAGGCCGCATCCAGCGTGTCGGGCGCAAACACCTTGTCCATCAAACTGTACCAACGACCTCCTTTGACGCCGTTCACCAGCGCCGACACCATGCGCTCGGTCCAGACCGTATCTTCCACCCACGACCAGTCGCGGGCTTCTGCACCTTGTGTAGCCCTCGCGGGCACTGCCGGTGCTGTCTGTGATCCGTTCCGGCCCATCACGCATCTACCTTCCTACCCTGCCTTCCCTCGGTGCGGCTTTGCTTTCCGCACTTTCCGCGGCTCTTCGCCGCTGCGGTACTATGCGGGCTCTGACTCCTGCCGCGCCTCGCACACAGCACGACAGGCCTCTCCGTTCCATCCGCTGGCCTTCTGGACATCCAATCCCCAACCACGTCGTGCGCCCGAACGTCACGTGCCTATCACCTCGTGCGCTCGGTCGGCTCCTTGCAGAGCCAGGCTTCGCCTATACCCCTAGGAAGCTCGCCACTACACGCCGCCGAATCGGGTTCGTGTTCCTACAGGCTATCCATTCGCCTCCAGCTGCTCCCCACCCCGCCTCGAAGCGACGCGAACAAGACCGCCCCTCGCACGACGCAGTTGCTTTCGGCTACATATGCGGTGACTTCACATGGTACGGACTCCCACCGTACTGACCAGACGGACTGACGGACGCACTAGGGGCGGGTTTGAAACCCGCCCCTACAAGAACCACCAGCGCGGTGCCGCTTCGCGGCCTCGGTTTGTGGTACGGCTAGGGCCGCGCTGCACCCGGGATTTAGGCAGCCTGCTTGACCAGCCGGGCAACCTCGCGCTGGACCAGTTTGCAGTAGACGCCCTTGCGCCGCAGCAGGACCTGCGGCGGACCATCCTCGCAGACCTTTCCGGAATCGAGCACCACGATGCGATCGAAGCTGCGCAGGCTCGAGAGCCGGTGAGCAATGGCGATGACCGTGCGGTTGCCCATAAGCCGATCGAGCGCTTCCCGAACGGCCTCCTCCGATTCACTGTCGAGCGCCGAGGTCGCCTCATCGAGCAAAAGAAGTGGAGCATCCTTCAGGAAAGCACGCGCAATCCCAAGCCGCTGCCGCTGACCGGGAGAAAGTTTTATGCCGCGATCACCCACAACTGTGGCAAGCCCGTCGGGCAGCTTTGCAATGAAGCCGTCGCAATTGGCGGCGGAGATGGCCTCGAGCACTTCGGCGTCCGAGGCGTCGGGCCGGCCATACCGGATGTTCTCCACGATCGAGCGATGGAACAGGGACATATCCTGCGGAACGACCGCGATGGCCGCGCGCAGGCTCTCTTGCGTGACACGCGATATATCCTGACCGCCGATAAGGATTCGCCCGCCCTGCAAATCGTAAAAACGTTGCAGCATCATAAAAAGAGTAGACTTCCCGCAGCCGGATGGCCCCACCAGACCCATGCGCTGCGCAGGTTCGATCCGCACGCTGAAATCGGTGAATACCCTTCTGCCGTCGGGATAGGTAAAAGCAATCTTTTCAAAGACGACGCTGGCACCCTTTTTCTTCAGTGACTTCGCATCCGGCCGATCGCGCAGATGGTGAGGAACCAAAAGCGTCGCGAGCGCCTCAGACAACCGCGCGATATGCTGCGTGACATCAACCAGCGCCACGGCCAAGTCACGGGTGGCGTGCAGGATGGAAAGTCCGAGCGTGCACACCAGCACGACGTCGCCGGCGGTGCTCGACCCGTTCTCCCACAATACAATCGCCCAGGCGAGAAGCGCGACGGTCAGAAGGACCGTGACCGCGGCGTGGAAGAGCCTGAGCTTTTCCAGATAGTAGAGGCTTCGCCGGCGTGCCGCCATTTCCCGGTCGATTGTCGCATCGAGACGCTTGTGCTCGCGGCCGAGCCCGCAGAACGCCCACACCAGAGGCAAGTTGCCGACGACGTCCACCATCTCCCCATCGACCGCCGCCGCCTTGTCCGCGAATTCGTGATGCAGTGGTCTGCCGGCAGCGGCGAGGCGGAACATGGCGCAGACCAGTATCCCGGCAAGCACCAGCAATACCATGGCCATGGGCACGCTCACGGTCGCAACGAAGCCAATCGCTACGAGTGTTGCCGCGCAGGGCGGCGATACGTTCCAGATGAACATGTTCTCGAGCGTGTAGACCGCATTCGACGTCGCCGTTATTCGGCTGGTCAACGTGCCCGGCATCCGGTCGGCAAAGTAGCTTGGCGCGTGTCCCGTGAGATGCCGGAACAAATCCCGTCGCAGATCGCCCGTCACGCCAACGAAGGCCGAGTTGGCAATCCAGCTGGCAAGCCGCCACAAGAGATTGTCCGCAGCGATCAGGCTGACCAACAGCAGGAACCCCGACCACACCCCAAAAGCGACATTTGCGCCTCCGGTGAGCGTATCCACCAAAATCTTCACGCCGTACTGCGCCCCCACGGAACAGGCCACGGCGGCAAGAACGGCGATCACAATTGCGGCATGAGCGACCGGGCGTAAGGCCACGTAGCGAGCCACAAACGCCAGCGGGCGTTGCGCGTAGCAGCAAAAGTCCTGCATCCGGCCTGAGTCTCCCCGACTGCGCGGGCTTCAGACCTTCAAACGCAAAAACCGCCGCTGGGTTCAAACGGAACTCCGCCCCCCGGCCTCTTGTTACTGTTGGCATATCGACACCCATGCCGCGAGGAGAACCGTTTCATGCGCATTGCGCAGATCGCACCGCTGACCGAGGCAATTCCGCCCAAGCTTTACGGCGGCACCGAGAGGGTAATCCACTGGTTGACGGAGGAACTCGTGGCCCTTGGTCACGAAGTCACGCTTTTCGCGAGCGGTGACTCCCACACCTCCGCGGAACTTGCGCCGCTATGGCCAAAAGCGCTTCGGCTCGACGGCGCGGTCAAAGATCCATGCGCCTTGCATATGACGATGCTGGAGGAGGTGCGCAGGCGTGCCGCAGAGTTCGATGTCCTGCACTTTCATCTGGATTACTATCCGTTTTCGCTGTTCTCCCGCCAGCCGACCCCGTTCCTGACGACCCTGCACGGCCGGCTCGATTTGCCGGAGCACCAGCCCGTCTTCACGACGTTCTCATCCATCCCGGTGATTTCGATCTCGGACTCGCAACGCAAGCCGGTGCCGCAGGCCCGCTTTATCGCAACCATTCACCACGGCATGCCGGAGCAGCTTCTTACTCCGCAACCGATCCAGCCGGCTTATCTTGCGTTCGTCGGCCGCATCTCGCCGGAGAAGGGCGTCGAGCATGCGGTCCGCATCGCGCAAGATTGCGGACTGCCGCTGAAGATCGCCGCAAAAATCGACCGGGTCGACCGCGAATACTTTGAGGAGCGGATTCGCCCGCTGCTTTCCTTGCCGGGGATGGAACATATCGGCGAGATCGGTGACGCCGAAAAGGCGGCATTCATCAGCGGCGCGATTGCGCTCCTCGCACCAATCAACTGGCCGGAGCCGTTTGGCCTGGTGATGATCGAGGCCATGGCTTGCGGCACTCCTGTCATCGCTTTCAATCGTGGCGCGGTGCCTGAAATCCTCGATCACGGACTGACCGGCTTTATCGTCGAGGATGAAGCGGGCGCGATCAGAGCTGTCGCTCGCGTATCTGCACTCTCGCGTGCGGCAATCCGCAGACGTTTCGAAGCGCGCTTTACGGGGCGCCGGATGGCAGAGGATTACCTTGCCGCCTATGAAGGGCTCATCGCTGCGGCCGAGTCGCGCCCTCGATTTTCAGCCCGCCCGAGTGCCGGCCGTGCTCCCTCGCGGCCGGTACCTCAAGGCGTGTCAGGCCGGGTTTCCGGCAACAGAGCCGCCAATCCCAAGCCGCAGACCGCCGTGAATGCGAGACCATAAAAGGTGAGAACGCTGCCAAAGTGATCGAGCGCATAGCCCGCAAGCGTTGTGCTCAGTGCCGCGCCAACTCCAACCGCGCTGCCGACAATACCAAGGCCTAGATTGAAGCGGCCGGTGCCGCGCGTGATATCCGCCACAATGAGCGGCAGCGTTACTCCGAGGATGGCAGCGCACACCCCGTCCAGCGCCTGCACGGCAAGAATGAGATACGGGTTGCTTACCAGCGCGAACAGCACGCCGCGCAGCGCCAGCGCCGCGAAACAGAGAACCAGGAGAGGCCGGCGCCCCCAGGAATCGGCTCGCCGTCCGACCAATGGTGCACATCCCGCGACAATAAGCTGCGGCACCACAATGCAGGCCCCGATCAATGTGGAAGCCCATTGGCTCGACCGCATGGTCAGAATGCTTCCCATCATCGGGAGCATCGCCGCGTTTGCCAGCTGGAACAGCAGAATGCAGGCGGCAAAAAGCAGGAGCCGGCGATCGACAAACAGGCTGCCAAGACCTGACGCTGCGGTTACGGCACTCTCCTGCTTGAAGACCTTAAAGTCTTTCGAGCGAATGCGCATGAGCGCCAGGATCGCCGGAGCGGCAAGCGCCGCGGTGAGAAAGAATACCCCCTGATTGGATATGTAGCCGCAAAGGCCCATTCCCGCAGCGGCAACGCCGTTGCCGATGGAAGCGAATCGCGCGTTGCGTCCAAGCCGCGCCCCGAGCGCGGCATGGCCGACCAGACCAAGGCTGATCGCGGCGACGACCGGCCCCAGTATGCAGCTCGCAGCCGCGTGCAACATGCGCGAGCCCATGACCACCGCAAAGCTCGGCCAGATCGCGAGCGCCAACGCGCTCAAGCAAATCGCCGTGACCGCGATCCCTCCAAGCAGACGCGCTGAGCGCACCGCGTCCACCAAGGCACCACCCGGCATCTGGCCCGCTAGAGCGACCAGCCCTCCCGCGGTGAGGACGAGACCGATATCCAGCTGCGCCCATTCATGGGCGGTGAGATAAATCGCAACGAAGGGTCCGAAACCTGTCTGGATGTCGGCCAGAAAGAAGGTGAACCAGTCGAGCCCGCGCGCGCTGGCGGCCGGCGAGCGGAATTGCGCCGCCGTTTGCCCCGGCGAGGCAGACGGTGAAAGAACGGACCCGGCGCGGCGGTCGAAGCGACCGCCGTCGAATTCCAAAGCGAGTGTCGACAGCCCACTTACTCCGGCGCCGCAGGGGACTGACGGCGTCGTTTATCGGCCGAGTGCCCCACGCATCGGCCACCCCTCAATATCCCGGCACCTCGGTGCAACCTTCTTTGCGGAAGCGGTGCCAGTCTTCTTGATCGGACTGAGTATGCGCAAAGACGGCAATTTTGAGAAATCGTCAAGCAAACAAACAGAGTTCCAAAATGAAGCCTGGGAGTTGGAACTTTGACGTCGGGAACAGGTGGAACTTTGCGCTGCCGGCGGCTGGAAAAACGTCCCCGCGAACCGAGGCCGCGAAGCGGCACTACGCTGGTGGTTCAGTTCCCAGCGATCCACCAACAGGGGATGAAAACGAGCGTAGATTAGCCGCAGTGAATAGACCGCCTTGCACCAACGGTAGAGAGAACCCGGATAGGAAAATCTTCGAGCCTTCCGACACGCCATATCGGCGCATGTCGACCCGGCTGTGGGTCGTGCCCGTGTCGAGCAGGAAATTGCCGTTGTCGCCGCCTAACGTCAGATTGACAAACGGCTTGCTGAAGACAGAGGTGTCTATAGGGATGCGGGTGCCACCGCAGATCGATGTCTCCGCCCTTGCTGCGGTGGTCGTCGCCACAAATAAAACAAGCGGCACGGCAGCGAACAATCGATCAACAGCCCATCCAATCATACTAATCCAAGGTCATCCTTACTCGTGTAACATGGACTTGCCGAGGAAGAGGTCCGCAGATTGCCGGTGATCAACAAGAGCAAGCGAATGGTCGGCATCCTCAGTTTGGGCGACATCAGCCATTCGGCGCCCAGTGCTCTGTTGTCCGAATGGGCCAAACGCGTTTCGGCCCATCACGGTTGAAAATCCGTGTGATATGGCTCTCCCGGCGGGTATTACTGCTCGCCGGGCGGAGCACAGGTGTGTGCCTGGAACCGGCCTCAGCGGCAGCTTGATCACGTGGTCGCCGGCTTGGCATTTGCACGGTTCAGCGGCAGCAATTCAGTGCGCGCATTAGGTCTGCTTCGCCTCAATCATCCGACATTGGTGGCGCGCATCGGCACTGGCGTTCGGTAGCACATTTTCGCTCGCGTCTTTCCGCATGGAGTTGGTATCGCGCTTCATGACAGCCACATAGTCGATTGTGCGAAGCACCTGGGTAAGCCACTGACTTTCAGCGCTTGTCATTGCCATTGTTGCGATTCCTCGATGCTTGCTAGTGCTGCTTTTCAACGCGAACCACATGGCCCTTTACTGGCTGACGACATCAAATTGCACCGGACTTGCGCGTGACAACTCCCCGCATTTTGCAGCTCTCAAAAGCTGCATTCACCGCATACAAACCAGGCTGATAATGATGGCCTCAAGCAGGCGGCGAGCGATGCTGTCCACAAAAATCGAAACAATAAGCACGATAGCCGGCGTGGTGCCGTCCAGATTCGCATAGTTTTGTCGCCAAGCCGTCCCGCGCCACATTTCTGCAAATTATAGTTGGCGAGATGGAACTTTGTGGGATTTCTGCAACAGTCCGATCTTTTTTTAATTCTGTCATAGTGCAATTCGTATTTCCTGCTTCGCTGTCGCGAAATGACAACATGGCACAGTTTGGGAACGGCTTTCTCCGCGTGGCGTTTTGCGATCCGGTCGAGATGCGCAAGCGACTCGCGAATATTCCTAAGGCGGCATAGGCCGATGCGAGGATTACAGATTTGCTTCGGCAGGTGCACTGGTCGTTGAACCAAAGCGCCGAGTGATCGTCTCCGATTATGTAGCGGCGTGTCGGATCCGTAATACCGATGGAGGGGAAAATGGGAAGACGGATATTGCTTTTCGCTTTAGCGATCCTCATGATTCTTTCAGCAGAGGTTTTTTTGGCTGGGCGGGCGAGCCGCGCAGCGGATGATTGCATAACGAAGCCAGGAGCCGCACCGCCTCAAGGTAGTCACTGGTATTACCGCCTCGATCACGCAAACAATCGCCAGTGCTGGTATCTGGCAGCCGAAGGCGCGAAGGTGCGTCCGCATGCGCGGCAGGCTGCGTCGTCTGTAAGGTCACAAAGTCCAAACCCGAGCGCGCGCCCGCAAACATCCACTGACGACGGAGCATACGGGAGCACGCCCGCTGAAGCCGTCCCGGCCGAAGCTACGTCTGTTGAAATGACAGTCGGCCAAGTCGGCACGGATGAGAATGATTCGATGACCACATCGTCCAGGCAGTGGTCCTCTCTTCCTGCATCGGCCGTTTCGAACGACCGGGCCTTGGTGTCGACGACACATGGTTCCGCCGACCAGTCGAATAAGACACCGTTGCTATCACCCGTCTTTCCCCCTTCCGAGCCATTGGTGGTTGAGCCGCGTCCTAACTCTGCGACCTCCGCTGCCCCATTGAGCGCGGTTTTTGTCGCAGTGCTGGGATTTGCCGCGATGATCGTTGGCGTGGCTTTCGCACTTTTCACTTTGCGCAAGCGCAGTCCATCGCGCACTCGAAGTCGCTTGGCCTGCACTTCAAGCCCTCATCGACGAGCAAAGCAGGCTTTCTCGACATTCGCGAACGTTGCCGCGTCAGCCGGTCAAACGGAAATGCCACGCAAGAGAGCGAAAACACCGCCGGCGCCAAGTACTCCGGTGGTCGATATCGAAGCGAGCGTGCGACGGCTCCTGCAAGAGTTGCAGCGGCGGGAGCATGAGCCGCGGTGGCAAGATTTCGACCGGACATTGGGGAATCTAACTGCATAGCACACTCCCACTCGAGTCGGACCGCTACTCGGGTAGCCCGATGCTGTCGCACAATCTCAATACAAAAACGATTGCTGCTGGGGGCTTTGAGTTTATGCGGGTGCCAAAATGAAACGAATGATTGGCCGTATTCTGCTTGCAGTGCCGCTTGTCGCGGTCACGGGCTTTGTGCTGCTCGTGCTGATTGGTCTTTGGGATCGCTACGAGAAAGAAACTGCGGCATTGGGTTTCCGCGGGATTTACGAGCGGTTAGCATGGCAGTCCGGTTCTTCCAACGGTTGGAAGACACGCACCAGTGCTGATCGTGAACGCGTGCAGCAAGCTGCGATTGATCGAGAGCGGGTTGCGGCGCGGTTAGTGCCGAATCTAGTTGGCACCGGCGCGATAGGGGCGGCGAATCAAGGTACGTCTGTTGCGGTATCGGCAGACGGCAAAACCGCGATCGTGGGTGGCCCTGGTCCTAACAACGCGGATCGCGATCGGTCGCCCCTTGTCGGTCCCGTTGGAGCGGCGTGGGTGTTCACTCGCAGCGGCACTATCTGGACTCAGCAGGGTAACAAGTTGATCGGGACCATGAGCGAATATGGAGGGGGATTGTGGTCCCAAGGTGTGTCCGTCGCCCTCTCTGCTGACGGCGATACTGCAATCGTGGGCGGGCCCAGCGATAATAGGACAACAGGAGCGGCGTGGGTGTTCAGCCGCAAGGACGGTGTTTGGGCACAACAAGGCAACAAACTAGTAGGCACCGGCGCCTCTGGTGCAGGTGACCCCTCGTCGTCATTGGGCCAAGGAATGTCCGTCGCGCTGTCGGCTGACGGCGATACCGCCATTGTGGGCGCGTGGCGGGCCGAGGCGGCCTGGGTGTTCACGCGCAGCGGCGGCGTTTGGACGCAGCAGGGCAAAAAGCTGGTCGGCAGCGGCGCTGTAGGACATGCCGGCCAAGGCATTTCTGTTGCGGTGTCCGCAGATGGCAACACCGCCCTCGTGGGCGGGTGGTCTGACAACAACAAAATCGGAGCGGCATGGGTGTTCATCCGGAAGGGCAGTGTGTGGACGCAGCAAGGCAAGAAGCTTGTCGGCAGTGGCGCTGTTGGAAACGCGCGTCAAGGCACATCCGTTGCGTTGTCCGCCGACGGCAACACTGCCATTGTGGGTGGCCCTGGCGACAACCTTTCCGATCGATCGGCGCCCTTCGGTGTTGGCGCGTTCGGAGCGGCATGGGTGTTCACCCGCAGCGACGGAGTTTGGACGCAGCAAGATAACAAGCTGGTCAGCAACGGCGGGGTTTGGACGCAGCAAGGCACGTCCGTCGCGCTGTCCGCGGACGGAAACATCGCCGTGGTAAGTGGGTTCGCTGAGAGTCGGAAGGTGAGTGCAGCTTCGATGTTCACCCGCAGCGACGGCCGGTGGACGCAGGGCAAAATGCTAGCTGGCAACAGTACCCTAGGGAAGTCTGCACCCGCTGTCGCGTCGTCCGCGGATAGCAGTATCGTGTTGCTCGGTGAACCTAACGAAAATGGGGGTGTGGGGGCCGCATGGGTACTCTCGCGCACTGACGGCGGCGTTTATTAAGACACACCGTCGATAGGGTAGACGCGTCGTTAATGGTGAAAGTCAGTCACGCCCTAGCTTGCCAAAACCCTCGGCATTACTTTTCCGCCCACCTTCCTCGCCGAGGTGGTTGAGTACCGGACTGGGAAATCATCCTCGGCTGCTGCGATGCACACGTCACTTCCGCTCGGGGTCAATTGCACGCATTACCGCGCCGCAGCATCGCTGTCCGCTTTACCCCAGTTAGCGGAATTGATTCGCGCAGCCAAGGGCTTCCGAGTTCGTGCCACTTCCGGACTCATGCAGTGCAGCAAAACAGCGCCTTTATTCGATTACCTCGTCCACAATCGCAAGCAGACCGGGCGGAAAGGTGAGACCTAGCGTTTTCGCAGTTTTCAAGTTGATGACAAATTCAAGCTTGGTCGGCTGCAAGACTGGCAGATCGGCTGGCTTCTCGCCCTTGAGGATACGGCCGGTGTAGGTGCCGGCTTGGTGATACGCATCTGCGACACTAGCTCCGTAGCTCATCAGTCCACCAGCCACGGCGGTCTCGCGCCGTTCGTAGATCGTTGGAATCGCATGATGCGCAACTAGCGCCAGGATTTGATCTCTCTGACTGTCGAAGAAAGCATCAGGAGCAACAATGAGCGCATCAGCTCGCTGTTGAACGAGAATGGCTAATTCTCGATCGAGTTCGTGTGGCGTGCTCGCGGCAAGTACAAGAATCTGCTTCCCGAGGCTGCGTGCTGCCGCTAGCAGGTCTCTCGACACGACATCGGCACTGGGATTGGCCGGGTTGACGAGCACAGCGAAAATGCTGGCCGCAGGAAGCAGATCATGCAGGATGCCCAGTCGCTTTGCGCCAACCAGCGAGGCGAAGAAAGCAACGCCGGTAACGTTGCCGCCCGGCCGGTTAAGGCTCGCAACCAGTCCCTCCTTGACCGGGTCGACCCCCGTTACGAAGCAAATCGGAATTGTCGAGGTCGCAGCTTTTGCCGCAAGAGCAGCGGGAAGAAAGGCGGCCGCGAGCACGGCCACCTTGCGCTTGACCAGGTCGGCCGCCAGTTCCGGCAGTCGATTGTACTCGCCCTCTGCCCACCGATATTCGATCGTGACGTTTTGACCCTCGACATAGCCGACTTCGTTCAATCCTTTGCGGAATGCGCCCGCGAGGAATGCGCTCGGCTTAACCAATCCCTGGTTGAGAAACCCGACCACCGGCATCGCCGGTTGCTGCGCGCGCACCGCCAGCGGCCACGCCGCCGCTGATCCGGCAATCCCTGTAATGAAATCGCGTCGTCGCATTGCCTCCCCCAGGCTCGGGACCACGCCAAATTTGGCTTTCAACTTAGGCCATCAGAACAGGAAATGGCAACCTGCGAAAGTAGGGTTCAAAGGTCAATTTGCACTGCGGAAATTCTGAACCGCGCATGTCGGCTTGGGGTCAAAACCTGAGATTACCGCATCGCAATATCGGCATCCGCTCCACCCCAGTGAGCAGACATTACGCGAGCGAAGCCGTACAACCCTTCGTGGCTCCATCCACCAGCTGTGGACATACCGGCCCATGAGCTTATGTGGGAGAAGTGCTAACTGCGGACTCTCCACGCACGCCAGCGATGGAATATTTCGCACTGGCGTTGGTAATCGCTTGCCACACCCGGTACGGCGTGCACGGCGTGTCGATGTGTCTAATGCCAAGCACCGACAGCGCATCGACGATGGCGTTGACGCCGGCCGACAGTGACCCGACGGTGCCGGCTTCGCCGGCGCCCTTCACACCGAGTGGATTGGTCGGCGTCGGCACCGGATTGTCCTCGATCACCACAGCGCAGAAGTTGTCCGCCCGCGGCATGGCGTAATCCATGAACGAGCCAGTGAGTACCTGTCCGGCCTCGTCATAGGATTTGTCCTCCATCAGCACCTGGCCCATGCCCTGGGCGATGCCGCCCATGATCTGGCCCTTGACCAGCATCGGGTTGATCACGGTGCCGACGTCGTCCACCACCCAATAGCCGACGATTTGTGTGCTGCCGGTTTCGGGATCGATCTCCACCTCGCAGGAGTGGCAGCCATTAGGAAAGTTGCCGCTGCGGGCGCGATAGGTGGCGGTCTCATAGAGGCCGGGTTCCATGCCGGCCGGCAGCTTCTCCAACTGGAACGCGGCATTCGCCAGTTCGTGGATACCCATGGCACGGTCGGTGCCAGCGATGGTGAAGCGACCGTCCTTGAACTCGATGTCGCCCTCGGAGGCTTCCAAGATGTGCGCGGCAAGTTTCCGGCCTTTGGCGATGATCTTGTCACTGACCATGGCGATAGCGCCGCCACTCATGGTGGTCGAGCGCGAGCCGCCGGTGCCCATGCCGAAGGCCACCGTGTCGGTGTCGCCCTGGAGGATCTTCACCCGTTGCGGATCGACTCCCAGCCGGTCCACCAGGATCTGCGTCTGCACGGTGGCATGACCTTGGCCGTGCGAGATCGAGCCGGTCACCAGCGTCAGCCCGCCGAGCGGATCGAAGCGGATTTCAGAAGTCTCGTAGGTGGGATCGGCGGCCTGCTCGATGGTGTTGGAGATACCGATGCCGCGCAGCATGCCGCGGCTCGCCGCCTCCTGGCGCCGCCGCGCAAAGCCGGCCCAGTTCGCGAGCTTCATGGTGCGGTCGAGGTTCTCCTCGAACCGCCCGCTGTCGTACGTGAAGGTGAGCGGCGTCTTGTAGGGCATCGCCTGCGGCGGGATGGTGTTGCGACGGCGTAGCTCGGTCGGATCGACGTCCATCTGGTCGGCGGCGATGTCGATCAGGCGTTCGATCATATAGGAGGCTTCGGGCCTACCGGCCCCACGATAAGGCGATGTGCAATGGGTGTTGGTGAGCATGCCAGAAACTTCCACATGGAGCGCCGGCGTTGTATAAGTGCCGACCACCGTGCCGATATTGACGACTGGCGGCATGGCGCCACGGAACGACACGTAGGCGCCGAGATTGCCAAAGCTGCGGATTTTCACGGCGAGGAACTTGCCGTCACGGTCGAGCGCAAGCGCAGCATCAACAATATTGTCGCGCGCGTCGTCATCGCTGATGTGCGCTTCGTTACGAGTCTGCACCCATTTCACCGGCCGGCCGACGCGGCGCGCCGCCCACGGCATCAAAATGATTTCCGGATAGACCGAGCCGCGCAGGCCGTAGGAGCCGCCGATATCGCCGGTGATCAGCCGCAACTCAGCCTCGGGTATCTTGAGGGTGGTGCGGGCGATGTCGTTGCGGAACAGCCAGGGCCGCTGGAAGCCGCAATGCAGCGTGTAGCGGCCGGTGCCGGCATCATAGACCCCAGTGACGCCGCGCAGCTCAATCGGATTGGCGGTCACCCGGTTGATGACCAAGCGTTGTTCGACGACGTGCGCCGCGGCGGCGAAGGCGGCATCCACCTTGGCCTTATCGCCTGCTTGGTAGAAATAGGCCTCGTTGTTCAGGCATTCGTCATAGAGCTGCGGTGCGTTCGGTGCGAAGGCGTCGCGCGCCGATAAGACAGCAGGCCGCGGCTCATAGTCCACAACTACATGTTCGGCGGCGTCACGCGCTTGGTCGAGCGTATCGGCGACCGCCACAGCGACCGGGTAGCCCACATGCATCACGCGGTTGAGCGCTATCGCTGGCCGCGGCGGTAGAAACATTGAGCCGCCACCACGCCTCTTGTAGGGCGCCATTGACGGCAGCGAGCCGAGGCCATCGGTGCGATAATCCTCCCCGGTGAGCACGGCATGGACGCCCGGCATCTGCAGCGCCGCGCGCGTGTCGATGTCGGTGATGTCGGCATGAGCGTGCGGCGAGCGCACGATAGCCGCATGAAGCTGATCGGCGAGGTTGAGATCGTCAAAAAAGCGGCCCTGCCCCCGCAGCAGGCGCGGGTCCTCACGCCGCAGCACCGATTGTCCGATAGCAAATTCACCCATGATCTTTCCGAGCCCGCCGTAGTTGAGACGCCTAGCCTCGTGCGTGAAAGCAGCATCTTACGACGTCTTCCTATGTGCTTGGTATCGGGCCTTGAATAGCGCGCCCCGTCAAAGTTGACCACGCGCGCTGACCCAGCTGATGATCATCTCGGTGCCGGTCCGGAGTGTCACGCGCCAACAGTTGACGGGCGCGTCTGTCGAACGCAATCGAATCGTGGAGAAGTCGATACGCGTCCTGTATACAGTGGGTGCAGGGCGCGTCCGCAACTCATTCAGGTGCGGACGTAACAAATAGGCTTCGGCACTTACGTTGAGTGCCATGTATGGACGGCGCCCGCGGTGCAAGGGAAAAGAATCTGACCTTTCGCGAAACGATACGGGTGCAGCCATGTATCCGGCCTCTAGATGCAGCCGTTCTGGCTGCGGGCCCTGATGTGATCCGCTGATCGGTCCCAATCATAACCGCGCGTTCTTTCCTCGCGTGGCACATAGCGGGTTTTCCGATCGACGGTCTCGACCGTTTCGCATCAACGTCTTCATCACCCCTTGCAGTTCATGAAACGCGCGGACGCAACCTCATTTTCCCATCGGATAGCCTGTTCTTACGTCGTCGCAAGCCGTGGCCGGTAATGGCTGCCGTTGGCCAACAATGCCCAGGCGATGCGGGCCATCTTGTTCGCCAGCGCTATGGCCACCACCTTGAATGGTCGCCGCGCCAGAAGCTGCGTCAGCCACGGATATTTCTCCGGGTTTAGCTTGGCCCGCCGCAGCACGGAAATCGCCCCGACCACAAGAATGCGCCGCAGGTAGCGGTCGCCTTGCTTCGAGATCGGCCCAAGTTTCTGTTTACCCCCGGTCGAATCCTGCCGCGGGACGAGCCCAACCCAGGCGGCAAAATCACGACCCGACCGGAATGCGCTCGGATCTGTGACCGTAGCGGTGATGGCGCTCGCGCCAATGACCCCGATCCCGTGGATGCACTCCAGTCGCTTGCTCGCCTCATTCGCACGATGCTGCACAACGATCCGCTTCTCGATCGAGCCAATCATCGTATGCAGTGCTTGCAGCTGAGCGGCCAACACGATCAGGCTCGCACGCGCATCAATGGGCAGACCGGCATCCTTTTCGTCCGCAATGATCGCCAACAACTGCTTGAGCCCCTCGCGTCCCTGCGCTGCCACAATACCGAGCTCAGCCAAATGCGCCCTCAGCGCATTGATCACCTGCGTCTGTTGCCGCAGCAGAAGATCGCGTGTGCGGTGCTGCATCAGACGGCCCTGCTGCTCGGCCGACTTCACCCGCACAAATCGCATCGTCGGCCGGCGAACCGCCTCGCAGATCGCCTCCGCGTCGGCCGCATCATTCTTGTTACGCTTGACGTAGGCCTTCACATCCTTCGCTGGCATCAGCCGAACCTCGTGACCGAGCTGCGTCAACTCACGGGTCCAGTGGTGCGCCGTGGCACAGGCCTCCATGCCGACCAGGCAAGGCTGCAGTGACGCAAAAAACTTCAGTACCTGGCCGCGGCGAAGCTGCTTCCTGACCACGACCTTCTCGGCGGCATCGATGCCGTGGACCTGAAACACGTTCTTGGCGATATCCAAACCGATTGTGGTAATGTGCATGTGGACGGCTCCCTGATGTGAAGTCATAGCAACCATCACCTTACGGCGATTCGTCGCCGGGAGCGGGCGCCGTCCACCACATCATAACCGGACTAATGCAGTGCAGCAAGAAACTCTGGTCACTCGATTATTTCATCGGCGGCGGCCTGCATACTCAGCGGCGCCGCAAGACCGAGCACCTTTGCGGTCTTGAGATTGATGATAAACTCGAATTTCGCCGCCTGCTGAATCGGCAAGTTGGCCGGCGTTTCGCCTTTGAGAATCCTCGCGGCATAGCCACCGGCAAGGCGATAGGCCTCCGTCTGGCTGGGGCCATAGCTCATCAGTCCACCAACGTCGGCAAACTCGCGCAAAAAATAGATGGCCGGCATCGCGTGACGCGCCGCCAGCCCGACCAGTTGCTCGCGCCGATTCGTAAACAACGAATCGGCGCCGACGATGGCGGCGTTGGCACGCTGTTGGACGGCGCCCGCGAAAGCCGCCTCGATATTGCGTTCGCTGTCGGCATGCAGGATCAGGGGCTCAATGTCGAATGCGCGCGCTGCGGTCTGCACGTCTCTAATCTGGGATTCAGAAGTTGGATTCCCGGGGTTGATGAGGAAGCCGATAACTTTGGCACCCGGGACCAGTTCGCGCAGCAATTCCAACCGTTTTGCCCCAAGGGTGTTGGTAATAAAAGTTACTCCTGAGACATTGCCACCGGGACGGTTGAGACTGGAAACGAGACCGAGATCGACCGGGTCAGCGCCGATCGCGAAAATGATTGGAATGGTTGTAGTTGCAGCTTTGGCAGCCACTGCCGCCGGCGGGGCGAGCGCAATGATCGCGGCTACGGGGTCAGACACCAGATCGGCGGCCATTGCCGGCAACCGGTCGAAGCGAGATTCGGCCGAGCGATATTTGATTGCGAGATTGCGCCCCTCGATATAGCCAGCGTCCTTGAGGCCCTGCCGAATGGCGCCGATCTGTCGATCATCTAGCTGAGCGCTGCTGAACAAGCCGACCAACGCCATGACCGGCTGCTGCGCGCGTGCCGCGAGCGGCCACGCTGTCGCGCCGCCGAGCAGTGCAATGAACTCGCGCCGCTTCAGTTGACCGAATTGCATCCGCTGCCCCCAACCATGGAGTGACAGCATAGCGGATTGGCGAGCATCAAGTCAGGGGCTTGCTGCAGTGCGGGATTTTGACGCGGCTTTTGACCGGGTTGGGTCATTTTCGTCGGAGCCCATCGGGCCGGGGGCCGCGTCTATGTCCGCTGTACCTCCAATCGCGTCGGAGTTTTGTGCGCCGCAGCTGCGGATTTTCCGCTTCGGCCGACACAGCATCGGCAAGGGGCGGCTGCAACGGCTCCCCTACGCCGACGCAATCTCGAAGGTCGGTTTGTGCTCTACCTTGAACGACACCGAGCGCGCGATAAAGCATTTCTCGGCGGCAGCATCGTGCAGGCGGCGCGCGATGTTCTCATCAGAGCCGGCCGCGAGCTTGGCGTGCGGCCGCAACGTGACGCTTTCGAATTGCCCAGCGCCGTCCGCCTGCTCGATCTCCACGCCGGAGGCGTCGTCGCTGTATGCTACGACCACGATACCGGCGTCGGCGCAAAGGTGCAGGTACCAGAGCTGATGACAGGCGGAAAGCGCGGTGATAAGCAGCTCCGCCGGATTCCATCGCGCCGCATCGCCGCGGAATACCGGGTCGGACGAGCCGGCTATGGCCGTTTTGCCCTGAGCGCCGATCTCGTGCGCACGCGAATAGGCGCGGTTGACGTGCCGGTGCCCTGATTGCCTGTCCAGTCGACACGAATCGAATAGGTGTGACGCTTGTCTGCCACGGATTACTCCGGCCTGCGGCACGCGGCTATCGCAGAGGATTAAGCTATCGGGCTGTAGAACCCTAGCCAACGGCTGCTTCGGGTCAATAGTTTGCATTACCGCGCTGCAGCATTGCTGTTCGCTTCACCCCAGTTAGCGGAATTCGATTGCGCAGCCAAGCGCTTCCGAGTCGTGCCAAAAACCGGTCGTGAGCAGATGCAGCAAATAGCGTTAGTTTCCCTGCCGAGGCGAGGTAGTTCTTATTCTATCCGCACCTGGTTCGCTTTTCACTCGCGCCGCGACAGTTCGGGCAGCATCAATGACGGAGCGCATTGCCGGTGTCGGCTCCCCCGGGGACACCAGGTAGAGCACGTGTTCGAGTGGCTTGTCGGTCGCGAGCTCGATCGCGCCCACCTTTTCCACGATTTCAACTTGAGCAAACCCAATAGCTCCCGGCTCCTGGTGAACGACCTGGACGACCTGCACCGGAGTGTTGACGTAGAGTGGATTGGGTGCCGCGATGGACCGGCCCTTCAACAGGCCCGTTTCCAGATTGACCGCAATCCCGCCGCCCCCCGCCATGACAGTTGTGATGGGCAGATCGGGACCGCCGAGGCTGCGCCAGTTGGTAATCTTGCCGAGCAGGATGTCCGAGATCTGGTCAAGCGTAGCGGAGCGAACCGGATTGGCGCGGTTGACCGGAAATGACACACGCGACCGGTCAATCTCGAAGGCGCGCAGCTTTTCGAAGGGAAGCCCCGGCATCACTTTCTCAAGCAGCGCGATCTCGGTTTCTAGAGGGGCTGAGATCATGGCGAGATGCGTGCGTCCTTTGAGGAGTGCAATCAGGCCGGGCGTCGACTTGTTTGGAATGACCGTGAGTTGCTGGCCGCTGATTGTCTCGATCTCAGTCTGGTACCGCTCCATAATCCGCCGGTTGAATGTGGTGGAGCCTTAAATTGTAAGCGGCTCTGCGAGCGCAGCCGAAGAGCCGACCAGGCAGGCAAGTGTCGCGCCTAGTATCAACACCCGGCGGCTTAATGCGTCTGAGCGCCACTTCATTGCGAGACTCCTATTCCACCCCTGCCCCGCGTCTTTGCAACACATTCCCTCCCGATAGCGGCTGTAAATTCAGCGGAGACGAACCGCCGAGTAGTGCCAGCAGCGAACATTAGGGAAGTAAGATCAGCGGCCGGGTGAAATAGACTTCAGCGTGAACCAGAACGAGCACTGCTGCGAAGGTGATCAAGAGCGCCGTTCCGATTTTCAAACTCAATTCGATGGTTGTCGGTGCTGGCTTTGTTTGCGATGTCGTGGCTCTTGCTAGGTGTCGAGAGGATATGTGCATCATTCAAGCATCCATCGGTTCATGAACGCGCCGAGTATCTCTCCTTGAAACCGATTCCCAGTGTGAGGCGATTTCACACTATTCGCGCGCTTCTCTTACTAGGCGCACACCGAACAGATTAAAATTTAAGCAAGAGTCGCGCCAAATATTCCGAGTCAGCTCCACCTCAATGAACAGACATCTTCCGAGACGGCTAGCGGGTCTTATGGGTGCCAATTCCAGACCACAGCAGGTGCGGCAAAGCGTGGCGCACATCGAGAAGTGAGGGCTTCTGACACTCAATGCGATTGTTGATTGGCATTTGGAGGCAGTATGCTACCACAACAATGCTTATGTTCACGAGCCTTGCGGGGAACCCATAGACCCGAGCCACGCCGAAACTTATCGTGTGGATAATCGAATTTACGTCGATTTGCGCTCCCATCGCAGTGCTCAATGAGCGATTGGCTTCGTGGTCGAGAATGTGATGCAGTGCTTTCTATGCGGCGCAGAGATGCGCTTGGAAGGGGTAGCGGAGATTAAGGCTGTCCCAGTCTCCGGGTTCAAGCAATATACGTTCAAGTGTTTGGTTTGCGGCGATGTTGAGCAACGATTTTTCTTTCACAAAGATGTAAAGCCAATCGACGCGGAAGCGCCCCCCCTTGCACGCTGAAATGGTTCGGGCACGCGCGGATCACCCGGAAAGCCCAGCCTCCTCAGGAGCACCAATCGTTGCCGCCTCCGGCGGCGGAGCATCCGAATGCCGCGGCTCCCGGACTAGCGAAGCACGTATTTTCAAAGTTGGCGCGACTCTCCCGCGTGGTGGTCCGCCGATTAGGTCGCGGTCTGGAGGTTCGCTCTGCGATGTCAGTCGTCGTCACGCCGGCTACACTGGTGCCTCCCAGCCAACCTCTCTCAGGTCCAGAGGAATGCGAGGATCTTCTTAGACGCTTACTCCACGTCACAAGGTTCTCTTCCCAAGATTTCACCAGTGGCCCGGATTTTCAGCCAGCACGTAAGGGAAGCCTACCGGCAGTCGATTCGGTTGCTCTACACATAACCTCGGCGCTTTCTGAACTGGGACCGGCGGCTGCGGTTATAGACGCAACTCATTCGGAAGCCGGTCGAGGAGCCACGGCACTGTCACCATCCTTACCCGCGAGCGTCCCCAAAGCCGAGCCACCATTTCCATCTGCGGCCTCGAAACCCTCAGCATCGGAGGCAGCGACGGCAGCCTTAGCCTCGAGTTATTCGGACCAAGAGCGGACGGCTCCAGCTGCGGCTTCGAGCCCGCCAAACGCGGGAGCAGCGGCGCCATCGCTGGCCGCTAGGCAGGAGCCGACAGCACCAGAGACACGCCTTGCCAAAGCTGAGCCCGAAATTCCGACCGAGGTCGCGCGATCTCCTCAAACTGAAAGCTCGGCTTCGAGACGCATTGTCGTGCACATTCAATACGACACCTCGAAGTCTAAGCTCCGCAGCACCTCCGATAGCGGCCGAAAATTTGAGCACAAACGACCGCTGCTCGGTGCCAGTAGGTGACCTCGTCCGGCCGCGCCTCCGCGCTCGCCTGACGAACCTCAGCCGCCGCGAACGTAGCGGCGCGTCAGGATACGGATCCGGTCGCGGAAGTGCGGGCGTACCCGGGCGCTCCATGGCGTATCGGCAGCGGCCTTCCACGCGGTGCTCCGTGCCACGTCCGGCGACGCCAGGTGATAGATTGCGACGTAGCGATGCGTCCCTCCGCCAGCCTCCGTCGACCGGTAGCGCCGGGCAGCCAAAGCGCCCGGAACCCGGGCAAGCGCGACGAGATGCTCTTCGTCGTACCATGCATTGAAATCATCCTCTACCTCGGGCGCGACGTTCATCGCATTGAGCAGCAGCGCCCGCGCTCCATCCGGCGCCGGCGCATCGCTAGGCGCGATCTGCGTGCCCTCGAACCGCAACAACCGTTTGCACATCGCGGTCACGCGCTTCGACCAGACCGACAGGTTGCCGTAGGCGATGGATGCGTAGGCCTTGCTACGCAACACGTCGACCGAGTCGAGATCATAGGTGGCCACTGACAGGGCCGGCTGCTCATCGCCGATCCAACGTTCACAAGCGCCGAACCCCGCAACCGCCATGCGCTCGGGAATGTGTTCTAGATCGTACCAATCATGGAACTCGTCGGCATGCGTGGTCGAGAAATCGAACGCGGCGACCAAGAGACCCCTGCCCATGCCACTCTCCCGATGCACGATCACGGACTAGGTATAGCAGGTTTCGTCGTGCACGTCCGTCGCGCCGTAAGCGCGACCATTGATGGTGACGGTCAGCAACGTCATTTGAGCGCTCCGTTGATCAGGGCTTGGGTCACCGGCAGGGATTGGAAGCGGTGGCCAGTGGCATCGTGGATGGCGTTGAGCAGCGCAGGGACCACGGGAATCAAGACGCCTTCGGCCATACCCTTCGGCCGCTCGTCGGGATCAACGGGTGGCAATACCTCAACCTCGAGCCCGCTGAGCGGCAGGTCCGACCCCCGTGCGGCGCGGTATTGCATCGCCATTGACCAGTGCCACGAACGGCGCAAGCCGGTGTCGCGGGTGATGTTGAGCATGAGGCGCGGGCGCTCGGTCGTTGAGGCATCGTTCGCCTTCCCGAACTGTTCGAGTTCGGTCAGCACGCTGTCCAACGGATTAGTCACCGGGATCTACCTCGTTGCTCATCATCGCGCGAGAGATTCCGGTTTAGCCATCATTCACCCCTTGGGGTCAATCTCGACGGATTGACTATCCTCGTCACGGGTCCGCGGCGGTGAAACCTGAGCCGCACAGCGCATCGTAGATGGCGTGTCCGTCGCCGATTTCGTTCCGCAGGCGTTCGAGGATGGCCGCACGGCCCCGCTTTGCTGCCATGCCGTTCTCCTCACCGATCCGCGCGATCATCACACGGCCGTCGCCGCAGCGCCCGCGCTGGACGTTGCCGGTTCTTTGACCAAATCGGTGTGAAACACAATCTCGCCGTTTGGGCCCAATTGAAGACGGGTGACCACGCGCCAGTGCACGTCGTCGGTGCCCGGATAGTCCAACCGGAAGTGCGCGCCGCGGCTTTCCGTGCGCGCGAGCGCGGCGCTCGCAAGGATGCGCCCGAGCAGTGCGAGATTGCGCACGGAGAGTGCACTTTCGAGCTCTTCGCCGCGCACTTTCTCGGAGCTGCGCGCGCGTTCGTCGATCCGCATTGTGGGCACATCCTCGCGTTCGATGCGCTCATATTCGGCAAGCGCTTCCTTCAGGGTCTGTTCATGCCGGATGGGACCGAGCTTGTTATGCGCTAACATGCGGCAGTTCATCCGCACGTCAGATTGCAGCGGACCACAGTCGCGGCGCATCAGATCAGCAAGCCATGCCCGTTCGAACTCCGGAATAGCCTCGACTTCCGGCGGGTCTAATTTTGTGCGCGACTCCTTGGCGAGTGCTGCCGCTTTTCTGCCGGCGCGGCGGCCGTACACCAGCGAGGCCGACAAGGCCGAACCGCCAATGCGATTGCCGCCATGGATGCCGCCCGCTGTCTCGCCGGCGGCAAAAAGACCTGCAACCGGAGTCTTGCCGTCGATATCGATCTTGAGGCCGCCTAGCCAAGTGTGACTTCCCGGCGCGACTTCCAGCGGCGTCCTGCTGATGTCGATGCCTCGATGAAGGCAAGTCTTGTAAACGTGCGGAATCTGCTTCTGGATCACGTCCATGGGAACCTTGGTTGCGTCCATGAAAATGCCGCCCGTAGAGGCCGCGCGGCCGGCGTTGATTTCCTTGGCCATGGCGAGGATCACTTCAGAACGGGTCGATTGCTCCGCTGTATCCGGGAAATAGCGCTTGAGAAACTCTTCGCCCTCGCGGTTTCTGAATACTGCGCCGGCGTTGATGAATCCGGTCGGATGCGGCGCGAAGCCGAACAGCTCCTTGGGCGAGCAGCACATCGCCTGAAAGTCGATCATCTCGATTCCCAAGAGCGGCACGCCGGCGCGAAACCCAAGCACATAACCGTCGCCGGTCACTTGCGGCGGGTTGTCGTTGACATAAAAGAGCCCGCTGCCGCCGCCGGTGCACAGGATGATCTGCGGCGCACGATAGATGACCAGCGCGCCATGCTGGTAGTCGACGCCCCAGGCTCCAACGACGCAGTCGCCTTCCTTGAGCAAATCGACGATCGCCGTGATCGAGTGTTTCTCAATGCGCGCGTCGGCGCGCAATTTTTTCGACAAAACCTTGGTGATCATATTGCCGGTCGTGTCGTAATGATGACAGGCCCGGTTCCTGCAGTGGCTGGGAAATGCTTTGAGGTCAAGGCTCCCGTCTGCTTTGCGTACAAACTCCGCTCCCCAGGATTCGAGATCATGCACCACGCCGACGATGTCGTAGACCCAGACGCGCGCGAGGTCGGGATCGATGAGTTCGCCGCCGTGCTTGAGGATATCCTGAAGGTGCAGTTCCGGGCTGTCATCTTCGCCCATTGCCGCGGCAAATCCGCCGCGCGCCACCGTGGTCGTGCCGCTGGTGGCGCGCCCCTTGGTGACCTGGATGACGGCGATGCCGGCTTCCGCGCATTCAAATGCCGCCATGGTGCCGGCCGCGCCGCCGCCAATGATCAGTACATCCGTCGTATGGCGTACTACCGGAATATCAAGCTGACTGGGGCTGCGTGTCATTTGGTAGGTGAGTCTCCTCGGCTCCTGTCTTGCTGATTTCAATATACGCGTCCACGCAGGCATCCGCGAACCTGGGGTCGTTGATATGCAGCGCCAGTTCCTCGACTTGCGCGCTGTGCAGGCGCGACTTCAGGGTGTCGACAAAAATTCGATACTCCTCGGGACGTTTCCATGGCCCTTTGTCGGCGCCTTGAAGATCATGCGCGCGGCGCTTGGTATGCTCGCTGAAACCCTCAAGCGGGATGAGCACGCGAACCGGTCCCTTGGCGGCGTCGATGCGAGCTGCGAATTCGCGACCGAGTTTCTCGAATTCTTCAGCATTGGTGCGCATGAGCAGGTTCTGCACATTATACTGGAAGAACTCGCGTGCCCTGTAACGCTCGGGCACCTGGCCCACCCACAGGTTGGCGTGGTCGATGGCGCCGGGCACAACCACCTGCGGGAGGCCGGCCGCGCCTGCACCGGTTAATCGCGCGTCGCCCGCGGAATACACGCCGTCGACGATCAGATCGGTAAGTTCATGCGTCGTGACGTCGATGATGCCCGAGAGTTCGCCAGAGGCGGCCAGGCGTTCAAGAGATTTTCCGCCGACGCCCGAAGCGTGGAACAGAATAACCTCATAGCCCAAGGTTTCGAGGCGTTCGCTCACGCGATCGACACAGCCGGCCGTGCCGCCAAACGATGACACCGCGACGAGCGGCGCATATTTGGCCCTAGTTTCCCGTTTCTCTGCCCAGTTTTTGGCTGCCGCCGCCGCCGCCAATGCGGCGTTCTCCATGACCGATCCAGTGATGCGGTTGAGCGCGACGTCGCCGATCGACGGATACATGGCAATATCGCTTTCGGCCACGTACCACTGCGCGGCCGCCGTGCCAGCCACAGCGCTCACCATGACCTTGGGCACGAGGTAAGGCAACGCCCGCATGACCAAACATACGAGATTGGTGCCGTTCGCCCCGCCGAGTCCGATAACGCCGGAAATCTCACCATTAGTGAATCTCTCGAGCAGCATCTTTTTTCCACCCTCGGCCATCGACACGGCAGCATCCTGACGCGAACGTTCGCTCAGGGCTTGCCAGGATGCACCCGCCGCGGCAGCCACGGTCGCGCCCGTTACGTGGGCACCGTCAATGTCATGCGATTTCAAGGATAAATCGACGATCCACGGTGTTACGCCTGCGCGCGCTAACACATCTGCGACGAACCGAGCTTCTTTGCCCTTGGTGTTCAGCGTCGCCAATACGGCCACGGTCGGTTTCGATGTACTCAAAAATGCCTCACGAAAGCGCCGGAAACGCCCTTGCGTGAAAAATTAGTAAGCAACCGCCACGCCGCTACTCCTCGCTCCGCGTCTGCTGATCCTCCGAAAGCGGCGTTATAGCGGACATGGCGGGACTCACACTTAGTGCCAAGAGGAGACCTGAGCAAGTGCAGCAAAATTGCCCGCGGAAAGTAGGACGCGGTAGGGACGCGAGTTACCTCGCGCCCCCCGCACAGAACCGTACGTGCGGCTTTCCCGCATACGGCTCCCACCTCGGGTGTGTGACGGCAAATCGATCGCTTGGCCAGGGATGAAGTATGATCGGTTTTGGAAGCCAGTCGTCCGCCAGCTGCGTCATCCGCGCCCACGTGATCCGCGCCTTCTGACTGCGACGCCGCAGCGTGCGCCGCCAGAGGTCGATCACGTGATGCCGGAACACACCCAGTGCTCGCGCATTGGTGGGCACTGCGTGATAGTTGAAGTAGCCGTTGACCACATACCACAGCCACTTTCCCTGAGCGGGAATTGGCTGATGCATGCGCCGCCACATCTCCTCTTTGAGCCTCTTGAGCTTCGCGCGCATGCGGTCCCGTCGGGTTTTCCGTTTGATCTGGAATTTGCCCGACCGAGTCTTGCCGCAGATGAAGGTGAAGCCCAGGAAGTTGAAGGTCTCCGGTTTGCCGAGCCCGCGCCGCTGGCGGCGTTCCGCCGCAAAGCGTCCGAACTCAATGAGCCGGGTCTTCTCGGGATGCAGTGTCAGCGCAAACTTCTTTAACCGCTCACGCATCTCGTCCAGGAAGCGCCGGGCGTCGCTGTCGTGCTGGAACCCGACGATGAAGTCGTCGGCGTAGCGCACGATGATCATGTCGCCGGTGACCTCACGCTGTCGCCAGCGGTTGGCCCAGAGGTCGAGCACGTAGTGCAGGTAGATGTTGGCCAGGAGCGGCGAGATCACCGCGCCTTGCCCCGTCCCCCGCTCACTGACGGTCACCACCCCGTTTTCCATGACGCCCGCCTTGAGCCATTTGCGGATCAGGCGGATGATGCGCCGGTCGCCAATCCGATGCTCCACGAACCGGATGAGCCATTCCTGGTTCACCGTGTCGAAGAACGATTGGATGTCGGCGTCCAGTATGAAGCTCACCTTCTTGCTGTGGATTCCGACGCAGAGCGCGTCCAGCGCGTCATGCGTGCCGCGCCCTGGCCGGAACCCGTACGATATGCCGAGGAAGTCCTCGTCAAAGATCGCGTTCAGCAGCGCGACCACCGCCCGTTGGACGATCTTGTCCTCCAGGGCCGCGACCGCGAGCGGGCGCTGCCGACCGTCCGGTTTGGGTATGTAGACCCGCCGCGACGGCAGTGCCCGGTACGCTCTCCGATGGACCCGATCGTGCAAGTCCTCGAGATTGCGCTCGAGTTCTGCCTCGTAGTCTGTCCACGTCAATCGATCCACGCCCGGAGCTGCGTCCTCCTTGAGTTCGTAGAACGCCTCTTCGAGCAGCTCGATGGTGATGTGGTGAAAGAGCGCGATGAACCTCTCCTTCTTCCTTTCCCTTGCGACTCTCCGTATGCGGTCCAGCGCCTGTGACACGCTTTCCCGGCTCTGCGCCCGGCACGTGCTTTGCTGGTCCGCATTCCCCTCGGTCCCCGCCCTTGGCTCCCCCGGCTCCGCCGCGCTTGCCCACGCAGATGCTTCCGCCGCGGGCTCGTTCGCTTTGTTCGCCGGCTTCTCAGCTACTATGGCAGGGTCCGACTTCTCGTGTCCGTGCATCATCGGCTACGGCTCCTCGCCTTCCCGATGCGGACCACCGTACTCGGCACACAGCACGCCACGACGACGGCCAAACACGAGACCTCCCAGCTTCCGATGCGATCCCTTTGCACGTGATGTGGCCTTCGACCCCGGCAGGGCGTCAGCACCTCGCGTAGCGGTGCCGCACATGTTGCCTTCGAGCGAATAGAAACTCTCGGCCCCTGCGATATCTGATCTTTCGTGGCTCAATCCCATACCCCATGCAATCGCTGTGTACGCTTCGCGACCACTGTCGCCAGTGGCCACGCAACACTCGCTACCAAGCGGACGCTACCCCTTACTTGGGCCGGACTTGCACCGGCTGGATCGCACCAGCTTGCAGCTGGCGCACCTACTCGATCACTTCGTCGACGCGCTGTTGGAGAAACCAAGGCACGTCAAGGCCAATCGCCTTGGCGGTCTTGAGATTTATCACCAGCTCAAATTTGGTAGGTTGCAGCACTGGTAGTTCGGCGGCTTTTGCGCCATTGAGGATTTTCCTGATGTACGTACCTGCCTCCCGATAAGCCTCAGTGAGGCTAGGACCGTAGCTCATCAGACCGCCTGCGACAGCGAACTCGCGCTGAAAATATATTGCAGGAACCCCTTGTTTGCCGGTTAGCGCGACCAGTCGATTAACCTCTCCAGTAAATAGCGCATCACCTGCTATGAGGAGCGCCGCGGCCTGCTGTTGGGAAAGGGTCGCAAAGACCATATCGAAGTCATTTTCACTGCTTGCGTTCAAAATGAGAGTCTGCAGTCCGAGCGCCCGTGCCGCCATCTCCGCTCTTGTTACCTGAAACTTGGCCTCTGCGCTTACCGGATTGACGAGCACGCCTAGAACGGCAGTCTTCGGTGCGACCTCACGCAGCAGCTCCAGGTGCTTGGACTCCAGATCACCACTCGCATAGATGAAAATACCGGTGACGTTGCCACCCGGCCGGGCGAGACTTTCCACCAGACCGATATTGATTGGGTCATCGCCAGTTACAAATACTATAGGAATTGCCGTTGTCGCCGCCTTGGCCGCGAGTGCTGCTGCATTGCCACCAGCAATAATCACGGCGCATTGGCGGCGAACGAGATCGGCTGCCAGCGCTGGCATCCGATCAAATCGATTTTCTGAAAAGCGGTATTCAACAAGCAAATTTTGTCCCTCGACGTACCCCACTTCCTTTAGGCCTTGGCGCAACGACGATAAAAGGCGCGTCGAGCCTTCAAACGTTGAATTTCTGAGAAACCCGACGACTGGTATCGTCGGCCGCTGTGCGTGCGCCGCGAGCGGCCACGCCGCTGCGCCACCGAGTGCTGCAACAAAGTCCCGCCGCCTCATGGGTTCCCCCCTTAGACTGGCGGCGGCACCCTATCACACCGAAAGGTGTGCATCGCAGCAAAATTGGCGACCGGTCGTCCGATTTGGGCCATTTTGCAGCATTACCGCAGTGCAGCATTGCGGTCCGCTGTGCCCCAATGAGCTGACGTTACCACCTAGGTCCGGCAGGTAAACGAGCGCATGCTGATTTCCGGAATGCAGAGATTCGAATCCTCCCGCCCCAGCCAGCCAGTCACAGTCTCCACCCACCAACATATGAAAGCACCGCAAAAGCGCGCCGTACCGCATGGGACAATCCATGGCGCCGAGGTGCGGCATATGATTGCGCAGAACGTGCCCCACTGTGTGTGCTGAGGCGCGCAACACAAAGAGAGATTCCGGGGGCTCTTTATGGCGCTGAACAGATTGCAAGGCGAGCAAAGAGGGCGGCGCATGGGCGGCTTGGGATTTCCGCAGCGCAAACTGACCCACTGCGCCATTTTAATATAAGTCAAGGCGACCGTCTCGATCGGCATGACGAGCCATCGTCGCCGACGATTGCATGTTGTATCCTCCGTCTACCAGTTCTCGCTCCCGCCGCGAGTAAAATCCAGATTGCAACAATGACGCGCTTCGCGCTTTCAACTGTAATCGCATTTGTTTTTGTTGCTCTCGCTCCGGAACTCCCGGCGATCGCTACGGGGGACCTCTTTCAACAGGCAGTCAACTATGTTTTCACTGGGCGGCTGGACCCTTCGGATGGCCCGCAAATCGTCGATCGAGATTCATGTATCGTGGTCGTGCCAGAGACTAAGTTCAATCGCTATGCAAGATATTATTTGAGTCGCTTCAAGATGGATACCGCCCGTATCAGCAAGATATATGCGGGCACGCAAACGCTATACGAGCTGGAGGTTGAAGGGGACGATATCATTTTTGAATACCTCAAAGCCGACAGGACAACAGTCGACTATGGATTCACATCCGCGCAAATTCCCCTTCCAGGCGAAATCGGACCTACTAAAAAGGCGCTTGCGCTCATCTCTTCGCAGTTCTGCCGGCTCGAAAAACCGAAAATTCCTTTCTGATTTGGGACGGCCGTTTCGCTGGCGTCCAACGACGAAAAAGACCAGCACGAGACCGGACTCCGTGGCTGGGCTGACAGGATTCGAACCTGCAAACGTCGTTTGGTCACTTGATTGAAATGTCTGCCGAATTCGGAGGAAGGTGCTTACGTCCTGGGCTCCTTCTTCGGCAGTTGATTGGCTGTTCGGCAAATCGTCTTCTGGAAGTTCGAATCCTCCCACCCCAGCCGGCCAGTCCGGTCTCCACCGATGAAAATGTGAAAGCACCGCAAAACCGCGCGGTACCGCGGCTTTCAAGGCATAGAGTTGGCCTCCGTATCGGGAATTTAGGCGAAGAAGTGCCATTCAGGCCCGTGGTTTGTCCCAGCCTAGAAAATTGCCATGAACTACTGCAAGCGCCCCTTCGGCGGCCCGAAGCAAGTGTTGCGCTATCTCGCCCACTACACTCATCGCGTCGCGATCTCAAATCGCCGCTTGATTGCATGCACAGAAGGAGACCTGAGCAGGTGCAGCAAATTGAGCGAGCTTACTCGATCACCTCGTCGGCGCGACCGGCCTCGCGTTCAAGCCGCCGGCTCGACTGAACCCGATTAAGATAGCCGTAGACGTAGAGCCGGTTTGCCTCGGGATCGACACCGCCGAACCCAAGCTCGGCAAGATCGAGCCCGCCAACAAAGACAGTCGATCGCACGCACCGGATTGTCCTCGCAAACCCAATCTTCCAGGCATTCCGGAAACAGCGTGCTTTGCTCGCGATCCACCCCCTCAACGAAGCGCCTCATCTCATTCTCCCGCGAATCAGATCGCGAGAATTGCACGGCGCGGCGTTTTCACACAGCCAGGGTCAAAACGAGAATCCGTCTCTTTGGGGCTTATGTCAGCTTCCACCCGCTACGGACATGCCAGTGTACGAGTTTATGTGAAAGATGTGCCGCGGCAAGCCGGTATCTCTATTCGTGGCGAGCACGCCGAGCGCTTGATAAGTACATTCAAGGTGCAATGATCGTCCGCCCGACGCGGAAGCCCACATCGACGCTTCGGTAGTCGGCGCCGACAGCGAAGCGGTAAGCGGAGCGGGCAGTTACGCCACCGTAAGCATAGGAACCGGCGCGAACAATGCCGCGATGATCGTCCGGACACGCGGCGGTCCAAGCCGAGCCGTCTATGGGCGCTCCCTCGTAATTCGGATGGTAGCAGTCCTCTACCCACTCCCAGACGTTGCCGACCATGTCATAGAGCCCGAAACCGTTTGCGGCAAAAGAACCAACCGGTGCCGTTTCACGATTACTCCAGTGGCTGCCGCAATCGCTGCCGCAATTGGCATTATTAGTGCCGATATCGTCGCCCCAGGGATAGGCTGTCTGTGCCCCGCCCCGCGTGGCATACTCATATTCTGCCTCAGTGAGCAGCCGATAGGGCTTACCGGTAATACTGGACAGCCAAGCTGCGTACTGCTGGGTCTCATCCCTAACCACGTTGATGACCGGCCGCCGTCCACGCCCGAAGCCGCTGTCGCTGATATTCTGCGCGCAATCACCATAGGCAACACAGGCGTCCCATTCGTCAAACGTCAGCGCGAACTTGGACACGACGAATGGTTTGCTGATCGTAACGTAATGCTGCGGCTGTTCATCCCGACGCCTGTCCTTTTCACTCGGCGGGGAGCCCATCATAAATGAGCTTGCTGGAACGACTACCATTTCCGGGCAATAATCTCTCCCCTGCTCCGTTGCGCATTCTCTAATAGTATCCTTTGGCTTGAGTGCGCGCTCGGCATCAGCGCTCAACACATAGGGCGAAAAATTAGCCGCCAGGATGGGCCGCACCGTTGAATACCAGCGCCATTGCGCCGCGATGGTCGACTGGTTGATCCAGCCGACGAGACCAAGGATGACGGCGACGAGGGAAACGTAAACAGCGCCCTGCAGGAGCCGCCGCCCACGCTTCGCGTCGGTCGCGGCCTTCCTACACGCGGCGATGTAATCGCGATCCGTTGGTTCTAGGCTGGCAGCGAGGTCGGGCCTCGTCGAAAGCCGGTCGGCTGCGGCCAAACGATCAGTCTGGTGCGCCAGCCAAGCGCGATTGCGTTTGTTGGCCGCCCAATCGCGGCTTGCGCGTTTAATGCCTTCCAGCACGGCGAGCAGGCCGGTGTCTTCAGTGAGCCATCCTTCAAGCGAGCCCCATTGCCGCAACAGCGCTTCGTGCGCGGGCTCGATGGTGGCCTCGCCCGTCTCCTTGTTGACATCGGTAGCGAGCAGGCGCTGCTCGACTAGGTGCTGGATCAACGGCCGTGCCTCGGCCGGAATTTCAGACAACCGTGCCACGCGTCGGCGCGGTAAACCGGTGTCTGGGTCGATGCCGGCGAGCCAGGGAATGAGGCCGCGGCGAAGAAGCGCGAGCCTTGCAGCGCGATCCCTCGGTACTGCCGGGTCGACGTCGGTCGCCTTCAGCGCGCGCTCGACCGCGGCCTCAATCGAGCCCTTCACCCGTCCGAGCGCTTCGTAATGCGCGAGCTTGAGACCGCCGCCAGCGTGGTACTCGTCGTAAAGACGCTCCAGGGTAAACGCGAGCAGAGGCAACGCGTCCTTGGCGCCGCCTGCCTCGATATCAGCGAGCAGCGCATCGACCAAACCGTTCTCGATGTCGAGAGCGCGCGCGCTCCCCTCCAGCCGTCGCAGGGGTCCCTTGACTACCTCCGCATAGGAACCCTTCGGCATCGGCGGCAGGCTCAGCATGTCCTGGCGCAACCCTTCCAGTTCGGGGGCGAGTTGCAGGGCGTTCGTAATTATCCGAGCGGATGGTGAATACCGCGACGATCGCGGGCGCGTCGTCCTTGAGCAAATCGCGCAGCAGGGCGAGAAAGGGCTGCGCCTCATTCTGTGTCTCGGCGAGAAACAGCTCCTCTGCTTGGTCAATCGAGAGGATCAGCGTCGGCGGCTTGGATTTGTCAGCGGCATCGGCGGCGATTGGCGTCGCCTTGTCGGCAAGCGTTTGCAAAAGCGGCTTGAGCTTTAAGGCGCCAGCTTCGATGACGCCGCGCAGGTCGGCGCGGGTGATCGGTATCGTAGTCGCCGCGAACGCGCCTTCAAGGGCAGCAAGCAACCCTGCCTCCCCGGAGATCGCCGCCCGCTCCGGCCGCATCACCGGCAGCGAAAGAAAATTTCGATCATCGCGGGCAAGCCGTGGAAACAGTCCGGCACGCAGGAAGGAGGATTTGCCTGCACCGGATGCGCCGAGGATGACCAGAAGCCGCGGCGGCGTGGTGTCGCGCAGACCGCGCAACGCGTCGAGCGTCTCCACGACCGGTCCGTCGCGGCCGAAGAAGATACCGGCATCCTCGGCTTCAAGCGGCCGCAGGCCGCGATAGGGCGACCGGTTTGGATCGCTCTGCGGCGGCCAAGCGAAATACTTCGGATCGAGCCCGGCCTCCTCCAATCCATGTTTGAGACGCGCCAACCCTTCCGCCGAAAAGGTAACATGAACCTCCTCGTGCGTGATCGGCAGCACCGCGCGCAGCATCAAGTGATCGCGGCCGGCCGCGAGCCTCACAATCTGCCACGTTCCGGCGAGGTCCTCAGGCAATTCGCCGACCGGCAAGTCCTCGATCAGCACTCCGAATAATCGCTTATTCAGATGTTGCGCAAGATTGAGTTCTTTGCGACACCAAACCGACGTAAGCCAAGCTTTCGACACTAGAAACAGCACCGCCTCGCAACGGTTGGTCGCCTCGTTTAGCGCTCGCTCCCAGCGTTCGCCGGCGGCGATACCGCGTCGCGGGTCCAGATCGAGGAAGATTTCATCCTTCCAGCCGTTGTCGGCGAGCCAGTCGCGTAACGCGACCGCCTCGGCATTGTTGGTGCTCGAATGGCTCAGAAAGATGCGCGACACGCCAACCGCCTGGAAGGAACCGCGTCCCAAGGGCGACGATAGAACCGCAGGTATCACTTGTCACGACGGCCGGACCCACGTGACAATTGCGGCTGTGTCGCCAACGACGCCGCTCTAGTGGCGGCGACGCCTCTTATGAGAGATGAGGGAGGAACCTCCGGGTTACCAATTTAATCGGGCGGTAATCTCAAGCCACCGCTAGCTGGCGCTGTCAAAAGCGACGGCCGTGAACATTGTGGAATGCCGAAAGCCGAGCATCGTGCATCGCAGCAAAACTCATCGACCAGTGGCAGCTTGGGGTCAATAGTTTGCATTACCGCGCCGCAGCATCGCTGTCCGCTTCACCCCAGTTAGCGGAATCGATTCGCGCAGCCAAGCGCTTCCGGGTCGTGCCATGTATGGACGGCGCCCGCGGTGCAAGGGAAAAGAATCTGACCTTTCGCGAAACGATACGGGTGCAGCCATGTATCCGGCCTCTAGATGCAGCCGTTCTGGCTGCGGGCCCTGATGTGATCCGCTGATCGGTCCCAATCATAACCGCGCGTTCTTTCCTCGCGTGGCACATAGCGGGTTTTCCGATCGACGGTCTCGACCGTTTCGCATCAACGTCTTCATCACCCCTTGCAGTTCATGAAACGCGCGGACGCAACCTCATTTTCCTATCCGGGTAGCCTCTTCTTACGTCGTCGCAAGCCGTGGCCGGTAATGGCTGCCGTTGGCCAACAATGCCCAGGCGATGCGGGCCATCTTGTTCGCCAGCGCTATGGCCACCACCTTGAATGGTCGCCGCGCCAGAAGCTGCGTCAGCCACGGATATTTCTCCGGGTTTAGCTTGGCCCGCCGCAGCACGGAAATCGCCCGACCACAAGAATACGCCGCAGGTAGCGGTCGCCTTGCTTCGAGATCGGCCCAAGTTTCTGTTTACCCCCGGTCGAATCCTGTCGCGGGACGAGCCCAACCCAGGCGGCAAAATCACGACCCGACCGGAATGCCTTCGGGTCCGTGATAGTGGCGGTAATCGCGCTCGCGCCAATGACGCCGATCCCGTGGATGCACTCCAGTCGCTTGCTCGCCTCATTCGCACGATGCTGCACAACGATCCGCTTCTCGATCGAGCCAATCATCGTATGCAGCGCCTGCAGCTGAGCGGCCAGCACGATCAGGCTCGCACGCGCATCAATGGGCAGACCGGCATCCTTTTCGTCCGCAATGATCGCCAACAACTGCTTGAGCCCCTCGCGTCCCTGCGCCGCCACAATACCGAGCTCAGCCAAATGCGCCCTCAGCGCATTGATCACCTGCGTCTGTTGCCGCAGCAGAAGATCGCGTGTGCGGTGCTGCATCAGACGGCCCTGCTGCTCGGCCGACTTCACCCGCACAAATCGCATCGTCGGCCGGCGAACCGCCTCGCAGATCGCCTCCGCGTCGGCCGCATCATTCTTGTTACGCTTGACGTAGGCCTTCACGTCCTTCGCTGGCATCAGCCGAACCTCGTGACCGAGCTTCGTCAACTCACGGGTCCAGTGGTGCGCCGTGGCACAGGCCTCCATGCCGACCAGGCAAGGCTGCAGTGACGCAAAAAACTTCAGTACCTGGCCGCGGCGAAGCTGCTTCCTGACGACGACCTTCTCGGCGGCATCGATGCCGTGGACCTGAAACACGTTCTTGGCGATATCCAAACCGATTGTGGTAATGTGCATGTGAACGGCTCCCTGATGTGAGTCATAGCAACGATCACCTTACGGCGATTCGTCGCCGGGAGCGGGCGCCGTCCACCACATCACAACCCGACATATGCAGTGCAAAAAACGATGGTCACGGGCTGTAGCAATTTCGCGGTTGGGACGCGAGTTATCTCGCGCCCCCCGCACAGATCCGTACGTGCGGCTTTCCCGCATACGGCTCCCACCTCGGGTAATGACGGCAGCACGCTGCCGTATGCGAGCCAACACCCTGTGGCACGCTTATCCGACACTGAGTCCGGCACGTGCTGGGTTGCCGGATTGCAATACGGCTTCAGTCGTCGGCAAACCGAGCGAGCCGGCGGCGCGCAATAGCCATGAGTGTCTTGAGCCCATCATATGAAAGCTGCCGCGCGCATCGCTGTGCAGCATCTCATCGATAATGTGCCGTGCCTCCTCGCGCGTGAGGGCGGTCGCGAGCTCCAGGGGTAGCGTTCGAACTGTGGGTTCATGGCGAGCAGTGCTGGTGGTTGCCTCCACGCGCGACGAGGCGCGTGAGGCACTGGCTACCTTCCTGGCTAGCGACGACTGTAAGCGGCGGAATTGGCGTCCTGATCTCGCGCAAACACTCGTTTGCGGCTATGCTCATTTGCCGATTAGAGCAAATGGAGCAGCACATGGAGGGGAGCCAGCTTGTATGGGGAATGACGACAGTGCTGCTGGGCGTGTTTGCCGGCCTGGCGGCCTACTGGTCGGTCATGAATTTCCCGGATGTGTCATCGATGTTGCTGGCCATGCTCGGGGGAGCGGCGTTGAGCGCGGTCATTATCACGAGCCTCCTTGTTCGGTGGCCGCTGTAGGTATCGGCCGCTTCCGGCTGCTCTTTCGCAGGCACGACTCCGCGCCGCTCTCCAAGAATCAGCTCGCCGCGATGCAGGTCACGGCCGTGGACGCGGACCCGATGCTGTTCGCGGAACGGAAAAAGGGTGCGAGGGAGCGCGAGCCCGCGGTCTGGCATCGGCGCGAGGTGCGCCGATCCCACTCATTCGATCGATTCAGGCTAGGTCCGGACATCGCGGCACTCCCACTTCCTGCCGGGAGGAGACATTCCGACCAACTCGTAATCACACTGGCAAACTGAAAACCATGCGTGTAGACATCGATGAGGTCTGCCAATGAACCGTCGTTCGGAATGGTCCTTACCTGCTCTATCGTTTGTTGCGGCCTTGATACTTCCGGGCAACGCTATGGCACAAATGCCGGCGGCGATCGCGACGCCCGAAGAAGCAACGGTGGTCACGTTACACGCCGAGGGTGCCCAAATTTATGAGTGCAAGGCCGGCAGCGACCGCAAGCTCGTGTGGACACTCCGCGAGCCGATCGCGACGCTCCGCCTCAAAGACAAGACGGTCGGCCGCTATTACGCCGGCCCGAACTGGGAGCACACGGACGGCAGCGCCGTGGCTGCCAAAGTAGTAGCCACGGCGCCCGGCAAGACGCCTAATGACATTCTGTGGCTCAAGCTCAAGGCCACCGCACACCGAGGCCGGGGGACACTCTCCAGCGTGACAACGGTGCTGCAAATCAACACGCAGGGCGGGGTCCACGGCGGTCCATGCGACAAGGCCGGCGACATCCATAGTGCTCCTTACACAGCGGACTACGTGTTTCTCCAACAGGGCGGGTGATAAGTTCACCGACGACGCTACCGCACCTTGTTCTCCGCCGGCGATTGGAGTAGCGTTTTCGTATGAGGGAACCTGGGGGGAGATCGAGAAGCCTCCCTATGTTGATCTTGAAATATTTTGCCACGACAGGAATACTGTTGAGCGCGGCTCTCATGGCACTAAATGCCTATTTTGATCAGTCCGGCCCGAGTGCCGCGAGACTACCCCGCTCAACGACCGTGGCCTCCCTGCTTCCAGTCCTGCCGGCGACACAGACGAAGGGCATTGTCACTCCTGACGTGCCTCAGCCAAAAGTAGCAGCCGCATCGGCTCCGAAATCCAACTCCGCTCATCATCGGCACCGGGTGCGCTAATCCCTGTTCTGGGGATTGACGGGTGAAACTTCTACCAAGTCCGCCCGAATTGCCTGGGAAGGCGCATCACTCAATTCCGTCCCGCCTCTCGCTTTTGCGCTTCGAGGCGGGGGATCTGTTGGTCGAACCACACAAGGTCCTTGTTCCATTGCGCGTAGCTGGGCGCGATGGCGACAAGCGCGGCTATATATCACGCCCCTTGCGCAGGGCGGCCAACGCGTCCACAGCATGCGGTAGATAGACCGATGCAAGTTTCACGTAACATCCCCTTGAACCCTCTCCCGGGCGTGGTGTCTAATTGCAATCCCTGCTGGGAGAGGAGAGGACCAATGAAACTCTCGATCTTGGCTGCTCTCGCGATCGTTATCAGCGTTGGTACAGCTACACATACTGGTTGCGCTACCTCAACGTGCCCGACCGTCGAACATCCGATGCCCACTCAGCAGGCTACCGAGGTTAACCTTCAGCGCAGGATCGAAAACGCGCTGAAGGATGTGGAAATTTTCAACGCTCGCGCTTTCAAGGTGAGCGAGCAAGCTGCAGACACCAAGTTGGAGCGCCGGATTGAACATGCCCTGAAGGATTTGGAGAGTGCCACCGCCCGCGCCTTCGAAGCGGATCAGGAGCGGCTAAACGAGGTCGCGCGCAAAGCTGGAATTGACAGGTAACACTGCTCTGCCTTCTTGTCACCGGGTCATATCCCCCCGCCAGCGGATCCCCGCCGTCGGCTTGCAAACCCAGTTTGCCGCCATACCACCATTGGTGCGATGTGAGTGCGATTTGAGCGTTTATATCCGGCAGCACCCCTGTAAGCAGGCCTCCTGCAGCCGACTCGAGGGCTGCTCTACGCATCAGATCGATGTCGTCCACGCCGTAGGATAATAAGCCGCCTTCCATGGCCTGATAGCGATAAGGGTAGACCGCGGGCAATGCGTACCGAGCCGAGAGCAGAATGATTAGCTGGCGATTCGACATTTGTCCGACAATGAGGCAGGGCGCGAGGGTCATCTTAAAATCGAAGGAATAATCATGATCCAAACGGGCTATATGCATGAAATCAGCGGCTATCGGCCAAGGTCGATCCCTAAGGGCAGGGTCCTCATGCACAACTACATCATCCATGGTCCAAATTGGCGCCCCGGCATCAATGGATTTCGTGCCTGGACCGACACCAATGTGCCTGAAGGATTTGTTCCTTGTCCTTGTGGCTGGGCAGGCTTGCCGCATTTTGCCCAAAAGGAGCATGTGCAGAGCTATCGCGAGGACCCCAAGGGATACCAACTCCGAGTGAAATATCAGGAACTGACTCACGCAAAGGTGTAGGCAGGCGAGGACTTGTCCAAAGGCCCGCATAATTGGGGCGATCCGCAAGGGTCAGCCAAGGCCTGACCAGAGCCTGACAGCGACGCTCGGCATCGGTGGTTGCAATTGGCGCGTCCGCAGTCTTGCGAAAGACATAGACGTTCGGCACGCTTTTGCTTTTCGAAGCCTCAAGCGCCGTGATCAGTTCGTAGGCCGTGCCCGACGGATAGGGCCGGCCATCCGGCATGCGCGGAAAATCCGCAGGCAACTCGGACCCAATACGCGTCCAGAATATCGAAATGACGATATCACATGCGGCAGGCTCGGTGATTTGCGGCTGAAAGCTTTTATCGGCCTTGTAAAACCGCTCCTCCCAAAGGAGCGTTTCGAATGTGAGGAGACCATCGTAGGCGCGATTGAGCTTGGCGGCGACCGCCTGCACTCGCCCGCGCTCGGGCGCGACATCGATTGGCGATGATACGAACACGTGCACAACGCGCGCTTCGCCGTTGGTGCGCGTATCAGCCGAACCGTCCATTTCGCCTTCCCGCTCGGTGCCTCAAGCCTAGCAGGAAAAAACAGTGCGTTCACCGGGGCGCGGCCGCACCCAAGCTCACTCGGGGGACAGCATTGTATCGGCTCAAACGAGTACTTTTGATAGGGGCTCAATCCGGCTTCCAAGCCATTGCCGCAGTGCACATCCAATGTCTCTTGTGGGTCAATAGTTTGCATTAGCGCGCCGCAGCATTGCTGTCCGCTTCACCCCAGTTAGCGGAATCGATTCGGGCAGCCAAGCGCTTCCGGGTCGTGCACAACCGGACTCGTGCACTGCAACAAATGATGTGCCCGATTGCACGGTTACTCGATCACCTCGTCGGCGCTTGCGCGCAAAGTCGGGGATACGGTAAGGCCAAGCGTCTTGGCCGTCTGGAGGTTGATGACCAACTCGAATTTGCTCGCCCGCATGACCGGTAGTTCACTCGGTTTCTCGCCCTTGAGAACACGCCCGGTATAAATGCCAACTTGGCGATACCCGTCCGCAAAGCTCGCTCCATAGCTCATCAGCCCGCCGGTTTCGACCGCTTCACGCCAGGGAAAGATCGCGGGCACAGCGTAGCGCAATGTCAATCCGACGAGTTGGACGCGACGGTTGTTGAATAACAAGTCGAGGCTGACCAGGAGTGCGTCCGCTTTCTTTGATACGAGGCTCGTAAAGACCGTATCGATGTCACGATTGGTGCTCGCGGTGAGGACTTCGACCCGCACCCCAATGGCCGCCGCCGCCTGAACTTCCTTGATAAAGGGCTCAACAATAGCCGGCGTCTTGGGATTGACAAGCACTGCAAAACCCCCGGCTGCCGGCAGCAGGTCGTGTAACAACCCGAGCCGCTTTGCCTGCAGCTCCCAGTTCATGCTGCTGATACCGGTTATGTTGCCACCCGGCCGATTGAAGTTAGCGACGAGACCAACTTCCACAGGGTCGCCACCGATGCCGAAGACGATCGGAATTGTCGTGGTCGCGGCTTTGGCCGCCAGTGCCGCCGATGTGCTGAGCGGTGTGGCGATGACAGACACTCGACGGCTGACCAGATCGGCTGCTAATTCCGGGAGTTGTTCATTATCGTTGTGCCCCCAGCGGTATTCGATCGTCACATTCTGGCCCTCGATATAACCACTCTCGCTCAGGCCTTTGCGAAAGGCCGCCACGAAACGTGCGGACGGATCAGGGGAACCATGATTGAAAAATCCGACCACCGGCGTCGCCGGCTTGGCGAGCGCCGAGAGTGGCCACGGCGCAGCCGCACCACCAACGAGCGTGATGAAATCGCGCCGTTTTACCCGATCGAATTGCATTCGATCTCCACGTGCCAAGAACGGATGCAGGATATCGAATGCCTCGGAGACAATTGGGGCCGGGGGCCAGTCTATGTCCGCAGTGCCTCCAATCGCGTCGAAGTTTTGTGCATCGCAGTGAAAGACGCCAAGCGCCAATGCACTAAATCGCTACGCGATAGTGGCGAGGTTTGGCGCGTGCTGAGCGCTGCCCTTGCCGCCGGGACGCGCGAGAGTGGCTGCCATACCGCTCGCAACCGGATCAGTTTCCAAGTCGATAGCGATAATAGGAATAGTGCGCGTCGCCGAGCGGGCCGCGTGCAGTACCGGAGGCCCAGCCGCTATGATCACGTTCACATTTTTCGCAATAATTTTGTCTCTTGAGGGTCCAACAGCCCAAAACATACCTCCACCTTGGGTCCGGTCCTCATTCGAGAGCAGTCGTAACCGGGACGAAATGGCACTCACACTTGGTGCCATAACCGCCGTGATCAATCGCAGCAAAGCACGCCGCTTTCACTCGATCACCTCGTCGGCACGCTGCTGGGCGAATTCATTTTACCGAATCAGCCCATTTGTGGGTTTCACGATGTTTTCCGAGGCCAACGGTATCGAACTCATCCATTCCTTCTTTTGCAACAACCCCGATAAGCTTAAGGGCTTGGCTGATCGGTGAGTTGGGCCAGACTTGGTTATAACCTTGCGTGTCTGGTGAAAATCGTAGGCTGCCTTTGTCCCAGACGAGCGCATCTTGCCCACCCTGCCCGCCCAAATAAAAAGTAGTGATATAGGCAACGGGGCAGTCGTGGGAGATTTCGATCGCCAGGGCGTGCAAGTCATCTGAAAAATTCCGTATTGGCTTAGTGAGTGCTGCCTTCGTTTCCGATCGATAGGAAATAAGTTCCTTTGCGAGAGTCTCTGTAATTGGCAATAGCGAAAAGCCCTGAACCAGAGGGCACACAATTGCGTTTTCAAACTGGCGGGCTCGCGCTGCCAGCTTGTCATCCTTTACAATCAGCGCTTCGACTTCGTGCATGCAATCCCTTCGGAAGTTTCCAGCCGGTCAATTGGTTTTGCCCCTCGATCAAGCCGCGAACGCTCTCAGTGGCACAGGAAATGGATGCCGGTCCTTGCTGCCATGCGCAAACGAAAATCGGGCGGGGTCGGTGAAGCGGTATGGTGTCCCATGCATGACTTCGGCCACCATGGCCAGAGCTTGGACGGTTCGCGCTCCCACTCCCGGCGTCAGGAGTAATTCAGGAAAGTCGACCGGCGCACGATCGGCGGCCGCGGCCAGGTTGCCATGAAGGCGGCGAGTGACCTTCACCTCAGATTGCTAGAACGAATGCGCGCATCACGCCGCAGATACCGGCTCAGGGAGATCAACACCGCCCCGTTCTGGACGGTGTTGGCGATTCTCCTGTGCTGCGTGCTTCTCGTCGTGATGTGGCGGTTTTTGTGATCGATCGTGAAAAGAGGCGGAGCCTGATGTTACAGGCGTTTACAGGCGTGCCAGCCCAAATTGATTTTGCTTGGTTATTTCGCTTCATTCCGAAAAACTGCTACCTTGAATTGTATGAATTGGACGTAATTACAACCTAAAATTGCGTCGAGACACACTTGTAGCCGCGCTGGGTTGAACCGGGCTTCCCCCTGCCGCGACCAACCTATGAAGAGGGCCGGGTCGGGCCGGCAAGCTGGTCGAGTTTCACCAGATGGGGGGCGTCGTCGTCATGCGCGCACGCAGCAGCCTTTCGCTCAATTGTGGTTCCGCAACGGTGCTGGCGAGCACGGCGCTCGCCCTCATCCTTGCGTGCCCGCTTTATGCCGCAGCCCAAGTGAAAGCACAGCAGAAGCTCGCCTCGACGTTCAGTGAACGCTACCCAGCCCAGCAAGCGTTTGATCGAGCCGCTCGCGGAGCCATTACCCCGGCCGAGGAGCACACGGCCGCATCCAGTCCCGCCCCTGCCGAGCCCGCCGCCGCGACCGAGCAGGCTGCGGCGCCGGACCCCCTCGCTTCTCTTGATCCCGCCGACCGCCCCGTCGCGGAGAAGATCCGCGATCTGCTCGCAGCAAAGGCAGACAAGATTTTTTCCAACAGGAAAGAGCGTGCGGCCGTCGAGACGTTCTATCAGGCGCGGAATTTCGCGCCGATATGGCTGGACAAGGGCATCGAGAATGCGCGCGGGCGGTCTGTCGTCGCTCGCCTGCACAGCGCCGACACCGACGGGCTTGATCCGAAGGACTACGCCACGCCGGGTTTTGCCGGCCTTGCACTTGATGCGCTGGCAGACGCCGAGCTCAAGCTCACGCGCGCGGTCCTCACCTACGCGCGCCATGTGCAGGCCGGACGGTTTGCCTACACGCGCGTGAGCCGCAACATCGAGCTCCCGCAAGCGCCGCCTGAGCCCGCGGCCATTGTTGCGAGTGTTACCGATGCCGCCGATCCGGCCAAGGCGCTCGACGCATTCAGCCCTCCGCAGGAGGCCTATCAGAGGCTCAAGGCCGTGCTCAGCGAGCTGCGCGGCAAGGCGGGCTCAGGAAAGAGCGACGTCTCCAGACAGATCGAAACCGTCGTCGCCAACATGGAGCGCTGGCGGTGGTATCCGCGCGATCTCGGCGAGTCTTACGTCGTCGTCAACCAGCCCGACTTCACGCTCAGGGTGATGCACAACGGCGCGCAGGTCTGGACCACCCGCGTCGTGATCGGCAAGCCCAGCATGCCGACGCCGCTTCTGAGCGAGACGATGAAATACATCACCGTCAATCCGACCTGGCACGTGCCGCCCTCGATCGTGCACAACGAATACCTGCCGGCGCTCGCCCAGGATCCCACAGTGCTCGAGCGCATGGGCCTGCGCGTGAGCTATCACGGCGGCGACGTCGAGATCACCATGCCGCCCGGCGACAACAACGCGCTCGGGCGCGTCCGCTTCAACTTCCCTAACCGCTTTCTGGTCTATCAGCACGACACGCCGGACAAGCACATGTTCGCCGATGAGGTGCGCGCTTACAGTCACGGCTGCATGCGGGTACAGGACCCCGCCAAATACGCGGAGGTTCTCCTCAAGATCGCGCGCCCGGGCGAGCACTGGAGCGCGGAGAGGATCAAGGGCATGTTCGGCCGTGCCGAGCAGGATATCCAAATTCAGCCGGTGCCGATCTGGGTCCACCTGACCTATCAGACCGCGTTCGTGGACACCGCGGGCAAGCTGCAGTTGCGGCGCGACGTCTACAATCTCGACAGCCGCACGCTCGCGGCGATCAGGAGCGAACGCGGGACTGTTGAGCCCGCGCCGGAGCGCAAGCGCGAGCCGGAGATGGCGTCCAATACAAGCCCGCGGCGCAGCGCGCGTCCGTCGCCACCTCCCTCACCATCGTCCTCGTATCCGGGCTTCCTCTTCCAGCCGGCGCCTTATGATGCACTGAGCTACGCCAGGCCTCCCCGCGCCGTGTACCGGTGAGCGAGTTACGCGCCCCCGTCACCCGCGGGCTTGACCACGCAAGTCAAGTTTACTCGACTTGCGAACTTGAGGCGCCCGAACTCGGGTATACCCGAGTTCGGGTGGTCCATCTCTTCGGGAAACGCTTCAAAGAGCGATGGATTGCCGGGTTAAGCCAGGTCAAGCCCGGCGATGACGGAAGGGATCACGCCGCCAGCCGCGCACGGTCGTGGGGCGCGCCGTAATCGACGGGAGTCCCCTTCGGAATGATGCCGGCCGGATTGACGCGCTTGATCGACCAGTAATTGATCACGTAATAGCGCGCCTTCACGGTCGCTGCGATGCCGGGCACCGCATAGAGCTCCCGCATATAGTTCGACAGGTTGGGAAAATCCGCGATGCGCTGCCGGTTGCACTTGAACAGCGAGAAATAAGCCACGTCGAAGCGCACCAATGTCGGAAACAGCCGCCAATCGGCTTCCGTGATCTGTCGGTCAGCGAGATAGCGCTGCCGGCCTAGCCGTGCCTCGAGCTCGTCGAACGTTTGAAACAGCGCGTCGTATGCCGCGTCATAGGCGGCCTGCGTGCGCGCAAAGCCGCAGCGATAGACGCCATTGTTCACGTTGGCATACACGACGTCGTTGATGCGATCGATCTCGGCGCGCAGCGGCGAGGGATAAAGATCGAGGTCATTGGCAATGTCTTTGAATTCGCTGTTGAGCATCCGGATGATCTCAGACGATTCGTTGTTGACGACGCGCCTCGTCTTCTTGTCCCACAGGGTGGGCACCGTCACTTTGCCGGTATAATGCGGGTCGCTCGCGGTGTAGGCCTGATGCAGATAACGAAAGCCGTTTACCGTGTCCGGCGTGCAATCGGGAAAAGCCGCGTTCGCCTCGTACATCCAGCCTTCATCCTTGAGGCCGGGGATGGCGTATGCGACCGAGATCGCGCCTGCGAGATTTTTGAGCGCGCGGAAGATGAGCGTGCGATGCGCCCAGGGACAACCGTGGGCGACGTAGAGATGATAGCGGCCCGCCTCCGCCTTGAAACCGGAAGACCCGTCAGCCGTGATGCGGTCGCGGAAGGCGCTGTCGGCGCGGCGGAAATCGCCCCCCTGCCCGCGTTCCTGCGGCAGCTCCTCGTCGCGCCACTGGCCATCAATCAGCACACCCATTTGCCTACCTCGCTCATGTGGAATGGCAGAACCGTAGCCCGGATTGAGCGTGAGCGAAATCCGGGGTCAAGCCCATAGCCCTTCGGGTATCGCATGAACCACACGCACGCGTCCGAAAGGTTTGCGCGCCACGCGCTTGCAACACGCTACGAAGACCTTTCCCCCGACGCGCTTCGCCAGGCCAAAACATTCATCCTGGACACAATCGGCGTCGGCGTTGCGGGCTCGTCGGCTGCCGGCGCCAGCGAGCTCTTGGACGTCAGCGCGCGCTGGGGCGAGGGCGCAGAGGCTTGCGTGTGGGGCCACCGCAAACGCGTCCCGGCATCGGCGGCGGCATTCCTCAACGGCTTCCAGGCGCACTGCCAGGAATATGACTGCCTGCATGAGAAGGCCGTGCTGCATGCCATGGCGACGCTCCTCCCTGCCGCGATCGCCTACGCCGAGCGCGCGGGCGGTATTTCGGGCTGCGAATTGATCGCGGCGGTGGATGTCGGAATCGATGTCTCAGCGAATCTCGGTCTCGCCGCGCGCGAAGGCTTAAGATTTTTCCGGCCGGCCACGGCAGGCGGGTTCGGCGCGACGGCGGCGGTCGCAAGGTTAGCGGGTTTTGATCTCGATGCGCTCTGCAACGCGTTCGGCATCCAATACGGCCAGACCAGCGGCACCATGCAGCCGCACGTCGAAGGCAGCATCGTGCTGCCCATGCAGGTCGGCTTCAACGCCCGCGCCGCGTTGCAGTCCTGCGATATCGCGAGCGCGGGATTACGCGGACCGCGCGACGTGTTCGAGGGACAGTTCGGCTACATGCGGCTCTACGAGGGTTCGTGGGACCTGCAGCCGGCCTGGGACAGCCTCGGGCGAAGCTGGCGCGTCTGTGAACTCAGCCATAAGCCCTATCCGGCCGGCCGTGCCACTCATGGCGGGATCGAAGGGATCATGACGCTGCGCAGAGAGCGGCCATTCACAGCGGATGACGTCGCTGCGGTGAATATCATTGGACCGCCGCTGTTCAAGCTCCTGTGCGGCCGGCCGGACATTCCTTCGCCCAATGCAAATTATGCGCGGCTGTGCATGGCGTTCATCGGCGCCAAGGTGCTTTTGCATGGCAACATCGATCTTGCGCACTATCGTGGCGCGGAGCTGACCGACCCCGCGACACATGAGCTTGCGAAGCGCATCACCGTCATTTCGGACGGCAATCCCGATCCCAACGCGCTGGTGCCGCAGGAGATTGTCATTACGCTCAAGGATGCGACCGTCCTGCGCTGGCACTGCGATGCCATGCTGGCGGATCCGGCGCGCCGCCTCTCGCGCGAGCAGCATCTCGCGAAATTCCGCCATTGCCTCGATTTCGCACAAGAGCCGCTTCCTCCCGGCGCCGGCGACACCCTGATCGATCTCGTCGACCGCCTCGAACAGCTCTCTGATATTCGCGAGCTCACGGAGCCGCTGTTGGCGTGACGCGTGCCCCTTGTGAATTATCTAAAATTCTCGCCCCCGACCGCATGAAGCTCGTTGTGGGGGAGTATACAGAGCACCTGCTGTTTGGTACTTTAGATGGCGAGCACCAGCGCACATCATGGTGATTAAGTGGGAGATTCTAAATGCCGGTGAGCATCGGGGTTCTTTCAAGCATACCCTGCGATGAATTCAAGAATACCCTACAAGACGTAATCAACGTAAACATAACCGGACAGAACGCGTTCACCTACAAGGACGACAGAAACACCGTCGCGCTGCTGCAGCAAGCAGTGCAAGAGTTCAATGCAGGTAACCCGGTTGCAGTTACCTGGATCATCACTCTTGGAGGGCGTATTGCCTATGACAGCATTGTAGATGTGGCTGCGGCGAATGCTATACCGTTTGTTTCCCTTCTCGGTGCCGCTCCGGCGAACCGGCCGAATCTGTGTCACGGAGGCGTGAGCCTGGAGAGTTATGGATACAATAAGTATCGCGTCGACTATTTGGTAAATCAAAGAGGATTTGATTCCGGTAGCATCTCCTTATACTACAGCCAATACTCGCACCTTGCGCAAGCCGAATTGGATGATTGGAATAACGTACTTCCGATCAGTTTTCCGGGCCTTGGGCCGGCTGTCCCTGCATTCACGAGCGCTGCTCCCAATGCGGCCGACTATGCACATACCGTGGGCAATATTCCGACGCAAAACGTGGTCATCAGCGCGGATCCCTTCTTCCATAAGACGAAGAATCGCCTGGTGGGTCCGCTCAATGGAACCAACAAATACGTGGTTTATCCCTTTCATAACTACGAAAATGCAAGGCCCGCTCCCACTCACAACTTCGCCACGGTGTACGGTCCAACACTTGACTCCGCCATAAAAGTACTTGGCGTGATTGCGGCGATTGTTATCAACAATCATACAACGATTGACTTTCTAAAGGATCCGATTGGGATATTTAAAGACCTCTGAACCTGATCCCGACATCTCGCCGAAGTGGCGAGCTGATGAAATCGCGTTTGGCGTGACAGACCTGACACGTCTTGGTCGAGTTCCGCCGTTGGGCGAGAACCATTACGACCGTGGCTGCGCGGCCGGAAATAAAGCCATGTGTGACACCGATCGCAGCAATCGTGGTGAGCCGATGCCATGACTCAGTCTGGGTAATCGGTGCGCCCAGCGAAGGGCCAGACTAGCTATGATCAGCACAGTTTGCATCTGCATCACCGCAACCTCAGCCCTCTCGGCACCAAAATCCATCGGAGACTCTGGGAGCATCAAAGGTGCCGGTCTGAACGATACTGGCTGCCTGACATCCACATGCACTGAGTGGCAGATCGCCAGAGGAAAACGAAATCCCAACGATCAGGGGCGAGGGTGAGACGCCAAAGCGCGTGGCAACCGTCACCAACTCGCGGGAGCGCATGCATAACATGGTCAGCATTGTGCGCAGCATCACTGGATATTGAGATATTGCTGAAGCTCTCTCGCTGCGCTCAAAGAGCAGTGCGAGCTATACGGAATTCAAAAAGCCTCTTGGGTCAAAGCTCCAGTTGCTCGGGTCAAAACCCCCGTGCTCTTGGGTCAAAGCCCCCTTGTGCAAAATCATCTGGCGGATGTGGGAGTTTGCGAGGAACGCAGACGCCGGCAAAGGGCGACAAGCGACTGTGTGCGTGCAAGAAATTCCTGCTCGCGGGTGTCGAGCTCTCGCCATCCGCAAGCGCCCGATGAGGTGCCCTGCGCGGTTGCCTTGGTGCTCTCATGCACTGCCATAAAGTGCCTCCGATCTGGCGCTGACAATTGAGCACATGTTGGCCCAATTATGGTTAAGGCCGCGTAAAGGGAGATCCTTAGGCAGCCTTCTTGAGCGCTCTCCACTGCTCGAATGAAGTAATGCGATCGGCATAGCGCCCGGCCGTAATACGGACGATCTCAATTTCGCTCATGAGTTACGCGAGCGATCCTTGCCCGCGGCTTTTTGGATATTTCGCGCGCGCAAGCGCTTCGATGTCTGCGCGCTCCTTTCCCGGAAGCTTTCACGAGACCCAACCAGCCCGCCGCCGTTGTTGGGTCTCGCAAGCTCGACCGAAGCTACTTCTGCTCCAGGATCGCGGCCATCGCCTTGACCTGGTTGCGGGCATAGATCGGCAGCCCCGCGCTGATGGAATTGCCGCTGTTGAATGAGCTCTTGCCCGCGAGCACCTGCGCCGGCACGAGGTTGCGCAACACCGGCACGTTGCTGAATTCCTTCTTCTTCAGAAAGATGTTGGTCTCGACCGCAAGCGCCATGTACACGGTCACGATTGTCTGCTTCGCATCGGTCGGATGGCGCTGGAAAACCGCAAGCAGCTTGCCGAATTGCATCACCTGATTGACGTAGAAGATGTTCTGCTCGATTGCGCCAATGGCGGGCGTGTCGAGGCCAGTGAATGCGTTGAGGCCCATTTCGGCCACTTCGGCCGGCGGGCGCAGCGTCAGCTCGCTTTCGAATTGCAGGTAGTCGGCGACCTGCTTCGAGCTATCCCGCAGCTTGTTGGCGACCTTGATGCCGAGCGGCAGCTTGCCTTCAAACTGATAGCGCGATCGAATGCAGATCGTCACCGCCCTCGCCTCACACCAGCGTCGCAGCGGGTGCTGGTTGTGCACGGCGCGCGGGTCCTTGGGCGAGACCGCCTCCGCAGAGGTGATCAGCTGGTGCTTGATCGCAGGATCCGTGCGCTCGATGAATGGCAGTGACACGTAGCTTGCAAGATCGATCGATTTCGGCGCGCGCGCGAGCGCAAAGCGCGCCTGCGCCACATACATGTGCAGCTTTTCCTTTTGCCGCTTGCGCACGCCGTCGACGGTGATCTCGACGTTCGGCTCAACATAGCTCGGATAGGGCGTGAGAAACTGCTTCTCCAGCGGCCGCGCCGCCGCCCAGTCCTCGAACTTGATGAGGCCGGCATCGGGATCGATCAACTCCTCGCTCGGATGGTCCATGAACAGGATGGTCTTGGGCTTGATCTGGTCGACCGCGAGCGCCGCCGGCGAGGTCACCTCCTCGACGCGGAACTCAGGGGCTGCGGCGTGTGTCGTGGCTGCAAGTGCTCCGACAAACAGGATCAGCACGGCAGGTTTCATGCTGCGCATAGGGGTCTCTTTAGTTCAGGGTTCTCTTTAGGTTCAGAAGAATCGCCAGGGCCAGAAGGGACGTGGAGCCTGGTATTGGCGACCGTAGCGATCACGCTGGGGTGCGGGCGAACGCGGGGATCGCGTTGCTCATAGACTTGCGCCGGCGGGCGCGGCACCAAACGCCCGTAGCTGTCGTAATAGTATCCGGAGTTGGGCTGACGGTATGGCTGATAGCCTCCTTGATAACCCCGCTGATAACCGTCCTGATAGCCTCCTTGGCGCTGATCAAAGAAGCGGTTGAAGAAGGGATTAGGATTGGGCGCGACGCCATAGTAATCGCCGTGGATTCGCGCCCGGCATAAACATCGCGCCCGATGAGCTGGTATTGCGTGTCGACGACTTGTCCGCTGCTGTCGATGCGCAAACACTCGGTAACGGCTCGACTGGACGCCGCTTGCGCCTGCCCGTTGCCGGCATCGATGGTCTTGCAGACGAGATTGCGCTTCGCTTCCGGCGAGGGCGGAGCGAGGGCGGTCTTCGGGACGATCTGGGCCCACACCGCCTGAATGACGGGCTCGAAGATCGGCACCGCAACGTGTCCGCCAGTTGAGCCGCCGCCGAGCGTGCGCCGCTTGCCGTCGGCGTTGTCGTAGCCGAGCCAGACCGCGACCGTCACGTCATTGGTGATGCCGACGAACCAGGCGTCGTTCTCGTTGTCCGAGGTGCCGGTCTTGCCCGCCACATACGGCGAGAGATTGGCGATGGAGCGCGCGGTGCCGCGCGCCAACACCCCCTGCATTATGGTCTTGAGCTGATAGAAGGCCGCACGATCGACAGATCCGATCATGGCGGCGGATTTCGGATCATGGCGGTAGACGATGAGACCATTGCGCTCGATGAACTCGATCACATGCGGCTCGGGACGCAGCCCCTCGTTCGCAATGGCGGCGTAGAACGCGGCGAGATCGACCGGGCGCACGGGCTGGGCACCGAGCATGAACGGATAATAGCGCACGCATTCATGATAGATCTGCGCCTCCAGCGCGAGCCGGCACAGCCGGTCGAGGCTCGCCTCCGGAGTGTCTTCGATGCCGCCCGTGAGCAAATGCACGGTTGCGAGATTGCGCGAATTCTCGAGCGCGCTGCGCAGGGTGAGAACGCCGCCGCCGTACCCGTCATAGTTCTTGGGTGTCCAATAGTCCTGCTCGCGCACGCGCCCGGTGCCGATGGGCGGCAGCGTGATCGGCTCGTCCGCGATCAGAGTATTGGGCTGCAGGCCCCTGCCGAGTGCCGCGAGATAGCTCAGCGGCTTGATGGCAGAACCGGGCTGGCGCACCGCCCGAGTCGCGCGGTTGAGCTGGCTTAAAGGGTAGGAGAAGCCGCCGGTCATGGCGAGGATGCGGCCGGTCTTGTTCTCCAGCACCACCACCGTGCCTTGCACGGTCGGTCGTATGCGCAGCTCCGCGCGCGCAGGAGTTTTTCCCTTGCCTTCCGTGACGGCGACGAACACGACGTCATAGAGCACGAGCTTGCGTTGTGCCGTGCCGTTATCGACTGAGAGCGGCAGCATGCGTCCGTCGGCGAGCCCGACCTTCCACGCTTGTCCCTTCTTGCCGCCGGGCTTCTCGACGATGATGGCCGTCGTCCAGTGCACGTCATAGAGCGGCAGCCGCGCCTGCGTGAGCGCCTGCTGCCATGCCGGCCGTTTGTCTGCGCGTTTCTTGTCCGCTTCGATTTGCTCCACGGCTTTGGCAAGGCTCGCCTCGGCGGCGCGAAACTGCAGCCGCCCGGCAGTGCGCTCGTAGCGCCACAGGCCGTCCTGCAGCGCCTGCTCCACCGAGCGCTGGAGAGACGGCACAATGGTCGAGCGCACGGTATAGGAATTGGCCGTAATGGCTTCGATGCCGGCCACGCCCTTCGCTTCGCGCGCGACCTGGTCGACGAAATAAAACCCGATGTCTCGGCGCGGCCGCTCATAAGGTATCGTGGCAGGCAGCGCCGGCAGACCTTGCACCTCGGTCGCGATGACGCCATCCTCGTGCAGGCGGCTCAAGACATAGGCGAGCCGCTCCTGCGCCCGGCCGGGATGCCGGTCGGGAGAGAGGTAGTTCGGGCCTTTGGTGAGGCCTGCAGCAGCGCCCCCTCTTCCAGCGTGAGCGCCTTGGCGTTTTTGCCGAAATAGCTGCGCGCGGCAAGCTCGATGCCCCAGGAGCCGCGGCCGAGATAAACCGAGTTGAGATAGAGTTCGAGGATCTCAGGCTTGCTAAGCGTGTGCTCGACCCGCGAAGCCCGATCATTTCGCGGATCTTGCGCTCGTAGGTGAGGTCCTCGCCCACCAGCAGGTTCTTGACGATCTGCTGGGTGATGGTCGAGCCGCCCTGCGGCCGGCCGGAATGGGCAAGATTGCCGATGAAGGCGCGAATGATGCCGCGCTCGTCAATGCCCTTGTGCTCGTAGAAGCGCTTGTCCTCGGCGGCGAGGAAGGCCTTCTGCACCGCCTCCGGAATATCGGCGAGCGGCACCCACACGCGGCGCTGGTTCTCCTCGAAGACCTCGGCAAAGCGCTCGCCGCGCCGGTCGAGCACAACGCTCGCGCCCGGAAGCTTGAGGCCTTTGAGCTTGTTGTGATCGGGCAGATCTGTGAGCGCCTTGTTGTAGAGATCGATCACGTCACCGAGATCGACCGCGGGCGTATCGACCTTCTCGTTCTTGCAGAACTGGCGGTAGGCGATCTGCAGGTCTGCGAAATTTATGCCATGAAAGACCTTGCTCTCGCCGGCAACAGCTTGCGGATCTTCCATCGCGGTTGCGATCAGCTCGTCGAGATTGATGTCCTCGATATCGAAGGCCTTGCGCATATGGCTGCAGCCTGCGCGCAGGAGCTCGCCAACCCGCGCCTGATCGGCGGCGCGGTCGAACCGGGTCACGACCGCGTCAGGCGCCGTGGTCACTTGGCTGAGCGCCAGCGCAGTCGCGAACATCTTGACCAGCAGGGTTTCCATCGGCCGTCACGCGAGCCCGAATGAGGCGAAAGCGGCGCCTCTGTCTAAGTGAGCGGTACAAAATGGCTTTTTGCGGAGCCAGGTTCCTCGGGACAGCAATATACTGGCGGATCGACCGGGCAGGTGCGGCCGCGGCGCAACGCTTGCCACAAATCGCACACAACCGCAAATCCGTGCGCATCCTCTTGAATTATGTTAAGATTTAGCTCCGCGATCCCTCCCCAACGGGTGGGCGGTACTCCCACAAGCCGACTCTGCTGCATAAGCGCGCACCAGGCCGCGCCCAGGGTTGGGGGCGCCCCACTTCGCCTCCCCTTTAGGGAGGGCACACCCGTAAAGAAAAGGCCGCCGAAAGGCGGCCCTTGTTGGTGCTGGATGCGGGCGCCTACTCGGCCGCCGGCAGTTGAACCGGCTCCGCGGCTGCGGCCTCGGCTTCTGCCTTGGCCGCCGCCTCCCGCTCGCGCTCCTCGAGAATGAGCGCATCGCGCTTGACTGCGATCTCGCGCAGCTGGTTCATCATTGCGCCGGTACCAGCGGGAATGAGCCGGCCACGATGACGTTTTCCTTAAGGCCTTCAGCGTGTCGACCTTGCCGGCGACCGCGGCTTCCGTAAGCACACGCGTCGTCTCCTGGAAGGAGGCCGCCGAGATGAACGAGCGGGACTGCAAGGAGGCCTTGGTGATGCCGAGCAGGACGGGATGCCCAACCGCTTCCTTCTTGCCCTCCTCTTTCGCGCGCGCATTGACCTCGTCGAGCTCGATCTTGTCGATTTGCTCTCCCTGGATGAGATCGGTCTCGCCTATGTCGTCGATCTCGACCTTTTGGAGCATCTGGCGAACAATCACCTCGATGTGTTTGTCGTTGATCGCGACGCCCTGAAGCCGATAGACATCCTGGATCTCGTTGACGAGGTAGGCGGCAGACTCCTTCACCCCCTTGATCGCCAGAATGTCGTGCGGCGCGGGATTGCCTTCGACGATGGCATCGCCCTTCTCGATCAGGTCGCCATCCTGCAAGTGAACGTGCTTGCCCTTGGGCACGAGGTACTCCCGCGGCTCCTCCTCCTTGTCGCTGGGCTCGATGATGATGCGGCGCTTGTTCTTGTAGTCACGCCCGAACCTGATGGTACCGGAGGTCTCCGCAATGATTGCGGCTTCCTTCGGCCGGCGGGCTTCGAACAATTCCGCCACGCGCGGCAGACCACCGGTAATGTCGCGGGTCTTTGCGCTCTCCGTGGGAATGCGCGCAATAACGTCGCCCGCCCGCACACGGGCTCCGGGATCGACCGAGATGATGGCGTCAACCGCGAGCTGATAGCGCGCCTCGCCGCCGCGCGAGAGCTTCAGCGGCTTGTTGTACTTGTCTTTGATGACGATCGCCGGACGCAGGTTGGCACCGCGGATGGCCCGCCAATCCGTGACCACGCGCTTGGCAATGCCGGTCAATTCGTCGAGCGTCTCCGTCATCGACTGGCCCTCGACGAGATCCTCAAAGCCGGCGATGCCCTCCACCTCCGTGAGCATCGGCCGCGTGTACGGGTCCCATTCCGCGATGCGCTGGCCGCGCTTGATGATATCGCCATCGTCGACCAGAAGCCTCGCACCGTATTGGATACGGTGCGCGGCGCGCTCGCTACCGTCCGGATCGAGCACGCTGACGATCATGTTGCGAACCATCGCCACCGTCTGACCGTCGGAGTTCTTCACCACGCTCTTGTTCTTGATCTGGATCCTGCCGTCGAAGTTCGACGCGACGAACGACTGCTCGGAAATCTGAGCAGCGCCGCCGATGTGGAACGTGCGCATCGTGAGCTGGGTGCCGGGCTCGCCGATTGACTGGGCGGCAATAGCGCCCACCGCCTACTCCCATGTTGACCGGGGTGCCGCGG
>CAVYVC010000031.1:0-103190 GCA_963771845.1 uncultured Alphaproteobacteria bacterium | reverse complement strand
CTGACATGCGAGCTTTCGGGAGGTATTCGGGTTTTGACCCAACACGGACATTGGCCGCCCGAGGTTGCTGCGACGCACAACGCGGTATTTCCTGCAACGGTGTGGTAGGCTGCAACCCTTGAGATGAGCACATGAGACGGCGCGATTTCATCATTCTCGCTAGCGGTGCGGCGGTTGTGCAGCCGCTCAACGCGCGCGCGCAGCAGTCGGCGGTGCCGATGATCGGGTTCCTCAGCCCCACATCGCCTGAGGGGTGGACGGAGCGTCTGCGTGGATTTCGCCAGGGCCTCAAGGACACCGGCTATGCCGAGGGCGAGAACGTGGCGATCGAATACCGCTGGGCGGAGGGTCAAATCGATCGACTGCCGGTGCTGGCAGCCGATCTGGTTCGCCGGCGCGCGGCCGTGATCGCGACCACAGCTCCTCCTTCCGCATTCGCGGCCAAGGCGGCAACCACGACAATCCCCACCGTCTTCATCGTCAACGAGGACCCGGTCGGGCTTGGCCTTGTCGCCAGCCTCGCCCGGCCGGGCGGCAATCTGACAGGTATTAATATTTTCAGTGCAGAGTTGACCGCAAAGCGGCTGAAGCTGCTGCTCGAATTGGTGCCCGGAACGGCGCGGGTGGCCGTGCTTGTTAATCCGGCCAGTGCTACGATTGCCGAGTCCACATTGAGAGACGCGGAAGTCGCGGCTCGCGCCATTGGGCTGCAAATCCAGGTCCTCAACGCCAGTACCAGCCAGGAGATCAATGCGGCCTTCGCAAGTTTTGTGCGTGAGCGGGTCGACGCGCTCTTCGTTGCCCCCGACCCCTTCTTTGTCAGCCGGCGCATCCAATTGACTCACCTGGCGACGCTCCACAAGCTCCCCGCAACATATTCGTTGCGTGAGCTTGCCGAAGCCGGCGGGCTGATGAGCTACGGACCAAACATTGTGGATGCGAATTGTCAGATCGGCATTTATGCCGGTCGCATTCTCAAAGGCGCCAAGCCGGCGGACCTGCCGGTCGTGCAGGCGAGCAAGTTCGAGCTGGTCATCAACGCCGAGACCGCCAGGATGCTCGGCCTCACCGTACCGCCGACGCTGCTCGCAACCGCCGACGAGGTGATCGAATAAAGATGCCTTTTGCTGCGGTGCATGAGTCCGGTTTTCCCCTACAACGCGAACGAGGGCATAGATTTCCCAAAGGTGCCCGCATGCGGGTTGGCGCTGATCACGAGGGGGGGGCCGCCGACAGCTGAGGCCTCGACTATCGCCTTGACGCACGAGGCTGAGTGCGGCGCACCTTGGTCGGCACGAGCACGGTCCCCTCACGTACCGAGGGCGCAAGGTTAGTACTTTGTTTGCCTTATGCAGGCAGACTGGCGCTCATCAGTAAGCGTTGCGTGAGTACTCTTGATGAATTGCAAGACCTGTGAGGCCGTGCTGGTCCTGACGAGCGTGGTGCCTGAGCAGAGAGATGGCGCGCGTAGCGTTGAGCGCCATAGTTACCTCTGCTCGGCGTGCCATGCCACCGAACATCGGCTAGTCTTCACCAGACATGGTCGCGAGGACGACAGCGTGCCGCTGCCTGCTCCGCCCATCGTGTCTCAGCCGCAGGGGGAGCACGTCGCAGCTCAGGGCCTCCTGGGGCGCGTAGTTGCGCTGCTATGCGGTCAGCAAGCGCGGTCGCGTCTGCGGCGTGGCCTCCCGCCCACGCAAGCACGTTCGACACTGTCATTGCTGCCGACCGTCCTCGGCGCCGGGTAGGCACCCCCCACGCGCGTTGAGCGCCTCTGCGATGGCTCGGAGCGACTTGCGCCCGCATGGGAGCCATTTTGCGTGGCCGAGTTTCACCAGCAGCTCGCGAGCGCCGCAGCAAGGGAACAATCATGCAGGGTATAGGGTTCTCGGATCAGACCGAGGAGACCGCCGTGCCAAATTCGCTTCAATACCCGCTCGAACGAGAGCGCGATTTACAACGCAGGTGGAATCGACTGCTACAACGAACCCTCGCTACAAAGCAACGCTCGGACGTTCGCAAGGCTTCGCCATCACCTTGCCATTGCGTGGGCGTGAGCACGTTGGACGGTCATGGGGCCGCGCACGTTGATCTCAAGTTGCTGCTGCTAGCGTCGGACCCTCGACCATCGATTTGATGCACGAGGCTGATGGACAGGTCCAGCGTGAAGATTTTTGAGGCCCGTCGCAACGCGCGCGGGATACACGTCACCGCTTACTACCGCGCGCCGGAAACTACGGCGGAACACTGTGAGTACGCGGTCCAATTGGTGATTGATCCATCCACCGGAGGTGTCGTTGGTGCCAGCTTTTGGCTCTACAATCAGAGCGGTGGGGGCGCTGTTGATCAATACACGACAAAGCAAGCAGGAATGGCTCTTGAGATACGAGACGAGTTTTTGAAACTGCCTGCGTGGAGAGTATTGATTGAAGACCCACCGGAGTGGCCTACCGCCGTGACCGCCGAAGGCAAAATTATCGTGCGGCCGAAGCAACCCAGCAAAACTCCAGGTGAAGCATCCTCATGATCACGGCTTCTCGCATCATCTGGGACGTGTTTCGCTGAGATCGAGCCAGCAGGTCCACCTCTCCCCTGCCGAAGTCGGATATATCCGGCTTCGGCCTATTAAAGTGCCGAACTCGGGTAAACCCGAGTTCGGTCGGAGAGGTACCGCGGGCTGCACCGTCGCGCGGTGATCGACGTCATCGAAACTGGCTCTAAAGCGCAATATGGCGTATCGGGCGAAGGCGCGCCACATCGTGTGGTGATATGATCAGAGCAATAGAAGCCGAGATCAAGCGGAGACCGATGCTGCGGCGTTTGAATGAAGAGCCGCCCCAGGTGGAGGCGCTCGATCGGATAAGGCAATGGACGCGTGATCGCTTCCGGCTGGCGCATGACACAACCATTCTGGTGTCGGAAATCGCCTGCGGCCTACCCGGCTGCCCGCCGCGCGAGACGGTGGTCGCGTTCTGGACGCAGAGCGATAAGCGCCACCAGTTTCGAATTTTCAAGCCGCTGGAGCAGGTGGTCGAAGATGACCTGCCGCCGTTCTGGCTCAAGAACGCGCTGATTGCTCTCGATGGCTTCGAATGCTGTTGAGCGCGGGCGGTGATTGCCGGGGCTATGCCGGCAATCTATGTTCTGCGTGAGGAGCCTCGCGTCATCCCAAGTCGGCTGTTGCCGGCTTAGGCGCTTAGAGTTGCCGATCTCCGGTAAACCCGAGATCGGCTGGCGCGGCGGGATGACGGATTGGGATCGGAACACGCTCATGCTCAGGAAAGAACAAAACGATCTGTTGACGCAAACAGGCCCTGGGACGCCCTTGGGTCAGCTCTTTCGCTGCTATTGGCTTCCGGCGCTGCTCGTCGAAGAGTTGCCCGAGAATGACTGCCCGCCCGTGCGCGTGAAGATGCTATCCGAACGCCTGCTCGCCTTTCGCGACAGCAACGGCAAGTACGGATTAATCGACGAATTCTGCGCCCATCGCGGGGTGTCGCTCTGGTTCGGCCGCAACGAGGAGGGCGGGCTGCGCTGCGCCTATCACGGCTGGAAATACGACGTGACCGGCCAGTGCGTCGATGTGCCGTCCGAGCCGCGCGCAAGCGGTTATTGCCAGAAGGTCAAGCTGAAGTCCTATCCTCTGGTCAAGCGTGGTCCGGTGCTGTGGGCGTATTTGGGTCCGCCGCAACAGCTCCCGCCGTTGCCGGAATGGGAATTCGCGACCGTGCCTCCCGAGCAGACCTTCATCTCCAAGCGCCTGCAGGAGTGCAACTGGTTGCAGGCGATGGAGGGCGGCATCGATTCGAGCCACGTCTCGTTTCTGCATCGCGGCGACCTGGGCAGCGACCCGCTGTTCAAGGGCGCCAAGGGCAACGAGTACAACCTTTCCGACATGCAGCCTTATTTCGAGGTCGTGGAGCAACCCGGCGGCCTCTACATCGGTGCGCGCCGCAACGCCGAGAACGGCAACTATTACTGGCGTATTACGCCATGGGTGATGCCCTGCTTCACCATGATCCCTCCGCGCGGCGATCATCCCGTTCATGGTCACTTCTGGATTCCCATCGATGACGAGAATTGCTGGGCCTGGAGCTACGATTTTCACCCCGTGCGGGCGCTCACTCGCCGCGAAGTCGACGCCATGCGCGACGGCGCGGGCGTGCACTGCAAATACGTGCCGGGCAGCTACCGGCCGCTCGCCAACAAGGACAACGACTATCTGATAGATCGCGCCGCCCAGAAGGCGGGCAAGACGTTCAGCGGCGTTGCCGGCTTCGCCATTCAGGACGCCTCGTTGCAGGAGAGCATGGGGCCGATCTGCGACCGCAGCAAGGAAAACCTGGTCTCGACCGACAACGGCATCATCATGGCGCGCCACCGCCTCATGCGTGCGGCCAGGGCGCTGGTCGAAACGGGCGTGACGCCTCCCGGCGTCGATCCCGCGCATCACCGGGTGCGCTCGGCTTCCGTGGTGTTGCCGGCGGATCAGGCATTCAAGGACGCCGCGAAAGAGGCGCTCAGGTCGAGGCCGGGCGTGGCGCAGACGACAGTATAATGTAGGTCGGGTCAGCGCGGCGCGAGACCTCTTCGTTCGGATACCTCGCGCCGCGCGTAACCCGACATTATCGAAATACGCGAGTTGAACGTCGGGTTACGCGCGGATCGACGTATTTCATCAAACCGCCACATCGTGGCTGCGCTAACCTAACCCGACCTACGGCTGCTGGAAGACATGAAACTGAAAACCGTCACCCGCACCCAAGGCAACAACCAGGCGCTCAAGGACGGCAGCGTCAAACCACGCACGTTCGAATTCGAGTTCATTGAGGTCGATCCGCTCATTGCCGCGTTCCGGCGCATGGTGCGCGGGCTCGAATTCGACATCTGCGAGATGGCAATCACGACCTATATCTGTGCGAAAGCGCACGGCAAGCGCATGACCGCGGTCCCGGTTTTTCTGGTACGCGCCTTTCATCACGGCGCCATCCTGGCCAATAGTAAGGCCGGCATTCGCACGCCCAAGGACCTTGAAGGCAGAAGGGTTGGCGTCAACCGCGGCTACACCGTCACCACCGGCATTTGGGCGCGCAGCATCCTGCAGGAGGAATACGGAGTCGATCTTGCCAAGATCACCTGGGTGCTTTCCGGGGATGAGCACGTGGCGGAGTACCGGCCGCCGGCAAACGTCGTGCCGATCGAGGCGGGCAAGAAGATGGAGGACATGCTGGTATCCGGCGAGCTTTCTGCCGCCGTCGGGGTTGAGGTGAAGTCGTCGGACGTGCAGCCGCTGATCCCGAATGCCCTCGAGGCGGGGCTTTCGGCGCTGCGCCGCAGCGGCCACTACCCGATCAATCATACGGTCGTGATCAAAGACGAGCTGCTCGCTGCGCATCCCGGCCTGGCTGCGGACGTGTTCCATGCTTTTGCGCAAGCCAAGCGCCGCTATGTTGAGCGCCTCAAGGCCGGCAAGATCGACAAGCCGACCGCCGCCGACGAGGTGCACCGGCGCGTGATGGAGATCACGGGCGATCCTCTCCCTTACGGCATTGCTCCCAACCGGCGGGTGATCGAGGAGCTCATCGCCCATGGGCTCACTCAGGGCATCATCAGCCAGCAGGTGACGGCGGACGAGTTGTTTGCATCCGGCACGCGCGAGCTGGTGGGGTAGCCGGTCAGCCCTTGATCTGCCGGCCCGCGCGCACGTCGGCAATCAATGCGGCGAACGCTTCGAGGCTGAGCTTCGCCACGTTGGCGTAGGTCTCGGTTTTGGAATCGATCCATTTCTCCCCATAGCCGATGGCGGTATGCGCAAGCCGCATGCGCCCGTCGAGCCAAGGGCCGCCGCCGAAGCCTCCGAGCACCGGGATGGAGACGGCCTTGGCCACTGCGTCTCCCGCGACAGGCCCGGAATTGGTAAAGTCGAGGAGCGCGGCGCCGGCCGCTTCGAGAAGCTTTGCTTCTTCGACCAGCTTCGCCGTCATCTCGCAGGGTATCTGCGCACCGGGCAATGCCTGCGCGCTGTAGGGCACCCCATAGCGCAACGCGGTCTGCGGGGTGAGCCCGAACTGGGCAAAGACGGGAATGCCGGCGCGGGTGAGCGCGCGCACCGCATCGGGAAACTCGGCGGCGGCATCGAGCTTGACCATGTCCGCGCCGCCCTCCTTGATGAGCCGGATGCCCGCGCGCAGCGCGCTCTGCGTTCCTTCCTGCAGCGGACCGAATGGAAAATCGCAGCTCACCAGCGCGCGCCGGACGGCGCGCCGCACTGCCTTGCAGACCACGAGCATCTCATCCATGGTGACTTCGAGCGGATTGTCATGTCCCCACAGGTTCACGCCGACCGAATCTCCGACCGAGACGATATCCACTCCCGCCCGATCCGCGATGCGCGCGATCTGATAATCCCAAGCGACCACGCCGACGCTTTTGCGTCTCTGACGCTTCATCTGCGTCAGCGCGGGGATCGTGACATTGTCTTCCATGATGGCTTCTCGGCAGGGTAGGTTGGGTCGAGTTCTTCACGAGACCCAACATTGAGCGGCGCGGAAAGATGTTGGGTCTCGCGGGCGCTCGACCCAACCTACAGCGCTACCGAATTTGGTCAAAGCGAACGGATTGCGTGACGACCTCCCGCCTTGCACTCCGTCGCGTCCGGGCTACCTTGTGTGTCCATGACCATGTCCAGCGTGAAAATCCGCGGCGGCGAAGTCTTTCTCGTCGCGCTGCCGATCAGGCGACCCCATCATTGGGTCGGCCATACGGCGCGAATCGGCGAAGGCTACGCTGTGCTTCGGCTCGATCTCGAGAGCGGCATTGTCGGCTGGGGCGAGGCGCAGGTGATTGGCACTTGGGGCGGCGATCACGGCACGCGTTATGGCGAGACACCGGCGATGACCGCGATCGCCATCCGGGACTTCCTCCTGCCGGCCATAGCCGGTCAGAACGTCACCGAGATCGAGCAACTGCATGTCCGCATGAACCGCGCGCTGCGCGGCTATCCTTACGCCAAGGCCGCGATCGACGTTGCCGCGCACGACGCCATCGGAAAGATTTACGGCCTTCCCGTTTATCAGTTGCTCGGCGGCAAGGTGCGCGAGGGTGTCGAAATCGCTCACAGCATCGGCATCATGGATGCGCAGGCCGCGGCGCGCGAGGCCGCCGAGGTGATCGCCGAGGGCGTCGCAACCATCAAGGTCAAGATCGGGGTCGAGGCTGAGCGGGACATCAAGGTGGTGGCGGCGGTGCGGCAAGCCATCGGCAGCGCGGGCAAGATTCGTGTCGATGCCAATCAAGGCTATCGGACCTGGCGCGAAGCGGCACGCGTCCTTTCCACGATGGAAAAATACGACCTCATCTATGCCGAGCAGCCGGTCGAAGGTTTATATGCCATGGCGCAGGTGAGCACCCGCATCAACGTTCCGGTCATGGCGGATGAGAGCGCCTGGTCGGCGCAGGATGTGCTTGAAATCGTGCGTCTTGATGCCGCGCAGATGCTCTCGGTCTACTACACCAAGCCGGGGGGCTTGGCGGGCGCAAAGCGCCTGCTTGCAGTCGCCGGTGCGGCGGCGCTCCCCTGCGACATCAACGGATCAGCCGAAATGGGCATCGGGGTCGCCGCCGACCTGCATCTTGCCGTGTCTTCTCCCGAGATCGTCTTGGCCGGCACCATACCAATTACATCGACGGCCGAACGTCTGGTTACGAAGGTGGCCGGTCACAAATATCTCGATGACATCATCAGGCAGCCGTTCCGGTTCGACAAAGGTGTTCTCCATGCGCCTGATGGACCCGGCCTGGGAGTTGAGGTGGACGAGGCCAAGATCGCGAAATACCGCATAGGCTGATGGACGCGGCGCCGATCAAGACCATTGCCATTATCGGCGCCGGTCATGGCGGCTGCGCGGCGGCTGCTTATCTCACGCGGCGGGGCTTTGACATTCGCCTTTACAGCCGCAGCCGCAGCACGACCGATCCGTTGTCTGCTATTGGGGGTGTTGAGTACGAAGGAACGCTCGGGAACGGCTTCGCACCGCTTTCGCTGATCACGAATGATGCCGCAGCCGCGCTCGCCGGCGCGGACCTCATCCTCATCATGGTGCCGACGCATGCGCACGAGGACACGGCGCGCGCGCTCGCGCCGCTTGTCCGCCCGGAGCAGCTCGTCATGGCGGCTCCCGGCCACACGCTTCTTCTTATTCCCAACACCATCCGCCAAGCGGGCGGACGGCTCGGGCTCTATTGCAATTCATCAAGCCTGCCGTTCATTTGCCGCAAGAGCGCGCCGCACAGGATCAACATTACGCGCGCCGCGCAAATCTTGTATTTCGCAGCCTTTCCCGGAGAGAAGCTCAACGTCGCGGCGAGCGTGGTGCGCCAGATATTTCCCCACATCGAGCCGCGGCCCTCGCTCCTGCACACGGTGTTTCCCTATACGAATGCCATCCATCATCCGCCGGCGCTGCTGCTCAATGTCGGCCGGGTGGAATCGACTGGCGGCAATTACTGCCATTACTACGACGGCATCACGCCTGGTGTCGGCCGGTTGATCGATGCGCTCGACAGGGAGCGGATCGCGGTTGCCGCTGCGCTTGGCGTTGCGATCGAGCCGCTGCCGCAATTCTTCTTTCGCATGGGCTACACGAATGCCGCCGGCCGTGACGGCGGGACCGCCTACCACGTCTTCCACAACAGCGAGCCGAACCGCTGGATCAGGGCGCCTGCCGGTATTGACCATCGCTTCTTCAACGAGGACGTGCCGTACGGGCTGGTTGTGATTTCCGAGCTGGGCCGTCTGGCGGGCGTGCCGACGCCGCTTGCTGATGCAGTCATTGAGATCGCATCGATTGTCGCGGGACGTGGCTACCGCGCGGAAGGGCTTACGCGAGAGCGCATGGGCATTGCCGGGCTAACCGCAACGGAGCTGAGCACGCTGCTCGCGACCGGCTAGAAGTCGCAACGTGGGGATGGGCGAACGCGCGCCCGATGCTGGCGTGGCGGAGGGGGCCTCCCTTGAAGGGCAGGGCTATCGCATGTGAGCAAGCCGTAGCCCAAACCGAGGCCGCAAAGCGGCACTACACTGGTGGTTCTTGTAGGGGCGGGTTTCAAACCCGCCCTCGTTCGGCATTCACGGTGTGTGAGGTTGATCCGAGCTTGGCCGTACGAACTTCGATTGCGCAGCTGATGACGGCAGTTCTCTCGCAGCGAGCCTGTGGGCACAAGGGCGGGTTTAAAACCCGCCCCTAGTGCGTCCGTCAGTCCGCCTGGTCAGTACGGTGGGAATCCGTACCATGTGAAGTCACCGCATATGTAGCCGAAAGCAACTGCGTCGTGCGAGGGGCGGTCTTGTTCGCGTCGCTTCGAGGCGGGGTGGGGAGCAGCTGGAGGCGAATGGATAGCCTGTAGGAACACGAACCCGATTCGGCGGAGTGTAGTGGCGAGCTTCCTAGGGGTATAGGCGAAGCCTGGCTCTGCAAGGAGCCGACCGAGCGCACGAGGTGATAGGCACGTGACGTTCGGGCGCACGACGTGGTTGGGGATTGGATGTCCAGAAGGCCAGCGGATGGAACGGAGAGGCCTGTCGTGCTGTGTGCGAGGCGCGGCAGGAGTCAGAGCCCGCATAGTACCGCAGCGGCGAAGAGCCGCGGAAAGTGCGGAAAGCAAAGCCGCACCGAGGGAAGGCAGGGTAGGAAGGTAGATGCGTGATGGGCCGGAACGGATCACAGACAGCACCGGCAGTGCCCGCGAGGGCTACACAAGGTGCAGAAGCCCGCGACTGGTCGTGGGTGGAAGATACGGTCTGGACCGAGCGCATGGTGTCGGCGCTGGTGAACGGCGTCAAAGGAGGTCGTTGGTACAGTTTGATGGACAAGGTGTTTGCGCCCGACACGCTGGATGCGGCCTGGGAGAAAGTCTTGGCCAATAAAGGTGCGGCGGGCGTGGATGGTCAAAGCATCAAGCGGTTTGAAGCGCGTGCGGAGCTGTATCTGACCGAGCTTTCGACGGCACTGCGGAACGGGAGTTACCGGCCGCAACCGATCAGGCGGGTCGAGATCCCGAAGGGCGATGGTCGGACGCGACCGTTGGGAATTCCCACGGTCAAGGACCGCATCGTCCAGACGGCGGTGAAGTTCGCACTCGAACCGATCTTCGAAGCGATGTTCCGACCGACGAGCTACGGCTTTCGGCCGGGACGCGGCTGCCGGGATGCGTTGCGCGAAGTAGCCCAGCTGATTGCGGACGGCCACGCGTTTGTGGTTGACGCAGACTTCGAAAGCTATTTCGACACGATTCCGCATGATCGACTGATGCAGCGAGTCGAGGAGCGAGTGAGTGATGGGCGTATCCTCACGCTGCTGCGCAGTTGGCTTACACAGGACATCATGCGCGATTTGCAGCGATGGACACCGACGGCGGGCACTCCGCAAGGAGCAGTGATCAGCCCGCTGCTGGCGAACATCTACCTGCACCCGCTGGATGAACTGATGGCAGCCCGCGGCTATCGCATGGTGCGCTACGCAGACGACTTCGTGGTGCTCTGTAGGAGCCGCGAAGAGGCCGATGCCGCTCTGGCCGAGATTCGTGCCTGGGTGGTTGAGAACGGCCTGCGTCTGCATCCCAACAAGACGCATGTCGGCGACTGCCGGCAGACCGGGGAAGGGTTCGAGTTCCTCGGCTATCGGTTCGAAGCTGGACGGCGCCTTGTTCGCAAGAAGAGTCTGGACCGGTTCAAGGACAGCATCCGGGCGAAGACACGACGAACACGCGGGCAGGCGCTCGCGGTCATCGTCGTTGATCTCAACCGGTTGCTGCGCGGCTGGTTCGCCTACTTCAAGCATGCGCACCCTTACACCTTCCGCCCTCTCGATCAGTTCATCCGGCGGCGGTTGCGCGCGCTCCTGCGCAAGCAGACGCTCCGGCGCCCCGGCATGGGACTGACCGCAGCGGATCATCAACGCTGGCCCAACGCCTTCTTCGCGGAAGCTGGGTTGCTCGCTCTTCACACGGCCTGGCAGACAGCGAGACACTCCCGATGAGGAACAACTACCGACTGGAGAGCCGTATGCGGGAAAACCGCCCGTGCGGTTCGGAGGGCGGGGAGGGCGTCAGCCCTTTCCGACCCCTATCAACCTTCGCGACCGCGATGTGCTTCCCATCCGGGGTTTGCGGGACGCTTGTCATATGCGATTGCCCTGCCTTGAAGGGCATAGTCAAGCGAAATACCATTTTGACGCGGAGTGGGAGGCGTCGCGGGCTATACGAAACGCATCCATCGCGATGACATGCCGCTGACTTTGGCCTAGCCACCGGGAGCACCCGGCACTGTGACAGCATCAACGGCTGTTTGATCCAACTTCGGAGAGGGAGGGCGTCATGTTGCAAGAATTCAAAAAATTCGCAATGCGCGGGAATGTAATCGACCTGGCGGTTGGAGTGATTATCGGCGCGGCGTTTGGATCGATTGTAACGTCGTTGGTCAACGATATCATCATGCCTGTCATCGGTGCTGTTACCGGCGGCCTTGATTTTTCGAATTACTACACGGCGCTTTCTTCCAAAGTGCAGCCAGGCCTGTCCTATGCCGATGCCAAAAAACAGGGCGCCGTGCTTGGCTGGGGGCAGTTTCTCACGGCTGCTTTGAACTTCCTTATTATCGCATGGGTGCTCTTTCTGGCGGTCAAAGGGATAAACCGGCTCAAGAGTGAAGAGCCTCCGGCGCCGGCTCCTGGCCCGACGGCGGAAGTCAAGCTGTTGACCGAGATTCGCGACTTGTTGAGCAGGCGTTAGCTAACCATGAAAACCTACAAGATTGCCGCCATGGGTGGCGATGGAATCGGCCCGGAAGTCGTGCGGGCGGGCGTGCAGGTTCTCAATGTCTGCGCCGAGCGCGACGGCGGATTCAAGATGGAGTTCACGGACTTTGACTGGGGCTCGGACTATTACAAAAAGCACGGCGTCATGATGCCGGCAGATGGCGCCGACCAGCTCCGCAAGTTCGACGCCATCCTATTCGGTGCTGTCGGTGCGCCGGACATCCCCGATCACATAACGCTTTGGGGCTTGCGGCTGGCGATCTGCCAACCGCTCGATCAATACGCCAATGTTCGCCCGACCCGCATACTGCCCGGCATTACGAGTCCGTTGCGCAACGTGTCCGGTCCGGAACTCGACTGGGTGATCGTGCGCGAGAACTCAGAAGGGGAATACTCCGGAGTTGGCGGCCGCGTGCACAAGGGTCTGCCCGAAGAGGTCGCCACCGACGTCTCGATCATGACGCGGCCTGGTGTGAGCAGAATCATGCGCTTTGCGTTCAGGCTCGCGCAATTGCGACCGCGCAAGCTGCTCACAGTGGTCACCAAGAGCAACGCGCAGCGCCATGCGATGGTGATGTGGGACGAAATCGCAGCCGAGGTGGCAAAGGAATTCCCGGATGTGACCTGGGACAAGATGCTGGTCGACGCGATGACCATGCGCATGACGATGCGGCCGCAGACGCTGGACACGATTGTGGCCACGAATCTGCACGCGGACATTCTCTCTGATCTTGCCGCAGCGCTTGCCGGTTCACTCGGTATCGCGCCGACCGCAAACCTCAATCCGGAACGCAAGACCCCGTCCATGTTTGAGCCGATCCACGGCTCGGCCTTCGACATTGCAGGCAAGGGAATCGCCAACCCGGTGGCCACGTTCTGGACGGCGGCGATGATGCTGGAGCACCTGGGCGAGAAACCGGCCACCGACCGCCTGATGAAAGCTGTGGAGCGCGTGACGGCCAATAAATCGCTGCACACACCCGACCTCGGCGGCAAGGCAACCACCAGGCAGGTCACCGATGCAGTCTGCGACGCCTTGCGCAGCGCCAACGATTAGAGCGTTCTAACAACGATTAGAGCGTTCTAAACCAGAGAGAGCAGGCAAGCATGCTCAATTTTCGTTTCGTATCCTACGCACCGCGACGAAAATAATACCGAAAATGAGCCAGAAGGCTGCGACCGGTCCCAGCATCAGGATCCACATCGCGAAGGTGTCGGCATTGCCGGCGATCAAGACTTGCACCAGGAGCGCGGGGGTCATAAACCTCGCAGATCGTGTACAAAATTCGAGTTGTTGCTCCGGGGTCATGTCGGTAGCGTAACGCGATTCCGCGCTCCGGCACCAAGCATAGAATTCACTGGCGCGCCGGTTCGAATCGAACATTACGAAGATCGGAAGGCCGATCAGCCAAAGAACAGAAACCACCACACCAATCTTTCGCCACGTGATCATGAGCTTAAGATGCCTCGCTTTGTGCTCATTCTAATACAAAGCGATACTTATTCATCGAGGAAGCTTTGTATCTGATTTATCAGATGCATTCGGTTCTTTTCGAGAGCAACCGTATGAGTGCCCTCTCCAATCACGACGTGACGCTTATAAGGCGTGTTGACAAGTTTGCTGAATATTTCCTGCGCCATGTAGAGCGGCACATCCTGATCCCACTCAGCCAGGATAAGAAGCGTCGGAACACGAAGTTTTTCCGGGTCCCAGATCGCCTTGCCGACGCCCAAGTAATCGGCAATATCCTTGAGCACACCATTAGGGGCCCGTATCACCGGCGGACTGCGCTTTGCGCCAATTGGGTCGGTTGCAAGGGTCGCCTGCCACCACAGGTCAAACCAGGCGGTCGGGCTGATTTCCTCAACCCGCTGGGCTGGGATTCCGCGAATCCCTCGCTCGCGTACGGCATCCCGCGACGCAGTGCGATATGCGCCAGATCCACTGAACGGCGGTGGCGCCTTCAGGATCCAAAGCGGGGCATAGAGGGCCAACTTGTTCACCTTTTCATTGTTGGCCGTCGTGTAGCCTCCCATGATCGTCGTCCCCCATGACCAGCCCACGAGGTTGAGCTTCAAGATCCCTCGGCGCCTGAGGATGAAGTCCACCGCCGAGCCTACGTCCTTGATCGCCTCGGCGGTCGTCGCGAAAGGCGGATTCTCTGCAGGAGGGGCGTCCATCGACGGCGGTCGAGTAGAGCCGCCATAACCGCGCACATCGACCAAATAAACGTCGTAACCCTTGCGCGCGACGAGATCCGCCCACGAGCCGCCCGGTAGATCGATGTCGAAGAACGTTTCGGAGGGATAAGTCGCCCCGTGCACAAAAAGCACAACGCGCTCACTGGGAAAACTGTCGACCCCCTCGAGTCGCTTGTTCCTCACGTATAACTGGATGCCTGAATCGACAGCCGAGATCATGAATGTCTCGGCAATGATGCGTTGCGCATAGACCGACCTGGGCACGAGCCAGGCGAACGATAGGCAAGTCACCAAAGCAAAACCAAAGCGGCTCATGTGCGCTTCCCCTCTTGGCTCGTATCGCCCAAAGAGGATGGCGAGAGGAGCTCTGATCTCGGACGTTCTCGGACGCGAAGCGTGCGTCTTGATGTCGCGCCTCGCTGGACTGGCATCTATCCTGCGCTCGAAACGGGTCGCCCATCAACGAGAGTGGTCCGCTTACCCTCCAATACTCTCCGTGAAAGCGGACATCCCCATTTGGCAGCCCAGTGCTACAACCGGACTCATGCACTGCAGCAAACAGAGCCCTTAATCATCCACCTCATCAGCGAGGGCGAAGGCGATGTCGCGGTGGATGCCCGATGCCATCGAGCAGTGGTCGCTCACGACGTTCAGAGAGAAGCTAATCAAGATCGGAGCCAAGATCGTTCGCCACGGCCGCTACGTCGTCTTCCAGACGGCTGAGGTGGCCATCCCACATGAGTTGTTCGCCGACATCCTGCTAGTATCGATCGGCTCAGACCGAAGCCAGCCCTGGCATGATCGGCGGAACATCACTTTATAGACCCGCCGATAGGACCGGTGCGCCCAGATCAGGGACAAGAGGATCCTCTCGCGCCCCGAATTGGTCGCTCACCGATCAAAACCGCTCGCAGCCAATCAGGAGACACCCAACGGGTTGCACGCCCAGCCATTCCGAGTCAGCATCAACCCATCCGGAGAGCTTCACATGGGAAATCCCGGTTAAATTGTATACTCACGCCGCACAGGAGATGCGCAGATGCCGACCTACATCGATATTCACGATCTGCCCGGCGGCGTTACTGCCGAGGATCTCGCCAAAGCTCATCTCGCCGATCAGCAGGTTCAGGGCAAGCACGGGGTCGAATATCACAAGTATTGGCTGAACCGGAAGAACGGCAAAGTCTTTTGCATGTGCACCGCGCCCAGCGCAGAGGCTGCGGCCGCTGTGCATCAGGAGGCGCATGGCATGACTGCGCTCAAGATTATGGAGGTGACGCCCGATATGGCCGATGCGTTCATGGGCGCGTCGGAACTCGATGAGGGTGGCGCGGTGCTACTGCCCCGAAGCCGCGAGCACGATACGGGCACGCGCACTGTGCTCTTTACCGATATCGTCGGATCGACGAGCCTGACGCAACGGCTGGGTGACGACGCGGCGATGACGATGGTCGGCGTCCACGACTCCATCGTCCGCGCAGCGTTGGCTAGGGAGAACGGGCGCGAAGTGAAACATACTGGGGACGGCATCATGGCGGCCTTCTTTTCGGCCGCCTCGGCCATTCGTTGCGGTATCAAGGTGCAGCAGGATTTCTGGCAGCACCGCGCTGGGCATCCCGATTTGCCGCTTCAAGTTCGCGTAGGCATCGCCGCCGGCGAACCGATCGAGCGTCACAACGATCTCTTCGGTTCGACCGTCCAGCTGGCGGCGCGGCTTTGCGCCCACGCCGATCCCGATAGCATCTTAATCTCCAACGCGGTTGCGGAGTTGTGCGCAGGCAAAGAGCTGCGCCTGCAGAGCGTTGGGCGCGTCGCACTGAAAGGGTTCGACGAGCCGCTCCACGTGCACCGCGTGGAAATCTCGTTGGCGTAGCCCGAACCGACAAGTCATTTTCCGATGCGCCGGCTGATATCGCTCTTCTCGCGATGATCCCTCCTTTGGAATGGTCCGACACTTGGAGTATGTGCCATGTATGGACGGCGCCCGCGGTGCAAGGGAAAAGAATCTGACCTTTCGCGAAACGATACGGGTGCAGCCATGTATCCGGCCTCTAGATGCAGCCGTTCTGGCTGCGGGCCCTGATGTGATCCGCTGATCGGTCCCAATCACAAGCACGCGTTCTTTCCTCGCGTGGCACATAGCGGGTTTTCCGATCGACGGTCTCGACCGTTTCGCATCAACGTCTTCATCACCCCTTGCAGTTCATGAAACGCGCGGACGCAACCTCATTTTCCCATCGGATAGCCTCTTCTTACGTCGTCGCAAGCCGTGGCCGGTAATGGCTGCCGTTGGCCAACAATGCCCAGGCGATGCGGGCCATCTTGTTCGCGAGCGCTATGGCCACCACCTTGAACGGCCGCCGCGCCAGAAGCTGCGTCAGCCACGGATATTTCTCCGGGTTTAGCTTGGCCCGCCGCAGCACGGAAATCGCCCCGACCACAAGAATACGCCGCAGGTAGCGGTCGCCTTGCTTCGAGATCGGCCCAAGTTTCTGTTTACCCCCGGTCGAATCCTGCCGCGGGACGAGCCCAACCCAGGCGGCAAAATCACGACCCGACCGGAATGCGCTCGGATTTGTGACCGTAGCGGTGATGGCGCTCGCGCCAATGACCCCGATCCCGTGGATGCACTCCAGTCGCTTGCTCGCCTCATTCGCACGATGCTGCACAACGATCCGCTTCTCGATCGAGCCAATCATCGTATGCAGTGCTTGGAGCTGAGCGGCCAACACGATCAGGCTCGCACGCGCATCAATGGGCAGACGGGCATCCTTTTCGTCCGCAATGATCGCCAACAACTGCTTGAGCCCCTCGCGTCCTTGCGCTGCCACAATACCGAGCTCAGCCAAATGCGCCCGCAACGCATTGATCACTTGAGTTTGTTGCCGCAGCAGAAGATCGCGCGCGCGATGCTGCATCAGACGGCCCTGCTGATCGGCCGACTTCACCCGCACAAATCGCATCGTCGGCCGGCGAACCGCCTCGCAGATCGCCTCCGCGTCGGCCGCATCATTCTTGTTACGCTTGACGTAGGCCTTCACGTCCTTCGCTGGCATCAGCCGAACCTCGTGACCGAGCTTCGTCAACTCACGTGCCCAGTAGTGCGCGCTAGCACAGGCCTCCATGCCAATGAGGCAGGGCGGCAGAGCCGCGAAAAACTTCATCACCTGACCGCGGCGAAGCTGTTTCCTGACGACGACCTTCTCGGCCGCATCGATGCCATGGACCTGAAACACGTTCTTGGCGATATCCAAACCGATTGTGGTAATCTGCATGTGGACGGCTCCCTGATGTGGTTTGTAGCAACGATCACCTTACGGCGATTCGTCGCCGGGAGCGGGCGCCGTCCACCACATCACAAGCAGACATTGCTCACTCCGCCTGAAATGAAAGAGGCCGCCAAAATAGGGCGGCCTCGCCAATGTTCGTGATCACTTTGCGGGTTTAATGTTCTGATTCACATGGAAAAAATTGGTGGGGTCGTAGCGCTTTTTGACCTTGGCGAGACGGTCGTAGTTCTTGCCATAGGTTGCGCGAATTCGGTCGTCTCCCTCCTCCATCATGAAATTGATGTAGGCGCCGCCGGCCGAATAAGGATGCAGGGCCGTCCAGTAATCCTTCGCCCAGTTTGAGATTTTTTCCTTGTTCGCAGGGTCTGGATCGACGCCGACGATGACGGCGGCCCATTTGGCATCGCGATAGCACCACGGCGTGGCAGTCTTCTTTACCGTGCTTGCTTTTCCGTCGATGGGATAAAGATGCATGGTCGACTGCATGGTTGGCAGCAAGGCGCCGTGCTTCACATGCAACGCAATCGCTTCATCGCTGAGCTCGCGCACGAAATCGGCCTTCCAGTACCATTGCAGTCCCGGCGGAAAAATCGGGTCGAACATGCTTTGCAGCGCCGGATGTGGTATCGGACCGACGAAATCGAGCGCGGGCGCTTTGAATTTGCGGATCGGCGCGAACACGCGTTCGGCATTCTTGAGGGGGCCGGTGTAGCACCACACGACCCCGCACATTTTCTTGTTGTGCAGGTGGGTCGGGAACGGCGGGCCCGGCGGCACGGTCAGGAACGCGAAAAACCCGTTGAGCGCATTGGGCGCCTTGCCGATGAAGCCGCGATACCAGCGCAGGATTTCCGCCGCGTCCTCCATCGACCACAGCATCGGACCTGCATAGCTAGTGTGAATAGGGTGCGCCTTGAAGAGAAACGCGGTGACGACACCGAAATTGCCGCCGCCGCCGCGCACTGCCCAGAACAGATCGGGATTTTCCTTGGCAGACGCCGTGACAAAGCGGCCGTCGGCCAGCACCATGTCGACCGACAGGAGATTGTCGACGGTGAGGCCGCATTGCCGCGTCAAATGGCCGATGCCGCCGCCAAGCGTAAGTCCGCCGACGCCGGTCGTCGAAATGATCCCTGCTGGAACCGCAAGACCGAATGCATGCGCGGCATGGTCAACATCGCCCCATAGCGCGCCGCCTCCGGCAAGTACCGTGCGCTTTTTCGGGTCCGCGTGAACATAGTTTATACGCCCGAGATCGATCACCAGACCGTCGTCGCAGACGCCTAACCCAGCGGCATTGTGGCCGCCGCCTCGAATTGACACGACCAGTTTATGCTCGCGGCCAAATTTAACGGCGGTGATGACGTCCGCCACATCGACGCAGCTGGCGATCAGAAGCGGCCGACGGTCGATCATGCCATTGTAGACTTTGCGCGCGGTGTCGTAACGCGCGTCGCTTTGTTTGATGAGCTCTCCGCGCAAGCTGGATTTGAAGGTAGCAATGGTAGTTTCGTTCAACATGATTTCCTCCTAACCAAAAATCGTGCATTCGGCCTGACCGCGCACAGGATAGCAGCCGGCCCAGCTTTTGGCTTGCGGGCGTTGCATAGGACAGCAGCATTGACCTGACCGAGGCAGGACTCCAGCGCCGCATAGGGCCTACCGGCAGTGCAACAATTCCGCTCGGCAATGTCGCTCAGGGTCAAAACGAGAAAAAGTCGGGCCATCCGAAACGCTTCCGCAACGCCCCGGATAGCAGACATTGGCGAGCGGAAACGCGCCCCAGCAGGGGAGGCGAATAGGGTCGCGAGACGGCCTCTTGTGCACGACCCTCGTGCACCAACGATAGACCCCAGCGCTAGCCCCTCCCCGCAAGGGAGAGCGGAACGCACCGCGTTTTGCCGCACAGTTGCGCGCTTATCACCACGGCAGCTGCGCTGCGGGCTCAGCCCGTGCGCCGCTGGTAGTTCTCGATCGCGGCCTGGACTGCGGCCTTCGATTGGGCGCCTGCGCTTGCGTATTTGGCGCTGGCGTCCTCATAGCTCCATTCGCGCAGCTCGTTGGAGCTGCGCTGAAAGTGCGGGTGCACGTAGCGCGCCATCAGCTCATAACTGCGCTGGGTCGCCGGCCAGTCCGCCCAGTTGTGCGCGAGCAGGAGGACGCCGCCGAAGCCGCCGTTCGATCCCTTCCACAGCCGCTCGAAGTGGCGCACGCAGTCGTCCGGCGTGCCGATACACGCCAGTCCCGAGGAGACCAAATACTCGGCCGGATCGCTGGTGATGTCGGGCGGGATGATCGGAAACGTCGCGACCTCGCTGAAATAGCGGTTGAAGTCTTTCAGCCCGAACTCGACATCCGCGCGCGCCTGCTCGCGCGTTTGCGCCACATGGGCGAAGGTGACGATCCGCCATTTGCGGCGATCAGGATCCTTACCGTTTGCCCGGGCGCTCTCCTCGTAGACGCTCCAATTGCTGGCATGCGCCTTGAGCGCCTCATCCGACGTGCCGCCGATTGAAAGCATGCCAATGCCATACCTGCCGGCCGCCAGCGCTCCGACCGGCGAGCGTGAGGATGCAACCGCCATTTCCATCATGGGCTGGGAGTAGCTCTTGAGTTGCAGCCGTGCCTCACGCAGGTCGAACCAGTCAGTCTTCTTCGTCACCATGCGCCCCTGCATCAACTCCATGATAACATCGAGCGACTCGTCGAGCTTGCGCCTCTGGTCCTCGGGCTTGAGTTCCAGCTTCACCGCATCATAGACGAGCGATCCGGGCCCGACGCCGAACATGGCGCGGCCGCGCGTCATGTAATCAAGTTGCATCATGCGTCCGGCGAGCGTGAAGGGATTGTGGTAGGGGAGCGAAACCACGCCGGTGCCGAGGCGGATGTGACGCGTGCGCTCGGCGGCAGCCGCAATGAACATTTCCGGGCAAGCGATGATCTCGAACCCGCCGGAATGGTGCTCGCCGATCCAGGCTTCGTGGTAATTGAGCCGATCGAGGTGAACCAGCAGCTCCATATCGCGATTGAGCGCCAGCAACGGGTTTTCGGCGAGCGCATGAAACGGAGCAAGGAAAATGCCGGTCTTGAGATATCTCTCGTTCATGGTGGCCTCATCCCGGATGCGCGGGCGTTGTGGGCACTTTCCGTCATTGCCGGGCTTGCCCCGCAAGTCGGGTATACCCGACTTGCGGCACTTTGTTGATGTGCGGACCTCGGGCAAGCCCGAGGTCCGATGCTTGACCCGGCAATCCATCACGCTTGCAACAAGACTTACAGTAGCCCGCGTTGAGCGTAGCGAAACGCGGGGACTGCCCCCGGATTTCGCTTTGCTCAATCCGGGCTACAAGTCTCTCATTACGGAGATGATGGACCCGCGGGTCAAGCCCAGGGTCAAGCCCGCGGGTGACGCGCTTGTTTCCAAGCTTGCGCCGCCTGCGACAGAGAGGTTATGTCGCGCAATGACGTGGTCGATCATTGCACGGGACAAGGGGACCGGAAGGCTGGGCATTGCGGTCGCGACCAAATTCTTCGCGGTCGGCGCGCTCGTGCCGCACATTGCCTCAGGGGCGGGTGCAATCGCCACCCAAGCGCTGGTCAACGTCTTGTACGGCACGGATGGGCTGCATCTGCTGCGCGCAGGGTTATCCGTCGCGCAGGTCATCGATCGCCTGATTGCCCGTGACGAGGGACGCGATCACCGTCAGGTCCACGTGATGGATGCTCGGGGACGTAGCGCCGCTCACACCGGGGCAGCCTGTGTGAGCTGGTGCGGGCATCTCGCGGGCGACAATTTCTCGCTCGCCGGGAACATGCTGGCGGGTCCGCGCGTGCTCGAACAGACCGCGGCAGCCTGGGTTGCGAATGACAGCTTGCCGTTTGCGCGCCGGCTCATCGGCGCGATGGCGGCAGGCGAGGCGGCAGGCGGGGACAAGCGCGGCAAGCAATCGGCTGCGCTCCGCATCCACGGCGAGGAGGAATGGGCGGAGCTTGACTTGCGCGTCGACGATCACGCCGACCCGCTCGTCGAGCTCGCGCGGCTTGAAGCCGTGAGCCGGCAATATTTCGTTCACATGCGCAAGTTCCTGCCCAGCCGTCGCGATCCGGCGGGAGTATTCGACCGCCGGATCATCGAAGCCGAAATTGCCAGGGCCGTCGCTGCCGAAAGCGCAACATGAGCCTGCTGGAGATCGAAGGATTGCGCGTAACCTTCAGCGGGGACGACGGACGTGTCACCCACGCGGTCGACCAGGTGGACCTGACGTTGGACAGGGCAACAACGCTGGGCATTGTCGGGGAATCCGGCTGCGGCAAGACGGTGACCTCGCTTGCAATCATGGGTCTCCTGCCGAAGCGAACGTCAGACATTTCCGGCGCGGTGCGATTGGACGGGCTCGATCTCCTGCATATCGCTCCGTCCGGATTATCCGATCTGCGCGGCAATCGCGTCGCCATGATCTTTCAGGAGGCGATGACGTCGCTCAATCCGAGTTATTCGGTCGGTGAGCAGATTATTGAGACGATCGCGCGGCACCGAGGCGGGACACGCGCCGCGGCGCGCGCGCGCGCCATCGAGATGCTTCGCCGCGTGCACATGCCGTCGCCCGAGCAACGGATGGACGAATATCCGCACAAGCTCTCGGGCGGCCTGCGCCAGCGTGCCATGATTGCGATGGCGCTTGCCTGCGATCCGCAGCTCCTGATCGCCGACGAGCCGACCACCGCCCTCGATGTGACCATTCAGGCGCAAATCCTCGACCTGCTGGCGGAGCTCAAGGCAACAACCGCCGCAGCAATCATTTTCATTACCCATGATCTCGGCGTGGTGGCTGAAATCTGCGACGAGGTCGCCGTCATGTATGCGGGCGAAATCGTGGAACGCGCGCCAGTCGACGCGCTGTTTGAACGTCCCGAACATCCCTACACCGTCGGTCTCCTGGGCTCGATCCCGCGGTTCGAGTATGGCAGCGAGGCGCTGGCGACCATCGAAGGAATGGTACCCGACATGACGGCGCCGCCCACGGGGTGCCGTTTTGCCGCGCGCTGTCCCTTCGCCGATGCGCGCTGCCGCAGCGAGCGGCCGCCCGTGGTAACGCTCCCTGGCAATCGCTGGTCGCGCTGCTTCTACGCCCCGCTCGAACAGTTGTCGTCATGAGTGGTCCGCTCATCGAAGCCGACGGGCTCGCCAAGCATTTTATTGCGCGGCGCTCATTCACCGGGCGCGCCCGCTCGCTTGCAAAAGCAGTCGACGGCGTGACCTTTTCGATCGACCCGGGCGAGACGCTTGCTTTGGTCGGTGAATCCGGTTGCGGAAAATCGACCGTCGGCCGGCTCGTGCTGCGGCTCCTGGAGCCGACTGCCGGCCGGGTCTTGTTCCAAGGCAGGGATCTGTCAAAGCTTGATGCGCACGGTCTGCGCGCGTTCCGCCGGCACGCGCAACTCGTGTTCCAGGATCCTTATGCGTCGCTCAATCCGCGCATGACGGCCGGCCAGATGCTCGCCGAGCCGCTCGCGCTCCATGGCAGCGGGCCGGCCGTGCGAAGGCCGCAACGGGTGCTGGAGCTGCTTGATCTCGTCGGCCTCGACCGGCGCTCCGTGCGCCGCTATCCGCACGAGTTCTCCGGCGGGCAGCGCCAGCGCATTGCGATTGCGCGTGCGCTTGCGGCCGAGCCGAAGCTCGTTGTTTGCGACGAGCCGGTCTCAGCCCTCGACGTATCAATCCGGTCGCAAGTCCTCAATCTCTTGCGTGATCTCCAGCAACGGCTCGGTCTTGCTTACCTTTTCATTTCGCACGATCTCGCGGTGGTGAAACACATGGCGCAGCGCGTCGCCGTGATGTATCTCGGCCGGATCGTGGAGATTGGTGCGGCCGAAGACTTGTTCTCGCAACCACGGCATCCCTATACCCGCGCCTTGCTCTCGGCGATCCCTGTGCCGAAGCCGCGCGCAAAGCGCGAGCGCATCGTACTGTCAGGCGAGCTGCCGAGCCTCATAGCGCCTCCCGCGGGGTGTCATTTTCACACCCGTTGTCCGCATGCGATTGCGCGCTGCCGAACCGAGCGGCCATTGCTCATGTCGCACGCCGGCAGCCACCCCACTGCGTGCCACCGCACGGTGGAGCTTGCGCCCGCGCGTACGGTACTTCCCCATGACAGCGGCTTTGCGCCCGGCGTTGAGCGACTCGTGCAGGCTTTTTGCAAAGACCGTGTGCCGATCGCGCCAGCGATGGATGGAAACGCGGGGCCGCGGCCGGCATGATCTAACCCCCACCCTTCCCTCCCCCGCTTGCGGGGGAGGGTTAGGGTGGGGGGCAATCAGGGGTGGGCAATCAGGGAGCAATGGAATGAAGACTATTGCGGCTGTCGCAACTCTCTGCACCGTGTTTCTTGCAGGCGCAGCCTGTGCCCAGAGCGCGCTGCGCATCGGGCTTGCGGAGGATCCCGACATTCTCGATCCGACGCTCGCGCGCACCTATGTCGGCCGCATCGTATTTGCTTCTTTCTGCGACAAGCTCTTCGACATCGACGAGAAGCTCAACGTGGTGCCGCAGCTTGCGCTTTCGCACGAGACCTCGGCTGACGGGAAGGAGGTTGTGATCAAGCTGCGGCCCGGCGTGAAGTTTCACGACGGCGAGCCGCTCGATGCGGAGGCGGCCAAGTACTCGCTCGAGCGCCATCTCACCATGCAGGGCTCCTTCCGCAAGCCGGAGCTGGCCGCCCTCGACCATGTCGACGTGATGGATCCGCGCACGGTGCGGCTTGTCCTGAAAACTCCATACTCGCCGCTGATCGCGCAGCTGACCGACCGCTCCGGCATGATGGTCTCGCCCAAGGCGGCCACGGCGGCGGGCGACCGTTTCGGCCTGCATCCCGTGTGCGCCGGGCCGTACAAGTTCGTGCAGCGGGTGCCGCAGGACCGCATTGTGGTTGAAAAATTCGCCGACTACTGGGACAAGGACAACGTCCACATCGATCGCATCGTCTATCTGCCGATCGTGGACGCGACTGTGCGGCTCGCGAATCTGAAATCGAGCGGGCTCGATCTGTTTGAACGCGCACTGGCAACCGACATCAAGGAAATTCGCTCTGATCCAAAACTGAAACTCTCCACCGCGCTCGAGCTTGGCTATCAGGGCATCGACATCAACGTGGACAACGGTCCGGCGGCAAGAAATCCGCTCGGGTCGTCGGCCAAGGTGCGGCAGGCACTGAGCCTTGCGATCGACCGGGACGCGCTCAATGCGGTCGTGTTCAATGGCGAGTTTGTGCCTGGCAACCAATGGGTCAGTCCGGAGCATCCCTACTATCAGAAGAGCTTTCCCGTCCCGAGGCGCGATGTGGAGAAGGCAAAGGCGCTGATCAGGGAGGCAGGCGCCAGCACGCCGTTCGACGTCGATTTCATGGTGCCCAAAGGTGAAGAGACGCAAGCCGTCGCCGAGGTCATCCAGGCCATGGCGGCTGAGGCCGGCATCAATATGAAAATCCGCGTCACGGAATTTGCAACTTCGCTCAAGCAGGCCGAAGCCGGCGAATATCAGGCCTTTCTCCTCGCCTGGAGCGGCCGCACGGATCCCGACGGCAATCTCTACATTTTTCACAAGTGCAAGGCGCCGCAGGATTATCCCGGCTATTGCAATGCCGAGGCGGACCGGCTGCTCGACGAAGGACGCCTCGTTTCCGATTTTTCCAAGCGCAAGGCGATCTACGAGCAGCTTACGAAGATCATTCTTGCAGATGACCCCAAGCTCTATCTCTATCATCGCCGCGTGCTGATCGCGCACACCACGCGGCTTGAAGGCTACAAGCAGATGCCCGACGGGCTGGTGCGCGTTGTCGGGTTGCGGCTGAAGTAAAAATCGCCGCCGTGCTCACGTTCCTCGGCAACCGGCTGCTGCAGCTGATCCCGACATTGTTCTTCGTGTCGCTCATCATTTTCTGCCTGCAGCAACTGCTGCCGGGTGATCCGGCGCTGGTGATGGCGGGCGAAGAGCGCGATCCCGAAGTGATTGCGCAGATCCGCCGGCAGTATCGCCTCGATCAGCCGTTGCCGGTCCAGTATGTCTATTGGGTCAAAGGCGTCGTCACCGGGGACCTTGGCGAATCCATGCGCATCAAGGTTCCGGTCCGCGACCTCATCCTCCAAAAACTGCCCGTAACGGTGCAGCTCGCGACCATGGCGATCGTGATTGCGCTCGTGATCGGCGTCGGCGCTGGGATTATTTCGGCCGTGAAGAAGGGAACGCCGTGGGATTACGCTGCCAATGTTCTAGCGCTGTGGGGCCTCTCCACACCGAATTTCTGGCTCGGCATCATGCTGATCTTTCTGTTTTCAGTGAAGCTCGGCTGGTTGCCGGCTTCCGGCTTCGTGCATCTATCGGAGGATTGGCGGGCGAGCCTCGCCGCCACCATCATGCCGGCCTTTGTCCTTGGCAACGCAATCGCTGCCGTCCTGATGCGCCATACCCGCAGCGCCATGCTGGCGGTGCTCGACAGCGATTACGTGCGCACCGCGCGCGCCAAGGGTTTGCGAGAGCGAACGGTGATCCTCAAGCATGCCATGCGCAACGCGCTCACTCCGGTCATTACGCTCGGAGCACTTGAGCTCGGGACGCTCCTTTCGGGCGCGGTGCTGACCGAGCAGATCTTCTCAATTCCGGGTTTTGGCAAGCTGATCGTCGATTTAGTATTCAATCGCGACTATGCGGTCGTTCAGGGCGTCGTCCTGGTGACGGCGACGACCTATCTTGCGCTTAATCTGTTGGCCGACGTCGCCTACATCCTCGTCAATCCACGGCTGAGGGATTGAAAATGGATGCCGCGGCGGTTGGCTCGGTCTCTTTTGCTGTTGCGGAGCATGTGGAGACGCCGACGCGGCGCGCATTGCGCCGTCTGCGCAATCGACAAGGCGCGATACTCGGGCTGATCGTGATCGTCGCCTTCATTCTGCTCGCGTTGTTTGCGCCTCTGGTCGCGCCGTACGATCCGGCGGCGCAGAGCTGGGCAGCGGTGCGCAAGCCGCCTTCGGCGCTGCATTGGCTCGGCACCGACGAGGTCGGCCGCGATATCCTCGCGCGCATCATTTTCGGAGCGCGCGCCTCCTTGCTGGCAGGCGTCATTTCCATCCTCATCGCCATATCGGTCGGAGTGCCGGCCGGGCTCGCTGCCGGTTTTCTCGGCGGATTTCTCGACGGCCTGGTGTCGCGGATCACCGATGCGATGCTGGCCTGTCCCTTCCTGATCCTGGCAATTGCACTTGCCGCCTTTCTGGGTCCCAGTCTCGGCAACGCCATGATTGCAATCGGTGTTACGACGACGCCGATCTTCGTGCGCCTTACGCGCGGGCAGGTGATGGCGGTGAAGGTTGAGGACTACGTGGAGGCAGCGCGCGCCATCGGCAATCCGCGCTGGCGCATCGCGATCGTGCACATCCTGCCCAACATCCTGCCGGCCCTGCTGGTGCAGGCGACGCTCTCCATCGCGACCGCCATCATCGCCGAAGCGAGCCTGTCTTTCCTCGGACTTGGCCAGCAGCCGCCGGCGCCGTCCTGGGGCAGCATGCTCAATTCCGCGCAGCGCTTTCTCTCCACCGCACCTTGGATGGCGGTGTGGCCAGGGCTTGCGATTTTCCTCACCGTGCTTTCCTTCAATCTCCTCGGCGACGGGCTGCGCGATGCGCTCGATCCGCGTGCGCGCTGAGTGCATTCGTCATTCCGGGGCGCAGGCAAGTCGGCCCTGCCGACTTGCCTGCGCACCCGGAATCCATAACCCCAGGCGGTGATGTCACGCCCCCGTCTCACCACACGGCCTGTGGTTATGGATTCCGGCGCTACGCTCGCGGCCCCGGAATGACGGCGCAGTTTGGTTTATGACGCAGTACAGTTAATCCCCTATCGTTTACTGGATTCCCGGTTCCCTCGCTGCGCTCGGGCCCGGGAATGGCGGCGAAATGAAAGGAGAGGTGCGATGAAATGTGCGAGTTTGGTATTGATCATCCTCGCTGCCGTGGCCACGGCCGCGGGAGCCCAGGACGCAATTCCTGATTTGAGAGGGACCTGGTCGGGCAAGGGCAAGTCGATCGTCTTCGGCAGCAACCCTCATCATCCCGGCACGCAAACTGCGACCGATGCGCCGCGCGTGCGCGACATCGAGGCGACCTATGTCGTTGAGGGCCAGGAGGGCCGGCTCGCATGGGGCCGCTCGTCGTCGGCGGTTGCCGATACCAAAGAGCCGTTCGCGTGGGCGCTTGCGAGCGACAATAAATCGATCCTCGGCGCCGACGTGGACGGTTATTTTCACATCACGCTCGTCTCGTCCGATCGCATGGAGAAATGTTACGTACAAAACGGCACGAGCCCCACGCACGCAATAGTGGCAACATGCCACATGATGGATCGCGTGAAGAGGTAATCGTTATAACGGTCCGGCGAAGAGGTGGCTGACACCCACGCGGAAGATGTTGTCGGTGTATTTGTGGTGCACGACAACGTCTGTCGCGGTCACACACGTGAACCCGGCGCCGCTCACGCAACCGACAGTCACATCAAAAATGCCGACTGAGACGTAAAGGTATTCGGCTTTCAGCAACCAGCCTTTGGGCAACGCATATTCGAGGCCGCCGCCGAACGTCCAGCCCGTGTGCAAGGTCGAATCGTTTGTCGTTTCGATCGCGTTCACCAGGACCGAATCGGTCGACTTGACGGTCTCAAACGCAAGGCCACCCGTGACGTAAGCAAGCACGGCATCAAACGTTATCCCGAGCCGCGGACGCACGGTCACCAGGACCGAACCTTGCGGCGAATTGCTCAATGCGACAGGGGTCGCACGAGCGAGGCCGGGCACGACCAACGTTCGCGTGTTCGTCCCCGCGAGCAAGTTGAGGTCGGTTTCAATCCCGACCACGACCCTGCCGAACTGAAAATTGTAGCCTGCCTGCACGCCCGCGATTGCGCCTTTCGCGGTGATCGAAACTGGAGAGAGCGCATCCAAAGTTGCTGCGCCTGCTGCGCCATAATTCGCGATGCTGGTTGTCGTGGTAATATCGTCCTTGGACCAATGGCCGCCGGCAGTGGCGCCGAAATAAAGTCCGGCCCAGCCCGGAATCGCCACCACGGGCGGCGGGACATAAACCGGCACAGGCACCGCCACATCCGCCGCCATCGCAGGCGAGGCTGTGAGTACCGCAAGGGCGATCGCTCCGAGTACGCGCAACTGCATTGCAATCCCATCGGATCGACTTCGCAGAACAGCCTAGCAGAGAACACCGGAACTAAGTGTTGCAGCGGCGCCACAGTTGACGATCTTGATCGGCATAATCTGTTGCCGCGCTCGAGAGCTCGACAAGCTTTGCATCAGATAACTGCCAAGCCGGTTCCCTTCCGGGTACATCCAGTCGTATAAACATCGTCTATCTATCCAAGCTTGCTTGGACTAGCATACTGACATCGGCGATAGGCAGCCCCAGGCATCGCCGGCTGGGAGAGCGTCCAGTCCCCTCCCGCCTGTCCGCACAATGGCCCTTGCATATCGGATCATTGGCAAGATCACCTTCAGTCCAGACACCCCTGGCCGTGCCAGGACCGTAGGATGTTTGCCGTAGCTCGCCGGGCGACGGACGCAACCCGTGGAGAAAGATTGATGCTCGGGTTTAATCGCTGGCGTCTGCTCAAAGGCTTGGCTGCGATCCTCTGTGCTGGGAGTATTGTTTCGCTCGCGTTGGTCTATTTTTTTCCTGCACCACCGTCAACGATTACAATGGCGGTGGGTTTCAAGGGTGGTTCCTACGGGTTTATAGCCGAACACTATAAGGAAATACTTGCACGCCACCACGTGAAGTTAGAGCTTCGCAACACTGCTGGTAGTGTAGAGCACTTCGCGCTGTTGCAGGACCAGAAGTCGGGCGTTTCAGCCGCCATCGTGCAGGGAGGCTTCTCGAACAGCAAGCAAGCGCCCGGGTTGTTATCGTTAGGAACCATCAACTATCAGATCTTTTGCGTCTTTTATCGTGCGACTGAGGTGCTGAACGACCTGACGGAACTCAAGGGAAAACGGATCGCCGTGGGACCGGTGGGCACTGCCGCCCGAGTCGTCGCTGAAAAGGTGCTCCGAATAAGCGGTATCTCTTCCGAAAACTCGACGTTGTTACCTTTTACAGGCCAGGCCGCCGCCAATGCACTCAATGATGACAAAGCCGATGCTGCGGTTCTTGGCCTCTCTTCGGATGCGCCAATCCTGCAAACCCTGCTGCGAGATTCTCGTGTTCGGCTTATGAGTGTCACAGACGCGGAGGCCCTTACCCGATTTTTTCCGTTTCTTGTGAGATTGGTATTGCCGCGGGGAGCGATTGATTATGAGAAGAAAATTCCAGCCAGTGATATTGTCCTGTTCGCGACCACCAACTCTATCCTTGTGCGCAATGATCTTCATCCCTCACACATCAGTCTCCTGGCGCAGGCACTAAAAGAAACACACAACGAGCGGGGACTTTTCCAACAAGCCGGCGAGTTCCCCACTCAGACCGATCCTGAATTTCCAATGGCCGAGGGCGCTGTCGATTTCTACAAAAACGGCCCTTCGTTTCTAAACCGCTATCTGCCCTTCTGGGTGGTCCCCCACGTTCTGAGATTGCTCGCGGTGTTGTTGGCAGGCGGAGCAATCATTTATCCGCTATTCAATTTTGCCCCCAAGCTGTACCGGTGGTTTTTGCAAGACCGCATGCGTAAGCTCTACCGCCGCCTCCGAATCGTTGAGGATGCATCACAAACGGAACTTACAGCTCCCCAGGTGGTAAAGCTTCAAACCGAATTGGAAGACATCGATCGCGCGGCGAGAATCCTTCCACAGAGACACTCGGATTTGTTTTTTGTCTTGGAGCACCACATTATTCTCACGCACACGCAACTCGCCTCGCGTCTCGTTGAGGCACGAGCGAGACAGCCAAAGGCGCTTGGGGCGTGAACTCATAGACCCACCATTGGACGGTTTGCCTGATGGTCGCTGGGACGAGGAGTAACCGCCCGCAAGAATCAGCAGAGCTATGATGCTGCGATGCACACACCACTTCCGAGATGGGTCAAAACGAGAATCCGTCTCTTTCGGGCTTCTGTCAGCTTCGACTAGCTGCGGACATACCGGTGTATGATCTTATAATTATGTGCGGGAAGTGCCACTTTATCCCACTCATATTGTTGCACCGAGGAATGAGCAGAATATCGAATTTAGGCGGCGGGCTGAGCCCTCAGCCAAGTAGCCCGAATTGAGCTTGCGCAAACCGCGATCGCAAATCCGGGGACAACCTCGCGGCCCCGGCAAGCAGACCCCTCCAATCACGCCGTTTCCCGCAAATTGCGCAGGCATTTGCGCGCGCAATCCGGGTGAAGCTGGTCCCGCATGTCGCTTCGCTCATGCGGGCTACACACAATTGCAATCAACGAATACCCGCGCGCATGAAACTTTGCACGAACTGACGCTGGAATAAAAGAAAGGCCAATAGCAGCGGGGCCGAGGTCATCAGGGTCGCCGCGCAGATGACGGACCAGTCGATGCCCTGGTCAGTCGAGGCAAACACCTGCAGGCCAACGGTGAGCGGGCGTGCCTCAACCGAGCTGGTCACAATCAGCGGCCATAAAAAATTGTTCCAGTGATAGCTCACCGAAACGAGGGCATAGGCGATGTACACCGGCCGGCCAAGCGGCACATAGACTCGCCAAAGCACCTGCAGGGGGCCTGCCCCTTCGACCCGAGCGGCTTCGTCAAGCTCGCGCGGGACGGTCTTGAACGTCTGGCGCAGCAGAAAGATGCCGAACGCCGAGGCAATGTAGGGGAGCGCGATTGCCGGAATGGAATCGACGATGCCCAGCCTGGTCATGGTGCGGTAGTTCTCCACGATCAATACGTCGGGCATGATCATGAGCTGCACGAGCACCAGCGCGAAGGCAAGCTCGCGCCCGGCGAATTCGAACCGCGCAAAGGCGTAGGCGGCAAGCGTGCAGAGCACCAGCTGGCAGGCGAGGATCAGCGTAACCAGCGCGAAGGTATTGAGAAAATAGCGCGCAAATGGCGCGGCGCTCCAGGCGCGAGCGAAGTTGTCAAGTGTGACGGGCGCGAGCGGGACAAATCGCGCGGAGTATTCAGCGGGATGAAACGCGCTCCAGATTGCATAGAGGAGCGGGAGCAGCCAGAGAATTGCCAGCAGCCAGGCCGCCGCCGATTTGAGCAGACGCCATGGGCCGTGCGGCGCGTATGGGATGCTTTGCACCCTCATCGGTAGTGAATGCGCCGTTCGAGAACCAAGTATTGGGTCAGTGCTGCGGTCGCGAGCAACGCGAGCAGCACCATCGTCAGGGCGGCCGCGTAGGTGCTGTCCCAATATTTGAAGCCGACCTCATAGACATAATAGAGCAGGAGGGCGGTAGCGTTGTCGGGACCGCCGCGCGTCATGACGATGATATGGTCAACGGTGCGAAATGCATTGATCACGGCATTGACGAGGACGAACAGCGTTGTCGGCATCAGCAGCGGCAATTGCACGCGGCGCAAGAAGGTCAGCCGCGATGCGCCTTCGAGCGCCGCCGCTTCCCCGAGGACCGGAGAGATTTGCTGGAGCGCGGCGAGATAAAAGATCATGAAAAAGCCGGCCTCTTTCCAAATCGTCACCGCGATGACGCAGACCAGTGCGGTCTCGGGAGTGCCGAGCCAATTGTGCGCCCGCACCCCGAACAGCGACAACGCCTGATCGAGAAGCCCGTATTGGGGCGTGTAGAAGAAAAGCCAGATATTCGCCACCGCGATCATGGGCAGCACGGTGGGCGTGAAATAGGCCATGCGCACCGCCGCGCGACCGGCAATGCGGTCGTTCACCCACAATGCCATCAGGAGCGCAAGCGCGATCGATACCGGAATGGTGCCGAGCGCAAACCACAGATTATTGCTAATCGACTGCCAGAACACGGAGTCGGCGAGCATCGATTTGTAGTTGCCGAGGCCGACGAAGAGCGCCGGCCGACGCGGCCGCGGTGTCGACCAGAAGCTGTCGAGCAACGTCGCGAGCGCGGGCCAATGGGTGAACAGCGCAAGCAACGCCATCGCGGGCAGCAGCAGGAGCCAGCCGTGCACGGCATCGATGCCGCGCCGGGTCATTGCGGCCTTACCGGTACGCTTTGAGCACCCGCTCGGCTTCGGACTGGGCGTCTTTCATGGCCTGGTCGGGATTTTTTGAGCCGGTCAGGGCAGCCTGGAGGGCGTCGTTGAGCGCTTTTGTGACGCGCTGGTTGTCGTGGGTGGAAAGCTCAGCGACCGCGTATTGCAGCTGGTCGCGCGCGACGGCCGCGGCCGGAAAGCCCGCAACGTAATCCTTCATCTGCGGTGTATCCCACGCATCCGGGCGAACCGCCACATAGCCGGTGTCGATGCCCCATTGGGCGGCCCGCGCCGGCGAGGTCATCCATTGCGCGAATTTCAACGCAGCCTCCTGTTGCGCGCGGGCGGTCTTGTTGAAGATGTAAAAATTTCCGCCGCCGGTCGGTGTGCCGCGGCGCTTGCCGGCCGGCGGCATGGCGACCCCGAATGGAAATTTCGCATTGCTGCGAACGTTCGTGAGATTACCCGTCGTGGTCCACATCATCGCCGTCTTGCGCTCGAAGAAATCCTTTGGTGTCGTGCCCCATTCGATGACACCCGGCGCCATCACCTTGTACTTGCGGCCGAGATCGACCCAGCGCTGCAGCGCCTCGGCGACCGCAGGCTTGTCGAAGAAAGTGCGGTCACCCGCCTGGTTCATCAGAATGACATCGTTCTGGGTCGTGAGCGCCTGGAACAGCCAATACGGAAAACCGGAGGAGGGAATCTGCATGCCCCACTGCGTGGTATTTCCGGATCCATCCCGCTGGGTCAGCTTTTGCGCAAATGCAAGTTCCTCCGCCCATGTTGCCGGCGGCTTTTCCGGATCGAGCCCCGCGGCTTTGAAAGCCTCCTTGTTCCAGTACAGCACGATGGTGGAGCGCTGGAATGGAATCCCCCAGGTCTTGCCGCCGGTCTGGCTGTTTTCCATGAAGGCGGGAAAAAAGCTCTTGATCCAATTCTTGTCCGCCTCGCTCTGGGCAAAGCCGTCGAACGCAACGATCGCTTCTTCGTCGATCAGCGAGAACATGTCCGTGGACAACAGGACGGCGGTGACCGGCGGGTTGCCCGATTTGTGCGCGGTCAAAGCCTTGACGATCGTTTCCTGATAGGTGCCGGCGTAAATCGGCTTGACGCTGATGCCGGGATTTTCCTTCTCGAAATCCGCGACATAGCTGTCGATGATCTTGGTGATGGGGCCACCGACTGCGATCGGATAGTAAAACGTGATTTCAGTTGCGGCGCGAAGGATCGCAGGCGCTGCGAACGCCCCGGCTGCGGCCGCCGTTGATCCGATCACGAATTGCCGTCGATCCATCTCCCACCTCCGTGTTGGCGGCCTGTTTGCCGCATTATTTTCCTGCGATACGACGATGCGATGACGCCTCGAACCAATGGGCATCCTGCGGCCGCCAGTTGAGGCAGATGCTCGCTCCGGCGGGAGCAGCAAATCGCCCGGAGCGCCGTACTATCACCGTTTCCTCGCCGACGCGTGTTTCCACCTGGGTATCCGCTCCGAGATATTCGGCGGCAATGATGCGCGCTTGCAAGCCTGCTTGCGCAAGCGCGACCGATTCCGGACGCACGCCGGCGATGAGCGCTTCCGGCGCGTGTCCAGCGGGCATGCCCGCGAGCAGCTCCGGACATTTTGCGAGCACTCGCGCCGGCAACAGGTTCATTGCCGGCGCCCCGATGAAGCGCGCCGCGAAGACCGTTTCGGGCTGCTCGTAGAGGCTTGCGGGTGTGCCGTTCTGCTCGATATGTCCGGCGCGCATGAGGATTACGCGGTCGGCCATGGTCATGGCTTCGACCTGGTCGTGGGTGACGTAGAGCATGGTGATGCCGAGGCGGCGTTGCAGGGCGCGAATTTCCCGCCGCATGTCGCCGCGTAATTGCGCGTCGAGGTTCGACAGTGGCTCATCCATGAGGCAAACGGCGGTTTCGGCGACGACCGCCCGGCCGAGTGCAACGCGCTGTTGCTGGCCACCCGAGAGCTGGGCTGGCTTGCGGTCGAGCAGACGCTCAAGGCCCAGCATTTCCGCAGCGCGCTTGAGGCGCGCATCGCGCTGCGCGCGGGGCACGCCGCGCACGCGCAGGCCGAACAGGATGTTTTCGGCAACCGACAGGTGTGGAAACAGCGCATAGGATTGAAACACCATTGCCACGCCCCTGCGCGAAGGAGGTTCGTGCGTCACGTCGCGGCCGGCGATTTCGATTGTGCCCACATCCGGATTTTCGAGCCCGGCGATCAGGCGCAGCGTGGTCGATTTTCCGCAGCCTGATGGTCCCAGCAGCACGACCAGACTGCCGGCTTCGGCTGCAAAGCTTACACAATGGACCGCTGGTTCGCCGCCCCACGCTTTGGTCACTTCGCTGAGGCAAACCTGCGCCACTGCCGCGTTCTCCTCGGCCTTCCCTGGATCGGCTATTAAGGCTGCAAGCGCTCGAACGTGGCAAGCGTTCGCCTTTCGGGCACAGAGCTTCCTCTGCTAGCGTCCGCAACCTCGGGCACGGCAAGAACGACGAAATGGCCGTTCAATCAATTGCGATCCTCGGAGCGGGACATGGCGGTTGCGCGGCGGCCGCCGATCTTGGCAAACGCGGGTACTGCGTGCGCCTGCACGCGCGCAATCCCGATCGCCTCGCGCCGCTGCGCGCCCGCGGAGGCATCGAGGCGCGCGGGATCGTGCAGGGCCTTGTCCCGGTCGAGCTGATGACCGACGATGTTGCGCAAGCCGTTCGCGGCGCCGATCTCATCATGCTCGTCGTTCCCTCGGTGGCGCACGCCCATTATGCGCGCGCCCTGGCACGGCTTATCGATGGCAGCCAGCCTATTTTCATCAATCCCGGACACACCGGTGGCGGACTGCACTTCCAGCAGGAACTGCGCAAGGCAGGCTATCGGGGTCCCGTGCGCAGCTGCGAGACGGTCAGCTTGACCTACATCGCGCGTATAGAAGCACCGGGTGTGGTCGGCATCTACAGTTACACCAAACAGCTGCGTTTTGCGGCTCTTCCCGGCCGGGAAGCCGCCGCGCTGTTCGAATTGATCAAGCCGCTTTATCCGGAAATCCGGCCCGCGGCGAACGTGCTGGAAACCGGGCTGTCGAATCTCAATGCAGTGTTCCACCCTCCCGGAATGATCATGAATGCGGGTTGGATCGAGCATACCGGCGGGGACTTTCTGTTTTATCGCGAAGGTTTTACCGGCGCGGTCGCAAGGGTGACGGCGGCGGTCGATGCCGAGCGCATGGCCATTGCGAGGGCTTTGGGCATTGCCGTCACGCCTTTCATTGACGTCTTCTACGAGGCCGGGCTTACGACGAAGGCAGCACGCGACAGCCGTGACATTGCGCGCGCGTGCAAGGAGAGCGAGCCGAACAAGACCATCAAATCTCCTTCCGCGCTTGATCACCGTTATGTGCACGAGGACGTCGGTTACGGGCTTGTTCCGATGGCTGCGCTCGGGGAGCTTGCCGGGGTACCGGCGCCAACCATGGCCGCACTGGTGCAGCTTGCTAGCCTTGCCGTAGGCGTCGACTATATGCGCGAGGGGCTCACGCTCGATCGGCTGGGTCTTTCGGGGAAATCGCCGTCCGAGCTCCTGCATTTGGTGCAGGAAGGGGTGTAATCTCGTAGGTCGGGTCGAGCGCTTGCGAGAGCCGACACCGCGACGGCTCGTTGGGTCTCGTGAAGAACTCGACCCAAACCGTTCTCTCCTGCGTCGTCGATGGCCGACCGAAGGGTTGGGTCGCGCAAGGGGCGCTCGACCCAACGACAAACGTGGAGCGCTGATGGAACACGAAGTCCTTCGCAAGCTGCGAGCCGCCATGCTGCGCGCGGGCGATGACGCGCTGGTGGCGTTCTCGCAGGACAATGTCACCTACACAGCGGGCTTCCTGGTGCCGAGTCACGCAAGCAATCGTTTCCGCCGTACCATTACCATTCTGGCAGGAGAGAAATTCGCAAGTCAGATCGTGGTGAATGTGGAGGAGAACCTGGCGCGGGAGCGCTCGCGCTTCACCGATATTCGTGCCTATAACCAGTTCACGCAGGATCCTGCTGATGTCCTCGCTGATGCGCTCGTCGAGGCCGGCGTAGCGTCAGGGCAAATCGCAATCGAGCTCGATTATATGCCGGCGCAGGATTACATCCGCTTGCGCGAGCGGTTGCCGGCGGCGAAATTCGTGCCCTGTCGCGAGCTTTACTTCAACGTCCGCATGATCAAAACCAATGAAGAGATCTCGCTCCTCAAGCAGGTCGGGCGGTTGACTGATCGCGTGGTCGGAGACGTGTTGCGCGAAGTTCGTCCGGGCATTACCGAGAAGTCGCTCGCACAGATGATCGGCAATCTCATGTTGGAGGGCGGTTGCGACGGGCTCAAATGTCAGGTCGGCTCCGGCGTGCGCAGCGGGATCACCAATTGTGCGCCGACCGACAAGCCGATTGAGACGGGCGATATCCTGCGCCTCGAGGTCCTCGGCGACATGAAACATTACCGCTCAAACGTGACCCGCACCGCGATACTGGCCGAGCCGACCGGCGAGCAGCGTGGAATCTGGAGCATCATGATCGGCGCGCGTGAGAGCTGCAAGGCCATGCTCAAGCCGGGGACGCGGGTGGCAGACCTTTATCGCACCTACGTCAAATATCTACGGGATCGAGGCATAGAGCCCACACTGAAATTTCTCGGGCACGGCATCGGGCAGACCATTCATGAGGAGCCATATATCACCGATAGCCGCAGCGTGGTGCTGGAGCCGAATATCACCTGCACCATGGAGCCGCTCTATATGATTCCCGGACGCATGGGCTTCCATGTCGAGGACATGTACCTCATCACGCCGGACGGCTTTGAGGAGCTGACCGGCACGATCACGCCAAATGATGAGCTGATACGGGTGGGTTGACCGGTGTCCGTGCGCATCGGCGTGAGCTTCGATGGTTTCATTCCGACGGCGGAAGCGATTGCGCTCGCAAAGCGCGCGGTCGCTGCGGGAGCGAAAAGCCTATGGATGGCCGAGCACCTGGGCTACCGGGAAGCGATTGCCACCTGCATGGCATTCGCCATGAAGGTGCCTGGCAGCGTCCTCGTGCCGACGGCGGTCAGCCCGTACCTCTGGCACCCGATGCCGACCGCCATGGCAATGGCGACGCTCGATGAAGCCGCGCCCGGTTGCGCAGCAATTGCCGTCGGCACCGGCAACCCGCTTTTTCTTGCCGAATCCGGCCGCGCGGTTGAGAAACCGGTGCGAGCGGTGCGGGAATTCACAGAGGCTCTGCGCAAGCTGTGGTGCGGCGAGACGGTGCACGCCGACGGCGAGTTCGTGCAACTCGCCGGCGCGCGGCTCGCGTTCAAGCCAAGCGCAGCTATTCCGATCTATGTCGCGGCCATCGGCCCCGACATGCTCCGCCTCGCCGGCAGCATTGCGGATGGGGTCGTTCTGTCGGCGGGATTGTCGACCGACTCGGTTCGCGTGTCCATCGCGCGTTGTGTCGAAGGCGCTGCAACGCGAGCGCGTGATCACGCGAAATTCCGCCGCGCCGGCTATGTGTTTTTTGGCACTTCACGCAATCCTGAGGAGGCGCTCGATGCGGTGCGCCAGAAGCTTGCCTTTGTTATGCGCAACAAATTTCTGGGAGCCAACATCAAGGCTTCCGGGATTGCCGTCGATCAGGAGGCCGTGATTGCAGCCATTGCGCGGCGCGATCTCGCGGCGGCGAGCGCGCTGGTGCCCGACGAAGCGGTCGAGGCGTTCGCAATTGCCGGAACACCGGAGCACGCCAGCCGGCGGCTGCGGGAATTCCTCGATGCCGGGCTCGATGAGCCTGTGCTGGGGATCTTGGGCAGCGCGGAAAACTGTGCGCTGGCGCTGGATGTGATCCGCGAGTTTGCGCGCGCGTTATGACCAGAAGTGAGTAGTGAATAGCGCGTGGTGAGTGGCGTGGCGGCTTTCGCTCGCGCAACGAGCAGGAGCCGCGGGCGGTTGGAACCGATCTCGGATTGCGGTATTTTCCTGGTGAATTGGGGAACCTGGTACCCAAGGAGGAGTGCATGCGCACGGTTGCCATTGCATCGTTCATATTCGCAACTCTATCGCTGTTGCCCGATGGAGCGCAGGCCGCTCCGTGGTGTGCCCAGTATGGCGGGGGCCGCGGTGGAGGCGGAACCAATTGCGGCTTCTATTCCTTCCAGCAGTGCCTGGCCGCGCTCTCGGGCAATGGCGGATTCTGCACCCAAAATGCCTTCGAGAATCCATCCTATCGCTACCAGAGGCGCTACCGGAGGGACTAAGCGGCCGAGGACGAACGCGGTCGCGAACCTTGTAGGGGCGAGTTTTAAACCCGCCCTTGTGCCACGGGCTCGCCGCGAGAGAATTGCCGTCATCAGCTGCGCAATCGAAGGTCGTACGGCTAAGCTCCGATCAACCTCACACACCGTGCATGCCGAACGAGGGCGGGTTTGAAACCCGCCCCTAGTGCGTCCGTCAGTTCGTCTGGTCAGTACGGTGGGAGTCCGTACCATGTGAAGTCACCGCATATGTAGCCAAAAGCAACTGCGTCGTGCGAGGGGCGGTCTTGTTCGCGTCGCTTCGAGGCGGGGTGGGGAGCAGCTGGAGGCGAATGGATAGCCTGTAGGAACACGAACCCGATTCGGCGGCGTGTAGTGGCGAGCTTCCTAGGGGTATAGGCGAAGCCTGGCTCTGCAAGGAGCCGACCGAGCGCACGAGGTGATAGGCACGTGACGTTCGGGCGCACGACGTGGTTGGGGATTGGATGTCCAGAAGGCCAGCGGATGGAACGGAGAGGCCTGTCGTGCTGTGTGCGAGGCGCGGCAGGAGTCAGAGCCCGCATAGTACCGCAGCGGCGAAGAGCCGCGGAAAGTGCGGAAAGCAAAGCCGCACCGAGGGAAGGCAGGGTAGGAAGGTAGATGCGTGATGGGCCGGAACGGATCACAGACAGCACCGGCAGTGCCCGCGAGGGCTACACAAGGTGTAGAAGCCCGCGACTGGTCGTGGGTGGAAGATACGGTCTGGACCGAGCGCATGGTGTCGGCGCTGGTGAACGGCGTCAAAGGAGGTCGTTGGTACAGTTTGATGGACAAGGTGTTTGCGCCCGACACGCTGGATGCGGCCTGGGAGAGAGTTCTGGCCAATAAAGGTGCGGCGGGCGTGGATGGTCAAAGCATCAAGCGGTTTGAAGCGCGTGCGGAGCTGTATCTGACCGAGCTTTCGACGGCACTGCGGAACGGGAGTTACCGGCCGCAACCGATCAGGCGGGTCGAGATCCCGAAGGGCGATGGTCGGACGCGACCGTTGGGAATTCCCACGGTCAAGGACCGCATCGTCCAGACGGCGGTGAAGTTCGCACTCGAACCGATCTTCGAAGCGATGTTCCGACCGACGAGCTACGGCTTTCGGCCGGGACGCGGCTGCCGGGATGCGTTGCGCGAAGTAGCCCAGCTGATTGCGGACGGCCACGCGTTTGTGGTTGACGCAGACTTCGAAAGCTATTTCGACACGATTCCGCATGATCGACTGATGCAGCGAGTTGAGGAGCGAGTGAGTGATGGGCGTATCCTCGCGCTGCTGCGCAGTTGGCTTACACAGGACATCATGCGCGATTTGCAGCGATGGACACCGACGGCGGGCACTCCGCAAGGAGCAGTGATCAGCCCGCTGCTGGCGAACATCTACCTGCACCCGCTGGATGAACTGATGGCAGCCCGCGGCTATCGCATGGTGCGCTACGCAGACGACTTCGTGGTGCTCTGTAGGAGCCGCGAAGAGGCCGATGCCGCTCTGGCCGAGATTCGTGCCTGGGTGGTTGAGAACGGCCTGCGTCTGCATCCCAACAAGACGCATGTCGGCGACTGCCGGCAGACCGGGGAAGGGTTCGAGTTCCTCGGCTATCGGTTCGAAGCTGGACGGCGCCTTGTTCGCAAGAAGAGTCTGGACCGGTTCAAGGACAGCATCCGGGCGAAGACACGACGAACACGCGGGCAGGCGCTCGCGGTCATCGTCGTTGATCTCAACCGGTTGCTGCGCGGCTGGTTCGCCTACTTCAAGCATGCGCACCCTTACACCTTCCGCCCTCTCGATCAGTTCATCCGGCGGCGGTTGCGCGCGCTCCTGCGCAAGCAGACGCTCCGGCGCCCCGGCATGGGACTGACCGCAGCGGATCATCAACGCTGGCCCAACGCCTTCTTCGCGGAAGCTGGGTTGCTCGCTCTTCACACGGCCTGGCAGACAGCGAGACACTCCCGATGAGGAACAACTACCGACTGGAGAGCCGTATGCGGGAAAACCGCCCGTGCGGTTCGGAGGGCGGGGAGGGCGTCAGCCCTTTCCGACCCCTATCAAGAACCATCAGCGTAGTGCCGCCTCGCGGCCTCGTTTGGGGTACGGCTTGCTCATATGCGATTGCCCTGTTCCTTCGGGGAGGGATCGCAGCCTGTCCAGCACCGCCGCGCCCGGTGCTATTGCGGAATTTCGCTCACAGCCTTATCGGCATCGCGGGTGCGACAGCTCTCGGAACTCGGGGTCGATTGAACAAAAATAGTCCTTGTTCCTGGAGCAGTAACCCAGCTTTGCATCCTGGGTGAAATTCTGCAGGCACGTATTCATCCAGTCGATGCTTACGCGCGCCTTCTCGAATTCCTCTTCCCCGCAAAACACATCCAGATTGGATGCCACCCGTTCGAATTCCTTGGGAATGCCGTGTTTGGTTCGCCCGGCCGCGCTCGCCGCCCGCCTGTAGAAAGCCTGCGACACGTCGATACAATCATGTTTATCCACGGGAGTCCGGGACTCCATCGCTGGATTGTCATTCTTGTCCGAATCGTCCTTGTCTGACTTGTCCCTCGCAGATTTGTGTCGGCCATGCTTTGCTGCTTTATGCTTTGAGGCGACATGGGACCTGTGTCTCGCATCGGCAGGTGAAGTGGCAAACAGACATGAGGCCATTGCCACGGCGAGCGCGCAGAGGATCGCTATTGCACGGGAATTTCGCGGCATAACGGGATTACTCGCCCCCTACTCCCCATCCCAGCCGCCGATGCTAGGGGCCAATTGCGGCAATGCAAGGCCAGCGAATGAGCTCAAAGCGTCCGGTATTGGTGGTTGAGGACGACGCCTGGGCTCGCCTGGTAGCCGTAGTCCTCGACCCCGCAACCACCAACGAAAGAAGAGACGCCTACGGTGATTTTATGTCCCCCGATGAGCCCAATTTTGGCGCCTGGTGCGAGCGAGTGAGGCGGGCTGCGGGGCCGCTTTATCCCAGTGACGTCAGGCTGGTCTCGTCCGGTGTCGACTTGCGCACAAATCTTCCGCACGCCTGTGCGGTCGTTATTGAGTTGCTCGTCATCGGACCGCAAGAGCTCAAATCAGCCCGTCACCTCAAGCTGGTCTACAAGTACGGCACGATCCTTCGCAACGTCGATTTGGCCGCTTGCAAAACAGCCGGCGTCAAGGTGCGCGGGGTGCGCCGGCGCGCCAATATCGCTTGCGCCGAGCACGCTCTCGCCCTGATGCTCGCGTTGGCCAGGCGCCTCAACCTGCTGGAAGGGCTGATCAGCGTCGAGCAACTACCCGCGGCCCAGCGGCCCTACCGGCCGTTCGATCGCCGGCATACGCCTGGTGCCAATTGGGCGCGTTTTGCGGGCATCCGGATGCTCAACACCAGCACGCTCGGAATAATTGGTCTGGGCGAAATCGGCCGTGAGATTGCACTGCGCGCCGCCGCTTTCGGAATGAGGGTCGTCTACTTTCAGCGCAGGAGGCTGAGCCCAAGCGAAGAAACCGCGCTCGGCGTGGAATATGAACCACTCGATTCATTGCTCGCGCAAAGCGATTGGGTGATTCCGCAGCTTCCCGGCGCGGTCTCGACCGTCAATTTCATTGATGCTGCGCGGCTCGCGCGCATGAAACCGGGTGCTTGTCTCGTCAATGTCGCGCGGGCGGAACTCGTTGACCGCGGAGCCTTGCTGGATGCATTGCGGTCGGGTCGCCTCGGGGGCTTTGCGCTCGACCCGCAGTACGAAGAGCCTGGGCGGAGCGATGATGAGCTTCTCTCGTTCGATAATGTCGTGCTGACCCCTCACATCGCCGGCTCTCCGCGGTTGAACGGGCTCGCGGACATTGAAGAGGTGATCACAGGCCTGGCACAGGAATTGGCTCCATGAGCGGCGACCCGGAATGACGGGGCCGCTGAGCTATCTCTTCGGAGTTGTTCCGGTCGTGGTCGCGGGCGAGCCGGATCGTCATGGCGGCTGCGCATAGGAAACGCGCCAGATGGTGCCTGCGGTGTCGTCGGCAATAAGCAACGCGCCGTCCTTGGCGACGGCGAGAGCGGCGGGCCGTCCCCAAACTTCGGCGGGACTGCGCCCCGCGACCCAGAAGCCGGTCACGAAATTCTCGTAGTAGCCGACCGGGCGCCCGTTGCCGAACGGCACCCGCACGACCTTGTAACCGGTGGGCTCGGACCGGTTCCACGATCCTCGCAGCGCAACGAAGGCGCTACCGCGATACTCCGGCGGGAACTGCCCGCCCGAATAGAAGAGAACATCAAGCGTCGAAGAGTGCGCCTGGAACAGCAGGTCGGGCGTGACCGATGCTTTGACTTTGTCAGGCCGCAATTGCGCAAAACCGGGCTGCGGGTGCGGCCCGATATAGGCATAGGGCCAGCCGTAGAACGCGTCCCTTTCCACGTGCGTGAGATAATCGGGAGGAAGGCGATCGCCGAGGCCATCGCGCTCCTGCACGACCGCAAACAACTCGCCAGTGTCCGGATGAAATGCGAGCGCGGTAGGATTGCGCATGCCCGACGCATAGGTCGATTGTCCCGATCCGTCCGGCTCGAAGCGCTGGATGGTCGCCTTGGGATCGGGCTCAACGCCGATATTGCCGGAGGAACCCACGCCCACGAACAACGCGCCGTTTTTGGGATCGATCGCGAGGTGCCGATTGGCGTGTCCCTGCACGATCCCGAACACGCCTTTTTGTGTGATCATCTCCTCGCCGGCTATCGAGGGCGAAGGCTTGCGCTCGTCGGCCGCGACGTCCACGGCCTTCCTTTCGATGCTGCCGCGGCCCGGCCGCAAGGCGCCCAGCCGGTGCGGCACTTTCCAGATGCCGTCCTGATCGGCGACCAGGATGTGATCATCACGCCAGGCAAGACCGTATGGTCCGTTGAAGCCTTCCGCGTGACGCTCGCTCCAGTCGGCTTTGCCGTCGCCGTTCTCATCGCGCAGCAAGGTCAAGTAGCCCACTTTCTGCTCGGCGACGATCACGTCGCCATTGGGAAGGACGAGCAGGCGCCGGGGATGCGCGAGCCCGCTGGCAAACAGCGTCGCGGTGAAGCCTTCCGGAACGCGCGGCGTCTGTCCCTGATACGGCACGATCAGGGAACGCGCGCTGACAATCGGTCCGGTTTTCGGCGGCGGCAAATCTTCCGGCTTGATGCTGATGCGTTCCCCTAATTTTTGATCAGGCAGCGAAGACGGGTCCAATACGGCGTTCGACGCGGCGGCGCGATCGTGTTGCTGCTGCGCCAGGCTTGGCGCGCAGGTGAGGAGAGCAAGCGACGATACCGCTGTAACGACGCTGATTGCCGTTGATCTCATGCTGGGCTCCATCGCGGGCCGGTATGGAGATTCTCACCCGGAGCCCCTCGCCCCGGGCGGACGAACAAACAATGGTGCTGCCGCGGATGGAGTTCCGGCTTTATCGTTTTTTTAAGTACCGGCGCACGCCCGTTTTCTCCCGGGCGTGAGGAGCTAAAAGCCAATGCTGCCTGTTTAGGCTCTAGCCTTCAGATGCTGAAAGCGAGCAGCGCAACAATGCCAATGCCGATGATGAGCACCGCAAGTGCAACAGGATCGTAATCCAGCCAATGCCGACTTTGTACCCGCATGACGCGCCTACCCTTGCCACAAACAAACGCTGCCATTTTTGGCGCCGGTCCAGGCCGGCCATGGCTTGCGCCTTAGTTAGTCGTGCCGGCAACCAGTTTGGTTCAAATTCAGGTGATTAGAGGACCCGCGACGTGCCGGGTTTCGCAGCCGCCCGCCGGAAAGGCCGGTTCCGCAGGAGAGACAGGAATGGCGGAATTGCTACCGGCTCCGGCTTTGCCCCTCCCCCCAGGATGGGAGCTTAGGGGATCACGCGTTTTGCCCGGCCTTAGCCGATGGGATGAGGCCATCATGCGCGAGCCCCTTCGGCCGGCGTCAAGCCGCCGATAAAATCGAGGACGACGCGCACGACCTTGTCCGGCTGCTCCATAAAAGGGATGTGGCCCGCACCCGGCATGACGACGAGCTTTGCGTTGAAAATGCGTGCCGCGATCAGCTCGCTCAACTCCATTGGAATGAGATGATCGTTGTCCGACGTGACGACCAGCGTGGGTGCCATGATCGAGCCGAGCAACGAGGTGAACTTGGGCTCGTGCTCCTGGCCAGGCTGGCAGCGGCCCCATTTGAGCAGCGCCTCAACGAACGCGCGGTAGTGCTCGGCGGAATTTGCGCGAATATTCGCCTGGTTGGCGCGCATCACCGCATAGCCCGCGTCGGAATTGATGAATTTGCGGGTCAATGTCCACAGACCCATGTAGTCGGAAACCTCCTCGCTCATGCCGAGCTTCTCGATCAAACGCAGGCGCAATCGGAAATTAAGCTCGGTCGCGCGATCAAGCTCACTGAAGCCGCCCACCACCGTGAGCGATTTCAATTTTTGCGGATGACGCTGCGCCAGCGCGAGCGCCAGCGCGCCGCCGAGCGATGAGCCGAGCACATGAATTGATCCGAAACCCAACCGCTCGATCATGACGGCGAAATCGTCGGCCCAGCCTTCGACCGTGTAAGGCGGTGGCGACTTGGTCGAGCGGCCAATGCCGCGAGGATCGATGGCAATAACCTGCAAGCGCTGCGTGAGCAGCGGAACGCCCAAACGGTAATAGCTGTGATCCATTCCGAGGCCGGGGATCAGCAGGATCGGCTCGCCGCTCCCGGAGATCACGTAATGAAGTGTCGCGTCTGTGATCTCGATTTCCGGCATAAAGGAGGGCCGATTTCTGCTACCCCTGGCTAAGCCTCGGGCTGAAAATCATCAAAAGCGCGGAAGCTGACCCGCGAATGAGTAGCAAACACACAGCGCGAGGCTGGCCCAGACCGCCGCACTAAAATAAAGCGACATCCAGGCAATCTCGTCCTTCCATTGAGCAATGTCGTGCGTCACGACCCAGCGAAAGCTCGCGTCCCGCAGACCCTCCAGAGGGCTCAGCGGTCCTATGCGATCGGCACTCTCAGCCTGCCATCGCGTCAGATACATCGGAACGTCGATGGTCGCCAGAAACACCAGATAGCCCGCAATCCCGATGATCGCAATGACGAGGACCACGCCAACCCGACCTTCAAACTCCGGCAGCAACCGGCAAAGGCCAATCGCTACTATAAAGAAGGAAACCGCCCATATGGAATTTTCGATCGCGTTGCCCAAGTAGTTCTTGGTCAGTACCGCATACCATGAGAAGCATTCCGCGATGAGTATCAATGGCACAATCACCCACGCAGCGCTCAAAGTGGTATCAGCTCCCGTCATCGTACCCAGCTGGTGCAGAATAATCGCCCACTGCACTGCAAAGCAGATCTCAGCCACGGTTGCTACCGACCGGCCGACCGTTACGCTCGACAGCCACGTGTCGAACAAGCAGATCCGTTGAACATCCGCGCGCGGAAGGAACGACCTGAATGCGCAGCCAGAAACATATGCCGCAGAGAGAAAGAGCATAAGCTGGAGGTCGGATGCGCTGCCGAGACTGTCAGTCCGCGGTTCCTGAAGGTAGCGATAGAGCAAGAACCAAACGGCGATATTTGCGCCGCTCACCAGCCCTAAAAAACTCCACCACCAGGCTAGCGGATTTGACCAGGGCAGGGACCTTGATCGCGCCGGCCATCCCAAACTCATGTGTGTCGCTCCGTATGCAACCGAACTGACATTCGATTGTAATAATTCTGTCACAGCTTGGTTGCGATCGCGACAAAAAAATGCACGTCGCCTCGCGGGGCGAACCTGAGGTGGGGCATGTGGTCCTGTCAGGGGCGATGGCGCCCAAGGGCGCACAAGTGCCTGCCCCCCACCCTTTCCCTCCCCGGCCTGCAGGGGAGGGTAGGGTGGGGGTTGTTTTTGATCCGCAATGGAGCCATTGCGGGATTGCTTGCCGCTGGCGGGGCACGCAATGACCGAGCCGGCGAATGTCGCCGCTACTCCGCCGCGGCCCGAGCGGCGGTCGAGGGTTGATAATTGAGCACCGGTGCGAGCCACTTCTCCGCCTCGGTCACGCTCCAGCCTTTGCGCGCGGCATAGTCCTGGACCTGATCGCGCTCGATCTTGCCGACGCCGAAATAGTGGCTCTCGGGATGGCTGAAATAGAGCCCGCAGACCGAGGCTCCGGGCCACATGGCAAAACTTTCGGTAAGCTCGATTCCGGTGCGCCGATGAGGATCGAGCAGCGCGAACAGCGTTGCCTTTTCGCTGTGGTCGGGTTGCGCCGGATAGCCAGGCGCAGGGCGAATGCCGCGATATTTTTCCACGATCAGATCGGCGGCACCGAGATTTTCTCCGCTAGCGTAGGCCCAGAATTCCTTGCGCACGCGCTGATGCAGCCGCTCGGCGAAGGCTTCGGCCAGCCGATCGGCCAAGGCTTGCACCATGATTGCCGAATAATCATCGCCCGCACGCTTGAAGCGCTCCACCAGCTCCTCCCCGTCGAGCCCGGCCGTGACCATGAACGCGCCGATGTAGTCCGCAACCCCGCTCGTTCTTGGCGCAATGAAATCGGCCAGTGCCACGTTGGCACGACCCTCCCGGCGCGTGAGCTGCTGGCGCAGCGTATGCACAACCGCGATGGAGGCGTGACGGCGATCATCAGCGAAAAGAACGATATCGTCGCCCTCGGCGTTCGCCGGCCAGAAGCCCAAGGCAGCGCCGGCGCGCAACGAGCGCTCCGCCACGATGCGTTTCAACATGGATTGCGCGTCGGCATAAAGACTGCGCGCCGCCGAACCGTATTTGTCATCATCCAAGATGGCGGGGAACTTGCCCGTGAGCTCCCAGGTGGAAAAGAACGGCGACCAGTCGATGTAGTCGCACAGTTCGGCGAGCGAAAAATCCTCGATCAGCCGAGGCCCGAGAAAGCCCGGCCGCTGCGTCGGCGAGCTTGCGTCCCATGCGAGCTTGAGCGCATTTGCGCGGGCATCCGCAAGGGAAAGCCGGCGCTTGCTCTCCTCGCCGCGCGCATGGGCTGCTGCCACGCGGACGTACTCCTCCCGGATGCGCTCGACATAATCGTGCCGAGCCTGCGTCGACATGAGGCTCCCGGCCACCGCAACCGCGCGGCTTGCATCATTGACGTGAATGGCCTGGCCGCGCCGGTAATTGGGGTGGATCTTCACGGCGGTATGCACACGACTTGTTGTGGCACCGCCGATCAGAAGCGGCATGTCAAAGCCGCGGCGCTCCATCTCGGATGCCACAAGGCACATCTCATCGAGCGAAGGCGTGATGAGGCCGGAGAGGCCGATGACATCCGCCTTCTCCTTCGCCGCCGTTTCCAGGATCTTGTCGGCTGGGACCATCACCCCGAGATCGACGACTTCGTAGTTGTTGCATTGAAGCACGACGCCTACGATGTTCTTGCCGATATCGTGCACGTCGCCTTTCACGGTGGCCATCACGATCTTGCCGTTGCTCTTCGTCTGGGCGAGCCCTTTCTCTGCTTTCTCCCGCTCCATGAACGGCATGAGATAGCCGACGGCCTGCTTCATCACGCGTGCCGATTTCACCACCTGGGGCAGAAACATGCGGCCGGAGCCGAAAAGGTCGCCGACGACATTCATGCCGTCCATCAGCGGGCCTTCGATCACGTGCAACGGGCGTTCGGCCTTCTGGCGCGCCTCCTCCACGTCCGCCTCGATGAAATCGGTGAGGCCATGGACCAGCGCGTGCGAGAGCCGCTGCTCGACCGGCCACTCGCGCCAGGCGAGATCGGCCTCCTTCTTCTCCTTGCCGTGTCCGCGGTAGCGCTCTGCGAGCGCAAGCAGGCGCTCGGCTGCGTCCGCGCGCCGATTGAGCACCACGTCCTCGCAGGCCTCCCGCAGCTCGGGCGCGAGATCGTCGTAAACGGCGATCTGCCCTGCATTGACAATACCCATGTCCATGCCGGCCTTGATCGCATGATAAAGAAACACGGAATGCATCGCCTCGCGCACCGGCTCATTGCCGCGGAACGAAAACGAGAAGTTCGACACCCCGCCGGACACGTGAGCGTGCGGCAGCTCCTTGCGGATAGCACGCGCCGCCTCGATGAAGGCGACGCCGTAGTCGTTGTGCTCCTCCATCCCCGTTGCAACCGCAAAGATGTTGGGATCGAAGATGATGTCCTCGGGAGGAAAGCCCACGACATTGACCAGGATGTCGTAGGCGCGCCGCGCAATAACGCATTTGCGCGCGGCGGTATCGGCCTGGCCCTGCTCGTCGAAGGCCATGACCACGACGGCAGCGCCGTAGCGGCGCACGGTCTTGGCGTGTTCGATGAATGCCGCCTCGCCTTCCTTGAGCGAGATGGAATTGACCACCGGCTTGCCCTGCAGGCATTTGAGGCCTGCTTCGATGACCGAGAATTTCGACGAATCGACCATGACTGGGACACGGGCGATGTCGGGCTCGGCGGCGACCAGATTGAGGAATGTGGTCATGGCTTGCTCGGAGTCGAGCATGCCTTCATCCATGTTGACGTCGATGATCTGGGCGCCATTCTCGACCTGGTCGCGCGCGACTGCGAGCGCGGCCGGATAGTCGCCCGCCGTGATCAGCTTGCGGAATCTGGCCGAGCCGGTGACGTTCGTACGCTCGCCCACATTGACGAATGGGATCTCCGGGGTGAGCGCGAATGCTTCGAGACCCGAGAGCCGCAATAGCCGCGGCAGTTCCGGGACTTTGCGCGGGGCTTTGCCTTCGACCGCCCGCGCAATGGCAGCGATATGGGCGGGCGTTGTGCCGCAGCAGCCGCCGACCACGTTGACGAGGCTGGCCTGCGCGAATTCGCCAAGCAGCGCGGCCATGAATTGCGGCCCCTCGTCATAGCCGCCGAACTCATTAGGCAGCCCGGCATTGGGATAGGCGCATACCAACGTATCGGCGATGCGCGAAATCTCAGCGATGTGCGCGCGCATCTCCGCCGCGCCGAGCGCGCAATTGAGCCCAATCGAAAATGGCGCCGCATGCCGCACCGAATTCCAGAACGCGGCCGGCGTTTGCCCGGAAAGAAGGCGCCCGGAGCGATCGGTGATGGTGCCGGAAATCATGATCGGCACCGACACGCCGCGGCGTTCCAGCACATCGGCGATCGCGGCGATCGCGGTCTTGGCGTTGAGCGTATCGAAGATGGTTTCGATCAACAGGAGGTCGGCGCCGCCTTCGATCAAGCCGTTAGCCTGCTCCGCGTAGGCGTCGCGCAGGTCGTCAAAGGTGATGGCGCGAAAACCGGGATTGGAAACGTCGGGAGAAATCGAGGCGGTGCGGTTGGTCGGGCCGATCGCACCGGCAACGAAGCGGGGCCGGCCATCCTCGGTTTGCGCCTCATCGGCTGCCGCCCGCGCAAGCTTTGCGCCCTCGTGATTGAGCTCGTAAGCAATCCCCGACATGCCGTAATCGGCTTGCGCAATGCGCGTCGATGAGAACGTGTTGGTGCAGACGATATCGGCGCCGGCGCGGAAATAGGCGAGATGAATCTCGCGGATCTTCTGCGGTTGGCTGAGTATCAGGAGATCGTTATTCCCGCGTACCTCGCGATTCCAGGCATCGAAGCGCGCGCCGCGATAGCCTTGCTCGTCGAGCCCGAGCGCCTGGATCATGGTTCCCATGGCGCCGTCGAGCACAAGGATGCGCTCGCTCGCGAGCCGCCGCAAATTCTGCTCTTTTGCAGACTGCTCCATCACGCGGCCTCCTTTATGGCCGGGCGCAGGCCGAGCAAATGGCATATCGCATAGACAAGGTCGGCGCGGTTCATGGTGTAGAAATGGAAATCGGTCACTCCGCGATCGACCAGATCGAGCACCTGCTCGGCGGCCACAGCAGCCGCAATCAGCTTGCGGGTGGCGGCATCCCCGTCGAGACCGTCAAAACGCTTTGCCAGCCAATCCGGAACCGACGTCCCGCAACGCGCCGCAAAATTCTTCATCTGGTTGAAATTCTGCACCGGCAGGATCCCAGGCACGATCGGCACGTTGATGCCACGGGCACGCACGCGATCGAGATACGCGAAATACAAATCATTCTCGAAGAAGAACTGCGTGATCGCGCGCGTGGCCCCGGCATCGACCTTGGCGGCGAGCATGTCGAGATCCGCTTGCACGGTGGGGCTGTCCGGGTGTTTTTCGGGATAGGCCGAGACCGATACTTCGATGTCGGCAAGTTGTTTGATCCCCGCGACGAGATGGGCGGCATTGCGGTAGCCACCGGGATGTGGCGCGTACTTTTCGCCAATGCCCCCAATCGGATCTCCGCGTAGCGCCACGATGTGGCGCACTCCCGCCGCGCAATAATCACGAATGACGGTGTCTATCTCGTCGCAGCTCGCGGCCACGCAAGTCAGATGGGCGGCCGGAACAAGCGACGTCTCCGCAAGCAGACGCTTCACCGTGCTGTGCGTGCGTTCCCGCGTCGAGCCGCCGGCGCCGTAGGTCACGGACACGAAGTTCGGCTGCAGTGGGGCAAGGCGCGTGATGGAATCCCACAGCGTCTGCTCCATTTCCTGCGTCTTTGGCGGGAAGAATTCGAACGAGACGCGGATGGGAGGCTGACCGCCGGCGTGGACAAACCGGCTCGCACGCTGCTCGCCTTGCATCACGCCACCTCCTTGGCAGCCGACGGCTGCGCGAGCAAGAGGCGTCGATCGCGGCCGAGCCAGAGCGAAACGGCAATTCTGTCCTGTGTGGGGGGCGCGAGGCTGCGGTGAAGCGCGGGCTCGAGTCCGGCCGCTTTCATCCAATGGGCGATGGTCTCAGGAGCAAATCCCAGCCGACGATGAGCATGCTCGTCGCGCAGAAACTCGAGCGCGTGAGGGGCAAAATCAACGACCAGCAGGCGTCCGGCTGGACGCAGTACGCGGGCGGCTTCCACAATGGCGCGCGCGCCGTCGTCGAGAAAATGCAGCACCTGATGAATGACGACCACATCGAAAGAATCGTTCGACAGCGCGAGATCGTAAATGTCGCCGTGCCGCACGCTGCAATGGCGCAATCCCGCACGGTCAAGCCGCGTCCGGGCGAAGGCGAGCATATCGAGCGACAGATCAAGGCCAAGGCCGCGCTCGATTTGAGGACCCAGGAGTTCGAGCATGCGGCCGGTACCGGTGCCGAGGTCGAGCAGAGTGCGCATGCTCTCTGCGGCGAGCGCCGCGACGATTGCCTCCTCGACCGCCTCCTCGGCCACATGAAGATTGCGAATGCGGTCCCATTCGGCAGCGTGACGGCGGAAATAGCTCTGCGCTGCTGCGGCGCGCCGCGTCCGGACCAGCGCCAGCCGCTCGCGATCGCGCACAAGCATTGCATCCGCGGGATCGAGCCGTGCAATGAGATCGCGTGCAAACTCGGCCCTGCCGCCACGCTCGCCAAGCCGGTAGAAGGCCCATGATCCCTCGCGAAAGCGCTCGATCAATCCCGCCTGGGTCATGAGACGAAGATGCCGGGAAATGCGAGGCTGGGACTGGCGCAGAATGGCCGTGAGGTCCGAGACTGTGAGCTCGGCTTCGCCAAGAAGAGCAAGGATGCGCAGCCGCGTTGCCTCACCGGCGGCTTTGAGCGCAGAATTGAGCCCCTCAAACGGGAGTTGGGTCGAAGGTGACATTTGCCTCTCTCGGCGGGATATAAAGATATCCTTATGTGGTTAAGTGGCGGAATCAAGACCTCTCATGACTGACCGCCCACCCGACATCCGTGAGGGCGAGACGGCAGTCGACTTGCCCGCTAGCTTCGATGCGCATCTTTATTTCATTGGCCGCATTCGCACGCCTTGGAGCGATCGCGAGCAATGTCCGAAAAATGCGCGCGAGTCTGACGCCGTATGCACCATCGAAGTCGCTCCCCGATGGGCGCCTGCGCTCAAGGGGGTCGAGAGCTGCACACATATGATAGTGCTGTATTGGATGGGCCGGGCGCGGCGCGATCTCGCGGTCCAGGTGCCGCGCCACTATGGAGTCGGACGCGGCACCTTTGCGCTGCGTTCCCCCGCACGCCCAAACCCCATCGCCATGAGCGTTGCACGCCTGATGAGCGTGGATGGGAACCGGCTTTCGGTGATTGGCCTCGATTGCCTCGACAATACGCCGCTGCTGGACATCAAGCCCTATTTCGCCTCGACCAACTCGTTCCCCGAGGCGATCGTCGGCTGGCATGCGGCCCGCAATTCAAAGGCCTAAACCACCGGCATACTCGCTGCGGCGGTCGGTCGCGTCGCGCCTCCGGCTTGTGCGAAAAGCGCCGATCGGCGGGCAAGCGCGGGTCCGGCGCTTCGCGTTGACACCGCCGCCGGCGGGTCTACATTACTGGAATTCCGAGGGGAGCTCCGGTCAAGGAGCTGAGAGTTCGCTGATCCCATGCGTGCGGGAGCCGCGAAAACCCTTTGAACCTGATCCGGGTCATTCCGGCGTAGGGACAGGACAATCCATGCCAGGGGCCTCACACGAAGATGCGATCCTTTCCCCGCCTGGGGAGGGATAAATCCGCCCACGGGAGCAACACATGAATATTCACGACCCCAATATCTCGGCGCCCAAGGTCACGACCGGAGCTTTGCCCGGGTCGCGCAAGGTCTACGCGCGGCCCGATGCGGCTCCCGGCCTGCGCGTGCCCGTGCGGGAGATTTTGCTCAGCGAAGCCGCCGGCGATCCTGCGTTGCCGGTTTACGACACCACCGGCCCCTACACCGATCCCGATGTGGTGATCGATGTCGAGCAGGGCCTCGCGCGTCCTCGCAGCGCGTGGGTGCGCGAGCGCGGCGGAGTCGAGGAGTATGAAGGCCGCGCCATCACGGCCGAGGACAACGGCAATGTCAGCGGCAAGCATCTGGCGCGTAATTTCCCGACTGCACATCACCCGCTACGGGCAGCCCCCAACCCACCCTCGTCCGCAGGTGGGGAAGAGAAAGGGAAGAGCATTACCCAGCTGGAATGGGCGCGCGCCGGCGTCATCACCAATGAAATGATCTACATCGCCGAGCGCGAGAATCTCGGCCGCAAACAGATGCTCGAACGGGCAGAGGCTGCGCTCGCCGAAGGCGAGAGCTTCGGCGCGTGCGTGCCCGCGTTCATCACTCCGGAATTCGTGCGCTCCGAACTGGCGCGGGGACGCGCCATCATTCCCTCCAACATCAATCATGCCGAGCTCGAGCCGATGATCATCGGCCGCAACTTTCTCACCAAAATCAACGCGAACATCGGCAACTCGGCGGTGACCTCCTCGGTCGAGGAGGAAGTGGAGAAGATGGTATGGGCGATCCGCTGGGGCGCCGACACGGTGATGGATCTTTCCACCGGCCGCAACATTCACAACACGCGCGAATGGATCATTCGCAATGCCCCTGTCCCCATCGGCACGGTGCCGATCTATCAGGCGCTGGAGAAGGTGAACGGCGATCCCGTGAAGCTCGATTGGGAATGCTACAAGGACACTCTGATCGAGCAGTGCGAGCAAGGCGTGGATTATTTCACCATCCATGCAGGGGTGCGTCTGGGCTACATCCACCTTACCGCTAACCGCGTTACCGGCATTGTCTCACGCGGGGGCTCGATCATGGCCAAGTGGTGCCTGTCGCGGCACAAGGAGAGCTTTCTCTACGAGCGCTTCGACGAGATTTGCGACATCATGCGCAAATACGACGTGAGCTTCTCGCTCGGTGACGGTCTGCGGCCAGGTTCCATTGCTGATGCGAACGACCGCGCGCAGTTCGCCGAGCTGGAGACGCTCGGCGAATTGACCCGGATCGCGTGGGACAAGGGCTGCCAGGTGATGATCGAGGGCCCGGGCCACGTCCCCATGCACAAGATCAAGATCAACGTCGAGAAGCAGCTCAAGGAATGCGCCGAGGCGCCATTTTACACGCTCGGTCCGCTGACCACGGACATTGCGCCGGGCTATGATCACATCACGTCCGCCATCGGTGCCGCGATGATCGGCTGGTTCGGCACCGCCATGCTTTGTTACGTCACGCCGAAGGAGCATCTCGGCTTGCCCGATCGCGATGACGTCAAGCAGGGGGTCATCGCCTACAAGATCGCGGCGCATGCCGCCGATCTGGCCAAAGGCCATCCGGCGGCACAGCTGCGCGACGATGCGCTCTCTCGCGCGCGGTTCGAGTTCCGCTGGGTCGATCAGTTCAATCTGTCGCTCGATCCGGAGACTGCGCGGGAATACCACGACGAGACCCTGCCCAAGGAGGCGCACAAGGTCGCGCATTTCTGCTCGATGTGCGGGCCCAAGTTCTGCTCGATGAAGATCACCCAGGACGTGCGCGACTACGCCGCGACGCTCAACGACAAGGAGCAGGGCATGGCGCAGATGAGCCAGAAGTTCCGCGAACTCGGCAGCGAGGTGTACGTCGACGCGCAGGCGGTAAAGGAGAGCAATCGTTCGTTATGAGCCATTGCAAAGGGGCGTCTGAAATTGGATGCCCCCGTCTGGCCTGACGCTACTCAAGCGCGGTCATGCTGCCTGCTCGCGCGGCGCAGCTCCGGCTTTGACACTGGCCCAAGCCTGCGCGCGGTTCTCCGTGCGGATGCGCATGTTCAATAGCGTCCGACAAGCGGCTCGACCAGATTGAGATCGCCGCTGGTGATACCACAATACATTTTCTCTAAAAGAGCTTGGAAGGCAGCCGCGCATGAGCTTTGACGTCGAGATTCTCGCGGTTGCAACGGCAAATCCGAGATTTCGAATCAATCAGCACGAGATCGCTCAGCTCGCGCAGACCATGCGCCCGGAGCTCAAATCCATGTGGAACGTCTATTCCCATGCAGGAGTTGAGACCCGCTACTTTTGCGAGCCTCTCGAATGGTGCCTGCAACCACACGGATGGGAGGAGCGGGCGGAATCATTTCAGCGCAACGCGCTTGATCTACTCGAACGGGTAACCTTGCAGGCGACACGCGATGCAGGAATTGGGTTGCAAAGCATCGACATGATCGTCACCAACACGATCACCGGACTGGCCGTGCCGAGCCTCGAGGCCAGCTTGATACATCGGCTGAAACTGTCTCCGACAATAGAGCGCCTGCCGATTTTTGGACTTGGATGCGGTGGCGGCGTCGGCGGCCTCGCGCGAGCGACGCGACTTGCACAGAGCATGCCGGATGCAACTGTGCTTTTTCTTACGGTCGATCTTTGCAGCGTCTGCCTGAGAGTGGGTGATCAGAGCCCCACGATGTTCGTCTCAGCCGCACTGTTTGGGGACGGAGCAGCTGCGGTGCTTCTGCAAAATACCAATGGCAAGTCTCGCACGCGCAATTCGCGTGCCCGGCGAATCCGGGCTATTGGGGAATGGTGTTGGCGGAACACCGAGCATATCATGGGATGGGATATCAAGAACGATGGCTTCGGCGTCGTGCTCAGCCCCGAATTGCCGGCATTGATCCAGGGCCAATTAGCACCTGTTGTCTGTGAATTTCTCAACCGCAACAACTTGAAGGTAGACGACATTAGAGGTTTCCTGTTTCATCCAGGGGGTGCCAAGGTGCTCGTTGCCATCGAGCAGGTTCTCGGCATCGATCAGACGATGCTGGCGCACTCTTGGGAAATCCTGCGGCAATTTGGAAACATGTCATCGGCGACAGCCCTGTTTGTGCTGGAGCGGGCATTGAAGGCTGGGGCAAACGGGCCGCATCTGCTGGCAGCGTTTGGGCCGGGTTTCTCCGCCTATTTGATCATCGCTGATCTGTAGCGCGCATGAGTGTCGTCGAGCCGATTGCTGTTGTGGGTATTGGATGTCGTCTGCCTGGCGGAGTGAAAAGTCCTGACGATTTGTGGAATTTGCTGATCAATGGCATTGATGCGGTCACCGAGGTTCCCAAAGATCGCTGGCACCTGCCATCGGTGTATCACCCGGATCCTTCCAAGCCAGGCCGAACCTATGCCCGCTGCGCCGGCTTTCTCGACCACATCGATCAGTTTGATGCACAATTCTTCGGAATCAATCCGCGCGAAGCTGCGGCTGCGGATCCGCAGCAACGATTGCTGCTCGAGGTAGCGTATGAGGCGGTTGAAGATGCCGGTCTGACGCTTGCCTCATTGGACGGCAAGCGCTCGGGCGTGTATGTCGGAATTTCCAGCTTCGAGTACAGCACCCACCACATCAACGATCGAGCGCTGCTCGATGCCTATACCAATCTCGGCTCGTCGCTGTGCATTGCTGCGAATCGGATCTCTTATTTCTTCAACCTTCTCGGTCCCAGTCTTGCTGTCGACACCGCATGCTCGTCCTCGCTCGTTGCGCTCGACCTGGCATGCCGGAGTATTTGGAACGGCACCAGCGAACTCGCATTCGTGGGCGGAGTAAACGTGATGCTCAGGCCTGAAGCCGGCATTGGTTTCGCCAAGGCCTCCATGCTTGCGCCGGATGGTCGCTGCAAAAGTTTTGACGCCCGCGCCGACGGTTATGTGCGCGGTGAGGGGGTCGGCGTGGTCATCCTCAAGCCGCTTGCAAGGGCGTTGACAGACCGCGACCGGATTTACTGCCTCATTCGCGCGACGGCGGTGAATCAGGATGGCCGCACCGAGGGCATCTCGGTGCCAAGCCGCGCCTCACAAGAAGCAAATCTGCGCGATGCCCTGCGGCTCGCCAGCATTGCGCCCGCGAGCGTGCAATATGTGGAGGCGCATGGGACCGGGACCCCGGTGGGCGACCCAATTGAGGCCGCCGCGCTGGGGGCGGTCTACGGCAAAGCACGAAGAGCCAGCGAACGCTGCGTGATCGGCTCCATCAAGAGCAACCTTGGCCACCTGGAATTGGCTTCCGGCATCGCTGGGTTGATCAAGGCAGCGTTGTGCCTTCGGCATCGTCAGATTCCGGCGACGCTGCACTACGAGAATCCGAACCCGGCTATCCCGTTCGATGACCTCCGGCTGCGCGTCGCGCAACGACTTGAGCCCTGGCCCGAGACCTGCGGGCAGCCGCCGCGCGCAGGCGTGAACTCCTTTGGTTTCGGTGGCACGAACGGGCATGCAATCCTCGAAGCCGCCCCCGCGCACGAAGCCGCTTCCAGTGCACCCACTGACCACGGTGATGGCCGCGCATGGGTGCTGCCGCTTTCGGCGCGTTCTCCGTCAGCGCTTTGCGATCTAGCACGCTCCTATCTCAACGCGCTGCGAAATGAGCGGGCGCTGCAACACGCAGCGTTGCGCGACATCTGTTTCTCGGCAAGCGTAAAGCGATCCCATCATGACTATCGGGCCGCGTTCGTCGCACACGACAAGGCCGAATTGGCGGAGCAACTACAAGCGATGGTTCGGGGGGAAGCTGGTGCCAGCAACTCGCTCCATTCCAATCCGCAGGACCGATCGGGGCCAGTGTTCGTCTGCTCGGGGATGGGACAGCAATGGTGGGCAATGGGACGCGAGCTCTTGATGAAAGAGCCGGTCTATCGCCGCACTGTGGAGGAGGTAAACGATACCTTCAGGCTGCTTGCCGGCTGGTCGCTCCTGGACGAGTTGATCGCGGACGAAACCAATTCGCGGATCCACGAAACACACATCGCTCAGCCGGCAATCTTTGCGCTCCAGATCGCACTTGCCGCGCTGTGGCGATCCTGGGCTGTCGAACCTGCCGCCATAGTCGGCCACAGCGTGGGTGAGGTGGCTGCAGCGTATATTTGCGGAGCACTGTCTCTGGCGGAAGCCGTCCAGGTCGTGTTTCACCGCAGCCGCTTGCAAGGTCGCACCGCCGGGCTGGGATCGATGCTTGCGGCTGAGATTTCGCGTGAGGACGCCGAGCGCCTGCTGGAACGCCACGCCGGCACATTATCGATCGCCGCGGTCAACGGCCGTCGCTCCGTAACGCTATCCGGCAAGGCGTGTGCTCTCGGCGAGATCGAGAAGACGCTGACTGCGGCGGGTCTGTTTAGCCGTCGCTTGCGCGTAGAAGTCGCGTACCACAGCCCGCTAATGGAGCAGCTTGAAGCAGAGTTGATCGATTGCTTGCGGAACATCCGGCCGCGACCCGCGTCGATACCATTCTTCTCCACCGTGACCGGCACCGCTCTTGCAGGGGCGGATTTGGATGCGCGCTACTGGTATCGAAATATCAGACAACCGGTGCTGTTCCGGGATGCGATGAGCGAAATCATCAAAGCGGGGCACTGGCTGTTCCTCGAGATCGGTGCGCATCCCGTCCTCAGACGCGACATCGGCGAATGCTTGAACGAGAAATCAACTCAAGGAATGGCACTGTGCTCACTGCGTCAGGAGGCTCGCGAGCAAGCGACGCTGCTGGGATCGCTCGGTCAACTTTATTGCACCGGCGCCGAAATTGCTTGGAGCAAGCTGTTTCCAGCCGAATCGTCAGCGATCAAGCTGCCATCCTATCCGTTTCAGGCGGAAAATCATTGGCGGGAAGCCGATTTTATGCGCCGGCTGCGCCTGGGCGAGCCTGTTCATCCTCTGCTTGGACATCGGCTCGACGGACCGCGGCCGCGCTGGCAGGTGGAGCTAGGCACCGCGAGTTTGAGTTATCTGGAAGACCATCGGATCGGCGGCTTAACCGTATTTCCCGGTACGGGATATATCGAAGCCGCACTCGCGACGGCAGGAGAAATTTTCGGTCCCACGCCTTGCGTGTTAGAGGACGTGGAATTTGAAGAACTTCTGGATATTGATCAAACCGCAGCGCACCACGCCGAGGTAACGTTCGATGCCAGCTCGGGCGTTTTCGAGATGCACGTGCGTAGCCGCGATGCCGAAAATTCCTGGGATCGCCATGCGCACGGCTGTGTACGGAAAGCCAGTCAGCAAACGCCTACAACCATCCATATCGCACAAATCCAGGAGCGGTGTCTCGATCAGGTAGATCGAAACAATTTTTATGCCTTACTGGCCAGCCGGGGATTGGATTACGGCTCAAGCTTCCGTGGGATTGCAAAGTTATGGCGAGGCGAGTGCGAGGCGCTCGCCGAGATAAATGTGCCAAGCGGCCTGGACGCACAAATATCCGACTATCGATTGCACCCGGCCGTTCTAGACGCGTGCCTGCAACCGACATTGGCAACTCTGCCGGTCGACATCTTGAATGCAGAACACGCAATTTTCGTGCCGGTAAAGGTCGGACGCGTCCGCTTTCAGGCCAGCCTGCCGTCGCGCTTATTTTCTCACGTCCGGCTGAAGGAGTGCAGCAGGACGCAGCTCAACGTGGATATCCAAGTCGTTGATCCGGCCGGCAACCGTCTCGTCGACGTGCGAGGGCTTATTTTCCGAGCCGTCGGCAAGTTCGCGCACTCAGTGAACTCTACTGCCTGTTATGAATATCGGTGGACTGCCGCCCCTCGGCCCGCGGCCGGCCACGCGCGCTCCTCACATCACCTTCCGTCGCCAGAAGGGCTTGCGCCGTTTCTAAACGAGGCCAGCAAAGATTTGTGGCGGCGGTTCGATCGCTCTCGCTTTCAGAACGAGTTCGAAGCTGCATCGCGCGCGCTTGCCCTTACTTACATCCATCGTGCCCTGCATGAGCTGGGCTGCAGCCCGGCGCATCAAGCCGCCGGCGGCCAATCTGATGTAGCGCCGCAATATCAGCGGTTAGTTCAGCGGTTTTTGCAGGAGTTGGACCCATGCGAAGTTGCCGGTGCGGGCGACCCACTGCAACTTTGGAAAACATCATGGGATGAGTTTCCGGAGTGTCATGCCGAACTGATGCTATTGCGTCGCTGCGGTGAGAACCTTGCCGCGGTGCTGAGAGGCGATATCGACCCTCTCAACCTCATCTTCCCGGAGGGCTCGCTCACGGAGACGGAATTTTTTTATCAGAATTCATTGACATTTCGCTGGAGTAATCTGCTGGTTCAAAAGGTTCTCAGCGAGACTGTACGCAGCCTGCCCACGGGAAAAACCTTGCGAATTCTGGAGATCGGCGGCGGAACCGGCGGCATGACGAGCTACGTCCTTCCGATCCTGTCGGAATATTGTGCCGAATACGTCTTTACCGACATTTCGTTGCGCTTCACGGCCCGCGCGCAGCAGAAGTTCGCTGGCTATTCGTTCGTGCAGTATCGGGCCCTTGATATCGACCTCGATCCGGTCGAGCAGGGTTTTCCCGCAAATTCGTATGATCTCATTATTGCCGCCGACGTCCTGCACGCGACGCGGAACATTCGCAATACGCTCGGACAAGTGAAGCGCCTGCTGGCCTCCTCCGGCACGCTCTTGCTTCTGGAGTTAACCCGCCCGTGGCTCTATATCACGTCGATCTTTGGATTACTGAAAGGCTGGTGGTTGTTTGAGGACGGCGATCTGCGAACTGACGGACCGTGTCTCTCCGCAAAGCAATGGCAGGCCCTTCTTGGCGAGACCGGATTCGATTCCGCGCGGTGCTTTGCCGATTGCCCGGATTCCCAGCGCGCGCAACATTCGGTGATTCTCGCGCGTGCTTCAAAGCTTTCTTCGTCGCCCGCATTGACGCCGGCAGCTTCCGAACAGCCGAAAACGTGGCTGGTCTTTTCCGATCGAGGCATTGGCGGGCGGGACAGCGCAGGGGGCAAGCTCGCACGGCAGCTTCGAGACCGCGGGGACCGTGTCATTGAAGTGCGCCACAGCACCGAATTCCTGCAATTCGACGAATCTACCTTTGGCGTTCGTGCCGATAATCCCGACGATATGCGGTGCTTGATGGAACATGTCAGCAGGCGGGCTCCAAGCCTCGCAGGCATCGCTCATCTCTGGACCCTCGACAGCCACACTTCCGAGACGATGACGAGTGACTCCCTGAGATCATCAGCCAACCTGGGGTGTATCGGGATTATTCATCTCATGCAGGCAATCGCCGCAACCGATGGCCTCGTCATCGAAACTCTGTGGCTTATCACGCGTTCGGCACAAGCGATCGAGAATGGAGCCGAGTCAATTCAATTGACGCAGTCTCCAATGTGGGGTGTCGGCAGGGCGCTCATGAACGAGTATCAGCACCTGCACTGCCGCCTCGTAGATTTGACGACCTGCTCCGAAGAGGAGATCGCGTATCTTGCGGACGAATTGAATGCTGGAGATCACGCGGAAGATGAGATCCGCTTGCAGGGCGAGGCGCGCTACTTGCACCGCCTCGTGCCCGTATCGCCGACCACGTACCTGGCCTCCGCGCCGATGGAAGCGGGCTTGCAACCTTTCCGCATGCAACTGCAGCAGTCGGGGCTGTTGGACTCGCTGTCGGCGCGACCTCTCGCGCGTACGCCACCAATGCCGCATCAAGTCGAAATCGAGGTGGCAGCGGCTGGCCTCAATTTCAAGGACCTGATGCTGACCACGGGCATGCTCCCCAGGGACGCCGTCGAGGACGGTCCTTCCGGGGGATTCCTCGGGTTCGAATGCACCGGCCGTGTGATCACGGTTGGTGACGCAGTTTCCGGCATCAAGGCGGGAGACGAGGTTGTTACTTTCGGGGCAGGCGCTTTCGCCACCCATATGACAGTCGATGCGCGATGCGTAGCGCCCAAGCCCGGGCGGCTGAGCTTGGAGCAGGCTGCGACCATTCCCGCCGCCTTTATGACCGCTTACTATTCACTGCACACGCTGGCAAGACTGCAGCCGGGAGAGCGGGTGCTGATCCATTCCGCTAGCGGAGGGGTCGGATTGGCGGCCGTGCAGTTGGCGTTGAAGACAGGCGCCATTGTGTTTGCGACCGCCGGCTCGCCCGAGAAGCGGAGTCTCCTGGCGGCGATCGGCGTTTCGCATGTGATGGATTCGCGCAGCCTCGAATTCGGCGACGAATTGTTGGACCTCACCGCAGGGGAGGGGGTCGATCTTGTGCTCAATTCGCTTGCGGGCGAGGCAATCGAGAAGAGCCTCTCTATTCTTCGACCATACGGACGCTTCATTGAAATCGGCAAGGCCGACATCTACCGCAACCGTCGGATTGGAATGCGGGCACTGCGCAAGAACATCTCTCTGTTTGCTGTGGATTTGAATACCATCTTCCAGCAGCGACCGGAGCTTGCCCGATTGCTGCTAAGCGAAATAATGGAGAGGTTTGAGAACGGTGATTTGCGGCCGCTTCCGCATCAAGTTTTTCCGGCCGCGCATCTTGCGGACGCCTTTCGGTATATGGCGCAGGCAAAGCATGTCGGGAAGTTGATCGTCTCCATGCAGGACACCGCGGGGGTCCACGTCGATAAAGCCACCTCCAATCTCACAATAGATCCCGGCGCTTGTTATATGATCACCGGTGGTCTGGGAGGTCTCGGATTGGCTGTTGCGGCTCGCCTCGCGCGACGCGGAGCGCGTCACTTGGCTCTGCTGGGTCGAAGCGTGCCGTCGCCATCCGCGCAGGCTGCATTGCAGGCCCTGCGGGTGGGGGGCACCGAGGTCATGGTTTGTCAAGCAGACGTTGTCGATCGCAGTCAGGTGCAACAGGTCATCGCGGATGTGCAGTGCGCCATGGGTCCATTGCGCGGCATCGTGCATGCCGCCATGGTATTGGACGATGCGCCGATCGAACGCCTGTCCGAGGAACGGATGTGGAAAGCAATGGCGCCTAAAATGATCGGCGCCTGGAATCTCCACGGTTTGACGACCGATTGCCCGCTCGATTTCTTCGTGATGTTTTCGTCGATCGCCTCCATGGTCGGAAGTCCCGGGCAGGCGAACTACGTTGCCGGCAATGCATTCCTCGATGCTCTGGCGTATTATCGCAGTGCGCGCGGGCTTCCCGCTCTCACGATCAATTGGGGCTCGGTGGGCGAGGTTGGACACGTGGCGAATAACCAGGAGACGGCCGCGAGACTGGCTCGTCTCGGCGTGACGGCGATCCCCGCCGCTGCGATGCTCGACGCTCTCGACGAGTTGATGTCCAGCAATGCCGTGCAGGTCGCAGTGGCGAAAGTCGGGTGGAACGACCTCGTGCAACTGATGGGCTCACGCGTTCCTGCACGGTTTGCCGAATTGGCGGTCGGAAACAATGCCAGGGACGGCGGCTCGACAGTGGCCTCCCACGTGCGCGACATTCTACAGGCGGACGAGGCGGCGCGTCCGCCACTCTTGGAGGTGTATCTTCGTGATCGCTTGGCGCGAGCAATTGGCGCCTCGCCGATACGGATCGACACGCAGCAGCCACTACGCAATCTGGGGCTGGACTCGCTCGTCGCCGTGGACGTGCGCAACCGCATCAGCGCCGATTTCGGCGTCAATATTTCACTCACGACGTTCATGCAAGGTGCAAGCATCAAGTCATTGGCCGCACACACGGCAGAGCAATTGAATAAGCGCCACCCTGACCAATATTGTAGTGTTGCCAAGTCGCCGCGTTCGCTCGAAGCAAGGATGGGTGGGTGAACAGCGCCGAGGTTTTGCTTGGCGTTCTGACCCTGCAGCGTATCGGTGAGCTCGCTTGGTCGGCGCGCAACACTTCTCGGCTTCTGGCAGCGGGCGGCATCGAGTTCGGACGGGGCCACTACCCGGTGATGGTTGGGATGCATGCCGCTTGGCTCTGCGGCCTATGGGGGCTGGGATTCGGTCGCCCTGTCGATCCGCTTTATCTCTGGGCCTTCATCTTGCTTCAACTTGGCCGGTTGTGGGTGGTTGCGAGTCTCGGGCGGAGATGGACGACACGCATCATTGTCGTCCCTGGTGTCCCACTCGTTACGACCGGCATATATCGGCTATTGCGCCATCCTAATTATGTAATTGTCACCGGCGAGATCATTGTGGTGCCGCTAGCGTTAGGCCTCCCCAGCTTTGCGGGAGTGTTCCTTGCGCTCAATGGAATTGTGCTGGCGATTCGCATTCATGCAGAGAACGCGGCGCTTGCCTGGGCGACGGGGCGCGCCTGTTCAGCCCAAGCGCCACAAGGGGCTTAATCATCCTAGAGGCATGAGGTCGGGCTTTGCCACTGCCGTGCATTGTTGTGGGGGGCGGGCCAGCGGGGGCAGCTTGCGCCATCGAGCTTGCACGCAAGGGCCGTCGCGTGATGTTGCTGGAGAAGACTCGCACTGCACACCACAAAGTTTGTGGCGAATTCATCAGCGCGGACGCGCGCAATCTTATTTCAGACCTTGGCGTGGACATTTGGGCGCTGGAAGCGACTGAAATCACAGCATTGAGCTTTGCGTGCGGCGTCCAAGTGCCCCGCATCGCCCTCCCATTTACCGCCGCAGGGCTCTCGCGCTTTTGCCTGGATGAAGCCTTGCTCCGGGCCGCGCAGAATGCAGGCGCCGAGGTGGTGCGTGGCGGCACAGTGACAAGCCTGGATGTTGAGGCGACACCGATCACCGTGCACACGTCAGGCCAAAAGTTTGCTGCGGCCAGCGTTGTCCTCGCGACGGGTAAGCACGATCTTAGAGGCTGCATTCGCCCGCGCGGATTGATGACCGCATTCAAGCTGCATTTGCGCGTGAGCCCCGCGACTGCAGCAATGCTGCGCAATCTTGTGCACCTGACCATTTTTCCGGGCGGATATGCTGGGGCATGCCTCGTCGAACGGGATATTGTGGCGATCTGCTGGGTGTTGGAGCGGGAATTGCTAAAGAAGATCGGTGCCGACTGGCGAGCCCAGACAAGATATCTTTCTGTCCAATCCGATTTCTATGGCAAGGTGCTCGCACAGGCGCACCCGCTGTGGGAAAAGCCAGTTGCCGTTTCGGCTATTCCGTACGGCTTCGTGCGTAAGCGAGTTATCTCCCGATCAACTTACCCGATTGGCGATCAGCTGGCAGTCATTCCATCGTATACGGGGGATGGTATTTCCATCGCTCTTCATTCCGGCATTGCCGCTGCTCGTGCAATTCTCAACGGGACGCCTGCAAACGAGTTTCAGCATATCGTGACAGCCAGACTACGTCGGCAGATGATATGGGCAAGAGCGGGCAACTTGGCTTTGAGCACCTCTGCTGGACAGCGCCTGAGCGCCGTCATGGCCAGGACCCTGCCCTCGGCCGCGGCGCGCATTATTCCATTCATGGTCAATGCGACCCGGCTGGCGGACTTCTCCCTGTAGACCCTTGCGTCGCCTGACCTTGTGTTTGAAGCGCAACACCGGCACAACCGCACAGCGGTGTTGTTGTCGAGCGCCCGGTACGCGTTTGTGATGGTGCCTACTTCGAAGTAGTTCGCCCATCCGCGCAGCGTACGGTCCGTCGCCGGCGGGCTATGGCTTGTGCGCGAACCGTCTGGCGCTATCAGCGCGCTTCAATCATGTGCCGGAAGGTAAGATTGATGCGGCGCCCGACAGTCGCCGTCGTCTTCGGCACCTGGTGGACCCAGAAGCGTTGGGTCTCGCCTGCCATTATGAGCCAGAGACCCTCTCTGAGCTCAAGCGTAACCGTTTCCTTTGCTGTGCGATGCCGAAACTGAAACCGTCGTGTCGCACCAAGCGACAAGCTCGCGATCGTCGGGCAATCGCCAAGACCTGCTTCATGATCGCTATGCCACCCGACGCTGTCGGCGCCGGTGCGATAGAGATTGAGCAGAACTGAGTTGTATGCTGCGCCGGAGAGGCGCTCTGCCCGTTCGCGCAGCATCTGAATAATGGGCGGAAACGCCGCTGCCCGATGATGGATGCCGCTGTACGTGTAATCGGCATCGCCAAACCATGCTGTCATCCTGGGGACTGGCATCTTGCGGCCGAAGAGGTGCGCGACTTCAACACGCCAAGGCACGGCCTCGGCGAGGCACGCAGTGATTTGCGGCCACGTGAACGCGCCCTCTGTATCGTCGATCAGATAGGCGTAGCCGTCATAGGGCAAGATATTTCGTTTGGTGCATTCTCCCGACAAGTCAATCGAGCTTGATTCCGGCGTAGATTGCATAGGCCGCGTTCAGCGGAAGGTTGATATTCTGCGCGGGATGTTCATCCTCCACCCTCGCAGCATTCATATAGCCTGGCTTCTCACCTGAAAAAAGCACGGTTCTATCCCGCATTTCCCAATTTGCGCCAGGGCATTTGTCGCGCCGCGATTTTTGCACTTTCTGGTGCCGCGTGAAGCGGATAAGGCGGGGCGTCGATGCGTCCCGTATGCGCAGGAGCATGGGGGCGATGTCCAGAACACATTTCGCGCTTTGCTGCGCTCTGCTGCTGATTGTCGCGGGCGTAATTCCAAGCGGCTTGGCGCTCGCACAAGTGTCAGCAGGGGACTTGCGGCCTGCCCAGCTTTTGGCTCAGGCCAAGAGTTGGGGCTACCAGCTGCAGAATCTCGACCCCGATGAACTCGCTGCCATTCCCTACGACGTGATCGTCATCGACTATTCCCGCACCGGAAGCGACGATCAGGCCTTGACCGCCACCGAGGTGGGCAGGCTCAAGCGCAAGCCCGACGGCAGCCGGCGAATCGTGCTCGCCTATCTCTCGATCGGGGAGGCCGAGACATATCGCTATTATTGGAGATGGTATTGGGGCTGGTTCTTCGGCCTGCTCGCGCCGAACTGGCGCGGACCCCAGAACCGGGAATGGCGCGGCAATTACGGGGTCCGTTATTGGATGGACGATTGGCAAAAGATCATCTTCAAAGGCGAGAACAGCTATCTCGATCGCATCATCAAAAACGGATTCGACGGGGTTTATCTCGACAAGGTCGACGAGTTCGCCGACATGGCCAGGCACAACGGCGATGCCCGCTCTCAAATGATCGCTTTTGTCAGTGCGCTTGCGGCACATGCACGCGCGCTCAAGCCCGGATTTCTCATCGTGCCGCAGAACGGAGAAGAATTGCTCGCCGATAAGGACTATCGCGCGGTGATCGACGGCGCGGGAAAGGAAGACCTTCTGTTTGGCGAATCCAAGGACAATCGCCCCAATGATCCGCAATCGATTGACGTGAATGTGAGGCTATTGCAACTGCTGACCCATGCCGGAAAGCCGGTATTCGCGGTCGAATACCTTGATTCACCGGAGAAGATCGCGGCCGCGCGCAAACGGCTCCTCGGCTATGGATTTATCCCGTACTTTGCGGATCGCGCGCTGGAGCACATGCGCATCGGCGACCTGCGGGACCGCAGACGCGAGGAGTAGGTTTTGTGGCGGTTCAGTATCCGAACTGTTCGCGCACAATGCGCTCATCGAGACTGTGGCCTGGATCGAAGAGAAGCTGCATGGCGATGGCGAGATCCATCTGGATGTCCACGGCCGAGACTTCGCGCACTTCTTCGTGATCGGCCACCGCCGCGACGGGGCGCTTTTCCGGCTCCAGCACTTCGACCCGCACGCGGGCACGATCGGAGAGCAACGCCCCATGCCAGCGCCGCGGCCGAAAGGGACTGATCGGCGTGAGCGCCATGAGGGAGGCGCTGATCGGAATGATCGGACCGCCCGCCGAGAGATTGTAAGCTGTCGAGCCGGCAGGCGTGGCCACCAGCACGCCGTCGGCCATAAGCTCGGCAACCCTCTCCTGTCCGTCGATCAGGATGCGTAACCGGGCGACTTGATATTTTTCTCGAAACAGCGACACCTCGTTGAAGGCGTGGTATTCCATCGCGGGCCCGGTCTTCTGGCGTGCGCACATCAGCAACGGATGGATGACTGTGCTCCGTGCTGCGCTGAGGCGCTCGCGCAGATCGCCTTCCCGGTACTCGTTCATCAAGAACCCGACAGTGCCACGATGCATGCCGTAGATCGGCTTGCCGGCATGCATGAACCTGTGCAGGGTCTGCAGCATGAGTCCGTCGCCACCCAGAGCAACGATGACGTCGGCACTCTCCGGAGCGGCATTTCCGTAATGCGCCGCAAGCTTTTGGAGCGCGTCTTGTGCCTCGGCAACCGGACTTGCGACAAGGGCGATCCGCTCGTAGGCCGGACCGGCAGGAGTGGCGCTCGCTGGACGCAGCGTAGCGGATGTCATGAGCTTGGTCCTGTGGCGGCGGCAGGGGCTGCGGCCGGCGGAGGTTGCATATGGAGCGCGCGGTTTTCGTCTATACGACCTATCCCTCGATTGTCGAGGCTGAGCAGGCCGGCCGAGCCCTGGTCGAGCGCAGGCTGTGTGCCTGCGTCAACATTTTGCCGGGCATGATTTCGCATTATCGCTGGGAAGGTAAGATCGAGCGCGGCGAGGAAACAGTGATGATCATCAAGACCCGGGCTTCGCTTGCCGGTGAGGTCAGCGCCGCGGTCAAGCAGATGCACTCCTACAGCACGCCCGCGATCCTCGTGATTGCGCTCGAGAGTGTCGAGCCTGCCTATCACAACTGGCTCCTGGCCGAGACCGAGCCCAAGTAGCACTCGCGCAGGTTGGGTCGAGTTCTTCACGCGACCCAACATCGAGCAGTGCGGAAAAGGCGTTGGGTCTCGCAAAGCGCTCGACCCACCCTTACGCAAACCACGCCACCGCCAATTCAGCAACCGTTAAGCCTCTCGCGATAGCGTAATTGCGGGACGTTTGGCCATCCGATCGCCCATGCGGATCGGCAGGGGATACCTTATGCTGCGCAAATCTTGCGCTGTGCTGTTTTGCGCGATCGCGCTGGTGCTGCCTGCGCGCGCGGTCGAGACAGTCCCGGCCGCCACATCGACCCCGGCGGCCAAGGCAGCTGTAAATTCATCCAGCAAACTGCATGCGAGCCGAAAATCCGGCAAGCACAACGCCAACAAGCATCAGCGAAAACGCCCAGTATTGGGGTCTGTGAAAACGCGGCGGTTCGCCGCCACGAAAAAGCCGGGCCAAATTGCCAGTCGCACGGCAAGCCGCTCGGCGCCGGCCAAAGTGAGCCACGTCAAACCTAAAAAGACGAAGTCCGCTGCGCCCCGATCGCAGCATGCGAAGCATAGGACGGCTCCGCAATATACCGGGTCCGTCGCTCCGAGGTCCGTGCCCACGCCGGGATTGTACTGACAGTTGAGTAATGCGTAGCTGGCAGTATGCGTAGCCGGCTTGGGTCACGGCAGCCGGCTTGCGGTGCTCACAAGGCCCGCAAGCCGGTCCACTATGCCAAGGCTGCGCTGGATGTTCTGTCACCTGTGCGCAACAGCGCGCAGTTTTAAGACGAACTCCGCTCGCCCCTCTCCGATGTACATCGCCATCTCGCCCCGGTACGCTTTTTGGCGTAGCGTCCGCACGCATGCTGACTTGCGCCAGGGAGCCGATCATGACCGATCAATTCGAGGACCATTGTTGGAAGGACGTCGTTACGCCCGATCTTCTGGAGATCTATGCCTCCTACCGGCGCAAGGTCTTCGTCGGGGCAAACCCCGCGCTGCTTGCCATCGATCTCTATGAGCTGGTTTACCGGGGCGGGCCGCGTTCCCCTGCCGAGCTGGTCAAGACGCATCCCAGTAGTTGCGGTGAATACGCCTACGCCGCCGTTGAGCCCACCAAGCGGCTGTTTGCGGCGGCGCGCGCGGCAGGCCTGCCAATCTTCTATTCAACGGGCGACGTGCGCGCGGAAAGCCGCCCAAGTCTGGTGACGGCAACGAAACGCAACAAGCCGCCCCTCGATGCTGCCGATTTTGCCATCCGGCCGGAATTCAAGCCGCTGCCCCAGGACGTTGTCATTACCAAGCAGCGGGCAAGCGCATTCTTCGGCACGCCGCTCGTCGCCCATCTCACCCAGCTCGGGGTGCAGACGCTGATCATCTGCGGCGAAAGCACTTCCGGGTGCGTACGCGCCAGCGCAGTCGATGCCTATTCCCACGGTTATCATGTCGTGCTGGTGGAAGAGTGCTGCTTTGACCGCAGCCTTCTCTCTCACAAGGTCAACCTGTTCGACATGCATCACAAATACTGCGATGTGATGCATGCGGGCGAGGTGATCGCGCATCTCGACAGCATGGCGATGAAGAAAGCGAGCTGATTAATGAAGCCAGCCGCCTACGGCCCTTTCCCGTATTCGCCCATCAATCAGCGTCCGCGCCTGGAGTGGCCGCAAGCCGCGCATGTCGCGTTGTGGGTGATTCCCAACATCGAATTCTTCTCGCTCATGGAAAAGGTGCCGGCTGGCTCAGGCGGGCCGGGCACGCCGGTGCCGGACATCATGTCCTGGTCGGCGCGGGACTACGGCAATCGCGTTGGGGTGTTTCGTCTCATGGAGGTGCTCGACCGCTACGGCATCCGCGCCACCGTCGCGCTCAACAGCGACGTATGCCGCCATCACCCGGAGATCATCAGTGCGGGGGAGAAGCTGAGCTGGGAATGGATGGGCCACTGCGAGAGCAACACGCGCCGCCTCAACGAGGCTGCGCCGGGGGAGGAAAAAGGCATCATTCATCGCACGCTGGCCACCATCGAGAAGGCAACCGGCACGCGACCGGTTGGCTGGCTCGGCTCCGGCCTCCAGGAGACCTGGGACACGCTCGATCTTCTTGCCGCCGAAGGATGCGACTATGTCTGTGACTGGACCAACGACGATCAACCCTATGTCATGACGCTGGATGGCGGTGGCCAGATTCTCTCGGTGCCATACAGTCATGAAATCAACGACAAGCCCGTGTTCGAGCGGGCGCACCGGACGGCAGAAGAATTTCGCGACATGATCTGCCGGCAGTTCGACGTGCTTTACCGCGAGGGAGCGCAATCCGGCCGTGTGATGGCCATTGCGCTCCATCCTTATCTCACCGGCGTGCCCCATCGCATCGACGCCTTCGACGCAGCGCTCGCCTATATCTGCCGGCATGCGCGCGTGTGGAAGGCGACCGGAAGCGAAATCGCTATACACTATCGCGCCCAGCTCGAGCAGTGATGCACGGATTAGATCGGCAGGCTCGAATGATGCGCCGCATGCGAACCGGCTTCAGAGCTCTTGCGGGCGCCGCCGCGATGGCCGCTGTCGTGTCCGCCGCAAGCCAGGCTGCCGAGCCGGTTGTGCTCAGCGCGGTTGGCTCTTCTTCCGCAAATCTCTGGCCGACCGCCATCGGCATGAACAAGGGATTTTTCGCCGCCGAGGATTTGAATGTCGAGTTGGTGTTTGCTCAATCGAATGCCGGCGTGAATCAGCAGCTTGCCGCCGGCTCCGTCAATTTTGCCGTCAATACCGGCTTGGTCGATCCGATCCGGGCAATCGAGAAGGGCGCATCAGCGGCAATCATTCGCATTGAAGTCGAGCGGCCGCCTTATATTCTGGTTGCCCGCTCCAGCATCAAAAGCATGCGCGAGCTCAAGGGAAAGACCATTTCAGTCGGCGGGGCGAAAGATATCACACGGCTGTTCCTGGAGCGCATGCTCGCTACTCAAGGTATCCGCCCCGGCGAGTTCGATATGGTATTTGCCGGCGCGACATCGGCCCGGTTCGCGGCGCTCACCTCAGGGGCCGTGGACGCCGCGCTGATCGCCCCGCCGTTCAACTACCGCGCCGAGGCGGCCGGCTTCAATACGCTCGGAACCGCCGTCGAGTACGTCGACCTTCCGTTTGCCGGGATTGTGGTCAACCGGACTTGGGCCGCAGCGAACCGCGCCACCGTCGATAAAGTCATTGCCGTCTACAACCGCAGTATTGCCTGGTTCTACGACGGCAGGAACCGTTCGCAAGCCACGAAGATACTCGTCGACGTGAGCAAAATGCAGCTTGAGGACGTCGAGAAAGCCTACGATTTCCTCACCAAGAACCGCTTGCTTGAGCCCACCGGCAAGGTCTCGAAAGCCAAAGTGGGAGCACTGGTACAAGCCTTGCAAGAGCTTGGCGATATTCCGGCCGGGTTTGAAATTGAGCGCCTGATCCTGCCCGGTGTAACGAAATTGACCGATTGAGCATGAGCGTTTCAACCCAGGATGCTCCGGCGGAAGCGACGCAAGCGCAGGCGGTCACGCCGATATTGCAGGGAGTGCGGTTGCGCTACTTCGCCGGAGTCATTTCCGTCCTGGGCGGGCTTCTCTTCTGGGAGCTGGTCAGCCGCGTCCTGGTGGCAAACCCGCTCTTCCTTGCCGCGCCTTCCCAGATCGTGCAGGCGATCTATTCGCTCACGAAAAGCGGCGAAATGCAGGGGCACATGGCGATCAGCGCAGTCGAGTTCGCGCTCGGCTACGTCATTGCGAGCGTGGCCGGCATCGTTCTCGGCTTTGCCATGGCGGAGAGCGTGACCGCCAAGCGCGCGTTGCAGCCGTGGATCTCCGGACTTTACGCCACTCCGACGATTGCGCTTGCTCCGCTGTTCATTCTTTGGCTCGGCATCGGGATCTGGTCGAAGGTGCTGGTGGTCATTTTCCTGGTGCTCTTTCCCGTGACCATCAATACCGAAGCAGGGCTGCGCACGACCAGCGAGCGGTTGATCGAGATGTTGCGATCATTCGGTGCCTCGCCACGGCAAATCTTCTTCAAGGTCTCGCTGCCGTCGGCCATGCCGTTCATTCTCGCGGGACTCAAGCTCGGCATCGGCCGAGGCTTGATCGGCGTCGTGGTGGCGGAGCTGTTTGGCTCGCGCGCGGGGCTCGGCCGGTTGATCAGCCAATCGGCTGACGCGTTCAACATGCCGGAGCTATTCGCGGGCGTGGTGGTGCTCGCTTTCGCCGGCATTGTGATGACGGCGGGATTTACCTGGCTCGAAGGCAAGCTCGTCCCGTGGACCAAGGATTAAGACCGCTCGCCATGGGGCCAAAGCTTTCAATCTCGAACCTCGGCAAGTTCTTTGGCGATCTCCAGGTGCTGCGGGGCATTGATCTTGCCGTTGAACGCGGCGAATTCATCTCGGTCGTGGGACCTTCCGGCTGTGGGAAGACAACGTTCCTGCGCATCGTGGCGGGGCTCGAACAGGCAAGCTCGGGGCAGGTCGTGCTCGATGGGCGCGTGGTGCGCAATCCTGGCGGCGATCGCGGCTTCGTTTTTCAGACCGACAGTCTGTTGCCCTGGCGCACCGTCTTTGCGAACGCGATCATCGGACGGGAGATTGCGGGGCAAGTAGGGCCGGCCGAACGCCAGCGCACGTTGGAGCTTTTAAAGCTCGTCGGCCTGGAAGGCTTCGAGCACTACCATCCGCGCCAGCTCTCAGGCGGCATGCGCCAGCGCGTCAATCTGGCGCGCGCGCTTGCAATCGATCCGCAGGTGCTTCTGATGGATGAGCCGTTTTCCTCCCTCGATGCGCAAACTCGCGAAATCATGCAGACCGAGCTGATGCGCATCTGGGAGGAGGGGCGCAAGACCGTGCTGTTCGTCACCCATCAGATCGACGAGGCGGTGTTTCTGTCGGATCGGGTGCTGGTGTTTGCCAGGCGGCCCGGCCGCCTGCGGGAGAACGTGAGCATTAACCTCACGCGACCGCGAACCCTTGCCATGAAACGCACCCCTGAATTCGTCCGCTATGTCGATCACATCTGGCGGCTGATCGAGGACGACGTCCGCGCCAGCGTGATCGAGGAGATGGTGTAATGGGCCACCGTGATCGAGCGCGCCGGGATTGCGAAGCAGTAGAACAACAGTAGCCCGGATGGAGCGAAGCGACATCCGGTAATTTTACCGTGCGAAGAGACGGTTCCCGCATTTCGCTACGCTCAATGCGGGCTACAATTGTCGCTTATTTGAGCCTCTTGCCTGCTTCCTCGACCAGGCTCAGATCCGAATACTGCTTCACGTCGAAGCGCGATTTGATGAACCCCATCTCCGCGGTGGTGTCGACATTGCGCTGGAGCGCCGCCAGGTCCGGTATCATGGTCGGATCGCGGTAATAATCCTGCTTTGTAAACAGCCACCCGAAGCGCTCCGGTGGAATTTTGAGCAGGTCGGAGGCGATTTTCGCGACCTCGGCATGGTTCGCGGGGTCGAGATACCAGTGTTCGATCCGCAGCATGTCCTCCATGCAGTCGATCAGGACCGCGCGATGCTTGTCGATGAAGGATTGCCGCGCGGTCCAGAACACGAACTGCGACGGCCCGAGGCCTTCGGTCTGGTCATAGAGCGCAAACCCGATCTCATTGAGCATGGGATTGAGCGCAAACGGCATCACTCCCGTCACGAGGTCGGCCTTCTTTTCGTTCAACATTGCCGGCATGGTCGGAAACGGCGCTTCGATGACGGTGTAGTCGCTTTTGTCAACCAACCCGTGCTTCTTCAGGCCGGCCTTCATGGCAATGTCGACCCCGGTGCCGACCAGATTGGTGGCGAGCACCTTGCCCTTGAGGTCCTCGATTTTCTTGATGCCTGAGTCTTTGCGGACAAAGTACTGGTTACTGAAATAGCCGGGAACGCCGTCGCGGAACTCGTCCGCGATCACGCGCAAGTCACTGATCCCGGCGTTGCTGATCGCGATTCCGAGCGTCGAGTAGGCGAGATTGGCAATTTCCAGTTCGCCGTTGGCCAAGGCTGTAATCATTTGCGGAGTGCCCTGATAGCGCACCGCCTCCATGTCGTAGGTCTTGCCCCAGTGCTTGGCGAGATCCTTTTTGGCAACAAGAAGGGGCGCCCAATTGGAGACGGGCACGACATAGGAATTGCGGATCAGCAGCGGCTGCGCTTGGACGGCGGTTATCGTCGCGAACGCGGCGCAAATCGATAGCAGCAAGGCGTGCAACGGACCCATGTTTTCCTCCCTGAAAAGCTTATGGCTGCTCCTGAAGCGGGATTGTGAGAAATAGCGGCGCCGTTGACAAGCGCGTGCGGTGCGCGTTCTGGCCGATTATCGCTTGGGCGCTACCATTGCGAACATCGCGCCTTGCGGATCAAAGCTCTGCGCGATCCAGCTCCCGCCCGGCACCTCCATCGGCCCATTGGCGATTTGACCGCCGCCGTCCTTCACGCGCGCGATTGCCGGATCGAGCGCCTCGACGTTGAAGTAATAGAGCCAGAACGGGACGGGGCTTTGCGGCATCTTCGTCATCATGCCGCCCGCGGGCGTGCCGTCGATGGCGAAAATCTGATAGACCCCCATGTCGCCCATGGGCATCGCCTCCGCCTTGGTCCACCCGAACAGCCCGGAATAGAAGGCGAATGCGGCCTCTCCGTCGCCCGCGTGGAGCTCATGCCAGCCGACATGGCCGGGGGTGCCCGCGGGCGCGGGCGGCGGCGCCTCGCTGCTGGTGCCCTGAAAGAGCATGAAGCCTGCGCCATGGGGATCGCCGGCAACGGCAAAACGGCCTATGCCCGGAATGTCCTCTGGGCCGCGATGAATGGCGCCGCCGGCTGACATCACGCGTTCTACATAAGCATCGATGTCGTCGACGCCGATGTAGCCCATCCAGGCCGGGCGCACGCCTGCTTTGCGCGCGTCCTGCGGAATCGGCATCAAGCCGCCAACCGTGCTCGATCCCATGGAGAGCAGCGTGTAGGAGTGGTCCGGCATGCCCGAATCCTTCGCGTCCCAACCGATAACCTTGCGATAAAACGATTCGGCTGCCTTGGTGTCGGTCGTCATCACGTCGTACCAGACAAACTTTCCGTGCGTTCTTGACATTCGACTTGCTCCGCTCTGATTGCGCGGCACCATCACCACCGGCGCCGACTGTGTCAATTCGAAATCGTGGAAAGAGAGTGACTGGAACTTTGCGCGTATGTCGGGCGATGCAGAAGATGCGACTCATTGCGAACTTATGATGACGGGACTTCACAGCAAATCCCGCTCGAATTGAACCAATCCTCTTCGCGTCATGCGCGGGCTTGACCCGCGTATCCATCTTCTAGCGAGTAAGATGGATGGATTGCCGGGTCAAGCCAGGTCAAGCTTGGCAATGACGACAGAGATTCAATATGAGCGAGAAGCGCTGTAGAATTCTCGCGCGCTGCCAATTGATCAGGACGCAGGTCAGTCTTGCAATTGGTGCCGGGTGAGAGATTTGAACTCCCGACCAACGGTTTACAAAACCGCTGCTCTACCACTGAGCTAACCCGGCTGACTGCGGTATTTACGGGCATTTCCCGTTTCTAGCAATTGCGCGAACTGCTTTAGGTATGGCGCCCGTGCGGGCGCGCTTATCGCCTCGTCGATCGGCCTCCCGGCGCGCTCGCGAGCCACGGCGCTCGGCTGCCAAGCGTCAGGAAGCTGTCCGACCGCCATCAATTGCGGGAAGCACGCCGTTTTCTCCTGCTACGGCGCAACAGGTCGTTTACCGCGCGTTGCAGTGCCGGAAGATGCTCAGTAACGATCTCCCAGACCAGTGGCGAATACACCTCGTCATAATCATGGCGGAAAACGTTGCCGATTGCAGCAACCTTACTCCACGGAATTTCAGGTGGAGAGACTTGAGATCAGCCGGGACTTTTCAGCTGACTTCGGAAATGATCTCGATGCGGCGCTCTACGGCGTCGCGCACCATTTCGTTTCTTGCAAAACTAGCTGCCGTTTGGCCCCGAGTGTAACGCTCGATCCGGCGGATAGCATCGCGCATGTCTGTAAGCGGCACTCGCGGGGTGCGGACCGCCATCAAAATACTCGAATGGCCTCACGCTCGATATCGCGGCGGATGACGCGGTGCAGACCGCGCCGCGGAAACACGTCGGCCCTGGCTCGCAAGATGCGCCCCAGGTATCGACGCAGATCCATCAAATCAAAAAGCGAAAATTTGGCCCCACGGCTGAGATCGACAAAGATATCCACATCACTGCTGGAGCCACCGTCTCCACGGGCCGTAGAACCGAACAGGTAGAGATGTCGCACGCCGAACGACCGGATAGCGCCGGCATGCTTCGTGATTGCATCGATCGCCTGAGCCTTGTTCATGCAGCCAAACTAAGACTTCCATGGACCAAGTGCAACTGCAACGAGATCGTCTCCCACGTATCAGCGTCGATCCATCGCATCAACGCCTTCGCGCAGAAGCGCCTTCGCGTATTTCCTGTCCGTTTTGACGTGGTGTTGCACGAGCTTCTTGAATGCTTTTGTTCGCCCCACTACTTCTCTCCTTCAGCCTCAAGCCCGAGATCGCCGCCGTCTGCTTGCTCGCCGCTGCACGTATTCGCGCAATGCTCGATTGATACTTGTTTGATAACCCTCATTGGATGTCGTGTGACGCTTGAACCAGGCGACCACATCGGCATCGAGGCGGAGCGTGAGCTGCTGCTTGACGGGCCGATAGAAGAGGCCACGCTTGGCGCCGGACCAGTCGAGAACCTCGGGCACGTCCGAGGTATCGATAGCGCGGTCGGGCAGGACCGCAAGCGCCTTCAGTTCCGCCAATTGTCCACGCGTCAACCGCTTAGAAGTTCCCTTCTTCATAGGCCTTCCTTTCGTGCGCCGTAGCTTTGCGGGCGCTGATGATACGCCCGACCGGCTCGGCTTCCTCTAACTCGGCTTCCGGCCAAGTGTGAACCACCAGCAACAACACCGACCCAACAAGTCCGATAGTGGACCAGCGGTCGCCGTCCGGGTGTGGTTCTGGCTTCGATGCGTGGAGCGGGTCGTCAAACACCAGCACCGCGGTTTCGAATGACAAGCCGTGCTTGGCGCGGTTAGCCGCCGCCTTGTTCGGGTCCCACGTCCAGCGCACCGCCGCCTCGCCCTTGTAGCTACAAATATGGAGTTACGGCAAGGGGCCGGTCATCACATACTCGTCGCATCAGTCCACCTTGGCGCCGGCGAACTTGACGACTTTGGCCCATTTCTCGGTTTCGTCGGCAACCAGCTTGCCGAATCCGTCGGGCGTCATGGGCATGGGCTCCCCGCCAAGCTCGCCGAGACGGGCTTGCACCTTCGGGTCGGCCAAAATCGTGTTCACAGCGAGGTTGAGCTTGTCGATCACTTCGGGCGGCGTGCCCTTGGGCGCGGCCATGCCGTACCAGACGCTCGCTTCGTAACCCGGAACGGTTTCAGCGATCGCCGGCACATCAGGCAATGCCGGCACGCGTTTCGGCGCTGTCACGCCGAGCGCCCGCACCTTGCCGTTGCGGATATGTCCGATCGAGCCTGGCAGATTGTCGAACAGTACCTGCACTTGGCCTGCGAGCAGATCGGTGAGAGCGGGAGCGGTGCCGCGGTACGGCACATGAACGATGTTGACGCCGGTCATCGCCTTGAACAGCTCGCCGGAGAGATGCGGCGAGGTGCCGACGCCGCCGGAGGCAAAGTTGATCTTGCCAGGATTGGCTTTGGCATAGGCGATGAATTCGGCCACGTTGTTGGCGGGAACCGTGAGGTTCACCTCCATCACATTGGTCAGCCGCATGGTCCCCGCGATCGGAACACTGTCGCGCAGAAAATCGAATGGCAACTTCTCGTAGAGCGTCGCGTTGATCGCGTTATTGGGGCCGACGAAGACGATGGTATAACCATCAGGCGGCGATGCCAGCGCAGACTGCATGCCGACGTTGCCGCCTGCGCCGACCCTGTTCTCGACGATGAATTGCTCCCCGAAATAATCGGAAAGGTATTGCCCAATGACCCGCGCAATGATGTCGTTGGGGCCGCCCGCGGCGAAACAAACGATCCAATGCACGGGGCGGTTTGGATACACGTCCGCCGCCGCGACGCGCGGCAGAAGCGGGAGCGCAGCAGCCCCCGCCGTGAGATGCAGAAATTCGCGGCGTTTCATGAGATTTCCTCCATCGCGCTCTCATTGGTACAATCACTCGGCGGGTGTAATCAGGGGCCGTCTCGAGACGGAAAGGTAACATGATGGAACGCAGGAAGCTTGGGGCTCTGGACGTGTCGGCGATCGGGCTCGGCTGTATGAGCATGACGCCGATCTATGGCGTGCCCGACCCGGACGAGGCGCTCGCGACTTTGCAGCGTGCCCCGGAAATGGGGATCGACTTCATCGATACGTCCGATGCCTATGGGGCGAATGGTGCAAATGAAGAATTCGTCGGACGTGCGATCAAGGGACGGCGGGACAAATATGTCCTTGCGACCAAGTTTGGCAACATACGGCTCCCTGACGGAAAGCCCGGCGCCAAAGGCAATCCCGATTACGTGACCGAAGCCTGTGACAAAAGCCTCAGGCGGCTCGGCACGGATTACATCGATCTTTATTACATCCACCGTGTCGACAATACGGTGCCGATCGAGGATACGGTCGGCGCCATGGTGCGGCTCAAGACGCAGGGCAAAATTCGGCATCTCGGAATTTCCGAAGCAGGAACGAGTACCATCCGCCGGGCTCACAAGGTTCATCCGATGGCCGCGCTGCAGACCGAATATTCGCTGTGGACGCGCGACGTCGAACAAGAGATTCTTCCGCTCTGCAATGAGCTTGGGATCGGATTCGTCGGCTATGCTCCGCTCGGTCGTGGCTTTCTCACCGGCGTCGTGCCGAACGCCGACGCATTGCCGCAGAACGACCGCCGTCGTGACATGCCCCGCTTTCAAGCGGCCAATGCGCAGCACAATCAAAAGCTCGTCGAAATATTGAAGGAACTGGCGGCCAAGGAGGATTGCTCGCCCGCGCAACTTGCCATTGCCTGGCTGCTCGCGCGCCAGCCGCCCGTCGTTCCACTCGCCGGCACCAGCAAGCGCAAATGGCTCGATGAAAATGCCGGCGCCGTGAAGATCAAGCCGTCGACAGCGACGCTCGAAGCACTCGACCGGACGTTCAAGCCCGGCGTCACCCAGGGAGACCGTTATCCTGCTGCGATGATGGCGAGATTGGGATTGTAATGCTGCTGGCATGAGCCTGTAGCCCGCATGAGCATAGCGATATGCGGGGCTCCCCGGATTTCGCTTCGCTCATCCGGGCTACGTGCTTGCTACGTGCTTGCACAAACTCTGTCGGTGACAGGAACCATCCGCCAGGGCCAGCGTTACCTTCGCATGGGACGGGCTCCATAGGACCCTCTGAGCTCGTCGTCCCCGACTAACAACCCCGCTTCGGCGGGGTTTTTTCTTCTGGGCGTGCAGGATGTTACGCCGCTGGGTTGTGCTGCGCCTTTGCGCGCTTACATAACCGGCAGCGTCGCGTCCCTCCCAGCCCCCTGCGATACGCGGCGCAAAGGAGCCCCGGCAGCGTAAAGTGGCCGGGGCTTCGGATTCCAGATCGGCAGATGCGCCAGGGCCGCGGCAGTGCGGGCGCTCCGGCCATAAGACAAAATTAATATTATCGAATGATTTCAGCGCCGCCGTAAAATCCCGCCAACAACTTGCAGGAACAATAGCTGCGTTCCGGCCGAGCTTTGTGCGTGCGTGACAGCCCGGCGAAGCTCGTACAAAACGAGTAGGGCGCGAGCGGGATGCTTAGGTTCCTCACCGTATTGGCGATCGCAGCAAGTCTCTCCATTGCTCTGATGCCGAAAGCCCACGCCGGCTGGTGTGGCGGCGGGGCGAACTGCGGCTGCGGCGTGGTCGTGGTCGCACAGCCCTGCGCGCCGGAAATGTATCTGGTCAACCAGGGACCGGTATTTTCCGGGCCCGGACACTATCTCCACCAGTTGGCCGATCCGCCACCGTGCTGCTACCCGGATGTTGGCTTTGTCTATAGCGGCTATCCCTATGGGGAATACGGCCCGGGCGGTTATCCCCGCGGCTCTTACAGCCCCTATGTCGGGTATCCCTACGCGGAACCTTACCCTGCCTTCGGTCGCTGGCCGCATGGGCGGCGACACCGCCATTACCATCGATCGGCTCGCGCCCGGCATTAGATCGAAGACGTAGCCTGGGTTGAGCGGAAAGCGAAACCCAGGGCACTGCACTCCCGGGTTTCACTGCGTTCAACCCGGGCTACGATCCGGTGCCTCCAACCAATCGCTGGCGTGCGATGTAAAGCGCCAGCGCCGCGGCATTGGAGACATTGAGGCTCTTGATCCGGCCGGGAAGGTCGAGCCGCGCCAGGTAATCGCAGCTCGCGCGCGTGAGCTGGCGCAGCCCCTTGCCTTCGGCGCCCAGGATGAGTGCGAGCGGCGCCCGCACGGCCGTGCCGGCCAAGTCGTCCGTCCCGCTGCTGCTGTCGAGGCCGATGACGAGAACCCCGCGCTCGCGCAGCCCCTCGATCGCCCTTGCAAGGTTTTGCACCGTAATCAACGGTACATATTCGAGCGCGCCGGAGGCGGACTTTGCCAATACGCCGGAGGCCTGCGGGCTGTGGCGCGCAGTGGTAACAACGGCACCGACATCGAATGCGGCCGCCGTGCGCAAGATTGCTCCCACATTATGCGGATCGGTGATCTGGTCGAGCACCAGCACCAAATCGCTCCGCTCAATCTCATCCAGCTCGGGCGAGGGGAGGGGGTCGGCTTCCGCCAGGACACCGTTGTGCACAGCGTCCGGCGAAAGACGGCGCGCGATCATTTCCGGGCGAACCGGCTCCAACTCTGCCCGCAGCGGCACGCCCTCCTGCGCAAGGCGCCGCGCTGCATTCTCCGTCGCGAACAGCCGCCGGATGCGCCGTTGTGGATTTTCGAGCGCTGCCGTTACGGTGTGCCAACCGTAGAGAATGACGGTACCGTCACGTTTTGCCTGCGTCTGCCTGCTGCTCGATCTGTTCTTGCTGGGCATGGAGATGTGCGCTGATCTCTCACGTCGGCGGCGCCCGATGTGTCACCGATGGAGGCTTCAAGACGGGTAGATCGGGATTCCGAGACTGCGCGCGCCCGCGAGCAGCCTCTGGTCAAGGCTCGCGACTTCCACCTTCTGGCGTCGAGAGCGAAGAAACTCGATCGATGCGAGATGGAGTGCATCGAGCGTCCGAACGGCTACCGGGTAGGTCTCCAGCGCACGCGCGAGCACCGGCGGAGCAAGCTCGATGAGCGCAACGCCGGCGATCAACGCGCGGGCTGCATCGCCATGGCTGCGAGCGAGGCCGCGCGCGTGAATGCGATTCCAGACCTCGTACTCCAAAAGCCGGCTTGATATCAGCGGCTGCCACCAGATCGTTTCCGGCAATGCGTGATCCTGGGTGAGCAATTGCGCGAGCGCCACCGAGCCGTCGATGTAGATCATTCATCGGCTCGATCGGACGCCAGATCTTTGAGGAGCTCCCGCACCGTCATCACGGGCTGCGCGGATGGCGGTCCGCGCGTTGTCTGCGTTGGCGGCGTTACCCAGCCCTCGCGAACCGCCTCGGCCAAGAGCGTGTCGGAAAGGAGCGCGCTGCGCCCGGCCTGGGGTGGGCCAAGCTCCGCGACCACGCGGTCGCGGTCCGTGACCAGCACGATTTCGCCTGCAGCGGCGATGCGAACATATTCGCTGAGCTTGTTTTTGAGCACTTTGAGGCCGACGGAGCGCATGTCCGAGGGTAGCTACTTGAAGCTACTTGGGTCAAGCGAGGGCCGGGATTGCTTGGGCCAAAACACCGGGAAATTCGGTGCAAAGGCTGACCCCTGTGCTGCGGCACAGAAACGCCGGAATAGTCCTGTATGCAGCGCATCTCAATGGCGTTGCGAGGAGCCTACAATCGAATGGATTCCCTTGCGCAAGAAGCTACTCTGATGGCTGCACCGCCCTGTCAGGTTCTCATGGTCCACCCGCGGTTCATGGCGCCATCTTTTTGGAACTGCCGGGTCAGTTGCGAGCTATTCGGGGCGCGTTATCCCTCGCCTCCACTTGGCCTCATCACAGTGGCCGCGCTATTGCCGCCATCGTGGAGAGTGCGCTTGGTTGATCGAAATACTGACGATCTTACGCCCGCTGACCTGGATGCGGCTGACCTCATCATGACAGGGGGTATGATTTCTCAGCGAGCCGACACTCTCGCGATCATAAAGATGTGCAAGGCGCAGCGAAAACCCGTGGTCATCGGTGGTCCCGATGTCAGTTCCAATCCGCACATTTTCGCGGAGGCGGATTTCCAGGTTCTCGGGGAAGCTGAAAGCGTTATCGAGGTGTTCGTCAAGGCCTGGACATCCGGCAAAAGACAGGGGGTATTCGAAGCTGACAGGTTCCAGGTCGATATGACAAGAAGCCCGATTCCGCGCTTCGAGCTTCTCCAATTCGATCACTACATCCAAATGGCGGTGCAATTTTCACGCGGATGTCCTTTCAATTGCGAATTTTGTGACATTATCGAGCTCTATGGCCGCGTGCCGCGAACCAAAACAAGGCAACAGATAGTGGCGGAGCTCGATGTCCTATATCAACTTGGCTACCGCGGCCGCGTCTTCTTTGTCGATGACAACTTCGTAGGCAACAAGAAGGAGCTCCGGCGCTTACTGCCGGTCCTGATCGAATGGCAAAGGTTGCGAAAATATCCATTCGAGTTTTCAACTCAGGCTTCAATCAATCTTGCCGACGATTCTCAGTTGCTCGAAACGATGCAGAAAGCCAATTTCTTTGCGGTCTTCATCGGTATCGAGAGCCCGGATACCGATACGTTGATCTCAATGCAAAAGAAACAGAATACCCGGCGGAATCTCGCGACAAGCATCAATCGGATTCATGCGGCGGGGATTTTTGTAATGGCAGGTTTTATCATCGGGTTCGACAGCGAGAACGGAAGCGTCGCCGACAGCATTATCGAGTGCATCGAGGCGACCTCAATTCCGGTCTGCCTGGTCGGTCTCCTCTACGCTCTGGCAAATACGCAGCTGAGCCGCCGGTTGCAGCGCGAAGGTCGGCTCTATCCGGATCCGGACTTCACGCTGACGGCAGACGTCATAGGTGACCAATGCAGTGCTGGGCTCAACTTCAAGACCGCGCGACCGCGCCGCGACATCTTGGATGATTACGACCGCATTCTCGAGATCATTTACCGGCCAGCTGAATATTTTGCGCGAGTGCGCAAGGTTGGTCGTATTCTCAACCGTCCAAAGCTTGGCGCAGTACCGCTGCTGCGCAGGATCTTTCGCGAGCTGCCGGCATTTGCGCGGCTTGCCTGGTCATCGACCAGGCACCCTGAATTGCGAAAACACTTTTGGCGCACGATTCTTGACTGTGCCATCCACAATCCCCGCTCGCTCCCTTCTGTTTGCATGATGATCGCCCTTTATTTGCATTTCGGACCGTTCAGCCAATATGTCAGGCAAATTGTGCGGGATGACATTGCGCTCATAGACCGCGGTGAATGGGTGGAATCACAGTGGATCGCTGGCTCGCAGCCTGTGCCCGTGCCAGCTTGAGGCCTTGGCTCCATTAAGGGCAAGGGCGCTCTCCGGCCACAAGACGGACCGTGCCTACGGAGGTTATGCCAAGCGCACCACTATGGAGCGGGCCTTGGCCGCGACTCGCAAGCGGCACGCTCACTTGCTGGCGACCGCCGAGGGAACAAGATTCTCAGAATGAAGAGCGGAAAACCGTTTCAGAATGAAGGAACCGGCGATGACCAAGTCATTGCCTAACGCCTTGAGGGTGTTTAACTACCGGCGATCCGGGGGAGTGACCCGAGCGGCAAAGGGGGCGGACTGTAAATCCGCTGGCTTACGCCTTCGTAGGTTCGAGTCCTACCTCCCCCACCAAGCGTACGGCAGAGGACGGATGACGACAGAGGACAGATAGCGCGCGCTGACATCCGTCCTCCGTCCTCCGTTATCTCAAAGCGGGTGTAGCTCAATGGTAGAGCAACAGCCTTCCAAGCTGATGACGAGGGTTCGATTCCCTTCACCCGCTCCAACACGACTTAATTTGTTCCATTGCTCAGCCGCCGTATCGCTGACCCGGCGCAAGCATCGCGCCCTCGCGCATGATGGAGGCCTCCAGCAGGGCTCGCGCCTCCTCCATCTTGGGGCCGAGCTCGTGATGCCACATAACCTTGAGAATGGCGCGCCGGCCTTCCGCCATAAGCAGTCGAAGAGCCTCGGCCAGACGAATGCTATTGGTCGGGGTACGCTCGGCGGCGGTGACGGCGTGATCATACAAACCACGCTTGAGGAACTCGCCGACGATGATTTCAGGCACCCGCAGCCGCGGCGCATTTACCGCCTTCTTGGACCGGTGGGGCTGGCCTCCAGAAGGTGGGCGGTATGGAACAATTAGAGAACGGCCCGACGAAATGCGGGCCGGACCAGTTTCGAGGCATTTGCGAATAGTCGATCAAGTCGGGACACTCTCAAATGTCACCGACATAATCGTGCGAAGATCGTCGAGATGGACCTGTACGAAGCGAATGGTCGCTGGTGCGCCCGCCAGGCTGACTGTTATCTGTGGAGTCGACGCGCTGCGCAGCGCCGCTAATACCTCGGAATCTGCCGTTCCTCGTGCATGGCGCCATTTCGCGCAACAGGTCGGGCAGAGCGCGAGATGGTTCTCGACGAGCTCAGCCGATGCCTCAGGCAGAACCTCCGGCGCCTCGAAATAGGGCGACCCATCGGTGAGGCGGAAGGGCATCGCTTGATGGCAGGCCTGGCAGATCATCTCATCCGCTGGGTTCGTATACAGGTCAAGAAGGTACGGCCTCGCCAGCAGGCGGGCGTCCTTATCGCTCGTGCGGACGCTACGCTCGCGGACGTCGTAGGTTTTCTGCGGCGCCGCCCGTGCGCGCTCGGCCATGCCCTGAGCTCGCCGCTCAGGATTTGGCGCCTCGCGCTTGGGAAATTCAGGGGAGCCATGCGCTGCGGTTTGGCGCTCCCATTTCGCGAGCATCCTTTTCAGCTCGTCTGACGGGATCTCCGCAAGCTTTCGCGCCGTTTCGGCATCCTCAAAACCGAGAGCCTCGGCAGCCTCCTCCTGCCTCCGTTGCCGTTCGACGGTTGCAGCTGCTTCTGCTTGTGCCGTCGCATTCTGCAGCTGAATGCTCTTGCCGAACTGAACGGCCTTGATCCAAGACCAGCCTGGATCGAAGATGAATCCGTCCGGGAGTAGCTCTGCCCGAGCGTACGACGGTCGCACAAAATCGCCGCCACGTTGTGGCACCCAGGGTTCATTACGAAGCTGGATGCACAAGCTGGGAATCGGCAAAACGGGCACCGCCACGTTCGTTTTTGCGGTAAACAGCACGCAGCGGATTTTGCTGCCATGCGGCATCGTAATCGTGCCCAGTGTCGGGCAGGGAGCACACGGTGTTCCATACAAGCCTCGCCAGCTTCAGTGATTTCCTAGCAGCTAACACATCAAAATGTTGGATAAAATAATCGCGATCGATGGGGCTGGTATATCGTTCGCCCGAGACGTTGCACAGATAGCCCCATTGAGGGTTGTTGCGACACCATGTTCCGGCGATCGTGATCTTGGTGTGAGAGCCAAGCTTTTCAGCGAAACGGGTTATTTTCACCATATCAATCGGCATCGATGCATAGACGTCCGCTAGCGGCCAGAGCAGATTAGAACGGCCCAACATAGCGAGATATTCCGCCAGCCTGGATTTCCACGGCAAGGGATTCCGCTAACAGCAGGATCGCTAAGTGATTCAAGTGACTCGTGATTTTACGCTCAAGTGTTATCCAAAATAGTGCTCTAATAGGACGGGTGATCGTCCACACTTGCGGTAGCGACGCTACTCCGTTTTCAGACGTTCCAGCCGAGGTACGTTCGGAAAAGCCTTACGCGACGGGTATTTCCTGACATTCATAGCACTTGCGGTGCAATTCGATCTTGACACCAGCCCTGGTATGTAAGACCATGCATAGGTGCCTATCGGCGCACCATATAGCATAACAGAATGCCGGCGCTTCTTCGAGGAGCCGGCGACCGCGCACCAGCGCCAGTACGAGGCTTTGCGGGCCTATTTCCTGGACGAGATGACTTCCTCCGAAGCGGCACGGCGCTTTGGCTATTCGCCGGGAGCCTTCCGAGTGCTGTGCCACGCCTTTCGCCGTAGGCAATTGCCGGAACTCTTCGCAACCGCGCGAACCGGTCCGCGCACACAACCCAAGAAGAGCCGTGCCGTGGAGCAGATCGTGTCGCTGCGCAAGCGCAATTATTCGGTCTACGAGATCAGTCAGGCGCTCAAGGAGCAGGGAACGCCACTGAGCGCCACCGCGGTGCGCGAGGTTCTCGCCGGTGAAGGCTTCGCACCACTTCCGCGGCGGCTCGATGACGAGCGTCCCAAGCGGGTCGGCCCCAATGCCGAGGCCGTCGCCAATGTCCACGACTTTGTACTTTCCCCGCGTGAGTTCACCACGCGCGTGGGAGGGCTGTTCCTGTTTGTCCACGATCTGGTGCGTTTTGGCGCCGACGCCGCGCTGGCCCTCGGCGCCAAACTTCCCGGCTCCGGCATGATCCCGGCCGGCCATGCCTTGCGCGCTTCGCTCGCGCTCAAGCTATGGTCCATCGAACGCAAGAGCCATGTCATGGCGCTCGTGGCCGACGAAGGGCTCGCGCTGTTCTGCGGGCTCAACGCTATGCCCAAGAAAAGCTTTTTGTCGGAATATTCCTCGCGCATCACGCCGCAGAAGGTCTCCCGCCTGCTCGGCCTCTGGCACAACCGGGTCACCGGAGAGGTCCTCTTGAGCGGCGAGTCTCTCAACCTCGACTTCCACTCGGTGCCCTATTTCGGCGAGCATCCGATCGTCGAATCGCATTATCTGTCCAAGCGCAGCCGCCGCCAGCCCAGCATCCTGACCTTTCTTGCCCAGGATGCTGACAGTCAAGTGTTCTGCTATTCGAACGCCAACATCCGCAAGGGCGAGGAGGCCGAGGAGGTCTTTCGCTTCATCGCATTCTGGAAGCGCCAGTATGGCAGCTGGCCACGGCACCTCGTCTTCGACTCCAAGCTTACCACCTACCACGGCCTCGATCGGCTCGATGCGGCCGGGATTACTTTCATCACCCTGCGCCGGCGCTCGCCAAGCCTGCTCGCCGAGATCGATGGCCTGCCATCATCGGCATGGCGCACCGTTACCCTCGACATTTCCAGCCGCAAGCATCGCACCCCGCGTTTCTACGAACAGAAGGCGCGTCCGCAAAAGCGCACCTTCCGCCAATTCTTCATCAAGGACCTCGGCCACGACGAACCCACCATCCTGCTCACCAACGACAGCAAGTCCACCGCCAAGAATATCATCGCCCGCTATGCCAAGCGCATGCTGATCGAAAACGCGCTCTCCGATGCGGTGCGCTTCTTCCACATCGATGCGCTCTCCTCATCAGTCGGCCTCAAGATCGATTTCGACATGGCGCTCCTCGTCATCGCCTCAGGCCTCTATCGCCTGATGGCCCGTCGCATGCGCGGATACGATGATGCTCAGGCGCGTCAGATCTTCCGTGATCTCATCGACATGCCGGCCGATGTCGCCATCACCGAAAGCGAGATCACCGTGCGTTTCCACCGTCGTGCCCACCTGCCAATCGTTCTCGCCTCGGGCCTCATCGACAAACCCGTCGCAGTCCCGTGGTGGAATGGCCGCGCCCTCCGCTTGATCCAGTAGCGATCACAAAGCTTGCAGTGTTAGGCTAATTCCTTGCCGTGGAAATCCAGGCCAGGCCAGTCTCTAGGTATGGCGCATCGAGATAAATGTCCGCCGCCTTGTGCCATTTGTTGTCCTTTCCCATAAAGAGGTGAAAACTCGACAACAACGATACACACGTCGGATCTTCATCAAGAAGCTTTATAAATCGGCGCATATGCGTCATATATTCTCGATTGTTCATCCATGTTGTTTGATTAGAATATTTGCTCTTCAATACCGCTTCGACGAGTTGGCGCTCACCGACATTTGTTACGTCAACATTTTCCAAAAACTTTCGAGCGCTCTCTTGCTGCGCCTTGCTCTTGCCGGCTATATAGACTGCTGGATCGACACAAGGCACCCCCTTCGTGCTCAAGCCTAGATCAACCAAGAAGTGACACTTGTTTCCTCTCTCATAAGTGCTATCGGTGAGACGCACAATCTTGCAATGTTTCAGCTTATATAGCTCGCTCTGTGCATCGTTATCCCTTGCAAGAATGGCGTAGAACTGCTGGTGCCATTCTGCACTTTTGCCCGCGAGCCATTTTATAAATTCGGCATCTACATATCGCCAGCTGGTTTCGGAGGTCTTCTGATAAATACAGTCGACAAAGGCTTCTACATCCCAGTCTTTGATCGCGAGGCCATTCATGAACCTTTCGATGTTGGTTCCTTGCAGTGCGCGGCTCGCGGCCCATTGCGGCGAGTCGTCTTCGTAGTCGATGAGAAATTCAATGTCCTCGGGGCTTAGTAGCTCTTTGAGCGACAATTTAGCCTGAACCAATATTTGCGCAGGTGCGTGCCCTTTCGCATGCGTGGGCGTCAAGCTCTCTGTGTTCATCGCTTTGTATATGGCGTCACGAATTCCAACATAACGGGTTCCCAACTGATCTTGCGGATTCGGGAGGACTGCGAGAAATTCAGTGGAGAGTAATCCCAGGTCGCGGATCGAGTGGAGAGACGATGCGACGAGATCAGCAAGTTCTACGAAAAGAGGCTTATTGACCGGTGTCTCCTTAATACTTGCGCGGCTCAGTTCCGGAACAAACGGAGCGTGTAGGTGGAATCGCAGCCCTGACGTTTCCTTGCCCGCAGGGAAGAAAACGGCGACCTGCCCAGGCGTGGGTACGATCTTGAGTTGCTCAGATATTGGTTTGCTGCCATTAAATGACTGGACGTTTGGCAAAAAATCTAGGGCGAAGGCAATGGCAACACGGTGCTTTTCCAGGCCTGGCACCGGCTGTTCGAATCTGACGAAGTGGCAGCTGGTTGTCGTTTCCCCATTGAGCTGCTTTATCACTTCAATGTGTAAATCGGTGTGTTCAACGCGTAGAACCTCGCCTGAAAGCTTCCCCTTCACCTGCCACTTTATCAACTCGATGTTCGGCAGAAACAGTAGGGTCGTTTCAGCTAGTTCGCATAAGCCTGCACTGATCTCCGAGAAGGCCGCTTGCGGGCTCTTGTTTGGATTGTTGAACGGCAGCCAAAATTTTGTATTGTTACCAATCGCCGGATCGCTGGCGACAAGTTCTGGCATTACCAGCCGCAAGATTCGAAATGAAAAGTTGGTTGAGTAAATCGTGGGTGTTAGGGTGTAGACAAAAACGGATTTGAACCCGATGCCGAATTTGCCGATTTGGTCTGGCGACTTAGTCTTGGTGCTGTTGTGGATGCCAGTAATTGATCGCACATCAGATTCGATGAAAGGGCGCGTGCCATTGTGTTCGAACCAGCAGCCATCGTCTCTTAATGTGAAAGCGACTTCCGTCGCCCCCGTATCTTCGGCATTCTGAAGCAGTTCGAATACGAAGTGAGCTTGATCCGGGTAGAAATCCTCGAAAATGTCGAGATTGATATCCCCCTCATTCGCGTCGAGCCCGTCAAGAAATTTTCGGCGTTGCTCCATCAGAGTCTTGAGGAATGCGCTCATGCCGACATCTCCCTAATGCCCTCCGCACCAACATTATTTGGGTTGGCGAACATCCCCCACTCAGTGCGGCGAGCAGAAAAGCCTGAATCGGCTCTCATTCCTGCGCCATGATGCGCACCTGGAAACCGGCGATGTGAATCGATTTCTTTTCTGCTGACCGTACGAAGATAAGGTACGAGCGCATCATGCTCCTGGCGTTTGCAGCCTGCCAACACCATAGCTGACTGCGATCCTCCGCTCGCGTTTGTTCCGCAGCGCGCAATTCGTTGATCTAGACTTTCCACGATGTCAGCCCTGCAATTCGATTACACCCGCGGCGACGCGCCGAGCAATAATGTCCGCTCGCGTCTCATCACGCGCCAACATGGTCAACGACTCGTCGTAGTCTGCTGTAGCACGTGCGATTTGGGCCGTACGCATACGCCGGATCCGCTCCTCGCTTGCAGCTGCGAGCTGCTCTTCAAGCACAGCCATGCGCGCCCGGTGACTCGCGTTGAGGCTGTCACGTCGAAACCGAGCGATTTCAGCGGTTTCTGCAATATGCGCCGCACGCCGAGCCACCCACTGCTCGTGATGCCAGCTATCGAGTGCCTCAAACATCGAGGACGTGGGTGGCGAAGCGACTTCGGCGTCCCGCGCCGAGATGAGAAGGTCCATCAACGCGCGCGCAACGTCAGGATCGGCGACCACCGGCACAAGGATCGCGTCTTCCTTTAGGCCAACCAGCTGCCACTGGTAGATCGCGAAAGGATGTGCGCCCGACGGGAGACCGGGTGTATTCGCTGCGAGCGAGACATGGACCTCGTCGTCACTTGCCAGAGCGCGCGCGGCGGCCTGGGTGAGTGGGTGGACGGGGGTGATGAAGGCAAGTCTCCGGTCTGCATTCGCCGTTTCCCGATCGAACGTGAGACCGAGCGTCTGCTGATCGCCTCGCAGCCAGGCCTCCCACTCGCGCTCAGCGAGATTGGGACGAACCCCGCGCATTCGCGTCGGCACAAGGCGCCGCCGGGCTTCGGCCGAAAGCCTCAAAGTCTTAATCGGGCCTTGCCCGAGGATCGGCGTCCGGCCGATCTCAAGCGTGCGCTCAAGGTGGAGGCTCACGAGCCGTTCCAGTGCCGTGGGTTCGAGCCAGCGACTTGAGGCCTTCGCGATTTCATCGTCGATGCGACGCGAGATTCGGACCCCGAAGAGCTCGGCCTCGCGTTCCTCCAGTGCCTCGGTCTCCGCGATCTGGCGGATCTCGTTGTCAGCGAGCTGTTGGAGGCGCGCTCCGCGCTCGCTCACGGTAAGCGAAAAGTCCTCCGCCACCCGTTGTAGCCGGGCCGCGATCTCGCCCAGGATCTCTTCGCTACCGCCGATGGCGCGCTCAAAGATGCCGATGCGCAGCAGGCAGCGGCTATAGATGTCGAAGTCCACGGTACCCGGCGTGACGAGATTGTAGATCGCCACGGTCTCGCTGGCCTGACCATAGCGGTCGATGCGGCCGATGCGCTGCTCGATCCGCATCGGATTCCAAGGAATGTCGTAGTTCACGAGGGCGTCGCAGAACTGGAAGTCCAGTCCCTCGGAGCCAACCTCGGAGGACAACAGCACGTCGATGGCGGCCGGGTCGCCGGGCTCCAGCGCAAAGGCCCGGCGAAGCATTCGGCGATCGTCGTCGTCGACATCGCCGTGGATGAGCCCCACTCTAACGCCTTGTCGGCGCAAAGCCGTCTCGACATAGCTCAGGGTATGACGAAAGGCGCTGAACACGAGGAGCCGCCGGTTCGCCATCATCCCCTTCTCAGTCACGATGGAGAGCAGCCGGTCGAGTTTCGGATCACTGTCCGGCAGCATGCGCGCTTGCGCCAGGACCGCCGCGATTTCGCTGCGGATCTCGTCGGCGCCGGTGTCCAGTGCGTCCACCGCCTCGTCATCGATCTCAACACACTCGATTTCCGAAAGGCGTCGGGTGAGGATCGTCTCCAGGAACGGCACCAGCCCGTGGAGCGAGCTGGCGGCTTGCCGTCTTATGGTCGTCATGAGAAACCCGAGAGGCCCCGAGCCATGCGTGCGCTGGTAGACGGCGCGCTGAACATCGAGGATCGCGTCGTGGACCGCCTGCTGCTCTGCAGTGAAGGGCACCGCTTCGGTTCGCGGCTTGCGGGTCGTGAACGCGCCAATGTCGCGACGTCGAGTGCGGCTGATCAGCGACGCGAAGCTGTGAAGTGCCTCGGTGCGATGAATGAGGCGCACGCGGCCGTCGTCGTCTCGTGTCTCGCCGACTGCTGCGGCCACCGTCCGAAATTCGGGCGAGGGCCCGAGCATGACTCGTCCCCAATCGGTCGCCTTTGCCCGGGCAAGATGATCAAGCGCTTCGCTCTGCCAACTGGCTTGGCCCCCCCTTATCGCGGCGACCGCTGCATTGATCTCGGCGTTGGGCGCCGCCATCCGTTCGAATGTCGGCTGGTCGATCACGAGGTCCGGCCGCAGCAGGTTGAGCAACGAGAACAGGTCGCCAGTACCAAGCTGGACCGGAGTTGCGGTCAACAGCACGACCGCCTCGGCGTTGTCGGCGAGTAGCCTGAGCCCTTTATACAGGTTAGTGTCGGTGTTCCGAGCGTTGTGGGCCTCGTCGACGATGAGCAGATCAAACCGCGGGGGCGTGTCGAGTGTGACGAGTCCCTTCGAACGCCCGCCGCCACGCAACGGATAGCCATGGAGCAGGTTCTCGTTGACAAGCGAGAACGGAAGAATCACCCGCGCGTACCGCTCCGGCCATTCGCCATCGAGGTCGGTCTGGTCGAGACAGTGACGCAGCTCGACCCCGGACAAAGTCACAAATTCCTCGTCGAAGCGTCGCATCTCGCGATGCCATTTTTCCTCAACAACGAGCGCTTTCGAGCAGACGACCAAGACAGTGCGTAGGGGGCGCCGTGCCTGAAGCTCGCGCAGCAGCAATCCAGCCTCAATCGTCTTCCCGACGCCGACCTCGTCGGCGATGAGAAGGCGTGGGCGGTCCGCGTGGATAAACTTTAGGACGGGCCTAAACTGATATGGAATAAAGTCTATACGGCCGGCCTGCAGTGAGTAGAGATTCGCAAGGCTCGGCGCTGCGAGCTGCAGCGCGGTGAGCCGAGCAGTGAGCTCATTGAGGGTTGCGCCGACAGCGGAGGGCGCAATATCGGCTGGAATCAGTTGGCTCGCATAGAGCCTCTCCAGGCGCCCGTCGATGAATAGGCTGTACCGCGTCTCACGGTTACTGGGCGTGATCGCGGTGATCACACCAACTCGCCGCGGATCCGAGCGCAGCGCAACCGTCTCACCAACTGCGAAGCTCGTCCGCTCGGATTTCTCGGCCACCGCCGCGCGTTGTTCGATCATTCCCCGCACCTTCTTTTCAAGGGCGGCGACATCGACGCCGCTCGCAATAGCGACGCGTACAATCTCTTCCTCGCTGGCATCAAGAATACCTTCCGCCAGGAGCGCGAGGGCGCGGTCGTCGGTGACCTTGGGATTCATGCATTCCATCCTGAGCGAAAGGCTTCAAACAGGCGGCGCGCCATTCGCCGCCGCGCTGTGTCGTACTCGGTCGCGTCGATGCCGAGCTCGGCCTGCGCCTCTTCTCGGTCGTTATCCGCAAGCAGATGATCGAGTACTCCAAGCGCTGGCGGATCGTCGGCCAACGCTTGGCGCATCCGCGAGATCAAGTCGTCCATCTCATAACGAGCGATGGGACAGTTACTTTCGTCCTCCAACACGTTGCCGGTTTCGTCCTCCTTCAGTGGCTCCCGGCCGTCCTCCCGCCTCCACTGGCTGGCGATACTTCGCATCACCTGGGAGAGGAACGCCGGGAGTGATACGTGACTTGGCCAAGGCCGGCGACCGGAAAGCACGCGGTCGAGCGTCTCGTTGAGCAGGTCGTCGGCATCCTGCTGGCGTAGCCCCGTCGCCCAGACACGCGCGAGTGCCGACAGGCGTACGATATCCGGTCTCCGCAGGCGCCCGAGGGCGCGCCTGACTTCGTCGAGCGACAGGTGCGTCGTTTCATCGTCCATCGATCGCCCGACCGCCTCTCTGTATACCCTTGCGCGGCTAGGCGATCATTTGGGAAGCCCCCCATAAATAAATTTCGTGGCCGTCCCCTTGTCTGAAATTCCCAAACCCAGACATCATGTTAGCTGCGGCCGGTGTCAATTACGCCGGGCGGTAGGGACCTGAGAGTCAACAGAAATAGACTCCAGCGCAAGATGTGGTCGTCGCGCTCAACCGCAGGATCCGGAATCCTCGGAAAGGTAATTACGGCGTGTCCGGTATGCGGCAGGTCACCGGACGTGATCACATTCGACTAGGTCTGAGGCCTTGGCCAGATCAAAGATGCAGCTTCGAAAAGCTCCTCGCCTCGGAACAAGATGGATTTTTCCGACCACTCGCTGACCGGAGTCGGACGCAGCCACGCATTAAGGCGTAGATCGCTATCCGAAACGATGGCCTTGCGTTTGGCATCCCCCTTGTGACCTCCGCCCTTGCAAACCCGGCTCCCTTCATGCATCTACAGTGCGCGGCGGGCCCCTCGGCGCCGCCGCAAACGCTTGCGGAGGAGTGTAGCTCAATGGCTAGAGCACCGGTCTCCAAAACCGGGGGTTGCGGGTTCGAGTCCCTCCACTCCTGCCAGGCATAGTCCGGCTCAGTCAAAAAGGCTTAGGTTAAGCAACACGTTAAGCCGCAGCCAGGCGAGCGGCAGACAAACCCATGGCGAGAGTCAGTCCGTTCAAATTCATGCAGGAGGTGCGCGCCGAAGCGCAGAAGGTCACTTGGCCCACACGGCGCGAAACCTTGGTTACGACAGCCATGGTGTTCGTCATGGTAGCCGCGGCCGCCGCGTTTTTCTTCGTGGCAGACCGCATCATGTTGTTCGCCGTCACCCTCATCCTCGGGATCGGTGGCTGAAGGAACAGGCGCAATGGGCGAGAAGCATTGGTACATCGTGCAGGCCTACTCGAATTTCGAGCGCAAGGTCGCCGATTCCATTCGCGAGCAGGCGAAGCAGCGCCACCTCGATCATCTGTTCGAGGAGGTCATGGTGCCGACCGAGAAGGTCGTTGAAGTGCGCCGAGGACAGAAGATCGACGCCGAGCGCAAGTTCTTTCCGGGCTATGTGCTGGTGAAGATGGATCTGACCGACGAGGCCTATCATCTCATCAAGAATACACCGAAGGTGACCGGCTTCCTCGGCGCGGACAACAAGCCCAAGCCGATCTCGGAAGCCGAGGCGCAGCGCATCATGCTTCAGGTCCAGGAAGGCATCGAGCGGCCGAAGCCGTCGGTGTCATTCGAAGTGGGCGAGCAGGTGCGCGTGTCGGAAGGCCCGTTTGCTTCCTTCAACGGCGTGGTCGAGGAGGTCGACGATGGCCGTTCGCGCCTCAAGGTGGCTGTCTCTATTTTCGGCCGGCCGACCCGAGTCGAGCTCGAAATGGGGCAGGTGGAAAAGCTGTAACCAGATGTCAGAGATTCTGACCTCTGAAGCGGAGCGCACATGGCCAAGAAGATCACAGGTTATATCAAGCTGCAGGTGCCGGCGGGCGCGGCCAATCCATCGCCGCCCATCGGCCCCGCGCTCGGCCAGCGCGGTCTTGCCATCATGGAGTTCTGCAAGCAGTTCAACGCGCAGACCGCGAACATGGAGAAAGGCTCACCCATTCCGGTTGTGATCACGGTCTACCAGGATCGCTCGTTCGCTTTCGAGATGCGCACGCCCCCGGTCTCCTATTTCATCAAGAAGGCAGCCAAGCTCACGAGCGGATCCAAGACACCTGGCCGCGAAATCGCCGGCGCCGTGACCAAGGCGCAAGTCAAGGAAATTGCAGAAAGGAAAATGAAGGACCTCAACTGCGACAGCATCGATGCCGCCATGCGGATGGTCGAGGGCTCGGCCCGTTCCATGGGCATCGAGGTCAGAGAGTAGGAACCATGGCACATCTTGGAAAACGCACGACTGCGGTGCGCGAGGGCGTCGACCGCGGCAAGCTCTACCCGCTCGAAGAAGCGGTCAAAATGGTCAAGGAACGAGCAAAGGCCAAGTTCGACGAGACGATCGAAGTGTCGATGAATCTCGGGGTTGATCCACGTCATGCCGACCAGATGGTGCGGGGCGTTGTCTCGCTTCCGAATGGCTCGGGCCGCAACGTGCGGGTTGCCGTTTTCGCGCGCGGCGCCAAGGCCGACGAGGCCAAGGCCGCGGGCGCCGATGTGGTCGGGGCGGAGGACCTCGCGGAGAAAGTGCAAGCGGGCAACATCGACTTCGACCGCTGCGTCGCAACGCCCGACCTGATGCCTCTGGTCGGCCGGTTGGGCAAAGTTCTCGGACCTCGGGGCATGATGCCGAACCCGAAGGTCGGCACCGTCACCATGGATGTAACCAGTGCGGTAAAGGGGGCCAAGGGCGGTTCGGTCGAGTTCCGGGTCGAAAAGGCCGGCATTGTGCAAGCCGGTGTGGGAAAAGCATCCTTTCCCGCGGACAAGCTCGTGGCCAACATCAAGGCATTCGCCGACGCCGTTCAAAAGGCAAAACCCGCCGGTGCAAAGGGCACTTTTATGCAGCGGGTCGCGATCTCCTCGACCATGGGTCCGGGGGTGAAGGTCGAGCCGGGAACGCTCTTCCAGTAGACAGAGGTCAGATGTCGGATGTCAGAGAGAGCATCTGATCTCTGACATCTGATCTCTGACTTCACGCCGCCGATCGCCGCCCCCAAAGCTCATCACTGGCAAGCTTTGCGCCTGCGGCCAGCGAGCGCAGCTTTGCCCACATGATGCTGGGATGTACGCGCTGGGCAAACGGGCTCTGGGCAAAGCCGCAATCTGTGCCGCCCATCACGTTTTCACGTCCAACGACATTGGCGAGCCGCACAATGCGCTGAGCCACAAGCTCAGGGTGCTCCACGATATTGGTGGCATGGCTGATGACGCCCGGGATCAACACCTTGCCGGTTGGAAGCTTCAAGGTGCGCCAGACCACCCATTCGTGCTCATGGCGCGGGTTGGCAGCCTCGAACTGATAGGCTCCCACATTCACCTGCAACATGAGGTCGACGATGTCCTTCATCGGCACGTCGAAAGCGTGTGGTCCGTTCCAGCTGCCCCAGCAGATGTGATAGCGGGATCGCTCTTGCGGGATGCCTTTGAGCGCGTGATTGAGTGCGTCGATGCGCAGTTGCGCCCATTCGCGATATTGCGCGTGCATCATGGGTGGGACCATCTTCTCGTGCATATAGGGCAGGAAGGCGTCATCGATCTGCACGTAGAGACCGGCGTCCACAATCGTCTTGTATTCCTGGTGGAGACAGTCGGCGAGCGCGAGCAGAAGGCTTTTCTCATCGGGATAGTGCTCGTTCTTCGCGTTCGGGAGTGCGCTCGCGGGGGCGACCACGGGCAGGAACGCGCCCTCGACTCCGGCCTTCGCGGCCGCAGCCTTGAGATTTGCAATATCGCGCTTGACCTGGACGTCCGAGTAACGAAGTGGCCCGTTGACAACGAAGCGGGAGCCGAGCCGCTTGCTCAATCCGGAAATACGGTCGTACTCGGCATAGAATTCAGGAAAAGCAACGCGATCCTGTCCGCCGCCGACGGCAGCGAGCGGGTCTTTTGCCTCCTCGGAAGTGAGCGGCCTTGCGGTGACCCCGGAGAGCCGATCGTGCACATAAAAGGCCCAGTTGCGGCCTTTGCTGAACTCACCGTCGCTGACGATGTCGATCCCCGCTTCGGCCTGTTGCCGGACGACTTTCTCGATCGATTGTTTGAGGCAGGCTTCATACGCCGCCTTGTCGTAGGGTTGTCGATCCTCGATCTTGTGCAGAAATTCGATCAGCTCTGGTGGCCGCACCAGGCTGCCGACATGGGTCGTTCGAACGCGGTCGAGTGTGCCGGGCATGGTCGCTTCCTCCGCACTGGACCGGAGGACCTTAACACATGCGCGCTTTCTACAGATCCGCGTAGGGCGGATTAGCGCTGATCCGCCGAAGGCGGATGGCGCGTAATCCGCCGCCAACTCGCCCGAGGATTGGGCCGGCGAAATCGAGATCGCAGGCACGTTCGGAGAGCGCCCGTAACCGCGTCGGCGGGTTACGCGGCCGAAATCGGCAAGCGCCGATTTAGGCCGCTAAACTAACTGTAGGACTAACCCGCACTACGCGACTGTTGTCAGCCCAAGGCAGCGTCGATCTTGTCGTAATACCTCTTTACCAGCTCGACGTTGCCCGGGAATTGAATGGGTTGCGCGGCTTTGAGCGCCTCATTGAGCTCTTCCAGCAATTGTTTCTTTTCGCTGTCAGGGATTGTCTTGTCCGCGGTAACGTCGTCGATCTCTTTCTTGATCGCGCTCTGCGGGTCGGTGAACGCCTTGGTCTGCGGATCGATCGCGGCCATCACGATGGAGATATTGGCGGCGACCACTTCGTATTCGGCGAAATTCTTGAAGCCGTATTTCTTGGTGACCGCTTCGAGCTCGGCTTCATATCTGGGATTTGGGCTGCGCGAGGCCGCCCCCTGCATCTTCTCCACGACCGCGGACATGTCCTTTTGAGCAGCGATGAAGCCTTCGACGTGCTTCTCCGTGAGCTTGACCTGGTCGATCGTGGACTGCGCCCAGACGGTCGCCGAGCACGCTGCAACGGCGGCAGTCACCACAGCCGCGATGGTCGCATGAATTGTATGGCGCATATCGCACCCCCCAAAGTTGCAAATCGGCCTTGTTGCTAGCGCCCTCCCGTGACGAAAGTTGGACCCTCGGCTCGGCCTGCCTGGCCCGGGCATCCCCATCCGAAAAAAGGCGAAATTAGCTTCGATCCCACTTGGCAATGAGGCCTGGAACGGCTACATAGGGGCGAGGGCGTGCCGGCCCTGTGCCGTCGGCACGCTTTTGTGCGCTCACTAGAAAGACTGCGAATTGGCTTCTCTTCCTTTTGGATCCTGGTCTGGAAGGAAAACGGGGAGTTGAATTTCTTATTTGAGGCCAGCGGCTTGCGGCGGTGTGCGGAAGTCAATCCTGAGGTGCGGTTGGCGGTGCGAGCTTAGGCCCGCCGGAGCGGGCGCCGTCCCGGTTCGGGTACCGGGCCGTGATCAGGTTGCAATGGGCCGTCTTCGATTGAAGACCACGCCATGAAAGGTTGAGAGTTTTCGGTGGAACGAGCAGCCAAAAAGGAAGTGGTAGCGGCCCTCAATGGTGTCTTCAAGGACACCAAGGTGGTGGTTGTCGCGCACTATTCCGGCCTCAACGTCCCTCAGATGCAAGCCTTGCGCAAGCAGATGAAGCAAGCGGGCGCCGTCGTAAAGGTGGCGAAGAACCGGCTGGCCAAGCTCGCCTTGGACGGAACGGACGCAGCCGTGGTCGTGCCTCTTCTGAAGGGACCGACCCTGATTGCGTATTCGGGCGACCCCATTGCTGCGCCGAAGGCCGCCGCCGATTTTGCCAAGGGCAACGAGAAGTTCGTGATCCTTGGCGGGGCGATGGGCAAGCTTGCACTCGACGCGAATGGCGTCCGGGCGCTCGCGGCCTTGCCGTCGCTTGATGAGTTGCGGGCGAAGATTATCGGCCTCATTCAGGCGCCCGCGACCAAAGTCGCCCAATTGCTCAATGCGCCCGGCGCCAAGGTCGCCCGCGTGGTTCAGGCCTATGCCAGCAAGGGCGAAGCGGCGTGAAAAGCTCCACACCTCGATCGTTCCTCTACGAATAAGGATGTCCAATGGCTGATCTGCAGAAGCTCGTCGACGACCTCTCGCAACTCACGGTGCTTGAGGCCGCTGACCTCGCCAAATTGCTGGAGGAGAAGTGGGGCGTCTCCGCCGCCGCGGCGGTTGCCGTTGCGGCTGCGCCGGGCGCAGGCGCCGGAGCGGCACCCGCCGAGGAGAAGACCGAGTTCACGGTCGTGCTGGCTTCCTTCGGCGAGAAGAAGATCGACGTGATCAAAGAGGTTCGTGCGATCACCGGCCTCGGACTCAAGGAAGCGAAGGACCTCGTTGAAGCCGCACCCAAGCCCTTGAAGGAAGATATCCCCAAGGACGAGGCTGAGAAGATCAAGGCCCAGCTCGAAAAGGCCGGGGCCAAGGTTGAGTTGAAATAAGCGAGGCATATTTCAACGAAATCCGCGGACCAGCGCAGCGAGACCCGCGGCAAGTCTATTCGGGGATCCAGCCCCGCAATCGTAGCCAGTGAGTCGTCCGTGCCGGCAGTCCGGCTTGCGAGGAAACACAAAAGGGTGATTTCGGGTTAAGTCTCCCGGAATCGCCCATATCTGGGCCTAGCGGCAGCCCAGAGGTGGCGGTTCGGCACGATCCGAACCAGAAAAATGCGGGCCCCGACGCCTGTCCTGATGGTCGCGATGGATTGCGACTTTCCGGAAAGTCGTCAGCGGCCCGGCGGTTCGACAACACGAGAGACGAGATGGCGCAGACATTTACGGGTCGCAAGCGCGTTCGCAAGTTTTTTGGGAAAATTCAGGAAGTGGCGGAGACGCCGAACCTCATCGAGGTTCAAAAGGCGTCTTACGATCAATTCCTGCTGGTGAAGGAGCCGGTCGGCGGTCGGCCCGACGAAGGGCTTCAGGCCGTATTCAAGTCGGTCTTCCCGATCTCCGATTTCTCCGGCAGCTCACAACTCGAATTCGTCAAATACGAGTTCGAGCCGCCCAAATACGACGTCGACGAATGCCGGCAACGGGGCATGACCTATGCTGCCCCGCTCAAGGTGACCTTGCGGCTGATCGTCTTCGATGTCGACGAGGAGACCGGCGCAAAGTCGGTCAAGGACATCAAAGAGCAAGACGTCTACATGGGCGATATCCCGCTCATGACCAACAACGGCACGTTCGTGGTCAATGGGACGGAGCGCGTGATCGTTTCGCAGATGCACCGCTCGCCCGGCGTGTTTTTCGACCACGACAAAGGCAAGACGCACTCTTCCGGCAAGCTTCTGTTTGCCGCCCGCATCATTCCGTACCGCGGATCGTGGCTGGATATTGAATTCGATGCGAAGGACATCGTGTATGCCCGCATCGACCGTCGCCGCAAGATCCCGGTGACATCGCTCCTCTACGCGCTCGGTTTCGACGCGGAGGAAGTGCTTAACCTGTTCTATCGCAAGGTGATCTACAAGCGCCAGAAAGACGGCTGGCGCGTGCCGTTCGATGCCAATCGCTTCCGCGGCTACAAGGCCATCAACGATCTTGTTGACGCCGATTTCGGCAAGGTGGTGCTGGAGGAGGCAAGAAGCTCACCGTGCGCCAGGCGCGCCAGCTGGCCGAGAAGGGCCTGCGCGCGCTGCGTCTGACTGACCAGGAGCTGATCGGCCGCTACATCGCCGAAGATTCGGTCAATCCGAAGACCGGCGAAATCTATGCCGAGGCTGGCGAGGAAATCACCGAGAAGAATCTCAAGGTCCTCAACGAAGCCGGCTACAAGGAGTTGCCGCTGCTTGACATCGATCACGTCAATGTCGGCGCCTACATCCGCAACACGCTTGTCGTCGACAAGAACATCACGCGCGAGGACGCGCTGTTCGACATTTATCGCGTGATGCGCCCGGGCGAGCCGCCGACGCTCGATACCGCACAAAACATGTTCAACTCCTTGTTCTTCGACTTCGAGCGCGACCATCTCTCGGCGGTTGGCCGGGTGAAGATGAACATGCGGCTCGATCTCGACGCTCCCGACACCATGCGGGTGCTGCGCAAGGAAGACATCATTGCCGTCATTCGCACGCTGGTTGATTTGCGCGACGGCAAGGGCGAAATCGACGACATCGACCATCTCGGCAACCGCCGGGTGCGCTCGGTCGGCGAACTGATGGAGAATCAGTACCGCATTGGTCTGTTGCGAATGGAGCGGGCCATCAAGGAGCGCATGTCATCGGTCGATATCGATACGGTGATGCCGCAGGATCTCATCAACGCCAAGCCTGCGGCGGCGGCGGTGCGCGAGTTTTTCGGCTCCTCGCAGCTCTCCCAGTTCATGGATTAGACCAACCCGCTGTCCGAGATCACGCACAAGCGCAGGCTCTCCGCGCTTGGACCGGCGCTCGACGCGCGAGCGTGCGGGATTCGAGGTGCGCGACGTGCATCCGACCCATTACGGTCGCATCTGCCCGATCGAGACGCCGGAAGGCCCGAATATCGGTCTCATCAACTCGCTCGCGACCTACGCGCGCGTCAACAAGTACGGGTTTGTGGAGACGCCGTACCGCAAGGTGAAGGACGGCCGCGTCAGCGACGACGTGCAGTATCTCTCCGCCATGGAGGAGGCGCGCTACACCGTCGCGCAGGCGAACGCGGCGATCGACCACCGCGGTCGCTTTACCGAAGAAATGATCGTTTGCCGCCATGCCGGCGACGTGCAGCTGGTGCCGCCCGGCAAGGTCGACTTCATGGACGCGTCGCCGAAGCAGCTCGTCTCGGTGGCAGCCGCGCTCATCCCATTCCTGGAGAATGATGATGCCAACCGCGCCCTGATGGGTTCGAACATGCAGCGCCAGGCGGTGCCGCTGTTCGCTCCGAGGCGCCGTTCGTCGGCACCGGAATGGAAGGCGTCGTTGCGCGCGATTTCCGGCGCTTCGATCGCGGC
>CAVYVC010000030.1:0-324570 GCA_963771845.1 uncultured Alphaproteobacteria bacterium | reverse complement strand
GACGTTGGCCTCGACCATCTGGTCGAGCGCCGCGGTCGCCCTCGCGCACGAGCAGCGCCAATCGCTGCTCCTCCGCTGCTGTGAGTGGCGCTGCAGGGTCCATCCCGCAGCCCAATCTGGGGCGTCCTGCTCAACGCGGTCTAAGCGGCACCTGAGGCCAGGCTGAGGGCCGGCAGTCAGACCGCGAGGCGCAGCTCGGGCCCGGCGACGCCCACGAGGCGCTCCAGCGCGTCCACGCAGCGCGGGTCGAACGCCACGCCGGCCTCCTCGCGCAGCAGCGACAGCGCGCGCTCCACCGGCCAGGCGGCGCGGTAGACGCGGGGGGAGACGAGCGCGTCGTAGACGTCGGCGACGGCGAGGATGCGGGTCTCGAGGTCGAGCTGGGCCCCACGGCAGCGCGTCGGGGTACCCGCTGCCGTCCAGGCGCTCGTGGTGACCGCGCACCATCCGCGGATGCGGGCGGAGTCGCCGAGGCTCCCGAGCAGCTCGTCGCCGTCGCCGGGATGGCGGCGGATGATCGCGAACTCCTCGTCGTCCAGCGCGCCGGGCTTGCCGAGGATGGCGTCCGGGACCGCGAGCTTGCCCATGTCGTGCAGGAGGCCGCCGAGCGCCAGCTCGCGCAGGCGCCCGGGGGCGAGCCCGAGCTCGTCGCCGATGGCGGCCGCCAGCTCCGCGACGCGGCGCGTGTGCTCCTCGGTCGAGCGGTCCTTGCGCTCCAGGCGCACCATCAGCGCACGCACGCGGGCCGAGGAACGCCTCCTGGGCGGCGACGAGCTCCGCCGCGGGGAGGTCGCCGACGACCGGGTGCGACGGCCGCCCGCGACGGAGGTCGAGCGCGATCGGGACGCCGACGAGCGCGACGCCGAGCAGCTCGAGCGCGTGGCCGGTCCACCAGCCCAGCTGCCGGCCTGGAGCACGAGGACGGGAACGAGCGCGAAGCCGAGCCAGGTCACGCCGACGACGACGAGCAGGTCGGAGGGCGGCGCGTCAGCGTGAAGGTGCGGACGGCGCGCAGGGCGACGACGAGGTAGACGCCGACGCCGACGACGAGGAAGCCGACGGCGACGCGGGTGCCCGCCTGGGGCAGCTTACGGGACGATCGACGGGTTGGCGAACGCGGCGATGCCGGCGACCGCGATGAGGCCGAGAACGCCGACGGCGACCGCCGGCGCGCGCAGGCTTCGTGCGCCGCAGCGCGGGGAGCGCCGCGAGGGCGAGCATCGCGCCGCCGACGGGCAGCGCCGCGCCGCCCGCGAGGGCGATGATCCCGTTGGGGCCGATGAACACGCCGGGCGTCGCCAGGCCGTGGATGACGAGCAGCAGCGTCATCGCGCCGAAGGCGCCGCCGGAGATTCAGCGACCGGCCGTCGCGGCCCCGGACGCCGGCGATCGCCGAGGGCGAGGCAGGCGAACGCGGCGATCGACGAGCCGACGGCCATGATCACGAGATGTCCGACGCCGGAGACGGGCGCCTCACCCCCCGCGCGTGAGCGCGTGCAGGGCGGCGGCCGGCACGGCGGCGCTGCCTGCGATGAGGAAGAGATGCGACCCGAGGCGGCTGCGGAGAAGCCAGTCCACATTCGTGTGATCGGCCACGAACAGTCCGCTCTTGACGACCGGTGGGCAGAATGTGGACGTTGTCACCGGCTTGGAGGAGAGCCATGACCGAGACCGCCGTCGCAGCCCGTGGCCGCCGAGGTCGACCAGTGGCTCGCGCGCTTCGAGGAGGCGCTGGCCGCGGGCGACACCGCCGCCGCCGCCGAGCTGTTCGCCGACGACAGCTTCTGGCGCGACCTCGTCGCGTTCACCTGGAACATCAAGACCGTCGAGGGCCGCGACGGCGTCCGCGACATGCTCGAGCACACGCTCGCGCGCGTGCAGCCGAGCGGCTGGCGCACGACCGAGCCGCCGACCGAGGCCGACGGCATCACCGAGGCGTGGATCGCGTTCGAGACCGCGGTCGGCCGCGGCAGCGGGCACCTGCGCCTGCGCGACGGCAAGGCGTGGACGCTGCTCACGACGCTCGACGAGCTCAAGGGCCACGAGGAGCCGAAGGGCCACGAGCCGGCCGAAGGGCGTCGAGCACGGCGCCGACCGCGACCGCGCGCACCTGGCTCGAGGAGCGCGAGGCGCGAGGCCGCGCGAGCTCGGCTACGAGACGCAGCCCGAGGTCGTGATCGTCGGCGGCGGGCAGGGCGGCATCGCGCTCGGCGCGCGGCTGCGCCAGCTCGGCGTGCCGACGATCATCGTCGAGCGCAACGAGCGCCCCGGCGACTCCTGGCGCAAGCGCTACAAGTCGCTCTGCCTGCACGACCCGGTCTGGTACGACCACCTGCCGTACATCAAGTTCCCCGACGAACTGGCCGGTGTTCTCGCCGAAGGACAAGATCGGCGACTGGCTGGAGATGTACACGCGGGTCATGGAGCTCAACTACTGGGGCTCGACCGACCGCCAAGCGCGCGCCGCTACGACGAGGCGGCCGGGGAGTGGACGCGTGATCGTCGAGCGCGACGGCGCCGAGCTCACGCTGCGAGCCGCAAGCAGCTCGTGCTCGCGACCGGCATGTCCGGCAAGCCCGAACATGCCCGAGATTCCCGGGCATGGACGTCTTCAAGGGCGACCAGCACCACTCGTCCAAGCACCCGGGCCCGGACGCCTACGCCGGCAAGAAGGCGCGTCGTGATCGGCTCCAACAACTCCGCGCACGACATCTGCGCGGCGCTGTGGGAGGCCGGCGCCGACGTGACGATGGTGCAGCGCTCCTCGACGCACATCGTGCGCTCCGAGTCGCTGATGGACATCGGGCTCGGCGCGCTGTACTCCGAGGAGGCGGTCGCCGCCGGCGTGACGACCGAGAAGGCCGACATGATCTTCGCGTCGCTGCCCGTACCGGATCCTGCACGAGTTCCAGATCCCGGTCTACGACGCAGATCCGCGAGCGCGACGCCGACTTCTACGACCGCCTCGAGGCGGCCGGCTTCGACCTCGACTGGGGCGAGGACGGCTCCGGCCTGTTCATGAAGTACCTGCGCCGCGGGTCGGGCTACTACATCGACGTCGGCGCGTCGGAGCTCGTCGCCGACGGCGACATCAAGCTCGCAGCGGGCCAGGTCGACCACCTGACCGAGGACGCCGTCGTGATGGCGGACGGCACCGAGCTGCCCGCCGACCTCGTCGTCTACGCCACCGGCTACGGCTCGATGAACGGCTGGGCCGCCGACCTCATCTCCCAGGAGGTCGCCGACCAGGTCGGCAAGGTCTGGGGCCTCGGCTCCGACACGACCAAGGACCCCGGGCCCGTGGGAGGGCGAGCAGCGCAACATGTGGAAGCCGACCCAGCAGGAGGCGCTGTGGTTCCACGGCGGCAACCTGCACCAGTCGCGCCACTACTCGCTCTACCTCGCGCTGCAGCTCAAGGCGCGCGCCGAGGGCATCGACACGCCGGTCTACGGGCTGCAGGAGGTCCACCACCTCAGCTGACGTGGCGGCCCTGCGCTTGAGCGCGTAGGCATGAGTCCGGTAGGCGGTCGCGTACGCGGCGTCTTAGGTAAGGGAACGCGTCAGAAATCGCCGATACTCTCTGGAGCGTCGACGGGGGCTCACCGCCGTGTGACGGGGGCCAGCGCGAGCGCGAGCGCGACGAGCAGCCAGCCTGCGACCTCGGCGCCGTGCTTCGTCACGGCCTTGATCTGCTCTGCCCAGCTGTCCGCGGTGAAGCCGAGTCGGTCGAGCACGGCGTCGCCCGCCAGGTGCACCCCGAAGGCCACGATCAGCAGGATCAGGCCGACGTGGATCAGGCGCGCCGTCGGCGCGGGAAGGTGTCGCGCCACCGTCACGAGCGCGATGACGATGACCAGGAGCATCGGCGCGTAGTACAGGCGCCCGGCGGCGATGTGGTCGTGGAGGCGCAGCACCTTGTCGAGCGTCAGGAACGTCAGCAGCACGGGCAGCGCGACGCACGCCGGGCCCCAGCGGCGCAGGCGCCGTCGCATGCGCCAAGCGGCGAGCGCCGCGGACGCCAGCGCAACCTGTCCGACGACGCCGAACGCTCCGCCGCGGTCGTCGCTGGAGTCGAGCGTCGCGGATTCCAGGTGGAGGCCGTAGTTGAGCAGCTGCGCCGCCGTTCCCGCCGCGACGACCACGACGATCGCCCCGATGCCGGCGGCGCGCAGGTGACGACTGCGCGCGCGGCGCGGATACGGCATGGAGGACAGGACGGTCATTGCCGGTGCGGGACCAGTCTCCTGGCGTAGTCACGCAGGCTGAGCGCGTCAAGGTCGCCGGCGAGGCAGAGCGCGCTCTTGGCCTCCCGACGGCCAGTTCGAGAACCTCATCAGCGGCCCTTCCGATTCCTCGATGTACCGGATGAGCTCGACCGGGCTCCGGACGGCACCGTCCAGCACGAGCGTGCACTCGCGTGCGTTGGGGCCGTCGTCGACGAGAGACGTACCCCAGCTCGGTGAGGAACGCGACCGTCCCGCCATCGGCGCCGACCGCGCCGACGAACGGCCGGATGGGCACCTCGACCTCGACCGTCCTGGCGTCGAGCACGGACCACGTCCCGTCCCATGGACGCGCATCCGCCGGACGGGGCCAGTGACGGACGAGCACGGTCGCGCGCTCGGTGCAGTGCAGCTCGATCCGCAGACCACCGGTGTGGGCCGATGCTTGCGCCGCGAACGCGCTCTTCTCCTGCCACCACCGTGCCACGTTGCGCAGCTGGGTCAGCCAGACGGACGGCTGGAGCCGGGCTGCGGCATCTCCGCCGGTCCTCGATCGGTCCCTGCATGAGGTCGAAGGTTTCCGGATGGAAGAGCGGCGCCGAGAACAGCTCCCCACGCCGATGCACCTCGTGCAGGACGTCGAGCCACGCGTCGAGCATGCCCTGCTCGCCCCGAGCGAGAGGCCGTCGAAGAGCTCGAGGTCGTCGGGGACCCAGCACGGGATCTCGACGACCGGGCCGATCGTGCTCGGGAGCGAGACCTCCTCGTCGGCGCTGACGGCGGCGTAGAACTTCGCGAGCTGCGCGAACACGGGGTTGTCCGCGTCGAGCGCTGCCGCGCGCCACGCGGCCAGCCAGGTTGCTGCTGTAGGAGAAGGCCCCCTCGGGCCAGGTCCCGAAGAGCTCGGGCGTGAAGCTCAGATACGGGCACCGGAAGCCGTCGCAGGCCACCCCCGCTCGCCGGTACGCCTCCAGAGCGCCGCGTGAACTGCGAGGTCGCGTCGGCCCGCGAGATCTTGCGGAAGTCCACGTGGTCGTATCCGTGCACGGCGAACTCCGCGCCGTCGTCCGACAGGCGGCGGAAGAAGGTCGGCTCCTCCTCGATCACGCGGCCGGGTGTCGCGAACGTGGGCAGCAGACCGTGCGGCTCGAGCGTTCCGATGCACCGCTGCACGCGGTCCTTGGCGCGAACCGACGTCACGCCGTAGCGCGCGCCGACCGAGCGCGACCGGGACACCAGGTAGGGGACGTTGCGGCCGAAGACGGTCATCGGCCTCTAGAACCCTCGCTTCCGCATCAGGTACGGGAGGAGCGCGACCTCGGCGAGCCCGGGACCCGGGTCCTCGCGGCTGAAGACGGCCTCCACATCGGGTCGCGCGCGAACGTCCGCAGCGCCTCCCCGCGGTCTCAGCCGGCCCGCCCAGAGCTCGACGGCCGACGTCGGCAGGTCCGTCGTGCGCCTGATCCAGCGCACTCCCGGTCGTGCCCGCTGGTGCGCGCAGGGCCGGCCCAGCTGGTCCTCGAACAGAAGCACGGGGAAGTCGACGCCGGCCTAGGGCCCGAGCATGTGGTAGCCCCAGGCCCGGCGTTGAAGTCCAGCAGCTTGTACTCCCGTCGCGCGGATCCCGCTTGTACTCGAGCTCGGCGAGGCCGTAGTAGTCGATCGCGCGGAGCAGCCGCTCGGACCGCTCCTGCAGCGTCGGGATGTCGACGGTCTCCGCGAACGTCGTCGCGCGGCCGAACTCGGCGGGATGTTGGCGGATCGCCGGGCGACCATGCTCCCCACCGAGTCGCCGTCGCGGAAGAATGCGCAGAACGCGAACTGGTGGTCTCCGCCCCCGGGATGAGCTCCTGCACCATGACCTCGTCGTCGCCACGTGACCTCGCACGCCCGGACGAAGAGCCGTTCGAGCTCCTCCCGCGTGTCCGCGCGCCACGCCTTCGCGCCGTCGCGTAGATGAAGTGCTCCTTGATCGCGGGCTTGACCGCGAACGGCGGCTCCAGGTCGATGTCCGCGAGATCGGCGGTCGAGCGGGGGTACCACGTCCGCGGCGCGGGAACTCCCTCCCGCGCCGCGAGCTCGTAGGTGTTCCGCTTGTCCGACGCCCAGCGGACGGTCCCCCACTCCGGGACGGGTACGCGATAGGTGGCGCCGAGCGCATCTCGGTGCTTGGAGATGGCCGCCACGATCTCGTCACGCGTCGGGTACAGCACCCAGCCGTCGAGACCCAGGCGCTCGCCCGCGGCCAGCAGCGTGTCGCGCGTCGCCTCGTCGTCGCGCAGATCCTGGACCTGGACGGCATGGCTGGTGTACCGCGAGAAGCGTGTGATCGTCCGCTCGTCGTCGACGACCACGACCGGGACGCCCCGCCGCCGAGCCTCCGGGCGATGCCGAGGCCGACGTAGTCGCCGCCGATGACGGACCGCGCCCGGGCCGGGCCGCCGCCCGTCGCCAGCCGCCCGGTCTCCTCCTCGGAGGATCCGGATCGTGCCCGGTGCGGTGGTCCGCGGCGCCAGGCTCATCGTCTGCGCTCGGTTGCGATCCGGCCGGCGATCTGGCGGGAGGCGTACCACGTGCCCGACACGAACCTCATGAGCGGGCCGAAGCTCCATGCCGCGGGGGCACCGGCGAGTGCAGCCCGTGACAGAGCTCTCCAGGCCCCGCCCGAGCACCGGATAGCCGTTCGCGCAGACGATGCGGGAGGCGAGGCCCGGCGACAGGAACGGGTAGCGCCGGGTATCGACTCGTACCCGGTGCCGTACAGGACGTGATCGACGGTCCGCAACGCGGCCGTCGCTCGTGGTCACCCGCACCGCATCGCCGTCGGCATCCGCGGTCACGACGGACGTCTCCAGCGAGATGGAGACGCCGGCGAGTCGCGCCGGAAGCCACGCCGCCCCCGCAGGACGGATGGCGCGACGCGCCATGGGATCCTGGACGCGACGCGGGAAGTGCCGGAAGAGATCGGGCACGGAGACGATCCGGCTCATCCCTGCCGGGCCGACGTCGGTCGGCGAGTAGAAGATGGGCGTCGGCCCGCCCGAGCAGCCGGCGCGTGCGTGCCCCGGTCAGCCACGTCAGGCGGTCCCGGCGTACGACGACCTCCACGTCGGCACCAGCCTCCCGGGCGAGCGCCGCGCTCTCCAGGGCGCTCTGACCGCCGCCGACGATGAGGATCCGGCGCCCGCGGAACACGCCGAGGTCACGGTGCTCGGAGGTGTGGGACGCGAGCCCGGACGGGAGCTCGGCGAGCTCGGGCGGGCGGCGTGCGAACGGACCTATACCGGCGGCGACGACGACGCGGTCCGCCGCGACCTCCTCACCGTCGGCGAGCCCGAGTGAGAAGCGCCCCGAGTGCGACTCGACCTGTTCGACGACCCGGTTCTCGACCTGAGGAACCGCCCGCTGCTGGAACCAGTCGCCGTAGCGCACGAAGTCGTCGAGCGGCACCGGACGGCTGAGCGGGCCGCCGTCTCCCCGCTCGAACATCCCGAGCGACATCGGTCCCTCCGTGTCGGCGATGTTGCACGCCTTCCAGTTGGACCGGAGGAACATCCCCTTCGGCATCTCGCGCCAGAAGGACATGGGATCGCCGAAGACGCGGGTGCGGATTCCGGCCTGCGCCAGGCGCGATGCAGTGGCCAGGCCGTACGGTCCGGCGCCGATGATCGCGACCGGCGCTGCGCCATTGCCGTTCAGCGTGGACGAGGGCCGGATGGTGCGCGCGGCTCGCTCGGCGGCTATGGATCTCGTCATCTCGTTCCAGGGGTCGGAGTGAGGGCCACCTCCCATGACGGACCCGAGGCGCATTTCCTTGCACGGATGATCGATCGGCGCACACGACTCGCGCGTCGTTTATCCCCCCATGACGTGCCCCGCTACACCATGAGGGCACACATGTTCACGCCCCCGACGTTCGAGAGCCTCCTCCGTGACCGATCCCGACCATCTCTGGTCCGGCAACTGGCGCGATCGCCGGCGTGAGCCGGCCGAGCGCCCGACCGTCGCCGACCGCCCCCTGCGGCCCGGACGACGAGCCGACCCTCATCCACGAGCGCGCGTCGTCCGGCGGCCAGCCCCCGCAGAAGCCCCGCTCGCCTCTCCTGCCCGCACTCGCCGGCGGTGCGATCTCCGCCGTCATCGTCTCCGCCGTCCTGCTCGGCAGCGGCCTCGTGGGCGGCGACGACAACTCGTCGAGCAACGCCAACGCGACCGTCCCGACCGCGCTGCCCGCCGCCCCCAAGGGCGCGGCCGCGTCGCCGCCCGCCAACGGCACCGTCGGCGCCATCTACGCCGCGGCGAGCAAGGGCGTCGTCTCGATCCAGTCCAGCGACGGGACCGGGACCGGCTTCGTCGTCGACAGCGACGGGACGATCGTCTCCAACTCGCACGTCGTCGGCAACGACAAGAAGGTCAAGATCCGCTTCGGCGACACCGGCCGGCCGATCACCGCCGACGTCCTCGGCAGCGACCCGTCCGTCGACATCGCCGTCCTGCACGTCGACCCGGCTGCCGCCGGCAAGCTGTACCCGCTCGCGCTCGCCGACTCCGACCAGGTCAAGGTCGGCGACACCGCGATCGCCATCGGCAACCCGCTCGGCCTCGACCGCACCGCGACGACCGGCATCGTCTCCGGCCTCGGCCGCGAGATCCGCGCGCCCAACGGCTTCCAGATCGACAAGGTCATCCAGACGGACGCGCCGATCAACCCCGGCAACTCCGGCGGCCCGCTGCTCGACAGCCGCGGCCGCGTCATCGGCGTCAACTCGCAGATCAGCAATACGTGCCCTGCCGCCCTTCGACGAACTTCACATCTTATTGCTGCGCTGCTTGCCGAGTTGCGAAAAGCCCATTCGTGATCAACCTCGCGGCGCTAGGGCACTCGGCCTTCGAGGTGCCGCCGGCGCTGCTCGCCAGCGCCGAACCGCTTGCTCACCCCCTTTGCTGCACCTGCTCAGGTCTCCTAATGGCACTGTGCCGACGCGCCGGAATGTCCGCGATCAAGGAGAGTTTCGGAGGGTAAGCGGACCATCCGTGGACATTGGAAATCCAGCCTGATGAACCTAACGCGAGAGCGGCCACGTACCGGCGATGAACTTGCACAGGTTTAGCGGCTCTCGGAGTAGAAGACGTGCCAACGTCAGATGTCGAATGCTCGACTAATAGCGATTGGGTCGGACGTTGTGGGCACGCGCAGAAACCTCGCCGTTGATTCGATCTTCGCGTGACCTAGGAGCATCCGAACCATCTCCAAATCGCCAGTGCCTTTCAAAATGTGGAGAGCCTTTGTCCGTCGTAAGGATTCGTTGCCGTATTTCTTGGGATCGAGCCCGGCCTCGGCAATCCAGAATTTCAGCAGACGGTTCATGTGTCGAACCCCCATTGGACGAGGAGACCCGGTACCCCGGCCAGGGAAAACGTAATCTGCACGCTTCTTGCGAGACACGGCGATCCATTTTCCAAGTGCGCTGGCTGTCGTTTTGGAAAAGGCGCATCGGACCGGTGGCATTCCGCCCCTGCGCGCGCAACCTCAATGACAGGACTCGCTCCGCATGTCGGAGAACGATCCGAACGGGAGTTGATCAATCATTTGCATTGGTGCTTTGATCGCCCATCGCGACAACGAGCAGCCTCTGTGACAATAGCAGATCAACGCCCTCTAAGGGTCAGATACTCGAAAATCAGGTCGGAATTTTGCGTCCAGGAATAAGTAATCGGATCACATCCGATATATTCCGCCGGTGCTGGACCTCGAAGGTGCACAGACCAGCCGCCGCGATCATTCGGATATAAATTTCCCTCAACACGATACGGAATTGGCGGACAACCCCACTTGAATACATATGCTATGCCAAACCAACGTCCGTTAGTTTCGTAACCCCGAAACAACAATGTTCCCTCTCTCACTCCAATGTCCGCCATGTCAGGACGAGGGAAGTGATAGTAAATCGCCCGCGAATTGTTCTCACCCTCGATAAGAGACATAAGGGAACCATTGTGGTTCCACTGCCCTCGGTCATGTGGACCAGGGTATGCACGTGCGAAGCTTCCACTAATCTCGGGAGATTGCAAAGCACGATTTGCTAGCTCGATCCCTATTCGCTCGCCCACAGCGCGGGGCAGATCGGCAAGAAACGCACCTTGCAGGAAGAGCCGTCCGCTGCCTTTCCCATAAATCTGCTCGTGGAGCAGACGCATCGCTGTGAAAGTCTTATCGCAGACGTTGGAACGCAGGACGATCCAGTCGGTAAGCTCATTGAGCCGATTTTGCCGATATAATGTGATGATGTCGGGATTCTTCAAAGCGGCTTGGGCGACACAATCCGTGGCGGCTTTTGATCCTCGATTTTTCCAACTCGCTGCGTTCTATTGCTAGGGCTGTGGACGTGATGAAAATCGCGGCGATCCCGAGACTGGCGGACAGGTGTTTCAACATTTTCGACCTCCAGAGCCGTTGTTCAAAACAGTGAGGCGGAGGCACGTTTCACCCGCGTAGGCGCGGGGACCAGATATCAATGTAGAGCCTAGGAGAGGCTTGTTTTTGATATTTGTCAACGTCGAGTTTGCAATCCCCGAAAACACAATATTAGGGAAACCGCCACGCGGTCACCCGGAATCCAATGTATCTCGGCCTAGCATTCGTCTATCTGGGTATTGCGATAGCCGGTCAGTCCGTTTGGGCGCTGATCCTTTTGCCAGTTGTAATGCTTATCGTGCAGCGTGGGGCAATCGAACCAGAGGAGGCATTTCTGGAGAAGCGTTTTGGCGCCGAGTATAGCCGCTATAAGGAAAAGTCAGGCAGTGGATATAGAACAACGGTTTGAGTAGTCGCTGTATCGTCGCCTAGACCGTGGCAGCTTTCCGCAACGTCACGCGATCACACATCAGGCGTACTCGGCAATTCTTGTTCTCGCAACGATAGCTATCATCTATCCGGTTGCCGTTGCAGACATCGAGGCCGCTCTGGCTGCAGTACCGCCAGATTGCGTGCTGGACGAACCGGGGAAAGACCTGTGGGTATGACGGATTGAACTGCCGGGCGTCGATCCGTTCTGCCACAGCTTGAATAATGTCCGCGCAGCCGCCGGGCCGGTAGCAAGCCAGCCCGTACACGTGGTTCGCATTGAATCGAGCCAGGATGCCGGTCCGGTGCAGAAAATTATGGACCAGGGTGTCGATCGCGATCATGCTGCCGCCGACCTCGATCCAGAGGCCCTTGTTTCCAGGAGCGCCGAGCAGGATGCAGGACAGGGCCATGGTGAGGACCTTGTCTGAAACGCCGTAGACCTCGCGCAACGGCTCAATGAGACTTGCTCGCATTCTGGCCAGCCGGTGCGGACCAGGCGAATCATTGGCTTCCTGCAGCTGCCGGTCGATCCAGCCGACCAGATCGCCCTCGGCAACGTCGCGAATGAACAGGAACAGGAAATACGCCGTCTGGTTGAGACGGCCGTTCCGCAAATCAAGGTTCGGCAACGGACAGCTTTGGATGTGGTCGGGCTCGGCGCAGGTCCGGCTGACCTTGTCGTATCGGCAATCGTGGAACTGCCAGTAGCTCTTCAGCTTGGGGCAACTGGCGCCTCGATCAAGGCCCTGCTTGATCTGCCGCCATGTCACCCGGCCATGCTTCTCCATGTAATCGTAGGCAACTTGGTCCGAGATGCCTTGGTAGCTCAGAGCCGCTATCAGCCAATCAAACACAGGGCCGGTATCGCGGCTGCGGATCGCCGCTCTGACCTTGTCGGCCCGCAGCTCTGCCCGGATCTCATCGATTAAGGTCCGCGAGCCCGCTAAGCCACAAATGGCATGGATCAGCCGAACGGCATGATTGATTGCGGCGACTCGCCCGTTCCGAATTTTGGTGGTTTTTGGATGCCTGGTCTGCCGAGCCCGATAAATTGTGCTCGTCAGAGCCATCGCCGCTCAAATCATGGAAACGAGTTTGCGCTGGGCATCGGTGTCGCCATCGATGTACCGCTGCGTGGTCTGGATCGACCGGTGACCGGCCAATAGTTGCACGTCCCGCAACGAGCCGCCTGCCTTGTGGACGATCCGAGCGGCGCGGGTGACGAACGTTCGGCGGCCTGAATGCGACGAGCAACCTCTCAAGCCGATGTTCTTGAACGCCCGGTTGAACCACACGACGATGCTCAGCGGCTGCATACGGCCGCCGCGCTCCGACGCGATCACATAGCCGGATGGCGGGGCGACTTGCCGCCAGACGGTCAGGGCGGCCATAAGGTCCGGGTGAACCGGAATGGACCTACCGCTGCATTTCTTGGCCGCGGCATCGGCGAGCTCGATCAAGCCGCTGATCTGGCCGTTGGCGTCGAGCACCATGTCCCAGGTCAGGTTCGCGATCTCGCCAGCCCGCAACCCGGCCTTGGCCGACAGCAGGACCAGGACCTTGTTGCGGAGCGGGTGCCGGGTACAGCTGGCGAACACGAGGAGGTCGCTGACGTCAAGGACCGAAAGTATTTTTGCTCGTTTGCCTGGCCATATTTCGGCGTTTGATCAGATTGCAGAAATATACGACAGCAGTACAAGTCGAACAAGAAAATATCTACAATTAAGTCGGGTAAAAATGACTGATAAACAAATGTCATTTTCCTTATCAGTCACATTCTGCCAGGCCCCGCCCGACCGAGGTCGACTGACCAGGCGGCCCGGCCCCAGTCGCCGTGGCCTAATCATCTTCAATCGGCTCATCGGTCCAGTACGACGGATCGGTGAGCACGTCAGGCCGGTACCCGGCCATCTTGCGGTCATGGCAGTCCTCACAGGTGTAGGTGAGAAAGATGCCACGGGCATCGTATTGCGGCGACCACGGCTTGCCCGAGCCGCAGGAGCACGGTTTTGGTCGCCATTCCTTCGGTATGCGTATCATTTTCTTCTCCGTGTTGAAGCGATGACCTGCCAGAGACCCACCATTGTTAATGGGTCGGAAACCTAGGTCTGCGGTTTCAATGATGTCCGCAGCGGCCAGATGCCGCGCGGTTGTTAGCTTTTATGGATAAGGTGCCCGGCCGTGCGGCGACCGGGCTTTGGGAGTCAGAGTAAATCGGCAGACGCGAATCCTGCCGAACACCTCCATGCTGGCTAACACCTCCCGAATGGATAAAAGAGCCGCTAAAGTTTGCTCCGCACTGGTGGGGCATCCCGGCATCACGCCGGGTGGCAAGCTGTACCGACGGTCCCCGCAATGGCATCCGTGCTTGCTCGGATGTTGCTCCATCGCGCCTAGGTGGGAGGCGGACGCGATCCCTGTGTCACCTCTTGGTGCCAGTTCGCTGTTGGCCTTGCGGCTAATTGTTACAAGCAGGGTTCTTCATACGGGGCAGGCAAACCCAGCCTGCCCCGTACTTGATAAGTCCGCATCAATACTCCTCGGCCAGCATGATCGTGATTACGCGCTTGGTGACCGACGGGTCAGCTGGATCGGGGGAGTGATAGCTGAGGCTCTCGTCGTAGTAGTCGATCTTGAACAAGACCGAATGGCCATCGGCATCAAAGCCGCCAAAGTCGTGTTCCTCATAGGGATCGTTGGCGTGGCAAAAGTCGTCGAACACCGCGATGGTCTTGACGATCCGGGCAACGGCTTCGGCGCCGAGGGCGGCGATGCCGGGGGTCATCACCGCGAGCCCCTCGGCAAAATTTCGGCGCAGTTCATCGTTCAGCGCGGCGATGCGCGCAGTCTTGCTGTCCATGACGGACCTCCAGATTTTTAGGGGAAGAGAGTTTTGGCTCGGGACGGGCCCCGAGAGCGTCAGGCCTGCGGACTTTGAGCCGCAGGCTTGGCGTCGTCGGTGGGCGGGCTCATCAGCGCAATGCCGGACCGGTGCCGGACGAACTTGGGCAGGTGCGGATAATCGCGGTACTGCAGGGTGAAGCTGAAGCCCTTCCGGTCGAGGACGATCGCCTCCCACCAGCCGTATTCCAGGGACTCCTGGGCAATGACCAAATGGCCAGGCGCGACCTCATCCCACGACCGCGGCAGGCCAAGGGGTACCGGCAGGTTGTCTTTGTCGCCGTTCCTGCTCAGGGCCGCTTGCGGCTCGAGCCCGAGGGCCACAACGAGGTCGCTGTAGAGGGATTGCCGGATGTTCGGCACGAACCCTCGGCCGTTGGCATACAGCCGACCCAGCGGCAGTTTTGTGGCGGCCTCGGCCACGTCCGGCGGGGTCGCTTCGTAGACCTTGAACCCCATCAGGTCGGCGGCCTTCACAACGAGGTTTGGCTTGGCATCGATGAACCTGGCGCCCCGCGGTTTCTGCTGGTCGTCAAAGCCGAGAACGATCAGCGGAGGGGTAGCGGCGGTCGTAGGCGCGGCAGATGATTTGATGACCGAGGCCTTTGAGACGGCTGCCTTGACCGTAGTTCTCGTGGACTTGCTCTTTCGCTTCGTCATTACGGGTTCTCCTAAAAAGCCGAAGGGCCCCGGTGAGGGGCCCTGTGGCAGGTTTGAAGGATAGTTTAGGTAATCGGCGGCCGAGGAATGGTAATTTCCCCGCTCGCCCCAAGTAGATTGGGGCGTAATACTGCCAAGTCGCAGACTGTGCTGCCGATGCACGAATTATAGAGAAAATCGGCTAAAACTCAAGCCTTTTATTGTACGTAAGCCTTTGATCTATAAGCAGAATTAAGGCTCTGCGCGGCTCAAGCAAGGCTTGCAATCGACGATAGCCTTTGCGTGAGGCCGAGCGTGCGCTGTTGGCGCAAATTCTTCCGTCAGAGCGAGGCGACACGTGCAACTTTGCGCTCGTATTTCTCAGAACCAGGTCTCGAGAGATATCTGGAGAGTGATTGCTTCCAAAATGCGCAGGCCTCTCAGGCTAACGACTAAGCGCGCGGCCTACTTCTAATGTCTGCTGACTGAGGTGAACCGGCCGCTAATGTTGCAGCGCGGTAATGCGAACTATTGACCCCAAGCCGACATCGGCGCCTCTGAATTGCTGCGGTGCAAACTGACCATTGAATCCCATTTCGCCGCCGGCAATTTTCTGATTTGATGGCCTGATCTAAATTTATGCGGATTCGTACTTGCATGGGAATGCAATGAAAAGGCGCGAATTTCTCGCTATGCTCGGCGGTCCCGCTGTCGCCCTCTCAATGACCTCCGCGGTGGCCCAGCTACGATTGCCTCCTGCATCAACCGAGCTTGGACTGGCCACAACGTCCGTCGGCGGCTGGTTGGCCGGCAAATGGACATACCGTAGTTTTCACAATAACCCAGCTCCAGTGGCGGACGACCCGAGGACTGCCGCCGAAAATGCTCTCAACCTAATATTCGCCGAAGCTGTCTTAACGTTCGGGTTCCCTTCAGACACGACCGTGAAGGGCACCATTGACTGGGACGGCGGAGGACTCGATCTGAACGGGACAATTCACCCGGGCTCCGCAGACGCGGGGCCGAGTCTGGAAATCGTCGGAACCGGACGTCCCGGCACCGATACCGCTGGTTGGGAATACGACTACCGAGGTCAACTCGCTTATCAGTGGCCGAGCGGGGTAAATCAAATTCCCGCACTGGTGGGGACGGTGATACGGGCAAAACCGCACAATGGTTCCCCCGCCGGTTATGTGGCCTCATTTATCGCTGTTAAGCGCCCTGATTGATGCGAGGCGCTAATTAAGAGGTCTACAAGTCCTGGTCATTATCCATCGAGAGAGGAAATGAACAGATGGGTGTATCACGACGGACCGTTCTCAAAGAGGCCGCGACTTTGGTCGCTTGCGCCGCGGGTCAGCTCAACAGCCCATTCGCGCGCGCCGCCGATAATTGCACGACGCAAATCACCCCCAATGAATCAGCGGTCGCACCTCGAATGCAACTGGAGGAGTTTGTCGATACGCCGCGACTAGTTGAAGTCATTTCGACGTGGTGTCAGAGAGATGAAAAGGCGACGACCGTCCGATCCGTTAAGCTGGTTTTATCAGGCGGCCATTCATGGCGTGCAACTAGACCCGATGGATCCCGGCTCCAAATACTACAAAGCCGCACTAGACGCGGACCCCGACCTTGCGAAAATCGATCGACGATTCTGGAACCAGAGTCCGCACTTTGGCCAAAACTCCGCAGACTTCCTTCCTTGGCATCGTGCCTACGTTTTCCACTTTGAACAGATACTACGTGAACATACCGGAGAGAGCGATTTTTCGCTGCCATATTGGAACTATGAGCCAAAAGCGAACCGAAAATTTCCGAAAATATTGGGAGTAGAACATCTCGATGGAAACCTGGACAACAATGCGGAGGAGAACATCAATCCCCTATTTTTGAGGGAACGCGATTTCTATCTGACGTACTACGAGCACAGCCGTATTCCAAATATGCCACTGCTCGAACTCACCGACGCCGTTGTCGACAGCTCGCTTGCGATGGCCGCTGATGTGTTCTTCGGGCAAACTGAGGATACTGGATTAGGCGGTGGAATCGCCGATGACAACCCGAGCACACGAGGCCTGCTGGAATGCTATCCCCATGACAACATCCACCGCATCGTCGGCGGACTAATTCCAGGAGGCGCCACAGTCATAGAGAAGGATGGAAAAAGCGTTGAAGTGGATGCTACGGGTGCGATGGCCGCGCCAGAGACGGCAGCGTTTGATCCGGTTTTCCTCCTACATCACACTAATATCGACCGGCTATGGTTGGAATGGAGCTGTATGCCGGGAAAACAATGGGGCGAGATACCGTCTGCATCATGGTTTCAGCAAAGACCGTGGTTTTTCTTCGATGCCAAGGGAAACTGCATTAATGCACCAAGAGCCCCCTACTTCGATCACAGAAAGCTTGGTTTTCGATTCAAATATGAGGACCCCGACTGTACGCCCTTGGTACTTCCCGATTTCCCTTCAGTCGAAATTGCCGCCGCTCAGGTAAACAAGCTGCATGGCAAGCCAGCGGAACGAATAGCCTGGATAAACGCCAGCACATCGATTGAAATGGCACAGACCAGATTGTCTAACCCGACGAGGAACGATCTGGTAACATCACTGTCTGCTCTGAAAGCTCAAGGTCCTAACCGGTTGGCACAAAAACGCTTGCTCCTGCGTATCACCATCTCCGGACTAGGTAAGAATCCGGGAATAGGATTCGACGTACATTTCGCTGCCAACCAAAGCGCACAACAACTTAAGAGGACAGACCGCAGTTTCCTGGGCTCGGTACACCTGTTTGTTCACGGGCATCAGGGAGATGAGGTCACACAGGATTTTGATATTACAAGAGCTGCCGGAGAAACTGAAAATGTAGATTTGGCAGCGATGAATGTTATATTCGTGCCCGTTGCCTTGACGCAGTTCATCGGCACGGGAAACCCCAACCTGCAGAGCTTTCCTCTGGGAATTCGTCGACTCGAGCTAATGGTTCAAGACCGTTGATCGTCTACCGCGACCGGCGTTACCGCACCGTCGTGCATCTACTCACAGCCGCGGAGTCTCACCGACGCATACTGATATTATTCGCTGCGGTGCATTAGCAATTGGCACGAACTCGGAAGCGCTTGGCTGCGCGAATCGATTCCGCTAACTGGGGTGAAGCAGACACCAATGTTGCGGCGCGGTAATATGTGCAGTTGACCCAACTCGGACACTGGCTGTGCACTGCGGCAAAGGTTTTACGGTGACCTTTGACTTTGAAAAAATGAAGATGTTTCTACAGTAGAAGCTGTGATCCAAAGGAGCGGCGTAGTGAGGTCGCCTATCTTCACCTCGCTGGGGTAGGGGTGAGCCTTTGCGGCTGTGGAGGGCAGGGATTGATTTGCAAGGACGCGCGTTCCGCTTTGTAATCACTCCAATGATGCACGACGCAATGAGCGATTTATCGCCGCCCGTTATCCGTATGAAGGAACCGGGGAGGCAAGACGATTTCGCTCGCAAAACTCGCCAGCCTGTCATCTGGTTTGAGGTGGAGGATTTTCTCCGATATTTCGATCATTTTCGTAACCCGAGTGGCGTACAGCGGGTCTCGTTCGAGATTTATCGTGCAGCCGAGACACTCTATGGCCCTGGCGGACGCGTGAGGTTTTGCCGGCTGAGCGTGTACAACAAACGACTCCACTCGATCGGCTTCGACGCAATCCGCACTGCATACTTGAACCCGCCCGGCGGTCGCGCACCGTGGAAGACATTTTGGGAGCCGGCAATATTTTGGCAGGAATTCCCCAGATCTATCCCGGTCGTCATTCGGCACCCGGGCTTTTTCTTTTCTATCCTGAAGGTTGCGGCCCGCGATCTCATCGAGACATGGCTCCGGCAGAATCGGTTTGAGGAGCGCATGCAACGCGGAGATATGATAATATCGATTGGCGCCGGTTGGGGAATTCCCCGCTACATCAAGTCTATTGCTGACGCGAAGCGATGTTACGGAATAAGATTCTCCATCCTACTTCACGATCTCATTCCGATTCAATATGAATCCCTTGTCGAGCCGCGTCACACTGTTCAATTTCGCAGTTGGCTTCGAGAAGCCATAGCGGTTGCGGATATCGTGTTTACCAACTCGAACTATACGCGGACTGCTCTTATCGAGTTTGCTTCGCAATCCGGCTGGCGATTGCCTTGCGTCGAGGCTTTGCGGTTGGGGTCGGGTTTGGCCGACCGGCTCGCGGCGAAAGATCAGGCAACGACAAGCTTTCCTGCACGGTATGTGTTGTTCGTTTCCACCATTGAAGCCAGAAAGAATCATCGGCTGCTTGTTAGAGTATGGCAACGACTGTTGCAGCGGCACGGCACTGACCTCGTTCCGAGCTTGATTTTTGCCGGGAAGATTGGCTGGTTGGTCGACGATTTGCTGGCGGATCTTGAGGCGAGCGAGTATCTAGATGGCAAGATCGTCCTGCTGCGAGGCTTGACTGATGCAGAATTGCAGCGAGCGTATGATTCCTGCTTATTCACGGTCTTTCCGAGTTTCTGCGAGGGTTGGGGATTGCCGATTGCGGAAAGCCTGGCGCACGGGAAGTTCTGCGTAGCCTCCAACCGCACGTCGATCCCGGAAGTGGCTGGCAGCCTTATCGATTATTTCGATCCATCGAATGAAGACGATGCGCTGGCAAAGATCGAACGGCCGCTCATTGATCCGGGATACCTGGCCGCGCGAGAAGCACAACTGCGGGCCCAATATCGTCCGCGAAGCTGGGCCGACTGTGTTCATGCCCTCATTGCAACGGTCGATCAAACAGTAGACCTTGCCCCTTCGAATTGATCCAGAGTGAGGTCATGTTGACGCGTCACTGGGCGGCGGCAGCGTCAGCCGGGTCGTCCAGCTCAGCGGTGGCAGGAAACTCGACGACGTTTGGCAGGCCCAGCGCCTCGCGCAGCTCCGCGCGCCGCGTCTGGTAATAACTCGAGCGGATAAAGCTGTAGAAATCGATGGAAGCGTCCTCCGCCATCTTCAATTGACCCAGCCGATCCGCCGCATCCAGGCTCGTGGTGCTGACGCTTACGGCTACTTGCGTAGTCGTTAGGGCTATCTGCGTTGCTATCAGCCAGCCCAGCGGGTTGGCGACCATATCGACCGTAGAGCCGACCGCATCGCGCAGCGTCGAGGGCCCCAGATAGGGTAGCACCACGTACGGGCCCTCGCTGACGCCCCAGACAAACAGAGTCTGGCCGAAGTCCCCGCTCTCCTGCGCAATGCCCTCGCGGCTCGCGACATCGAGAAGGCCGCCGAGCCCCACCGTCGAATTCACGACAAAGCGGCCCGCCGTATGTGCCGCTGCTTCGAAACGCAATTGCAGCACGTCGTTTACGAGGATGCGCGGCTCCTTCAGGTTTGAATTGAAATCATGCAAGCGGTCGTGTACCGGCCCCGGAATCACGGCTTGTACGGCGTCTGACACGGGTCGCAAGACGGCCTGGTTCGCGGCCATCACCTCACGATTGGTTTGCTCGTAGGGATCGCTGACTGGCAGCGAGGCGTCTCGATGTACTGCCGCGCAGGCGCTCAGAAGCAGCGACAATACGCACGCGATCGCCCGTCGGACCCGACCTTGAGCGCAACGCATAACACTTATTCATCCCCTGTCGCGATATCGATGCCGCGCGCGACAATCTACGCCGCAACCCAGGGCTACGGCGTACCGTATCGTGGCCCTACGCTATCAGTTGTGTATCGCTAGACTGTTACTTTTTTGCCACAACTGTAAACATCACGCCGGTTAACGAGCTGGCCGACGAATGGGAGGAAGATGGCGAATCGCCGCCGCCGGATCAACCCGGCCTGACGCCTGAGCAACTGACGCAGTTGCGCGCGTCATTGTCACATCCACGAGGTTCACAAGTGGCACAATAACTCGGTGCCCGAAGCCTCAGCAAACGGGCAACGATCTTCGTTGCACGCCGGGCAAAGCCGCATCCGCGCACCCTCGAAGCGGCAAGGCTTGGTGCAAAGGTGGCAAGCATCGCTCCGGGGTACCTGTCAGTCGTTCAGGCCCGCGCGCGTGAATACTGCGCCCGAACCGGAGCACGGCTGATGCCGTTTGGCGCTGACACGCCAGAAGCGCAATGCAATTTGTTGCTGCGGCGTGCGCGATCGGAATCAAGCCTGATGAGGTCTGGTGTGCCGCCGACTCAGGCGTTCCTGCCCGCGGACTCGCAGCTGCAAGGCCGAACGCGCACCGGCATGCGGTACAGCGCACGTTGACATCACGCGAAGTGGCGGGCGCGACGATCACGTTTATTCCGCACCATTTGGTCACCGAGCGCGCAGTAAGCCACCATTCCCGACGGATCCACACTACGAAGCAAGAAGGCTTGGGAAGTGACAACGGCCCGCAAAGGCAAGGGCCGGGCGATTTTCTGGAACGTCACCGCGCCAGCGGAATGCTGATGCTGGAAAAACCGCGTGCTATAGCGGAAAGAAAGATGGTCCCATGCTGACCTGCGATTACGTACCTGCGTTACTGAGCGAAAATCCGAGTAATTATCTTCAGCCCCACCGGCCCTACGTAAAGGGCTGCCGTAGTCATGCTTTATTGCGGCATTGCGGCCCATATTATGTCCGCAGCCGGCGGAAGCCGACATTAGGCCGCTGGACCGCAATTCGGGTTTTGCCGAGTAGGCTGAGGGAATTGCCGAGTAGGCTCGGGGAATTGCATGGCATATAGGACAGCACCTGCCCGCGCATTGGCCGGCTTAGGCGGCCCACCACATCTGCACAGTCGCCGGTCAGGTGCCCGGCGGTTTCTTCGACATTGACGATGACCGTTTGATGTTCTCCGCATTCAAGATGGCGCACACGAGGTCTGCCACCCATTGCAGTCTAGCATTGATCGGGATGGGCTCCTGATCTTTGCTGTGACCGGTGTATCCTTTCGGTTCGTTGAGTGTGGTGATCTTGTCAGACATGGTACCTCTCCACGAGTGTCCATGCCTCCTCACGTCGTAAGCATCGATTCCAATTCGTTAATAAATTGTTACCGTTAATTACCGGCCGGCAGCGATAGCGAAAACTTCTTCACGTGGTGCTTCACGGTGCAATTTTCCTCCCGCGCCTAGCGAAAGCCTGACAAGCAATAATACCGGCTTTCCTGGTCCGAGCACGCCCCGTTCGATGCATTCCTCGAACCGGGGAGGCGCAAGCGGTTCAATCGTTTAGAGCGGCGCGAGTTCATTACGCATCTCGGCGGTGCGACGGTTGGACTGCTGGGTGCCTTTGCCCTCGCGCCGGGCGAGGTCATCGAGCGGGCGGTTTTTTCATGTTCTGTTGAACACCCAAGGCGCGATTAAATTTAGGTTCGTCCAGAACGTCCCATAGCCGATTGATTTTCGTGCGATCCGGCTGATCGTCATCGGATAGGATGCGATTTACGGCACGGAGCACAAAGCAAAGAGCGGTGTCGTTGCCTCGCTCCAACACCTCTCGGACTTGTGGCGTACGCACAATGGCCCGAAGGGATTGGACTGCTTGATCATCGGGAAGAGTTTTCGCTGGAGGCAAATTCGCACGCAGGATGCCCTGAGCGTTCCGCAAAGTCCGTTCGATCAGGAGATCGTACTGCATGGGTCGAGAATCGGCCTGTGATTTATTTTACCGATTACCATGTGTTTTGGCTATGGAGTCTGACCGTCATTTAGCACCGACCGGTTGGCATGCGCATGGCAGGCTAGGTCGCTTCAATTAGCGTTGCAGGCTTAGACAAAAAATAATGACCCGTCAGCCCAGTTCACGAACAGCGATCGCCTGTTCTTTATCCAGCTTTATCGCTGGTGCCCGTCGGTCCTAAGAAGCTGACATTCCGCAGCGGCAACAGTGGTTGCAACGTCATCCACGCTTTCGCCGTCGTGTGCGCTATGCATAGCGACAGACCGATGACGCCGACCACTGCTTGCGGGTGGTTTTGGACCAAGCAATGTTGTGCATCCTCCGTTCGACGGTTCAGTATTATTTTTACAATTGGCGCGACGCCAAGGTTTGGCAGCGGATCAATCGTCTCCTGGTAGAGCGCACACGCCGTGCGGCGGGACGCAAGCGCAGGCCATCGGCTGGGATTATCGACAGTCAGACCGTGAAGACCACGGAAAGCGGCGGTCCATGCGGGTTTGATGCGGGTAAGAAGATAAAGGGGCGCAAACGGCACATCGTCACCGATACACAAGGATCATTGCTTGCCGGGCAAGTGCACGCCGCCAATATCCAAGACGTCCATGGAGCGGTACCGCTGTTGAAGCATATTGGGTTGCTGTTTCCGAAGCTGCGTCACATTTTTGCTGATGGTGCCTACCGCGGAAAGAAGTTGCCCGACGCGCTCGCCGAGTTCGGCAGGTGGGCCATTGAGATCATCACCCGATCCGAGAATGCCGGTACGTTCAAGGTCCAACCAAGACGTTGGGTCATTGAACGAACGCTTGCATGGCTCAACCGCTGCCGACGCCTCTCCAAAGATTTCGAGAAAACCATCGCGAGTGCCGAGGCGTGGCTGCTGCTCGCCAGCATTCGCGTACTTTCTCGACGTCTGGCAAGGGCCTGAAATCATGGGCATTAATATTGAGTCCGACTCTAAAGGCGATCGAGCGCCGGGCTTCGCCGCTACTGGCGCTGGAAATCCCGCTCCACGGGAGGCGGGCCACCAATCCAGGCAGAATTGCGGGCGTTGATGACGTCCGGACGCACTTGGCCTTGGACAAGGATGCGCCTCTGGGTCGGGCGGTGCAGCGCTCTGGCGCCATTGTAGCAATTCCGATCTTGTCTGGGCTACACCACCATTACGTCCGGATATAATTTTCGGAAAAGACAGGGATCGGAAAATGCTTGATCCATCACTTACGGCCGAGTTTGAGAGTTATCGAAAAACTCTCTCAACTGACGAGGCCAGACGTGCATTCGACGAACGGATTGAGCGCCTTCTCAGTGAGCATGGCATAGATTACGTGCGCGGATATGTGGACGGTCTCAAAGATGCACCATTTAGAATCTGAGCTGTATTAGCCGCTCGCAGCCTCACCGGCTTTCCATCACCCACAGAGACCTGACTGCATGGCTGGGCTAAGAGGATTCGAACTCTCGTATCTCGAATGACGGGACTTGCTGTCGCATGGAGCTCATCCGGAAGAGCTCATCAGCTACGCAACCAGGGCGTAACCAGCAGGTCGACGCCGCGCCGGATCAATTCAGTAGGCCTGCCTTGCGCACGCCCTCGGCAATCTTTTCGGCGTCCGCGGGGTCCTTGAATGGCAACCGATCGATATGATCCGCCAATGAGTATCGCGGATTGATTTCTTTGAGCTCCTGCCAAACGCGACGAGCCTCCTCAGCTCTGCTCAGATGACCCAAAGTCGATGCGAGGAAGGCGCGAGACAGATCAGTGTGGGGATTGGCCATTATGCGATCCTTGAACATTTTCTCAGCGGTCTCATAGTCGCCGGCCACGAAATACGCTGTGCCAAGGAAATGCAGGTATTGCGCAGGGAGCGTGGGGTCGAGACGCATCGCCCGCTCGATGTAAGGAATGGCCTTCGCCGGTTCTCCCGTATAGATGTACACGGTGCCTCGACCCACGGTCGCCGGCGCGTAATTCGGGTTGAGCGATAGCGCCTTTTCGCTCTCATCCGCCCATCGACGATAGTCCTTCTTGTTCATGGCGACCATTGAGGCGGCGAAGTGGGCGTACGGGTTCTTGTCGTCCTTGGCGATCGCCGCGTCGGCGAAGCGCTCGGCCCCACCGAGCGACAGCTCAGGTTGATCGCTCCAGCGGTTCTGATGATCCAGGCAATAGCCCATGCTCAGCCCGGCATAGGCATCGGAGTAGTTCGGATCGAGCTCGATGGCGCGCCGAAAACATGCCATCCACCGGTCGAAGATCTCGCGATCCTTTTTCAGCCCAAGCATCAGCTCGCGGCCCTTGAGGAACAAATCGTGCGCCTCAACGCTCTTTGTGCCGCCACCGACGATACGGGATTTTTCAGCATCGGTTAGGGTGACCTTCAGCGCACCGACGATCTGCCGCGTGACGTCATCCTGGAGCTCGAAGATGTCGGTGAGATCGCGGTCGTAGCGCTCGGCCCAAAGATGTCCCCCGGTCGAACCGTCGATCAGCTGCGCCGTAACGCGTACACGGTTGCCCGACTTGCGAATGCTGCCTTCCAGGGCAAATCGGACTCCGAGGTCCCGACACACCTGCGGAACATTCACTGCCTGGTCCTTGTAGACGAATGCCGAGTTGCGGGCGATGACGAACAAGCCGGAGACCTTGGACAGATCGGTGATGATGTCCTCGGTGATTCCGTCACTGAAATATTCCTGCTCCAGATCGCGGCTCATGTTCGCGAATGGGAGGACCACAATCGAGGGCCGGTCGGGGAGGGACGGAGCCAGGGACGGTGTAGCCGCCGCGGTTGCGCGTGCCGCCACGTCAGCGGCAGGCCCCTCCTCTCCCGGTCGGGATCGCGGTGTCCGGATCACCTGGTCCGACCGCGGCAATGGCGCTTCGGCGCCCGCCGGCGCGGTCACGGACTTTTCTCGGTGCATCCTGCGGACAAGCACGTCCGCCACCACGATGGCGACGCCGATCGACACGATCAGCGCTCGAATATCGAGCCACGAGGGCCACACCAGCCCGGCTTGAGGCATCTCGACATACCGAAATGCCGCCGCAAACCAATGTTCGGGGCCGAATCCCGTCAAGGCAATGATCGTTCCGACTGCCACCGAGGACGTGAGATTCTTGGCGACGGCGACCCAGATGTGCCGGACCAAGCGTCCGAATTGCGGTGCGAGGTTTGCCATGAGAATGGTTCAGTCCAAGCGTGCCGCCCCACATTTAGTTCGCTGCGGCCTACCTCGAAAGGGGTGTGCTCGTCCTGATTGCGATCCCGCTCGAGCTCGGCGCGGGCTGAGGACACGCGCACCTGTACGGGTTTCGCTTCGGGAGCCTTGCGAGGATGCCCTCACCGGGCGCCGCGATCGTCTTGAGGTGGCCAGTGCTGCCTGCAGAAAGGCCGACACCGCCCGGCCCGATCACGTTGTCGACGCGCACAAGGATTGAGTCCGACATCGTGAGCCGAGTGCCTTGGTGGCACAGATTGGCCTGCACAGCACTGATCACTTCCTCTCCGCCGGCGGGACCTCGGTGATCAGTCGTGCGCCGCGCTGGAAGGTGACGTAGTCCCACAGCCAGGTGAATGCGACAATGAAGCGGTCGCGTGCCTCGATTAGGAAATAGATGTGCACCACGCTCCAGAACAGCCAGCCGAGGAAGCCGGAGAGCTCGAACCGCCCGAGCTTAACCACCGCGGCCTGGCGTCCGATGGTGGCGAGATCACCCATATGACGATAACGAAATGGCGGTGGTAACAGCCCGCCCGCTATGCGCGCGGCGATGAGCCGGCCGACGTAGCGGCCCATCTGCTTCGCTGCCGGTGCGGTGCCGGGAATGCCGGGTTGATCCGTGACCGCCGCAGTGTCGCCGACTACGAAGATTTCAGGATGACCGGGCACCGACAGATCGGAGCCGACCTTCACCCGACCGGCGCGATCGTGCTGCGCATCAAGCCAGCGCGCCGCCGGCGAAGCCACCACGCCGGCAGCCCAGATGATGGTGTCGGCGTCGAGCCGCCCGTGTTCAAACTCGACGCCGTGGGCATCGCAGGACATCACACGCGTGGAGGTCATGATCTCAACGCCCTTTTTGACCAGGGTGCGCCGGATGTAATCCGACAGATTCTGCGGGAGGGTCGGCATGATGCGCGGCCCAGCCTCGATCAGGACAATACGCGCCTTGGTCGGATCGATGCGGCGGAAATCCATCGCTAGGCTCTGGCGTGCCACCTCAGAAATGGCGCCGGCCATCTCGACTCCTGTAGCGCCGCCGCCGACGATTGCGAACGTGAGAAGACGCTGTCGCTCGGCCGTGTCCGTGGCAAGCTCTGCGCGCTCGAAGGCGATGAGGATGCGCCGCCGGATGCGGGTGGCGTCTTCAATGCGCTTGAGGCCAGGCGCCACTTCGACCCATTCGTCGTGGCCGAAATACGAATGGGCCGCGCCGGTGGCCAGCACGAGATAGTCGTAGGGGATGCTCACTGAGTTCGATTTGCACGCGCCGCGTGATGGTATCGATGGAGCGGACCTCGGCCATCAGCACCGTCGCGTTCTTCTGCTTGCGGAGAATGTGCCGGATCGGCCAGGCCACGTCGGCCGGAGAGAGCGCCGCGGTTGCTACCTGGTAGAGCAGCGGCTGAAAACAATGGTGGTTCTGCCGGTCGATCACGGTGACCTCGACCGGCGTGCGGCGCAGCGCTTTTGTGGCTTCGATGCCGCCGAAACCCGCGCCGATGATGACGACCTTCGCCCGTTCATCCGACATGTCGTCCTCGCGTCTCGATCTCGTGGCTCAAAGCGGTCAACCGCCATCGGCAAGCCCAGAACGGTAGCTCCGAAGCTCCGATGGTTTCTGGGCGCCAACAAAAGGCGCGTCTAGCCTCCCTTGCGGTCAGCGAAGGCGTCACGCGGTGTACCACTGCCCAGCTCTTCCAGGCTCGCCGCAACCGGCATAATATGCACGCGAGCTGCCCATTAACGGAACGCGCCGAGGTTGCCGCTTATCGAACGGGCAGCAGTCAAGCTGTCGGCGAGCATCGCACTATCAGCAGACCTTCGTTTTTAACGGTCTACCTGCATTCACTTCGAGCGCCCGAGCGAGTGCTGACTTCCCGCTTTCTGTGGCCCGACCGCCATGGCGAAACGCTGGTACATCATTCACGCCTACTCGAATTTCGAGAACGAGGTCGCCGACTCGATCCGAGAGCAGGTGAAGCATCGAGGTTTGGACCACCTCTTCGGAGAGATTATCGTCCCGACTGAGAAGGTCGTGGAAGTACGTCACGGACAAAAGCACGCCACCGAGCGCAAATTCTTTCCCGGCTATGTGCTGGCCAAAGTGGAGCTCACCGACGAGGTCTATCACCTCATCAGGAACACGCCAAAGGTAGCGGGTTTTCTAGGAACCCACACAAAGCCACTGCCAATTTCCGATGCAGAAGCGGCGTACGTCCTGCAGCAGATCCAGGAGGGCATTGAGCGACCGAAGCCTTTGGTCTCCTTCGAGGTAGGCGAGCAGGTTTACGTATCGGACGGTCCATTCTCTTCCTTCAACGCCATTGTCGAAGAGGTTGATCACACTCGATCGCGGCTGAAGGTTGCCGTCTCGATCTTTGGACGATCCACGCCCATCGAACTTGAGTTCAGCCAAGTGCAAAAAGTCTGAGACCATACTCCCCAGTCTCCACATAGACGAGGACCAAGGCGGGCCACAATGAAAGGGGCTTTTCGAGTAGGCGCGGTGGTCCTCGTGGCTTTTGTCGCCTGGTCGCCCGATTCAGCGTTGGCTCGCCAGTATCTAAAGTGCCTGACAAAGAAAGTTGTTATTGTAGACACGCCAATGGGAAGTACGTCGTCGAGCGTGGAGGACAGCTTGGGCTTCTGGATTGATGAGGCGGCCAAAGCCCTCATGCTCGCCGATAGCACGCCGCTTACAGTCCGCCGGTTCGATAGCCATTGGATAAGCTCTGCTCGCGACGACATTTCCTACGAGTTCGATCGTCAAAATGGCAATCTCACGTACGCAAGCTCGATTAGGAAGGACGGTGCCGAGACGATCACTATCGGCTCAGGCTCGTGCGAGGATTGCAGCAGGTCCGGCAAGGTAAGCATCTGTCGCCTCACAATTCATCGTACAGCGATTGAGGCTGCCAACTGAGACGCCGCGAAACAAAAGGCCCCGGCATTGCATGGCGGGGCCTAGTAAAGGGGTATCATACAAGTGCAAACAGTTTAGGTCCTCCATCGCGTCAAATTCGAGGCAGGCAAGCATGGCGAAGGTGCTGATTATCGGAGCCAGCAAGGGCATCGGACTTGAAACTACCCGCCAGGCGCTTGAGGCGGGTCACAGGGTGCGCGCCTTTGCGCGGTCGGCAGCAGACATCGGAATCTCGGACCCTAAGCTGGAGAAAGTTCGGGGCAATGCGCTGAGGGAGAGTGACGTGATCGCGGCGGTCACGGGGATGAACGCCGTGATCCAAGTGTTGGGTGTCGGTCTCGGTGACCTGTTTCTGCCAGTGCATCTGTTTTCAGATGCCACACGGCTTCTGCTTGCGGCGATGCAGGCTCAGGGCGTGAAGCGGCTGATCTGTGTGAGTGGGTTCGGAGCAGGCGACAGTCGCGCCAGTATCAACTGCCTCCAGATATTGCCATTCCGGTTCTTTTTTGGCCGCGCCTATGACGATAAGGATGTGCAAGAACGCTTGATCAAGGATAGCGCCCTCAACTGGACTATTGCACGACCCGGAGTGCTGACCAACGGCAGTCGGACGGGACACTACAAGGTTCTCAAAGAGCCATTGGAATGGCGCAATGGGACCATCTCACGGGCAGATGTCGCCAGCTTTCTAGTGCAGCAGATTGAAGATCGAGCCTATCTTCGCACGACGCCCGTGCTGGTGTACTGAAGCGTCCTGAGGTGATCGAGTGAAGGCAGCTAATGACCGCCATTGGCGTTGTGTCACGAGTAACGCCGGTCCATACGGCGATGCGTAACTGTACGAGAGATGAAGGTAGGTCCTTCGAGTTCGGCAATCAGGTGTTGATCTCAAGCCACCGCAAGCTGCTGTTGTCAAAAGCGATGGTGGTGAACGTTGCGGAAAAGTCGGAACGAGATTCCGGCAGGTATGATTGAGAGAGGCGAGCGCAAGCGAACCGCTGATGACGTGTCGAAAGCGGATTAGACGATGTCAAAACCGGGGGGTTGCCATTCCTCTGGGATAAGTTTGGGGGATGTCCTGAGACTGCCCAAACGGCATCCGGCATGGAGGCGGCGCGAAGCTCAATCTGGCTCTTGTACGGAACGTGAGAACCTGGCCGGCGATGCTAAGGGAAAAGGCACAAGCGGCTCCAACCGCGAGGCCGAAAGTACTGATGCGCCGGAGAGGGGCGGACTGCCTCGTAGTAGTGTTGAAGCGGGGTAATGCCCGTGGAGCGAAGGGGGTGGGTCATCGCCTTTGAGATCGGGTCAACCGGCAACGGGAGGAACCCGATATTCAATGGAAGGCGGCAGCCTTCGTGCGGTGGCACGAGCCGGATGACGCGAGAGTGTCAAGTCCGGATCTGTGAGAGGCTCGGGGTGAAATTCCCCGGGCCTACTCGGCCGACCGTTCTGCTTATGGCCGCTCTCGGAGGAGCATCGGACTTCGGCTGAACACGACGCAGTGACCGCCCGAAGCATTTTTGCTCGCGGCGATGCTGGGGCCTACGCACGATGAACATATTACTGCTGCTCGCGTTCATTGCTGTCGCATCTGAAGCAATGGCACAGGATGCACAATGCATCCCGGAACGCGCCGCGATGGTCGAAACCATTCGAGCTTACGCACGATCCGAGACGAGTGCTTTGGGACCGCAAGGTATATCGGAGACTGTCCTGCAGGCTATGGGGCAAATGGAACGCCACCGGTTCACGCCCGGGCGTTCTTGTTCGGTGGCATACATGGACGGGCCGGTACTCATTGGCCAGGGCCAGACAATATCGCAGCCGTTCATAGTTGCGCTGATGACCCATCTCGCGGCAGTCAAATCCGACCATACCGTCCTAGAAGTTGGCACGGGTTCAGGCTACCAGGCCGCAATACTGGCGCAGCTCGTGCGAAAGGTCTGTACCGTTGAGATCATTCCGCCACTTGGTGAAGCCGCTGCAGAGTTGTTGAGAAATCTCGGCTATGAGAATGTCAGCGTCAAGCTCGGCGATGGCTACAACGGTTGGCGGGAATGCGATCTGTTCGATGCAATAATCGTGACAGCTGCACTCGAGCATGTCCCCCCGCCACTGATCGAGCAACTCAGAGTGGGCGGACGGCTCGTAATGCCGCTGGGATCTGCCCACAGCATTCAGCAGCTCACCGTCGTAGAAAAGATCGCAGAAGGCACGACGAAAACGCGCTCCGTTATGCTGGTCCGTTTTGTACCCTTTACCCGGTCTCTGGATTGAGTGCCGTGCATCGGATAGATAAATTCCGAGCACTGATAAGGTTTTCACACTTTCCTTATCAGTGATGGCTGCATGGCCGCCGGACTTCTCCGCGCTGGACCCAATTGTTACCGCGGCATGACCTTCGGCTGCGGGCCGGTAGCCTTGTTAATGTCGTTGCTGTGTAGGTTTTGGCTACAGGGAACAGATTCGACGAACCTATTTCGACAGATATGACACGAGCAGACGTTGGCTGTGGCAGATCGCGCATCGACTCCGACCGTGTATCGGAGAGGTTCTCACCAATCCAACATCTTGGTACTATTTTCACGAATTAGTTCGGTGCCTTGATCCGGCACTCCGGCTAAGAGCATGCGCTGCTCAGGATAGGACGAGCGCCCATGGCTAGGAGCTATCGCTGAATCTTGGTGACGGAAGGGGTCAGGCGGCAGCGGGTTAAGCTTGCAGTTTGACGACCTCAATTCCATCGGTGAACCTTACACCGAGGATTATTTTCGGCAACTGGTTGTGGCCATCGAGACGACGCCAGCTTTTCTCGGCAGCTTCGGCGAGCTTGAAGATCATGGCGAGCGCGGTCTTGTTTGAGAGACATCCTTTGGAGCGCACCGTTCGGTGGCGCACCGTCGCGAACGAGCTTTCGATGGGGTTGGTCGTACGCAGATGCTTCCAGTGCTCGGCCGGGAAGTCATAGAAAGCGAGCAACGCGTCACGGTCCTTGACCAAGCATTCCGCCGCCTTGTCGTATTTGACGCCCCAGGTTTCGACGAAGGCAGCGAATGCCACGAGTGCATCCTTCTTGGTCTCGGCCATCCAGATCTCCTGCAGCGCCCGCTTGGCTTTTGATTGCTGGCTCTTCGGCAGCTTGTTCAAGACATTGGCAGTCTTGTGCACCCAGCAGCGCTGGCCGCGCATCTTCGGCCACACGTCCTCGACCGCCTGCCAGAAGCCAAGCGCGCCGTCGGCGACCGCGAGCTCGGGGCCGATCACAAGCCCACGCCGCTTGAGATCGAGGAGCAGCTCCCGCCAGGATTGCGTGCTCTCGCGCACGCCGTCGATGAGGCCAACAAGCTCTTTTTTGCCCTCCGGGGTGGCGCCGATGATGACCAAGAGGCACTGCGCGTCGTCCTCCAGGCGGGCCTGCACGTGGATGCCGTCGACCCAGAAGTAGACGTAGCGCTTGGCCGAAAGATCGCGTCTGCTCCAGCGCACGTGCTCGTCCGACCAAGCGTCCTTGAGCCGGCCGATGGTCGAGGCCGAGAGTTCCGCCGGCATCCTTGCCAAGCAAAGCGGCGAGCGCCCCCTCGAAGTCGCCGGTAGAGACGCCCTTGAGATAGAGGATCGGAATCAGCACTTCGAGGCTCTTCGAGCGGCGCGCATAGGGAGGCAAAATCGCCGACGAAAAGCGGATGCGCGCGGAGCCTTCGCCGCCCCGATCGCGCACGCGCGGGCAGCGCACCGCGACCGGGCCGATGCCGGTCACGATCTCGCGCTCGGGCAGATGTCCGTGGCGCACCAGCCGCTGGCGACCATCGTCGGTGAGCTTGTCGGCATGGTAGCCCAGCAAGGCCGCAACCTCGGCCTCAACCGCTTGCGAAAGCAACGCTCGCGCGCCGTTGCGCAAAACCTCGGTCAGCGGATCGGCGAAAGTTCCTGGCTGGGAGAGTTGGAAAACGTTAGTGTCGGTCACGGCGTATCACTCCTTCGGTGGAGAAGTGGAGGCTTCGAACACCCCCACGATACGCCGCCTTAACCCCTCATGCCGTCACCAACTTTCGGCCATAGCTCCATGGCTAGTTATGACGCCTTCATCTCGTACTGCCATGCCAAGGATACGCCAATCGCGGCCGCGCTACAGTCGACAGCGCAGAAGCTCGGTAAGCCCTGGTACCGTCGGCGTGCGCTGCGCATCTACCGTGACGAGACGAGCCAGGGAGCGACACCGGCGCTGTGGAACTCGATCGTCCACGCGCTTGGTGAATCCCGTTTCATGATTTTGATCGCTTCCCGCGAAGCCGCGGCATCGCCTTGGGTCAACAAAGAGGTCGAATATTGGCTGATGCACAAAAGCGCCGGTACTCTTTTGATAGCGCTGACGGATGGGGAACTGGCCTGGGACAATGTATGTGGGGATTTTCTTCAGCGCCAAGGCGCGCCGCTGCCGCCGGTGCTTCAGGGCCGATTTGCGGCTGAACCAAAATGGGTAGACTTACGTGCCTATCGTGCCGGTACGGACAAACGCGACGCGAAATTCACCGAGTTAGCCGCCGATTTCGCCGCCGCAATTCAAGGTGTCCCGAAAGAGGATTTGCTCTCGCAGGAGGTGCGGCAGCAACGTCGCGCGTTGGGGCTGGCCTGGTCAGCCGTGGGCCTTCTGGTCATTCTGGCTGCGGGTGCAACTTGGCAATGGAGGAATGCAGCGTCGGCGGAAGCGCTCGCCCAGAAGGAACGCGACCGCGCCCAACAAGCACTCCTCGCCGGGGCCGCGCGCGAATCGTTGCTGTTGACGCGCGAGGGGCGCACCGAAGAAGCATGGCATGGTCTGCGCAATGCTTTGAAAATTGCGAATGTCGCGCCGTCAAGCCCGATGCCAGGCATTGTGAGCCAGGCGGCATTGTCAGCATTGGTTGAGAATCGCCTCGGCCCCGAGCTGGTCCTCGAGCTGAGGCGGAGTAGTCCAACGACCGAGGATCAAAAATCGAAGCCTGCGGAACCCGACGTTATTGCTGCGTTCGACGCGACGGGCGAGCGGGTAGCGGTAGCGAAGGGTGGCGATGTCGCAATCTGGTCCACGAGCGATGGATCGATGCAAAATCGTTTCACTGTTTTGGCCACTGTCGTGCAACTCTTTTTTCACGAAAGCGAAAATATTTTCTTCCTCGTCGCACGCGAGGAATCGGATGAAAAAGTTGTCTTGATCGATCTCGCGTCGGGACACCAAAGAACCTTTCCAATGCGCGAATGCCTCGACCTTGTGCCCTGCATCGCCGATGTCGGCTCGGAGAGATCCGCGCTCAAGGACCTTCAGCAATACGACGGCGTGCGAGAGGTCATTGACGGCGGCCTCAATGGGCGTGCCCTGCTGGTGCGCCGCGCGGAGTCCTTTGCCGGAGTCGTCTCGAACCGATTCTACGTATTCACCGGCGACAGCCCCATCATCCTCGACTTAACCGCGCAAGATGTTCAGCACATACCACCCGCGGCGGGAGGGCTAACTCTAACAGCAGTCGCCAAAAACAGGCCGCTCATCGCTGTGGGAACATTTGATAATCCCTCCATCGAGCTATATGAAATCAACCCGGCTCAACAACGCACCCGGCTTTCTATTCGAAAGGTGAAAACGCTCCAAGCATCAGACGGCGTCTCGCAGCTGACCTTGTCCGATGACGGTGCGCTCCTTTACTGGTCGAGCGCCACTAGCGGCAGTGGCCAATTTGGTCGGAGACTTGCGAGCGCGCTGGACGTGGAGACTGGACGGCAGATCTGGAGCACGAATTTCGAGGGACACTCGGTATTCGGACCTGCACAGAATTACATCGCACGCTCATCCGTCGACGCCAAGACAGGCCTGGCGGTAACCAACTTCATAAACGGCCGCACATCGGAGCGGTTGTTCTCGGTTCCCGCGATCGCGGTGGCCTTCGATCCGAGCGGCCGCCTTGCATTGGTCCAAATACCGGTGGATAGGCCGCCACCCGGCAGCGGGGGGCGCTCAGCGGAGCGATCAGTGCTGCGACTCGTCGAATTATCCGCGGTGACCAGCTTCGCCAATGATGGCAGCTGGCCGCACGCAATTCCGATGTACGTGAAGAATCGCTGCGAGACGAGTGTGGCGCCGTTTCTGACCTTGTCCACGCGTATTGATCGGACCTGGAACCAATACGACTGGCACCGGGAAATATCTCCACCGAACTTTGCAAATGAACCTGCGGTCCGCACCGATGCAAGCTCGACCTTCGCCTTACATTGGAGAGATGAAAAGTTCGAGTTGCGCCGCAACGATGCGATCATCGCACGCGGTAGTCGCGACGACATCGTCGCAGTATGGCCAGACTTCGCAGCGCTGATTCAGCCTGAAATCAACATGACGGTAACGTTCCTTAATGCGCCTGATGACAATTCTGTCATCGTCACGAGACGGAGCACTCGTGATTGGGAAGAACCAGGGGAGTGGTACATCTACGAACTGAACGGCTCGGCGCGATCGCTCATTACATCGGGCAGGTTTCAAAGACCGCAGTGGAGGGGATACGGCTCACCGGACAAGATCTTTTTTTCGCTGCCGCGGGCCCGCGCCGTTGCGGTCCATGAGGACGAGTGCACGCTTACTGTTTTACGCCTTTCCGATGGCGAGGTGTTGGGACAATTTCATTCAATATATGCAAGTCCTGATGCAGTGCGGGAAATCGGAGACGATCTGATCGCGGTATTCTCTTCCGGCTCGACAGCCAGCGTTCAGATCTTCGACTACCCCGGTGTGAATGCAGGGCCTTCGATAGTAATGAGCTGGGAGGAAAGTTATGAAGGTGGTGTGCAAGACGACAGTTTACCACACGTACTCGTTCCGTTTATCGGCACGGATCTGGCGCTCAGCTCTGACGGGCGATTTCTGACGGTTCAGCAATGTTGCGACCGCGGGGAAAAGGGCACGACCATGGTGCTAAACGTGCCTCCCTGGGGGAAGCGCCTGCGGGATCTGATGGTTGCCGAATCCGCGTCAAATTTGCCGGTGACCGATCCGCCATGTACAGGTCCTTGTTCCTCGAAGGTCCCCAAGCCTGCAAAGGCGACAAAATCGGCAGCGGAGCCGGAGCCCGTTCTACCTCGCACGATACGTACCATTCCGTTTCGCATTGAAGACAATCCCGTTCACTAAATTTGGCATGGCGAACCGTGCACATCTGTGGTTCCCGAAAATTCGATCCGAGCCGGTCGCATGATGAAGCATAATCAGGACATCATTGTTGATGCTTGGCTATGAGATCGCGAAGTCCACGGTCGGCCCTACGCAGTAAAAGATTTGTCCGGCGCAAGAAATTCGCATGATCGGGGTGACCAAAGGGACCCCGTATCCTTTTATTTCGAAGATACCCTTGCTTGGCGGCGATTTGTTAAGAACTGCAAAGAGGTTGGTCTTTTATCGAATGCGCGGAGCTCTAGGTCAGAGACAATACCATTTTTGACATCCAATTGAATTACGTGACTCCTGTGCGAATGCGTACGAGCGTAAGAATTAGTTCAGACTGACTGCGTGGTGCAGGAGGGTTTGAAAGAGGTAGTCGGCTTGTCGGATTTAACGCCCGGGCATTGTCCGATAGCCAGAAAGTCATCACGGCGGTGCGCCAACGAATGTAAAAGCCGTTCAGCTCTCAATTGGCAGCTAATTCGGGAATAAGCTCAGCCCGCTGGCTTTGCTCGAATGATGATGACCGGTAGCCGCTCGTGCGACGGCCATCGCCCGTGGGTTTGTGGGGGATGCGGAAGCAAAGCGGCCCTGCGGGTGCAGGGCCGAAGGTCAAGTCGCGCAGGCAGTTAGGTCGCGTTCAGAGGTCAGCTTCCGCTGCTACAGCCTCAGCATCGCCACATGATATTCTCGATGGGCGAGGCGACGCTGTTTTTCGGAACGCCAACGCAGGCAAACGCCGCCGCAATAACTTCAACTTGGTCCTGGTCGAGGTCGGCGTTTCTTGGCCCTTTGACCTCGTCCAAAAACCAGCCTAACCGGCCATGTCGCCGGGCGAGGCAAGCGGCTGGACTATCCGCATCGTCCCACAGGTAGATGGCATAAGATCCAGCATCGATGTCCTCGGTGTAGCTGCCAAGGCAGTTACGCCAGGTTCTGGCAAGCGAGCGAATTTCTTTGCTGTTATCGAGGCGGCGTGCGTTACCAATCCAGGCTGGCGGGATGGTTTCGGGCAGAGGGAGGCTCTCCACCCAACCTCTCATCATCGCTCTCAATTGCTTCCGCGCCGTCACGCTCGCCAACTGTTGCACGAGATCATCAAAACTGCGGTTGAGGCCGCGAGCGACAAGAAATTCCAGGGTGGACGCAAAGCCGTTCAACTTTCGCGGCCAATCCGACAGCGCTAACGGCAACGGCCGCCGCAACGACGGTGGCAGTTCCGCGAGAACTTGAACCGCCAAGTCGTCGATCTTGGCGGCATGATGCAGGACCTTTGCGCTGTCAGCATCATGGAGAAGATCTACCAGTTGGTGGTACTTCTGCCGCTGAAGAACTTGCGTCGGCAGATGTTTTAGCGCGCGTTTGACGCCCATCGGCCACCGCCCTAATACGCATTGCAGAACTTCTCGTGTCGAGCCTCGAATGAGGAGCGATGCAGTTTCAAACGAGCTCGGCGGTTCAACGTGCGCCAACGCCAAAGCGATCAGATGCATTCGCTCCCGCGTCACCCCGAACAGGTCCACCAACAAGCTGGGGTAGGCGCTAACGACCAGGGCCAAAGGTAGCGCCACCCAGCCGAACGGTGTGAGCAGAAAGCCGGGAAAGAGTTGCTTTCTTTCCAAAGCCGCTGCCGAAGACCTGCAAACGAGTGGCTCAGTCATTCGCCTTGTCCGGCTCTCAGTACTCTTCGGCCAGCATAATCGTGATCACGCGCTTGGTGACCGATGGGTCAGCCGGATCAGGGGAGTGATACGCGAGGCTTTCGTCGTAATAGTCGATCTTGAAGAACACCCGGTGGCCGTCGGCATCGAACGTGCCAAAGTCATGCTCTTCGTGCGGATCGTTGGCGTGGCAAAAGTCGTCGAACACGGCGATGGTCTTGACGATCCGGGCAACAGCCTCGGCGCCGAGGGCGGCAATGCCGGGCGTCATCACCGCGAGCCCCTCGGCAAAATTTCGGCGCAGTTCATCGTTCAGCGCGGCGATGCGCGCAGTCTTGCTGTCCATGACGGACCTCCAGATTTTTAGGGAAAGAGAGTTTTGGCTCGGGACAAACCCCGAGAGCGTCAAGCCTGCTCGCTGTGAGCAGCAGGGTTGGCTTCGTTGGTAGGCGGGCTCGTCAGCGCAATGCCGGACCGGTGCCGGACGAACTTGGGCAGATGCGGATAATCCCGGTACTGCAGAGTGAAGGTGTCGTCCTTTCGGTTGAGGACGACAGCCTCCCACCAGCCGTATTCCAGGGACTCCTGGGCAATGACGAGATGGCCAGAGCCGATCTCGTCCCAGGACCGGGGCAGGCCACGCGCGGCAGGCAGGCTGTCCTTGTCGCCATTCCCGCCCAATGCTGTCTGGCTTTCGAGCGCAAGGGCTACAACGAGGTCGCTGTACAGGGATTGCCGAATATGCCTCGGCCGTTGGCATACAGCCTACCCAGCGGCAGCTTTTTGGCGTACTCGGCCACTTCCTCTCGGGTGGCCTCATAGACCTTGAACCCCATCAGGTCGGCGGCCTTGGTTACCAGGTTTGGCTTGGCATCGATGAACCTGGCGCCCCGCGGTTTCTGCTGGTCGTCAAAGCCGAGGACAATCAGCGGAGGGGTAGCGGCGGTTGTAGGCGCGGCAGATGATTTGGTGACCGAGGCCTTTGACACGGCTGCCTTGACCGTAGTTCTCGCGGACTTGCTCTTTCGCTTCGTCATTACGGGTTCTCCTAAAAAGCCGAAGGGCCCCGGTGAGGGGCCCTGTGGCAGGTTTGAAGGATAGTTCAGGTAATCGGCGGCCGAGGAATGGTAGTTTCCCCGCTCGCCCCAAGTAGATTGGGGCGTAATACTGCCAAGTCGCAGACTGTGCTGCCGATGCTCGAATTATAAGAGAAAATCGGCTAAAGATCAAGCATTCTGATGTGTGTAAGCCATTGATTCTTAATCATAATTAAGGCTTTTCGCAGCTCAAGCAAGGCTTGCAATCGGCGATAGCCTTAGCGTGTCGCCGAGCGCGCGTTGGAGAGTGATTGCTTCCAAAATGCGCAGGCCTCCTGGGCTAACGACTAAGCGCGCCGGCCTACTTCTAATGTCTGCTGATTGAGGTGAACCGGTCGCCGATGTTGCGCTGCGGCCGTCGTGTCGAAGGCGATGCTGAACTTGTCGCGCTGCTGTTTGGCAAAGGCCAGGAACTCCGGAACGCTCTGCACCGGCACGTCGGCGTTGACCGAGAGCATCTGCGGGCCGAGGCTGGAAACCATGGCGACGGCCGTGAAATCCTTGGTCGGGTCGTAAGGCAGCTGCTTGAACGACACCGGGTTGATCGCCATACCGGATGTGTTGGCCGAACAGAATGGCTTGCGCCAGCGGTGACACCGCCTGGCCCGGCGTGAAGCCGCAAGTGGGTGCTGACGTCGAAGTGATAATCTGCTTTGGCATGGTGCTTTCGCTATGATGTCACGAGCTAAAGCCCTGGAATGAAATGCCGGGGCTTGTGTATGCCGTCGCTAGTCAAACATGGCGATGCAGTCGATCTCGACATCAGTGCCGGCTCGGTGCAGTACACCGCCGAAACAAGTTCGCGTCACCTTCTCGCCGCCGAAGTACTCGCGGAAGGTTTCGTTGAAGCGGGGGAAATCAGCCACATTCCGCAGAATGACGCGCATGTTGACGATGTTCTTCGCCGTGGCACCTGCGGCCTCGAGTACGCTCATCAGATTGTCGAGCGTCTGACGCGTCTGCACCACAATATCGCCCGGAACCACGACACCAGTGGCGGGATCGAGCGAGCCTGTGCCCGACACGAACAGCATGTTGCCGAACCGAATGGCTTGCGCAAGCGGAGAGACCGACTGGCCCGGTGTGAAGCCGGTGGTCGGCGCTTTAGACGAAGTGATGATCTGCTTTGGCATGGAGGCTCCGAGGAGAAGTTGTGAGCTTGGAATTCTGTTAGAAAAAACTCCGCAACATGCGACTGTGCGAAGGGCTTGCGCGACCGCCTCTACACTTTTGCTTCAACAGCGGCGCGCAGTCCCGCGTTCTCAAGGCGAGGGAGCATTTCCCGGCCGAACCGATCCAAGCCCCCTTCGTAGTCTAGCCAAGTCAACAGGAACCCATCGACGCCAGCTTCGGAGAGGTTCGCAAAAAGGCTTGCGATATGATCTGCGTCTCCAACAAGCGGATAACCGGCGAACCCTGCTTTTAAGGCATAAGCGAGTTTTGCAGCGGCTTCCGGCGGCATCGATTTGGTGTCGATTGCGTTGTTCTTGATTATGTTCTGAACGGGAGCGTCATCGCCCTGCGTGACAATGTATTCATAGGCGTACGCTTGGGCTTCCTCGATCGTGTCCTTGAGCACGACGTAAGCAGACATCCAAATTTGGATCTCTTTGCCGAATTTCTGGCGGGCGTCGTTTCGGTATTCCTCAACCTGCTTTTTCATCGCCTTCGGGTCGGGATTGTGCGCAGAGACAAAAGCGATGTCGCAGTGCTTTGCCGCAAACTCGCGACCGCGTGGAGAACGGCCTGCATTAAGCAGCACTGGGCGCGCCTGCACGCCGTGTGGCTGGCTGAACGCAGCCTTCAATTTGAAATTCTTGCCTTCGTAATCGAAGCTTTTCTGCCCCGACCACAGGCGGTCGAAAATCTCCATCCATTCTTCGGCGATCTCGAAACGATCGCTGTGCTCCTTGACCTCGACTCCAAAGAGCTGCATGTCCGGAGGATACCACCCAAGAACGAGATTCAAGCCGGCTCGGCCATTGGAAATAAGATCGACGGTAGCCTCAGCCTTCGCTGCAAAGACCGGATGAATGAGCGTTACATGTATCGTGCTGATGATCCCGATGCGCTGCGTCACGGCGGCGACTCCTCCGGCCCAAGCAAACGTTTCCATCAAGTCGCCGCTGTAGTGATCGTCGCCTCCGAACGACTTCCAGTGCGCCGCTGAAACAAAACCCTCGAAGCCGAGCTTTTCGGCTTTCTGCGCTAGCCGGACGTTGGCGTCCCAGGTGCACTTGAAGCGATCCGGATGGAAAGTGAAGGCCGCGCCGTTTCCGTTAATGCCGAAAACGCCGAGCTTGATGCGATTTTTGGAATCGCGGATCGGGTTCGATTTTGGGGCTTTCAGGTCGATCATGTTTGCACTATCTGACTACCTTGTAGACGTCACGCGGTTTGCCGAAGTAAGTATTTCAATACGCAACATGCTCCATGGACTTTCGCGTCAATTGATCGTCGAGACAACAGCGCCCTTTATTGCCTCAGTTCGAACTATCTGCGTCACGTGATCGCGCAATTCGATAAACGGCGCTTCGCTTCGCATTTCATATCGCCGTGGCCTCGGCAGATTTACGTCGATCACTTCGCATATCCGACCCGGATGAGCGGTCATGACCACGGTCTTATCCGCCAAATAAATTGCCTCGTCGATGTCGTGCGTGACCAACACAACTGTCTTGCGCTGCTCGTCCCAGATCTCAAGCAGAAAGTCCTGCATGATGGAGCGAGTTAGGGAATCGAGAGCGCCGAATGGCTCATCCATCAAAAGAGTGGATGGGTTGATAGCCAACACGCTCGCGATGGCTGCGCGCTGACGCATGCCTCCCGATAATTCTGCCGGCCGACGCTCTCGGAAGGCTGATAATCCAGTTCTTTGCAGCATACGTTCGACGACTTGTTGTCGATTGCCCTTTCCCTGGTTTGCACGCAGTGACAGACCAAACGCGATATTGTCCTCAACGGATAACCACGGAAACAAAGCGGTCTGCTGAAAGACTACTCCACGATCCGGCCCCGGTCCTTTGATGGACTTTCCATCAACGAGGACTTGTCCGACGGTCGGCGTCTCGAAGCCTGCAATGAGGTTCAGTAGAGTAGACTTGCCGCATCCGCTTGCACCTACCACCGTGACAATTTCCTTCTCTTGAACGGTGAGACTGACGTCATCCAGCGCGGTGACAAAGGAATCGTCGGTCTGAAATCGCTTCGTGACCGATGAGATGCTAACTCTCCCCACCAAAGGTCTCCCTCTTGTTCCAGGTGAGCAGAACGTCACGGACGAGCACGACAAGCCGGTCGCTTAGAAATCCCAGCACGCCGATGCTTAGCATTGCCGCTATCACGACGTCGTTGCGATAAAACAAATAGGCATCGTTCAGCAGATAACCAAGTCCGCTCCTTACTGCGAGAATCTCCGCAACCACCACGAGCACCCAGGCGATACCCATCGACAGCCGGACGCCGGTAAGAATTGACGGCAATGCAGCAGGAAGAATCACGCGTGAAAGAAGCTCTCTGTCGTTGGCCCCCATCATCTTCGCGGCCTTGTAGAGCGTGATGTTGATCTGACGAACACCATGCGTGGAGTTGATCGCAGCTGGGAAGAACGCACCAAGGCCAATCAGGAACATGGCCGGCTCGTTTCCGATACCGAAAAATACAAGCGATAACGGGACCCACGCCGTGACCGGTATGTTGCGCAGCACCTGGATGGTCGGATCCAGAACGCGTTCCATCACCTTGGACAGCCCGATCAGCAGGCCGAGAAATATTCCAAGGGCGACGCCCCAGCCAAGTCCTGCAAAAACGCGCCAGGTGCTTGCCCAGGCGTGATCCAACCACGTACCGGAATATCGGCCCGCAGCATCAGTCGAGCCCGTCACCAGATCGTACCAAACTGAAAGAACCTCAGACGGCGGTGGAAAAACACTCCGCCGCACAAAGCCGATCTCGCTGAAAACCTGCCAGAGCAGGAGAATCGCCGCGGGAAATATGGCGTATTGCAGCGCTGTCGATGTGCGTCGCCATAGATCCCCGGGCTTTTCGACTGCGGGCGATCGCGCCCCCGTAGATTGTGTCCCCTTCAACATCACCACGTTGATAGTTCGGCTGGGGACAGCCCCGATGCCTTGGCCACAAATGACAAGTCGACGAAGCGATCTACCTTCGAGCCGAAATCCTCTTTGACCCAACCAAGTTCGTGCAGCTCGCGGGCCATCGTCTTGATGTCGGCAATGTTCGTGCGGAAATTGTACCTGAGGAAGTCACGCTCCTGCATGGCTATGACAGCGTCAGGCAGCCTCGAATACTTCTTTTCGAACTCGATCTGCTTGTCGGGCTGCCCCATGAACGTTTTCATGGCATCGACATGCGCATTCACGATGCGCTGCAGCAGCGCAGGCTTTTCTTTGATCAGTTTCTCCGTGACGATGAAGCCAATCTCCTGCTTCCCAAAGTTTCCGCCAAACAGGTGTAGGAACAAGGCAGCGTCACCCTTCTCGATGGCGATCGCGCCAAAAGCGGAAAGCGTCATCGCCAGATCAACTTCAGCCGCCTCCAATGCGCGAGGGTGGTTTGGAAATGGGATATTGACGATCTGAACGTCCTTATCGGGATCGATCCCGATCGATTTCAAATAGATCGTTAGTTTCGCGTGCTGCATCGAGCCCGTCGGCGTGCCGATTATCAGCGGCTTGCCCGACTGCTTGCGTGAGGCCGCCAGGGATTTCAGTGCCGCAGAATCACTTTGTTTGAGATCAAGTCCTTTCCGAGCGACGAGGATGTTGTAACCGCCGCCCCAACCGCATACCCAACTGACGGGGATGTTCTCGCTGATAGCCCTGATCAGATGCTGCGTCGTCGTGTTGCCTGTCTCAAGCTCTCCCTGCTCGATGGCGAGCAGGACAGCGGTGCTGTCCCTGAAGTCCTTCGCATCGAAAATAAGATCGTACTGCTTGTTGGCTTCTGGCAGTGTCGTCCTCAATGCACCCATTGCGCCGATTTGAAGTCCTTCGCGAATGGTGTCGGCCGCATAGGCTTGCCGAGCCAGCATCGCCGGCAGAGCGATGCCGGTCGCCGCTGTACTCAGCGCCCTTCCAAAGTCGCGTCGAGTGATGCTGTGTTTTGTCATTTCGATGTCTCGCTTTGTACAGTGGTGGATTACGGGACGTCGACAAGCAAGATTCGCGCCGTCAAGCAGCCCGCCAGTTTCGGAAACACGATGTTGCGCAGATAATAGCGTTCCGCCTGCATATCGAGGAACGTGCTGCTGATGAAGACCGGATTGACGCGCGCCCGCCACATGGTGATACCCATCGCTCCGATCATATCGCATAATTCGCTCTGTTGGGGCGAGGTGTTTTTAGGCGGTCTGCGTCGGCCCGAACGAGCGACGTCACCGGATCTGAATTGGCACATCGCGTCAGCACCTGCTGCTTCGACCGGGCGAGCGGCGCGCTTTCTTCTATGCCGGAGCGCGATCACTAATCGTCTCGCATTGGAGCGTCAGCGACGAGGCGACGGCAAGGCTGATGATTGGAACGTTACGCGCAAGCACGCGCGATCTGAAGCTGTCCCACGCCGAGGCGCTGCGCCAATCCATGCTGGCAATGATCGATGAGGCGAGCGGCGACGCGCAAGCCGATCCCCGGCTCTGGGCTCCCTTCGTGGTGGTGGGCGAACCAGCAAAGCCGCAGTGAGTCGACACTCTATCCCTGCCCCGAGTTTAGCTGCAGGGAAGTCGGCAAAAGGCATATCATGTCAGGCAGCCGATGCTTGGCTTATGTTCGGTTCTGGAGAACCCCGGACCTACCTGCCCAGCGCCGCGGGAGGGCTCGGGGGCGAAGGGCCCGGTCGGGATCGCCATCATTTTGTTGCTGATGCCATGGCGTTTACGCGATATTCCGATACCGCTGAGGCGCAAGACGGCCAGAAGCGAAGCGGCATGATGCGAGCGCGATCACCCAACTGAGACATGGGAGCACGCATGAACCGGCGGGCATCAAAGACCGTGCGGCGGCGCTTCATCGTGGCCATCGGCCACGCCATCCATCTCACGTGGCCCGTCCTGTCGACAATTCTGGCGCTTCAAGTCGCCCTAGGCCTGCTGATTGGCCTTGTCGAGGGCTGGTCTGTCGGCGACGCGGTCTATTTCACCTTCGTCACCGGCCTCACGATTGGTTATGGCGATCTCATACCGCGGCAGGGGCTCGCGCGCGCACTTGCAATCGGGATTGGAGTCTCCGGGCTCTTCCTCACTGGCCTCGTAGCGGGAATTGCGGTCTACGCCATGCGCACAGCGATCAACGGTCGCGACACCGACTGACGCCTGTGACCTAGCCGCCCAGCGCCCGCGGGAGGGCTCGGGGGCGAAGGGCCCCGAGCTAACATAAGTCAGATGGAAATCCCGCACTGCAGCGGCCCTCTCACCGCCGTGCTATCGTTCGGGTTGGAACTTGTGGCATCGATCCAAGGGGAGCAAACTCATGTTCGGGATGAATTGGCGCGAGTTCATCACGCTGCTAGGTGGCGCGGCGGTGTGGCCGCTCGCTGCGCGTGGGCAGCAAACCGAGCGCGTCCGGCGCGTCGGGGTGCTCGTGGCGTCACCCGCGGACGACGCGGAATTTCAGGCCCGCATGGCGGCGTTCAATGAGGGCCTGACAAAATTGGGCTGGACCGAGGGACGCAATGTGCAGATCGACACTCGCTGGGCCACGACCAATGCCGACGACCTTCGTAAACACGCGGCCGAATTGGCCGCGTCGACGCCGGACGTCCTCGTCGCTGCCAGTGGCACCGCAACCGTGGCGGTATTGCTGCAGGCGACCCGCACTGTGCCGATTGTGTTCGCAGTTGTCATCGACCCGGTCGGCGCTGGTTTCGTCGCGAGCTTGGCGCGGCCAGGCGGCAACGCGACTGGGTTTACGGTTTACGAATACAGCCTGAGCGGAAAATGGCTAGAATTGCTTAAGCAGATCGCGCCTGGCGTGACGCGGGCGGCAGTCCTACGGGATCCGGCCATCGCCTCCGGGATCGGGCAGTTCGGTGCTGTCCAGGCGGTGGCGCCGTCATTGGGAGTGGAATTGAGCCCAGTCGATGTGCGCGATGCGCCCGAAATCGAGCGCGCCGTCACGGCACTTGCGCGCTCTGGTATCGGCGGCTTGATCGTGACCGCGAGCGCCCCGGCGACGCTTCATCGCGGTCAGATCATCACGCTGGCGGCCAAGCACAGATTGCCCGCGGTCTATCCCAACAGCTACTTCGCCGCCGCCGGCGGCCTGATCTCCTATGGGCCTGATCTGCTCGACCAATACCGCCGAGCGGCGGGCTATGTCGATCGCATCCTCAGAGGCGAGAAGCCCAGCGATCTGCCGGTGCAGGCGCCGACCAAGTACGAGCTGGCGATCAACCTCAAGACCGCCAAGGCGCTCGGCCTCGAAGTACCACCGACGCTCTTCGCCCGCGCCGACGAGGTGATCGAGTGAGGCGACGCGCGTTCATCACGCTGCTCGGCGGCGCGGCGGTATGGCCGCTCGCGGCGCGGGCGCAGAATACGGCAAAGACCGCCGCCGAACCACGAGACTTTAGAGCAGTTGACAACCAATCGAATGATCACCCGACGGCGCGAGCACTCGTTCACATGAGTGAACTCGTGAGCGACCGGACGCAAGGCCGGCATCGCATAATCGTTTATTCAAGTGGCCTATTGGGCGAGCAAAAAACAAACTTCGAGCAAACGCGTGATGGAGTAATCGACATTAATCGCACCAACATGGCCCCGCTCGCCAGCTTTGTCGGCAAAGCGAATATTTTGGGTTTGCCCTTCCTTTTCCGGTCCGCGGATCATCTCCACAGGATTTTAGACGGTCCAATCGGCGAAGATATCCTGCAGAGCCTCGAACCCTATGGTTTCGTCGGACTTGCATTTTTTGAATTTGGAGCAAGATCGGTTTACACGGCCAGACGACCGGTACAAACGATCGACGACATCAAAGGATTACGCATTCGATTGCAACAGTCAGATCTCATGGTCGAGATGTTCGCGACGCTCGGCGCAGAACCTGTCAGACTTCCCTATACCCTTACCAAGACGGCATTGACGACCGGCCTCATCGACGCTGCCGAGAATAACTGGCCCTCTTACGTAACTTCCGGCCATTACTCCGTTGCTCCCTACTTTGCGCTTACCGAGCACACCATGACGCCGGACGTCCTGATCATGTCGATGAAGACTTGGAGAAGCCTGGATCTCGAGGATCAGAATATCTTTCGACGTGCGGCGCGAGACTCGAGTATATTTTTGCGCGGCCAATGGAAAAATCAGGAGGCGAGTTTCCGCAAGCAAGCACTGGACTTAGGCGTGACTGTCATAGTAATCGACCAGAAGCCGCTACAAGCTGCATTGACGGGCCTCTATACGAAAGTTCTGACGGATTCGCACTCAAGACATCTTGTCGAGTCCATCCAAAAAGACCAATAAAGTTTTCACCGCTCGTTCATTCGATCGGAGGCTTCTAGGATGTTGGGTCTCGCCGGGCCGGCCGCGCTGCTCGCCCGCGCCGACGAGGTGATCGAGTGATGTGAGGGAGGTTCAAAAATGAAACATCCCCGCCGCAAATTCTTGCATCTGGCGGCAGGTGCTGCCGCGCTTCCAGCCCTGTCGCGTTTCGCGCGGGCGCAGTCCTATCCCACGCGGCCGGTGCGCATCATCGTCCCGTACCCCGCCGGTGGCTCGCCTGACATCATTGGGCGCCTCATCGGTCAATGGCTATCGGAGCAGCTCAACCAACAATTCGTCGTCGACAACCGGCCAGGCGCTGCCAGCAATATTGGCACCGAAATCGTCGCCAAGGCGCCGCCAGACGGTTATACGCTGTTAGTTGCCGTCTCGACGAACGCGGTCAACGCCACGCTCTACACAAATCTGAGCTTTAGCTTCATTCGCGACCTCACGCCGGTCGCGGGCATTGGCCGCACACCCTTTGTGATGGTGTTCAATCCGTCGTTCCCGACGAAAACCCTTCCCGAATTCATCGCCTATGCCAAGGCCAATCCAGGCAAGATCAACATGGCCTCGCAGGGGATGGGAACTACGCCCCATATCTGCGGCGAACTCTTCAAGATGATGACCGGCGTTGACTTCGTCCATGTGCCGTATCGCGGCAATTTGATGCCCGATCTTCTCGCTGGACAGGTGCAATTCTATTTCAGTCCAATGGCGCAGGCCCTCGAACTCATCAAAGACGGCCGACTGCGCGCACTTGGGGTTACCACGGAGACGCGCGCAGATGCGCTGCCGGACATTCCCGCCATCGCAGAATTCGTGCCGGGCTACGCAGCAAGCGGTTGGTATGGCATCTGCGCGCCAACGGGCACGCCGGCCGCGATCATCGGGAGGCTCAGCAGCGAGATCACCGCCGGTGTCGCCGCTCCCGATTTGAAGGCGCGCCTTCTCACTTTAGGCGTTGAGTTGACACCGATGACCCCTGCAAAATTCGGCAAATTCATTGCCGACGAAACCGAGAAGTGGGCCAGGGTAATCAAGCTTGCCGGCATCAATCCCGAGTAATGCGGTTAATTTTCGCCGCGAAGGCTCGAATGGCTTCGCAAGCAGGCCTGATTCGATGGCGGAGGGCACATTGGGCAGGGCGGGAAAGCGGTCCTTTCCAGTCACTGCCAGGGCCTTGAGCTCGCCCGAGCGCACTGGCCCCAGAACCGGCGCGACCGTCTCGAACACCACGTCGACTTGCTTGCCGAGCAGCGCGGCAATGGATTCAGGCGCGCTGCGGAAGGGCACGTTCACCGCATTGACATCGGCGGTCTGACAGAACAGCAACGCCGCGAGATGCGGGGTGACGCCGAATCCCGAGTTCCCGAACGTAAATTTTCCGGGGTTCGCTTTGGCCAATGCGATCAACTCCCGCACGTCGGAGGCGGGGAATTCCGGGCGGGTGAAGATGACAAGACTGGTCTCAGCGACCAGCGATATCGGCTCGAAGGCGGTGAGTGTGTCGTAAGGCAGTGACCGTCTCATCGCCGCGGCAATGATCTGGCCGGCGGTCATGAGGCCCAGCGTGTAGCCGTCCTTTTCGGCGCGTGCCACCACATCGAAGCCGAGTGTGCCCCCTGCACCAGCCCGGTTTTCGATCACCACCGGCTGCCCCAACCGCTGCTGCAGACCCTGTCCGATGATGCGGGCAACGACATCGGTCGTGCCACCAGGGCCGAATGCGACGATGATGTGCAACGGCCTCTGTGGCCAGTCTTGAGCCAGTGCTGGAGACTGCATGAGCGTTGCGAATGCCAGCACATAGGCCAGAGCAAGCAGCGGTCGCCCTACCCCCTCAAGAAGCGTGATGAATTCGCGTCGCCGCATATTCGCTCTCCAGCTCCAAAGCCAGAATTGTATCCGCTGAGACATGTAGTTTGACAGGGATGAAAACCACGGGCGCAGTGCGCAGCGAGTTGGGCGAAAACCGGAGATATGGCGAGCGCGCCCATATGTCATTTTTCCAGGTGCAGACATTGGCGCGGCTAATCCCGCATCGCGAACTCGGCCGGGCCACATACCTCCAACGAGCTTGAAGAGGCAGGGTCGAATGGTGCGGTCGCCCGAGGCAGGCTTTGTTCAGATACTCGCGGATTGGAGAACAAGGATGTGAAACGTAATGACGCGCCGGTTACACACCTGACTTCCCTAGGCTCTGGCCGATCTTTTCGTCAATCCATTCGTTGGTCGCATCTTTGCACTTTTAGAAGGAGCCTATGGCGTGGCCGAACTCCCCAGCCAAACGGATTGCGCGGGCACTGAACAAAAACAGAGGGCGCAACTCGTCAGAAAGCGTTCCAGCTTGGACCGTCTTTAGACTCGCAGGTGAAAGACGTCCCAAATTGAGTCCCAATGGGACGGCATGGGCAGGAGTTTGTTCGAATCTATTTTCCAGGTACGATTTCCCTCGCAATTAAGTCGATCAGCCCAGCACGGTCTAAGGCATCGATGTACTGCTGTGGAGTATTTGACTTGACTGAGTGGCCGACACCGGAAGCACGCGGCACGGTTTTACGTTTCATTTTCTTTGGCCTGCTCGACGAGGTACCGTGTTGCCTAGCCAGGAGATCTTCGAACTGGAGCCGTTGAGTTAGCAACGAAGCCACCTCGCGTAAAATCTTGTGTGCGAATGTTCGCAGTGCCGACGATTGTCGTTTTTGGAGTCTCAACTTAACGGCAAAGACCCGGAGATCAATTACACCTGCCTCACGATCAACGCGCATGACAATGTGAGTTTCAGGTTTCGAAAGGGTTTTACGCATCGGTAGCTCCAATATTCCATCATCCTTATTACGCAAGTATGGACGCCAGCAATAACATCATTCAACGATGATAACGCGTCGCATATGATGAACCCGCCGAGCACGTGCTCGGCGGGGTGTTTCCGTTGTACGCCGGCCCCCTCTTGACGCAGGCGATCCTATTACTGTGTACCTTCGAGGACCACTTGATACGTGGCGTTGGGATCGCGTGCCCCCCACGCCCGGACGTAGTAAGAGCCGCTAAACATATCCAGCAGTTCGAACGTCGGCATCGCATCTCCCAAGGGGTCTTCGACCACCAATCCGAGCCTGATCAACGAGTGAATACAGAAACGGACCAAGCCTTGCCTACGGTCGGAACCCAGCATCGTGTCCATCATCAGGTCCAGCAACACTTGGACCTCAACCGACTCCGGCGCTTCCTTCGGGCGACCAGCATTGGATTTGGCAATTAGATCGAGCAGGCGCTTCGTCGGCTTCCAACCAAGTGCCGATTCGCTATCCGGCTTGGCTAGTTCGAGATATTGAAAGACCTTACCTGCGGCCTCTACTTTAGAACGGTACTTGGCCAAATACTTTTCTGGATCCCGTTCGACCGTACCGGCCTGGAAAGCCTTCTCGAAGAAGCTGATCAACTTTGGAGTTTGAGTAGACATGGTTTTTTCTCCTAGCAGCCAAGACGGCTGCATGGACTATTTACAAGGTTCGATTCCACACTTTCGGGGTTCGATTATCGGAATACGGTGTATCGTTCGCCCGGGGTGAAGAGCTTCTTGGAGTAGGCGAGTCTCCGAATGTTTTTCAGCCGTACGTGTGGTGCTCACCACAAATACATAGGACCAGAATTCGCAGAGTCATGTCTTAATACGCCCAGCACAAATGGCCAGAGCGATAATGAATTGGGGGAGCCGTACTGGCTCCCCCAATTACAGTTCATTGGCGCATCTTCACAGGGACCGGTGGTGCCCGCTTTTGGTTAGATACCAAAGTTCAACGTCCAAACGTTTCCTCGAGCATTTCCCGCAGAAGCGCTGTAGGCTTGCATTCGTTATCGACGCTTTCCCGAAAAAGCCCGAAAGAGTTAAGAACCCTGAAAACGAAATCCTCCGTATATACCGTTTCGACCCAGCCGCCGGCCAGTTGCAAAAGCGACTGGATAATGGCGTGCTCCCTCTTGGTCACATATTTTTCGCTAGCCTTCGTTGGACGAGCTGCACGTCCAGCAATGATGTGGATCAACTGAGCAGTGGGCTTCCAGCCCAACACAGACTGCTTCTCATCATCAGCCAAGCCAAGAAATTTAAGCACACGACCGAGCCTATCGATATCAGAAGCGCAGCACTTCACATACTGCGCCTTATCGGTCACATCTTCCACGCCACCGATTGGATGCGCCTCTTGAAATATTGCAATCATTAAGGCGGATACAGTATCGGTTTTCAATACCGTATCTGGATCCCGAGTAGTAAGTTCGGTGGGTTTATTCTCGATATGTAACATTCCACTTCTCCGTTTTATGCCCGAGAGTATTCTCTCTACGGGTGCCGCTACTTTACAGGATAAAATTCCGCGACCATTTGGATTACTATTTTGACATGTAGCATCTATTCACCCGAGGTGATTTGCGTCAAAAGATCGGAAAGAAAATCCGTTGTACGAAGAGTTACAAAGCTCGCTTTTGCTGGCTGTGTAATGAGCCGATAATTTCGCCTCGCGTCGGCAGTATCCAATTGTGCCGTTCCAACAAATCCAAAGCAGCCCGAGCATCGCGCCTGAACTGTTGCGGCGTAATCATTTCCTCCCCATTACCCCACGGATTCGCAATAAACCGACCAAGACCTCTGTCCAAATCCAACTTTACGTAACGATGGTACATTGTTGTTCTCCTGGAGCTGACCAATTTTTTCGTTTGTTCGCCCAGGGCGAAGTTGTCGAGAAACCTAGCGATCTGAATTCGATAGTATACGTTGCACCCGCTGCGGTGAATTGCGCACAAGAACAGGTTGGGCATCGATGCCCCGCTTTTTGGTCTTTCACTAACTATCGGAGGACCGTGAGGATTTTAGACCCGCTGGCACCGTCGCTTCACTAGCCGCAAAATATCCGTGCCCTCACCACCGGCAACAGCGAGTTGATCGAGATACAGGTCCTGCATTAGCCGCAAAACGGCTACACGCTCCCCAGGGCGAAGGTCGTCTTTCCATTGCTTGAACTTGGGAATGATTTCTCCATCGGAAGACACGATGTCCCATTTATATAGGCGGTAAGCTTTCTTGGGAGCTTTCAGAACGTAGGCGATTTTGCTGGCCAGCTTGTCTTTGGAGATGCGCTTTTGGTGGGCAGCAGGCAGGCCGTCGGCAATTGCTAACAAGATTTGCTGGTCGTTGAGTCGGTCTATCCGTTTCCTAAGGTTTTTATGAGTTTCACCCCAGGCGATCAGATGCAAATGCCAAGATACCATTCGCTTGCCATGCACGTGCGTTCCATTGCACATGTTGACGTAATATGCCGGTTCAAGCATCCCCACGTAGGACAATCCCCGCATTCCCCGACGCAAGGTCCGAATAAATCTCGGAACGTCGATATTCTTTTCTTGGTGGGACGTGCAACACCGGCAGTCACAGAGAGTGACCAGGAATATAGGTTGGTCAGGCTCCGGTTTGTGTCGCCCCAGGTGAAAACGGTCGGACAGCTCTTTGCATATCAACTGTCCCCATGCGATTCTCGCTTTTGGATTGACTGCGCTCAAATTGTCAGAATGCGAATTCACCAGTTGAAGAAGATACCGACGATCACGAAGCGAAAGACCGCGAGCTGCCTCTATGGCGGAATGTAACTTGGACCCTGTTATTAATTCCTGCTTGCGCAATCCTGTTTGATCAAATAGCCACATCAAAATAGCCCTGTTGGAAGTAGAATGATGGACTATTTTACAGTTGATTTGAGGACGTTGGATTGCTGTTTCTTTGGTCTAAATGGCTCAGTTTAGTATTGGAAGCTGGAGAAAGTTAATAATTGAGCGTGCTTCAAGCAGTGCTTAGTCTGTTGTCTGGATAACGCTCGGCCGCTTCACCCGGGGTGAAAATCCTAGTTCGAAAACTCGAATGCCTAGCGCGAGTCTAGGTGTGCATCGTGTGCGAGGCACAAGTGGCACGCTAGGTTTGCGCGTCCTTTGCAGTAGGAGAAAAGTTGACCTCACGGTCGATTATTGCCCACTTGCGTTGACAAGGCTATTTGCGCTTGCGTGTGCAGAGTGTGCGCACACCGTGCACATATGCAAGAAAGGACTTACTCCGCGAAACTGCGCTGGGCCAGGGCTTCACCCTGGGTGAAAGTCTAGTTCGAAAACTCGGGCAACCGCGCCTTGTCTCGATCCTTGGTGTGCATCGTGTGCCACGCACATGTGGCACATTGAGGTTTCGGAATTCTTAGCGATAGGTGACCGTTGTTGAAGTTTTCACCCCGGGTGATCATTGTAGGTAAATCGGGTCAATCGGCCTTTGCGCTTTCATATGTGTGAAGTGCGCGCACACCGTGCACATTTGCACAAAAGGACTTACAGCAGCACCGCCATCCTAGAGGCTCCGGTTGTCCTCGCTCTCCAGTATCAAAGCACGCTGACGTATTGAGCAATTCAGCGCAACCGCGAAATCGAATTTTGCCTGCCGCGGCCGATCATCGTAGGTCGTTGATGAGGCCGTTCGCGCTCATATGTGCAGAGTGTGCGCACACCGTGCACATGTGCAGAAAAAAACTTAGCGCGAAATCCCCCAAAACTGCATCAGCTAGAGCCCCAATTGTATTCAACTTCACGAACAGGGTTGCCACCACGTATTCAGCACGACCTCAGCGCAACAGGCAAGGGGCTTCACCCCGGGTGATGCATGTGTATGTGCTGGTCAAACGCAACGCAAAGGGCGTTGGTGGCATACTTGTAAAGTATCCCATCACGGGGAAGCCGCGCAGGCGAGTACCCGGAACAACGTAAGAGGATACATTTATGAAAAACAAACTAATGCTACCAAAACTGCGTCTCGTCGCAATTGCGGAAGACGAGGCCACAAGCAAATTCTTGGCTGTGATCAGTTTTCGCGATCGCGATGGAAAAGTACGGCGTATAAACCTCCCACTTGCTAAGCTCGACGATCGAAAGGCTCTCATCAAGACACTGACGAATTCGGGAGCTGATTTCGCGATCGATCAGGAAGCAAACGAACGCGCTCTCCGGAAGCTTCTTGCCTCTCGGCGTAAGGCCAAACGGTTTAACTTTGCAGCGCGGGTGGGATGGTATCGCGGATATCGCATATTCGTGCTCCCGAACCGGGTGATCGGACTGAACACTTCCGACGTGTCGATTCGGCCCCCTCGGCTCACGGGTGATCGTCATGCCGGCGACAGCCGAGGTACACACCAGGAGTGGGTGCGCACCGTGGCCTCGCCTGCAAAGTTCTCAAGCCGCATGGTCTTGGCGATCAGTGCCGCTTTGGCCGCCCCATTGCTGAAGATGGCAAAGTTGCACTCGTTCGGGATCTTGGTTCACGGGCCTGGCAAGGCCGGCAAGAGCACGATGCTGGTCGCCGCCGCTTCGGTCGGCGGTTACGGCCGCGAGCAAGATCTGCCGAACTTTCGCGCTACCGATACCGCCTTCGGTGAAATCCCTGTCGCGTTCAATGACAGTCTGATGCCGCTCAACGAGCTCGGGCTGCTGAAAGGATCGGCTAACCAAAAGTACCTGCGGTTGCGGGATCTCACGTATGGCTTTGCGGAGGGTCGCGGAACGACGTACTCCCAGCTGGCGCCGATTGGGAAAGCCAGCCGGGAATTAGACTGGCTGTCGATCTTGCTGGCGACTGGAGAGGAAGCCTCGAATGACATTGCGCGCGACGCCCGCGATTGTCGGATGGAAGGTGAGACGATTCGCTGGATCGATCTTGCTGCAACTAGAAACGGTGCGCTCGATATCTTCGATCGCATCCCGAAGAAAGTCCCTGAAGCTAAAGCGTGCCAAATGGGCAGAGCACAGGTGCGCGATGATCCGGGCCGGCTGCGAGCGTAATCATGGTGTGACGATCCAGCAGTTCATCGAGCACGTCATTGAGAACCGCAAGATCGTGCGGAAACAGGTTAGGTTCTTGCAAAAAAAATTCATGAATCGCGTTCTCGACACGAACGATGGCCCTGTCGTCCGGCACCTTGCGAAGTGCTTCGGACACATTTACGCGGCTGCGGTAATTGGGGTGAACTTTGGGACGTTGCCGTGGTCGAAGAAGATGGTCCGGACCTCGATCGAACGCTGCTATAGCGATGCAAGGCGCGAGCTCAACACCGAAACTGATCTGTTGCGCGACGGCCTGAGCACTATGCACGCCAAGATTTGCGCCTTGCCGAAGGCCGATGGCGACCTCAAATCGCTCGAGGGATTTCGCAAGGGGAGCAAGCCGAAGCAGGCCACCATCTGCGCGGAAGCTTTCAAGGGTTGGTTTTCTGACGTCCGCCAGCCGAACATCGTGCTGAAGTTTCTACGCACGAAGAACGCGCTGCCTTCACGTCGGATGCCCACTCAGGGGATTGGGATCATCTGGGCCGAATCGCAGCCGACGTGGCCGGATGGTAAGCGCCGGCGCTCTATTGTCATCGAAGAACGTCCGGGCCAGCTGAAGGTCTGATAGCGCGTCAGCACTGCCGGCGCGGGCATTTGAAGCCCGTGCCGGCCATTCCTCGCCACAGGAAGCAGCTGGGGGCGGCGCATCTTGATGTGCCCCGTCGCCCCCGGTGAGAAGTGCGCCTACTTCTTCCGCAGCTTGCCAGTCCTGCCTTTTGACGATCGCGACTGTTTCTCCTTCTCAACGCACCGGTTGATACCGCCATGCGATTGCACAAAGCTCCTCACTGACTGCCCTGGTTTTTTCCTCCTGCGCACAACGGTTAAGAGGTCAGCGTACTTGGAGCACTTCTTTGGGTGCAGGGTCGGATAGCTTAACTTGATTGCGAGCATTGCCGAGTTGCGGTGCCAAGGCAGGTTAGGGTTGTATGGGGCGTTTAGGACCCTTCGGACTTTGGCAGGCTTCCCCATCTTCCGCAGCCGTTTGTCGACATCGAGTGTCGCCTCAAAAAACTTATAAAGGCAAACGTCCCGCTTCTTCGTTGCGCTCGTAACATCGGCATTACGTTTGCTCAGGCGCGCCGCAATCTTTCTAGCTGCGCTGATACGCGAATCGATGTTGTGGTCCATGGTCTCCTTCCTCAGGTTCACCCCGGGTGAATATAGGAAGAGAGGGTCAGGCACAACACTCGGCAGGAATTACGTAGTTTTGATTCTAATCGTGTAAATATGCATGTGAAGCTGCTTAAGGGCAGCCTACGACTCCGGTTTATCTTGTGGAATTGCACAAATGTGTTGCGCCGTTGCCATCATACCGCCTACAGACCAGGTCACCCCTGACACTCCGTTGCGCTTGTCGGTTGCGGCTGCCCTCGCATTTCCGGACGGCTCGATGTCAGCATCAGGGCTGCGGCGGGAGGCTGCGCGTGGTCGGCTTGTAGTCGAGCGTATCGCCGGAAAAGACTTCACTACGCTTGCCAACATTGAACGTATGAGGGAGCTATGCCGCGTCGAAGCAAAGGCCCACGACTTTATTTGCGCCGGGCGCGCCCAGGGATCGGGCGCAAAGCGGTCTGGCTTATCCGGGACGGGAGACGCGATTTCGCCACGGGATGCGTTGGAAGCCCGGCTCACAAAGGGCCTCCGGAAGAGGCACAGCGAGCATTAGCCGAGTACATAGCCGACAAATACAGGCCGACTCGCAAGGCGCGCGATATTGAACAGATTGATATTGCGGACGTGTTGTCGATCTACCTTGACGATTGCGGGGATAACCAGGCGGACCGAAAGAAGTTCGAAGGGCGCATATCGCGCCTGAACGTCTTTTGGGGTGGACAGATGCTATCTGATGTTTCGACCGCAACCTGCAAAGAATACGTCAAAGTACGCGGCAACGTCGGCGGAGCGCGCCGCGACTTAGAAGACTTGCGTGCGGCGATTGGTCATCATGCCTCAGAAAATCTCCACCGAGCCATTGTCAATGTTTGGCTTCCGCCAAAGGGCGCACCTCGCGACCGATGGCTTACACGTTCGGAAGTGGCAGGTCTACTCTGGGTTTGCTGGCGTTACCGCGAAATTCAAACGCGCCACCGCGGCTCCGATAGAGGCCGAAAGCTCCCTACGGACAAGCGGCCACTTCGTCACTTGGCACGCTTCATTCTTATTGGGATTTATACCGGTACGCGTGCTAGCGCCATCGCAGCTGCCTCACCCCAACGCGCTGCAGGTCGTTCGTTTGTCGATCTTGACCAGGGGATCTTCTATCGCCTTGCCCAAGGAAAGCGCGCCACGAACAAGCGGCAACCACCAGCGCCGATCCCCCCGCGCCTGTTGGCACACATGCGACGCTGGGAGCGCCTTGGCCTGGTAGGAGGCCATTTCGTGGAATTCAACGGCAAGCCGATTTGATCGGTTAAGACCGCCTTCTCACGAGCAGTGCAGCTTGCCGGGCTGCCGTCCGAAGGCGGCAAGATCGTTCCGCATACGCTCCGGCACACAGCAGCGACGTGGCTCATGCAACGCGGTGTGTCGCTCTGGCAAGCGGCCGGCTACCTCGGCATGTCACCCGAAATACTCGATCGCGTCTACGGCCATCACAGCCCAGACTATCTGAAGGGCGCAGCCAGCGCGATCACCAGCAAGAGCACGGCAACCGTTTCTGTGGTCGAATTTGTGGTCGATCAGAGTCAACCTCAGACGAAACGTCAGAAAACTAAATAAAATCATAGTGGGCCCGGGAGGACTCGAACCTCCAACCAGACCGTTATGAGCGGTCGGCTCTAACCATTGAGCTACGGGCCCGATGCGCCTCTTCCCCGGGCACGGGGCATACAACGCGCATGCGCCGCGAGCAAATGGCTCACATCCGAAACAGCCGCTTGGCGTTGCCGCTGAGGATCTTCGCTTTGTCCTCATCGCAGAGCGCAACGGTATTCATCCAGTCCACCGCAGGCTTGTTGGGCACGAACGGCCAGTCGACCGCAAACAGAATGCGGTCGATGCCCAGCTCCATCACGCAGCACAACAGCGCGGGATTGGAAAAGTTACCGCTGGTCGTGATGTAGAAATGCTCACAAAACACCTCGCGGAACCGCATCGCCTTGCCGCCGGGGCGCGCAAGCGCGTGATCGATCCGCCAGAGAAGAAACGGCAGCGTCTCGCCGAGGTGGCCGAGCACGATCTTCAGGCGGGGATAGGCCTCGAACACGCCGCTGAGGACAAGCCGAATGGCCTGGGTCGCGGTCTCGACGGTAAAGCCCCACGCGGCGCGGATCACCATCGGGAAGTCCTTCACGTACTCTTTGTAATAGGCGTCCATCACGGTCGAGAGCGGCACCGCCGGATGCAAGTAGACCGGTACGTCCATTGATTGGGCGCGCTCGAAAATCGGCCAAAACCGTTTGTCATCGAGGAAAGCGCCGTTCGCGAGCCCGTGGATCATCGGACCCTTGAAACCGAGCCTGGTCGTGCGTTCGAGCTCGTCCGCCGCCGCCTTCGGATGGCTGGTGGGCAGCGCCGCGAAGGCAGCGAAGCGCCTGGGGTTCGCGGCAATGACCGCATGCAGGCGGTCATTGACCCGCCGGGTCAGGTCGACGGCGTCCGTGCCGGAGAGCTTCTGTGCCGAAGGCGCGCCGTGGGAGAGGATCTGCATGTCAATGCCGGCCTCATCCATTTCGCGCAGGCGCAACTCGCCGAGATCGTATAGCGCCTTGAGCATGTCGGGAGCGCGCACGCCCTCCCCGCCGGCGAATTGGCTCGCGAGCTCCTTGTCCCAATAGTGCTCCTCGATAGCGATGACGGGACATTTCGGCTGCTCGAGCATGATAGTTTCCTCCCAAAGATACTGGCTTGGTTACTGCGACCTTGTTGCGGACCACAAGGCCTCCGTCCCAGGCGGGATCATTATTCGCCCGATCAAAGGCCCTTCGGGGCGACCGCATAAAGGATGTGTAAACAAATGCTTGCAGACCCGCAGTGGCCGCAACCCTGCTTTGCCGCCGCGGGCTGGAGCGCCCTCCTTGCGAGGAATAGATTTGGGAGGGGTTGGCGGCCATGCAGAGCGTGATCATGACTTATCTGGTCGACAAGCACGTGGTGGAGCGCGCGAATACAGTTCTGCTGCTAAGCTTTATTGGCGGCGGGCTTGCGGCATGCGCGATCGGCGCGATGATCTACGACATCTGTTATTGGCTCGCCGACTAGTCCTTTCCTCCCTGACCGTCCACGCTGCGAATTTGCAGCATTGGCCCGCTCACCGGCGTGGCGCCGATTGACTTGGGCTGTTATACTAAAAATACACGTGTTGAGATTGCGGGAGCGGTGGGAGGTCTGACATGTCTACAGGTTCAAGCGACATCAGCGGGATTTCAGAGTGCGTTGTCACAGGCCGTTCGCGAGCATTGGGTCCTGTTTCTGGTCGAAGGAATTGTGCTGGTCATTCTCGGCGGGCTTGCCATCATCGTGCCGCCGATCGCAACGATCGCCGTCGATATTTTCATCGGTTGGCTGTTTCTGATCAGCGGTGTCGCCGGCCTGATCACGACGTTCGGGGCGCGCCACGCGCCGGGTTTCTGGTGGTCGCTGCTCTCGGCGTTGCTCGCCATCGCGGCGGGCCTGGTCCTGCTCGCGTGGCCGGTGAGCGGCGCCATCTCGCTCACCTTGCTGCTGATCGTGTTCTTCTTTATCGAGGGCATTGCCTCGATCATGTATGCGCTCGAGCACAAGGCAGAGCTGACCGGACGCTGGGGCTGGATGATGGCGAGCGGGATCATCGATCTTATCCTCGGCGTGATCATCCTTCTCGGACTCCCCGGCACCGCGGCATGGGCGCTCGGCTTGCTGGTCGGCATCAACATGCTGTTCGGAGGCGCCTCGCTGATTGCCATCGCCATGCATGCCCGCAGCACCGGCAGCGATACGGCCGCGCCGCGCGCGGCGTAAGTAGAAGAAGGTTGGGTCGAGTTCTTACGAGACGCAACATTCATCTCGGCAGGTTGGGTCTCGCAAAGGGCTCGACCCAACTACGCGGCGAATGCCGGGTTGATCAGGAGGCTCGCTGCTTCGCCCGCATCGCCAATAAGCGCGGGCGCGCCGACAAGCACGGGCCGCCCGCCGATGGTCAAGCTGGCCTGCACGCTCACAATCGATCGCGGCAGCACTGGCACCGCTTGCTCGACCCGCGATCCCATAAGCGGCTCGAGCGGCTGTGCCACGCGGCAGCCCTCGACCAGCCAGGAGGAAAAGCCGCGCAACACGCCGTCGCGCGGCAACTCCGCGACGGCCGCGGCAAATCGGCTCATCGCCTCTTCCATTTGTGCCGCCGCGCCGAACGTGCGCACCAGCCGGATCCAGGTACCACTGTACGCGACGGTGGCGCGCAGCGCGAAGGTTGCTCCCAAATCGGCCTCTCCTTCGATGCGCCGGAAGCGGCAATCGCGCGCGAGATCAGGAGCAGCCGCGATATAGATTTCTTCAGCGCCGAGCCCGCGCGCCGTGCCTTCTACGCCTGCGATGCGCTCTCCAATGCTTTTGCCCGGCGCTTGCGCAAGCGCACGGTGTGCGATGGAGGCTGCCTTGACGGCGAGCGCGACCTCTGCCGGATCGGCCGGCGCGCGCAGCTGCGCAAACATGTCGGAAGCGTCGGTGAGCTTGAGGCCGCCGGCGCGCAGGTCCGCGGCAATTCCGGCCGGCATGCCGGCAAGATCGGGAACGGCAACCAGGGCATCGCTCTTGCTGGGCGCAATCATGCGGGCGGCTTCTATCCCCACGCGCGGTGTGTGGCTCACGTCGCCGAGGCGGCTCGTTCGCTCGATCCAGCTTTTGACCCGATAGGTGAGCGCCGCGACCAGTACCGGCGGCCGATCTGCAACAACTACGAGCAGCGCTTCCGACCAGTACGGCACGAAGCCCGTGAGCCAGGAAACACCCGCCGGGCGCGTGTTGTTGGTATAGAGCAGCAGCGCCTCGAAGCCTGCTCGCCGCATGGCGCCATGCACGCGCGCGAGGCGGGCCTCCAGCACGGCATCGGGTAATTCGACCGTCGAGCGAGCGATCAGGCCGCGGCGCATTTCAGGCTTCAAACAGTTCGCGCGGCGTGCCGGTGAGAACTTCGGCGCCGGTTTCGGTGACCACAACGGCATCACCGAGCACGAGATAGCCCACCTCCGGGTGATAGGTGTTGGGGTGAACGATCAGCGCCATGCCGGGCACGAGCGGCGTGTCCACCTCCTCCAGGAGGTGCGGTTTCGAATCGCAAAACAGGCCAAGGCCGTGCCCGCGCACGCGCGTCCATTTGCTGCTGGTATACTCGCCGAGCCCATAGTTGCGGAACACATCGTTCTCGGCGCGCGCGACATCGGCGGCGCTCGCTCCTGGCCGTACCGCGGCAATGCCCGCTTCCAACGCCTCGCGGAAGATCGCGAACGCTTGGCGCTGCGCATCGCTGGCGTTGCCGGCAACGAGCGTGCGGCAGATCTGCACGAAATAACCTTCAATCGCAGGCGTGAGCTCCGTCGTCACCAGATCGCCAATCGCGATGGCGCGCTCGGAGGGGGGCGTCATGCCAAACACATCCTTTCCGCCGGAGCCGAGGATCATGAAATTGTCAGGACAGCCGCGGCTGCGCAGGTAGCGCTCGATCGCCGCGACGAGCTCGAACTGTCGCATCCCCGGTCGTACCGCCGCGCGGAATGCCCCATAGGCATCGTCCGCAAGCCGCGCCGCGCGCCGCAGCACTGCAATTTCCGCCGGCAGTTTGTGCATGAGCAACCGGTCAATGAGAGCCGTGCCATCATCACAAGCGAGCTCCTGCGCGAGCCCATCCGGCAGGAAACGAAGCGGCGCCGCGGCAACGCGATGATTGCCTGCGCGCGAAAGCCCTGCCGTGACGGCGCGCGCGATGTCGCGGCTGAAATGAACCTCGATGTCGCGTGTTTCGGTTTCGGCGCGCTCCGCTTCCGTTGCACTGTCGAGAAAAAGCTCAGCCGATCCATCCGAGGAAACAATCGCTACTCCATGACCTTCGAGCATGCCGAAGTCGGCGCCGTAGCGCAGATAATCGCCTTGCCAGGCATTGCCGTAGAGCACCATGTGCTCGATCCCGCCATCCGCCATGGCAGCGAGCAGCCGTTCCCGGCGTGCGAGCGCCAAGGTCATGGCTTTGCCTCCGCAGCCCGGATGAGCGGCTGCGTTTTGCAGCGGCGAAATCCGGGGCTTCTCCCGCGTATCGGCGCCGGTTGGCGCTTGCCACCGGCCCACTGGCTCATACCGGCTACAGATTCGTCATTGCCACTGCGCTTGAAATAGCGCAGCCCAGGACGCAAGATTTCGGCTGGAAGGCTCATTGCCGCAGCATCATCGATTGTGCGTGCGCTCCATGCAGGAAGCCCGAGGGATGATCCATCAAAGCAACTTTGCCGGCAACATCGGCTACGACGACCTGCGCGAATGGCTTGCGGCTGCCGAGCGGCTGGGCGAGGTCCGCGCCGTCAAGGGCGCAAATTGCGAAGAGGATATCGGGCTCGCTGCCGAAGCAGTCTTGCGCGCGGAGCATGGTCCCTGCGTGGTGTTCGAGGATATCCCGGGCTGCCCCAAGGGTTTTCGTCTGCTCATGAACATGTTCGCCGGCACGCGCCGCAACATGACGCTCGGCTTCCCCGATCATCTCACCAAATGGGAGCTCAGCGACGCCTATCGGGAAGCCTACCTCAAGGAACAGCGAGTGATCCCGCATGTCGTGGTGGAGGACGGCCCTGTCCTGCAAAACATCATGACGGGGGATGACGTCGATGTGACCATTTTCCCCGCGCCCAAATGGCACGAAAAAGACGGCGGCCGCTATATCGGAACGGGGACCTACAGCATCACGCGCGACCCCGAGGAAGGCTGGCTCAACGCCGGCGCCTATCGCGCCCAGGTGCATGACAAGAAGACCGTGGGCATTGTGATGGCGGCAGGCCATCATGGCCGCATTCATCGGGACAAATCGTTCAAGCGCAACGAGCCGTTACCCGTCGTCATGGTGCTCGGCGGCGATCCGCTCGCGTTCTTCTTCGGCGGGCTGGAGGCGCCCTACGGCGTGTTTGAGCTCGATCTCGTGGGCGGCCTGCGCGGGCGTCCGGTGAAGATGGTGCGGGGCAAGGTGACGGGGCTTCCTTTCCCCGCCAATGCGGAAATCGTGCTCGAAGGCTATGTGCCGCCCGATCGAACTCACCCGGAAGGCCCGTTCGGCGAATGGACCGGCCATTATGCCGGGGGCGTGCGTCCAATTCCCGTCCTCGACATCAAGGCGATCTATTATCGCAATGATCCCATTGTGCTCGGCGTGCCTCCCATGGGCGGGGGCCCCGACGAGATGGCGCGCTATCGCGCAGTCATGCGCTCGGCAACCATCAAACAGAACATGGCCAATGCCGGAGTTCCCGGCGTCGAGGCCGTGTGGTGCCATGAAGTCGGCGGGGCGCGCATGCTGCACGCGGTTGCGATCACGCAGCGCTATCCCGGCCACGCCGTGCAGGCCGCTCACATCGCCGCGCAATGCGGCGCATCGGCTTACGCATCCAAGTACGTCATCGTCGTCGACGAAGATGTGGACGTGACCAATCTCGACCATCTGCTGTGGGCCATGCTCACGCGCACGGACCCGAAGGAGTTGATCCAGTTCATCACCGGATCATGGGATTCGAGCGCCGATCCGGCATTGCCGCCGGAGCGGCGTGCAGCAGGCAACATGACCCATTCGGTGGCGCTCATAAATGCCTGCAAGCCGTTTCATTGGCGCGACAAGTTTCCCCCCACGAACGCGCCGAGCGCGGAGGTCACGCGCAAGGCACGCGAGCGTTTCGGGTGGTTGCTCGACGGCAAGGAGAAAAATTGATGCGCATCCGCGCCCGCCGCATGCGGTCTGCGGCGTTCGAGCCGGCCGCCGGCAACGGCCTGCTCGACCGCCGGATATTGCTTCGCAGCGGTATCGCGCTCGCCGGCAGTCTCACGGGTACGTCTCTTGCGCGCGCCGAACCGCTGGCGGACGATCCTTGGAGCCTTGTCCAAGGCACGACCACGGCGCCGATCGAGCCGCGATCACGCTTTGAGAAGAACGTGAAGCGCACGCTCACTAATCCGAACGGTGAACCGCGCACGCAGCATGCACGCGCCCCGCTTCACCTCCTGGAGGGGACGGTCACCCCGAACGAGTTGCATTTCACCATCGTGCATAACGGCAGCCCCGACATCGATCCCGCCAAGCATCGCCTGGTCATTCATGGAATGGTGAGACAGCCCCTCGTCTTCACGCTCGACGAGCTTGCGCGCTATCCCCTGACGACGCGCATGGCCTTTGTCGAATGCGCCGGCAACAGCGCGCCCATGTTCTCCAATGAGCCGATCCAGGCGACCATCCAGGCGCTGCACGGGCTCGTTTCGAATGCGGAGTGGACCGGCGTGCCGCTTTCCATCCTGCTGGACGAGGCTGGTATCGATCGCAAGGCAAAATGGGTCATCGCCGAGGGTGCCGATACGGGGGTGCTCGACCGCAGCATTCCGCTCGGCAAGTGCATGGACGATGCGCTGGTTGCGCTCTATCAGAACGGCGAGCGCATCATGCCCGGCAATGGTTATCCCATGCGCCTGCTTTTGCCGGGCTTTGAAGGCAACATGAACGTGAAATGGCTGCGCCGGCTTTTGGTAACGGATCAGCCGGCCATGACCTATTTCGAATCGCGCAACTATTCCCCGCTGCTGCCGAATGGAAAAGCGTACAAGTTTTATTTCATCAACGAGGTGAAATCTTTCATCACCCATCCATCCTTCGGCCACGCATTGCAAGGGCCCGGCTATTACGGCATCTCCGGCCTTGCCTATTCGGGCACCGGCCGGATTGCCAAAGTGATGGTCTCCGCGGATGCCGGCAAGAGTTGGGCCCAGGCCGCCTTGCAGGAACCGCGACTGCCGATGGCGTTTACCCGCTTCCGCATGCCATGGCGCTGGGACGGTGGGCCGGTCATCCTGCAAAGCCGCGCCTGGGACGAGGCCGGCAATTGCCAGCCATTGCGCGGCGAGTTCGTCGCCCTGCGCGGGCAAGCCCGGACCGTGCCCAAAGTCACGGCCTTCACCAATCAGCATTACAATTCGATCACAAGCTGGAGCATCGACAGCGCGGGCGAGGTCAAGCATGTCTATGCCTAGGCCGCTTGCTGCCGCTCTCGTCGTGCTCGCGATCAACGTGACGCCGCTCGCCGCTCAAGATTCTCCCGGCTCGGCGCGCCAATTTCCGAAGCCGACATCGGCGCATGGAACATCACCGTCTTTCCGGACGGCACCGGTCTGCCGCCCGGCAGCGGCACCGCCACGGCCGGCGCGATGGTTTATGCCGAGAAAGGCTGCGCCGCATGTCACGGTGAGAACGCCGCGGGCGGCGCCAATGTCGGCTTGGTGGGCAACCCGCCGCTCGACCGGATCGAGGCGCGCAAGACCGTCGCTAATTTCTGGGCTAACGCCACCACCTTGTTCGACATCATCCGGCGATGGATGCCTTGGCCTTCGCCGCGCACGTTGAGCAACGATGAAGTCTACGCGCTCACCGCCTATATCCTGGCGCTCAACAAGATCATCGGCGAAGGGGACGTGATGAATGCGCAGACCCTGCCGAAGGTGAAGATGCCCAACCGCGACAATTTCATCATCCGCTTCCCCGACCGGATTTAAGGGCAGTGAATGGAGCTCGGGCTCAAGGGCAAGGCTGCGCTGGTCACGGGTTCGAGCCGGGGCATCGGCCGCGGCATTGCACTCGCCTTTGCGAATGAGGGTTGCGATCTCCTTCTCACCGGGCGCGATGAAAAGGCGCTCCGTGACGCGGCTCAATCCATTCACGCCAAAGGCCGCAAGGCCGTTGTGCATGCGCTCGATCTGAGGGAACGAAGCGCTCCCGCCGCATTGGCCGATACGGCGCGGCGGGAATTCGGCGGCCTCGACATTCTCGTCAACAATGCCGGCACGACCAAACGCGGCGATTTTCTTGTGCTGACCGAGGAGGACTGGCAGGAGGGCTATGCGCTCAAATTCTTCGCCCATGTGCGGCTCGCGCGGACTGTCTGGCCGCTCCTCAAGGAGCGCCGCGGCTCATTGATTGCGATCGGGGGAACCAGCGGGCGCAAGCCGGACAAGAGCTTTACCATCGGAAGCTCGGTCAATGCCGCAGTTGCAGCTTTCACGAAATGTCTGGCGGACCTCGGAAAGCAGGACGGCGTCCAGGTCAACTGCATTCATCCGAGCCTGGTGGAAACCGAGCGGCAGTGGCGGCGCATTCGCGCCGAGATCGAGCGCACGGGAGAGCCGGAAGAAAAAATCCGCGAGCGGATGTGTCGTGAGACCGGGATCATTCGCTTTGGCAAGGTCGAGGATGTGGCCGATCTCGTGACCTTCATCGTGTCCGCGCGCGCCACCTGGCTCACCGGAGCAACCGTCGATCTCGACGGCGGCGAGATTCCCGTGCTGTGAACATCCTGCTCACGCCGGCGCGGATCGGCGCGGTGGAAGTCCCCAACCGTATCGTCATGCCGCCGATGACCACGCGCACGGCCGATGCGGAGGGTTATGTCACAGAAGATACGCTCGCCTATTATCTCGCGCGGGCGCGCGGCGGTGTCGGCCTGATCACGATTGAGATGGCATCGCCCGAGCGAGCCGGACGCCACCGGCGGCGCGAGGTCGGAATTTATGATGATTGCTTCCTGCCCGGGCTCTCGCGCCTCGTCGAGGCCATTCATCGCGTGGGATCGAAGGCCTCGATCCAGCTCGGCCACGGCGGCGGACATACGCGCCGCGACATCTGCGGAGAGACGCCGATTGCGCCCTCGGCAATCCCACACCCCGTGTATGAGACGACCTTCGAGATCATCATTCCGCAGGAGATGACGAAGGAGCGGATCAGCCGCACCATCGCTGCGCATGTCGCGGCGGCACTGCGCGCGCAGAAGGCCGGGTTTGACTGCGTCGAAATTCACGCGGCCCACGGCTATCTCATTTCGCAATTCCATGCGCCGTTCGAGAACCGACGCAACGACGAATATGGCGGGAGCCTCGAGAACCGCGCCCGCTTTGGCCTTGAAGCGCTGCGTGCAGTGAAGACGGCAGTCGGGGAAATGCCGGTGATCTACCGTCTGTCGGTCGAAGATTTCTTTCCCGGCGGGTTGCGGTTTGAAGAAGGCCTCCAGATTGCGATCTGGGCGGCTGCGTCCGGCGCTGATGCGCTGCACGTGACTGCGGGTCATTATCGCTCGCTGCCATCGGCGCAGATTGTGCTGCCACCGATGCGCGATCCCGACGGCACCTTTCTCGAGCTTGCTGCGCAAGTAAAGAAATCCGTGTCTGTTCCGGTCATCGCGGTCGGGCGTCTGGGCGATCCAGCGCTGGCAGCGCAAGCGGTTGCCACTGGCAAAACGGATTTTGTTGCTCTCGGACGCACCCTCGTCGCCGAGCCGCAATGGGTGGAGAAGCTGCGCCGCGACGAACCGATCCGGCGCTGCCTTGCCTGCAACACCTGCATCAATGAGATGCGCGGGGGAGCGCGCATCGGCTGCGTGGTCAATGGTGCCGCCGGTCGTGAGACCATGTTCGCCAATCCGAAGCCGCCGCAAGGCGAGCGCATTGCGGTGATCGGTGCCGGCCCCGCCGGATTGACCTATGCATCGCTGGTGGCGCAAGGAAATGACGTCACCGTATTCGAGAAGGACAACCAGCCGGGCGGCGGCTTCCGTTATGCCGGCAAGGCGCCGATGTTTCAGGAGGTCGAGGCAAACCCGGCAAGCTTCGAGCGCTACGTCGCCGATCTGCACAAGGCCTGCCGCGCGCGCGGCGTCATATTCCGGTTTGGGACCGATGTGCGGGGCGAGCGAGAATTGCTCGCACCCTTCGATCGGATCGTGATTGCGTCGGGTGCGCGCTATCGCTTTGGTCTTGGGCCGATTGCGACGGCAATGCTCGACCGGGGAGTAGCCAGCTGGCCAGGTTTCCGCCAGCTTTTGTCGTGGACGCGCTTTCGCAACTGGTTCTATTACAAGGCGCGCACCGGAACGGCAGAGGAATTGCGGATGTCGGGCAACCAAAAGCAACGCGTGATCGCGATCGGGGATGCGGTTCGCGCGGGCAAGAGCAAAGAGGCAATTGCTAGCGCCTTTGAGGCTGCGCTGCTTCCAAACTCCTAGCCCGGATTGAGCGCAGCGAAATCCGGGGAGCCGTTCCCGGATGTCGCTTCGCTCCATCCGGGCTACAGGCGCCTGGCATCGGACTTGCTATGACGGAAGGCCGTCTGCCATCCTGCGGCGCCCCGTCAAGAAGGCATGCTGCCGTGGAAACCGTGCTCACCGAATGGCTTAGCCTGATCATCCGCTGGCTGCATATGGTTGCCGCCATCGCCTGGATTGGCAGCTCATTCTACTTCATCCATCTCGATCTCAGTCTCAAGCCGCGAGCCGGGCTGCCCGAAGGCGTACAAGGAGACGCCTGGCAGGTGCACGGCGGCGGCTTCTATCACATGATCAAATATCTGGTGGCGCCCGCCCGCATGCCCGATGAGCTGACCTGGTTCAAGTGGGAAGCGTACACCACATGGCTTTCAGGCTTCGCGCTGCTGGTGCTCATCTATTACGTCAGTGCCGAGCTGTACCTGATCGACAAATCCGTGCTCGACATGAGCGAGCCCACGGCAGCAGCGATCGCCTTTGGCACCCTTCTCGTTGCGTGGCTCATCTACGAGGGACTGTGCCGTTCTCCGCTTGGGAGACACGAAGTCGCGCTCGCGCTGGCCGGCTATGTGTTTCTGGTCGCGCTCACCTACGGCTTTACCCACGTCTTCAGCGGGCGCGGCGCGCTTACCCAGATCGGCGCGCTCATCGGAACCATCATGGTCGCCAATGTCTTCATCCTCATCATTCCGAATCAGAAAAAGACGGTCGATGCCTTGCTCAAGGGAGAACAACCCAAGGCGGTATGGGGCGAGGAGGGAAAACAGCGCTCCGTGCACAACAACTATCTCACGCTTCCAGTCGTGCTGCTGATGATCTCCAATCATTATCCGCTGATCTTCGCGACCCAATTCAACTGGCTCATTGTCGCGATCGTGCTCGCGATCGGCCCGGTGATCCGGCACTTTTTCAATTCCCGCCACGAGGGAAAGGGCAGCCCGTGGTGGACCTGGGGCGTCGCTGCGGCCGGGATGCTCGCCATCGCGTGGCTCTCCGGCGCGGGGCCCAAACAAACATCCGCTGCGGCAGCGCCGCCCGCGGCCGATGTCGCGGCCGCGCATGATGTGATCCTCTCGCGCTGCAGCATGTGCCACATGAACGAGCCGATCTGGCCGGGCGTGCATTCGCCCCCGAAAGACGTGCTGCTCGACGACATGGCGAATATGCGGCGCCATGCCCGCCTAATCGACATAAACGCGGTGCGCTCGCGCGCCATGCCGCCGAGCAACATCACGGAAATCACCGACCAAGAGCGGCAGATCATTGCCGCCTGGATCGCGGCCGGTGCGCCGGGCGAGTGAGCCGGCGATGGCAAAACGCCCAGCTTCGCGATACCCACGCGATCTCGTGGGCTATGGCCGCAATCCGCCGCACCCGCGTTGGCCCGGCGACGCACGCATCTGCATTCAGTTTGTGATCAATTACGAGGAAGGCGGCGAGCGTAATATCCTGCACGGTGACGCAACCTCGGAGGCGTTCCTCTCCGATGTTCTCGGCGCACAGCCATGGCCGGGGCAACGGCACATGAATGTGGAGTCGATGTACGAATATGGCTCGCGCGCGGGCTTCTGGCGGCTTTGGCGCATTTTCATCGAGCGCAATCTGCCGGTGACGGTGTTCGCAGTGGCGACCGCTCTCGCACGCAGCGCCGATGCTGTTGCCGGCATGCAGGAGGCCGGCTGGGAAATCGCAAGCCATGGACTGAAATGGATCGACTACAAGGATATGCCGGAATCGGAGGAACGCGCGCAGCTCGCCGAAGCAATCCGCATCCACAAAGAGGCAACCGGAGAGCGTCCGCTCGGCTGGTATACCGGCCGCAATTCCGTGAACACGCTCAATGCCGTCCTTGCAGACGGCAGTTTTCTCTATTCATCCGATTCCTATGCGGACGATCTGCCCTACTGGATCAAAGGTCCAAAAGGACCGCACCTGATTATCCCGTACACCCTTGATGCCAACGATATGCGATTCATCAATGCGCAGGGATTTGGCAACGCAGACGACTTCTTCAGCTATCTCAGAGACGCGTTCGATGTACTCTATGCTGAAGGCGAGCATGCACCCAAGATGATGTCGATCGGCCTGCATTGCCGGCTCGCCGGGCGACCGGGCCGCGCCGCCGGACTTATTCGTTTCCTCGACCATGTTGCCAAGCGCGACCGCGTGTGGGTCGCAAGACGCATCGACATTGCGCGCCATTGGCACGACGTGCATGGGGCGCTCGCGGTAAACGCGCGGACGATTGGTTGATCAATGCGCCCGGTTACGCTTGCTGAGCTTAACGCCGCCGACAAGAACGGCTTCGTTGCCATGCTCGGAGATATTTACGAGCATGCACCGTGGGTTGCGGAAAGAGCCTGGGCACGCCGCCCGTTCGAGAATGTGTCTGCCTTGCACGAGGCATTGATGGCCGCGGTGCGCGCCGCGCCGGTCGAGGAACGGCTCGCACTGATCAATGGCCATCCCGATCTCGCGGGCAAGGCAGCTGTTGCCGAAACCATGACAAGGGAGTCCAGGGCGGAACAGGCAAGCGCGGGTCTCGACCGGCTTTCCGCGGAAGAATTCGCGCACTTTCACGAATTGAACAACGCCTATCGAAAAAAATTCGCGTTCCCGTTCATCATCTGCGTACGGCGGCACAGCAAGGACTCCATCCTGCGCCAGTTTGAGCGTCGGCTGCACGATGACGCGACCGGCGAGGCGGAGACCGCGCTGACAGAAATCTTCCGGATCACGGCGCTGCGGCTCGATGCGCGGATCGAGACCACCGAGCGCCTCAAAGTGCACGGGCACCTCTCCACCCACATCCTTGATACGCACCGGGGAAAACCGGGCGGAGGTGTCAGCCTCGAGCTTTTCGAGCTGTCGCAAAGCGCGCATCCGCGCCTGATCGTGAGCGGGATCACGAATGACGAAGGCCGCACCGGCGAGCCCTTGATCGCCGGGCGGCCCCTGCCCATTGGCCGCTATGAGTTGCGCTTCCATATCGGAGCGTACTTTGCGCGGCTCCACGTACCGCTCGCGGACCCGCCGTTCCTGGAGCTTATCCCGATCCAATTCGCGATCGCCGAGCCGGAGGGGCACTATCACGTGCCGCTTCTGGTTACGCCCTGGAGCTACACGACCTATCGGGGCAGTTGATCTGTGCCGGGCGCAGCGCAGCACCGGGATATGAGAGTAGACTATGCAATGGGCAAATTCGGGCAAAATGCCTAGTGTTGCGGCAAACCGGCGAGGTTTGCCGGGTCAGGACCGAGGCACCATGCCGCTCCGGCTGGCATGGCCATTGCTCGCAGCAGGACGGACGACTTAGTCCAATGGCTGCACAGGGAGAAATGCAAATGAACAAATTTGCTGGATTGCTTGCGGGTGTCGCGCTTGCCGCCACGGCGGGCCAGGCCATGGCGCAAACCGATCTGAAATTCGCTCTCGATTGGAAATTCGAGGGCCCGTCGGCACCCTATTTCGTGGCAATCGACAAGGGCTATTACAAAGCCGAAGGGCTCAACGTCACGATCGACACCGGGCCGGGCTCGGTCGCGGGCATTGCGCGGGTCGCCGCCGGCACTTACCCCATGGGCTTCTTCGACATCAACTCACTGGTGAAATTCCAGGACCAGAACCCGGACAAGAAAGTCAGGGCGGTCATGATGATGTACAACCGGCCGCCATTTGCGATTGCGACCACCACCAGGACCGGCATTTCGAAGCCCAAGGATCTGGAAGGAAGGGTGCTCGGAGCCCCCGCCGCGGACGGCGCTTTCGCGCAATGGAAGGCCTTCGTGAAGGAGAACGGGATCGACGAATCGAAAGTGAAGATCGAGAATGTCGGCTTTCCCGTGCGCGAGCCCATGCTCGCCGACGGCAAGGTTGACGCCATCGCCGGTTTCTCGTTCTCCATGTATTACAACCTGCTGCAGAAGGGCCTCAAGCCGCAAGACATCAGGATCCTGCTGATGGCGGACTACGGTCTTGTCCTCTACGGCAACGCGGTGATGGTCAACCCGGATTACGCCAAATCCAATCCGAAGGCGGTGGCGGGCTTCGTGCGCGCCACCATCAAGGGTGCCCTCGATACCATTCACGATCCGGATAACGCCATCAAATCGGTGCTGGCGCGCAATGAGACCGCTGATCCTGCGATCGAGCTGGACCGGCTCAAGATGTCGTTGCGCGACAATTTCGTCACGCCGTGGGTCAAGGAGAATGGCTTCGGCGGCGTCGATATGGCGCGCCTGGCGAAATCCATTGACCAGATCGCGTTGACTTATGGGTTCAAGAATCGCCCCAAGCCGGAAGACATTTTCACCAGCGAATATCTTCCGCCCGCAGCCGAGCGGAAGCTGTAGAGCATGTTTCGGTGACGTTGACGCACACTCGCACAGCAAACTCGGCAGGTTCCCCTCCCCCTTGTGGGGAGGGGATAGGGGTGGGGGTGCTTCTTGGGCGCGCTACTCGATCGACAAAATTGACCCCCCTCCCCAACCCTCCCCCACAAGGGGGGAGGGAGCAGGCCCGTCGTGCTGCGCCGCTGTACCCCAACCTCACAGAAACACACTCTAACTCCGGCGCAGTGGTCCGCGCCGATCAATTGCCGGGAGCCTCATGACGCCATCGGTCGACATCGATGACGTCACGCTGACCTACCGCGGCGCCACGGGCAGCGTGCTCGCGTTGCAGGGCACGAGTCTCATCGTGCCGCAGGGCGAGTTTGCCGCCGTGGTCGGTCCATCTGGATGCGGCAAGTCGTCCTTGATGAAGCTCGTGACCGGGCTCCTCCCGACGGATTCCGGACAGATCGTGATCTTCGGCAACCGGGTGCGCGGCCCGGTGAAGATCGCCGGCATGGCTTTTCAGAATCCGAACCTTCTGCCCTGGCGCACGGTCATCGACAACGTGTTGCTGCCGCTCGAGATCGTGGAGCCCCATCGCAACCGCTTCCGGCGGCACAAGGCGCAGTATCGCAGCGAAGCGCTGGCGCTGCTCAAGACCGTGGGGCTCGACGGCTTCGGCCAGCGGCACCCCTGGGAGCTCTCGGGCGGCATGCAGCAGCGTGCCTCGCTCTGCCGCGCGCTCATCCATCACCCGGCGCTGCTGATGCTCGATGAGCCGTTCGCCTCGCTCGACGCCTTCACCCGCGAGGAACTGTGGCTGGTGCTGCGCGATCTGTGGCAGAAGATCGGCTTCACCGTCATTCTGGTCACCCACGATCTGCGCGAAGCAACCTTCCTCGCCGACCGCGTGCATGTCATGACCGCCCGTCCCGGCCGCATCGTAATGAGCAAAGCGGTCGACCTGCCGCGCCCGCGCGACCTCGACATCTGCTTCGAGCCGCGCTTCACCGACATCGTGCACGAATTGCGCGCCAAGATCGGCGAGGTGCGCAACGCATGAACTCGGCGCTGGAAAAGCTCTCGCCCTGGGCTTTCACCATCGGCCTCTTTGTCGTGTGGGAGCTTGCGTGCCGCATCTTCAAAATCGACAAATTCATCTTGCCGACACCATCGGAAGCTTTTGTTGCGATGGCGCAATACTGGTCGCCGCTGCTGCGGCACTCCGCCGTCACGCTGTGGACCACCATGGCGGGATTTGCGCTCGCGATTGCGTTTGGGATCGTGCTGGGGCTGGTCGTTGGCTGGTCGCGCGCCATCTATCGCGGCCTTTATCCCGTGATGATCGGATTCAACTCCATCCCCAAAGTCGCGGTCGTGCCCATCCTGATCATGTGGTTCGGCATCGGCGAAGTGCCGGCTATCCTCACCGCCTTCCTGATCTCGTTCTTCCCTATCGTGGTGAACGTCGCAACCGGGCTCGCGACCATGGAGCCCGAGCTCGAAGACGTGCTGCGCGCGCTGGGGGCCAACAAGCTCGATATCATGCTCAAGGTCGGCATTCCGCGCACCCAGCCCTATCTGTTCGGCTCGCTCAAGGTCGCGATCACGCTTGCCTTCGTCGGCACGGTAGTTTCGGAGACCGTCGGCGCCAATGCCGGGCTTGGTTATCAGATCGCGCTTGCCGGCTCGAACTTTCAGATGCCGCTCGTGTTCGCGGCCTTGTTGCTGCTGGCGGTGGAAGGCATCGTGATGTATGCCGCCTTCGCCTATGTCGAGGTCTATTTCACGCGCTGGGCGTTCCGCTCCTCCATGAGCGCGGCGGCTTAAGGGGTCCCAGCTCGTCCAAGGCGGCGCCTGATGTTACAGGCGGTTACAGGCGTATCCAAGTCGAAAGACGCAAAGAAATCTCTGCCAAACATCGCCATCGAAAAATTCGGACAACAAAGCCGATAAAACAAATCGCCAACAAAAATGAAAAAAGTTCTTGACAAAAGAAACAGAACTCGTGTATAAAAGTGCATCCTCCGAAATTGTGAATTGAACGTGCGCTGCAAGGCGCGCGTAGGGCGGAATAGCGAAGCGTATTCCGCCATTCTGCGCGCAACCTCGCCAAGCGCGCGGCACCTGAGCGACCATGCGGACAATACGAATGCCGATAGGCCAGCAAGCGGCCATAGCTTCCATCTATTTTGCAGATGGCGATTGACGCGTTCTCGCGATCGGCGAGGCCGAGTGGCGGAATACGCTTCGCTATTCCGCCCTACAAGCCTTGGGCCGGGAGCCGCGCCCGCACATCATCGATCGCGGCGAGCACGCGCTCGGGCGTGGCGGGCGCGTCAAGGCACGGGGCGAGCTGGTAGTCGACGAGGCTTGCAATCGCGTCGCGGATGGCGAGCCACACGGAGATGGCGAGCATCAGCGGCGGCTCGCCCACCGCCTTGGAATGAAAGATGGTCGCCTCGCGATTGGGCGCGTTGGCCAGAATGCGCGCGTTGAAGATCGGCGGCACGTCGCGGCTGCCGGGAATCTTGTAGGTCGAGGGCCCGTGGGTGCGCAGCCGGCCTTCGCTGTCCCACCACAGCTCCTCGGTGGTGAGCCAGCCCATGCCCTGCACGAAGGCGCCCTCGATCTGGCCGAGGTCGATCGCCGGATTGAGCGAGCGGCCACAGTCCTGCACAAGCTCCGCCCGCAGCACCCGCAATTCGCCGGTCAGCGTATCCACGACGACCTCGGCCGCGGCCGCTCCGTAAACGAAATAATAGAATGGCCGCCCGGTAGAGGTCGCAGGATCCCAATGAATCTTCGGCGTGCGATAAAAGCCCGTGGCCGAGAGCGAGACGCGCTTCTCCCATGAAAGGGCGGCAAGCTCGGGGAACGAAAGACTGCGGTTGCCGGCGTAAATGCGGTTCGAGGCAAACACGATTTCTCCGGCCGGAACGCGAAAATGCTCCGCGGCCACATCCGTCATGCGGGTCTTGATCTCCTCGGCCGCATGCAAGGCCGCCATGCCGTTGAGGTCCGAACCCGAGGAGGCGGCCGTCGCCGAGGTGTTCGGTATTTTGGCGGTGCTGGTCGCGCAGACGCGGACATGATCGAGGTCGATCTGAAAGACCTCCGCCACCACCTGCGCAACCTTGATGAAGAGCCCCTGCCCCATCTCGGTGCCGCCATGGTTGAGCACCACGCTGCCATCGGTATAGACGTGAACCAGCGCGCCGGCCTGATTGAGGGTGGGCCGATTAAACGAGATCCCGAACTTGACCGGCATGGTGGCGAGCCCCTTTTTCAGTACCGGGCTCGCGCGGTTGAAACTCTCGATCTCACGCCGCCATGCGTCAATATCGACCGCGCGATCGAGCTCATCGACGACGCGTTCGATGATGTTGTCCTCGATCTTCATGCCGTAGGGCGTCACGTCATTGCGGCCAATGCCGTAGAAGTTTCGCCGCCGGACCGTTTCGACCGGAAGCCGCAAAGAGCGGGCGATCACGTCGATGACGGTTTCGATGGCGAGCATCGCTTGCGGCCCGCCATAACCGCGGAATGCGGTGTTCGAAACGGTGTTGGTTTTGCACGGCAGCCCGCGCAAACGGACATGCGGCAGGAAATAGCAATTGTCGGCATGGCAGAGCGCGCGGATGAGCACCGCCGGCGTGTGATCGGCCACATTGCCGCCGTTCGCAGCGAGGATGAGATCGAGGGCAAGGATGTGCCCTTGCTGATCGAAGCCGACATCGTAGCGGATGAGGAATGGATGGCGCTTTCCGGTCGCCTGCATGTCGTCGTCGCGGGGTAATCGCAGCTTGACGGGTGCCCGCGCCTTCCAGGCAAGCACGGCGGCAATGCCGGCAATGATCGTCGCCTGGCTTTCCTTGCCTCCGAACGCGCCACCCATGCGCCGGACTTCGACCGTGACCGCGTTGAACGGCAACGCCAGCAGGTGGGCGACGCCGTGTTGAACTTCCGTCGGATGCTGGGTTGAGCTCCAGACGTGCATGTCGCCGCCCTCGCCAGGGACAGCGAGCGCGATCTGCCCTTCGAGGTAGAAGTGATCCTGCCCGCCGCAGCGCAACTCGCCGGAGAGCCGATGCGCCGCTGCCGCCAGCGCCTGATCGACATTGCCGCGGATCATCGTCTGAACGGGGGCAACGAAGCTTTCACGCGCCATCGCCTCCTCGATGCTCAGCACGGGGGTGAGTCGCTCATATTCAACGGCGACGCGTTTTGCCGCTGCGCGCGCCTGGTCGAGCGTCGCCGCCGCAACTGCAACGACCGGTTGGCCGACATATTCGACCACGCCGGCCGCGAGCGCGGGTTCATTGGCGAGAATAGGCGCGATGTCGTTCTTGCCCGGAATGTCGGAGACCGTGATCACTGCCACCACGCCTGGAGCGGAGCGCGCCGCGCTCACATCAATATGGCGGATGCGGGCATGGGCGTGCGGGCTGAGGACGAGAGCAGCCTCCAGCGTGCCCGGCACGTTGGGCATGTCGTCGAGATAACGGGCGGCGCCGGTCACATGCCCTGCCGCGCTGTCGTGGCGCACGGCGGAATGAACGCCGCCGCAAATGCGGGCAAGCATTTCGCTCATAGCGCTTCTACCCGCACTGGCACCTGCGACGTCGTTTCCCACACAAACCGGCGCAGCAGGTTGGCGGCTGCGCGCAAACGATAAGCAGCGCCGCCGCGGTGGTCAGTCATGGGGTTGAAGTCGCGCGCCAGGGCCACGTCGATGTTCGTCAGCGTGTCGATATTCCACGGGCGACCCGTGACTGCAGCCTCCACATTCCTCGCGCGCATTACGTGTTCGGCCATGCCGCCAAAGGCCACCCGCAACTGATGGACTTGGCCGTTGCGGCGCTCGAGCTGGAAGGCTGCGACAACCGTGGAAATGTCCTGATCGAAGCGCTTCGACAATTTGTAGGTGGAAAAACGCGAGTCATCGCCAAGCAATGGAATGCGGACGGCGGCAATCACTTCGCCCGGGCGGAGCGCTGTCTTTCGGTAGCCCGTGATGAATGATTCAACGCCCATCGCCCTCTCACCGGAGGCCGACGCAAGCGTCACGGTTGCAGCGAGCGCGATCAGGCCGGGAATGGTGTCGCCGATCGGAGAGGCGGTTACGAGATTGCCGGCGATCGTTGCAAGATTGCGGATCTGGCGCGAGCCGATGCGACGCAAGAGCGCGCCAAAGGCAGGAAAGTGGCGATCGATGTGCGGCAATGCTTGCGTGTATGTAGCACCACCACCAAGCTCGAGCGCGTCGGCCGCGACATTGATCCGCTGCAACTCTGCAACGGTGGCGAGCGAGATCACGGCCGCAATTCGCTCGCGATCCTTGCTTACACGCAGCCCGAGATCGGTGCCGCCGCCGAGGAGGAGCGCGCCGGGAAAGTCCGCCATCGCCGCAAACAGCGCAGCGAGCGATCCTGGCCGCAGAAAGACCTGTTCGCCGGCACGGTAGGCCGGGCAAACCGGCAAGGCGGCAAGCGCCTCGGCCGCATCACCGTTTTCGGCAGCGGCACGAGGTGCACGCACCGCTCGCCGGCACGCCTCGACAATGGAGCGATAACCCGTGCAGCGGCAGAGATTGCCGGCAAGCGCTTCGTGGATGATCCTGTCCTCGGCGGGCTCGCCGCCTTGATGGAATGCAAACATGGCCATCACGAAACCGGGCGTGCAGAACCCACACTGGGTGGCATCCGTGTCGATCATGGCCTGCTGCACCGGATGCAGAGCGCCGTCGGGCGCGGCGAGCCCCTCGACCGTCAACACAGCGCACTCGGCGATCTGCGGTAACATCATCAGACAGGAGTTGACGGCCTGATACTGCAGGGTCCCGTCGATCTCCCGGCCAATGACAATGGTGCATGCACCGCAATCGCCCTCGGCGCAGCCTTCCTTGGTTCCGGTGAGACGCGCATGCCCACGCAGCCAATCGAGCACGGTTGTGGTGGGAGGAACGCCGTCCACGCTCCGCCGCTTCCCGTTGAGCAGAAACTCCACAGCTGCCATGACAAGTGCTCAGCTTCCACCTAAGATGGCGTGTTGTTCGGGGGCCCGCAATCCACCGCAAGCTGAGTGGGGAACATGAGACATCAACGGCGCAGCCTGCGCACCATCGTCGCAGCCGGAGCGCTTCTGCTTGTTTGCCCGGCGGCGCAACAGGCCGCTGCGCAAGCACCCGACAAGTTGACCGTGCGTTTCACCTGGAAGCTCAAGGGCGAGTACGCTCCGCTCTTCGTTGCGTTGGACAAGGGCTACTACAAGGCAGAAGGGCTCGATGTCGATCTCGCCGAAGGCTCCGGCGCGCAAACGGTTCTGAAACTGCTTGCCGGCGGCAACGAGAAGTTCGGCTATGGACCGGCGGTTTCGGCCGCTCAGGCCATCAGCCAAGGATTGCCGGTCAAGGTGGTCGCGCTCTATCAAACCAAAGCTCCCATGGGGGTGATCTCGTTTCCGGACGTGCCGATCAGGACTCCTAAGGATCTGGAAGGCAAAAAGCTTGCCATTTCGGTCGGCGAAACATTCGGTGACATGCTCGGCCCCTTCTGCCGGATCAATCACATCGATATCGACAAGATCCAGCGTATCCAGATGGACGCCTCGGCGCGCAGCACGCAATTCCTCACCCGCAAGATCGACGTCATGTCGGTCTATCTCAGCAACGAATTGCCGCAGCTGGAAAAAAGGACGGGCGTCAAATTCAACCTGCTCCGCGTCTCCGACTTCGGTCTCAATCTGCTCGGAGCCTCCGTGATCGTCGCAAATGCATTCGCCGGGCAGAATCCGGAAACGGTCAAGAAGCTGCTGCGCGCGACCGCCAAGGGATACCGGGATTCCATGGCGGCTCCGAAAGAAGCTGCCAGGCTCATGGCCAAATATATGAAGGTGCCCGAAGATCCCGATGTGCTGGAACAGCAGGTCGCAGCGACCGTCGTGTCGACCAACGCGCCGCAAGGGAAGCCACTCGGCTGGCAAGACAGCACGGATTGGCAATCGAACCTTGCGCTCCTGAAAGAGACCGGTGGCATCGCCGAGCTGAAGGATCTGGGCGCGTATTACTCCAACGACTATCTGCAATGACCGCCGTCCCGGAGGCGGCGTATCCGCTTGCGCCATCCCGTCCGTTCGCCGGCTGGATCAATCGCAACGGTCCGGTGCTGGCGGTTTTCGCAGCGATCTTTGCGCTGTGGGAGATCGCCGTGCGCGTGCTGGGCATTCCCGACTACATCCTTCCCAGCCCGTCCGTCATCATCAGCAAGATCATCGCCACCTGGCAGCTCCTGCTCTCGAATGCCTTTGTCACTTTGCAGGAGATCCTGCTAGGATTTGGATTGAGCGTGCTCATCGCGATCCCGCTCGCCGTCGCCGTCGTCTATTCCGGCATTTTCGAACGCGTCGCCTTCCCGTTCATGGTTTCGCTGCAGACCATTCCGAAAGTGGCGCTTGCGCCCATCCTGGTGATGTGGCTGGGCTACGGAATCCTGCCGAAGGTGATGGTCGCATTCCTGATCTCGTTCTTTCCGATCGTGATCAATTGCGTGATCGGCATGCGCTCGGCCGAGCGGGAGATGATCTACCTCGTGCAGTCCATGGGCGCGGGCGAGCTTACGACTTTTCTCAAGATCAGACTGCCGAAGGCACTGCCCGCGATTTTCGGCGGGCTCAAGGTCGGGATGGGACAGGCGGTGGTGGGGGCAACCGTTGGCGAATTCATTGCGGCCGAGCATGGCCTTGGCTATCTGCAACTCATCTCCCAGGTTCGCCTGGACACGCCGCTCTTGTTCGCCGCTGTGGTCGTGCTGTCCCTTCTCGGTGTGCTTCTGTTCAACGCGGTTGGTTGGATCGAGCGGCTTGCCTTGCCGTGGAGCAGGGTCGCGACGCAAACAACCGAATAGCAGGGTGCTGAGGAGCGTTGACGGCGAACGCAGTGGGCTCCCATCAACGCGCTGGCGTCCCCATCGCCTTGCATGCGGTGACAAAGCGCTACAAGACGGCGCGCGGCGGCGAAGTCCAGGCGCTGAGCGAACTCGACCTGTCGATCGAGACCGGCGCATTCGTCTCCATCGTGGGGCCGAGCGGGTGCGGAAAGAGCACTTTGCTGATGCTGGTTTCCGGGCTCATCCCGCCGACCACCGGTGCAATCCGCGTCGGGGATCGCCCGGTCAAGGGCGTCGTCGATAATGTCGCCATCGTCTTTCAGCGCGACGTTCTCCTCGACTGGCGCACCGTGCTCGGCAACGTGCTGCTGCCAGTCGAGATCAAGAAGCTCGATCCATCCATCCATCGTGCGAAGGCACGCGAGCTTCTGCGCTCGGTCGGGCTTGCCGAATTCGAGGAGAAATATCCGGGCGAGCTGTCCGGCGGAATGCGCCAGCGCGTGGCGATCTGCCGCGCGCTGGTACAGGACCCCGGTCTCCTCCTGATGGACGAGCCGTTCGGTGCGCTGGATGCGCTCACCCGCGAGCAGATGAATTTTGATTTGCAGCGGATGTGGTTGCGCGACCGCAATACCGTGCTGTTTATCACCCACAGCATCGAGGAAGCGGTTCTCCTCTCCGACCGTGTCGTCGTGATGTCCTCGCGTCCGGGCCGGATCGCCGATGTCGTAAACAACGATTTGCCGCGCCCGCGCGGCGCTCACACCCGCAGCGAAGCGGGCTTCATCGAACATGTCGAGAGAATCCGGCAGCACTTTCTGGCGCTCGGGGTGCTCTCGGAGACATAACGATCGGGAGTTTTTCTCCAAGCCCTGCCATTGTCATGCCCGCGAAAGCGGGCACCCAGTAAACACTGACGATGCGGCTTGCTCTCTGCTCGACTGGCCAATCAGGGCACGACAGCCAGCGCGGTGAGTACTGGGTCGCCCGCTTTCGCGGGCGATGACCCTACAGGTTTCTGAGGTCAGACAATCCGGCAGCCGTGTTTGAACACGACGCGTCCAGCCGGGCGGCGCGCCAGCGCATCATCGAATGACGCGGCCGGGATGAGTACGAGATCGCCAGGCATGCCAGGATTGAGCAATGCACAGCCGCCGCACATCGCGCTCACCAATTCCGATGTATCGTCGAGATGCGCTGTGATGGCAGCCAGCCGGGCGGTCTCCAACATGTCGCCGTTGCCAAAGGGAAAGAACCAGTCGCGCACATTGTCGGTCCCCAGGCGAACCTTCACCCCGGCGGCGATAAGCTCGCGCACCAGCGTTATGCCGCGACGGCGCGGCGTCGCTTGGCTGCGGTCCTGCAGGAGAAGGTTGCTCTCGGGCAGCACAATGACCGTGATCTGCGCGCGCGCCATTTTGTCGATCAGCGCCTGTGCGGAGTTCTCGTCCAGGGCGGCAAGCGCGCAAAGATGACTGAAGCTCACGCGCCCCTGCAGGCCCCGCGCGATCACTGCATCGGCCGCCATCGGCGCAAGCATCCGGCCGGGCTCGAGGTGCTCATCGATATGCAGGTCGACCGGTAAGCCGTGCCGCTCCGCGAGAGTAAGCAACGCGTCAAGCGCGGGCTTCGGCTCGGCACTGGAATTGAGGCTGGCGCCAAGGAGGTCCGGCTTAAGCTCGACCGCATGCTTGAGCCGGCGCAGGCCGTCGGGCTCAGCGAGATCGTTGCGTGCAGTCGCAAACGCGATGATCTCAACGTCGAGCCGGCCCGCGACAGCGCGCTTTGCGCTCAGCACGCCCTGCATGGATCGCAACTCGACGACCGCGTCCACATCCGTGTGGGTACGCACGCGCGTTACGCCGTGCGCGATGGAATGTTCGAAGAACCGCGTTGCCCGCACCTGCACGTCTGCCGCCGTGAAGGCTGCGCGCGCCTTTGCCGCGGCCGCAACCGCATCGGCGAGCGAGGCCGGACGGAAGGATTCCGCCGCGAAGGCGCGATCCGCGTGAGCGTGCAAGTTGACGAGCCCGGGCAATCCGACCCAGCGGGGATCACCTCCGACTGAGGGCTCGATCGCGGCAACGGCGCCGTCACGCAGCATCAAAGTGTAGATACCCGCCCGTCCAGGCAGCACCACGGCGTCGAGTGTGCCCTCGTGCAACTCCGTCATATGGGCACCCGAGCTCACCTGCGCGGCACAACTTCAATACCCCTGCGGACCAAATACTTCGATCCCGAACCGGTGCTCCAGGGCACGGCCAAAGCGGTACTTCATCTCAGGTCCCTCATAGGTCATGGGCGGCGTGCGCAGAAAGGAGCCTTCCGGCTCGACCCGCAGAACCGTCAATGATGGGCCGTCTTCTGCCGCAATAGTGGGCAGCTGTTGTTCGAGCTCACCGAGGGAGCCGATGGTGCGGGCACGCGCAAATCCCGCTGCCCGCGCGATCGCGGCGTAATCGGTGCGTTCGTCATTCACCACCGGTAGCGCGCCGACGGTCTGGTAGACCCCATTGGCAACCACGAAATGCTTGAGGTTACGCGCCGCCTGGGATGCTTCCGTGAGGAGGCAGCCGAGGTTCATGCACAAGGAGCCGTCTGCATTGATCAGCCACACCGTCGCCTGCGGAAGCGACAGCGCAAGGCCGAGCGCAAAGCTTGCTGCAAACCCCATAGCGCCGTGCATGTAGAAGCTGTCTTCGCTTTTGGTCGCAGCCCACCATTCGTTGGCCGCCATTCCAAGCGCGCAAACGGCAACGGCATCACCGCGATGCCGCGCCAGAACATCGATGGCTTGGCGCGCTCTCACGTTGCGCTTCCCTCCCCTTTGACCAGCCGGCGCGTCAGAAACAATACGAATGGCCGCTTCTGCAAGCGGCAGCTCTCGAACGCGTCGGGAATGCTCGCGATCTCGTCGCGCCGATCGACAATATGATAGGGAAAGTCGTAGCTGCGCAGCAGCGGAATGGTGCACCGGCCCTGCACTTCCTGATAGATGCGATGATCGTCGATCGAGCCGCGCTGGCTGACAATGAGGAAAACCGGAATCTGATGACGCAGATTAAGCGTCGCAAGCTCGCCCGTGCAGGTGAGCAATCCGGTCGCGCCCATGAGCGCGGCGGCGCGGACGCCGCCGAAGAAGGCACCGCTGCAAATTGCAATTGCCTCCGCCTCGCGCGCCACGGGTACGTGGCGTATCTGGTTGTCGGCCGCGATCCGCTCGATCAGCGGAGCAACCCAGTCATCGGGCAGCGAAGCCGCAAGCTTTATGCCGGTTTTCGTCAGCTGTTCGTGAATTTGTGCCATCACATCCATGACATGGCTCACGGCGCAGCGGCGATCACCTCGACCTCGACCAGAAACTCGGGTCGCGAAAATCCGGAAACAATCACGAGAGTCGATGCGGGCGGCGGATCGCTGATGTAGCGATCGCGCACGCTCATATACCCTTTCAGATGGTCACGTGAGGTGACAAACGCGTTGATCCGGACCACGTCGGCAAATGCAAGGCCGGCCTCCTTGAGCACGGCTTCGATGTTGCGGAAGCAAAGATGGGACTGCTCCTCGATGGTCGTGGGCACCTGATCATCGGGCGCAACGCCAAGTTGTCCGGAGCAGACTAGAACGCGGCTGCCCGGCGGAATTTCCACCCCGTAGCTGTAACGCGCGAAGGGGGGCCGAATGCCGGCAGGCGTAATGTGCTTCACGGCAATCTGCCTCCGAGGCGAACGGGTTGGGGCGCCGCACAGATGACGGACGAGAGTTTTGCTATACCATGGGGCCGGTCTCGTGTCCCGGACACGGTACCAGCGGCATCAGCGCGTTTACGCGCGTCTTCGACGCGCCATTAGCGCGTTTACGCGCGTCTTCGACGCACGATGGCGCTGCACCGCTGCTCCGGGACCGGCAAGGACACGATCCCAGGCGATCCCCGGGTCTGCAGCTCAACGTGCCGCTGCGCTGCGCCGGGAACCGGAGGTTGAAATGGCACGCAGCCGCTTCTGGGCAGAGCTCAAGTCGAGCGAATTTTCCGGTCTTGATCCGGACGCAACCATTGCCGTCCTGCCGGTCGCGGCAATCGAACAGCATGGTCCCCATCTTCCCGTGATGACGGATACCGCCATCGCCGAAGGCATGATCAAGACGGTGCTGGCGCGTCTGCCCGACGATCTCGCAGCGTTGTTCTTGCCGGTGCAAATGATCGGCAAATCGAATGAGCACCTGCGCTCGCCGGGCACCATCAGCTATTCGGCGGAAAACCTCACGCGCATGTGGGTCGAGATCGGCGAAAGCATCCACCGCGCGGGTCTGCGCAAGATGGTGATCGCCAATGCCCACGGCGGCAATACGGAAGTGATCGGGATCGTCGCACGCGACCTGCGCGTGCGCCTCAACATGCTGGTTGCGACCGCCCAGTGGCGCCGTTTCGGGTTGCCGTCAGGCCTCTATTCCGCGTTCGATTGCACGCATGGCATACACGCCGGCGACATCGAGACCTCACTGATGCTGCATTTCCGTCCCGATCTCGTGGATATGGCAAAGGCGAAGCTGTTTGCGTCCAAAGCCGCCGAGATGGAAAAGGATTACACCCATCTGCGGCCGGTGGGCACGCTCGGATTTGGCTGGATTGCGCAGGACCTCAATCCCGATGGCGCTGTCGGCGATGCCTCGATTGCAACGGCCGAGAAGGGCCGGCTGACCGCGCAATATCAGGCGGACGCATTCATTGCTTTCCTGCGTGATGTGGCGCGGTTCCCACTGCATGAGTTGGCATAGATCGCCCGATGCTCGATCTTGGCACGAGCTTTGTTGCGAGCGTTGCGCGCGATCCCAAGGCGCTCGCGATCGTCGACGGCGACGTGCGCCTCTCCTATCTCGACTGGTATCGCAAAATCTCGGCGCTGGTCGCCGGTTTCGACCAGCTTGGCCTTGCTTGCGGGGACCACATCGTCACGGCGCTGCAGAACAACTGGCAGGCCGCGACGATCCACTGGGCCTGTCAATTCGCGGGGATCATCATCACGCCGCTCAACTGGCGCGCTACATCCGACGAGCTCGATTTCTGCCTGGCTGACGCCGAGGCCAAGACGATTTTTTTTGAGGCGATCTCGGCCAAAGCCGTGGCTGGCTCGCGCGAGGCTGGCAAGCGCCCGCGCATTTCGATCGGTCTGACGGGGAGCACTGCGCCGAAATTCGAATCTCTCACCGATGGCCAGGCGGCGGATGCAAAACCCCGGGTCGCCGCCGACGCGTGGTCGGTCATGCTCTATACGTCAGGGACGACCGGGCGGCCCAAGGGCGTTCCCCGCCGGCAGGGCGCCGAACGCGCAGCGGCGCTCGCCCACGTGGCGCAGAATCTCTACGCGCGCCACGAGCACACGCTTGGGGTCATGCCGCTTTATCACACCATGGGCGTGCGTTCGCTGCTGGCCATGTCGCTGATCGGCGGCGCCTTTGTGTGCCTGCCTCGGTTCGATGCGGCACGCGCGCTGCAACTGATTGCGGCCGAGCAGATCACAAATCTCTATCTCGTGCCTACGCTTTATCATGATCTCATCCACCATGCGGCGTTCAGCACGAGCAACGTGAGCTCGGTGCGCAAGCTCGGGTTTGCCGGGGCGCCGATGACGGACGGGCTGCTGCGGCAGCTCAACGATGCGTTCAAGCCCGACCTCTTCGTCAACCACTACGGCTCATCGGAGATTTACACCTTCACCATCGAGCAGAATGCGCCGGCCAAGCCGGGCTCGGCCGGGCGCGCCGGCGTCAATCAGATGGTGCGGGTCGTGCGGCTTGGCGCGGCCTGCGCGGAGGAGCGGGCCAGCACGGGCGAGGAAGGCGAGATCATTGCGCTGCTCGCCGGAGATGAATCGTTCGACGGCTATTGGCGCCGGCCGGAGGCCGATGCGAAGGCGATGCGCAACGGCTGGTATTTCACCGGCGATACCGGCTATGTCGATCAGGATGGCGATATCTTCGTCACCGGCCGGGTCGATGACATGATCATCACCGGAGGCGAAAATGTCTCGCCGGTTGAGGTCGAAAGCTGCCTGTCGCTGCATCCAGCCGTTTCCGAGGTGGCGGTTGCGGGGATTGCCGAGGAGCGCTGGGGCAAGATCGTGTGCGCCTTCATCAAGCGGCGCAGTCCCGTCTCCGCCGGCGATCTCGATGCGTTCTGCCGCGCATCCGGACTCGCCAATTTCAAACGGCCGCGCCGTTATGTATTTGTTGAAGCAATCCCGAAATCTCCCGTGGGCAAGCTCCTGCGCCGCAAGTTGATCGCCGGGGAATACGAGCCGGAGCGCGATCTGCACGAGCAAGAGCAAGTGACATGAACGCCGAGTTGCGCGATCCTCGTCTCGCCACGCTCGATGGTTTTCGTGTCGAAATCGACCCCGCACGCGAACGTGCCGACATCATCCTCGATCGCCCTCCCTTCAACATTGTATCGATGCCGCAGCGCGATCAGCTTCGCCTCGTGTTCGAGGCGCTGGACGAGGACGCGCGCATTCGCGTCATTGTGCTGCGTGCCGTGGGGGAGCATTTCTCCAGCGGCGGCAACATCAAGGGATTTCTCGAGGCGACGCCCGAGCACGTGTCCAAGCTCGCCTGGAACGTCGCGGCGCCCGCGCGCTGCACAAAGCCGGTGATCGCCGCCAACCGCGGCTATTGTTTCGGCGTGGGATTTGAGCTTTCGCTCGCCTGCGATTTCCGCATCGCCTCGGAGACCTGCTTTTATGCCCTGCCGGAGCAGCGGTTGGGGCAAATTCCGGGTTCGGGCGGATCCGCGCGTTTGCAGAAGATGATCGGCATTGCGCGCACCAAGGACATGGTCATGCGCTCGCGCCGGATCAGCGGACGTGAGGCCTGCGACTGGGGAATCGCAGTGCAGTGCGTGCCCGACCAACAACTCGAGAGCGCTACCGATGTCCTCGCCGACGAGCTGCGCGCATTCTCGCCGCTTGCCCAGCGCACCGCGAAGAAGCTCCTGAACGACACAGAAGACGCCACGCTCGCAACCGCCATCGAGCTCGAAGGCCACTGCTACAGCCGTCTGCGGCAGTCGGACGATTTCCGCGAAGGCGTCGAGGCGTTTCATGCCAAGCGCCCGGCGAAGTTCCGAGGCACGTGAGGGCGCTTTTGGTGTCGGAACTGACGTGCTTGCACAAACTTCCCAAAGCGGAAATTCACGTCCACCTGGAGGGCTCTTTCGAGCCAGCGGCGATCGAGAGCTTAGCCAGCAAAGCCGGCGAACGACTGCCGCGGCCGCGCGACAAGCTCCTGCAATTTTCCGGCCTCGCCGATTTCCTGAGTTTCCTCGACTGGTGTTGCGGCCTTATCCAAACCGAGGAGCAGCTGAGCGAAGCCGCCTATGGGTTTTGCCGGCGAATGGCAGCGGACGGCACCGGCTATGCCGACGTCATCGTCAATCCTACGCACTGGCGGCATTGGCATTGGCGCATCGGCGACATGATCAATGCGCTTGATCGCGGCTTTTGCGCCGCCGAGCGCGATGGCCTGCCTGCGGCCGGCTTGTGCGTGAGCCTGTTGCGCACACAGAGCGCCGCAGAGGCCGCCGAGCTGGTCGATGTGCTGATCGAAAGGCGCCATCCCCGCGTGGTGGCGCTGTCGATCGATGGCAACGAGGCCAAGGCGGGGCGCACCGGTCCGCGTTTCGCGCAGGCTTTCCGCCGGGCGGGCGCTGCGGGGTTCAAGCGCACCGTTCATGCCGGAGAATCGAGCGGCCCGCAGGGCGTGCGCGACGCCATCGAACTGCTTGGAGCCGATCGCATCGATCACGGCGTGCGTGCGATCGAGGATGCCGGTCTGGTTGCGCTCCTTGCCGAGCGCCGCATCGCGCTTGGCGTGTGCCCGACCTCCAATACGGCGCTTGGCCTCTATGCCTGCATGGAAGAGCATCCGCTCGACCGCTTGCGCCGCGCGGGCGTGCCGGTTTCCGTGAACACCGACGATCCATGTCTCCTGGGCGTTACACTGCCTGGCGAATATGGGCGCTGCGTGGACGCCTATGGCTGGAGCAGGGATGACGTGCGTGCCGTAGCGCGCACATCGATCGAAGCAAGCTTCGCCACGCCGCAGACAAAAGCGCGGCTGCTGACGGCACTGCAGACCTGGTGATATGGCCACACGTTATTTCGGTGAACCGGTCAGGGAATCGGCAATGCGTTCTATGAGCAGCTTGTCTTTGATGACGACGGGCAGCTCCTCAACGCCTCGCTTGCCGATTATCTCCTGCCCAATTCTCTCGACGTCCCGGCGATGGAGCTGGCGCATACCTTTACCCCCTCCCCGCTCAACCCGCTGGGCATCAAGGGTGCAGGCGAAGCGGGCGCCATTCCAGTCGGGGCTTTATTCGCGCAGGCGATCGAGGACGCGCTCGCGCTTGCGGAGAAGCAAGTGAGGCTCACCGAGATGCCACTCAGCCCCGCCCGTCTTTGGCAGCTGATCGAGGAGAGGAAGTGATGCTAAGGTCAGCGCAGCCATGAAAACGCGCCGCAGAAAGACAACAAGGCCCAACCGCGGCAAGCGGGCGACCGCTGGCCGCGCCCGCGGTTCATCGGCGGCCAATCTCAAAGAGCAACTCGACCAGCGGACCCGCGCGCTCGCTGAGTCGCAACGGCATCTTGCCGAGGCGCTGGAGCAGCAGGCAGCGACTTTGGAAGTGCTCAAGGTCATCTCAGGCTCGCCGGGCGAGCTGGAGACTGTCTTCCACAGCATGCTGGCGAACGCCACCCGCCTTTGCGAGGCCCAGTTCGGCGGATTGCTCCGTTACCAGGATGGGATTTTGTATCCGGCGGCTCAAAATTATCCACCGCCCATGGCTGATTTTGTCCAACAACGTGGCCCGTTTCGGCCGACAGTCGGCAGCGCTCTTGATCGCGCCTTCAAGACAAGAAAGGTGATCCACGTTGACGACGACGCAGCAGAGGAGATCCCGACCATCGCGGCTAAGTTCGGCGGTGCGCGATCATATATCGCGGTACCGATGCTCAAGGGGAGCGAGTTCGTTGGTATCATCCTCATTTATCGTCAGGAGGTTCGGCCGTTCACCGATAAGCAGATCGAGCTGGTCACGAACTTCGCCGCCCAAGCCGTCATCGCCATCGAGAACACGCGGCTGCTCAACGAATTGCGTCAGCGCACTGATGATCTCAGCGAATCGCTGGAGCAGCAGACGGCGACATCGGAGGTGCTCAAGGTCATCAGTTCGTCGCCAGAGGACTTGAAACTGTTTTCGACGCAATGCTTGAGAATGCGACCCGTATCTGCGGTGCCGAGTTCGGTGTCTTTTACCTGGACGATGAAGAGTTAACGCGTGCTGCCGCTGTCTACAACGTGCCGCCAGCGCTCGCCGCTACCCAGAACGTGCCGTTCCGGGTTCATCCCAAAAGCGGTCACGCCAAGGTTCGCGAGACCAAGCAGGTCGTCCACATCGAAGATATCCGGGTGATGCCGCCATTTCTCGAAGGCGATCCGAGGCTGGTCGCTATAGCTGACCTCGGTGGCGCTCGCACGACCCTCGGCGTGCCGATGCTCAAGGGAGATTCGCTGCTTGGCGTGCTCGCCATCTACCGCAAGGAGGTGCGGCCGTTTACCACCAAGCAGATCGAGCTGGTCAACAATTTCGCCAATCAGGCTGTGATTGCCATCGAGAACGCGCGGCTGCTTAACGAGTTACGCGAGTCGCTGCAGCAACAGACCGCCACCGCCGAGGTGCTTGGGGTCATCTCAAGCTCACCCGGCGAGCTTGAGCCCGTGTTCAAGGCCATGCTGGCGAACGCGACCCAAATTTGCGAAGCCAAATTTGGTACTTTGTATCTGCGAGAGGGTGACGAATTCTGCGCGGCAGCGCTCCACAACGCGCCGCTTGCATATGCCGATATGCGCAGACGCAGACCAGTGCGTCCCGATCCAAGCACGGCGCTTGGCCGTATGCTGAAAACAAAACAGGTTGTTCACATCCCTGACATTATGGCTGATCATGCTTATGTCGAACGCCATCCCCTGATGATTAGCGCTGTCGAGTTGGCGGGCTTTCGTACCATGATTTGCGTGCCAATGCTGAAAGATAATCAGGTGCTTGGCGCAATCAATATCTACCGTCAGGAGGTCCGACCATTCATTAATAAGCAGATCGAGCTGGTGACGAATTTTGCGGCACAGGCGGTAATTGCAATAGAGAACACTCGGCTGCTTAACGAGCTGCGCGAATCGCTGCAGCAGCAGACCGCCACCGCCGATGTCCTCAAGGTCATCAGCCGCTCGACGTTCGATCTGCAGTCCGTGCTCGACACGCTCGTTGAGTCAGCCACGCGGCTTTGCGCAACCGACAAGGGCGCAATCATGATGCGGGACGGCGATGCATATCGGATGCGCGCCCACCATGGTTTCGCGCCCGAGGCGATGCAATGGGCGATGGAACACCCGGTGCCCGCGGACCGTGGCAGCGCGTGCGGGCGAGCCGGATTGGAAGGCAAGGCCATTCACATCCCGGATGTGCTGTCCGATCCGGAATATCAATCTCGCGATTATGTACAGGCGTTTGGGTACAGGACCATCCTCAGTGTGCCGCTCCTGCGTGAGGGCATGGCAATCGGGGTCTTCAACCTTACCCACGATGAGGTGAACCCGTTCACCGATAAACAGATCGAGCTGGTTCAGACCTTCGCCGATCAGGCGGTGATCGCAATTGAGAACGCGCGCCTGTTCGACGAAGTCAAGGAGGCGCTTGATCACCAGCGCGCTTCCGCCGAAATCCTCAAGGTAATCAGCAGTTCCGTTGCCGACACTCAACCCGTATTCGATGCCATTATCGCCAGTTGCGGGCGGCTTTTCCCGGGTTGCCAGGCAGGCATTAATATCGTGGACAAAGACGGTATGCTGCAGTTGCGCGCGTCAGTCGGAATCGACGCGCAGGCACTCCTTAAAGTGATGCGCGAGGTCGCGGAGAGGCATGCGGGAGGTGGATTCTTCCTGCGCGGCAAGATTGCGCATTTTCCGGACGTCGAACACGCTGAAGTTCCGCTTCCTGTCCGCGAGCCCACCCTATCGGCCGGGACCAAAGCAGTGGTGTTTGCCCCGATGGTCTCTGAAGGCCGCAGCATCGGATCGATATGGATCGGGCGCAGAACGGCCGGTGCGTTTTCAGACAAAGAGCTTGCCCTTCTTCAAACTTTTGCGGACCAAGCGGTGATTGCCATCCAAAATATGCGGCTGTTCGACGAAATACAGGACAAGAGCCGTCAGCTATCCGAGGCGAGCCAGCACAAGTCGCAGTTCCTCGCCAATATGAGCCATGAGCTGCGCACGCCGCTCAATGCCATCATCGGTGTGAGCGAGATGCTGCGCGAGGATGCGGAGACGTCTCAATCAGGACCTTGAGCCGCTCGACCGCGTGCTCGGCGCGGCCCGGCATCTGCTTGCGTTGATCAATGACATTCTCGACCTCTCCAAGATCGAGGCCGGGCGGATGGAGCTGCAGCTCGAAGATTTTGCGCTCGCGCCGCTCATCGACACCGTGGTCAAGACCATCGAGCCATTGGCGGCGAAGAACGAGAACCGCCTGGCGGTCAGTTGCAATGCCACAATCGGCATGCTGCATGCCGATCAGATGCGGCTGCGGCAGGCGCTGCTCAATCTCATGAGCAACGCCAACAAATTTACGGAGCGTGGAACGATCATCGTTCATGCACGGCAGGCACAGGAAAACGGCCGCGATTGGGTCACCATCGCTGTTTCTGATACCGGCATCGGCATGACGCCGGAGCAAATGGGCAAGCTGTTCCAGGAATTCTCCCAGGCTGATGCATCGACGACCCGGAAATATGGTGGAACCGGCCTCGGGCTCGCGATCAGCAAACGGTTTTGCCAGATGATGGGCGGCGACATCACGGTCCAGAGCGAGCTTGGCCGCGGATCGACGTTTACAATTCGGCTGCCAATGATGGTTGACGCTTCGAAGACAGCGGCGCAGGGGCCGAAGCAATGAAGATTCTGTACGTCGAGGACAACGACGAGGGACTTAAATCAGCAGTTCGCCCCTTTCCATTGCGTGCTTTCAATGATCCAGTCCGACAATGCCGGCGAGGGTGCGGCGGTTGACGCAACAATAGTCACCAGGCACGTTTGTTCACCTTTTGGAAGAATGACAGCCATCTGCGATCCCGGAGCGGCTGCCGCCCGTTCAGGCGTTTCCGTCGTCATCTCCCACTGAAAGCTTCGCCTGTTTGCTGCGAGCTCGATCGTGCTGGTGGGTGGTCCCCGCTCGGCAGTCACGTCGGCGATGGATTTTCCCACATAGCCGTCGAGCGACCGTGTCATCCTGGCTTGCTGCTCCTTGTGTTCCTGGACGGCTTGTTGAATGGAACATGCGTCGAGAAAGGCGCAAATGCACAATCTGAAAAACAAATGTATGGAACGGCGCATCGTACACATTGGAATCAGCGGCGTAGCCCGGATGAGAGAAGCGAAATCCGGGGCACCACCCCGCATATCGCTGCGCTCATGCGGGCCACAACGTCCTTACTTGCCCGGCATCTTGTCGTCGATGCCCTTGACGTAAAAATTCATGCCAAGAATCTGTCCGTCGTCGAGGTGAGCTCCACCCTTGCACTCGATGGTCTTGCCGTCCTGATCGATGACGGGACACTTGAACGGGTGCAGAGTGCCGCCGGCGATCGCGGCCTGCGTTTGCATCGCCAGCGTCTTCACCTCGCCGGGCATATTCGTGTACGCCGCCATGAGCAGCATCTTGGAGTTGAGACCGCCCCACACGTCGCCCGAGGTCCACTTGTTGTCGAGCACGGCCTGCACGCGCTCGACGTAGTAAGGCCCCCAGTTGTTGACGATGGCGGTGAGCTGGGCGGTGGGCCCAAACTTGATCATGTCGGAATCCTGCCCGAATGCGTGCGCGTGACGGGCTTCGGCAATCTGCATCGCCGCCGGGCTGTCGGTGTGCTGCATGACCACGTCGGCACCCTGGTCAAGCAATGCCTTGGCTGCGTCTGCTTCCTTGCCGGGGTCGAACCATGAATTGACCCAGATGATCTTGACCTTGATGTTCGGATTGATGGACTGGGCGCCAAGCATGGTGGAGTTCATTCCCGAGATCACCTCCGGGATCGGGAACGAGCCGATATAGCCGAGCACTCCCGTCTTCGACATCTTGGCTGCAATCTGTCCCTGGATGAAGCGCCCCTCGTAGAACCGCGCCGAATAGGTTGCGACGTTCTTGTCGCGCTTGTAGCCGGTGTTGTGCTCGAAAAAGACGTCCGGATATTTTTTTGCGACCTTGATGGTCGGGTCCATGTAGCCGAAGGAGGTGGTGAAGATCAGCTTGTGACCAGAGCGGGCCAACTGCTCGATGGAACGCTCAGAGTCCGGACCCTCGTTGACGTTTTCGAGGTACGTGGTCTCGACCTTGGAGCCGAGCTCCTTGACCACGTATTGCCGGCCGACCTCGTGCTGATAGGTCCACCCGAAATCGCCAACCGGCCCAAGATAAATGAATCCGACCTTGAGCTTTTGCTGGGCGGATGCGCGGTCGGCGCCTGCCCCAGCCGCAAGGATTGCGGCGGCAGCCAAAACAACAATCTTTCGCATTTGGATCTCCACGTTCCTTGACGGGAGCTAACAAGTCCCGATAGCGCGCGGCGCCCGTCAGCGCGCGCTGCGGGTCTATTAGAGCAGGACGACTAATTTCTTCGAATCGTCATCCTGCTCTGCCTCTTTTGTTTGAGCATGTCCTTTCTCGCAAAACCGGTTCCCACTTTTGCGGGACATGCTCTAGCGGTCCGGTACGAACACCAGACCAAGCGACGCGGGCGAAGCGGACCTCGTCGTGCCGCGCGCCCGCGAGATCGCGACCAGCACCAAAATGGTGGCGAGATACGGCAAGGACGACATCAGCTGCGAGGGAATGCCGAAACCGGCACCTTGCGCGTGCAGCTGCAGGATCGTCACTGCTCCAAACAGATAAGCGCCGGCCACAAGCCGTCCGGGGAGCCACGAAGCAAAAACCACGAGCGCGAGCGCGATCCAGCCGCGGCCGGCGGTCATGCCGGGAATAAAGAAGGGGGTGTAAGCGAGCGGCAGATAGGCTCCGCCAAGGCCGGCGCACGCACCGCCGAACAGCACCGCGAGGGTGCGGATTGTCAGTACCGGATAGCCCAGCGCGTGGGCGGATGCATGGTTGTCGCCAACCGCTCGCAGCACCAGCCCGTGGCGGGTGCGATAGATGAACCACCAGATTGCCGCGATGAGCGCGAGCGAGAGATAGACGAACGCGTCCTGCCCAAACAGGATGCGGCCAACGAATGGAAGATCGGTGAGGAACGGCAGGTGGAGTTGCGGGGCCGGGACGATCTTTTCGCCGACAAAACCTGCTCCGATCAAGCCTGAGAGGCCAATGCCGAGAATGGTCAGGGCGAGCCCGGTCGCCACCTGGTTGACCGCAAGCCCGAGCGTGAGCAAGGCAAAGATTGCCGCCAGCGCCGTCCCTGCCAACATGCCGCAGAGCGCACCGATTAGCGTGGACCCGGTGACGTAGGCACCGGCGAACGCGCAGGCGGCGCCCATGATCATCATTCCTTCAACGCCGAGGTTGAGCACGCCCGCCCGCTCCGCGACGAGCTCCCCCGCGGCCGCTATGAGGAGCGGCGTCGACGCGGCGAGCACGGCAAGAATGATGGCTTCAAGGAGTCCCATAGGCTGCCTTGCCATGACCCGGGATGAGCCGGAGCCGGTAAAGGATGAGGGAATCGCACGCCAGCACGTAGAACAGGAGGATGCCCTGGAACACTTTGGTCAGGTCGAGCGGGATGCGCATGGAAATCTGGGCCTGTTCGCCGCCGATGAACGTGAGCGCCAGAAACAGCCCTGCAATCAGTATGCCGATCGGGTTCAATCGACCCAGGAACGCCACGATAATTGCCGTGAACCCGTAGCCCGGCGAGATATTCGGCCGCAGATTTCCGACCGGGCCAGCCACTTCAATGATGCCGGAAAGGCCGGCGAGGGCGCCTGACACAAGGAACGTCAGAATTGTGAGCTGGCCGGCGTTGAATCCGCCAAAGCGCGCCGCCTTCGGAGCAGAACCGACCACTTTTATTTCAAAACCTTTGATGGTCCGACCAAGCACGAGCATCGCCGCGGCAACGGCCAACAAGGCAATGAGCGCCCCGGCATGCACCCGGCTGCCCTCGATGAGGATGGGAACGGTCGCGACCGGATCGAAATCAGGGGTGGTTGGAAAATTGTATCCCTTGGGATCGCGCCAGGGGCCGCGCACCAGGTAATCGAGAAAAAGATCGGCCACATAGACCAGCATCAGGCTGGTGAGAATTTCGCTGGCGCCAAATCTCACCCTGCAGATCGCGGGAATAAGGGCGTAGAGCGCGCCGCCGAGCGCGCCCAGCGCCAGCATGGCCGGCATCACCCAGTGACCGGCGCCGGTGCCGTTGGTCTTGACGGCGAGCCAGCTCCCCGCCACGGCGCCGATCAGGAATTGTCCCTCGGCGCCGATGTTCCAGACATTGGCGAGATAACAAAGCGACAGGCCAAGAGCGATCATCACCAAAGGAGTCGCCTTGACCACGATTTCCTGCAGCGAATAGGCGTCCGTGAGCGGATCGATGAAATAGACCCAGAGCGCGGCAAGCGGATTCTTGCCGATGATCGCGAACAGCACCGCCATCGTGACCAGGGTGAAGGCGATCGCGATGAGCGGCGAGGCAATCGCGATCGCGGCCGAGCGTTCGGCACGTGGCTCAAGCGCCAGCCGCATGACCCACCTCGTGCCCGCTCGCCGGACTGCCGCCCATCAAGAGGCCGAGCTGCTCGCGGCTCGCTTCCCCCCTCATCAGCGGCGCCGATAGCCGGCCGCGAAACATCACCGCGATGCGGTCTGCGATCTCGGTTAGCTCGTCAAGGTCCTGGCTGATGACCAATACGGCGGCACCGCGGGCCGCAAGATCGATCAAAGCCTGACGAATGGTGGCGGCAGCCCCCGCGTCGACCCCCCACGTGGGCTGGCTCACCACCAGCACGCCCGGTTCGCGCAGGATCTCGCGGCCGACCACAAATTTCTGGAGGTTGCCGCCGGAGAGGCTTGCGGCCTCCGGATCCCGCTTGGCCTTGCGCACGTCGAAGACACTGGTGATGCGGTCGACGGCGGCAAGAGTGGCGCCCTTGTCGATGAGGCCGTGCCGCACCATGCCGTTTTCGGCATGACCGGTCAGGAGCGCATTGTCCGAGAGTTTCATTCGCGGCGCGGTCGCATGTCCGAGCCGCTCCTCGGGCACGAAGGCCGCGCCGCGCCTGCGCCGCTCTGTAACCGAGAACTGGCCGACCGCTTGTCCATCAATCAGCACGGCGCCATGACTGGGGGCAAGACGTTCACCGGAAAGAGCCGCAAACAGCTCGTCCTGCCCGTTGCCGGCGACCCCTGCGATGCCGAGGATCTCGCCACCGTTTACCTCGATGCTGACCTGGTCGAGCCGCACACCGTGCGGATCGTCGGTTTCGAGGGTCAGGCCCTGCACGGCGAGCCGCGGTGCCGAGAGTGCCCGTCCTGATGCCGGCTTCACTTCGCCGATTTCGCCTCCGACCATCATGCGGGCAAGCGAGGCTGCGGTCTCCCGGCGCGGGTCGCAGGTCGCAACCTTCTTGCCTCCACGCAGGATCGTTGCCCGGTCGCACAGACGCTTCACCTCTTCGAGCTTATGACTGATGTAGAGAATCGCCCGGCCTTCGCTTTTGAGTCGCTCGAGCACGACGAAAAGCTGATTGGCTTCATCCGGAGTGAGAACGGCGGTCGGCTCGTCGAGGATGAGCAGCTTCGGATTCTGCATGAGCGCACCCACGATTTCGACGCGCTGGCGCTCGCCGACGGAAAGGCGCCAGACTTCGCGCTTGGGATCGAGGAAGAGACCATAGGCCCGCGACACCGCGGCGAGCCGCGCCGAGATGGTGGGCAGGTTTTCTGCGGACGCAAGCCCCAATGCGACGTTCTCGGCGACGGTGAGATTTTCAAATAACGAAAAGGTCTGAAACACCATGCTGATCCCAAGGGCGCGCGCGTGCGCAGGCCCCGCGAGGTGCACCTTATGGCCCATCCATTGGAGCTCTCCAGCGGTCGGGGCAATAAGGCCGTAGATGATCTTGACGAGCGTGGATTTGCCGGCGCCATTTTCGCCAAGCAATGCATGGATTTCGCCGGGGTAGAGATCGAGACTGATCGCGTCGTTGGCGCGGAACGTGCCAAAGAGCTTGGTGATTTCGGTCGCCCGCAAGAGCGGCTCCCCCGCAAGCACCCCGTTCTGACGCGACGGATCAAGCACGCTGGCAATTGTCCCGTGTTACGGATTTCACGGTCGAGCACGCGCCGCTATTGGTCATGCGCGGGCCCTCAACGGCGCCGTCGAGGACATGCTCGCCGAGGCACATGGGCTTTTCCTTTCACTTCGATCAAGCGGATGCTCCAACAAAACAGCCAGCGGCAGAAGCGCGGAAAAGCAGCAGCGACGCACAAGGACTGAGCAGTTTTATCCAAATCTGGCGCACGTCATCCCGACGATGTTGTTACCTGTTTACAACAACGAACGCGGGTGCGCTCCGAAGCGTTGTCACTTTCCCGCAACATTTGGCGGAATTCAAGCACGTCGATTTCGGCTGCCGTCAAAATATGCAGGGCCGATTGCGGTGATGAACGTCGGCAGTCGCGTTGCCGAAAAGCTTTAGCGCGGGACCTCACCGGGCGCAGGACATTCAACAAAGGCTATTTGAATCGCTGAACAAAACGCTGCGCCCGTGCTGAGCCATCCAGAGCGGCCAATGTGCGAGATCGGAGATGTTGCAGCGACCGCTGCAATCGATCGATGAAAAAATTCAACGAAGGCCTGAACGAAAATTAGGCTTTGCGGTATCGCAAGCCGATGTAGGTTGCGTGACGAGGTTGTGTCATCCAAAAGCCGGGGGGCTTTCAAATGAAATTCAAGCTCAATGCACTTGCGCTTGGCGCTGCGATCGCGGTGGCCGGGGCATCGCAGGCAACCGCTGCTCCGCCGCAGCCGCCTCCGTTGTTCTTCGTGAACGACAATTCGGTCAGCTACGCCTATGCCTTCAATGCCACCGACCCGTACGTCACTGATCATACGAGGAAATCCATCACCAGCTTCACGCACTTCGATGCCTGGGCTTATGGGACCAACCTGTTCAACATCGACCTGCTGAAGTCGGACATCAACGATCCGTCCAATCCTTGCGCCCTTCCAGGCTTTCCTGCCAGGGGTTGCGAAGGCACGACCGAAATCTACGGCTTTTTCCGCAGCACGCTGGGCTGGAAGGAGATGTTCGGTCTTCGGTTCGGCAACTTCCTGACTAATATCTCTTTCAAGGTCGGCGGTGATGGCAACAGCGTGAACAACGCCAATGCTGCGGCAAAGAAAGACGTGGTCGCCGGACTGCAATTCAACTTTGCGCTCCCGTTCGGCGCGACCTTCACCGTATCGCCTCTCTATTACTCGGAGAAAAACCACGGCAGCTTTATTACCTCCGATAACAGCAAGGTGGATTATTTCAGCACCTATCGCGTCGAGGGTGGTCTGAACGTGCCGATTGGCCCGAAGGGCACCCCGCTCTCATTCAGCAGCCTTTATGCCTTCAACGGCCCGAAAGGGAATTGCCCCGCGGGCGAGTGCGTGGCGACTCCCGCTCCGACCAAGACGGAGACCTATACCCAGCAGAAGCTCAATCTCGATGTTGGACAGCTGGCGTATAACAAGCCCGGCCTGGTCTCGGTGTGGGTTGCCTACGTGTACTGGCACAACAAGTTCGGCATTGACCACAACCTCGATCCGACCGGCGGCTCGATCGAGAGCACCGCAATCGTCGGATCGACCGTGCGTTTCTGAAAATCCCGCTTATCCGGGCGGATGAGCGCGTAACAACAGGCCTGCCGTTCGATGGCTCGAACGGCAGGCCGTCTGCATTTGTGCTCGCTGTTCAAGCGGCCGCGAACGGCGACAAGGGCTCGATAATTAGGCACAGCGCCTGTGCCGTTGGCGTGATTCAACAAGCAATCCAGCTGCGCTGGGACGAATCAACTGGCACGGCGCTTGCGTGCGCAAATACGTTCGTCCGTTGCAGTCTGTCTGGCGTAAGGTGTGGGTGGAAATCGGATGTTTCGGTTCCGGATCGCCAAGAACCTCCACGAATTCGGCGTCGGAACATCCGATCTCCCAGATGTCGCCTCCTGCCTCGGCGCAAGCCGGACGAGCAATTCGGATTAATCCCGATCATCGACAGGAGGCCGTGATGGCGGCGCCACAGACGAAAAGCCCAGTCCTGTGGACTTCCGGCGACTGGAACGCATTCTTCGGCTTCGGCACCAACATCCTGGTGAACATGCTGGTGCTTACCGGCCTTCTCCGGTTCGTGCTCAAGATGCCGAACTCCCTCGTGTTCGGCCGCATCCTGCCGGCGCTCGGCCTGATGATGTGCCTGTCGACCATGTATTACGCATGGCTTGCCTACAGGCTTGCCTCCAAAAGCGGCCGCGACGATGTCTGCGCTCTGCCCTCGGGCGTGAGCGTGCCGCACATGTTCATCGTCACCTTCGTGATCATGCTGCCGATCACGCTCAGGACCAACGACCCGATCAAAGGCTGGGAAGCAGGCCTCGTCTGGGTGTTCTTCCAGAGCTTTATCCTGATGATCGGCGGCTTCATTGCGCCGATTGTGCGCCGGATCACGCCCCGAGCCGCACTCCTCGGCACGCTCGCCGGCGTCTCCATCACTTTTATTGCCATGCGGCCGGCGCTGGAAATGTACATGACGCCGATCATCGGGCTCACGTGCTTTGCCATCATCATGGTGAGCTGGTTCGGCGGCTTCAAATATCCCAAAGGCATCCCGGCCGGCCTTGTCGCCATTGCAGCCGGCATGTTGATCGCCTGGGGCTCGAACCTCTTTGATCTCAACTATGGCGGATTGAGCCTGCAGAAATTGCAGGGCGCATTTTCGAATTTCGGCTTCTCGGTGCCGCTGCCTGCCGTCGATCACGTGTTCTCCGGCTTCGAGTTTCTCGCCATCATTCTGGTCACCGCGGTTCCCTTCGGCATCTATGACCTGGTCGAGGCCATGGACAACGTCGAGAGCGCGGAAGCGGCGGGAGACAGCTATCCCACCACCCGCGTGCTTACCGCCGATGGCGTTGTGAGCCTGATCGGCTGTCTCATGGGCAATCCGTTCATCAATGCCGTCTACATCGGCCATCCCGGCTGGAAGGCGATGGGTGGCCGCATCGGCTACTCCGCCGCGACCGGGATCATGGTGATTGTGCTCTCGTGGTTCGGCATCATCTCGGTCCTGCTCGCGCTCGTACCGGTGGTCGCGATCTCTCCCATCCTGCTCTACATCGGCATGCTGATCGGCGCGCAGGCGTTCCAGACCACGCCCGCCAAGCACGCACCTGCAATCGTGCTCGCGCTCACGCCCCATCTCGCCGCGTGGAGCAAGACACTCATGGATGGAGCGCTCGGAGCAGCTGGAACGAACGCAGCAGCAATCGGCATGGAGAAGCTCGGGCAGGTTGGCGTGCTCTACCAAGGGCTCGGGGTGCTGGGTGGCGGCTCGATCCTGACCGGCCTCGTCCTTGGCGCAGTCGGAGTGTTCGTTATCGAAAAGCAGTTCGCCGAAGCTTCCGCCTTCGCGCTTGCTGGCGCCTTGCTGACGTTCTTCGGCTTCATGCACGGGGAATCGGTGGGCTTGGCCGTCACGCCGAGCGTTGCGATTGCCTATACCATCGTTGCCGTATTTCTGTTCGCGCTGAGCCGCGCGGGCGCGGTTTTGTCGGCGCCGCTGCCGCTCGAAGACAAGGCGATGGCGGCAACGCCGGCCGAGTAAGTCTGCTCACGACGAAAGGCGCGCCCCGGCGCAAGCGGCTGCGAGGAGTGCCATAAAAAATAAGTAAAAGGCCCCGGAGGAGGTTGATTGCTCCGAGGCCTGGCGCCCCTCATCTCTCCCCGGGGGGTTCGACACGAAGGACGCCGGCCCGACCGAGGCAACAATTGCGCCAATTATGCCAGTGCCAGAACCGCGATCACGGGCGCGGATGCCGAAACCGAACCGAAAATACCGCCCTGGGCCTTGATCATCTTGAGACCCATGTCGTGAAATTCCGGGAAATAGGAAGCACAGCAATCCGAGAGCACGATGCACCGAAAGCCGCGGTCATTGGCCTCGCGCACGGTCGTGTTCACGCAAACTTCGGTCGTCACGCCACACACCAGCAGCGTATCGATTGCGCGATTGCGCAGCATCAATTCCAGATCGGTCTGATAGAAGGCACCCTTGCCCGGCTTGTCGATCACCGGCTCGCCCGCGATCGGATAGAGCTTGGGGATAATGTCGTGTCCGGGTTCGCCGCGCACGAGGATGCGTCCCATCGGTCCTGGCGCGCCAATGCGCATGGCGGGGTCGCCCCGCTCGACCTTGAGCGCCGGCGCATCGGTTAGATCGGGACGGTGGCCCTCGCGCGTATGAATGACCAGGAGACCTGCGCTGCGCGCGGCAGCGAGTACTTGCGCGCACGGCCCCACGGCTGCGAGCAGCCGCGACACATCATTGCCGAGCGCAGCACCAAATCCCCCGGGCTCCAGGAAATCACGCTGCATGTCGATGATGATGAGAGCGGTTCGATCGAGATCGACCGCAACCGGTGCGGGCTCCGCCTCAATGGTTTTCACACCACTCTTCTCCAACATTGATGAACGCGCGTGTGAAACTGCAAGATTGAGGCCATGTCGTACCCCGCATGAGCGCAGCGATATGTGGGGACACCGCACCCGGATATTGCTTTGCTCATCCGGGCTACAACCTTTGCAGCCGGCGCGACGCCGCATTGTGCCGGCGCATGAGATCCTCCACATCGAGCCCGCCGATGCCAGCGTTCTCGACCACCCATTCTCCGCCGATCATGACCCGATCCGCCCTGTGACCGCCGCATAGCACCAGCGCGGCGAGCGGGTCGCCAGCACCGGAGAAGCGAAGCTCGTCCAATTTGAACAGTGCGAGATCGGCGACCCTGTCCGCTCGAATCTCGCCGAGCTCTGGACGCCCGATACAGGCGGCCGAGCCTTTGGTGGCCCAGCGCAATGCGTCGCGATGACTCACGGCCGAGACGCCATAGTGGCTGCGCTGAAGGAGGAATGCAGCGCGCACTTCCTGGATGAGATTCGAGCTGTCGTTCGAGGCCGAGCCGTCCACACCGATGCCGACGCGCACACCGGCCCCTTCCAGATCACACACCCGGCAGCAGCCTGAAGCAAGCACCTGGTTGCTGCATGCGCAATGGCTGATGGCCGTTCCCGCCCGCGCCAGCCGCAGCATCTCGTGGCTGTTGAAGTGAATTCCGTGCGCGAGCCACGTGCGCGCGCCTAGCCATCCGCAATCTTCGAGGTAATCAAGCGGGCGGCAACCAAGCCTCTCCAGACAGTCCCGGTTCTCATCCTCGGTTTCGGCAAGATGAGTGTGCAGCCGCACATTCTTCTGCTCGGCCAACTCCGCCGTTGCCAACATGAGCGAGCTCGTGACGCTAAATGGCGAGCACGGCGCAAGTGCAATCTGCACCATCGCGTCGTCGCCGCGTTGATGATAGCGCTCAATCAGCCGCTCGCTGTCGGCAAGGATGGTCTCCTCATCCTGGACGATGCTTTGCGGCGGCAACCCGCCATCGCGGTCTGACAGGTTCATCGAACCGCGCGTCAGCAGGACGCGTATGCCAAGCCGCTTCGCGGCCGCGATCTCGATATCGATGGCCTCGGACAATTCCTGCGTGAAGAGGTAGTGATGGTCGGTGGTGGTGGTGCAGCCCGAGAGGAGAAGCTCGGCCATGGCAAGCGTTGCCGCAAGGTCAAGCGCTTCCGGCGTAAGCCCCGCCCAAACGGGATAGAGCGCCTTGAGCCAAGGAAACAATTCGCGATCAAGCGCGGTCGCTCGCGTAAGCGTCTGAAAGAAATGATGATGGGTATTGATCAGGCCGGGCACCACCACATGGGAGCCCGCCTCAAAGATCACGGTGTCCGGGATAACCGGCGTGCGTCCGCTCGGCACGAGCTCAGCGATGCGGCCCTCCCGTACCACCACACCCCCTCCGGCGTCGTCGGCCAGAATGGCCAGGGGATCCTTGATCCAGAGCGCTCGCTTTTCGTTCAACTGCTGTCCCTCCGTTGTGCGATAGATTGTAGCCCGCATGAGCGAAGCGAAATGCGGGGAACGGACCCGGATATCGCTTCGCTCATCCGGGCTACGACGCTGCACAGGAGCGCCTGTTTTCGCCTATTTTTTCATCACGCTGCGCTCACGGTGGAGGTGTATTCCCTGTGCAGGAATGGCACGAGGCTTGCGAACCGCGCCCATGACCGTTGCGCATAAAGGGGCGGGTGCCACGATCACAGAAGCCTTTGCAAGAAACGGAGACAGGAGCGAACCATGATCAATGAAATTTCTCGTCGACACCTCTTGCAGGCAAGCGCGGCTCTTGCCGCTACGCTGCCGGTTCGAACGGCGTTCGCCGCCGACACGGTCGTCGGGTTCATCTACGTCGGATCGCGTGACGACTACGGCTATAATCAGGCCCATGCCGTCGGCGCCGCCGCTCTGAAGAAGATGCCGGGCATCAAGGTCGTCGAGGAAGAGAAGGTGCCGGAAACCGAGGCGGTCGAAAAGACGATGGAGTCGATGATCAATCTCGACGGCGCCACGCTTCTGTTCCCGACCTCCTATGGCTATTTCAGCCCGCACGTCCTCAAGCTCGCGAACAAGTATCCCAAGGTGAGGTTCGAGCACGCCGGCGGCTTGTGGACCGAGAAGGACCCGAAGAATGTCGGCAGCTATTTCGGCTACATCGACGAGGCGCAGCACGTCGCCGGTATCGTCGCCGGTGCCACGACAAAAACCGGCAAGCTCGGCTTTGTCGCGGCAAAGCCCATTCCCCAGCTGTTGCGCAACGTCAATGCCTTCATGCTTGGGGCAAAGCTCGCCAATCCGAACGCGACCCTCCAGGTGATATTCACCGGCGACTGGTCGATGCCGGTCAAAGAGGCGGAAGCAACCAACAGTCTGATCGATGCGGGCGTCGACGTCGTGACGTGCCATGTCGATGGGCCGAAAACCGTCATGGAGAACGCCGCCCGCCGCGGCGCCATGATTTCCAGCTATCATGTCAATGCGGCGCCGCTTGCGCCCGAACTTCATCTCACCGGGGCGGAGTGGAATTGGGAGGTGCTCTACCCGCGTTTCGTGAAAATGTTCACGAGCGGTGAGAGCATCCCGAACTTCTATCGCGGCGGGCTGAAAGAAGAGCTGGTCAAGGTCGCTCCCTATGGGCCGAAGGTCTCGGAAGCGGCGCGCAAGCAGGCTGACGATATCAAGGCAAAGCTCACGGCCGGCACTTACGTCATTTATAAAGGGCCCCTCAAGGACAACAAAGGCAACATCGTGATTGCCGCCGGCGTCGAGCGCCCGCAGACCGATCCCGAGCTCGAGAAGATGAACTACCTGGTTGAAGGCGTGATCGGAGCGACTTCGTGAAGGCCGACGTTCGGCCGCGCACGCACGACAAATCGAGGTTCACCCCCCATCCGTTCCCTCCCCCGCAAGCGGGGGAGGGAAAGGGAGGGGGACTGCGGCTCGCGGGCGCTGCGGAATATGTTGTTATTCCAGCGCTCGCGCTGGCCGCGGCGCTCGCCGCATTCGGAATTTTCGTCGCTCTTTTCGGGAAGGACCCGGCCGCGCTCTATCTCTACATGTACCAGGGCGCGTTTGGCACCTGGTTCTCATGGCAAAACACGTTGAGCCGAGCCGCGCCGCTCATTCTGACGGCTCTCTGCACGGCGCTGCCGGCGCAGCTTGGTCTTGTCATCATCGGCGGCGAAGGAGCGTTCCTCGTGGGCGCGCTTGCCGCCACGTCGGCAGCGCTCGCGCTCCCGGCCGCGCCGCCCTTCGTCGTGCAGCTCGCAATGGCGCTCGCGGGAATGGCCGCCGGTGGAGCGTGGATTGCGTTTTCCGGCGCGTTGCAGCACTACCGCGGTGTCAACGAGACCATTTCGAGCCTGCTCCTTGTCTACATCGCGCTCGCGATTCTCAACCAGCTGGTCGAAGGTCCGATGCGCGATCCGTCGAGTCTCAACAAGCCGTCGAGCCACGAGATCGGTGCCGCCAACATGATCGGCACCATTCCCGGCCTTGACGTACACTGGGGGCTGGCTTTCGGGATCATTGCAGCGGTGCTTGCCTATATCCTCATTTTCCAGACCGTGTTCGGGTTCGCCGCGCGCGTCGCAGGAGGCAATGTGCGCGCCGCCAAAGTGGTAGGCCTCGGCGTCGGACGGCTCGTCCTCATCGCCTGCTTTCTGGCCGGCGCCGCGGCAGGCCTCGCCGGCATGTTCGAGGTGGCGGCGGTGCAGGGCCGCGCCAACGCCAACCTCGCCGCGGGCTACGGCTTCACGGGCATCCTGGTCTCGTTTCTCGCCCGGCATAATCCGCTCGCCATTATTCCGGTCGCGATTCTGCTCGGCGGAATCAATGCGAGCGGGGGCTTGCTGCAGCGCCGCCTCGGCCTGCCTGATGCCTCGGTGCTGGTGCTGCAAGGCATGATCTTCATCTCGGTGCTCGCGAGCGAGACGCTTTACGGGCGCTTTGCCATTTTCCGGCGTGGAGGGTGAGCATGGCGGCGGACGTGGGCTGGTGGATCGTGCCAGTCGCGGTGCTCGGCGGCGCGCTGCGCGTGAGCACGCCCTTCCTGTTCGTAAGCCTCGGCGAATGCATTACCGAGCGCTCGGGCCGCATCAATCTCGGGCTTGAAGGCATCCTCGTCATGGGGGCGATGTGCGCCTACGGCACTTCCTATCTGACCGGCTCGCCGTGGCTCGGCGTGCTTGCGGCGGGCGCAGCCGGCGCGCTGCTCGGCCTTGTGCATGCGACCATCTGCGGCTTGCCGCGTGTCAACGACATTGCGGTTGGAATCGCATTGATGCTGTTCGGCACGGGGTTGGCGTTCTATCTAGGCAAGCCGCTCATTGAGCCATCGGCAAAGATCCTTCCCGCCATCGACTTCGGATGGTGGAGCGACGTGCCGCAGGTGCGCGCCGCGTTGCAGATTAACGTTCTCTTTCTCATCGGGGTTGCGCTCGCGCCGGTGCTCGTTTGGGCGCTCGCCACCACCCGCTGGGGAATGATCCTGCGCACCGTGGGCGAGAGCGCCGACGCTGCGCGCGCCATGGGCTATTCGGTCAACGGCGTGCGCGCGCGCGCAACCATGCTGGGCGGATTTCTCGGCGGCATCGGCGGCTCGTTCCTCTCGCTCTATTATCCGGGAAGCTGGAACGAAGGTCTCTCCAGCGGACAGGGAATAACGGCGGTCGCGCTGGTGATTTTCGCGCGCTGGAACCCGATGCTGTGCTTCTGGGCCTCGCTTCTGTTCGGGGGCGCGGCCGCGCTCGGACCGGCGCTGCAGTCGATTGGAGTGAACCAGGGCTACTACCTGTTCAACGCCGCGCCCTACATCCTCACGCTTCTCATCATGATCATAACCTGCTCCCCGCAACGCACGCTCATCGGCGCGCCGGCGGAGCTGAGCATCACCAGATAGGTCAAGGCGCATCGATGGCGCAGCGCTATGTCGAGTCCGATCCCTATCCGTGGCCTTACAATGGGGATCTGCGGCCGCAGAACACGGCACTCATCGTGATCGACATGCAGACCGATTTCTGCGGGGTTGGCGGCTATGTCGACAAGATGGGCTACGATCTTTCGCTCACGCGCGCCCCGATCGAGCCGATCAAGCACGTGCTCAATACGATGCGGGAAAAAGGCTTTCACGTCTTCCACACCCGCGAAGGCCATCGTCCCGATCTCGCCGACCTGCCGGCGAACAAGCGCTGGCGCTCGCGCCGCATCGGCGCAGGCATCGGCGATCCGGGACCGTGCGGCCGTATCCTCGTGCGCGGCGAGCCGGGCTGGGACATCATCCCCGAGCTTGCCCCGGCCAAGGACGAGCCCATCATCGACAAGCCGGGCAAGGGTTCGTTCTGCGCCACCGATCTTGAATTGATGCTGCGGCTGCGCGGCATCGAGAATGTGGTGCTGACCGGCATTACCACCGATGTATGCGTGCACACCACAATGCGCGAAGCCAATGACCGCGGCTTTGAATGCCTGCTGCTCGAAGATTGCTGCGGCGCGACCGACAAGGGCAATCACGACCATGCGGTCAAAATGATCAAGATGCAGGGCGGCGTGTTCGGCGCGGTATCAAACTCGCACGCTTTCACCAAGGCCATTGCATGAGCGTCCATCCGGCGAGCGACACGCGCTACGCGGCGGTACCCGCCGGCGCGCAGCATGCGCTCGGCATCGAGGCGCTGGCGATGACCAAGCGCTTCGGGACCTTCACCGCGCTTGATCAGGTTTCACTCAAAGTTCCCGCCGGGAGCTTTCATGCCTTGCTCGGTGAGAACGGTGCCGGCAAGTCGACCTTGGTCAAATGCATCATGGGATATTACCGCGCCGACGAGGGTGAGCTCCTGGTCGGCGACCGCCAGGAGATCATTGAGAATCCACATGCCGCGCACGCGCTCGGGCTCGGCATGGTCTATCAGCATATCACCTCGGTCCCGGCCATGACGGTCGCCGAGAACTTTGTGCTGGCGCGAGCGCAATTGCCTCGCATTATCGACTGGAAAAACGAGAAGGCGCAGCTCGCGGACTTTCTCGACCGCATGCCGTTTCGCGTCCCGCTCGACGCGAAGGTATCCGCAATCTCGGCCGGCGAGCGGCAGAAATGCGAGATCCTCAAGCAGCTCTATCTCAAGCGCCGGTTTCTTATTCTCGACGAGCCCACCTCGGTGCTTACGCCGCAGGAAGCCGACGAGGTCCTCGGAATGCTCCGCCAGATGGTCGCGTGCAACGAGCTCACGGTCTTGATGATTACGCACAAATTCCGCGAGGTCATGGCGTTTGCCGACGAGGTGACGATCCTCCGCCGCGGCCGGTTGGCAGGCCAGGGGCGCGTTGGCGAGCTCACCTCGGATGCTATGGCGGGCATGATGATCGGCGCGCAGCATCTCGCCAAATCGCCCGCTCGCAGCACCGAGTTCGGCGGAGAGCGCCTTGCCATCAGACGGCTCGCCGCGCTTGACGACGCTGGCCAGCCGGCCCTGCACGAGGTGTCGCTTGCGGTGCGGTCTGGCGAGATTGTCGGCATCGCGGGCGTGTCCGGTAATGGCCAGCGCCAGCTGATCGAGGTCCTGGCCGGCCAGCGCGCGGCGCGCGGGGGAGAAATCCTCATTGCGGGAACGCCTTATCACGCTACGCGCGATGAAATGCACCGCCACCACGTCTCGTGCCTGCCCGAGGAGCCGCTGCGTAATGCCTGCGTCGCGCGCATGAGCGTCGCCGACAATCTGGCGTTGCGCGAGTTCGATCGCTGGCCGTTCGCAGTGGGCAGGTGGTGGCTCAGGCGCAGAGGATTTCGTGAAACGGCGCAGCGCAAGATCGCGGATTATCAGATCAAGACGCGCTCACCCGATTCGCCAATGAGCGATCTTTCCGGTGGCAATGTGCAGCGCACGGTGCTCGCGCGCGAGCTTGGCGGCGAGGTCGACGTGATGATTGCGGCCAATCCCTGTTTTGGCCTTGATTTCGCGGCGACGGCGCAGATCCACGCAGAGCTGATGGCGGTGCGCAATCGGGGCGCGGCCGTGCTGCTGGTGAGCGAAGACCTGGACGAGCTCCTGGAGCTCGCCGACCGCATCACCGTCATCTTCAACGGCCGGTTCGTCTACGAAGCGCGCGCAAGCGAGGCCGACCTGGTCGAGGTCGGCCGCCATATGGCCGGACACGCGGCTTAGAGCATGTCCCGCAAAAGTGGGAACCGGTTTTGCGAAAAAGAACATGCTCAGACAAAAACCTACTGTAGAGCGGGATGACGATTCGAAGAAAAGTCATCCTGCTCTGGGCGGCGTGACGCCCCTGCCCTACTCGCTCGCAAGAATGACGTTCTTGACCAAGGGATAAATCTGGCTGGACCAGCGGTTGCCGCTGAACACTCCGTAATGCCCGACCCCTGCCTGCATGTGGTGGCGCTTGAGATAGGGGCGCAAGCCGGAGCACAGATCGTGCGCCGCGACGGTCTGGCCGGCTGAACAGATGTCGTCGCGCTCACCTTCAACCGTAAGCAACATCGTGCGCCTGATGGCGCGCGGCTCGATGCGCTCTCCTTTCCACTCGAGCTTTCCCGCAGGAAGCGCATATTCCTGAAAGATCAGACGCACGGTTTCGAGATAGAACTCCGCGGAAAGATCGAGCACAGCGAAATATTCGTCATAGAAGGCCTTCGTGACCTGTGCCTTCTCGTGCTCGCCCTTGGCGAGATGGTCGTAAAGCTCGCGATGCGCCTTCAAATGCCGTTCGATATTCATGCTCATGAAGGCCGCAAGCTGCACGAAGCCGGGATAGACGCGCCGAAACGCGCCGGGATAGCGCGGCGGCACGCTGGCGATGAGATTTCGCTCAAACCATTCGATCGGCCTGGAATTGGCAAGCGCATTCACTTTGGTGGGATTGACGCGGGGATCGATCGGCCCTGCCATCAAGGTCATGCTGCGCGGAGCCGCCGCATTGTTGGCCTGCGCCATCACCGCCACGGCGGCGAGCACCTGTACGCACGGCTGACACACCGCCACAACATGCGCGCCAGGCCCGATCGCTTCCAGGAAGCGGATGAGATGCTCGACGTATTCGTCCACGCCAAAACGGCCATGCGTGAGCGCGATGTCGCGTACATTGTGCCAGTCGGTGATGTAGACGTCGTGCTCCGGCAGCATGGTGGAAACCGTGTTGCGCAGAAGCGTTGAGAAATGTCCGGAGAGCGGCGCGACCAGGAGAACACGGGGCTGATCCGCATCGATGTCTTTCGCGAAACGCAGCAGCGTTCCAAACGGCGTTGCGAGCACGCGCTGCTCGCGCACCCTTACCTCTCGGTTGCCGACCTTGACCTCGTTTATTCCGAACGCCGGCCGGTCATGGGTGAGCCCCGCTCGTGCGATGAGCTCGTAGGCAGCGGACAGATTTCGCAGCATGGCGGTATCGGGGTGGCCCAACCATTGGCCGCCGACCAGTTCGAGCGCCTTGCCGGCCCAGGTGCGAACCGGGACCATGACGTCGGAATGAGCCTGGTAGGCTTGATAGAGCATTGCCCCAAAACCCCAGCGCGTTGGGCGTAGCCGGTAGCCCGCATGAGCGTAGCGAAATGCGGGACCGCCCCGGATTTCGCTACGCTCATCCGGGCTACGGGCTTACGCGGGTTACAGACCTCCACCTGTGCACTGCAAAAGATTAGTGCATTTTATATTGCGGTGCGAGATAATTCGTTTCGAACAGCGAGAAGCCGGCCCATTCGATGGGGAAATCCATGGCCACCCTCACTATTGCCAGCAAGAATTATGGCTCGTGGTCATTGCGCGGCTGGTTGCTCTGCAAGATGGCCGGGCTCGAATTCGAGGAGGAGCAGGTCAAAAGCGACGACCCCGCGACGCGCGCCGAGCTTCTCCTGCTCTCGCCATCATTCCTGGTGCCCTGCCTCACCGACAACGGGGTCAAGGTCTGGGACACGCTGGCGATTGCCGAATATCTCAGCGAAGTGCGGCCGAACGCCAAGCTCCTGCCAGAGCATCGGGCGGCTCGCGCGCATTGCCGTGCCATCTGTGGAGAGATGCATTCCGGCTTCATCAATTTGCGGTCGGCGCTGCCGATGAATCTGAAAGCGCATTATCCGGGCTTCAAGGTCTGGGCCGGTGCGCAAGCGGATATCGAACGCGTTCTGGCCATCTGGCGAGAGTGTCTTGACGCGAGCAAGGGCCCCTATCTGTTTGGAAAGGAAGCTTGCATGGCGGATGCCATGTATGCGCCGGTCGTCACCCGGTTTCTGACCTATGACGTCAAGCTGGATGCGCAATCAGGCGCCTACTGCGATGCGATCATGGCGCTGCCTCACGTGCAGGAGTGGCTCGCCGCCGCCAAAGCCGAACCGGATGAGCTGGAAGAGCTCGATGTGGAATTCTGAGCCCGGACCACAAATCCCGACGTTGTCCCGGTTGTGCAACGGCGTTGGCAGCGCGGAATGCTCCTGTTAGGTTGCCGTACGGGCAAGATAACCGGGTTATCATGACAGCCGCACGCTTTCCTTCGCTCGCCCATTGGGGCGCTTTCACCGCATTGGTCGAGAATGGCCGCGTCATCGGCTGTGAGCCGTTTGCGCGCGACCCCGCGCCCTCGAACATGCTCGAGGCGATTCCCGCCATGGTGCACTCGCCGCTGCGAATTGCGCGTCCCGCAATCCGCGAGGGGTGGCGGGCCGGAAAACCGCGCACCGGAAGCGACCGCTTCCGCGAAGTATCATGGGATGAAGCGCTATCGCTCGTCGCCGAGGAGCTCACGCGTGTGCGCGGGAAATTCGGCAACACGGCCATTCTCGGCGGCTCATATGGCTGGTCCTCGGCCGGCCGGGTGCATCATGCCCGCACGCTGACGCGCCGTTTCCTGTTCCTGGGCGGCGGCTGTGTCGACCAGGTTGCGAACTACAGTTTCGGGGCCGCGACTTATATCCTCCCCCGCGTGATCGGCACTTTTGCGCCGATCAACGGCGACGTCACCGATTGGCCGTCGATCGTCAAGAACGCCCGGATGATGATCGCCTTCGGCGGTCTTGGGCTTAAAAACGGCCAGGTCACATCAGGCGGCGCGGGAGCTCATAGTCTCGAAACCTGGCTGCGCCGGGCGAAAGAGGCCGGCATCGAATTCGTCTCCATCAGCCCGGTCAAATCGGATGCACCGGATTTTCTCGGCGCGCAGTGGATTGCCATCCGGCCGAATACCGACACCGCGCTGATGCTCGCCATGGCGCACACGCTGCTCACCGAGGGCCGCTACGATGCGCAATTCATGCTGCGCCATTGCACGGGCTTTGAAACGTTTTGCGATTATCTTCTCGGCCGCGCGGACGGCGTGGCAAAGAACTCGGATTGGGCCGCCGGCATTACCGGTGTGCCGGCCGAGACAATTCGCGAGCTCGCTCGCAGGGCATCCTCGACACCAACGATGATTACTTGCGCGTGGTCACTGCAGCGGGCGCATCATGGCGAGCAGCCCTGTTGGGCGGCGATCGTGCTCGCAGCGATGCTGGGCGGCATTGGCCTGCCCGGGACCGGCTTTGCTTTTGGCCACGGTTCGGCCAATGGCATCGGCGTGCCGCGTATCGATGTCGCGGGTCCGGAAGTTCCGTTGCCGGTCAATCCGGCGTGCACCATGATTCCAGTCGCCCGCATCGCCGACATGCTGCTTGCGCCGGGCGAGAGCTACGAATTCAATGGACGCCGGTACGCTTATCCCGACATTCAATTGATTTATTGGGCCGGCGGTAATCCGTTCCATCACCACCAGGATCTCAACCGGCTGCAACGCGCCTGGCAGAAGCCCCAGACGGTCATTGTTCATGACGGCTGGTGGACGCCGACGGCGCGCCACGCCGACATTGTGCTTCCCGCCACGACGGCGCTTGAGCGCAACGATGTGGGCGGCTCATCGCGCGACACCTTCGTGCTGGCCATGCACCGCGCGATCAATCCGGTCGGTGAAGCCAGGAACGATTTCGACATCTTCCGCGCCCTTGCGCAGCGTCTCGGCTATGAGAGCGCATTCACGGAAGGACGCGACGAGATGGCATGGTGCGAGTGGGTCTACAACAAGGTGCGCACAAGCGCGCAAGCCAAGGGCGTTGCACTGCCGGGATTTCAGCAGTTCTGGGCGGAAGGTTTTGTCGAGCTGCCGCCGCCCGAGCGCGACTATGTGCTGTTCGAGGATTTCAGGCGCGATCCCGCGGCGCACCCGCTGAAGACTCCGTCAGGCCGCATCGAGATCACCTCGCAAGCGCTTGCCGCCCTGGAGTACACGGACTGTCCGCCGCACCCGGCCTGGCTTGCGCCCGCGGAGTGGCTCGGCAGCGCGGCCGCCCAACGTTGGCCAATCCATCTCCTCACCAACCAGCCGGCAACCCGCTTGCACGCCCAAATGGATCCGGGCCCGGTGTCGCGCGCAAGCAAGGTCGCAGGGCGCGAGCCGATTCGGATCAACCCCGCGGACGCGGCACACCGCGGCATCTGCAACGGCGACGTTGTGCGCGTGTTCAACGCTCGCGGCGCGTGTCTTGCGGGTGCCGTGATCGATGCGGGCGTCATGCCGGGGGTGGCCGTCATGGCGACTGGCGCGTGGTTCGACCCACCGGCGGCGCAAGGAGAGCCCGAGCGCCACGGCAATCCCAATGTGCTGACCCTCGACATTGGCACTTCCCCGCTCGCGCAGGCGACGAGCGCGCAGACTGCGCTGGTCGAGATCGAACGGTGGAACGCGCCGGCGCCACCCGTTCGCGCCTTTGCGCCGCCTGAACTTGCACCTGCAGTCTAGACGGGTGAGCTCGCTCGCGACGACGGCCCTGCGGGGCGTGTTTTAGCGGCTGTTTCGTTTTGATTGCACGATACACGCCGATCAGGTCATTGTTGAGCGGATGAATACGATCTATCAGTTCAGGCGATCGCTGATCTTGGCAATACCCGCATTGGCGCAGGCCTCGTCCTTCTCGCCGCTCGGCGTGCCGCCGACGCCGATACCGCCGATAACCTGATTGCCCACCTTGATCGGCACCCCACCTCCTACGGCCACCATCTGCGTGTCATAGAGGGTGGGATTGAACGCTCCCGGCGCCGCGACCGCCTTGGCCAATTCCGTCGTCGCGATTCGCCGTACGGCCCCCGTATAGGCTTTGCGGCGGGTTATATCGCGGCTCAACACACTTGCCCCATCGCCGGCAAGGAGCACCTGGAGGTTGCCGGCACGGTCCGCGACCGCGGCGGTGACGGCAAAGCCGTCGGCCTTGCACGCAGCGATTGCCGCCTGTGCGGCTTCGACCGCCAGTGTGAGCGGAAGAACCTTGAAAGTCTCGGTCGGCAGCGGATCAGCGGCCGCGGCAGCGACGCCGCTCAACGCGATGACCGCAAGTGCATGGAACCATGGCATTGCTTTCCTCCAGGGGATGGCGCGGAACTGAGGCGGGGCCGTTCCATTCGGAGATTCTCTGCTCCCGCGAGCAGCTGATGGTAACGCCAATCGCGATCGTTACACAATATCTGCATACATCTGATGATTGTTTTCGGTTGCTCAGCACAGTGCCGCTTCGATCATGCCCCGATACGCCACCGCCCCGGTGATGAGATCGGCGACGGGGATGCGTTCGTCATCGGAATGCCACTGCTCGACCGCGCCCGGACCCCACATCGCTCCTTGCGCGCCTCGCAAACAAAAATAGCCGGCGTCGAGCGCGCCGTGGCTGTGGAACGTGCCCGGTGGCTCCAGTCCCATGCGCCGGCATCCCTCCACCGCAGCGCGCATGAATGGGCCATCCGGTGCAATCTCGGCCGGATACATGATCGGGCCAAGCTCTGCCTTGATCGACCACGGCTCGCCGATATCGGCGGCGGCTGCAATCGCGCTGAAGGCAGCGTGCGGATCGTCTCCGGGCAAGAGGCGCCGGTCGAAGGTGAGACGAACTTCGTCCTGTACCGTATGCGTCGCCTCTGGCCAGGAGCGGATCGACGTCGCCGTAAGCGTTGCCTCGCCCAGCGCGGGATGTTTCTTCGCTGCAACATCAATGGCAAGGACGCGATCGAGCACGCGGCGCGCGCCTTCGATGGCGTCCACTCCCATCCACGGCATGGCGCTGTGTGCGGCCTTGCCGCGCACCGTGATGACGACATCGATGCGGCCCTTGTTCGCGAGCGCGATGCGCCCAGTGGTGCCTAGCGCGATCACCGCGAGCGCAGGGCAATAACCCAGCGCATTGCAAATGCTGGTCGCGGCATCGTGCCGGCCGGTTTCACCCGCCGTGCTCACCGCAAATATCAGCCGGCCGCGCAAGGTAAGCCGGTCGGCGGCGGTCTTGACGGCGGCGAGCGCAGCCGCGAGCGCTCCCTTCTGCTCGGAGACGCCGCGCCCGCGCACGTAAGCGCCCGTTGCATCTTCGATCAGCTCGCCCGCAAACGGATTGCGCATGCGGTTGGCAGGATGCGTCATGGCGTAAGCCATCAGCAGCAGGCTTTTCCCGGAGCTTGCGGGGCCAAGCTCGACAATGAGGTTGCCCATGCGGTCGCGCCGCCACGGCAAGGCGAGCTTTTGCACGAGCGGAGCAATCTGGTCGCCGATGAAGCTCTGGACCTGTGGTTCCTGTTCGAAACGCTCGGTTTGCGGGCTCGGATGACGCACGAATGCACGCGTCCACTCAATGATGTCCGTTGTGGGAACGCTTAATTGTCTATGGCCGCTCTTCACGTGACTGGCCGGCCGGCATCAGGATCGCCGATGTCCCAGAACAATCCCGCCATGATGCCCAATGCTTCGCGGACGATGGGCGCGAGCAGGTGCTCATCGGGAGCGTGCTGGGAACATCCGGCATAGGAATGCGGAATCCAGATCGTCTTGAGGCCAAGCACCTCGGCAAAGCTGTCATTGGGCAATGAGCCCCCGATATTGGGGAGAATGGTCGGCGCGCGCCCGGTGGTCTGCTGCACGGAACGAGCGGCAAAGGTGACCCACGGGTCGTGCGGATCGAGGCGGGTTGCCCGAAAGAACCCGCCCTTTCCGCCACGCACCTCGACCTGATGAAAGCCATGATGGTCAAGATGGCGGCGCAAGGCCGGAATGATCTCATCCACGTTGGTGCCGACGACGTAACGCAGCTGGCAATGGGCGCGAGCGCTGCCGGGAATGGCGTTGACCGGATGGTCGGGTGTGCCGGTGGTGAAGGCCAACACCTCGAAGCTGTTCCACGCAAACACGCGCTCGGCGGGCGTGAGCTGCGGCTCGCCCCAATCGCGGTCGACGGTCGGCCCGTTGCCGCCGCCATCGATCTCGACTCCCGCCAGCAGGTCTCGCACCGGCTGCGGCAGCGGCGGGCGCCATTGCGGCACTGCGATCGCGCCGCGCGCATCGGTGATGCAGGCGAGTGCATGGGAAAGGATGATACCGGGATTGGCCAGCAGCCCGCCCCAATTGCCGGAGTGGTGCGCGCCTTCCCGCAGATCCACGATCAAGTCGATCAGGTGAGTGCCGCGCGCACCGAGATAAATTGTCGGCTGCCGCGGCGATATCCGCGGGCCGTCGGAGGCAATCAGGACATCCGCCTTGAGCAAGCCGTTCTTGTGCTCCTCACAAAACTCGTGCAGCCCGGCCGAGCCGACCTCCTCCCCCATTTCAATCAGAAATTTCGCGTTGAAGCCGAGCTGCCCGCGCTCGCCGATCACCGCCGCAAGCGCGGCGAAATTGATGCTGTGCTGTCCTTTGTTGTCTGCGGTCCCACGGCCGTAGAAACGATCGCCCTCGGCGGTGAGCGTCCACGGCGAGAGTCCGGTTCGCCAGCTCTCGTCCATGCCGCGAATGGTATCGCCATGGCCGTAGATCAGAATGGTCGGAACATCCGCGCCCTCCATGCGATCGGCCAGAAGAATCGGCGGGCGGCGCGAACCTTCAAGAATGCGGGATGCAAATCCCAGCGGTTCCAGCGCGGGCACGATCTCGTGATCGAGGTAACGGCGCAGTTCGGGCTTGCGTTCGGGTTCCTGGCTGGTGCTCGGGATTGCGACGCGGCGTTTGAGATCGGCGAGAAATTCGCCGCGGTCGAAATAGGCGTGCGCGCGAGCGATGGCGGCGGCGCGGCTCATGCTGATGGCTTGATCGTCCCGATCTGCGTGATTACGGTCGCACGATATTGCATGCCGGTTGTTGCGACGGCAAGGAGCGCGCGTGTTCAAAATTCTGCGCCTGAACGAATGCCCGGTGAGCCCGATGGAATCCGGGCGCGGCGAGCAGATCAAGTTGATCAATGCCTCGCTCGGCACCGAGAAGGTGGATGTGCATCTCAATCGCCTGATGCCGCAAGGTCCGCCGGGCAAGCTTCACCATCACACCCATGCGGACAACGTCTATATCGTCAAGCGCGGCGAAGGCACCCTGACAGTCGAAGGAACCAGCTATGCGATCCGCGCGGATGACGTCGTCTACATTCCCGCCGGCATGAAGCATTCGCTCAGCAACCGCGGCGCCGAGCCGTTCGAAATCTTCGAGATCTATGCGCCGTCCGGAAAGCATTTCGATTTCGTGCTGCACGAGTGATGAGCGATCGCCGCGGCGTCCTGTTCGTTCCCCATCGCGAGACGCTCGGGTTGTTGAGCGTCGAGGATGCGCTTGCCGTATGCGAAGAAGTGTATCTGATGCATGCCCGCGGGAGCGTGGTGCTGTCGAATCCGCCAAGCTTCAAGCTCGACGTGGCGGACGGTTTCAACAACCATTGGCATGTGAAGTCGGTCCTGCTCAAGGACATCCCAGCGACCGGCGTGCGGCTCTATAACTACTATGATGACGGCACGCGCAACACGGTGGGCGCGCTTTCGTGCACGCGCTACATCGCGCTCTCCGATCCCAGGAGCGGAGAGCCGGTCGCCATTGTCGACGAGCACTGGAGCTACGCCATCCGCAGCGCCGCGGCGGCAACGATTGCCTGCAAGTGGCTGGGGCCGCGCAACCCGAAGGTACTTGGCCTCGTGGGCGTGGGCACCATGGGCACCAACACGCTGCGTTGCCTTCTCACCATGTACAAGTTCGAGGAGATCCGCTGCACCTCGCGTCGTCCAGAAACGCGCGAGGCCTTTGCGCGCAAGTGGTCGAAGGAGCTTCGCATCCCCGTGCTTGCCAAGGAGACCATCGAGGAGGTCGTGCGCGGGGCCGACGTCGCCGTCGGCGGCACCACGTCAAACGAGGTGGTGAGCCGTGAGCCCTGGCTCAAACCGGGCTCTACTTTCATTTCACTCGCGCGTCGCGAGCTTGATCCGGCCGGCTGGTCGAAGCTCGATAAGGTGGTCATCGACAGCTGGGAATTCAACATGCTCCAGCGCGAGTTCAAGCACATGGTCGAGGTGGGGCAATTCTCGCGCGACGATCTTTATGCCGAGATAGCCGAGCTCGTCAGCGGGGCGAAGAAGGGCCGCGAGCGCGCCGAAGAGCGCATTCTGATCCACACCACCGGCCTCGTTTCACAGGACGTGGCATTGGCCCATTTCCTCTACCGGCGCGCGCTGGAAAAGGGCCTGGGAATATGGTTACCGGCCGCCCATCAGTGATCGCGCCATTGCGGGACGGGTCCACCGATCCCGGGTTTACCCGAGATCGGCCACCACGCGATTGGTGCAGCCCGCGGTACCTCGCCCCGAAGGGGAGAGGTGGACCTGCTGGCTCGATCTCGACGAAACACGCTCTAAGTCGGCGACAATCGACCTAGGCTGGGCTCGAGCCCGCAATCCATGACCACGCACTTTGCTGGAACACAAAAATAGAGTACCGATATCAGCTCAAGCCGGGGGTCAGGACACAGTCCTGCCATAGCCCTGTTGTTTTTTGAGGTCGCGCGGGGGCGCTCCAAAGGAGACGATCTTGCACTCGCGTCTGCGTTTTCTCACCTCCGCCTGCCTCATTGCGTTCGGAACCGTCGTTGTCGCGGGTGCCGTCGGTGTGCTGCCGGCGTTGATCGAGCGGCTCTCGGTCGGAGCAGTTGAAGTCTCACCGTCATGCACAGGCGAGATTCAATTGCCCTGGGGCCGCACCTGCTCTTCACAACCCGCTACCCCCGCCGTTGCTGCGCACCATCCCGGAAGGGATGTGCACGTTGCGGACCATCCCGACCGCGTTCAGGTGACAACCGTCGAGCCGCCGCAGTCCAGTCGGAATCCGGTTTCGGCGGCGACCGAGTTCATGCAGCCGCGTGCGGCAATGGCACCGGCGCAGCAGCTCGCCAGCGCGCCGCCTGCCATGGAAGAAGCCCAGCAGGCAGCGCCAACCGCGCAAGCCCCGCCCGTTGCGTCGACCGCGCAAGCCCCGCCCATTGCGCCGTTGGTCAAACCGAAGCGACGCTCCGTGAAGAAAGTGGCCCGGCGGGAGCCGAGCAGCGAGCGGCGGCGCGATGAAGCCTTGAGCACGGTGCGGCGCTTCGGCGGCAACAACGTGCGCGAAATTCCGGTTGACGCCTATGCCGCTGACGGCGCTCCGCGCCGCATCATCATCCGGCCCACCTCCATTCAGGACGTGTATTATTATTACGGCAGACGGTAGGCTCCTGCCCTACTCCGCGGCCACCTGCTTTGCCGCGGCTGCGGCCTGCTCCTCCGCATAAAGCCGGTCGAGAATACGGCGGGCCTGTATGACGCCGGCATCGGCGTTGATGTCCGTCTGCGGCGGATGGTGAATTGCGTCGAGATTGCGTTCCTGCGCTTCGAACACCTCGACATCCTGCAGGAACGCGGTGCGGATCTGCTCGATAAGCATGTCCGTCGTCCGCGGGTTGTTGACGTCCCAATTGTGCGCCTGCCCCCAGAAATAATGGCTGGTGGCCTCGGTTTCCGGCGTTATGGCATTGAGATTGCGCATGCCGATGCCCCCGACGCGCCGCCCTTCGGGCGCGCCGGTGCCGGTCGGCGTTGCGCCCACGTCGAGCCGCAGGAACGCGGGCGGCGCGAAATCGATGATCTGCCAGCGATCGACATTGCCGGTAAAGCCGCCGGCCTTCACGAACGTGGGCGGCGCCGGCGCATCGATGATCCAGCGGGTGACGACGACACCGTCCTGGGAGCGCTGCACCTTGACGTTTGCCTGGTCGACCAGCGCCGCATTGCCGATGGTCGTGTCGTGCACGAAGGCAAGGTGAGTGAGGTCGAGCAGGTTGTCGACAATGAGCTGCCAGTTCGATTTGACGTGGAGATACTCGCCCTTGGCGCCCCAGGCCGGATCATCGAACCAGTGAAAATCGGGAATCGTCCGCGGATCGGCAAGCGCGGGATCGCCCATCCAGATCCATAGCCAGTGATAGCGCTCGGCCAGCGGATAGCTCTTGACCCGGGCCGAGCGCGGGATCGTCTCCTGTCCCGGCACGCGCACGCAGGTCCCCGTACGGTCGTAGCGCAGGCCGTGATAATGGCATTGCAGCGTGTCGCCAACGAGCTTGCCCATGGAGAGCGGCAGATGGCGGTGGGCACAACGGTCCTCGAGCGCAACCGGCGTTCCATCCTCCAGGCGATAGAGCACGACCGGCTCGCCCAGAATGAGCCGGCGCATCGGCCGCGCGCTGACCTCATGATCATAAGCAGCGACATACCAGTAATTTCTAAGAAACATGGCGGCGTTTCCGAGTTCTTGGGGGTGATCGTCTTTCTACGCCAAGTCTACGCGGCACTCCCAGTCGTTTCAATCGATGATGGCGTCGGATAGTAGCCCGGATGAGCGAAGCGAAATCCAGGACGCATCCCGCATGTCGCTTGCGCTCATGCGGGCTACGAAACTCGCAAAACGTGATCGAGCCAACCTACGTTGCAATCAGCTCGCGCAGCGCGGCCGTGATGGCTCCGTCGGGCCGACGAATCTCGTCGAGAATGGAAAAATGGTGGTGTCCTGGAAGGACCGTGAGTTGCACCGGCAGGCGGCGTTCGCGGGCGGCGGCGGCGTAGCTCGCGGATTGGCGTTTGAGCTCGGGCAGCTCGTTCCCTCCCACGAACATCCGCAGCGGAGGACTGCGATCGCCCACGATGCGTAGCGGGCTTAGCGTCTCCACCTCGGACGGATCGAGCGCGAGCTTTTCGTTGAGATAGTTGAGCGCAATGGGCTCAAGATCAAAAATTCCGCTGATGGGAATGCCGCCGCAAACGGTGGGATGCCGCGCGGCCATGGCGGTGAGATGTCCGCCCGCCGACCAGCCTCCGGCAAACACCCGATCCCGAGCAAAACCAAAATTGTCCGCATGCTCCGATAAAAAACTCAGCGCCTGCTTGATCTCCTGCACGATTTCGGTCAAACGTGCGTCGGGAGCGAGCGTGTAGCCGACGGTCGCGGCATCAATACCGTGCGGCTGCAGCCCGTCGGCGACAAAGGCAAACATCTCCTTGTCGTTGCGCTGCCAGTAGCCGCCATGAATGAACACGAACAACGGCGGCCGTTGGGCACCTGACGGAAAATAGTCGATGCGCTCCCGCGGCCGCTTGCCATACGGCACATCGAGCCGCGCATGCGCTCCTGCCCGGACCGCTGCGCTGCGGGCGCGCCAACGCTCCAGCCATTGCAGGCTGTCCGCCACGGCCGCGCTGTTGTTATAGGCCGCATCGAGCGCCGGGCGATCCATGCCGCGGTAGATTGCATCCCCCATCACGCCACGCCTGCGGCCGCCAGGTCGCGCGGCATCATGTGGCTTGTGAGCCGGCGCGCGAGATCGCGCCGCACCGCGTTGAATTCCGGCGAGGCCACGTCGCGCGGGCGCGGCAACTCGATGTCGATGTCGCCTGTGATGCGACCGGGCCCGGCGCTCATGACGAGAACACGATCGGCAAGCAGGGCGGCCTCCTCGACCGAATGGGTCACGAACAGGATGGTGACGGGGCTGCGCGACCAGATCTGCAAAAGCTCGCGCTGGAGTTGCTCGCGCGTGAGCGCATCGAGGGCGCCGAAAGGCTCATCCATGAGCAGAATGCTCGCGTCATTCGCGAGCACGCGCGCGATGGCGACGCGCTGCTTCATACCGCCGGACAGCTGGCTCGGATAGCGATCGGCGAAGCGTTCGAGGCCCACGAGCTTGACGAACTCGCCTGCAATGCGATCGACCTCGCCGCGGGGCAGTTGGCGCTGGCGTGGGCCGAAGGCGACGTTCTTCCGCACCGTCATCCACGGGAACAGGGCGTAATCCTGGAACACCATGCCGCGGTCGCTGCCCGGTCCGGTGATCGGCTTGCCGTCGACCAGAACCTCGCCGGTGGTCGGCTCCTCAAAGCCGGCAACAATGCGCAGCATGGTCGACTTTCCGCAGCCCGACGCGCCGATGAGGCACACAAATTCGCGCTGCCGAATGGCGGTATCAATGCGCGCGAGCGCCTCAATGTCGCCGTCAGCGACGGGAAATCGCTTGGTGACACCACGGATCACGACTTGGAGCCGTTTACTTTCAGGCATGGTGCTGGGGGCTCCATCGCAGCACGCGGTTGCTGATCGCCACAATGATGCGGTCGGTGACAAACCCGCACACCCCGATCACGATCATGCCTGTCACCACTAGGTCGGTGCGTGAGAGTGTGCGCCCGTCCATGATCACGGAGCCAAGCCCGGTGGGAACGCCGGTCATCTCGCCCACCACAATCAATATCCAGGCAAATCCGTGGGCGATGCGAAGCCCATTGAATATCGCGGGTAATGCGGCGGGCAGCACGACTTGACGAAACATCCCGGAGCCGGAGCAGCCCAGCATGGCGGCGGCCTCGAACAGCCGCACGTCCACCGACCGCACGCCGAAGATGGTGTTGAGCAGAATGGGATAGAAGGCGCCAAGAAAGACCAGAAAGATCGCCGCGTTGGGCCCCAGCCCGAAGAAGATCATGGACAGCGGCAGCCACGCGGTGACCGGAATCGGCCGCAGCAGATTGATGGTGGGATCGAGCAGCTGCCGCAGCAGCTTGATCCGTCCGATCATCAGGCCGAGCGGAACTGCAATCAGCGCGGCAAGGAAGAAGCCCCCATAGACGCGCGTCATTGATTTCCAGACATGGGTGAGAATGGTACCGCTGAACGCGTCCTCATAGATTCCCCCGAAGGAGAAATCGTACATCATCACCGCGACTTCGCGCGGGCTTGGGACCAACCGGGTGCCGGTGATGGCGACCGCGCGGTCCCAGAGCAGGATGAGGACGAGCGGAAACCCCGCGCCGAGCGCAATCGCGCGGATTCTTTCGGTCAAACGGCGACGGCCGCGCGCCGGAACTGAGCTGTCGGTTACGTCTTGTTCTACTGGTTGCGCAAGCGCCGTGACTTGCTCGCTCAAGACAATCCCCAGCCCGCCATTGCGTTACATGAATTGCCGGGTGATGTGACGAGAGAGGTCAGGCATCTGGCGGATCTGCTTGTTCTCGAACATGAGCCGGGTATAGGCGCCCGCTCGCTGCATGAACACGTCGTCGAGCTTCCACGCAAGCTCGACGTTGGGCACCGCAAACTCGATCGATTTTTTCTGCTGGCCAAGCTTGGCCATCGCGACTTCGACGATCTGCGCAGGATTGGCCATGGCGTAGTCTATGGCTCTGCGGTGCATGTCGACAATCAGCTTGATGCGTTCGGGATTCTCTTTGACCGCCTTCTCGCTTGCGGAAAGAATCATGTTCAACGAGCCAATCGGCGTCGAATAGGGATATTCGACCAGCCGGCCGGTGCCATTGGCAAGGCTGATGCCCGGTGCAGGCTCTGCTCCGACATAGGCATCGATATCACCGCGGGCGAGCGCCGCCGGATGATCGGAAAATTGCAGCCGAATTGGCTGGATGTCCTTGATCGACATCCCCTCCATGCGAAGCCGCTCGAGGATCACCGCCTCCTGCGTTGAGCCCGGCCAGATCGCCACGCGCTTGCCCTTGAGATCCTTGATCGTTTTGATGTCGGTGTTGACACCCGCGATCACCGCCATGCCGCGGTTATTGGCATTCGCCACGATGGCGACGGGCTCGCCGGCGGCAGCGCCGAGCAGAAAGGCCGCGATGCCGTGAATGCAGGTGTCGACGGTGCCTGTGAGGACTGCGTTCTTGCCGTCGGTCGGACTTTCGAACGGATAGACCTCGACTTTGTAGCCCTCGGGAGCGAACCGCTCGTAGAAGTAGGCGGAGATCCCGTGGATGAGCTTGAGCGTTCCGACCTTGAGGACTTTATCCTCCGCGCTCGCGCGCGGAACGGATGCAATAGTTGCCAAGAAAATGGGCAGAACGAGCCCGAAGAACCGTAGGAAGCGCGTAAGCATTTCAACCCCATAAATCGCAACATGCCGGCTGCATGCAGCAACAAGTCTAGCGCACTCACAGCGCGCGGTGAACTTGGCACCTTGCTTACTTTTTGAGCAGAGGACGGAGCAGGACGTAGCCCGGATGAGCACAGCGAAATCCGGGACTGATCCCGCATGTCGCCCGTCTCCGCTAAAGCTTCGACGGGCTATGTGAGTGAGGCCGCCGAAGCCTTGGCGAAGGCGGCTTGCGCTCATCGGGCTCCGAAATGCTTCAGAACACCGTGCCATCCGCGGCAACCGGGAGGGGCGGCGGACCATCCGGCGGCCGCATTTTACGCGCGATCTTGCGTCCTGCGCCCCAGGTACCGCCTTCCAGCATATGCGGCAAGTTGAAGCTTTGGTCGAGGTTGAGCTTCGCGCGAACAAGTGGAAGCAATTTATCCAGTAATGCCACAGTCAGCGCACGCCATTCAACCACAAGCTCGGAGTGAACATCGTGACGGCGCTGCAGGTCGGTTTGCTTGCGCGGACGGATGACGCCGAGATCAACAAGGAGCCCGCCATTGCGATATTCCGGCAGCGCCGTGAGCTCATCGAGCCTCTCGACGCTGAGCCCTGCAATCGCGAGCGGCTCGATCAATGAATAGCTGAGCCACTGCGAGAGTTTGTGAAAGGGCACAATCCCTTCGGTCATATCACCGGTCCGGATCGCCGGGTGGCGCCCGGCATCCCCGATTGCAATGCCATTGAGCCTCAAGCCGGATGGCCAGATCGAAGCCAGTGCTTCGAGGAGGGTCGTCAGAAGCGTCGCGGCCGATATACGGTTGTCATCAGCGAGGCTCACAAAATAATCCACGAGATTGCCGGGACGGGCCGGCACGCGTCCAAACAGTTCTCCGCGCTCGGACAACGCCACGCCGAGAGATCGGACCAGGTCGCTGCGCGCTTCTACTCCAATGAGCGGATTGTCCGCACTGACCTGAAAATGGTGCGCCAATGCCGCAGCATTGATCTTGGCGAGCGCGACATCGTCGACCCGAAAAGGCCGTTGAACATCGGAGGAAAAGGCACCGGCGCAAAACATATCGAAGCTCGCGACGGCGAGACCCTCTGAACGCGCGAAAGAATGTCCGCTCTCCCCTTCCCGGTAGCGCCATGCATCGCCGGCACCCGCATCAAGCAGGACGCTCACGGTGACGAGATCGATCGCCATGCGTGCGCGCTCGAGCGGATGCACCAGCACGCGCTGCGACAGTTCGTTCCAGCGGTCGATCCCGCCCGCTGCAAAATGCCGCCAGCGGCTGTGGTATGGAATGTTGAGATCGGGATAGGTCTCGCGCGTCACGTCGGCCACATATTGCGCGACCGTTGCCAGGCGCTCTTCGTCGAGCTCAAAATGCGGTGAGCGGCCCTGAGCGACCCACCGGTACACCATGGCGCAGCGCTCGCGGACGGCTGCAGCGCTGCGCAGCTGCGCGATCTGGGGCGCGAGGCCGGCCTCGGAGGAGATGCTCATGCGTCAACTTGCTTGCTGGTCATCAAAGGATCAGGTGGCTATGGTCCCGCGCAATTGTCTCGGCGCGTATTGGAGCAAGATGATGCGCAGCATGCCAGCTTTGTTTGCCTTTGCTCTGGGCCTCATCGCATCGGCCCTGTTGCCGTCGCCGCCATCCGCGGAACAAGCGTGGCCGCAGCGGCCGGTCAAATTCATAGTGCCGCTCGGAGCCGGCTCGGGAGTGGACATTGGGACGCGCCTCATCGGGGAGCGGCTGAGCGCGCGCTGGGGGCAGCCGGTGGTGATCGAGAACCGTCCGGGCGGGGACGGTATCGTAGCAATCAGCACTTTCGTGAGTGCCCACGATGATCATGTCCTCCTGGCCTCGCCGAGCTCCGCATTCACCGCCCATCCTTATCAGCACGAGAACCTGCCATATAAGGCGAGCGATCTCCTGCCGATTGTGCGCATCTCGAACACGCTGATTACCATCGCGGTCCCGGCTTCCCTGAAAGTCGAAACCTTCGCCGATCTGATCGCCATGGCGCGCGCGCAGCCCGGCAAGCTCAACTGGGCGGGCACGACCGGTGCGCTGGATTTTTCCTTCGCCGGATTTCTCCAGAGCAATGGGTTGAACATGACGAAGGTCCCGTACCGCAATCCGGTCGAGGCTGCCAACGATCTTGCCGAAGGCCGCGTGCAGGTCTACGAGGCGGCGCTCGCCATTGTGCGGCCGCAGCTCGAAGCCGGCAAAATCAAACCGCTGATCATGACCAACAGCGTTCGCGCCCCCACCCTGCCCGACGTCCCCACTGCGACCGAAGCCGGCCATCCCGAGCTCGCCTTTGATGGCCTCGTGGGCTACTTCAGCCCGCCGGGCATGCCGATGGAGTTGCGCGAGCGCATTGCAGCGGACGTCCGCGCCGTGACCGACGCCAGCATTGAGTCCCGCCTGATCACAACCGGCCAGATCCTCAATCTTGGCGGGCCGGCGGAATTCGCTCAATCGATCGAACAGCAGCGCGCGAGATTGGCCGCAATCGCAAAGGACCTCGGTATCAAACCCAGCCAATGAAGCGGTTAGCGAATGGCAAATAGAAGCCTCGCCGGCCGCTTAGAGCGTGTTTTGCTGAGATCGAGCCAGCAGGTCCACCTCTCCCCGCAGGAGAGGTACCGCGGGCTGTACGATCGCGTGGTGATCGAACGTCATCGAAACTGGCTCTAATATTCGCTACTCGCTATTCGTCATTCGCCAAGAGAGCAAACAAACGCGCCGGCGTCACCGGGTACTCTTCAATACGCACCCCAAACGGTGCGAGCGCGTTCTCGATTGCCGAAATGATGGCGGCGGCAGCAGGCACGCAGCCCGACTCGCCAACGCCTTTGACGCCAAGCGGATTGAGCGAGGAGGGAAACTCGGCGAATTTTATCTCGATTTTTGGCACCTCGGTTGCACTCGCCAACAGATACTCGGCGAAAGTCGTTGTGACCGGCTGCGCTTCGCGATCGTAGCCCATCCATTCCAGCAGCGCGTTGCCCATGCCGTGCACGACGCCGCCGACGAGCTGCCCTTCGACAATCATTGGATTGATGATGCGGCCGCTGTCATTGACGACGACATAACGCAGGATGCGCACGCCACCGGTCTCGATATCGACATCGACCTCGACCGCGTGGCACCCCCCGCCGTAAGTGAGCGCGCCCGGCTGGAAGCTCTGCATGCTTTCGAGCCCCGGCTCGAATTTGCCGGGCATGGCGTAGCCCGGGACGCCGGAGACCGCCTCGGCGACCTCGCGCAGCGTGAGCCCGCTCCCCGGCGCGCCGGCAATCTCAATGCGTCCGGCGCGCAGCTCGAGATCGCCCGTGCCCACCTCCAAGAGATGCGCGGCTACCTGGAGCGCTTTGTCGCGCACCGCCGCGGCTGCCATGTGCACGGACGAGCCTGCCGTTACGGTCTGCCGGCTGGCGAAGCCACCCTGTCCAAACGGGATGACCGCCGTGTCGGCGGCAGTCACGCTCAACATGTGCGGCGGGACGTCGAATTGCTCGGCGCAGATCTGGGCGAGCGCAGTCTTGATCCCCTGCCCCATGGGCATCGCGCCGGTGTAGAGGGAAATGCGCCCGGAGCGGCCGATCCGCACAATGGCAGACTCGAACGGGCCGCGACCGGTGCCCTTGATGCCATTGCCGATCCCGATCCCGAGATAACGTCCCTGCCTTCTTGCCTCCTCCTGACGCAGCGCAAAACCGGCATAACCGATGGCATCAAGCGCGATGCGCTGATAGGCGGGGAAATCGCCACTATCGAGCGCGATTGCGGAACCCGCGCGGGTCTTGAGCGGCGTAACGTACGGCATCTTTTCCGGCGGCACGAGATTGCGCTGCCGCACCTCCGCGCGGTCGAGGGCAAGCTCGCCGGCCACTCGATCGAGCAGGCGTTCCATGGCAAACGCCGCTTCCGGATAGCCGGCCCCGCGCACAGGCATGGTTGCGACCTTGTTGGTCTCAACCACCCGCACGGTGAGCTCATAGGCCGGCAGCATGTAGGGGCCCGGCACTCCAGTCGATGCGTTGTACGGGAGATTGATTCCCTGCGGGGTATAGGCCCCTTGATCATGGATCATGCTGCCGCGCACGCCGAGCAGGCGGCCGTCATCGTCGAAGGCAACGTCGAGATCCCAATATTGATCGCGCTCCTGCACGGCAGCGAGAAAATGCTCGCGCCGGTCTTCGATCCATTTGATCGGGCGCCGCAGGAGCAGACAGGATGCTACAAGTGTGACCTCTTCCGGATACATGACGAATTTGGCGCCGAAGCCGCCGCCCACGTCCGGCGCCACCACGCGCAGCTGATTTTCGTCAAGGCCGAGTAACATCATCAGGGAGCCGCGCAGCTCATGGGCGAGCTGGGTGGAAGACCATAGCGTGAGGCGAGCTTCGATTGGGTCGTAAACCGCAACGGCGCCACGGCCCTCGATGGAATGCGCGCCGCCGCGATGCTGCTTGAGATGGACGCTGGCGCGACGGGGCGCACTCGCGAATGCTTTTTCCACGTCGCCGTAGGCTTGCTTGAACTCGATCAGGAGGTTGCTCTTGTTCGCCCTATGCACGAGCGGCGAGCCCGGCGTGAGCGCGGCGCGGCAATCGGAGACAGCCGGCAGCGGCTCGTAGTCGACATGAACGAGGGCGGCCGCATCCTCTGCGACGTAGCGGTTGCGCGCGATCACCACGGCCACCGCCTCGCCAGCAAACGCGACTTCATCGCGGGCAAGGACAAAGGGCGTGATGTCGGGCGGCAGCTCATCGGTGCGAAAACCCAACGGGAGCCGCTCGCGCGACAGCAAAGGGGCAAGATCAGCAAGCGTGAACACGGCCTGTACATTCGGATGTGCCCGTGCCTTGCCCGTATCGATGCCATGAATACGCGCGTGCGCGTGAGGGCTGCGCACGAATGCTGCCTCCAGCATGTCCGGGAAGCGCAGATCAGCGGCGAAACGGCCGCCGCCCGTGAGCAATGCCCGGTCCTCGATCCGCCGCACGGGCTTGCCGATATATGTTGTTTGCTTCACGCGTGTGCACCCGTCAAAGAGGGCCTTGATAGGACGAAAGTCCCCTCTCCTGCTAGAAGATCGGCGTTGGCAGCGAAAGGTGATGAGAATGTCGGTTGTTCTCGAAAAGCGCTCGAACGGCGTCGCAGTCGTTACGATTGATCGGCCGCAGGTGCTCAATGCCCTTGATGTGCCGGCGAAGGAGAGATTGGGCGCGATCTGGCAGGAAATATCGGACGACACTGGCATCCGGACCGCCGTGCTCACCGGCGCCGGCGAAAAGGCATTTTGCGCCGGCTCCGACATCAAGGAGATCAACGCCACAGGGCGCATGGCGACCACCGAGACGCTGCTGCGCGCTATTCCGGGCGCGGCCATCCCATTGGCCAAGCCTGTCATCGCAGCATTGCATGGCTATTGCATCGGAATGGGCATGACGCTCGCGCTGCACTGTGACCTGCGGATCGCGGGCAGGAATACGGTGCTGGGCTATCCGGAAGTGCGTCATGGAATGATCTCCGCGGTCAGCGCGCTGCGGCTTGCGCAGGTTATTGCGAGCGCGCAAGCGCTCGAAATGCTGCTCATCGCCCGCAATATCACCGCAGAAGAAGCTTTGCGCTTCGGCTTTCTCAATGCTGTGGTGGACGATCCCCGGGCAGAGGCGGAGCGGTGGGCGTCCATTATCGCCGGCTATTCTCCCGCGGCCGTGCAGGCGACCAAGCGGCTCGCCATGTTCGCGCGGCGCCTCACGGCGCAGGAACGTTCCGAGATCGAGTCCGCACGCGCCACGGTCGAGGGTGACGGCGATTACAAGCAAGGCGCGGCGGCGTTTGCGGCGCGGGCATAAACGGCAATGGCGCTGATGCGGGCCGTGAGCTTTTCCGACTTCGGCGGGCCGGAGGTTCTTCACGTCGTCGAGGTCGAGCAGCCGCAGCCAGGCCCCCAGGATGTCCTCGTGCGCATCCATGCGGCCGGCATCTGCTATCACGATCTGCTCTCCCGCGCCGGCAAGATTCCGGGCGAGCCGGGCCGGATACTCGGCCACGAGATTGCCGGCGAGATCGTCAGCGCCGGGGCGAGTGTTCCGGCAGATCGCATCGGCGAAAACGTCGCGATCTATCATCGCCTGTTTTGCGGCAGCTGCCGCTATTGCCTGCGCGGCCGGCACGATCTCTGCCGAAACAGCCGCACCATCGGCGAGTCCGGTGGTGGCGGCTACGCGGAATTCATCTGCGTGCCTGCGCGCAACGCGATCCGCCTGCCTGAAGGCATCGCTATGGCTGCGGCCGCGCTCGCGGTTTGTCCGATCGGGACCAGCGTGCGGGCGCTTATTGGAGTGGCCGCGGCGCACCCGGGCGACATCGTCCTGATCACGGGCGCCGGCGGCGGGCTTGGGCTGCATCAGATCGCGGTTGCGAAGAGCATTGCGGCGCGCGTGATCGCGGTGACGAGCTCTCCACACAAGACTGCCATCATCCGGCAGGCGGGTGCCGACGATGTCATCGTGCGTCCTGATCTCAAATTCAGCGCAGACGTGTGGCGCCTCACCGGCAAGCAAGGCGCCGATATCGTGCTGGAAAATGTAGTCACCGGCACGTTTGGCGAAAGCCTGCGCTCGGCGGCATCAAATGCAATGGTCGTGGTGCTGGGGAATGTCGGAGCACAGCCGGTTGAGCTCGATCCCGGCCTCGTGATCATGCGGCGCATCCGGATCGCCGGGTCCGGCATTGCGACCTTCGCCGATGTGCACACCGCGCTGCATCTTCTCGCGCGCAAGGCGGTGGTGCCCTTCATTGATCACATTCTGCCGTTTGCGCAAGCTCAACAGGGGCACGCATTGATGGAGAAGCGCGCGGTCAGCGGCCGCGTTGTGCTGCAGGGCTGGTGAACATGCCCGGCGACACGTTGCACATCTCGACGCAATGGCGGGAGCTTGCGCTGCGCCACGGCGAGCGATCGGCGATCGTAGATGATCGTGGAAGGCTGTCCTACCGGCAGCTGCATTCCCGCATTGTCAGGGTCGGCAATGCACTCCTTGGCCTTGGACTGGCGAAGGGCGACCGGATCGCGCTGCTTGTTCCGGATAGTCGCGAATATCTGGAAGCCGATTACGGTATCATGGCAGCCGGCCTGGTGCGCGTTCCCCTCGATCCTCGGCTCACGCGCGATGAAATTACGGCCTTGCTGCGCTTTGCCGGTGCGCGCGCGCTGATTGGCCATGCATCCTTTGTAGACAAGATGGACGGACTTGCGGGCGTCGTCGACAGCCTCGAACACGTTATCTCAATCGGCGCCGGTCGAGGGCTCGATTATGAGATGCTGCTGCAACGCATCTGCGAGCAGCCTTTGCCCGACGGCGAAGGAGAGGACCTTGCCTCCCTCAATTTCAGTGGCGGGACCACCGGCGCCCCGAAGGCGGCGATGCTGCGCCACCGCAACCTCGTGACCGTGGTGCGCAACACCATCCCTGGATTTTCCATCGGCAGCGAGTGCACATTTCTCAATGTGCGGCCGCTATGGCCGATCGCGCAAGTGATCCTGATGTCGCATTTGTTCCGGGGCGCGACGGTAGTGCTGGACCGCTTTGATCCGGATCATCTCACCGAAACCATCGCGCGAACGGGCGCGACGAGAACCTCTCTGGTGCCGACGCAGCTCGTGCGCTGGCTCGATCATCTTCGGCCGGGCGAGCGCGCGCTCGATCGTTTGCAGGCGATCTATGTCGGCGGCTCGCGCATCCCGCCCGCAATGTTCGAACGCGCGCTGGACTTGATCGGGCCCAAAATCGGCATGCTCTACGGACTGACCGAAGCACCCGTGACCTGCTACTTGCCGCCGCAATGTCTCGCTGCAGGCGCGCAGCGCAGAGAGCTCATTCACTGCGTCGGCCGCGCGCTCGGGGACTACGAGCTGAAAATTGCGAGCGCGGATGCGCCGCTCTCGTCCGGCCACTCTGGCGAGGTGCTCGTTCGCGGCGGCAACGTGATGGCAGGCTACTGGCGCGATCCGGCGGCAACGCGGGCGGTGCTGTCCGACGGCTGGCTGCATACCGGCGACGTCGGCGAGCTCGATGCGTCCGGTAATCTCTCCATCATCGGCCGAGTGAAAGAGGTGATCCGATCCGGCAGCAGCACCATCGTTCCCAAGGAGGTCGAGGATGTCCTCGCGCTCCATCCCGCGGTGGCCGAAGTCGCGGTCATCGGATTGCCCGACCCGCAATGGGGCGAGGCGGTGACCGCCTTCGTGGTGAAACGGCCCGGAATATCGGTGAGCGAGCACGATCTGGTGGAGCACTGCCGTGCGCGGCTTGCAGGCTACAAGAAGCCGCGCTTAGTGCACTTCGTAACCAGCCTGCCACGCTCCCACTACGGCAAGGTGCTGCGCGCGCAGCTGATCGCACAGGCGGCGATGCTGCGGACTCCATAACCCCTCGGGAGATAAGAAGTGATTTAGAAATGATAGATTCGCTATGATCACCTCGATGTCTGAATAGAGGTATGCAGGCCTCGCGCTACTGAGGAGAGCAGCTATGACGAGCCGTTTATCGTTTGACCGTGGGGCATTAGCCCAACTGTGCAAACGGCATCACATTAGCCGTCTCTCTTTGTTCGGGTCAGTTCTCAAGGGAACTGAGCGCCCCGACAGCGACGTTGATCTTCTGGTGGAATTTATCCCGGGAAAGGAGCCCGGTTTTCTGCGGCTAGCCGCTATTGAGGCAGAGCTATCGAGGTTGCTCGGCGGACGACGTGTCGACCTGCGAACGCCTCAGGACTTGAGCAGACATTTCCGCACCGAAGTGCTGCAGACGGCCGAGTTGCAATATGCCGCCTGAGGACCGCACACGTATCCTTCACATGATCGAAGCAGGGGAAACCGCCGTAGCATTTATTTCCGGCCGAGCGCGCGCTGATCTCGATTCAGATCGCATGCTGCTGTTTGCGCTCGCCCGCTCCGTCGAGGTCCTCGGAGAAGCGGCATCAAAGGTATCGGCGGAAACGCGCCAGGCGGCAGATAGCATACCGTGGTCGCAGATCGTGGCAATGCGAAACCGGCTGATACACGCCTATTTGGATATTGATCATACGATCCTCTGGAAAACGGCTACCGAAGAAATTCCTCCACTTCTGCCGGTACTCCGGACATTGTTAGATCAGTAGGGGCTAGGGTGTGAACATGCACGCCGCATGTATCCACGGTTTCACTCCGCGTTGATCTTCGCGTCCTTAATCTTAATGATGGCCTGGTATTTTGCCATCTCGTCGCGGATGTAGATTGCGAATTGATTACTGCCCATGCCGATCGGCTCGAATCCAAGCAGCCTGAACCGCTCCTTCACATCAGGCAGCGCGAGCAGCTTTCCAATTTCGCCTTGCAACTTGCCGGAGATATCAGCCGGCAAATTCTTCGGGCCCCACAGGCCGTACCAGGAGACAAACTCAAAGCCTTGCACCCCGGACTCCTCGACGGTCGGTATCTCGGGAGCCGCCGGTGCGCGCTTGCGGCTGGTCAGCCCGAGCGCCTTGATCTTGCCGCCTTGCGCGAGCGGCAACGATGACAGCATGGGATCGGCGAGAAGCTGAATCTGCCCGCTCATCAGGTCCGTGAGCGCCGGCGCTGTCCCTTTGTACGAGATGACGAGCGTGTCGAGGCCGGCGTTGCGCTTGAGCAGCTCAATTGCGAGATGGCTGGCGGAGCCGATCGTGGTCGCGCCAAAGGTGAATTTCTGCGGATCCTTGCGCACCAGATCAAAAAAATCCTTGAGGTTGTTGGCCGGCACGCTCGGCGTGGTGCTCACGATCAAGGGACCGTCGGCGAGCAGCATGACCGGTGTGAAGTCCTTCACCACGTCATAAGGCACATTCTTGTAGAGGAACGGATTAATGACGTGAACGGAGGCTGAAACGAGGAGCGTGTAACCGTCGGGAGCGGCCTTGGCGACCGCATTGGCGCCGACCGTTCCGGATGCTCCGCCAGCGCGATTTTCGACAATGAAATGCTGCCCCACGGTCTCATTAAGCTTCTGCACCAGGATGCGCGCGACGCCGTCCACCGATCCGCCCGGCGGAAACGGCACCACGACGGTGACGGTGCGGGAAGGGTAATTCTCCGCCGCTGCCGGCGCCGCGATGAACGGCGCGATCAGCGTGAATGCTATGGGCAGGGCCGTCATTAATCGCATGTGATGGGTCCTTATCGCTTCGCTCACCCCGGCTACTCAATAGGTCCCGGGGTAGCTTCCGCCGTCGATCAGCAGATTCTGCCCGGTGACATATCCGGCCTGCTGCGAGCAGAGAAACGCGCAATAGGCGCCAAGCTCGGCCGGCCATCCGAAGCGCCCCGCGGGGTTGCCGGCAGCGCGCTCGCGCCAAAGTTCATCAAAACTCTTGCTGCTCGTCTCGACCAGGGCGCGCACATGCCGGTGCTGCGCGCCGCTGTCGAAGATTCCCGGCAGGATATTGTTGATGGTGACGTTGCGCACGACGGTCTGGCGTGCAAGACCGCCGACGAAGCCCACAAGCCCCGAGCGCGCTCCATTGGAGAGCCCGAGCTCGCCCTGGGGAATTTTTACGCTGCGGGAGACGATGTTGATGATGCGGCCGAACCCGCGCTGCATCATGCCATCGACGGTGAGCCGCATCAGCTCGATCGGCGCCAGCATCATGGCATCGAGGGCCGCAATCCAATCGTCGCGCGACCAATCGCGGTAATCGCCAGGAAGCGGACCGTCCGCATTGTTGAGCAGGATGTCCGGCTGTGGGCAAGCCGCAAGCGCCGCCGCTCGCCCTTCTTTTGTCGTGATATCGCCGGTCACGATTTTCACCGAGACCGCGCTTGCAGCCGCAATTTCAGCCGCGACCTGCTCCAGCGCGTCGCGCCCGCGCGCAACGATCGTGACATTGACGCCTTCCTGAGCGAGCGCGAACGCGCAGGCTCTGCCCAGCCCCTTGCTTGCGCCGCAAAGAAGCGCCTGGCGCCCGCGAATTCCGAGATCCACTGCGCTACGCGGTATTGCGGCGCATCAGGCGGCGACCGCAGAGATGGCTGCGGACTTGTAGTCGTAGCGCTGGTCGAGCCGAAGCTCCTTGACGATGGCAATGCCCTTGGAGAGCGCTTCGCCGTCGAGACCGCTGAGCGGCTTGCGCAGATCGCCCGCCGGAAGCCCCAGCGCCCGCATGAGCGACTTGACCGCAACCGGGTTGATCGCGCCGTAGGTGAAGTGCAGGAGCGGAAGCAGCTTCAGATACATGTCCCTGAAATTCTCAGCCTCGCGGTTGCTCGTCCAGGGCGTGGAAATGATCGCGAGCTCCGCTGGTGCGATATTGCCGGTCATGTTCGCGGTGCCGTGCCCGCCGAGGCTCATGGTCGGCACCACGAGCCCGAGATTGGGGCTGTCGCAGCACATCACCGACACATCGGGTTTGCCGGCGAGCACCTGCGCCACCTGGCCCACGCGCGCAGTCGACTCCTTATGAATCACATAGTTCGGATGGCGGAAGATCCGCAGCAGATGATCCCAATGAAGGTCGCTCTTCACCCGCGGCGGATTGTTGTAGATACCGAGCGGCAGATCGGTGGCATCCGCAACGTCGAGGAAGAAGCGTTCGATGTCGTGCTCGGGCGCGCAGATATAGGCCGGCGCAGCGAGGATTGCGCCGTCGGCCCCGTTGTCGCGGGCGAAGCGCACGTTCTCGATGGTGTTTTGCGTGTTGTTGCCGGTCGCGCCGAAGAAGATGGGCATGCGCGGCGTCTTCATCTTGGCCGTTTTTACGATGATCTCGCGTTTCTCCTCGGGCGAGAGCATTGAGGTCTCCCCGGTCGAGCCCATGATCAGCACCGCTGAAGTACCGTGATCCTCCTGGAACTTCAGCAATGTTTGAAACGCGCCAAAATCAACCGATCCGTTCTTGTTGAAAGGCGTAATGAGCGCGACAAACGATCCGGTCAGCAACTTTTTCGGCATTGCAGTCTCCATCCCTCGCGCGCAAGCCATTTCGCGGCAGGACCGGCGCGGCATGCCGGGGCTTACGTCATAGGCGAAAAACCAGTCGCGCGGAAGCGGCGGCGGCGCGTTACTCGATCGCTTTGCGCGGATCGTACGGCTTGCGGTCGCGCCATTTGCGCATGAGCTCGTCGAGCTCGGAATCGCTTCGCTCCGGCAGCATCACGCGAACGGTCGCAAGCAGGTCACCCTTGCCGTCGCGCGCCGGGAAGCCGCGGCCCTTGAGCCGGAAGGTGCGCCCCGAATTGGTGCCGGACGGTATTGCGAGCTCGACCGCTCCATCAAGCGTGGGCACGCGCACCTTGGCACCAAGCACCGCTTCATAGAGCGCAATAGGAAGCTCGAGCCGCAGATCGGCCCCCTCGCGTTTGAACAGGGGATGCGGAGCAATGGAGACCGTGATCAAGAGGTCGCCGGCGCGGCCACGGGAGCCGGTTGCGCCTTGCCCTTTCAACCGGATCTGCTGGCCGTCTGAGAGGCCGGACGGAATCTTGACCTCGATTTCGCGTCCGGTCGGCAACTGCACGCGTTTCTTTGTGCCGTGCGCTGCTTCTGCAAGCGTGATGGTCAGCGCAGCCGCGACGTCGCCGCCTTGGCCGCCGAAGCCGCCCCGCCCGCCATCGTCGTCCTCGAAAACGCCTGCACGAGAGCGCGATCCACCAAACCCACCACGCGCGAAGCCGCCGCCAAACGCGCCTTTGAGAATATCCTCAAAGGCGCCAAATCCGCTGAAGTCGCCGCCGCTGCCTCGCCGCACGCCGTCACTGCCCCAGCTGAAACTCTCGGCACCGCCACCTCGGCCAAACCCGCGCCCGGCGCCAAACCCTTCGAACCCCTGGAAGCGGGGCTTGCCTTCGGCGTCAATCTCGCCGCGGTCATAGGCCCGGCGCTTGCTCTCTTCGCCCAGAATTTCATAGGCCGCATTGAGCTCGGCAAAACGCGCAGCCGCGCGCGGGTCATGTTTGTTGGCGTCGGGATGCAGGCGCTTCGCCTGTTTGCGGAACGCATTCTTGATTTCCGCGGCACTCGCGCCCTTCGACACCCCGAGGACGTCATAGGGGTCGCGCATTCTCATTCCCTCCAAACCGGGTCGGCGCACCTTTAATCCGGCAAGCGCCCCCACGCCCGTCTAATGTGGGGAGCAGAAAAGGCTGCTGCAACAATCAGGTATTCTTCCAGGGCCGCAGATCGCGCACTTCCCAGTTGCCGCGCCCGGCCCGGCAGGCCGAGCCTTCAAGCCACGACTCGCTGCCGTTCTTCACGTAGCTTGCGAGGAAATCGCGGCAGGTGGTGCCCTCGCGCGTGTAGGCCGAGGCAAGCGGGGTCACCGTCCCGCGTGCGCCAGTGCCGGGATTTTCCCAGGGCGCGCTGACATGGTTGCCGCCCTTGTCGAGCACTTCGGTGACGGCGGCGCGGGCAAACACCCAGTCGGCTTGGGCGAGCGCGTCCGTGGCGCTCTTTGGCCTGCCGCGCCGCAGTGACGCCGTTTGGTCCGACTTCTCCTCATCCCGCTTCGCGAACAAGTTATCGAGCTGATAGGAGAAGCTGCACCCACCCAGGCCAAGCGCAAGCACGACGCAGCACGCTCCCGCAGCGAAACGCCCGGCCACGGCGTGCCTTCGAAACGGCATTCCTCTATAAGCGAGGCGTCTCGATTGGACAGTTGGCCCCAATGCCGCCACCTGGGCACTCCGCAGCATGTCAAAATCAGCTCCGATAGAACACCCCAGCTGGTTAACGAGTGGTGATTTCACCGAGGCTGATGAGCCGCTGCGGCTGTTTGCCGCCTGGTTCGAGGAGGCGAGCCGCAGCGAGCCGCGCGACCCGAGCGCCATGTCGCTCGCCACCGTCGATGCCGACGGCCTGCCGAATGTTCGCATGGTGCTGATGAAGGGCTTCGACGAGCGGGGATTCGTATTCTACACCAATGTGGACAGCCCAAAAGGGCGGGAGTTGGATGCCACCCACCGGGGCGCAGTGATGTTTCACTGGAAATCGCTCAACCGGCAAGTTCGGCTGCGGGGACCGGTGACCAGGGTGGATGATGCCGAGGCGGATATCTATTTCGCCAGTCGCCCGCGTCTTGCCCAGATCGGCGCCTGGGCGAGCAAGCAGTCTGCGCCGCTTGAAAGCCGCCATGCATTCGAGCGCGCAATTGCATGGGAGACCGCGAAATTCGCGCTTGGCGCCGTTCCACGGCCGCCCTATTGGACCGGCTATCGGCTGTTGCCCCTGATCATGGAATTTTGGCACGACCGGCCGTTTCGGCTGCACGACCGGGTCGAGTTTCGTCGCGGCGCCCTGGACCAGCCGTGGCGCAGAACGCGGCTCTATCCATAACGCGAGAAGGCTTCCAGCACATGCCCACGTCCAATCAGCAGCGCCGCACGCTCCTTCTTACGGGAGCGAGCCGCGGCATTGGGCATGCGACCGTCAAGCGCTTCTCCGCCGCCGGCTGGCGCGTGATTACCTGCTCGCGCCACGCCTTTCCGGAAAACTGCCCATGGGAGATGGGACCCGAGGACCACATCCAAGTCGATCTTGCCGATCCTGAGCGCACGCGCCAGGCGATCGCAGAGATCAAGCAGCGGCTCGATGACCACGAGCTCAACGCGCTCGTAAACAACGCGGCGATCTCCCCGAAGGCGCAAGCCGGCAAACGCCTTTCCTCCATCGACACCACGCTCGACGTATGGGAGCATGTTTTTCGGGTAAATTTCCTCGCGCCGATCATGCTGGCGCGCGGGCTCCTCGACGAGCTCAAGGCCGCCAAAGGCTCGGTGGTCAACGTCACTTCTATCGCAGGCTCGCGGGTGCATCCGTTCGCCGGCGCCGCCTATGCGACATCGAAGGCCGCGCTTGCCGCGCTGACCCGGGAAATGGCAGCCGATTTCGGGCCGCTCGGGGTTCGCGTCAACGCGATTGCCCCGGGCGAGATCGACACCGCCATTCTGTCGCCGGGGACCGAAGAAATCGTGGCGCATCAAATCCCGCTGCACCGGCTCGGCACCCCGGACGAGGTGGCCAAGATCATCTATGTGCTATGCACCGAGACGTCCTCTTACGTGAACGGTGCCGAGATCCACATCAACGGCGGGCAGCACGTTTAACAGGTATCAGGTAACAGGTATCAGGTTGGGATCCTGCCTGATGCCTGATAACTGATGCCTGATAGCTGTCGGACGTCACAGCCACTTTTTCCATTTGAAGACATAGTACGGCAGCGCCGCCGCGAGCACCATCATTACAATTGCAATCGGGTAGCCGAAGAACCAGTCGAGTTCCGGCATATGCCTGAAATTCATGCCGTAGATCGACGCAATCAGCGTGGGCGGCATGAGCGCAACGGCCGCCACGGAAAAAATCTTGATCACGTTGTTCTGCTCGATGGTCACGACGCCGAGCATGGCGTCGAGCAGAAACTGGATTTTGTTGGAAAGATAGGCGGCGTGGTCGGATAAGGAATGCACATCGCGCTGCATGCCCCGCAGCTGAGCGCGCTGTTCTTTCGCCCAGCGCATGCTGTCGGCTTCGTGCGCAAGGTACAGCAGCAGGCGGCCGATGGAGACGAGGCTCTCGCGCACCTTCGAAGCGAGATCGCCTTTGCGGCCGATGGCGCGCAGGATCTCGTTATAGCTTCTGGTGCGATCGGCGCGCTCCTCCGGCTCGAAGATATCGTGCGAGATCTGGTCGACCTCCGCGCCCACGCGCTCCAGGATATCGGCGGTGCGATCGATGACTGCATCCAGGAGCTCCATGAGCACCGATTCTCCGTTCACTGCCGGCGAGCACACCCGGGCGAGCTTGTTGCCGACCATCATGAACGGACGCGGCTCGTCGTAGCGCACCGTGATCAGCCGGTGTCCGGAGAGAATGAAAGTGACGGGGGTCGTTTTCGGCTCGGTGTCGGACTGACACATCAACGTTGCGGTCATGTAGCGCGCCCCATTCTCCACATAGAGACGGCTGGTGACCTCGATCTCCTGCATCTCCTCGCGGGTCGGCACGGCGATGCCGACCTTTTGCTCCACGAGCTTGTCTTCCTGCAGATTGGGATTGACCAGGTCGAACCACACCGAGCTTTCGGGCGGGTTGCCCCCGGTCTCGACCGCGATCCGGTCAAGCGTGGTGCCGCGCGGAACATAGACCCACAGCATGACCCCTCCGCGGCAATTTGTCTGACCGGGCAATTCGAGCAAATCGCCGCAATCAGTCCATCAAGTGCGCCTCAATGTCTGTCTTTATACAACCCTTTCGCCTTCGTCATGCCCCGCAGCCGCAGAGTTGGTTGTAGCCCGGATGAGCGAAGCGAAATCCGGGTCCGCTCCCGCATGCCGCTACGCTCATGCGGGCTACACGCTCATGCGGGCTACAGTCGTAGCCCGGATGAGCGAAGCGAAATCCGGGTTGGTTCCCGCATGTCGCTGCGCTCATGCGGGCTACAGGCTGATGCGGCCACAGAACCGTCAGATCACGCGGCCATTTCGGCGATGCGCTCCTCGTCCAGCTCGGGCGCCACCGGGGCGTAAGCGGGCTTCTTGCTTTCACTCTTGAACTTGAGCGCGGCGGCCACCGCCGAGATTCCGATCTCCCCATAACGGGTGGCGAGGGCCTGTGCCTCGCGAGGGGCGTTCTGTTTGGAGGGTTTGGTTGTCTTCTTTGTCATTTTGGCTCCATGGAACTTATTGTGTTTCTCAGTCCGCGTTCGACTGATTTGGGTGGCGACGGGATGGCGCGCGAGTGCGGCTGAAATGCGCGGGAAATGGAGTCCTATCGTGACATTCGCGCCGTCTCGCGAGCACGTGAGCAATAGGCCCGCGTGATGATCAACAAAGGGTTAAAAGTTCCAATCGCAGCTCGCTCCACGCGCCGCGAGAGGGCGATTTTGCGCCGAAACGGGGCAGTTTTGCATTGATCCCCGGCCGCACTGCGACATTCCTGCAACAGGTTGCGCACACAATTGAATTCGGCGCCGGCTTGCCCTGGAAGGAGCGAATTCTTTTAGCTAATTGGAACTACAGGAAACGAGTCGAAGCCTGATTGGGCGTGCGCCAAAAGCGTATAAAGGGGCAGCTATGGCGGTAAGGGGAATAGCGTTCGTTCTTGCGGGTATTCTGCTGGGCGGATGCATGCAGGCTACCATTGATCCAGCGAACGACGCCAATCTTACTCCGCGTGATCGCAAGCTGCTGGCCAACGCGCCATACGCGCAGGCCAGCATTCCGCTTGAATATCAGCGCAGCATCGTCGAATACCATCGCAAGGAAGCGCCGGGTTCGATCGTCATCGATACCGATAACCGCTACCTCTATTATGTGCTCGCAGACAACAAGGCGATTCGCTACGGCGTGACCGTCGGCGAAGAGGCGCTCTCCTGGTACGGCATTGCGAAAGTGGGCCGCAAGGAAGAGTGGCCGACCTGGACCCCGACGGCGGAGATCAAGCGCCGGCTCGGCAATATTCCCGATCACATGGAAGGCGGCCCGCACAATCCCATGGGCGCGCGCGGCATCTATCTCTATCAGGGCGAAAAGGACACCTTGTTCCGCATCCACGGCACCAACCAGCCCGAATACATCGGCCGGGCCATTTCGTCCGGCTGCATCCGCATGACCAATGAGGATGTCATCGATCTTTACAAGCGAGTCAAAATGGGAGCGATCGTGGTCGTTCTCGCACCGAACAACAGCGACACGCCATCGAATCCGCGCGTGGCGAACGCATCGGGCCCGGGGCAGAGCTACTGATTTTTCTCTGAGGGGGCCTGGGGAACGGCGCCGGAAGGGGGTCCCGGCGCCGTTCGCTTTTGTATACGCATCTCCCGGAATACGCGCATCATACCAGCCGTTCGCGGTGTGCCCAATCGAGCGTGCCGTCGAGCGCGCGAGTAAGCCGATCGAACATCTCGTCGATCTCTGCCGGCGCGATGATCAGCGGCGGGCACAGCGATATCACGTCGCCCGCGAGAAAACGCACAATCAGCCCCTCGGTCTGCGCAAAATGCACCGCCTGTGGCGCCACCCCCGCCTTGGGATCGAAAGATCGCTTCGTTGCTTTATCGGCGACAAGCTCGAGCCCGCCGACAAGGCCGAGCCCGCGCGCTTCGCCTACCAGCGGATGGTTGCCGAGCGCGGCAAGCCTCCTCTGAAACTGCGGCGCCTTGCGTGCCACCGCTTCCGCGATGCGCTCGCGCGCATAAATTTCGATCGCCTTGAGCGCGACCGCGGCGGCAACGGGATGTCCGGAATAGGTAAAACCATGGCCGAACATTCCGATCTTGCGGCTCTCGTCGAGCATCGCCTCGTACATGCGCTGCGGGACGCTCACAGCCGCAAGCGGCAGATAAGCCGATGTGAGCGCCTTGGCGAGCGAAACCGAGTCCGGCGTGTAACCAAGGGCGCTCGCGCCAAACATCGTTCCCAGCCGCCCGAAGCCGCAGATCACCTCGTCCGAGATCATGTACACGTCGTATTTGCGGCACACCTTCACGAGTTCCGGAAAATAGGTCCTGGGCGGCACGATGACGCCGCCCGCACCCATGACTGGTTCGGCGATGAAGGCGGCGACCGTGTCGGGACCTTCATCAATGATCAGCTGTTCGAGTTCGGCCGCGAGCCGTCGGGCAAACTCATCTTCGCTCTCGCCCGACTGTGCGAAGCGATAGTGATGCGGGCAGCCGGTGTGCAGGATTCTCGCAATCGGCAGATCGAAATCGCGGTGATTGTTCGCAAGGCCGGTGAGCGAGGCCGCCGCGATGGTCACGCCGTGGTAGGCTTTGAGCCGGCTGATAATTTTCTTTTTGTCCGGCCGCCCCAGCGCGTTGTTCATGTACCAGACCAACTTGATCTGGGTGTCGTTTGCTTCCGAGCCGGATGAGCAAAAGAAGACTTTTGATGTGGGAAAAGGAAGCAGCTCCTTGAGCCGCTCGGCAAGCTCGATCGCGGGGTCATGGCTCTTGCCGGTAAAGAGGTGGGCAAACGGAAGCTTGCGCATCTGCGCCGATGCGGCCTCGACCAGCTCTTCGTTACCGTAGCCGAGCGCGGTGCACCACAGCCCGGCCATGCCTTCGATATAGGCCTTGCCTTCGGTGTCGTACACGAACACCCCTTTTGCGTGCTCGAGCACGAGCGGCCCGGTCTCGCGCAAGGCGGCCAGCTGGGTATAGGGATGCACTACGGTCTCGATGTCGCGAACGGCAAGATTGCTGAGCGGGGACATGGTTGAGCTTTCGGTTGGAGAAATATTTGTAGGGCGGATTAGCGCCATGCGCCAAGGCAACGTGGGCGTGCGCATGGCGCGTAATCCGCCAGCGCAAGTCGGGCTTGCCCGAATTGGGCACTATCCATTGCTAAAACCAGCCAGCCGGGTTGCGGCGGGTTACGCGGCCGACGGCCGCTAACCCGCCCTACCCCGGTTCGGGCGCGGGCGCGGCAACGGCACCACCGCTTCGCTCGCCGTCTCTTCCGGCTCGCGCACGTCCCAGTGACACATGTGCAGGCCGCCCCTGCGCTCAGCGAGATCCACATGGATGTGATCTTCATGATAGCCGTCGGAACCCGGGCCGAGCACGGTCGCAAATCGCGCACAGGTTTTTTTTCGCAGCCCCTCACGAAACTCCTTGGCGGCATGCGGGTCGGCAAGCCCGATCAGCGTGCCATCGCTGAGCCTGAGCGAGCGGATATCGATCGCGTTGCCTCGGCCATGCTCTGATGTCTTTGCCCCGAACACTCTGTTGCGGCCACGGCAATCGTACGCGGCATAGTTGTCGATGCCCTTGAGGTCGAGCTTGAGCGTGCGCGCGGCCGGAGCCACGTCCTCGCGCACCCATCGCACAATCTCCTCCGCGAATGTGCAGCGCAGGATCGCGGGCGGCGTCACGGCGACATGCGCGCGGTTGGCGAGCACCACGGCTTCAAGACGCACTACGTCGTCGGCCCCACAATCGCCCGGTCCGTCGATCGGGGGCAGCGAGGTCGCGAGCGCGAGATTTTCCGTCAGGCGTTGGCGGCAAGCGGACGCAGCCGGCTCCGCGGCGCTCTGCTGCTCAAACGGCTGGGCTGACGGCGCCTCGGCGGGGCGCACCCGTGGCAGCGGCACGGCCTGCGCGCCGGCAAGCGCGCAAAATGAAATGAGCAGGCAAGCAGACAGGATGAGCTTCACGTCACCATATGGTGGCACGATTACGACGATAAGGCGGCGTGGCAGCGGTAGGTTGGGTCGAGTTCTTCACGAGACCCAACATCAAACACCGTGCATGCCCAACGAGGGCGGGTTTGAAACCCGCCCCTACAAGAACCACCAGCGTAGTCCCGCTTCGCGGCCTCGGTTTGAGTACGGCTTGCGCATATGCGATAGCGCTCCCGTTTCCCCGGGTAGTGTTTTGCATCACCGCCACCGCTCGAATAAACTTCCCCCAAACCACGGCTTAAAAAGCTGGCTCTTGCAGGAGGAAACATCATGCTCGGCCTGATGCAGGACTGGCCGCTCCTTTGCCACCGCATTCTCGACCACGCCGCCATCAATCACGCCGAGCGGCCGGTCATCACTCGCTCGGTCGAGGGCGCCATCCACAGCACGAATTATGCGGAGATGCGCGCGCGGGCGCTGCGTGTCGCCCAGCGGCTTGAACGCGACGGCATGCGGCTCGGCGACCGGGTGGCGACGCTCGCCTGGAATACCTGGCGCCATTTCGAGGCCTGGTACGGGATCATGGGCATCGGTGCCATCTATCATACGGTCAACCCGCGCCTGTTTCCGGAGCAGATCGCCTGGATCGTCAACCATGCGCAAGATCGCATGATGCTGCTCGATCTGACTTTCGTTCCGCTGATGGAAAGGCTCGCCGGCGAGCTGCCGGCGATGGAGCGTTATGTCGTGCTCACCGACAAGAGCCACATGCCCGAAACATCGCTTAGGAACGCGGTGCCCTACGAGGAATGGATCGGCGAGGCTGACGGCGATTTCGCCTGGAAGAGCTTCGATGAGAACACCGCAGCCGGCATGTGCTACACCTCCGGCACCACCGGCAAACCCAAGGGCGTCGTCTACTCCCATCGCTCCAATGTGCTGCACGGCCTGATGGCCAACAATTCGGACATGAATGGGCTGGGCTCCCGCGACGTGGTGCTTCCAGTCGTTCCCATGTTCCACGCCAACACGTGGTCGATCAATTTCTCCGGGCCCATGGTGGGAGCATCCTTGGTCCTGCCCGGGCCGAAGCTCGACGGCGCTTCGGTCTACGAGCTTCTCGACCGCTACAAGGTCACCTATAGCGCGGGCGTTCCGACCGTCTGGCTCATGCTGCTGCAGCATCTCGCCGCGAGCGGACAAAAGCTTCCCTACCTCAAAAAGATCCTGATCGGCGGATCCGCCTGCCCGCGCGCCATGACGAAGACGTTTCAGGACGTGTATGGCGTCGAAGTGATTCACGCCTGGGGCATGACCGAGATGAGTCCGCTCGGAACGCTGTGCACCATGAAGCCGGAATATGCAGCGCTCGCCGGCGAGGCACGGCTCGACATCCAGGAAATGCAGGGGCACACGCCCTTCATGGTGGAGATGAAAATCACCGATGAGGCCGGCAGGACCTTGCCGCGCGACGGCAAGAGCTTCGGGCATCTCAAGGTGCGCGGCCCGGCCATCGCCCGCGCCTATTATAAAGAGACGGGTAACATCCTCGATCAGGATGGCTTCTTTGACACCAGCGACATCGGCACCATCGATCGCTACGGGTATCTGCGCATCACCGATCGCGCCAAGGATGTGATCAAGTCGGGCGGGGAATGGATTTCTACCATCGATCTTGAGAATCTCGCCGTTGGCCATCCCAAGGTGGCGGAAGCCGCGGTCATCGGGGTGAAGCATCCGAAATGGGATGAGCGGCCGTTGCTCGTCATTGTGCTCAAGCAGGACGCGAGCGCGACGGCGGACGAGATTCTCTCCTTCATGAAAGGCAAAATCGCGAGCTGGTGGATGCCGGACGAAGTGGTCTTCGTCGACGAAATCCCACATACCGCCACCGGCAAGATCCAGAAAACGACGCTGCGGGAGCAATTCAAGGACTACGTGCTTCCTGCGGTGGCCCGGGCGTCCTAATTCTTGCCATACCAGGGGGGTTAGTTCGTAGCTCCCGTGTTGCACGGCGCCCCTCCAGGAAATCCGGGTATGAACACCACCCACGCGAGCGTGCCGGCCGTACCTGCTGCGGCGGCACCGGTCTCGCCAGCAGCCGGTGCTGCCCGCTTCCTTGGGCTCGCCGACGCATTCTGGCGCCTGCTCGCGCGCGGGGCCGTGCTGCTGATGTTCACGCTCGGCATCTATCGTTTCTGGCTCACGACCGATATCCGGCGTTTTTTATGGTCCAACACCGAGGTGGGCGGTGAGAGCTTCGAATACACGGGCACCGCGCGTGAATTGCTGCTCGGCTTTCTGATGGCGATCGCGATCCTGGTGCCGCTCTATGTCGCTTTCTTTCTCCTTGCTCTTGCCTTCGGTGAGCTCTGGAGCACGCTCGGACTTGTTGCCATCACCTTTCTCGGCCAGTACGCGGTCTATCGCGCCCGCCGCTACCGGCTCACGCGCACCATTTATCGCGGCGTGCGCTTTCATCAGGAGGGCTCGGCCTGGCGATACTCCATTTGCGCCGTGTACTGGTGGAGCCTGGTGGCGCTCACGCTCGGGCTTGCCTATCCCTTCGCACAGTCGCACCTCGAAAGCTTCAAGATGCGCTACACCTTCTTCGGCAATCTGCCCGGCGCGTTCGAGGGCTCGGGCTGGCGGCTGTTCGCAAGCGGCATCCTGTTGTGGTTCATTGCGGTGGTGCCGTTTGTGATCGGTGCGATTGGCACCATCGGCGCGATTGACTGGGATGCGGTGAGGCAGACTTCGGCGACCGACGTTTCGGCTTGGCTTGAGAGCAGCGGGGTGGCCGGAGCGCTTGTAATCGGCGCGTTGACCTGCGTATGGCTCCTGCTTGCAATCACCATTCTGTACCCGATTTTTCAGGCCATTTTGCTGCGCTGGTGGGTGTCGGGATTGCGCTTCGGCGAGGTTGCGGTGAAGTCGCGTCTGCGCACCGCCCAGATCTACGGCGTCTACGCGCGCTTCCTCGCTTATGCGTTGCTGTTCACACTCGTCGCCGCCATCGTAGCCGCGATCGGCGCATACGCCGTTTCACGCATTACGCCCTATACCAGCGACACGGTGCGCACCGAAGTCATCACCACCGTGCTCGGGCTTGCAGCCTATGTGGCGGCCGCGCTCGGCTATTCCGCGATCTACCAGGCGACCGTCAAGCTCGGCCTATGGCGCTGCGTGATCGAGACACTCGATGTGTCGAACGTCTCCATCCTGGAGCAGGTTGCCGGCGCAGGCGAGGCCGCCTCTCCCATCGGCGAGGGCCTCGCCGATGCGCTCAATGTTGGCAGTCTATGAACGCGCCCGACACGCAGTTCCTCTTGCCGGTTTCCGGGCGCGGCGTTTTTTACGACGGACGAACCGCGGCTCATCACGACGTCACCGTCGAGCTTGCGCCGCAAATGCTGCGCATGCACGCCGAAGACGGCAGCGTGCTTGCGGAATGGCCATACGATGCGCTCGAGACCCATTCCGCGCCACAGGGCCTCCTGCGGCTGGGCACGGCGGGCAATCCTGTGCTGGCGCGGCTCGAAATCAAGGATCCGCGATTGATCGCTGCCATCGACGCCCGTTCAACGCCAGTCGATCGCGCCGAGCGCATTGAGCGGCGGCTGCGCGGCAAGGTGATCTTCTGGACCATTGCGGCCACCGCCTCGCTCCTGCTCGTTGCCATCGTCGGCGTGCCGCTGCTTGCGGCCGAGATCACTCCGCTCATTCCTTATGCCATCGAGCGCAAGCTCGGCGACACGGTGGACGCGCAGGCGCGCGCAATGCTGGACAGCAATCATCAGGGTGCCGCCTTCGAGTGCGGCAACACCGCCAACGAGCAGGCCGGCCGCGCGGCTTTCGACAAATTGATCGCTGCGCTCCAGGTCGGCGCGGCCTTGCCCTTCCCGCTCAAAGTTTTGATCGTGCGCAAGAAAGACGCGAATGCCATCACGCTCCCGGGTGGTCACATCTATGTCTTTGAAGGACTGATCGACAAAGCGCAGTCGGCGGACGAACTCGCGGGTGTCATCGCCCACGAGATGGGACACGCGGCCCACCGCGACAGCACACGAACCCTGGTCGAGAGCGCCGGGCTTTCGTTTTTGTTTGGCATGCTGCTCGGCGACTTCTTCGGCGGCGGCGCGGTGGTCTACACCTCCAAAACCATTCTCCAGACGAGCTATAGCCGTACCGTTGAAGCCGCCGCCGATGCATACAGCGTCATGCTGATGCGCAGGATCGGCGGCGATCCGCGCGCGCTCGGGACCATCCTGACGCGGATCGCGGGCAGCACCCATCCCGGCCCGAAAATCCTGATCGACCATCCCGAGACGCCCCATCGCGTGGCCGCGATCGAGAGGCTCGCAGGATCCGGCCCGACCAGGCCGCTCCTTGACAGCGCGGACTGGGCCGCCCTCAAGACCATCTGCTCGGGTGCCTGAGATGCTGATGAACCGGCGCTACATTCATACCGAACCGAATTCCAGGCTCGCCATCTGGGCGCGCCGGATGGCTGGCTTCGCGTTCGCCGCCGCCTTTCTTGCGATGATTGTCGTGCGCTCGGGCATGCTGGAAGTAAAGCCTGCGCTGGCGACGCTCGGCGGCGCACTTGCGATCGCCGTTGCTGCGCTCCTCCTCGCATTGGCGGCCTTCGCCGTCATCTGGATGGAGGGGCTTGCCGGAATGCGCGCGGCGCTGGCGGCGATGGCGATCTCGCTCCTGCTGCTCGCCTACCCTGCCTATCTCGGCGTGCGAGCCTACCGGTTGCCCTGGATCTACGACATCACCACCGATCCCATCGATCCGCCGCGCTATGAGGCGCTCGCGCGGGCGCGGCCGCGCGATGCAAACCCGGTCGTTTATGCCGGCCTCTACACAGCCGAGCAGCAGCGCAACGCCTATCCCGATATCGGCCCGATCGGCACCAGCGCTACGCCGGCGAACGCTTACCGCGCGGCGCTCACGGTGATGAACAAGCACAAGGACTCGTTCCTCGCCCCCTATTGGCGCGTCATCGAGGCGCGCGAGCCCGTGCCGGGACGCCGCGAGGGCCGCATCGAGGCAGTCGCCTATTCATCGCTCATGGGCTTTCGCGACGACGTGGTGGTGCGCGTCCGCGCGGATCCGGAGGGCGCGCGCATCGACGCGCGTTCCTCCTCGCGCTACGGAACGTTTGATTTCGGCACCAATGCCTCGCGCGTGCGCCGGCTGATGAACGACATCGAGGACGCGATCCGCAACCAGAGAAACGAGCGGCCACCGGCGCCGCCGGTGGCGAAGAAGGGCTTGGGCAAGAAGGATCAGGGCAAGCGCGCGGCCGAGCGGGAGCGGCGGTAACTGCCGGCGAGCGAGGGCTCGCCATCGGTCGCGATGAGCCCGCGCGCGGCCAGGTCTTCCAAATGCGCGAGCACCGAGAAGCCTGCAGCTTTAACCAGGCGCGGATCCAGTCCGATATAAATTGCGCGCACAATCGCGGAGATGTCGGCTTCGCCCTTGTCGAGCCGGCGCAGGATTGCGGCTTCGCGCGCCAGCCGGTGACCGATGTAGCGCTGCACGAAGCGCGGCGCATCGCGCACCGCCCCGCCATGGCCGGGAAAATAGACCGGCTCCGAGCGCCGGGCGAGCTTGTGCAGCGAGGCCATGTAGTCGCGCATGGAACCGTCGGGCGGGGCCACGACCGGCGTTGACCATGCCATCACATGATCGCCCGAGAACAGGACATTGGCTTCTTTGAACGCAAAGGCCATGTGATTTGCGGTGTGACCGGGCGTGGTGACCGCTTCCATGGTCCATCCCTTGCCCCCGACCATCTCGCCATCGGCAAGGGCGCGATCGGGACAAAAATCGGTGTCGTTGCTGGCATCGAGGCGCGGCGCTTCACCACCGTGCAGCGCGCGCGCCGGGCGATGCGGCCCCTGCGCAAGCACGAGCGCTCCCGTTGCCGATTTGATGGCAGGCGTTGCCGGGGAATGATCGCGGTGGGTGTGGGTCACGAAAATGTGGGTGACGGTCTCGCCGCGCACGGCGTCGAGTAGCGCGGCGATATGCGCCTCATCAAGCGGTCCGGGATCGATGATCGCGACCTGCCCGCGTCCGACGATATAGGAGACCGTTCCCTTGTAGGTGAACGGGCTCGGGTTGTTCGCAAGCAGCCGCCGCACCCCCGGTCCCGCCTCCTCGACCTTGCCGGGGACGAGATCGAGCGCCTTGTCGAAGGGGATGTCCATGAAGGAGTGAGTAGCGAATGGCGAATGGCGAATAGGGAAGCAAACTGCGCCCGATGGCCCCTCTTCGCTACTCGCTATTCGCGTTTACTCTGCCGCTGCCCCCAAACTGCGGCCGATGATGTCCTCACAGCGCTCGCCTTCCTCACCGAGATAGAGCGCTCCCGACATGGCGGCACGCATGTGGTTCGATGGCGCCCCGGCGGTACCCCAGCGGTCGGGCATGGGCATCACCTTGTTCCAGTAGTCCGGGCCCATGGGCACGTGTGTGGCCTCGTCGATCTGATCGAGCTCGGCGGTGTATTCCGCAACAAAGCCGTTGGGCTCGATGAAATAGGAGAACACGTTGCTGCCCGGCCCGTGGCGTCCGATCCCCCAGGCAATCTCGAAACCGCTCTGTTTGACCCGCCCCGTGCCGCGCATCAGCCCATCGATATTGGGCAGCTCGTAAGCGACATGATTGAGCGAGGGTCCGTTGTTGCGAAAGATCGCGATGCTGTGGTGGTCAGCGCTGCAGCGCAGGAACTCCATCATTTGGGTGCTGTCGGAGAGTTTGAATCCCAGCACATCGGCGAAGAACGGCACCTGGTCTTCGGTGCGCGCGCTGTTGAGGACGACATGGCTGATCTTGGTCGGACGCGAGCGATCGAGCACCACGTTTGGATGCGCGACGAGATCGCATGCGATGCTCATGGGCAGCCCATCCGGGGACTTGAAGCGAAAGCCGTAACCGCCGCCGGCGCTCGCAGGCAGCGCGGCCGGATTGCCCTCGACCTCGACCCCGTAGCCTTTCGCTTTCGCGCACAGCGCATCGACGGCCACGCGATCTTCCGCCGCGAAATGCACGCCAAGCAGCGCCGGCTTCCCGCGCTCGCGGATGGTCAAAACGTGATGCTCGCCGCCGGTGGCCCGGAAATGGATGGTGCCGGCATCGGAGGCTACTTCCTCCAGTGCCCACACGTTGCTGTAGAACTGCGCCGATTGGTGGAGATCGCGAACGCCAAGCTCGATGCTGCGGACGCCTGTAACCCTGCCGTTTGCCATGGCCGTTTGCCCTTCGTGTTGATTTGCCGTTGCTGGCCGGGAATGTGCCACAGCGCAGAGTTAAGAGCCAGAGCGCTCCGCGCCCGGCACACGTCTGCTCTCAAAGGCGCGCCAGCTTCGGCATTACCTCGGAGGAAAACAGCGCAAGTGAGCGCAGCGCCTGCGCAAGCGTCATGGTGCCGAGGAAGAGATAGGTGAGGAGGTAATTCACGCCGAGCTCGTCCACCTGGCGCCCGATCTCGGCGCGCACGGTCTCAGGCCTGCCGGAAATGACGGTCCCGTCGGCGACGCAGGCTTCGTAATCGGCACCGCGCTGCACGCCGAGCCGCGTGGTAAGCCCGGTGACCCCGTGCAGGTCGCGCAGCCAGTTGAGATGAGCGAGGTGACGGTCCATCGCGGGTTTGGCGAAGCGTTTGGCTTCCTCGTCGGTGTCGGCGACAAAGATGTGGCGCTGCACCCCGATGGCGGCACCGCCCGGGAATTCGACCTTGGGCTGCGCCGCGCGTCCACGCTTGGCGAAGGCTTCCTTGAACGCGGCGACGTTGGCCTTGGCCACGGCCATCGGTCCGAGCGTGACGAAATGCAGCCCCTGCTCGCCCGCCCAGGTCGAGCCGGTGGTGTTGGAGGAGCCATACCAGAACGGTGGATGCGGCTGTTGCAGCGGCCGCAGCGCAATGGGCACCTTCTCATAGGAAAAATGCGGCCCGCTGTAGCTCAGGCTGTCGGCCGTCAATCCCGCGCTGATGCACTTGAATGCATCAATGAAAATGTCGCGCGATTCGTCGTGCTCGACCTTGTGATATTTCAGCTCGAAGGGTGACACCCCGCGACCGACGCCGACTTCGAGCCGCCCATAGCTCAAGTGATCGAGCATGCAGATTTCCTCGATCAGGCGCAGCGGCGAATAGAGCGGAAGGAGATAGACGAGCGGGCCGAGCCGCATGCGCCGCGTGGCGCGCGCGACGACGCCGAGATAGACGCCCGGGACCGGCACCATGTTGAGCGGGGTCGCGTGATGTTCCGCCACGTGCAGGCAGTAGATGCCGGCGTCGTCGGCCGCCTTGGCAAAGGTCAACCGTTCATCGAACAGCGTGGCGAGCGGCCGGTCGCCATGCTCGACGTGATCAAACAATCCAATTTTCATTGCTGTTGCAAGCTCCTCCCCGTACCGCCGGGCGCAGCGCAGCATGCAATGCTGCGCCGCAGACCCGGGATCGTCACAGCCCCTGAAGGTCCCGGGTCTGCACCACAGCGGTCCGCTGCGGCCCGCCCGGGACAGGCGTGTTCATTTCAACCTCTGCGAAGCTTCCTTGACCAGATCGAGACCAGCGTGGCGTGTGACATCCAGTGGCCGGGAAATAAAGCCGAGCTCGCGCATGAGGTCGACGTTGCGCTGAAGCGCGGCAAGGTCAACAAGACCACCCGGATCACGATAAAAATCGTTCTTGCTGAAAATCCAGCTCTCGAATCGTTGCGGCGGCTGCTTGAGAAACCCCGCAATGAACGCAATCGCCTCCTTGCGATTGCCCGGATCGAGATACCAGTGCAGCGCGCGCAAACTGTCCTCGAGGAAATCGATCACGGCCGCCCGGTTCTTGGCGAGAAACGCTGCGCGCGCGGTCCAGAACGACAGTTCGGAAGGACCCATGGCGTCGCTCTGTGTGAACAGCGTGCGCGCCTTCTCGTTGAGCTCCGGATCGAACACGAACGGCGTCGTGGTCACGACCAGGTCGGCCTTGCCTTCGAGCAGCACCGCCTTCATGGTCGGGAACGGCGCCTCGATGGTGGTGTAATCGCGCCGGTCCTCCAGGCCATGTTTGTGCAGCATCGCCTGGAGCGCCATGTGCACGCCGGTGCCGAGCCCGTTGACCGCGACGACCTTGCCTTTGAGATCCGCGGGCGTGCGAATGCCGCCATCCTTGCGCACCATGAAATGGGTGCTGAAACTGTCGCCGGCGCCGTCGGTAATCTCGTGCGCGATGATGCGCAGATCTGCAAGGCCCGCATTCTCCACCGCAAACGGAAAGCTTGAAAATCCGAGCGCTGCAATTTCAATTTCGCCCGCGGCGAGCGCGGTGATCTGGAGCGGGGAAGCGCGGATGTTGATGGGCTCAAAAGTGTAGGACTGGCCCTGGTGCCGCGCGAGCCCCGGCTTTGCGAACAGCACCGGAAGGAGCGAGGCCGGCGCCACCACCCATCCCGCCCTGATCTTTACCGGCTCGGCCGAGACGACGGACACGCCAAGCGTGCCGGCCAGCATGAGTGCGGCAACTAAACGGGGCAGCATCCGCCTTTCCTCCTCTTTGTTTATCTGCAACCTACGCGGCGGCAGTGGTCTCGCACAAGCGGTTGGGAGCCGGAAATGGCACAGGAAACGAGTTCGTCATCTTCGCACGGGCTTTCGCGTTGCGATGCGCTCAACCTTGCGCCGGAGCTGCGCATCATCTTCGAGCAGGATCACCCGCGGTTTTCCGATGGCGAATATCGCCGCCGCCATGGCGCCCTCGCGCTCGTGATGGAGCGCGAAGGCGTCGACCACCTGCTGATCGTCACGGCGCAGAACGTGGGCAACGCGACGCGTTGGGTGACCGGCTGGCCGGGCACGAACGAGGCGCTGACCGTTTTTCGTCCCAGCGCGACGATGACGATGTTTGTCGAGTACTACAATCATCTCCCCCAGGCGCGCATGCTCGCGCGTGGCGTTGATGTGCGCTGGGGCGAGGAGAAGGCCATCGTCAAGGCGGGCGAGGAGCTTTCCCGCCGCGGCGCAAGGCGCGTCGGCGTGATCGGCCCGCTCGCCGGGCCGAAATGGAAGACGCTGGAGGCTAGCTGCGAGCTTGTTTCGCTCGATGCGCAATACATCGCGCTTCGGATGAACAAATCAGAAGAGGAGATTGCGTGGCTGCGCATTGGCGCGGCGCTCAGCGACGCCGGCATGGCCGCCCTCATCGCGGGCACGCGGGCGGGCATGAGCGAGCACGAGCTCGGCAACCTGATCGAGCGCGCCTATGTCGGGCTCGGCGGCAGCACCGTCATTCACTTTATCGGCGCCACGCAAATGGCCGCGCCCGCAGTTTGCGTGCCGAGACAATTCACATCACGGCGTCGCATTTTGCCCGGCGACTTCGTGTTCTGCGAGCTCTCAGCGGCGTGGTGGGATTATTCCGGCCAGGTGCTGCGCGGCTTCACCGTTGAGGCGGAGCCGACGCCGCTCTATTGCGATCTGCACGCGACCGCGGTGGCAGCTTTTGCCGCCATCACCCAGGCGATCCGGCCGGGAGTTGCGGCCGCCGAGCTCATCGAGGCCTCCTCGATCATCGAAAACAACGGCTTCACCACCTACGACGATCTCGTGCACGGCTATGGGGGCGGCTATTTCGCGCCCATTCTCGGCTCAAACAGCAGGCCTGCCGGACATCCCGCCACGCTGACATTACGCGAGAACATGTGCCTGGTGGTTCAGCCCAATGTCATCACGCGCGATGAAACGGCGGGCGTGCAGATCGGCGAGCTCGTGCGCGTGACTGCAGGCGGATGTGAATCGCTGCACCGGCTTCCGCAGGGTTTGTTCCGCGCGGGCCAGCTGCTGATGTGAAGCCGGAGAACGCACAACAGAGGACGGACCACAGATCCGTGAACGTCTCATCTTCTCTGTCCACCCGTGGTCCAGCCGGAACGTCCCCCTGCCCCACGGGTTAACCCAGGTTAGGATCGGAGCAGATTTGTGGATCCAAAGGTGCTGCGCCAGCATGCGCGCGATTGCGGCAGGCTGGCCGAGGACGTTCCTCAATCTGCCGCAGCACAGGTGTGTCTTTCCAGCAATTGCCTCCCCCCTTCCTGCGTCGTATGCTTGCCCCGCGTTGGGGATGATCTGCGTTCGAAGAGTGGTGTGATGCGTTGCCTGGGCTGCGGCGAGGAAATGGCCGTGACAGCCATCGTGGCTGATCGCGCGCTTGCGGCCTTCGAGCATCGAACCTTTACTTGCGTTCCGTGCGGCGCGACTGAACGCAGGCTCGTCTTGAGCCGCGACCAGCCGGCCCCTGCGCCACCGCAGCCCGAGGCGTCAAGCGTTCCGGCCACGCCAGGCGCGGATGATGAAGCGCCTGCCGAAGCAGAATCTGCCGCGCATTGGGTTTCCCCTTTGCCCGAGGAGCCTGTGCTCGAAGAGCCTGTGCCTGTGCCTGTGCCTTCCTGTGCCTGTGCCTGTGCTCGTTCCTGCCGCAGCATGGACGCGCGCCGTGGAGAAGCTGCGCCACCGCCAGGCCGATCTGAACCTGCGCGCCGAGCAGACTCAGAAGGAGAGCTGGAACAGCCGCTTTGACAAGGCGTGGCAGCGGCTCGCTCCCGATTACCCGCGTTCCGCGCAAACGCATGGTGCGAACCAGAGACTTCGCCGCCGCTCATGGTCTCCGCAAGCCTCTGCGCGTATTGTAATCCCGCGCCGGCGTCCGGTTATTGAAGCTCCGGTGATCGAGAGCAGTCCTGAACAAATCCAAGATTTAACGAGTTCTGGGACGGTCTTCTGCCGCGGCAACTGTCGCCCCCGGTTTCGGATGGATCTGCACTCGCGCCGCTGCCGAAGTCAGTGAGTCTCGTCCCGATCGAATCCGCGCAAGCCGCGAGCGCCGCAACGCGCGCCATCCTGCTGCTGCGCGGGACGCATCCCGGACAAATTGCGGCCTGAGCACGGGAGTAACCCGGATGAGCGTTGCGCGCTCGCGCAACGGCGACATTCAGTCCGTAGCCGCCCTACTCTCCGCGCTCCGGGTCGAGCGGCGTGCCGCGATAAAGATCGCCGACTGTGCAACGCAACCCGAACTCGGGCATCTCGATGAGGTCGCCGGGGCGGCGCAGGATCAGCGGCTCCCAGTTGCGGCTCCTGGCGTGAACCTCGACCAGAAACTCGCGCGGCTCGATCGCTACCGCGTAGAGATTGTCCACGGCCTCACGATAGCGCCGCAGCTTCAATCCGATTTCCGCGCGGGTGTTCGACGGCGAAAGAATTTCCGCTACCAGCCGAAAATGGTGGGTGTAGACGTCGTAACCGAGCGTGCCCGACGCTACAACGACATCGGGCTCGGGCTGGAAATTGGCCAGCCCCGGCAGACGAATTGCGACCTCGTGGTATGCAAACAAATCTCGCTTCTGCGATGCAAAGGTTCGATTGAGAACTTCACACAGGTTCCACGCAATCCGCTGATGCGCGAAGCTTGGCGGAGCCATCATCACGGCGATACCCTCGATCAGGTGCCAGCGCTCTTCCTTCGGCCGCATCTCCAGAAACGCCATGAACTCGTCGACATCCATGGCGCCCGAGGCGGGCCGCGCAGGTGCGTTTACGGTCATATCGCGCATCTCCATCCGCGCCCTTCATCTTATCTGGAAGCCAGCGAGCATCATAGCAACCATAGCGATGGACGTCTCCGGCCCAGCCTCACCGCAGCTGGCTCGTGAGCCCCGCAAACCGCTCTGCCAGTACCATCAGCACGAGCGTGAAGACGACGATCACGCCGGAGACGGCGGCGGTGCGCACGTCGAGATTGGTCTCGATCTGCTGCCAGAGATGAATTGGGAGCACCTCGGTGCGCTCGTCGGCGAGAAAGAGCGACACCGGTACATTGTCGAACGAGGCCATGAAGGCGAGAAAGCTGCCGGCGCCCACGCCGCGTCCGATCAGCGGCAGCGTCACGCGGCGAAAGGTCATGAGCTGGTCGGCTCCGAGGCTCGCGGAAGCGTCGAGCAGCGCCGGATCGAGCTGGGTGAGCGCGGCAAGCGTCGTGCGCAGCACGAACGCAACGCAGACAATCACATGACCAAGAATGAGGAGCGGAATGCTCGGGCGCAGCCCGAGCTGATAGATGAACACAAGCGCTGCGAAGCCGAATGCGAGCGCCGGCAGCAGCAACGGCGACATGAACAGAAGGTCCAAGCAGCGCGCCCACACCGGCTTTGACCGGGACAGCGCAAGCGCCGCCGCCGTGCCCAGAATGGCGCAGATGATGGTCGTCCAGAATGCAACGATGAGGCTCGTCCACGCGGCCGCAAGCATCTGATCGGAGTTGAGCAGCGCCGCATACCAGCGCAGCGACAGCCCGGCGGGCGGGAAGCGCAGCGACGCCGACGCCGTCAATGAGGTCAGGATCACGATCAGGCTTGGGGCGATGAGAAACACGATCGCGATGCCCGTGATCGCTGCGAACGTGAAACGCAGCGACAGGCTCTCCCAATCGAGCGAGGCGCTACGGCTTGACATAGCCTGGCGCAAAGCGCGTGAGCACGTTGAGCAGAGCGACGACAGCGAGCACGGCAAACATGAAGGTTACTGAGATGGCGGCGGCAAACGGCCAGTTATTCGCTCCGATCGCCTGCTGATAGATGTGCAGCGGCATATAGACAAGCCGCGCGCCGCCGATCAGCGTTTGCGTAACGAACGCGGTGACGCTGGCAGAATAGGTCAGGATGGCGCCCGCGATCACACCCGGCAGCGACAGCGGCAGGGTCACGCGCCAGAGCGTGCGCCATTCGCCCGCGCCAAGCGCGCGCGAGGCGTCCGCCAGGTTGGGATCGAGCTTTGACATCACGATGAGGATGGGCAGCACCATCAGCGGCATCTGCACCTGCGCGAGCACCATCACCACGCCCGGCTCGGTGAAAAGGAGCCGCAGCGGTTCGCTGGTCAAATTAAGCCCGAGCGCGATCTGATTGAGCAGGCCCTGACGCCCCAGAATGACGATCCAGGAAAATGTTCGCACCACCACGCTCGTCATGATGGGCAGAATGACCAGAAACAACAGCACCGCCTGCCAGCGGGCGCTGGCGCGGCTTGCGATCCAGGCAATGGGATAGCCGAAGACGAGGCACAGCAGCGTCGCCTTCACCCCGAGAAGAATGGTGCTCCAGAGGATGGAGTAGTTGAAAGGATCGGTGAAGAACTTGATGTAGTGCGCGAGCGTCCATCCGTGCAGCCCGGCACCGGTCGAGAGCGACAGCGCAACGAGCACGCACAACGGAGCGACGAAAAAGACTGCAAACAACGCCGCGAGCGGCAGCACCAGCCTGAGATCGCGCCCTTGCACAGTCCGGCGAACCTAAAGCGGGTTTCGCCGGAATAGAATCGTAGGGTGGGCAAAGGCGCGCTCTTGCGCGCCGTGCCCACCCGTACCCAACAGCGCGTCCGGCCGCGTGGGCACGGCGCGCGCAATCAAGCACGCACTGAAAGTGTAAATCGTCTTTCGCGCGCCTTTGCCCACCCTACAAACTCCGCACGCGCTTTCTGTCAAAGCTTGATCTCACGATTGAACCTTTCGATCAACGCGCCGCGCTGGGGATTGAGCTTCTCCCAATCGAATGAGCGCACCTTCGCAAGCTCCGCGTGCGTCCTGGCAATCGATGTGATCGCGCCTTCGAGCGGCACTTTGCCGTTGGTGGGAATCACATCATACGGCGGCTTCGCCATCGCGCTCTGCACCGCCGCATCGAGATGGGTATCGATATATTGCACGGCGAGGTCGGGCTCGGCGGCATTGGTCACGACGTGCATACTGGTATACCAGCCGACCGGTCCTGTGCTTGCAATGGAAAGCTCAACCGGAACGTCCTTGCCCTTTAGCGTCTGCACGAAATTGAAATTGTAGGGTGCGATGTCGATCTGCTCCTGCTGCCAAAGCGTCGCATAGGCGCCGAGATTGGCGCCGATCGCGCCGACATTGGGCAGCAGCTCGCGCAGCGCCTTGAACGCCGGCTCAAAGTCGCTTTCGTTGCCGCCGCGCAGCCGGTTGATCTCGGCGAGGAAGGCGATGCCGAGCTGGCTGTTGAGCGCGGTGAGGCCGACGCGGCCCTTGTATTGCGCCTCCCACAACGCGTCCCAGCTCTTCGGCGGCGTTTTGATCTTTTGCGGGTTGTAGCCGATGCCGATGATCTGCATGGAAATGCGAGGGCCCCACTTGTCCTGATACTCGGGCAGGAGGTCCTTGTAGTTTGCCGATTTGGCGGCCGGGTATTGCGCGATCACTCCCTGCTTCGCTGCGTCAATGACCTGCGGCGAATCGAACAGCGCCACATCGAACGGCGGTCTGCCGCCTTTGGCCGCTTCGAGCCGCGCAACCTGATCGGTGCCGAGCAGGATGGATTGCGTGACCGAAGCGCCGGTGCGCTTGGTGAAGGCCGGCGCCAGGATTTCCCGGTGTGCCTCGTTCCAGGTGCCGGGGAAGGTCGCGGCGACCAGCGTCTTTGCCTGCGCCCGCGACGGCGAAGGAACCCCGCAAGGGATGAGAGCAGCTGCGCCCCATCCGGCACTGCTGCGCAAGAGATGACGGCGGCTCATCGGCATGATCATGATCAACTCCCTTTGCTCATCCCTGCTTGCGCAGGGAAGACATGGCAAGCTTCCGCCGAGACCGGCGCGAAGTGAATGGTGCTGCCGCTTGCAAGCGGCATGCGCGTGGAGTCGCGCGATTGCGTAATTTTGATCGCGATGCCGCCGGGCATTTCCACGTCATAGATGACCTGCGCCCCCATCGTCATGACCATTTTTACCGTGCCGGACAGTGCTCCCGAAGCTCCCTCGCGTTCGACGCGCAGCTGTTCCGGACGAATCGACACGACTACCTGCTGGGCCTTTGCCAACCGTTCCGCCGCCGCGCGCAGGAAGCCGTTCGGCAGCTCGACGTCGATCCCGCTTGCGTCGCTGCTGGCGATCCTGCCCGGCAAGAGATTGGTCGTGCCGACGAACTGATTGACGAACAAGGTTGCCGGGTGGTCGTAGATGTCGGCCGGAGAAGCAACCTGCTCGATGTGCCCGCAATTCATCACCGCGATGCGATCAGCCATGGACAACGCCTCCTCCTGATCGTGGGTGACGAGGATGGTGGTGATCCCGTACTCACGATGGAGCTTCTTGACCTCAATCTGCATGTCGAGGCGCAAATTCCTGTCGAGTGCACCAAACGGCTCGTCCAGCATCAGGATCTTCGGATCAACCGCAAGGCAGCGCGCAAGCGCCACGCGCTGCTGCTGGCCGCCTGAGAGCTGGCGCGGCAGCCGCTCCGCAAACGGCAGCATGTGCACGAGCTCGAGCATCTTCTCCAGGCGTGGCGCGACTTGGTCGCGCGGCCAGTGCTGCGCCTCGAGCCCGTAGGCCACGTTCTGCCGCACGCTCATGTGCGGAAACAGCGCGTAGTTCTGGAACACGATGCCGACGCCGCGGCGATTGGGCGGCAGATGATCGACACAGTCGTTATCGAACAACACGCGTCCCTGCGTCTGGCGGATGAAGCCCGAGACAATGCGCAGGAGCGTGGATTTGCCGCAGCCCGACGGTCCGAGCAACGCTACGAGCTCGCCTGCGTCAATATGCAGGTCGATATCGTTGATCGCGACAAAATCGCCGAAGGAATGGCTGATGTGTTCAAGCCGAAGCTCGTGTCCGTGCGCGGTGCGCGCTTCGGCGCCAGCTGCAGCTACCGCGATCTGCGGATCAAGCATCACGCGACGCGCCTGGAAGAGACAACTGACGGCATGAGGTCGGACAAACTCGATCGGTTCCCGCTTACTATATCGAGGCAACTTCGCTGCCAGAAAGCCTATAATTTGAACACCGGCTACGACGCGTGCAGGCGCTGCGCCAGATCTTCCAGGCTTGCAGCGGCCACATCAACGTTCGCGCCCGGTTGAGCTTCACCCTTGCCGGGTCCGCGCTCATCCGGCCGTGCGACATGAGCGGTGCGCAATCCGCATTTTGCGGCAGCCAGAAGATCGCTCGTATGCGCCGCCACCATCATGCAGTCGTCCGGCGGCAGGTCGAAGGCCTCGCAAGCCGAGAGATAGACCCGCGGCTTCGGCTTGTAATCGCCGGCCGTCTCCGCGCCGAGGATCGCATCCCAGGGAAAACCATTGCGGCGCGCGAGATCAACCATAAGCGAGATGTTGCCGTTCGAAACAGGGGCGAGCATGAAGCTCGGCTTGAGGCGGACAAGGCCGCTCCTCACATCCGGCCAGGCGTCAAGACGATGCCAGGCGAGATTGAGATCGCGCGCAGTCTCCTGCGCGAGGCCGCTCATTCCAAAGCTCGGCAGGATGCGGTCGAGATTGCGCCGATGCAGCACGTCGAGCTTGCAGAAGGCAATCCGGCCCGCGCGCACCTCCTCCATCGCGCCCTGATATTCGCCGCGCCAGGCATCCGCGAACGCGCGCCAATCAAGCGCAAACCCGAGTGGCTTGAGAATGCGCTCGGCTTCCCGCGCAACCCCTGCGCGCCAGTCGACGAGCGTTCCGAAAACATCAAAAAACAGCGCTCTTGTGGTCATGATCAGTTCCATCATTGCCGGGCTGCGACACCCCGGCCAGCAATCGCAACTTCTATCAGCGTCGGGGCTTTCGGGTCGGCGACCCCGCGGTTTCTGATGAGCGGACGCTTTGCTTGAGAGCCGCTTTGAGATCGGACGGCCGATTGTACTTGCGCAGCAGATCGCGGAAAGCTTCCGACGCGATCTCCTGAAAGCTTTTCATCTGATCGCGGGCCAAAAGATCAACGGCCTGCCATGTCTCGGCATCGAATTCGACCAGCTTGCGCCGCACATCTTCATCTCGGGGCATGGGCGCCTCTTCGCGGGAACGCAAATCAAGAGCTGCTGCGGTGTCATCCATCATGCAGGACTTGCGGGGCGCGGAACAAGCCCCGCCTCGCACTCGCCTGCAAGCGCCTTGCGTGTTACCGCTGCGCGATGGCGGCTCCGATTCTGTCGCTGTCCGAGGCAGCGCAGCACTTACCAGCACGCGGCGCCTTGATCGGACTTGATCTCGGCACCAAAACCATTGGTGTCGCAACCAGCGATCCCGACCGGCGCGTCGCAACCGCGGTCGAGACGATCCGGCGCAAGAATTTTTCGAGCGATGCGACGCGCGTTCTGGCCTTGGCGGATGAGCGCAGGGCCGCCGGCTTCGTGCTGGGGCTGCCGGTCAACATGGACGGCAGCGAAGGTCCGCGCGCCCAATCCACGCGCGCGTTTGCCCGCAACCTTGCTCGGTTGACGGGCCTGCCCATCGCGCTATGGGACGAGCGGTTGTCCACGGCCGCCGCCGAGCGCGGGCTGATCGCTGCCGACGTGTCGCGCGCACGCCGCACCAAAGTGATCGATCAGCACGCCGCCGTCTTTATTCTGCAGGGCGCGCTCGATCGACTAAATTCAATCCGGCAAAGCCCGCGCAAGCAATAACCGTTGCTCGCTGACGGGGAAACCGCTGGTGCCGAATAATGCGCCGTGCTGCTCCTCCAGCCGTGTCCGCGCGAATAATTCTGCGACAACCGGCGCGCTCGCGCGCAAGGCGGCCACTGCCGCAAGCCGCGCGAGCCGCCCGACCGCGGCGCGCGCCATCGGCTCAGGCTGCGCACCTGAGAGCGCGGTGCGAATGAAGGCTGCGGATTCTAACACGCCCGCAAGATCGCCGGCATCGCGAGCAAATCCATCCAGCACGCCGGCCGACGCATCGGGCTCGTGCGCCAGCGCGCGCAGCACATCAAGACACATGACGTTGCCGGAGCCTTCCCAGATCGCATTGACCGGCGCCTCGCGGTAGAGCCGCGGCAGCATGCTCTCCTCGACATAGCCGTTGCCGCCAAGACACTCCATGGCCTCGTAGACGAGCGCGGGCGCGCTCTTGCAGACCCAATATTTGACCGCAGGCGTGAGCAGCCGTGCCCGCGCGGCCTCCATCTCATCCCGCGCCGCCTCGTCGAAAGCCCGGGCAAGCCGCATGACGAGCGCCGTCGCCGCTTCGATCTCGATCGCCATGTCCGCGAGCACCGCCGCCATCATCGGCTGATCGGCGAGACGCTTCCCGAAGACGCTGCGATGGCGCGCATGGTGGATCGCATGGGCGAGCGCCATGCGCATGATGCCCGCCGATGCAATCGCACAGTCGAGCCGCGTGAGCTGCACCATATTGATGATGGTACGTACCCCCCTGCCGTCTTCGCCGACGCGCCAGACGAAGGCGCGATCGAACTCAACCTCCGAGGACGCATTCGAGCGGTTTCCCAGCTTATCCTTGAGGCGCAAAAACCGCAGGGCGTTGACTGTTCCGTCCGGACGAAACCGCGGCATGAGAAAGCAGGTGAGCCCGCGCTCCGCCTGCGCCAGCACCAGGAAGGCATCGCACATGGGCGCCGACATGAACCATTTTTGCCCGCTGATCGCATAACCCTCATCACCCGCGCGCTCGGCGCGCGTGGTGTTGGTCCGCACGTCCGTGCCGCCCTGCCTTTCCGTCATTCCCATGCCGAGCGTGATGGCCGTCTTCTCGTTCCAGGGCAGGAAGCGCGGATCGTATTCGCGCACGACAATCTTCGGCGCGAGCATGGCCGCGAGTTCAGGCGCAGCCGCGAGCGCGGCAACGGCGGCGCGGGTCATCGTGATGGGACAGAGATGTCCGGTCTCGATCTGCGCGGCCATATAGAAGCGCGCGGCGCGGATGACCTGTGCCGGAGCGGCGGCCGGCCGCAAATCCTCGTCCCAGGTCGAGGCGTGCAATCCGGCGGCCATGCTTTCGGCCATGAAGCGATGGTAGGCCGGATGAAACTCGACCGCGTCGAGGCGAAACCCTTTGCTGTCGAAGGTTTTGAGCTTGGGCACATTCTCATTGGCCTCGCGCCCCAAATCGAACATCGCGGCCGTGCCCCAGCGCCTTCCGAATGCGAAAAGATCGCTGGTATCGGCACCGCCGGCGCAGCCCGCAACCGCGTCCTGCAACGGCTGATCGCTGCCGAAGAGATCAACATCGACGTACGGCGGCGATTGGTTCGCCGCTTCGTAGGTTGCGAGGTCGCGCACGTTATCCATGAGGCAGCTCTGGGGGCTAGGCAATGCCGCCCCTGCCGGTGAACTGGGCACCGTAGCATCCGCTCCAAAGGTTGTGGACCCGCTCCGCGCGGGCTTGCTGGGCGGCATGCGGGGGCCTATAGAGCCCGCATTCGATCGTTTCATGCCGAAGTCGGATTTATCCGACTTCGGCCACATAAAGTGCCGAACGCGGGTAAACCCGAGTTCGGGTGCGAGCCGGCCGAAGATGAGCAAAAAAACCGGCATCTCGACGCGACATCTCATTTCGATCAACAATCTTTCCAACCGCGAAATCGAAACCATCTTTGAAATTGCGCAATCCTATCTCGAGGCGCTGCCCGACAAGCTGCGTTCGTACCGGATAGGCCGCAGTACCGACGTCGCATCAGACTTCATTCTGGCAAGTCTGTTCTACGAGCCGAGCACACGCACGCGGCTCTCATTCGAGAGCGCGATGCTTCGGCTCGGCGGCGACATCATCACCAGCGCCGATCCCGCCACCAGCTCGGCTGCAAAAGGGGAAAGCCTCGCCGACTCGGTCAGGGTGATTGCGAACTACGCGGACCTCATGGTCATCCGCCACCCGCGCGACGGCGCCGCCCGGCTTGCCGCCGAGTATTCGCCAATTCCGGTCATCAACGGCGGGGACGGAAGTCACGAGCATCCGACGCAGACGCTGTGCGATCTGTTCACGCTGAAGAAAAAGAACAAGGAGCTCCGCAATCTGAAAGTTGCGATTTCCGGCGATCTCAGGGGAAGCCGGACGATTCACTCATTTGTTTATGCGCTGGCCCGTTTCGGAGCGCGCATCGTGCCTATGCCAGCGCCCGGCATGGAGCTCCCGCATCACGTTTACCGGCGATTGCGGGAAGAGTTCAGTTGCAAGTTCGATTCCGCCGACGGCTCGATTGGCGCCCTGTATCACACCCCGGAGGAGCCGCATCAGCCTGCGCTTTTTTCCGGGCGGGACTTTGAGCTGAGTTTTGAGAGTTCGAGCTCAGTCATGGAGAAGGCGCGCAAGCGAAAGATTTCAGCGGTCTATGTCACCCGGTTCCAGAAAGAACGCTGGTCGCAAAAGCAGCAGGAATACCCCCGGATCGACGCAAAGTTCTTGAAGGATCCCAAATACTCCCGCGCAAGCGTGCTGCACCCGCTTCCGCGCGTCGGCGAGCTCGATGCCTCCGTGGACAGCGACAGCCGCGCCGCCTATTTCGAGCAGGCGGCCTATGGCGTCCCCGTCCGCATGGCGCTGATTTCCCTGCTGTTGGGTCTGCATGAAGGAGAAGGGCTCGCCGCATTCGAAGGAGGTTTCGAGAAATCCTCCGTTGTTCTTTATGACCAGCCCCTAACCACCGGCCTTCAATGCACAAATCCCAATTGCATCGTGCATGAGGAAAAGGAGGCGCCTTACGTGCGCAACAAATTCCATCTCCTCACGCATGACAAGGCCGCAGCCGCCAGGTTGCGCTGCTTTTACTGCGAGAGCGAGATCGATGCATTCGTCATCGCCAATCGCAAAAACAAGTGGTACACGACGGATACGTTCGCATTGGCAGGCATCACAAACCAGAACGTCAGGGATTTTCTGTTTTTTGCCGATGCGAGCGACGCCATCGGCAGCGGCTTTCATACCAGGAAAAACTTTGCTGCCAGACATTCGCGCCTGGCGGCGGGGCAGTCGTAGCGAAGGCATTACCTGCTTTGCTCGCTTACGCCGCCGCGCTGATCTTCGGATATCTCTGTGGCTCGATTCCGTTCGGCCTCATCCTCACCCGCATTGCCGGCACGCAGGACATCCGCTCCGTCGGTTCCGGCAATATCGGCGCAACCAACGTGCTGCGCACCGGCCGCAAAGGCCTTGCAGCGGCGACCCTTTTTGGCGACGCGATCAAAGGCACGGCGGCCGTGCTCATTATTCGGCATTTTGGGGGCTTGAGCTCGCAATGATTGCGGGATTCGGCGCCTTTCTCGGTCACCTTTTCCCGGTGTGGCTTGGCTTCAAGGGCGGCAAGGGTGTCGCCACCTACATCGGGGTTCTGCTTGGTTTGGCGTGGCCGATCGCACTCGCGTTCTGTCTCATCTGGCTCGCGGCAGCAGCGTTGACCCGCTACTCCTCGCTCGCCGCTCTTATTGCGAGCGCGGCCGCGCCCGTGCTGCTGTGGATCACCGGAGCGCACGCGCAGGCGTTGCTGTTTGCGTTGCTCACCGCGCTGCTGTGGATCATGCATCGCGGCAATATTGTCCGGCTGTGGCAGGGAACGGAATCCAGAATCGGCCAAACGGTTTGATCAAGGCAGAAATCATATCCGAGGAGACCAAGCTTGATTGGCTTCGCCTCATTCGCAGCGACCATGTGGGACCGCGAACGTTCCGAGACCTGATCAGTCGCTACGGCAGCGCGCAAGCGGCCCTCTCCGCGCTGCCCAACCTCGCCCGCCGTGGCGGAGCTGCCGGGCCTGCTCGCATCTGCTCGCGCACGGATGCCGAACGCGAGCTTGCCGGCATGAAAGCCCTGGGCGCGAGCATCATCGCACTCGGCGAGCCCACCTACCCCCACCGGCTGGCGATGATCGACGACGCGCCGCCGCTTCTCTCTGTGCGCGGCAACCTCGCTGCGCTCGCGCTGCCGATGATCGCCATCGTCGGCGCGCGCAATGCTTCGGCGGCCGGGGTGCGCTTTGCCGAGCGGCTCGCGCGCGACCTCGGCGAGGCGGGCTTCGCCATCGTCTCCGGCCTCGCGCGCGGCATCGATGCCGGAGCACACCGGGCAAGCCTTGCGTCCGGCACCGTCGCCGTACTCGCGGGCGGTCACGATCGGATTTACCCGCCGGAGCACGTTGGGCTGGCGCAAGCGATCCTCACGCAAGGCGCGCTCATTTCCGAGGCGCCGCTCGGACACGCGCCGCGCGCGCAAGATTTTCCCCGTCGCAACCGGCTCATTTCTGGACTGGCGGCGGGCGTGGTGATCGTGGAAGCTGCAAAACGCTCGGGCTCGCTCATCACCGCCCGGCTTGCCCTCGAACAAGGCCGTGAGGTTTTCGCGGTGCCCGGCTCCCCGCTCGATCCGCGCGCCGAGGGCAGCAACGGGCTGCTCAAGCAGGGCGCCGCGCTCGTGACCGAAGCAGCCGAGTGATCACGGTGCTCGCGCCAATTCTTGGCCGCCCGCCAGGCGCCGTTGCGGTCGAGGAGCCGGAAGCGCCGGCATCGCCTGCCGGCGAGCCCGGCAGCAGTGAGCGTGCGCGTATATTGAGCCTGTTGGGGCCTACACCGGCACCGATCGACGATGTGATCCGGCTCTCGGGCTCTTCGCCTGCGATCGTGCGCGTGGTGCTGCTCGAACTCGAACTTGCCGGGCGCCTCGAGCGCCACGGTGGCGGATTGGTCTCATTGCTGTGAGCGATCGGCAGAAGCGTGTAGGGTAGACACGCCCACGCGCTCGCAGCGCTCAGAGCAAACCGACACCATGGCGCACTCCGAACCGATCATCACGATAGAGGATGTCGGCTTGGCGTTCGGCCAGGAACAGATTTACGACCGTCTGAGCTTCGACGTGCGGGCGGGCGAGTTCATCTGCATTCTCGGCCCATCCGGCTGCGGAAAATCAACCCTTTTGCGGGTCATCGGCGGCTTGCTCGACCTCAACACCGGGCGCGTCACTGTCGACGGGCGCCCGCCGCGCGACGCGTGGGCGGAAATCGCGTTCGTATTCCAGTCTCCCCGGCTCGTTCCCTGGCGTACCGCGCTCGATAACGTGCTGCTCGGCGGTGAGCTGCGGTTCGGCTCCCGTGACAAGCAGCGGCGCCGGACCCACGCAATCGAGCTCTTGCGCCTCGTGGGCCTGGCCGCGGATACAAGCAAATATCCCTCCATGCTCTCGGGCGGCGAACGCCAGCGCGTCGCGATCGCGCGGGCGCTTTCGGTCGAGCCCAAGATCGTGCTTATGGACGAGCCGTTCTCCGCGCTCGACCCCAACATGCGCTCGCGCATGCGCGTTGAAATGGAACGCATCTGGCTTAAGACCGGCAAGACCGTGGTGTTCGTCACCCACGACATCGACGAGGCGCTGCAACTCGCAGATCGCACGGTCGTGCTTTCGAACAAGCCGACCCGCGTGCTTGAGATCATCGAGTTGCAGAAGGGGCGGCCGCGCGCGCGCGCCGATCGGGATCTCGACACGCGGCGCGAGAAATTGGTTAATCTCTTTCGATCCCTCGAGCAGCCAGCGTTGCACAAGGAACCCGTCGCATGATGAAACGCCGCTCCGTGCTCAAGCTCATGGCCGCTCCGGCCGTGCTGACCATTGCCCGTCCAGGCTTCGCGCAAAGCAAGCAAAAGATCACCTATGCCTATCTGCTCGATCCTGCCTATGACGCCGTCACCTGGGCGATGACCAACGGCAAGGTCAGTTCCGATCTGATCACCGTCGAAGCGCGCGGGCTCGCAATCCCGCAACTGATCCAGGCGACCTCCGCCAAGCAATACGACGTGATCATGACCGCCGTGATTGCGATCCCGCCCGCGGCGGCACGCGGTCTGGAGCTTCGGGTCCTCTCCACGGCGCTCCAGCAATCGCCGGCCGGTGAAGGCGCAGGCATCTGGGTCAAAAGCCAATCGGCAATCAAGGACCCGAAGGCGCTCAAGGGCAAATCGCTCGGCTCCTACGGCCTGCGCTCGACCGGCTACACCCAGGTACGCTTTGCGCTCATCTACAAATACGGCCTCAATGCCGCACTCGAAGGCGGCGATATCCAACAAATCGAGATTCAAGCTCCCAACCTGCCGGGCGCGCTGGCCGCGGGCCAGATCGATGCCGCAACCCTGATCCATAGCCAGGCCTTCCGCGCTTTCAAATCCGGTGAGTTTCGCGCGATCGCGGAGACCGGCCGCGACAACATCGAACGGTTCGGAACGCGGTTCGTGAGCGCGCTCAACGTATCCTATCCGGAGCGCCTGGCGGCGCGCCCCGACGCCTTCAAGGAATTCAACCGTATGTTCCGCGCCTCCGTGCAGTACGCGCTGGCGCACCGCGAGGAGGTGTTCGCAGCAGTTGGGGCACAGAACAACCTGCCGCCGGAGTTCTTCACCTGGTGGTTCGAGCGGAGCTCCGATGTCCCCGCCACGTTCGAGGAAAGCCACGCCCAGGCGATCATGAAACTCTATGAGCTCTCAAAAGAAATCGGGATGATTTAAAACTACCCCGATATCCGCACCCTGGTCTGGGAGCACGCGTTGCACGGCTGATGGCCGTCACCGGCCTCGCACTTGCGCATCCCCGTTGGCGCGGCATTGCCTCCAAAAAGCTAGCCGCGCATCTGTTCACGGCGCTGTTTCTCGCTCTCTGGGAGGCGGCATCACTTGTCACGCCGTCCTATCTCATCCCCGGGCCCGTCCAGGTCACGCTCCGACTCTGGTTGTTCATCACAAGCTGGCGCGACCTTGGCCACCTCGGTGCCTCGTTGTTCCACGTTGCCGCGGCAATCGCGATTTCTTTCGCCATCGGCTCCCTGCTCGCGCTCATTGCGTACTATGCGCCACTCTTTCGCTTCGCGATCGAGCGTCGCGTCGGTCCGTTTCTGAACTCGTTCTCGGCCATCGGCTGGACATTACTGTCGATCATGTGGTTCGGGGTCACGCCCGTCACAGTGATCTTCGCGATCAGCGCGGTGCTGGTGCCGTTCGCGCTCGTGAATATGTCGGCAGGTCTTGGCAATATCGATCGCGAGCTCATCGAAATGGCGCAAAGCTTCACGCGCCGGCGCCTCCCCGTCTTTGCGCTGGCGATCCTGCCTTCGCTCTATCCGTTCATATTTGCCACGCTGCGGATCATGTTCGGGGTTGCGTGGAAGGTGACGCTCACGGCCGAGCTGTTCGGCGGCAATGCCGGTCTCGGCTACATGATCAACCTGGCACGCCAGGAGTTCGACACGACCACGATCTTCGCCGCGGTCATCATCATCATCGCCTTCGTCCACGGCATGGACCATTACGTGCTGGGCCCCTTGCAGGCAAAAGTGTCGCGTCATTATGCGAGCTGAACGGATAGGCTTTGCGCCCGATCGCGTGGAGCGCCTGATTGGTGAAGGCGTGGTCGTCATCGCGCTGCTCGCCTGGTGGTCGCTCGCGCGGCGTTTGCCGGAATTCATCCTGCCGGGTCCGCTGCCCGTCCTGCGCCGATTGGTCGAGCTCTGGCTCAACCCCGAATTTCTCTTGAATGCGTTTGCCTCAACCTGGCGCGTTCTTGTTTCGATTTCACTTGCTCTCCTGATCGGCGGCGCGCTGGCGTTTCTTGCTCATGGCGTGCCGTCGATGACAGCGGTGGTGGATGCACGCATCAAGCCGGTGCTCAACTCCTTCCCCTCGATCGGCTGGGCGATCCTGGCTGCGATCTGGTTCGATCCCGGTGATTTCGGCGTCATCTTCGTCGAGGTCGCAATCCTGATCCCGTTCTGTCTTATCAACATCGCCGAGGGACTGCGTAATCTCGATCGCGAGCTCATCGAGATGGGCCGCAGCTTCACCCGACGGCAGATGCGCATTCTCTGGCGTCTCACCTTGCCGTTGCTCGTGCCTTACGGCCTTTCGGCGACCCGCATCGCTTACGGCGTCGCCTGGAAGATTGCGCTCGTTGCGGAACTGCTCGGCGCGCCGAACGGCGTGGGATATCTGATGCTGCGCGCGCAGACCGCAGCGGATAGCACCACGTTTCTTGCCATCTGCTTTGCCATCGTGTTGATCTTCATTGCTGGCGAGCGGCTGGTCATCGCGCCGCTGGAGCGCCGCTTCGCGCAGCGGTAATCAAGGCCCGATCATGGCAACCACGACTGAAACTCTGCTGGTCAAGACCACGGCCGGGGTTGTGCGCGGCGCAACCGAGCAGGACATCGCGGTATTCCGCGGCGTGCCCTATGCGGCGGCTCCCGTTGGTGATCTGCGCTTCTCGCCGCCGCAGCCGCCTGCGGCCTGGGAAGGCGTGCGCGACGCGGCCAAGGACGGGCCGATCGCGCCCCAGGGCCGCTCGCGGCTTGCCCACATCATGGGCGATTTCGAGCGCCCGCAATCGGAAGACTGCCTTACGCTGACGATCTGGACCCCGGCTCCTGATGCCGCCAAACGTCCTGTGCTGGTGTGGATCCATGGCGGCGCATTTTCGAGCGGCGCCGGCTCGCTGCCGTGGTATTCCGGCGAGCGGTTCGCCGCGAACGGCGACATGGTCGTCGTCTCCATTAACTACCGGCTGAGCGTGCTGGGGTTCCTCTGCCTGCCGGGCGCGAGCCAGGGCAATCTCGGATTGCTCGATCAGCTCGCGGCACTGAATTTTGTGCGCGCCAATATCGCGGCCTTTGGCGGTGATCCGGAGAACGTCACGGTCGCCGGGCAGTCCGCGGGGGCGGCCGCAATCGTCATTCTCATGACCATGCCGGGCGTGCGCGGCTTGTTCCGGCGCGCGATCCTGCAAAGCACGCCGTTCGGACGAATGGCGCGCACGCTTGATGACGCTCACCGGATAGGACGACGCTTGCTGGAGGTACTAAGCCTCGAGCCCGCGCAAGCGACAAGGCTCAAATCGCTCCCGTTCGCGGAGCTTGTCAGAGCCCAGGGCGAGGTCGCGCGGCTGGAAAAGAAGTTCGCCGATACGTTCGCGCCGTTTTGGCCGGTGATTGACGGGAGCGTCTATCCAGGCGAGGTCGCGCCGGCGCTCAAAGCCGGCGCCGGAGCCGAGATCGAGACCATGATCGGCACGACGCGCGAGGAGATGGCGGCATTCTACTCTATCGACGACCAAGTTGCCCGTGCCGATCCCGCCGCGGTCGAGGCCGTGTTCGCCGCAATGTTCAAATCCCACTGGCGGCACTATTACGACGAGATCAGGCGGACCCGCGCCGCAAACGGCAATGCAGCGCTGCTCGGCGAGCTGATGACGGAGGCGAGCTTCCGGATCGGCAGTCTGCGCATGGCCGAGTGGCGCGCTGACCAGGGCCACCCGGCCTATCTGTATCAGTTCGACTGGCAATCGCCGGCCGGATTGCAGTCCTGCCACTGTCTCGAAATTCCGTTCGTGTTCAACAATCTTGCGAACTGGACCGGCTCGCCGATGCTCAAGGGCGCAGACCCTGATGAGACGAGCGGGCTTGCAGCGGCGATGCACGGCGCCTGGATCGCATTTGCGCGCAGCGGAACGCCAGATCATCCGCGCCTGCCCGTCTGGCCGCCCTATCGGCGCGCAGACCGCATGACCATGCGCTTCGATCGCGTGATCGGACCGGTGAGCGACCTGGCCGGGATCGAATGGCGCCGGCCCTGGCCCGGATGATATTGCGATGGTGCATCCGGTCACGATCCGCAAGGAAATCGCCGATCGCGTCTTGCAGCGGCGTGGCCGCTACCATCTCTTTGATCGGCTCGACCCCGCCCGCACGGCGCTCGTTGCGATCGACATGCAGAATACGTTCTGCGCGCCGGGTGCTCCGGCTGAAGTGCCGGCAGCACGAGGCATCGTTGCGCCGATCAACATTCTCACCGCCGGCCTGCGCACTCTGCGTGTGCCCGTGATCTGGGTGCTGCACGCAAACGAGCGCATCGGCGGCAAGAGCGATTGGGAGCTCTTCTTCAACACCATCGTCGCCAATGAGGTCCGGGAAAGAACCATCGAAAGTCTTGTCCCTGCCAGGCAAAGCGTCTGGGACGGGCTCCTGACCAGCCCGGCGGATCGAACGGTGCTGAAGAATTGTTACAGTGCCTTGATCCCCGGCGCATCGCCGCTCGAGCGCGTGCTGCGCGGCCTCGGCATCGATACCATTTTGATCGCTGGAACCAAGACCAACGTGTGCTGCGAATCAACCGCACGCGATGCCATGATGCTCGATTTCAAGGTTGTGCTGGTCGAGGACTGTTGCGCTGCTCTCTCCGACGAAGAGCATCGCAGCGCCTTGGAAAACGTCATCCAGCAGTTTGGTGATGTCATGACGGCCGCCGAGGTGCTGGCTCGGCTGCAATGATCAAGCGAGCGGCAGTCCCGGGCCGACGCAGCACGGGGCAGGTTGGGTCGAGCGCTCTATCGCGAGACCCAACGCGCTCGCTCCAGCGTGTGTTGGGGTCTCGCTGCGCTCGACCCAACCTGCTGCTGGGGGCTTCCGGGCTCGCTGCGGCCCCCGGTTTCGTCTCGCTTACGACTGCTCCTGAATGAACGGCGGACCCAACTTGGACGCATCGTTTTGGGCTGTTCATGACCCTCAAGAGACATGCGCGGCTCTGAATTGCTGCTGCGCGAAATGGACCAGCGAGCCCTATATCGCCGGTCGCATTTTCTTGCTGTAATCAGCGCAAGCGCAAGCCGACGTTGGGCCTAGTCCGAAGCCTTTGGGGAAGGCAACGCGCCGACGCGATTCATTGCGGAGTTGTGGTTTCGCGCTAGCAGTGCGCGCCCTAAATGGAGGGAGAGAGGTTCGTTGGTTTCGTGTTCGCGGCTTGCCTGCTCGCCATTGGAACATCAACCAGCGTCCCGGCCGCCGACCCCAGTTGGCCAAAATCCCTCACGTTAGGGACGGCATCGCCGGGCGGGGTGTTTTACGTTTATGGCGAAGCGCTCGCGCCAATCCTGACCGAGAAGCTCGGCATTACCGTCAATCCGCTGCCGACCCAAGGCTCGATCCACAACGTGAAGCTCATCGACAGCGGCGGGGCGCAGCTCGGATTGATCTCGATGGGGGTCGGCCTGGAGGGCTGGAACGGCGCCGGCGATTGGACCAAAGGACAAAAGTTCCGGCAGATGCGCGCATTGCTTCCAATGTACAATACACCTTTTCAACCCGTGGTCTTGCGGCGATCCGGCATTACGACCTTCGCGCAGCTCGACAAGAAGCGCCTCGGCATCGGACCGCGCGCGGGCGGGTCGGGCACCTACATTCCGGCGATTGTGAAGGTTCTGGGGATATCAGCCGATTTCAACAATGGATCACACGACCTTATGGCCGCCGAGCTTCTCGCCGGTCGTTACGACGCTTACCTCTCGATGGCTGGAGCACCTACTCCGGCGGTCCAGAAAGTGGAGGCGAAGGAGCCGATCACATTCGTCAGTCTTTCTCCCGAACAAATTGAAGCCGTCCGTAAGGCGATGCCGGAGCTCAGCACTTCAAAGATCGTGGCCGGAACGTACCGCTCTCTGGACGACGATTATGTTACCGTTGGAGTGTATAATTTTGTGATCGGGCGAGCCGATCTCCCGGACGATTTGGTGTATCAACTGGTCAAAGCAGCGTTCGAGAACCAGCCGCGCCTTGTGAAAGCTAATCCAGCTGCAAGCGAGACCCTTCCGCAGAACGCGGATAAGAACACCTTCCTGCCATTCCACCCCGGTGCGGTCCGCTACTATCGTGAGATTGGCATCAAAATTCCTGATGAACTCGCCCCCATGAATTGATCGGGTTCGTCGCACGAAGATACTTTTGCTGCACCTGCTCACGACCGCTCATGGCATTACCCGGAAGAAACTGAGCGCACGAATCAATTCCTGAGGTGCTGCGGACAATAAATGCTATATCTTCGGTAAGGACGACTCGGTAGGCCGGTTTTAGACCGGCGGAGGGCGCGATCAAGCTGCTTCAGCGGCGATGATTTTCCTGCAAACCGGCCCTGGATGGCTGGGCGACTAAATGCAACCTTGATCGGTTGAAATGGCGCGAGTTCATCATCCTTCTCGGCCGTCGACGAATTGACCTTGTTGAATCGCCATGAGGCGCCGACGCCGACATTCACAAGTCCGCGTGACGGCCGCGCCCCGAACGCGTTATATTGGCAAAAACACGGAGGTGCCCATGCGGTTCAACCCGATCAGAAACGAATTCGCCGCAGTGGTTGAAGGCATCGATCTGTGCGCGCCGCTCAATTCGGCTCAGGTAGCGACGATACATGCCGGCATGGACCGGCATGCGGTGCTGGTGTTCCACGAACAGCCCCTGACCGACGAACAGCAGATCGCATTCACCAGAAGCCTCGGCAAAATCGAGCTTAACACGGCCAACAACATTACGAGGCTCGACCAGCGCCGGCTCAGCGTCGAGATGAGCGACATTTCAAATCTCGATCAGCACAGCAATATACTGGCGCGTGATGATCGCCGGCGCGCATTCAATCTCGGCAATCGGCTGTGGCATTCGGATTCTTCGTTCAAGGCGGTATCCGCAAAATACTCGCTGTTGTCCGCTCGCATCATTCCATCCACTGGCGGCAATACCGAGTTTGCTGATATGCGAGCTGCCTACGATGCGCTCGACCCCGAGATCAAGGCCGAGATCGAAGATCTGATCACCGAGCACTCGCTGCTGTTTTCCCGCGGCCAGCTCGGTTTCACGGAGTTCACCGCGGAGGAACGCGTTAAATTTGCTCCGGTGCGCCACCGGCTGGTGAGGACCAATCCGACGACCGGCCGCAAGTCGCTATTCCTGTCGTCCCACGTCGGCGGCATCGTCGGCTGGCCGGTGCCGGAAGCAATGGCCTTCGTGCGCGATCTTGTCGAGCACGCGACCCAGCGACAATTCGTTTACGCCCACACCTGGCGGCAACATGATCTTGTGATGTGGGACAACCGCCAGACTATGCATCGAGCCCGACGCTATAAGGAGACGAGCGAGGTGCGCGACATGCGCCGCACCACGCTCGAAGGCGACGGACCGACGACCCTGCAGATGGCGGTCGCATAGAAGTTTATTGGGCAGGCTCATTGCTCGAGACCGACGAAGAGGAAGAGGGGAAATGAGCAACGAAAAGGGGGGCTACGTCGCTGCTCCCGCTCGCTGATGGGGTAATCGAGTAATCGGCTAATGCCCGGCACAAGGCTGACGAAGCAAATGTGACAGGGTATGTCCGCAACTTGCAGTCCATCCGTTCCGGATGATCCCGCCATCTTGCTCAATTTCAGATTGAGTACAATCGCATAAGCACACGTTAAAGATGTATTTTTTCGGAATGAAAGGCGGAAAATCCAATAAAATCAATGGGACCATTTAACGCTAGGCCACCCCGATCAAAGCCTCCGGTTTGACTCCAAGGGTTGACATTCCCATCTGTGGCCGCGACAACCGCGGCCCGTTGTAGCCTTGCCGCGTACCCTTGGGGCCTCGCTTTTTGCCCTAACTCTTTGGAATTGCATGAACATCATCGTTGTTGAATCACCGGCCAAGGCCAGGACCCTGCATAAATATCTTGGCGCCGGCTATGAGGTATTGGCGTCTTTCGGCCATGTGCGCGACCTTCCAGCCAAGAATGGCTCGGTCGACCCCGACCACGACTTCCGCATGATCTGGGAGGTGGACGACAAGTCCCGCAAGCGCCTCGACGATATTGCCCGTGCGCTGAAGGGGGCGAGCAAGCTCATTCTCGCGACCGACCCCGACCGCGAGGGCGAAGCCATCTCCTGGCACGTCCTTGAAGTGCTGAAGGAAAAGAATGCGCTGAAGAAGCAGCCGGTCGAGCGGGTGGTCTTCAATGCCATCACCAAGCAGGCGGTGCTCGATGCCATGAAGCACCCCCGCGACATCGATGCGGCACTGGTGGATGCCTATCTCGCGAGGCGTGCGCTCGACTACCTCGTCGGTTTCACGCTCTCGCCGGTGCTGTGGCGCAAGCTCCCGGGCGCGCGCTCGGCCGGCCGGGTGCAATCGGTGGCGCTGCGGCTCGTCTGCGACCGCGAGCTTGAAATCGAAAAGTTCGTTGCGCGCGAATACTGGTCTCTGGTTGCAACCCTCGCGACTCCGCGCGGCGAGACCTTCGAAGCGCGCCTCGTCGGTGCCGATGGGCAAAAGATTTAAAGGCTGGATATCGGTTCGGGGCCCGAGGCGGAGGCTTTCAAGCGGGCCCTCGAAAGCGCCGCATTTGCGGTCGCCGCGGTTGAAGCAAGACCGGCCAAGCGCAATCCGCCGCCGCCATTTACCACCTCGACCCTCCAGCAAGAGGCAAGCCGCAAGTTCGGCTTCGCGCCGGCCCATACCATGCGTCTCGCGCAGCGGCTCTACGAGGGCGTCGACATCGAGGGCGACACCGTCGGCCTCATCACCTATATGCGCACCGACGGTGTCGACATTGCCGAGGAGGCGATCACCGCGGCGCGGCGCGTGATCGGTGCCGATTACGGCGCGCGTTATGTGCCGCCCTCCCCGCGCAAATATCAGACCAAGGCAAAGAACGCCCAGGAGGCGCACGAGGCCATACGGCCCACCGATGTGGGCCGCAGGCCTGCTGCGGTGAGGCGGTTGCTCGATCACGATCAGGCGAGGCTCTATGAACTGATCTGGCTGCGCACCATGGCAAGCCAGATGGAGTCGGCGGAGCTCGAGCGCACCACGGCCGATATCTCGGCACACGCCGGCAGCCGCGTCATCGAGCTACGCGCAACCGGCACTGTCGTGAAGTTCGACGGATTTCTCACACTCTATCAGGAAGGACGCGACGACGAGCCGGAAGACGAGGAGTCTCGCCGGCTTCCTGAGATGAGCGCTGGTGAGAGGCTCAGCAAGCGAAAGATCGACGCCAACCAGCATTTCACGGAGCCGCCGCCGCGCTATTCGGAGGCTTCTCTCGTCAAGCGAATGGAGGAGCTTGGGATCGGCCGGCCCTCGACCTACGCGTCAATTTTGCAGGTCCTCAAGGACCGCGGCTACGTGCGCATCGAAAAGAAGCGGCTCGTCCCAGACGACAAGGGACGCGTTCTGACGGCCTTTCTCGAAAGCTTTTTCGCTCGTTACGTGGAATACGATTTCACCGCCGACCTCGAGGAGCAGCTCGATCGTATCTCCAATAACGAGATTGCCTGGCGCGACCTCTTGCGCGATTTCTGGCGCGAATTCACGGCGGCCGTGGGCGACATCAAGGATCTGCGCGTTGCGCAGGTCATCGACGCGCTCGATGAGATGCTGGCGCCGCACCTCTTCCCGCCGCGCGAGGACGGCAGTGATCCACGCAAATGCCCCAGTTGCGAAACGGGGCGGCTATCGCTCAAGCTCGGCAAGTTCGGCGGCTTTATCGGTTGCTCGAATTATCCGGAGTGCCGCTATACGCGTGCGCTCGCACCGGGCAATGGTGCGAATGGCGATAGCGGAATGAAGAGGCTCGGCGAAGATCGCGCAACCGGCCTCGAAGTGACGGTGCGTACCGGCCGTTTCGGGCCGTATATCCAGCTCGGTGAAGCGGCCGATGGAGAAAAACCCAAACGCGCGAGTGTGCCGAAGGGCACGTCACCCGAGGACGTCGATCTTGATCGCGCGCTGGCCTTGCTCTCGCTGCCCCGCGAAGTCGGAAAACACCCCGACGACGGGGAGCCAATCGTTGCAGGCATTGGCCGTTTCGGACCCTATATCCAGCATGGCAAGACTTTTGCCACCCTCACCGCGGGCGACGATGTCCTGACCATCGGTTTAAACCGCGCGGTCACGCTCATCGAGGAGAAGCGCGCCAAAGGTCCACGCCAGCGTCGCTTCGGCGCAGACCCCGGGCGCTCCCTGGGCGAATATCCCGACAAAGGCGGTACGGTGGTGGCGCGGACGGGCCGTTATGGACCCTATGTGAGCCACAATGGGATCAACGCGACGCTTACCTCGGACATGACGCCCGAGACTGTGACGCTCGAACAGGCGGTCGGGCTCCTGGAGGCAAAGGCGGCACGCGGCGGCCCGGCCAAATCAGCCGCTAGATTAAGCCCGCAGCCGCGCAGGACCGCCCGCAAGGCCAAGCCGCGGCAACCTCCTGCCGCGCAGGCCAAGCCGGCAACAGCGAGCAAAAAGAAACCCGCACGCAAGTCCAAGGCCAGCGGTGGAGTGGGTAAAATCGTCTGACTTGCCTGCCATGCGGGAGCCACGGGCTCCAAAATGAAGCATCCCCGCGCCAAGCCAGCTTCTCCATCCAAGGACGAACTCGTCGCGTTCATCGCCGAGCAAGGGGGCAAGGCGGGTGTGCGGGAGATCGTCCGCGCCTTCGGCATGAAAAACGCGGACCGGGCAACGCTGCGGCACATGCTGCGCGAGCTTGCCGAGGAGGGCCGCGTCGAGCGCAGGCGAAAAAAGCTCCATCGCTCCGGAACCTTGCCCGATGTCGTGCTCGCGGACGTTTGCGCGCGCGATGCCGACGGGGACCTGATCGCCGTGCCCACCGAGTGGGATGAGGCCGCGCACGGACCCGCCCCGAAAATTCACGTGCGGACCACGCGCCGCGCCCGGCCAAGCGAGCTGGCGGGCGTGGGCGATCGCGCATTGCTGCGCGTCGACCAAGGCGCCGCCGATGGCCATCACAGCGCACGCGTTATCAAGCTGATCGATCGCGCAAGACAGCGCTTGCTCGGCATTTATCGCGCAACTCCAGGGGGCGGCGGGCGTGTCATCCCGGTCGACAAGAAACAACTCGGCCAGGAATTTCTGATTCCCGCGGGAGCTGGCGCAGAGGCACAGGACGGCGATCTCGTCGCAGTCGAGGTGACACAGCCAAGACGCGGCTACGGGCTGCCCACCGCGCGCATCAAGGAACGGCTCGGCTCGCTCGGAACCGAACGCGCCGTCAGCCTCATTGCGATTCATGCGCACGGGATTCCGCACGTCTTTCCCGCCCCGGCATTGGCCGAGGCCGAAACCGCCAAGCCGGCTCGACGCGCGGGACGCGAGGATTGGCGCAATCTGCCCCTCGTCACCATTGATCCGGCCGACGCCAAGGACCACGACGACGCCGTGCACGCGGCGCACGACACGGCGCCCGACAATCGCGGCGGATTCATCATCAGCGTCGCCATCGCCGATGTTGCGCATTACGTGCGCCCCGGCTCGGCGCTCGATCGCGAGGCTCTCGTGCGCGGCAACTCGGTTTACTTTCCCGATCAGGTCGTGCCGATGCTGCCTGAGCGGATCTCAAACGATCTATGCTCGCTGCGGCCAGGAGAGGACCGCGCCGCCTTGGCCGTGCGCATGATCATCGGTCCGGACGGACGCAAGCGCTCCCATGCTTTTCATCGCGTGCTCATGCGCTCGGCGGCAAAGCTCAATTACACGCAAGTCCAGGCCGGCATCGACGGCTGGCCGGATGCGACGACTGGACCCTTGCTGGCATCCGTGCTCGAGCCCCTCTATGCCGCCTATCGATGTTTGAAGCGCGCGCGCGACGAGCGTGCGCCGCTTGATCTCGATCTTCCAGAGCGCAAAATCGTTCTCAGCGCGCACAGCACCGTGGATCACGTCGTCACGCCCGAGCGCCTCGATTCGCATCGACTGATTGAAGAGTTCATGATTTTGGCGAATGTGGCAGCGGCGGAGACGCTTGAGCGCGCACGCGTTCCGCTCATTTATCGCGTACATGACGAGCCTGACCCGGAGCGCGTGAACGCGCTGCGGGAGTTCCTGCGCAGCCTCGACATCTCGCTCCCCAGGAGCGGGCCGTTGCGGGCCGCCCAGTTCAACCGCATCCTCGAACGCGTGAAGGGCCGCGATACCGAGAAATTGGTCAATGAAGTCGTGTTGCGCACGCAGGCGCAGGCCGAGTACGCCGCGCAGAACTACGGACACTTTGGTCTCAACCTGCGCCGCTACGCGCATTTCACATCGCCCATTCGCCGCTATGCGGACCTCATCGTGCATCGCGGGCTCATCGGCGCGCTAAAGCTCGGCGAGGGTGCCTTGCCGGCGGAGCAGGATACGGCTGCGCTGGTCGAGATCAGCGCGCAAATCTCGGCGGCCGAACGCCGCGCGATGAAGGCCGAGCGCGAAACTTTCGACCGTCTGCTCGCTCATTTTCTTGCCGACCGCATCGGCGCGATCTTCGAGGGCCACATTTCCGGCGCCACCCGCGCGGGATTATTCGTGAAGCTTGACGATACCGGTGCCGACGGCTTCATTCCCGCGCGCACAGTGGGCGCGGAATATTTTCGCTACCACGAAGACCGCCACGCGCTCATTGGCGACCGCAGCGGCGAAAGCTACCGGCTCGGTGACCGCGTTACGGTCCGCCTGGTCGAGGCGGCTCCCGTTGCGGGCGCTTTGCGCTTCGAGCTTCTCGCGGAAGCCCGCAGGCCCGCGCGTCGTGAGCACAGCCATCGCCAACGCCCAAGTCACGCGCAGGCGCGCCCGCACAAGCCGCGCAAGCGCGCCGGAAGATCATGACTGGCACCCATTTCGAGGCGCTGGAACGCATGAACCGCTTCGAGGCGGCGGAAGGCAAGGCGACGGCGGACCTCATTCGGCCAAAGGACGCAGCCACGCTCATTCTGGTTGACCGGTCGGAACGTGTCCCCAAGGTGCTGCTGGGGAAACGCCACGCGGGTCACAAATTCATGCCGGGGATGTTCGTGTTCCCGGGCGGCAGGGTTGATCCCATCGACAAAAAAATGCCCGTTGCCCGGGCGCTTCATCATGACGTGGAGACGCAGCTGATGAAACGTCTTGCACGGCCAAGCTCGGCAAAGGCACGGGCGTTTGCTCTCGCAGCCATCCGTGAGACATTCGAGGAGACGGGACTTCTGCTCGGCGTGCGCACAAACAAGATCAACGGGGTTCCGGGTGGTCCTTGGACGGCTTTCGCACAAGCCGGCATCCTGCCGGACCTGGGCCTCCTGCATTTCATTGGTCGCGCGATTACTCCGCCCCGCCGCCCACGACGGTTTGACGCGCGCTTTTTCGCCATGGATGCGAGCGCGATTGCGCATCGTATCGAGGGTATGACCGGACCCGACGCGGAGTTGGTCGAGCTTGTCTGGATGCCGCTCGCGCAAGCACAGCAGCTCCACCTGCCCGCAGTGACCAGTGTCATGCTGGAAGAGCTCGATGCGCGCATCGCGCTTGGGTTCGGGCATAAGCTGCCGGTGCCGTTCTACCGGATGCCCCGCAAGCAGTTCATGCGCGAGATGTTGTGATGCATTCTTGACTTTGGCGCATCGGCGGCTACGTTGCCCGCGCGTTCACCTCATGAGGTTCGCCATGGCCAAGGCCACCACCATCAAAGTGAAACTGGTTTCGAGCGCGGATACTGGATTCTATTACGTTACCCGCAAGAACTCGCGCACCATGACAGACAAGCTGGTCAAGAAGAAATACGATCCGGTCGCGAAGAAGCACGTCGAGTTTCGCGAGGCAAAGATCAAATAAACGCCTGGGCCTGATAGAAGGAAGGCGCCCGACTTGAGTCAGGCGCCTTCTCATCTGCTCAGACAGGCCGCGTGCTTGCAGCCTCAGGAGAGGTGGCCGGTCGGAAGCGGCGTCATGAGGAGGCCACTCTTACCGCCCCACGACCGGCCGAACCCCACGGGACCCAGGAGATGCGGCGGACCTGAGCATTCCGCAGGGTTATCAAGAGGATAGCGGCGCGGCAAAAGCCTCGGCATCGCCACAGAGCCGAGCGAGACCACGCTGCGCCCGGACCAAAATAGCGCAACGGGGCGGGAAATCAATCATTTACCCTGTGGATTGCGCAGAGAATTTCGTCAACCTTAAGACGGCGGCTTGACAGTTGCGTCACGCGGCGTCCGGGACAACACGGTTGCGGCCGTTGCGCTTGGCTCGATAGAGGGCTTGATCCGCGCGTTTGATCACAGCGGCGGCGTCATCGTTTCCGCCCAGTGTTGCTATTCCGATGGAAATGGTGACGTCGATTCCCTGCGCTCCCTCCTGGATCGGGAACGGCTCGCTTGCAATTCGCTGGCGCAGCCGCTCCGCAACGGCCGTGGCGGCGGCAAGATTGGTTTCCGGCATGACGATCACAAACTCCTCGCCGCCATAACGGCACGCCAAGTCAATGCCGCGGATCGCTTTGCGCACGCGCAGCGCGAACTCCCGCAGGACTTCGTCGCCAGCATCATGCCCATGCGTATCGTTGATCAACTTGAAAAGATCGATATCGAGGACGAGCACGGCGAGCGGCTCGCCACGCGAGCGCGCCTGCTCGACCAGCCCTGACATGTGCGTTTCCATGTACCGGCGATTATGCAGCCCGGTCAACGCGTCGGTGATCGCCAGTTCGATCGATATTTGCACGCTGTCGCGCAGCCGCTCGGTATATCGCTTCTTGCGGATTTGGGTACGCACGCGTGCGAGGATTTCATTCTTGTCAACGGGACGAAAAAGATAATCGTTCACGCCGATCTCGAGGCCACGCACGAGCCGGGCGTTTTCGTCCGGATCGGCGATCGCAAGAATGGGAGTGTTACGGGTGCGTGCCAGCGAACGGACCTGGCTACACAGGCGCAAGCCGTCAAAGTCGGCAAGCGCAAGCGAGACGATCAGGAGATCGTAATTGCCATCAGCGGCTCGGAACAAGGCAGCGTTTGGATCGGCTTCAATGTCGACCGAATGCTCGCCCGCGAGAATGGCTGCCATATGCTCATATGAAAGCGGCCGATCGTCGACGAGCAGGATATGCCCGTTACGGCCGGCATCCGTCAGTGCTTCACGCTCGCCACCCGTGACGCCGATATCGTGAGAAGCGAGCGCACGCATCCGTAGCTCATCTGTCATCACTTTGAGGCGAGCAAGCGAGCGAACGCGCGCGATCAGGGCAATCTCGGAAACCGGCTTGGTGAGGAAATCGTCGGCCCCGGCTTGCAGCCCTTTGACGCGATCCGAAGGCTGGTCAAGCGCCGTGACCATGACCACCGGGATGTGATGAGTGGTCGGTCCGGCCTTGAACCGCCGGCAGACCTCGAAGCCATCCATGTCGGGCATCATCACATCCAGTAACACGATATCGCATTTGGCGCGCTCGCAAATTGCGAGCGCCTCGTCGCCGCTCATTGCGGTAATGACGTCGAAATATTCCGCCGAGAGGCGGGCCTGAAGGAGCTTGACGTTGGCCGGCACGTCATCGACGACGAGAACGCGAGCAGTCATCGGCTCGTCTCCTCACGCCGGGCCAAGAAAGTGGCGAATCGTCTCAATGAACTTTCCTATCGAAATCGGCTTTGACAAATACGCCTCGCAACCGCCTTCTCGAATGCGCTCTTCATCCCCTTTCATGGCAAAAGCGGTGACGGCGACCACCGGAATGGCCTTGAGCTCGGCATCTTCCTTGAGCCACTTTGTCACTTCGAGCCCTGATACTTCGGGGAGCTGGATGTCCATCAGGATCAAGTCGGGATGCGACCGGCGCGCGAGATCAAGCGCTTCGATCCCGTTACGGGTCCCGACGGTATGATAGCCGTGAGCCTCCAGGAGGTCGTGGAAGAGCTTCATGTTGAGCTCATTATCCTCGACGATCATTACGGTCTTCGACATCCCCCGTCCTTCCGACCGTCTCCCGTCGGCGGCAGAGCCCGATGAGAGCTTTATTCCTCGTCCGGTAGCCTGCAGGTGCAAAGCCAGCTTCGCCAGCTCTGCTCGAATTGCTCGGGACCTTATTAGCGCAGACGGATAACCGCTTCGCTACCCTCATCCGCGCTGCAAACTGTTCGCAAAGCTAGAGCGCATATGTTACGGAAACGCAAATACAACCCGATAGTCACGAGCAGAATCAGGCCGAGACACAAGCCAAAAGAGCCGTAATCTCAGCGGTTTGCCCTCCACAGTCGACGGCACGCGCAGATTGCGTTGAGCGCACTGTCCTACATTGCGGCGTGCCGCTCATGAAATGCGGCAGTGTTGCGATTCGGCCGCACTTTCATGGCTGCGCGGGCGCCACATCCATCACCCGCCGGCTCAGCGCGATGTTGAACGTATATCCACCGAACAGATCAACCGCTGTGACGAAGATAAGAAGGGCGGCAGCTTCCCAACGCTGCGGGGTCTCCACCAATTGCGGTTTTCCGAATACCACGATCAAAACGATTGCAAGCGGGACCAGCGAAGCCATTCCATCGACAACACCAAGAAAGCGGTTGGCGCTCGACGGCAAGCTGAAGGGTATCGAGATGAGCTGAAAGGTTAAATAAATCGCTGCCAGCCAGGCCATGTTGAACCCGAGACGAGCGGGCGTGAACCAGCCGAGCCTGCCTTCCATGCTTTTGAGTGACCCCGCATACCAGAAAAAATATATTTCCCAAGCGGCAAGCCCTAATGCGAGAATGATGCTGATTCCGGCGACGGAAAAATGACCCCTGCGCATGACTGCCTCCGTGAGCCCCCATGGGTTGATTCCATCCCTATCCGACAACGTGGCATCGCGTCGAGCGCTTGACCTGGTTTTCCCCACCTGCGCTGCGCCGATCGGATGGCTCAGCCGTGGTGGCTTCGAATAGACTGAGCAGCTGCGCGATTCTGGCACGGGCATTTACCCCGAGAGAAAGCACATGGGTCGGCATGGCCGAGCAGTAAAGCGCGAGCCCGCCAAGCGCGCACGCGCTGATGAGCTGGCGGTTGCCGCATTCGAATTTCTCGCCGGCGACCCGGCGAGAATTGCGCGATTTTTCGATATGACCGGCCTTACTATCGATACTATTCGGACCGCGGCGCAGGAGCCTCGCTTTTTCGCCGGCGTGCTTGATTACGTGATCAGCGACGAGCCCTTGCTGCTCGCTTTCTCGCACGAAAAGGGAGTTGATCCGAATGAAACTGTCGCGGCGCGTGATATTCTGATGGAAGACTCCAGGGAGCGCGATACGCCGTAACCAGCCCACATCGGAGCGGGTACACGGGCCAAGGCACAGGATATGTCGGGCTTCTGCCGCGATTGCCGCCGTGATGTGCGGGACGGTGCTGGCCGCTGCATGGCCTGCGGCTCACCGCGCTTGTTGCGGCATGCCGAGCTCGACTCTTTGACCATCGCGCACGTCGATTGCGACGCCTTCTATGCGACAATCGAAAAACGCGATGATCCTTCGCTCGCCGACAAGCCCGTCATTGTCGGCGGGCGCGAGCGCGGCGTGGTGCTCACGGCCTGTTATGTGGCTCGCACATTCGGCGTGAAATCGGCCATGCCCATGTTCGAGGCGCGACGGCTGTGCCCGCATGCCGCGGTCGTGCGCCCCGATATGGCAAAATATGCGCGCGTGGGACGCGAAGTGCGCGCCCTCATGTCGAAGCTCACGCCGCTGGTCGAGCCGGTCTCGATCGATGAGGCTTTCATAGACCTCGCCGGGACTGCTCGCCTGCATGCAACGAGCCCTGCCAAAGCGCTCGCTGCCTTTGCTGTCGAGGTCGAGAAGCGTGTCGGCATCACAGTCTCGATCGGGCTCTCCTGCAACAAGTTCCTTGCAAAGATCGCATCCGATCTGGACAAGCCGCGCGGTTTTGCAGTGCTTGGCAGTGGCGAGGCCGGCGGTTTTCTGGCATCGCAGCCGGTGACCTTGATCTTCGGTGTCGGCAAAATGGCCCAGCAGCGGCTTGCGCGCGATGGGCTGCGCACCATTGGCGATCTTCAGCGCGCCGGCGAGCGCGAGCTGTTGCGCCGCTACGGAGCCGAAGGAGCGCGCCTTGCGAAACTGGCTCAAGGCATGGATGATCGTCCGGTCATGCCCGAGCGCGAAGCGAAGAGCATTTCGGCCGAAACCACCTTCGATCGCGATAAAGCTGACTTTCGAGCGCTGGAGCTTTGTCTTTGGCAGCTATGCGAAAAAGTGTCCGCGCGCCTCAAACACAAGGCTCTTGCCGGCGCGACCGTCGCGCTCAAGCTCAAGACCGCTGACTTTCGCATCCGCACGCGCGCGCAGTCACTCGCACACCCGACTCAGCTGGCGACGCGGATTTTTGATACCGCCCGAAAACTGCTGGTCGCCGAAGTCGATGGAACCATGTTTCGTCTTCTCGGTGTCGGAGTTTCGGCTCTTTCTCCCGCCGATGGATCCGATTTCGCCGACCTGATCGATCGGCGCGCGGCGGAAACCGAGCAGGCGATTGACCGCTTGCGCGAAAAATTCGGGAAAGGGGCGATCATCAAGGGTCTCGCCTTCGGGCAAGAAGACGGATGAGCTCATTGACAATGAAAAGAAGCTTTTGCTGGCTTTAATTACAGAAGGACCGGTAGAGCACGAACATGAACTCGACCGAGCGCCTCACCGGCACGGCTTCGTATCCCTGATCGCAAGGGACGTGAGCTCCCCACTGATGGCAAAATCGTTGTAATCGAGCATCAGCGCCCGCGATATTCCGTTTTCATAGAGCTCAAACGTGATTGCATAGACCGGGGGTTGATCTGATTTACTCCCCGCTCTGTCGAAATAACTCACCGTCACGGGCCAGCGGCGCAGTCCCGCGAGCGACGGCTGGCCGGCCGCCGCATCCGAGGGTGGGTGCTCCTCCGCGGCAATCCCGCGGCCGATCACGGTCAGCGTATTGTACACCTTCTCGCCTTTGTCCGAGCCGTCGTAGACCGGCAGTTCGAGCAGGCTCTTTTCCTCGCGCGCGGCATCGATGATTTGGCGCATGTGCTCGGTCGGAAAGACGATTGCGCTTTCAAGATCGAACTTCTTGTCCACTGGCTTGGCAAGGGTGACCTTAAGTTGATTCGTCTCCCGTTCGGCTTGCCCGTCCACTGTATCGATCAGCGCCTCGTTGAGATAGTTCTGCGATTTGAAAACGAACTTCCTTGCCGTCCCCTCCTCCCAGCTGGTGGAGCGCAGGTCGCTGAGTGTCGATTTGCCTTCACCGTTATCGAGTTCCGAGACCTGCCGGAATTGGAGCGCATAGCCTTCACACGAGCTGCCCGAGAAATCGTAAAGAATTCTGCCCCGTGCCGACATCGCGGAGGAATTTCCGCGCGTCTGGGCAAGCTTGAGCTCGTAGATGGCACGGTGGGATGCAAACTCCATCCCGGCCGCGGGCCCGCAGCCCAGCCCCACCCAGGAAAGCATGGCTGCGCTGGCCGCGCTCGCGAGAGCAGCTTTGCCGAAAATCTTCATGGCAGAGGGCCTCCTCGCCGCCCGTGCGGCGCAACATAGGGGTGCCACTTGCTCCCTGCAACCGACCACGAGCTCTTGCATGCGATCATCCAATGGTGAAGAACGAAGCGGTCGGCGCCCCGCCGACTTTTCCATCAATCGCGGACGGACGTTACATCGAGAGGAAAGGACTATGGCCGGAACCGTTGAACGAAAGCTTTCGGAGCTTGGAATTTCCCTTCCCACCCCGGCAACTCCGGTCGCCAACTATATTCCCTTCGTTCGTGTCGGCGCCTTGCTGTTCGTTTCGGGACAGGTCTGTCTTGATGCAAACGGCAAGCCCGTTGCGAAAGGTAAGCTTGGGGCCGGAGTTTCCCCGGACGATGGCCAGAAAGCGGCGCGCGCCTGCGCGATCAACGTGCTGGCCCAGGTCAAAGCCGCGGTCGGCGATCTTGACCGGGTGACCCGCGTTGTTCGTCTGGGCGGCTTCATCAATTCGGACCCCGCCTTTCTGGAGGGGCCGAAGGTCATGAACGGGGCATCCGATCTGATGGTCGCTGTGTTCGGCGATAAAGGACGCCACGCGCGCACGACCGTGGGCGTCGCGGTGCTGCCCGGCGACGCAGCTGTCGAGGTTGATGGCATTTTCGAGATCGCATGACGCAGGGCCGCGAATGAAATGGCTGACCGCCCGGCCGGTGGCACATCGCGGTCTGCATGACGGCAGCAACATCATTGAAAACACCGCCTCCGCCTTTGCCGCCGCCATCGCTGGACGCTACGCCATCGAATGTGATCTGCAGATTTCCGCCGACGGCGAGGCAATGGTCCACCATGACGAGGCTCTCGGCCGCCTGGCGGAAGGCAGCGCACGGCTCGATGCCGTAACAGCCGCAGAACTTAAACGCACACCCTTTAAAGCCGGCACTGATCGCATGATCACATTCGGCGACTTGTGCGATCTCACCGTGGGCCGCACGCCACTCATCATCGAGCTCAAGAGCCATTACGATGGGGATCGGCGGCTTGTCCGGCGCACCGCAGACGTGCTCTCAACCTATCGGGGACACGCGGCGGTGATGTCGTTCGATCCGGCGCAGATGGCAATGCTATGCGAGCTCGTGCCTGGGATCGTCCGGGGCATCGTTGCCGAGCGTACAGATCAGCGCTATCGGCAACATGGGTTTTTCGGTGCAGTGCGCCGTGGAGCGGCCTATTGCGAGCACCTCTGGCGCATGCGCCCGCAATTCCTCGCCTATGCGGTCAATGACCTTCCTGCCATAATGCCTGCGATTGCTCGAAATGTTTTCAAATGCCCGGTCCTCGCCTGGACGGTGCGCAACCCGCTACAACGCGAGAAAGCCAGGCGCTACGCGGACCAGATCATCTTCGAGGGTTTTCAGCCATAGGGCATCGACGAGGCTGCGACATGTCTGCGATCGAACTTGCATTGCGGGCAGCGAATTCCATCGGCGATATTACCGCCGAGGCCTGGGATGCGTGCGCCAATCCTCCTCCTGGTCTTTGCGCGGAACGCGTGGGCGGCGATTCCAACTTGCTCCCCCCGAGGGAAAACGAGTTGAAGCTGGGACGCGGATACAATCCGTTCATCTCCCATGATTTCCTTTCGGCGCTTGAGCTATCGGGGTCCGTGCGAGCGCGTACGGGCTGGCAGCCCATGCATCTCCTCGCAACCGATGACAAGGGCAGCTTGCTCGGCGCGGTCCCCTGCTACGTGAAGTCACACTCGCGCGGCGAATATGTCTTCGATCACGGCTGGGCCGACGCGTTTGAACGCGCGGGCGGAAGCTACTATCCGAAGCTCCAGGTCTCAGTTCCGTTCACGCCGGCGACCGGACGCCGGCTGCTGGCGCGGCCTGGAATAAATTCGCAAGGCGTGCGCGCTGCGCTTGCGGATGCCCTGACCGATATTTGCCGGCGAAGCGACGCCTCTTCCGTGCATGTGACATTTCCAACGCACTGCGAATGGGAGCTCCTCGGCTCACGCGGTTATCTCAAGCGCACGCATCAGCAGTTCCATTGGGAGAATTCGGGCTATTCCAGCTTCGACGACTTTCTTGCGGCGCTGTCCTCGCGCAAGCGCAAAACGATCAGGCGTGAACGCGATGATGCGCTTTCCGCCGGAATCAGCGTCCACTGGCTGAGCGGCTCGGACCTTACCGAAGGCGTTTGGGACGCCTTCTTCGAGTTCTACATGGAGACGGGCTCGCGCAAGTGGGGCAGGCCATATCTTACTCGCTCGTTCTACTCGCTTGTTGGTGAAAGAATGCGAGACCGCATCCTTCTGGTCATGGCAAAGCGCAACGGCAGGTGGATAGCCGGCGCGATCAATTTTATCGGTTCCGATACCTTGTTCGGCCGTCACTGGGGCGCGATTGAACACCATCCCTTCCTGCATTTTGAGCTCTGCTATTATCAGGCAATCCAATATGCCATTGAGAAAAGGCTGCATCGGGTGGAGGCCGGTGCGCAGGGCGAGCACAAGATCTCCCGCGGCTATCTGCCGACAACGACATACTCTGCCCATTATATCGCCAATCCGGCTCTGCGGCGGGCAATCGATGATTTCCTCGCGCGCGAGCGCGCCTATATCAGCGCGGCAGGCGCGGAGCTCGCCGACGCAACACCGTTTCGAAAAGGGTAATGCTTGCAGTCGCACCAAAAAATCAGAGAGCGCAGTTACAACGATAGGGCCAAGCGTGTAGGTGGGGTTAGATTAGGCGTGCGCCGTAACCCACCATGCGCTGGTGGTTTGTTACAACGATAGGCCCAAGTGGGAGGAGATGATGCACGGCTACGATCACAATAACCTATTCGCCAGGATCCTGCGCGGCGAATTGCCATGCCACAAGGTCTTCGAAGACGACAGGTGTCTCGCTTTTCTTGACATCATGCCGCGCGCGCCCGGCCATACGCTGGTTCTACCGAAGACCCCAGCGCGCAATATTTTGGATATTGCTCCCGACGACCTCGGCCACGTCATGCAGGTGGCGCAAAAAATAGCCAAGGCGAGCATCCGGGTTTTTGGCGCGGATGGGATTACCATTCAGCAGTTCAATGAAAGTGCGGGCGGGCAGGTCGTCTTACACCTCCACGTGCACGTCATTCCGCGACGAGAAGGCGTGGCGATGAAACCGCCCGCCAGTTTCAAAGAAGCGCCCGAGGTGCTTGCGGAACAGGCACGAAAGCTCTCGGCCGCACTTGCAGGCTGAGCTCCCGCCATGCGCGCCGCAAGACGAGGAGTGCGACGAGAACCGTTGCAGCGAACCCGACTGGCGCTTTAACCAGCGGAAAGATCAGGATTAACAGGCTGGCACAGCCGATCCCCGCCATTTCACCGCGCAGCTGTCCTTCGGCTTGAGCGGCATGAAGCAAAAACGCCATTGCCACGGAGAGAACGACCAGATCATAGAGGAACAGGTAGGGTGTCACCAGAAGGGTCGCGGTTACGAATGCCGCAGCCTTCATATGAAAGGAGATCCTGCTTCGCCACATTGCCAGGAGGATAGCAGCCACCATAGCGGCGAAGAGGAATTGAATTGTCCAGGCGAGCGCGATGCTGCCGCCAAGGATACGCGTCACAGCGAAGATGCTTTGCACCTTTGCCAGGTCCGCACGCCCCTCGCTCAAAGCGGCCTGTGATGCCTCGGGAACAGAGTGCAAGAATGCCTGCCAGGTTTCGACGCCGAATACCGCCGCCGATGCAGCGACCAACAATCCCGTCATGGCGGTTGCCGCCGCGATAGCTCGCCAATGCCCCCCCGCAAGCAGCACAAGGGGAAACAGAATCCCGAGATGCGGCTTGAACGAGACGAGCCCGATGAGAGAGCCGGCGAGCACCGGCCTCGATTGCAAGGACAAGAGCGCGGCGCCGATCAAGCCAGCGCTCACGAACCCGTTCTGCCCGACCACCAGGTTCGCGAGGATTCCCGGATAGGCACAAGCGAACAAAAGCCCTGCCCGATCGCCGATGATGGCGCGTATCGCAAGGACATAGGCAGCGAACGTCAGAACAATCCAGGAGACATAAGCCCACAGGAAGGGAAGACACGCGAGCAAAGCCGCCACAAACAGGAATGTGGGCGGATAAATCCAGGCATATTCGCCTTCAAACGGATGACCAACAGCTGCCGCCTCCGCCTGCTTGTGAGCAACCGCGTCGTAGACCGCACCGGCAGCTCCATCGATCGCCTCGCGGCCGCTCGCCCAGACATTCACGAAGTCCGTTGCAATCAATTGCCCATTCGGATCGACGATCCAGCTGCCCTGAACGAAAGTTGCTGCAAGATAGGCGAGCTGCGCTACACAAAGCGCAAAACAGATCAACTCGACCGGACGGCTCAGGCGATACGGCGTCACCGTGCGCCCGCCGCCTGCCTGATCTTTTGCGGGACCAGGCGCTCGCTTCTCAACGCTTGCTGAACACCCGACACGCCGGCCTCGTGGTACTCCGCGTCTTCATTGACGTCCCAGAGATTGTAGACGCGTTGACCCGCCAGAATGTTGCGCGCCGCGAGCATGGCCGTCATCATGGCATGGTCCTGGTTGTTGTATTTGTGCATGCCATTGCGGCCAACGAGGTGAAGGGTCGGATAGCTGCCCTCGAGATCGAGCCGGATCGTCGCGACATTCTGACGGTAGCTGTCATCATAGACGGGATAAGCCTTGGGCTGGCGGACCACGCAGGCATCGACGACATCCTCGGGCCGGATCAATCCGATGCGGCCGATCTCTGATTTGGCAAGCGCGATCAGCTCCCGATCGCTGGAATTCCACAATGCATCGCCTTCGAAGCAGAAGTATTCCATTCCAAGGCAACTCTTGCCGGGTGGAACCATTTCGGGCGACCACGAGCTGAAATTTTGCACCCGGCCGACCTTGACCGCTGGATCATGAATGTAAATCCAGTTGTCCGCAAACAGAGCGGGCTTATCGACCATCAGCGCGACAGTCATGAAGTCCCGATATCTGAGCTCCCGCGCGTGCAAATATGAGATTGGCCGCGGCGTGATTTTTTGCATCAATTCGGAAATTGGCGCCGAGCTGATGATATGGTTCGCAGTAAAGCTCTCGTGCGCGCCTTCGATCGTGGATACCTCCACACACCAGATCTTACGGTGCGGATCATACGCGAGCGAGGCCAGTTCACGGCCCATCAGGATGTTCCCGCCGCGCTGGCGAATCTTGCGCGCGGCCGCCTCCCACATCATGCCCGGACCTTTGCGCGGGTATTCGAAACTCTCGATCAGCGTCTTGACGATCGAAGCCGCAGGCTTGCGGGCTGCCGTTCGAACGTTCAGCGCCCGCCGCAATGCATTGGCGACTGCCACGCCAAGATCAAGCCCTTTGATACGCTGAGCTGCCCAATCCGCTGATATCTCATCACACGATAGCCCCCACACTTTCTCGGTGTAGGTCTTGAAAAATATCGAGAACAGCCGTTCTCCGAACTGATTGCGCACCCAGTCGTGAAACGAGCGCGGATCCTCGATCGGAAATGCCTTGGCCCATGCATACGACAGCATACAGGCTGCGCTCCTGCCCATCCCGAGATTGATCAGGGCCTCGAAGGCATTGAGCGGATATGAATAGAACTTTCCTCGATAGTAGATGCGGGACAGGCGCGGACGGTCGATGAAATCGTCCGGCAGGATTTCGTGCCAAAGCTCGACGATCTCCTTTGCTTTCGAGAAGAAGCGATGACCACCCACGTCGAACAAGAAATCCTTGTGGCGTACCGTGCGGCTGATGCCGCCGACATAGTCGGGATCTTTCTCGATCACCGCAACCGAAGATGTCTGCTTGGTCAGACAATAGGCGGCGGTGAGGCCAGCCGGCCCGGCTCCGATGATGAAGACCTCAACGTGGGCTGGCATGAAAGAAGGCACCGACCCGAACAATCACGGAATTGCGCGCACGCGGGCAGTCCGCGAGCGGCGCGAATGCAAAAAGACGATGCCCGTTGTATGAGACAAGCGCGCCTGCGGCCGCGCCGATCACGACCGCTGCCTGCGGCAGGACGGCACATACGGCGGAAACGAGAACTGCGAATACACCGTAGCTCGCGCTCTGCGCCACCACTGTGACGGCGGCGTAACGCAGTGCTTCCTCATGCTGCGCGCGGGCGCTGCGATCGAAGGTGAAGGCGCGGTTGAGGCGCCAGGTCAGGACCGTTGCGCCAGCGAGTGCCAGCAAACCCGCAACTAGCGGGTGAAGGCCCTCGCTGAGGAGAAGCGTAAAAAGCGCGAGATCCGCAGCGAGGCCGAGGGCGCCAACCGCAAAAAACCGCAGCAGGCGCGGGATACGCGTCGCAACAGGTCGCAGCCCGTGGTGGCGGGACGGCGAGTGGCGCAGAGGCTCTTCGCGGCTGCCGTCTGCAAGCTTTTGGAAAATCATATTGGTTTGTCCGTCGACTAGACAGCAAGCGACCTCGGCGGTCCCAAGCGGGCGCCTCCCCGGTCATTTCAATCGCAGGGAATTGTTAAATCGGGCTTTATCGGCCGCCCGGCTGAGTTCGATTACGGTTAAGCAGATGGCAATGCTCTATCCGCAATGTGGCTTGATGCCTTGCTTGCCACGGCGGACCCATAAATTTCGCCAATCGGAAAATGTCTATTTCACTAGGGCTAACGCCAGCAGCCGCTGACGCAAGACATACGTTCTTCAAGCTCGCATTCGCGATCGGGGTTATGGTTGCCGGTTTGGAGATCGGATATCTTCTCCATTCGCCGCTGCCGTATGATCCGGTCGGATATCTCGTCGGCCGCGACTTCGCGAATACCTGGGTGGGAGCCCAACTCGCTCTCACCGGGCACCGCAGACGTATTTTGCGGCCGATGCCTACAATCGCCTGCTCGCGGAGAGGTTCGGAGCCAGCTATCCCCTCCACATCTGGTCATATCCGCCGCATTTCCTGCTGTTTACCTGGCCGCTCGCGCTTATGCCCTACATGGCGGCCTACATTCTTTACTGCGCGTTTGGCTTGGCGGTGTATCTCGCGGTTGCCAGTGGCGGCGAGCGGCGGCTCGATCATCTCGTCCTGCTCGCAGTCGCCCCGGCAGTCATCGTAAACATCTGGTGTGGCCAGAACGGCTTTTTTGTCGCCGCGTTGCTCGCCGGAGGCCTGATGGTGCTCGACCGGCGCCCAATTCTGGCCGGGGTGCTTTTCGGCATGCTGAGCATCAAGCCGCAGCTCGGCATTCTGCTTCCGCTCATGCTGGCTTTGACCGGGCGCTGGCGCACGGTTCTCGCTGCTGCGACGACCGTTCTGTTGCTGGTGACAGCTGCCTCGTTTGTTTTTGGCGTCGACGTATGGACCGCATACATCAACGATGCGATGCCGGTGCAGAGCCGCGTGTTCTTGCGCGCGTTCGAGAATTTCATGACCCACATGCCGACCGCATTCATGAACGCGCGCGTTGCCGGATTGCCGCTGCCGGCTGCATCCGGACTGCAGATTGGGGTTTCGCTCGCGGCGATTGGCGCAGTGATGTGGACGTTCTGGCACCGTCGGGACGCCGATTTATCGAACGCGCTGCTGCTGACCGCGGCTTTCCTGGTCACGCCCTATGCGTTCAACTACGACATGGTCGTATTTGGCCCCGTGATCACCAAGCTCATGGATCGCGACGGCAACACACCCTTGGACTATGGCCTGATACTTGCGGTCTGGGCGCTGCCTGTCCTGACGGTGGCGCTCGGCATTGCAGCAATTCCGCTCTCGTTCCTGCCGCTGGCAGGCTTGGCGGCGAGACTCCTTTGGCGACTACGGCGGGAAAAGATTCCGGCAACGGGTCGAACTGAAGTCGGCAACGCGTGCGTTGCCGTCACACCTTGACGAGCGGCACCTTTGGAACCGACCCACGGGGCGAAGGCGGACCGTTCTCCCCGCCGCGCGAGGACTTTCGCCGCGGGCCGCGCCGCTTTGGTTTTGCTCCTGTCGCCTCGGGAATCTTTTCCGGCTTGGGGGTCACCGGCCCGTCGACATATTCAAAGTTCAGCCTGTCCAAACCCGATTCGTCGTCTTTGGCCACAACAACTTTGACGTGACCGCCGGCTTTGAGCTTCCCGAACAAGACTTCATCGGCGAGCGGCTTCTTGATGGTCTCCTGAATGAGCCTCGCCATCGGACGCGCTCCCATCTGCTCGTCGTAGCCATGCTCGATCAGCCACTTGCTCGCGGTCTCCGAGAGCTCGATGGTGACGTCGCGATCGCCAAGTTGGGCCTCAAGCTGCATCACGAATTTCTGCACCACCTTGGCGATGATTTCCGCGTTGAGGTGAGCAAACGTAATGATGGCGTCAAGGCGGTTGCGAAATTCGGGTGCAAACAGCCGGTTGATTGCCTCCAGGTCGTCGCCTTCCCGCTTGATTTGGGTGAAACCATAAGCCTGGCGCGCGAGATCGGCCGCTCCCGCATTGGTGGTCATGATGAGGATGACATTGCGGAAGTCGACCTGCTTGCCGTTGTGGTCGGTAAGCTTTCCATGATCCATGATCTGGAGAAGCACGTTGAAGAGATCGGGGTGCGCCTTCTCGATTTCGTCGAGAAGGAGAACGCAATGAGGGTGCTGATCGACGCCGTCGGTGAGCAGTCCACCCTGATCGAAACCGACGTACCCCGGAGGCGCGCCGATCAACCGCGAAACGGTGTGGCGTTCCATGTACTCGGACATGTCGAAACGGATCATCTCCACGCCCAAGGCCGTCGCGAGCTGCTTGGCCACCTCAGTCTTGCCGACGCCGGTTGGACCTGAAAACAAATAGCAGCCGATCGGCTTCTCCGGCTCGCGCAAGCCCGCGCGGGCAAGCTTTATGGAAGCGGACAGCGCAGTAATGGCTTTGTCCTGACCATAAACCACCTGCCTCAGCGTCTGATCGAGGTGCTGGAGCACCACCGCGTCATCCTTCGACACGGTTTTGGGCGGAATACGAGCCATCGTCGCGATGGTCGTTTCGATCTCCTTTATTCCGATCGTCTTTTTGCGGCGGCTTTCCGGCAACAGCATTTGGGCTGCGCCCGATTCGTCTATGACGTCGATAGCCTTGTCCGGAAGCTTGCGATCATGGATGTAGCGGGCAGATAGCTCCACCGCGGCCTTGATCGCCTCGCTCGTATATTTGAGCTTGTGGTAATCCTCGAAATACGGTTTGAGCCCCTTGAGAATCTCGATCGCGTCAGGAACGGTGGGCTCATTGACATCGATCTTCTGGAACCGGCGCACCAGCGCGCGGTCCTTTTCGAAATACTGGCGGTATTCCTTGTAAGTGGTCGAGCCGATGCAACGCAGCGTTCCCGACGCGAGCGCAGGCTTGAGCAGGTTGGAAGCGTCCATCGCTCCGCCCGAGGTGGCGCCCGCGCCGATCACGGTGTGGATCTCGTCGATAAACATGATCGCGCCGGGATAGGCTTCGAGCTCCTTGATGACCTGCTTTAGTCTCTCCTCGAAGTCGCCGCGATAGCGCGTTCCCGCCAGCAGCGTACCCATATCCAGACAGAATACGGTCGCATTCTTGAGCACGTCCGGAACCTGGCCGTGTACGATGCGGCGCGCCAAACCCTCGGCAATTGCCGTCTTTCCCACCCCCGCGTCTCCGACAAACAACGGGTTGTTCTTCTGCCGCCTGCACAGGACTTGAATGGTGCGACTGATCTCCGCGTCCCGGCCGATCAGCGGATCGATTTTGCCTTCACGCGCCTTCTTGTTGAGATTTATGCAATAGGCTTCGAGGGCGTCCCCTTTCTTTTTGGCGTCGTCACCCGTCTTGGTATCGGTGTCCTCGTCAGTGCCGCGCACCGGCCGTGCCTCGGACATGCCCGGACGCTTGGCAATGCCGTGACTGATGTAATTGACGGCATCGTAGCGCGTCATGTCCTGCTCCTGCAGGAAATAGGCGGCATGGCTCTCGCGCTCGGCAAAAATTGCAACCAGCACATTTGCGCCGGTGACCTCCTCGCGTCCGGATGACTGCACGTGAATCACGGCGCGCTGGATGACGCGTTGGAACCCGGCGGTGGGCTTGGAATCCTCGCTGCCGTCGCTCACGAGATTCTCGAGCTCGCTTTCAAGATAAGCAGTGAGACTGCGGCGCAGCTTGTCGAGATCGACGTTGCACGCCCGCATGACTGCGGCAGCGTCCTGGTCATCGAGCAATGCCAGCAGAAGATGCTCGAGCGTGGCATATTCGTGGTGGCGCTCGTTGGCCAAGGCCAGAGCGCGGTGCAGGGATTGCTCAAGGTTGCGCGAAAAGGTGGGCATATCGGCTCCGTCGTAATTAACTGGTTTCGGCGTATCCCTGTTCTGTGACCTTCACTTTTTTTCCATCACACATTGCAGAGGATGCTGGTGTTTGCGGGCGAAGTCCATGACCTGCGTCACCTTGGTCTCCGCAACTTCATAGGTGAACACGCCGCATTCGCCAATTCCATGCTGGTGGACATGCATCATGATTCTCTGCGCACTCTCATGATCCTTGTTGAAAAACCGCTCTAGCACATGCACCACAAACTCCATCGGCGTGTAGTCATCGTTTAAAAGCAGCACGCGATAGAGACTCGGACGCTTGGTTTGCGGCTTGGTCTTGGTGATGACGGCAGTCCCGGGCCCTCCTGAGCCACGGCGCTTGTTGTTGTCGTCAGCGCCCGAGCGCGGCATTGGCGGCTGGGCTCCCGTGCTGGCACTCTCTTCAGTTGGTCTTCCGCTCATGGCATTTTTACGGACTGGACGTGGCAATGTAGGTAATTTCGGAGGAGGTCCACCGCGGCGATCATAGAGGGCGAGCGACGCTCGCTCCAGCGCTGCTCTCTCGGCCGATTTGCCCCGGAAAATACAGTTAATGCTAGGGGGGCTCCTGCGCCAGACCCACTCCCAAAGACCCCCGCCACAAGCCCAAGGATCGCAATTTAATTGCGGACAATTCGCGGCATACTGCCGCGCAGACCTCGCCGACATGGCGTCTGCTAGTCATGGCGCGGGCTCAACCGACACCCTCATTGGCGTCAGCCGTACCATCGGCGTCATGCTCGACCAAGGCGGGCCGTGCGGTGAGCGCAGTGCCCGGTCGTTACGCAAATGCAATCTTAACCGTCACCGAACTCTGGCGCTGAAATGAAGATCACCAAAAGCTAAGCCCGGCTTGTAAGCCGGGCTTTTCGTCGCAGCGCAGCTGCTGCACAAGTTACTTCGCTGCCGAGATCCTGCCGAATTGGCCTTCGAACGGCTTGTAAGCCTCCTTGGCGAGATCGGCATAGAGCTCGCCGAACTTCGTCGCCTGGGCCACAAAGCCTTCATACGAGCTCTTGAGATAGTCGCTTTGCACCTCGAAAGCCTTGTCGAGCGACTTAGCACCCAGAAGCTTCTCGCTCGCGGCGGTACCCTGCTCGAACACCCGCTTGGAGTAGTCCGCAAGCTCGACTGCGATCGTCTGCAGACTTTTCGACAGCACGCCGAATGATTTCAGCGTCGCATCCATATTGTCCTTTCCTAGCTGTTGCGCTTCGTCGATATTCCTGACCATTTCAACCTCTATTTGCGTTCTCACCTGCTGATGGTGGCATTTGCGGCCCCAATGGCCACGCCTAGAATATATTGCACTGCACAAAAAAAACAAGAACTATTTTGCAGTGCAGCATTGCCTCCGGTTTACCGTTTTGCAATTCGAAATGAGGAAAATCGGGCCAATCTGCCGAATTGCCATGGGGACAGGCACCAAAAAGGTCGGAAAAACTTCAGAAAACCGCCTTTTTTGCCTCCTCCAATCGGTACACCTCGGCACGACGGGGGTGTCGGTGCTCTCGGGGGAGCACCAAGGGGAACGAGGACGGGGGAAATCATGCTGCGGATCGGGACCGGAGCCCGGCACGGGCTTCGCTTGGGGTTTTTTGCTGTTGCGGCTGTTTGGCTCACGACCAGCCCGACCCAGGCAGCCCCCTATGCCGACATTGTCATGGATGCCAATTCCGGAACCGTGCTGCATTCGACCAATCCTGATGCGCTGCGGCATCCGGCCTCGCTGACCAAGATCATGACGCTCTATCTGCTGTTCGAGCAGCTGGAGGCGGGCAAGCTCAAGCTCGACAGCGACCTCAAGGTTTCAGCAGACGCCGCTGGCCAGAGTCCGACCAAGCTCGGTCTCAAGCCGGGCACCACCCTGAAGGTCGAAGATGCGATCAAAGGGATGGTGACGCGTTCGGCAAATGATGCTGCCGCCGTGGTGGCGGAGGCCATTGCCGGCGACGAGGACGAGTTTGCCAAGCTGATGACTTGGAAGGCGCAATCGCTTGGAATGAGCCGCACCGTTTACAAGAATGCATCCGGCTTGCCCGACGACGATCAGGTTACCAGCGCCCGCGACCAGGCGTTGCTGGGCCGCGCCATTCAGGAGAGATTTCCCCGCTACTACAAATATTTCTCCACGCGCTCCTTCAATTTCCGCGGCCAGTCCATTGGCAATCACAATCACCTGCTCGGCCGAGTCGAAGGGGTGGATGGCATCAAGACCGGCTATATCAGCGCATCCGGCTTTAACCTTGTGACCTCGGTGCATCGCGGCAACCGTTACCTGGTGGCTGTTGTCATGGGGGGCAGCAGCGCGGGAAGTCGTGACGCGCGCATGCGCGAGCTGATCAGTGACAAGATTGCGCAGGCGTCAACCAAACGGACTGCGCCCATGATTGCCGAGGCGGGCGAGGCTGCGGACCGATCGGGCGAGGCCAAGGTGGCGCAAGCGGAGATCAAGGCGGAACCAAAGAAGCCGACGAAACCAACCGCCAAAGCCAAGGCCAAGCAGGAGGCCAAGCAGGAGCCCAAACCTGAGCCACAGGCGGAAGCCGATGAGGAGGCGGCGGACGCGAAAGACGAGCCAAAGTTTGCCGTTGCAAGCATATCGAGCTCGCCTGTGCATCTGGTCAGCTCGCCAGCGCAGACCGCGCCTGCACCTGCGCGCAAAGCAACTGAACAGCCGGCGATCGCAGCAGGATCGACGGAGCCCATTCGGCCTGTATTGGTCAAAACATTGGCCGTAAGAGCGGGGGGACAGACCGCGTCAATCGCACCCCTGCAGGTTTATCAGGGCGCATCCAGCGCGCCCGTCGAGGCAACGCAGTCCACGCCAGCGCCCGCAACGGCGGCAAAGCCCGAGCCCGCGCCTGAACCTGTTGCCATCGCGGCACCTGCCGTGCCGGCGGCGATGCGCGTCGCGCAAGCGCAGAACGCTCCGGCGCCCACCGCGGCATCGACGCCCATGCCTGCCGCTCAACCAGCCAAAGCACAAACCCATAGCGGCTGGATCATCCAGGTTGGGGCATACCACGTCGAGCAAGAGGCAAAGGAACGCCTTTCCGTGGTGCAAACCAAGGCATCCAAGGTGCTCACCGGCGCCGATCCCTTCACCGAAGTTTTTGACAAGGGCGGCACCACCTATTATCGCGCCCGCTTCGCCGGTCTTGACCGCGACAAGGCGGAAGCCGCCTGCAAATATCTCAAGCGCAACGACGTCGAATGTGTAGCCATCAAGAACTGACGTTGACGAGCAACAGGGAAGCCGCGTCGTACAGGAGCCGCCACGTGATGCGTCGAGTAAAGGAGTTTAGCGATGGCGGCGCAAAAGGACGTCCTTGGCTTCATTGACGCGGGCCGCGAGATACGTCGACCCCCCTTGGTCGGGATGCAGTTTCTTCATGAGCGATCGATGCGCGCGCCCGATCTCCTCGGCGCTCGCCCCCGGCTGTACGCCAAGGATCTGATAGGCCTCCTCTTCCGTCATTTTGCCGCTGCGCCAACTCGTCTCGTTCGTCCCCGCTGCCGCATCACCCTGCGCGTGCTCACGCCAACGGGGGTCCCGGCGGTCGAGATACGCCATAAGTAGCGCCCGGCTTTCCTCGTCGATCTCCGCGAGGAAGCCGATCAAGGTTGCAAGATCGAGCCGGTCGAGCTCTTTGCCTTCGTGTGGACCGGCCAGTACGCGGCCGCGCATCGCTCCGGTGTCGTGATCCAGCTCCATTTCCACAAATGCCGAGCGCACGCGCGACGTCTGTCCCGCGCTTTTGCGCATGCGCGCGCCGAGCCCCGGCATGCTCCAGGGCAACCAGCCTAGTAAGCCGAGGCCCGTCAGGCCGAGGGGAATTGCGACATCGAGCCGCCCGCGAGCGCCCAGCACCCCGGCGAGCGCCAGCGCCCCCAGACCGCCGCCAGCCTTGAGAACCGTGGCCGCCTTGTGCGCATTGACTTTCGTGAATGCATTGAGCGCCAGCAGCCCAAGCGCAAGCACGACCAGACCGAAGATCAGCGAACCCATTATGGTCTCATTTGTGCAAGGAGCTTCATCGCACCCGCTTGCCGCCGCGCAGAAAGATCGGCGAGCGCGCGCATGCCGCCGGCCGCGTATGCGGCCACGGCCCGCAACAGCTCAGCGAGCTGGTGAGCTGCTCCAACGTCGAACCGGCAATACGCGCCATGACTGAGCCGTGCAATTTCACGAAAGGCCTGCTCGGTTATGGGATCATTGCCTTCCTGGAACATGAAAGCCGGAACGCCGAGGAGCGCGAGCTCGCCCGCCCCATGGCAAAGATCATCGAGCTTTTCCTCCATGGCGTCTCCGACGAAGACCAGCGCCTGCACCTTCTTGCTCTGGGTCTCCCGCTTCGCGTGCGAGATGATCTTCGCGATCTGAGTGTGCCCGCCGCGGCAATCAATCTGCTCCATCAAAGCCGCGAGCCGCTCGGCTTTCGAAACCCAACGCGAGGCTCGGCACTCCGTGAGACCCCGATAATAAACGAGCTGAACATCCAAGCCGCCGATAGCGGCTGCTTCTCGAAACATGTCGGCCTGCAGGCGGCACGCCGTGTCCCAAGTCGGCTGCCGGCTCATGGTTGCATCCAACGCAAAAATCAGCCGTCCCCGCTGCCCCGAGCCGGTTGCGGGAGCAAGGCTTTTCACCTTGCTCAGAAACACATCGATTTCCGAGCGCTTCGATTGGGGCGCGGGCGCGCGGGCGCCGTCTGCGGGCGCCGGTGTCCTGCCGCTGCGATCATTGGACATTAGATCACGTCCGGGGAGCGTTTTCCGCTCCTAAGGTGGACATATCCTGGTGGTGGCGCAATGGGGCGCCGACAACGCAGGACGGGACGACAGAGGACGCAAGAAGCAGCCTGTCCGTCGTCTGGGGTCTGTCCTGCGTGCTCTACTGCTCGACCACGTCGTCCACTTCGAGCGGCGTCTCGGAGGCAGCAAACCATTCGGCGCGGGCTGCCGCGCGCCGTTGGCCGCGTGCGTCGAGAGGGAGCTTGAGCGTCTCGATCAATCTCATGACTTCGGCGCGGGCGGTGACATGGGACAGGCTGGGTCTCGTACCCAGCGTCGCCTCGTCGAAGCTGTCGAGCGCCGTCAGTCCGCGCGGAAAGAACTCGCGGTAGATCACCCGTTCGGCCAGCCCTTCGGCACAGCGGAACCCGAGCCGGGCCGAGAGCTCGCCCAGCCCCTGCCCAACCAGGCGCTTGTTGCGCGAGCCCAACATGGACAGGCGATTGCGCACCACAATCCAGTCCATGCGTGTGCCATCGATGACGCGACGTTGGCGTCGGGCATCGCGCACCATGCTGGCATAATGGCTTTCTGACATTACGGCATAAGTGGTCGGATCCACCGTCCCGATCACGTCGAGATCGACAAAACTGTCGTTCAGCGGCGTGATTAAGGTGTCGGCCATGGAATGAGCAAGCCGAGTCAGGTAGCTGTCGGTTCCGGGCGTATCAACAACGACGAAATCGTGCGATCTCTCTACGGCCGCGACCGCTTCCGCAAAGCCCGCAAACTCGATCGCCTCGTTCTCATCGAGCTTGAGAGTGAAGCCGCGCGCGACGCAAAAATGCATGGGCACCCGCAGGTCGAGGCGAGCCTGATGGGCCCACGCCCGCCGGTTGTCGATATACCGCGTAAAGCTCTTTTGTCGGGAATCGAGATCGATCGTCGCGACGCGTTGGCCGAGATTCAAAAGCGCGATCGCGACATGCATGGCTGTGGTTGATTTGCCCGATCCGCCCTTCTCATTACCAACCACGATGACGTGCGCAGACTGAGCTCTGCGCGTGTTCGGCTCGAGCAACATGACGCCACCACCTCGGCAGCTGCATTCCTAGGCTGCGTCGAATACGAAGCAAAGCGGTGGAATGAAAGCGCTGGATTAACCATTAATTAAAATTGCCTGGACCTAAGGTCTTGAGACAGCACATTAATTTGGCCTCAATTGGCTAACCTATGGGTCGGTTAGCCACTGACGGTTCAGTCTTTGTCCGGTAATAGCCCGATGGCAGCCTTAGCGAGCCGCCGCTGATCGGCCTGCCGCGTATACCGCTCGATTTCCGACAATGTGCGATGGCCGGACACGGCCTGGATTTGTTTCGACGTAGATCCGTGCTCGGCAAGGCGCCGCAGCGCAGCCTTTCGAAGCCCGTGCGCAACGCATTCAGGAGGAAGGCCGGCCGCCTTGGCCGCGTCGTGCATCAGCATCGAAAGCGTTCCAGGCTTCATCGGACGCCCTGCCCTATCGCCTATCAGGTAGATGCCCTTGGCCGGATACGCTTTTAATGCGCGCTCAAGGGCCGGGTGCAGCTCAATGTACAGCTCTGCTTTGGTCTTGGCCTGTATCGTATGAATTGCGCCGTTGCGAATGTCCGAGCGTCTCATGCGCACCACGTCGCTAACACGCTGGCCCGTATACAGCAGGAGCGCATAGGCCAAGCGCTGGCGCATGCCGAGCGGCCATCGTTTTTCGAAGGCCTCGAGTTCGCCGTCAGTCCAAGTGTGGTGAGTGCCGAGCTTGTATTTCGGAACGCGCTCGAATGGATTGTCGCGGCGCAATCCAAGGTCTATGGCATAGGAGAACAGGCGGCGCAGCACCGCTCGCGTCAAGTTCGCCATGCCCGGATGTTGCTCGCCGATCTCTTGAATGACCTTCCGCGCCTTGTCCGGCTGGAGATCCCGGGCCAGCCGATGCCCGTCACGCTGCACGACGGGATCGAGAACCGCACGGTAGGATATTTGCGACGAGCTCGACAGATTTGCGAAATCCGCAGACTTGTAGAAATCGGTTGCCAAAGCGCCGAGTGTCCCGATCTTGTGTCGCGACCGGGAAAGAGGGGCCGCACCCGCTATTGCATCCTGATAGGCCTGCATGAACTCAGGCGAGCCAGGAAGTCCGGGCAATGGAACGCGACGAGCGCCTGGTCGCCTGACGTAACGGCGCAATTTGCCGTGACGGTCGTGATATTCGTGGACGTATTCCAGCCGAAGGCGGGTCATCTGTCGTCCCAAGAGCTGCCAAGCGCTGCACCGGAATCATCACGCGGAAGATCGTCAAAGCACAAGTCCAATTCTCGCAGATCCCACACCTTCCGGCCGTCGATGCGCCGCGGTCCCGGCATCCGGCCGTCCGCGATCAATTGATCGAACTTGCAGGGGGAAATACCGACATATATCGCCGCCTCGACGCGTGAGAGCCCGCGGCGTGGCGCCCATGCCGCATCCAACTGCCGGAGTGTGGAGGGGACGCGGGCCATTAGAATACGACGTCATCCTCGGGCGACCCGAGCCGCTCGCCACGATTCCGACGGAGGGACGGCGGGATCTCGGGATAATCCGCCCAGCGGTCGTCCGCGTGCCCGTTGTGCTCCTTGAGCCAAAACAACCCGCACTCTTTGTGCAGCCAGACCCCATCCGGCGGGTAGCCCGCACCGTTATGGAGGGTCGGCGGGGCGCCTTCCTCGCCGTGGCATTGGGCGCACAGCCCAGGCCCCCTTTGATGGTCAGAATGACCTTGCACACCATTTCCGGACTTTCGATCCGTCCAAGCGTCCAAACCCGCATGGCTGTAGGATAAGTTGGCATTTTTCGATCCGTCCGCAGAGGGTTTCTTGGACGGATCGAAAATCGCGAGTAATGCCCATTCCATCGGCATTTGGACGCTTGGACGGATCGGAAGGCTGAAATGAGGGCGCACGCAGCGTTTTGACCAGGAAGATAGGCCTCCCAGGCCTCCTCGAATCGCGCCCGCTTGTACCCCTTGCCGTCGGCTAGGCCGGGGACGTGCACCGTCTCGGAGATGATACCGAAGGGCCGCAGGAGGCCGGCGAGCTGCCTCTGCGTGAGCGGCTTGCCGTGCCGCCACTCCGCCCATGGTCGCTCCGGATCAGCAATCAGCTTGCCCACCAGGTCGGCAGAGCGAATGACATCCGCATCGCCGAACGCCCGTCGGATGTCGGCGAGCAGCTCGACATTGAACGAGGTCGAGTCATGGCCCTCGCCCGAGAGGAGGCAGGCCGCTTCTCGTGCCCGTCCTGGCCAATGGCCACCGGCCAGGTCAGCGATGGCCAAGAGCGGCCGCCAGTTGTCCGCAGCGCGGTCGTTCAGAACATCGGGGATGCTCTGGGTCTGGCTCTGTCAGCTTGGAGAAGTTGTCAGCCGCCCAGCGAGCAGCCCGACTGCGCAAGTGCGCGAACTCATCGTTGTCGCGCCGTCGCAGGCGAATAACGCTGGCAGCCCTCGGCTTGCGCTGAAGCTGGACCACGATAGAGCGATCTTCCAGCGTGTCTGCCAGTGCCCGAATAGTGGCAATGGCCTTCGGTGCCCAAGTCGAGAACCGCCGCGGCTTGTGCTCGCCGTTGACTTCGACATTGCGAATGACATACGCCGCGGCTTTGGTGTGCCCGGAATTGAGAATGCCGCGCATCTCTTCGTTGTCTTTGACGAAGCTGTCGGCCTCATCAATGAGCAGTGTCGGGCGCACTTCTTCGATGTAGCGAAACAACGCGCTGGACGAGATGTTGCTTGCCAGTTCCGATCGCGGCGTCAGATAGAGCAAGACGATCAGCGACGCTCGTCTTGCCGCAACGCTTGGTCGGCGAGACGAGCACAAGGAACGGCGAGATGTCGCCGGCATCCATCGTCCAGGCATGAAGCGTCCATAGAGCCAGCGCATCGCCAGCGCCCTTCGGCAGCACGATGTAGCGGCGAATGTCTTCACGATGTCGTCGAGAAGCGTGGCGCACCGACAAACCTCCTCGGCCCACGGTTCTACCTCCCAATGCGGTAAGGCGGCTTCCTGGTCGTTGGATTTTGTTCGATGTTGACGAACTATTTTATCGAGCACGATGACGCGAATGCCGAGCTCGGCCGCCGCTTCGGCACGGCGTCTCTGATAAGCAAGCTCGCTAAGCTCAGCGAGCGCGGTTATCTTCTCTTCTTCACCGTCAACCGGCTTAATGCCGGCCGCCTCCAGAGCCTCGTCACAGTATCGCTTCGGCGCGCGACCATCTTCGCCAATGTATTTGTCGGCAATTCGTTTTGCGTTCTCACGCATCGATTTTTCAGTCATGGTTTACCGCGCCTTTGATTAGCCTTGGCAATGCGACGATCGATCTGCGCCTTGGCGACTGCATTGCAGCGCGAAAGGCGTTCAATGTTCGCCAACTCTTTCAGGGCCGCGAGACCACGCTCGCGCACACAAAACAGGATCGCTTCAACAATTGTCTGCGGCGTCGGCCTATTTCGTGGGTCGTTGAGCTCATTCCACGCGCGCTCAATCGATACGTCGCTGTCAAGCAACCGTTTGAACCTGCGAATGTCGTTGCTGGGCTTTGCTTCGCGGCTCCCCGCATCGCACAGCCTTTCGAAATTGGAGAGACCGACGCCCAGGCGCTCAGTACCGAGGTCATGAAACGGAAAAAGCTGGTCCCATTGGATTTTCAACGTGCGGCGCCGCTCCAGGAGTTGCTTGCGCATGAAAACCCTCGTTGGAACGCGAGGCTTTCGCGCGTGTGTAACTAGCCGGCGGTCGTGGACCGTCATGGCGCGCTGCCCCCCACGACGATGTCGAGCGCACGGCCGAGCGGTCCGGAATATTGGACAATTCGGTGGGAGGTTTTCGCTAAATGCTGATTAGCCGACTTGTGTTGGCGCGACGCTCGGTCTAAATTGTTCATTAGATGATGCCTTCTGCCGGGTTCGCGGCGAGACGCGGCCCGGCAATTTCTTTGCCGGGCGCCGGCTGCTGGTGGCAATCACACTCACGCGGTGGAACTCGGCGGCACGACCTCGCGAAAGATCGGCCTTGAGCGAACGCAAGGCTTCCTCGACAACGCGATAGGCAGGCAACTGAAGTTTGCTGCTCGAGTTCGCGGCGAAGCTGATCGGCCTCAGGCGAAACCCTGAGAATTCAGGGGGGCTGTGAGTTTGGCTGGCTTGCTTGGCATCCAATGCCTCCGTTGTTGGAGGCCCAGATTGCCAGCGCGCAAGCGCGCCCGATAGAAGGTATTTTTTAGAAACTCTTTTCAGGATTTTCCAAGTAGCTCGCAACTGTCTCGTCAGAGCATTTGATTTTTGCAAATTCAAAGAAATGACGAACAAAACGGAGGAAAGGGCCGTGTAGGCTATAGGGGGAATCCGAATGTCGGCTTATACCGGCTTCCATGCCAGAATGCTTGGCGTAGCTAGCCGCCAGTCGATTGATCAGTTCGCGCAGGGGACTTCCCGATATTCCATGACGAGCTTGGATCAATTCGGCATTCTCGCCCGGCTTTCGCAACAACATATCCGACATTCTGATCTCTATCCGCTCGAGAAGGAAAACCAGTTGTGGGAGCAAATGTGCAGGGCGTTCGGGATTAAGAGGCCACTCTCCACTAATTAGTCTGAGATCGGCGTCGTCGGCTGCCAATAGTTCCGCGAGCTTTCTGGCGTGGGTTCGAATTGAATTTAGCCGTTTAGTTTGACGTTTGATGAGTCCGGGCTGGCCAGTTTCCGCCAGGCAATACCGTCCGTAACATGCCAATAGGTCATGCCGCAGGACCTCGCGATCAGGCTTGGCGGGCGCCAGGATATTAATGAAGCCATCAAGCGGCTCGTCATCGAGCAAGCATTTTGCCGTCTCAGCGTCGAGCTCGATGGACATCCCGCTGCACCTTCGCGAGGGCACCAAGAGGAGGGTTGCGCGGCAGCCAGCGGTGCGGCCGGCGTTCGGGCTGCAGACCCTAGCCGCGCAATGTCAATATTTCTCGCCCTACAAGGCACGGCAAGCCTCAAGCGCCGTTTTCCACCGCCTGAAGCGCCTCGGCGACATGCCTATGCAGCGTTTGATTGGTTTCCTATTGGGTGGAATCGCCCGTCATGCTCGGCGTCGTGGCAGACAGAATACATCCGTTCATGCGTTCCCCCGAAAGCCCTTTACGATCCAACCAAAGATGCAACCCGCGATTAACAGGGCAATCGGCGGCAGAAGGACTCGGGAGAGCGCATAGCCCGCATCATTCGACATGAGTTCGGCTTCCCACTTTTTCAGAATGGACGTAGGGCCTCGCACTCCGCAAGCTTCTGCCGAATTTCGGCTCACCATCGATTCCTTCTTCGCCGCTCCTATCGGACGTGCTTCCCTCTGGCGTGTACTCGTCAAAGGCGTCATACACATCGAAGAGCTTTCCGTCCAGCCATTTGGCGAGGCGGTCCCAACACTCTTTGGCACGCACCGCATCGGGGTGCATGACCCAATTTTGGCATTCGTTCCACCCGGTAAATAAAATCCAGAGGACGGCGAGTACGGCCCACGTTCGCAAAAAACCGCGCCCCCAACTTATGTGCATCGGCTGAGCCCTGTACGCGAGTAACGATGAGTTTTTCCGGCAACACCCGTCACGCAATGCGCGCATCGGTCCATTTCACGCTTTATTATTAGAGGCCGGGAGATGGACATGCCAAGGCAAACCGATAATCGCCTATTACCAGGTTAGCACCCAAAAGCAGGCCAAGTCCGGGCCTTAAACTGACGGCGCAATAAAAGGTTCTAGGACGATTTGCTGCCGCCAATGGCTTTACGATCACCGCCACATTCACAGAGGTTGAAACCGGAAAGGGAGCCGATGCCCTCGTCGAGCGCCGGCCGCAGCTCGCTGCGCCCTAAAACAGGCCCGCCGCCAGAAATGTGCCGTTGCAGTCGCAAAGCTCGATCGGCTGAGCCGCGACGTACATTTCATTTCAGGTCTGATGGCTCACAAGGTACCGTTTATCGTTGCGGAGCTCGGCGCGGGCGTTGATCCATTCATGCTCCATATTTATGCCGCGCTGGCCGAAAGAGAGCGTGCACTGATTTCCGAGCGGACCAAAGCCGCCTTGAAGGCCGCCAAAGCGGACGGGATGCGGCTCGGCAATCCCAGGCTATCCGAGGCGCAAGCGCGCGGCACGGCCTCGACCAAAGCGGCAGCCGATCAGTTTGCAGCCAACATGCTCCCGGTCATCCGTGAAATTCAAAGGGAGGGCGTCACGAGTGCCGCCGGCATAGCCGCCGCCCTCAATAAGCGGGGCATTACCACCGCACGCGGGAAGGAGTGGAGGAATGTGCAACTTGCGGCCGTGCTCGCGCGAACGGCTACATAAGCATTCAGCGTCCGCTTTCGCCGGCAGCGGACATGCCGGCCGTTTTGGCTTGGACCGCTTGGTGCCGATTTTGTTGCAAAAGTCTTTTTGCACTCGTGATCAAAATTTCTTTTGGCTGTACACGCGACTTTCGTGTAAAGATGTGGGGGACCTCATCGCCTGAAGATAAACTCGCTGGCGACCTCGGTAACGTGATTGAGGCCACGTCGACCGGCGGTCGTCAGTCGGATTTTTTACAGCAGGCGGGAGCCCGCAGGTAAATCTTCGCCCCGGAATTCCGTTTTGACGGGCCAGCAGACCTGCGGCTAAATTGGCCCGCCATGTCGGTCCTCGCCCTCCGCCCAGAATGGCTGCGTACCCGAATTGCCGCGGCCCGCCTAATCCCCTGGCTGGCCATAGCGATCGTGTGCCTCTGCCTACTTGCGGCGTTTCGCATCGGCATTGATCGTGGCTTTCGGGATAGCATTGGCATGGGAGCATGGGGGCGCGTCCTTTTTGGCGTAGGCACCGCCATCACCGAGATGGACCACGGCGGTTACGGCTATGCGCTGTCCACGGTCGTCGAGACCGTGCTCACCTATAACGGCTTGACTGGCGATTTCGACCACTCTCGCGCGCCTGGGCACGCAATTTCCCGCGAATTTGCGCGATCACAGCCTGATTGACGCAGCAATCGACAAGGCCGCGCACTTCCAGTGGCCCTTCAATCCGGAGGAAGGCGTCCGGGGCAGTGGAGGCGATGATATCGGTTTTGTGGATTATGTGCGGCTGAGTTTTCTTCTGTTCGGCCACAACATTCAGTCCCTCTACTATACCTATTTTCTGATCTTTGCGATCTCCGCGGCTGCATTTCTCTATACGTTTCAAACCCGACCTGCACATTTGATGATGCTCGTTATCGTGTCAGTTGCACAAATCATCCTGTTCTCTTCCAATCTCTTCGGAGTCGGTGGCCTCGGCTCGATCGCGGATCCGCGATTCCTCAGCGTCATGGCGTTTGTTCCGGGACTGCATCTCGCCTGTCTGCTGCTCGACCGCGCATCCCCGAGCCTTGTCAATGTTGCGTCGGCTATCCTTCAATCGACAATTCTGGTCTTTGCGCTATGGATTTGCGCGTCCGCCGTGTGGGTGGTTGTTGCAATAGCGTTTTTGGCCGGTCTGATGTGGATGCGGGGATTGCTGGCGCGACGACACGAGCTCAAGCGCATTTGGGCGCTGGGCATTCTGGTCGCTGTCCTTTGCGCACATATGCTTCGGGTGGCAATCACTCTTCATCCCATCTACAAGAATGAGATTTCGCATCATGTGCTCTGGCACGCGGTGTTCTATGAACTGCAATACCATCCGCGCTGGAATGAAAAATACGCGGCGTCGTACGATTTTGTGGGTGGCGATTTGCTACCGCTTCTCGCCGCCAGGAAATATTTGCTGCGACACCCGCCTTCCAATCCTGAGGAAGTCTACCTGACACCGGACCATCAATATCTGCGGGTTGCAGCAGCCGAGACCTATATCCGAAAAGCGCTTTTCGAATTTTTCGTCAATGATCCTAGATTTGTGGCGGAATCGATATTGGTCTACAACCCGGTCATGGTAGCCCTAGTTTTCCGCAGCAATTTGTCGTCACTTCTTGAGATCCCGTTTATGCAGTTCATCGGCATGCTTCTCGTGTTTCTCATCTTGGCCGGTATACTGGCGACAGATGACGAGCAACGGCGCCTGTACAGGCGTGTGGCATTGCTGGCCACGGTCGGATTTTTTGTGTCGCCGTTGCCGATCGTCTTGACAGCACCGAACAATGCGGTGATGGGTGACCAGTTTTTCGCCTTACTCGTTGTGCTCGGCTGCTGGACTGTGTTGGCGCTCGCCAGCGGGGCGCGGATCTTGCTCGGAGTACCGGCGGAAATTAACAGCTGTTAGAGAGTGTTTGATCCTGAAATTCCGCCGTGCCTTAGGTTTGAAACCTGAGGGTGAGCGGCTCTCAAGCGCGGTGACGGTTTTCGCGAATGCGCCAGGATAACCCCGAGATGACCATCGTGCCGGCAGGCGAGTTCACGACGGAACCGGCAACCGCGATGAGGGCCGCAGCACAAATACCGATTAGCTATTCCTCAACGTTTGCCGACTGGGAACGCCCCCGCGCTTCGGTGGCAGTGGTCTGTGACAGCGAGCAATGAGCTCCGGTTGTTCACCTCGGCTTTCCGGAGCTCATGCCGCAGAGCCTCATAGAAGGTGGACGCGAGCAACTGGCATTTCACCAGCGGTGCACCGTCAGCAACGCCTTTTGATACGGCGGCAATCGCTTCCTGCCCTAGTTCGGTGAGATCCGAAGACATAGCGGACTCCTCACAGTGAGGGGGTTCGCGTCTGTACTTGATTCGCGGGTCAATTGGCGATCGATATGTGTGGGTGTCGAGCGATTCGATTGGCACAGGAAATAAAGTTTTTCGGGGATAAATCGTATGGGGAAAGCTTCGCTTCCCCGTCTCGCAATCCTTTCCGGGATGGCGCTACTGGCGTTGCTCGGCTTTGGACGTGCCGAACCGATCGAGCCGGGTGTCATCGAGGTAATCGACGGGGACACCAGCAATCAGATGGCACGCCGCAAGTTTTGGAAGCCAGCCTCTTCCTCATCATCAGCGCAGAACTCCGAGCAATACAGCTTGCCCGACGACGAGCGCCATGCATAGAGATGGCTCTCTTTCTGCTTGAAGGGCTGCCCACAGTAGGCGCAACTGCCGCCCAGCGAAAGTCGATCCGGATGTTGCGGCCCCCGATCCAGTCGAGCTCCTGAAGCCCCTTCCGGAACGCCGCAACCAAATCCTGTCCCGCCGCGTTGCCCTCGGCAAATGCCATCAGCACGCCGATCCGCCGCATCCGCTCGCCCTGTTGCGCGCGCGCCGGGAGCGGCCATCCCGCCGCCGTGCCGCCAAGCAGCGTGATGAACTCGCGCCGTCTAAGCCGATCGGATTGCATCCGTTGTCCCTTGCCAGGGCGGCAGGATAGCGGATTGGCGCGCGTCAGGTCAGGGCCTTGCTGCGCTGCGAAACTTCGACCCGGCTTACCGCCGCTGTGGGTCAAAACCCGAATCCCTCTCGAACGTTCGCATTTCCGCTTCCGCCAGCTGCGGACATACCGCCGCATAGGCTCGGGCCCGCAACAACGGACATTGGTCGGCACAGTTAAAGGCACTCAAGTCCGGGAGCATTGTCGACGACATCGGGTGCACCGTAACGAGAGTGTACGAGATGTGCCTTGCCGGCACTCATTGTAAGCGAAAATAGATTTGCATGATGCTTTGGACAGATGTCGGGCAAGCGCGGCCCCCCGAGTGCGGCAATGAGTAGTGTAAGCGTCTCCTCGTGACCGACAACAAGAACGACTCCCCCTTTGTGCTTTCGAACCGCTTCCTCCAACTGCTTCATGTGGCTATCAATTGTTGTTCTAGAGATGGGGATCACTTCGGGCGTTAGCCCGAGAGCTGAAGCAATCGGCTGAGCAGTGTCGCGTGAAGCGCGAGCGCGAGCGCCCAGCATGCGACCCAGAGCCAGGTATCGGGCACCGGATCGTGCAGCATGGTGAGAACGACGCCGACGAAGACGAACAAGGTCGGCGCCGCGAGGGCAAGCAGGGCCGTGCGCTTTGCGCGCAATTGCGCCACAGTTGGCCGGCCGATCTCGGAGAAGGACATCGCAGCAAGCATAGCGATCAGCGGCATCGCGAAGGCCAGGGCAAGGGACGCCGCGGCGCTCAGCCACGATAGGATAGAAGCGCCCTCCGCGATGCGCGCGACGCTGGTGTGGAAACCCTCCAAGGCGAACGGATAGAGCAGCGCCGCGAGCGGCGGAGCCAGCATCGGGAGCCGGCCCAGTGCGCCGGTGTCGCCCCCGGTCATGTCACGAGCTGTGATCGACATGATTCCTCCTTCGCGTTGCTTCGCTTACTGGGGATAGGAATTTTACATGCGTACCGCACAGCTCGTGAGCGACTGACTTGGTTTGTCCGTTTCGTGCCCAAAAGCGGACTAATGCGCCGCAGCAAAAGCACTCCTATTCGATCATCTCGTCGGCGCGGGCGAGCAGTGTCGGCGGCACCGTGAGGCCAAGCATCCGGGCGGTCTTGAGATATTGATCACCAGCTCGTACTTGTTCGGCCGCTGTACGGGCAGGTCGCTTGGTTTAACCCTCGCGACCGGACGCCTGGTTCGCTCACTTGTCGATGGTGGTCAGCCCCGCGCCGTCATCGGCGATGTGGACTGCGAGCAGGCTTGCCGACTCGGTCGCGCTCGCGTTCTCGCTGACGAGATGCTCGCTGCCGGGCGGCTCGAAGAAGCTGTCCCCCGCCCGGTACAACTTGGCCGGACCGGTCGCGGAATTCTGTGAGCGGATCGCCCCCGACAGCACATAGGCCCAGACGCTGCCAGCGTGGTGGTGTCGTGCCGACTTGGCGCCCGGCGCATAAGTGACGACGATCGCGGTGAGGCGCTTGCCTGGCAGGTTCGGCAGGTCGTGCGTTGCAACCGGCATGACCGTCTCGCCGGCGTCGCCGCCCGCGGCGCTCGCCCCGGCTGCCACCAGGACGGCAGCGGCAACGAGGACTTGCTTGAATGTCGTGATTGAGCGTGGCATGGCCATCCTTCCGGGCTCGCGTGTTTAGGTCGACAAAACCGGCAGCAGCTTCAAAGCCACGATCAACCTTTGCGCCGCTGTATCTCAGCAGTTCCTAGAGTTGGGAATCGATATCGAGCACGATCTTTCCGCGGCGATGCGGGCGGCCGGCAAGCATCTCGTGGGCGATGTGCGCGTCTTCCAGCGGGAGCACGGTGCCGACGTGCGTAACCAGTTTTCCGCTGTCGAACAGTTCTGTGATCTTGTTCAGCCGCGCTGTCGTCACGTCCACATAGAAGTACGCTGATCGAACGCCATAGCGTTTTTGCATCGCCTCAGGAACACGTGACACGACAGAAACCAGAATCCCGCCCGGCTTCAGAACTCGAAGCGACCGCTGCTGCGTATCTCCTCCAATCGTATCAAGGACAACATCCACTCCAGCTAATGAATCCTCGAATCGCTCCCTTCGAAAATCTAGAATTCTTTCAGCGCCCAGACCTCTGACGTACTCCAGATCGGCGGAGGCGGCGGTCGCGATTACATGAAGGCCAGCTTGGCTGGCCAGTTGTACGGCGTAAGCGCCAACGTTGCCCGCGGCCCCATGGATGAGTACGGTCTGCCCTGCGGTTACTTCGGCATAGTCGAAGAGCATCTGCCAAGCCGTAACAGTTACAACTGGAGCCGAAGCCGCCTCGATGAAGTTGAGGGTCTTAGGCTTTTGCGCGATCATTCTGGCTAAAGCCAGCGCATATTCTGCGTATGCTCCGCTGAATTGCTCGTTCGTTGCCCCGTATACTTCGTCGCCGACCTTGAATCCCGAAACTCCCGATCCGATTGCCTCGACGATCCCTGATAGCTCGGAACCGAGGATAATAGGCAAGGGTTGGAGTTCAACCTTGCCCTCACGGATGAGGGCATCCCAATTGCCCACTCCTGCCGCCTTAACGCGGACCAGAAGTTGCCCAGCGCCGGCTTTCGGTTGAGGGGCGTCATCGTTTGTGATTACACCCGGTGGACCAAATTGCAGAACTCGCGCTGCTTTCATAAACCACCAATTTTTCCCGGGACTGCTTGGCCAACGTGCCGGTTCGATCATCGGTTCCAGAAAAAGAATTGAACTCCCCGCCGTCGGCAATATTTCTGCCAATGACCGCTCCGGGTGAGGCAGGACATGCTGCGCTGCGAGATTTCGAGCATGCACCGCAGCAAAAGCGCTGCCGATTTTCGAACAACTTGGTGCGTCGTCTCGTCGCAGGTGAGCAGCGGGAACTTTTCCTGAGTTCCAGGAACAACCGCGAGCGCCCGAGATTGAGTTGGCAGGTGGGCTCTTCGAAGCACAGGAGACGGTATCGTGGTTGATCAAGAAGTATTCGACAATCAGCTCAAGGCGGATCCTTTCCCTTTCCCTAGTGAGGGCAACATCACGCTGCGAGTCCGCAACGCCAACTACGCGCTGGGCCCGGTCATGTTGCACATAGTGATGAACCCCGGCGCGACCATTCCGGCACATCTCCACAAAGGCATGGCCGAGGCGCTCTATGTTGCCGAGGGCGACTTCGCCAATGAGGGCAAGCAGTACCAGGCCGGCACTTCGCTGCATTTCAAAGCCGGCAAGGCGCACGGCCCGCACTCTACTAAGAATGGATGTAAGCTTCTCGTCCTCTGGACGGAACGCACCTCGAAGGAAGCCGCCGACCTAAGCGACTTCACCCTCGCAAGCCAAAAAGCGGCTTAGCGGCACGGTCGAATAGCCGCCGCACTCTTCCTTCTCTAGTAGCGACGGAAATTGCGGAGTTCCATCTCATGGAAGTGCGGGATGCACTGTCAAAGAAGGAGAAAGCGATGACAAAATGAGCCTTTTACGTTCCGCTGCAGGCGAAGCTGGGCAAAGAGAAAGAGGTCGCGGATTTCCTGCGTTCCGCCGTACCGTTGGTCAACGCTGAACCGGGCACGACCTCGTGGTTCGCCATTCAAGAGGGGCCGTCCTCTTTCGCCATTTTCGACACATTCGACGATGAGGCCGGGCGAGATGCGCACCTCAATGGCAAGGTCGCGGCGGCCTTGAGGGAAAAGGCCAAGGCCGGAGATCTATTTGCCAGAGCGCCCGACATCCACAAGCTCGAAATTCTCGCGGCCAAGCGGCCAAGATAGGGCCGTCGATGTCTGCACCCAGCTTCTTCCCCAGAGAGCTGAACGGCGCGGACGCTACGGTCAAGGATAGCAAGCTGCTCTTCCACCTTCGATTTGGAAGCTCCCCATGGCCCCTGGCATGAGATGTCGAACGGGCTTTTATCGCTGGAACATATCCAGCAAAGAGGCAAGTAACCGAGGAGAAACTTATCATGAAGGCGATAGTGGTGACGGACCAGGCTGCGGGAACGGCCGGGATGAAGCTAGTGGAGCGGCCCGAGCCGCAGGGGGCGGCGCTCGCCAGCCTCTCGGGCGCGAACTACGGCGATGTCGTTGTTCGGGTTCATGCGTCGGGATTCACCGGGGATGAGCTGTCATGGCCCTCGACCTGGATCGACCGCCTCGGCCGTGACCGGACACCTTCGATCCCCGGCCACGAGCTGGCCGGAGTGGTCACCGCCCTCAGCTATGGAACGACGGGGCTGTCGGTGGGACAGCGGGTGTTCGGCCTCACGGACTGGACTCGCGACGGCACGCTGGCGGAGTATGTAGCCGTCGAGGCACGCAACCTCGCACCGCTGCCGGGCGACGTTGACTTCACCGTGGGTGCGGCCCTCGTGATGCCGGGCCTGACCGCGTGGCAGGGGCTGTTCGAGCACGGCCGCCTTCGTGCGGGGCAGAGCGTCCTCGTGCACGGCGCGGCCGGCGTAGTCGGTTCGATGGCGACCCAACTCGCACGTGAGGCCGGCGCGTACGTCATCGGCACAGGGCGCGCTGCCGGCCATCAGACGGCTCTCGACTTCGGCGCACAGGAGTTCGTTGACCTCGATAATGACGCCCTAGAAGATATCGGCGGGGTCGATCTGGTGTTCGATGTCCTCGGCGGCGACATCGCGAAGCGGTCTGCGGGCGTGATTCGCGCCGGAGGAACGCTGGTGACCATTGCCGGCCCAACCGAGGCGCGGCCCTCTGGCGGCCTGACTATCGACTTCGTCGTCGTACCCGATCGCGCCCAATTGAGTGAGCTCGTCCAGCGGGTCCGGGATGGTCGGCTGCGGACAAACATCGGCAACGTGGCTGCCCTCGACGAAGCCGTCGCCGCCTTCAACCCGACCGAGCGACGCAATGGGAAGACGATCATCCGCGTTCGTCCTGAGGGACTCTGGGGAGGGCGAGCGGTTCTGCCCTCCTCGTGGATCATCGTCGCCTTTTGGATCGTGGCGATCGTCTCCGGCCATCACGAGCGCACTGACCGCAACGACAATTGCGCCAAAGGCGACTAGAAGCCGTTTCGATCGGCTGGCGTCAAGCAATTCACCGCCGGGCAGCTGGCTCCAACAAGCCAGCGAGACCGCCAACATTCAATGCAGAACAAAAGGGAGCTCCGCGAATGCCGACCTACAGGAAAAATCCAGAAGCGGTCTCGAAGTTGACTCCCGAGCAGTACCGCGTCACGCAGACTGACGGAACCGAGCGCCCCTACGCCAACGAATACTGGGACAACAAGGAGCCTGGCCTCTACGTCGACGTGGTTTCCGGCGAGCCGCTCTTCGCATCGTTCGACAAGTTCGACAGCGGGACGGGATGGCCGAGTTTCACGCGGCCCCCTCGAGGCCGCGAACGTCGTCGAGAACGCGTACAGCTCGCATGGCATAGCACGGACCGAGGTCCGCTCCAAGCACGGTGACAGGCACCTCGGCCACGTCTTCCCTGACGGGCCGCGTGACAAGGGCGGGTTGAGATACCGCATGAACTCGGCCTCCCTGCGATTCATCCACCGCGACCAATTAAAGAGCGAGGGGTACGGCGAGTACGCGAAGCTCTTCGCAAAGCAGGAGGCCTGACGATGGCAGCGACTACAGAGCGCGCGATCCTGGCAGGGGGTTGCTTTTGGGAAATGCAGCAGCTGGTGCGGCGCCTGCCCGGTGTCGTCTCGACGCGGGTCGGCTACTCGGGCGGCGATGTCAAGAACGCCACGTACCGCAACCACGGCACGCACGCGGAAGCGATCGAGATCACGTTCGATCTGAGCCAGACGAGCTTCCGCGACCTGCTGGAGTTCTTCTTCCAGATCCACGACCCGACGACGCCCATGGCCGAACTGATCGAGCGAGAATTCGGCGGCTTCGTTCCGCCAAAGATGTTTGATGACTAGGAAAAACAATGACCAACGACATCGACGAGCTCACCGCGCTCAATCTCGACTTCGTCGCCTCCCGGAGGGACACGATTTTGCGGCGGTCGGTCAGCGGGTACATCAGCCGTTCTGCAACCGGATAGTCGGTTGCACTGCACACCCGAGGTCTCCTGTGGGTCAAAACCGGCAGTTACCGCACTGCAACATGGTCGCCTGCTTCACCTCGATTAACAGACATAACCGATAGCCGAGTTCTACCTGCGCTGCCGGTGGCCGAGCCTCTTGGCCGTTATGCGACGGCGACGCTTGCGCTATGAGAGTGGGCGTTCGGGTAATTTAAGGCCTAACTTTGCCAGATGGGGTTTTCACCCCTGGGCGCTTCCCGTGCTTTGAGAGCACATCATTCAGGGCCTCTACCACGAGCGCCTGTAACGTCGTGTCGAGCTCGATCGCGAGCATCTTCAGGGCTCGTAAGCCGTCTGGATTAACCCGCGTCAGAATGCCTCTCCATTCGGCTACGGCGGCTTCCCGCTTGTGCCGGGAGCCCCCCGCCTTGTCGGCACGCCTCGCCATCGTCCTAACCCTCCACCGACCTCCCTGCGTGATGAGGTTAGCAGGCTACGGAACTAGGTTGCCAGTCGAAACACCGTGCCAGGCTGTGACTCCGACGACACAGCGGCCAGGCGTTCGCGATGTTGGAAGATAGTGTTTTAGTACCGATAACTATTGTTCTCAGTAGTAAAATGAGCCCGAAAATGAGCACCTTCTTGACCATCGCCCGCCCTTCCGATGCCCCCGCATTGCCGGCCGCGGATATCGAGAAAGCCGCGACGCTGGCGCGGCAGGAGAAGGCCAAAGCCACACAGCGGGCCTACCGTTGCGATTTCGAAATATTCCGAGCCTGGTGCGCCGGTCGACGCGTCAGCGCACTACCGGCCACCGCTGAGTTGGTGGCGGCCTTTCTGGCGTGCGAGGTCGAAAACGGCATTCGGCCCTCGACCATCGGTCGCCGGGTTGCTGCTATTCGCTATGCCCACAAGCTCTCCGGCCATGCCGTTCCGACCGATGACGAGCGAGTGAAGGCCACCGTGCGAGGCATACGGCGGAGCTTTGGCACAGCTGCCCGCAAGAAAGCGCCGGCCACCGCAGAGCGCACCATTTCCATGGCGCTTGGGACCGGGGACGGATTGAGAGGCCTTCGTGACCGCGCCTTGCTGCTGTTGGGCTTTGCCGGTGCGTTCCGTCGCTCCGAACTCGTCGCGCTCGATTGCGAGGATATCGAGCAATGTGAGACCGGAATTAAGATCACCATCCGCCACAGCAAGACCGATCAGGAAGGCCAAGGCGCGACAATCGGTGTTGTGCGGGGGTCGATTGCCTGTCCGGTTGCGGCCGTGCAGGCATGGCGCGACGCGGCGGGGATAACCATGGGCCCGCTTTTCCGATCGATCCGAAAGGGTGGCCAAGTCGGCGCCCGGCTCACCGATCAGAGCGTTGCTGATATCGTCAAGACCCATGCGGAGCGCGTTGGCCTTGATCCAAAACTATTCGCCGGGCATTCTTTGCGAGCCGGATTTCTGACATCCGCCGCCAAGCGGGGTGCTTCCATCTTCAAGATGATGGATGTGAGCCGCCACCGCTCAGTTGATACGCTTCGCGGCTATGTCCGTGATGCAGAGATATTCAAGGATCATGCCGGAGCGGGACTACTCTGATTTGCGCTGCATTTGTTCCGAGGTTCATCTGGCGGCGACGGGCTGATCGGATGCGATACGGCCCCTCCTGGGATTAACTCCCGGCGCTATAGCGTCAAGAAAGAATTGTGACGATCATAATATTCAAGCGCAACGCGGTAGTCGTCGTGCTTATCCGGCGTGGGCGGCGGTTTCGGCTTTTGACCGGCGAGCACCTTGTCGAGCAATTGCCCGAATAGCCCGATCGCATCAACCTGGTCATCGTGCTTGCCGGCCGGGAAGCTCAGCAATTCTGCCCGAAAATCCGGATACCATGGCGCGTGGCTTGGAACATAAAGCCCGTCCATCGCCATTTTGCCTCGGACGGACTGTGCCCGCACCGCCTTATCACCTCTCGTTGGAAATTGCTCTCGAAAAAAATAAGCCTTGCGCTCCCGCGACCGCCGATCAAGGAACGGCCCGATGCCGGCCCTGATCTGCCCCTGTTCCTCAGCCCAGCCTATCGGCTTCCATTTCAGGACAAGGTCACACAATGCATCAATCCACACGTCCGATGAGGCCCGCGCCCGCCATAGATCAAGCAGGTACATGTGGCCATCGGGATCAACGCCAATAACGACATGAACGGTGTAATCACCGCCATCGGCAGTGACGGCGTAGTCGGAGGCACCGTAAACTCGCAGCGTGGCCCGGTCCGGTATTGTGGAATAGGGCCGAAGCCAATCCGCGTGAAAATAATTGCCGGTCTCCGGTGAAGGGCTTTGCTGATAGAGCGCTGCCCATTTCTGGGCGTCCGATCGGGCCTCGATCACCTGCTCCTCGGTGAACCATTCCGGCCAAAGCCGTTCGCCACGCGGCCTCCCTAGCGGATCGTCATCCTCGGCAATCATGGGCAATCGAATTACCCGCCACTTGATCCCAAGCGCGGCATCGCGCTCAAAAACACGCCCGAGCAGGTCAAACTCGTTGAAACGCGTCGTGATGATGACGCGCTTTGCGTTGGGCTTTAGCCGGGGGACAAAATCGCCCGTGTACCACTCCCAGGCCTCCTCCTGCACCGTTGCGCTTTGTGCATCCTCCCAGCGCGCGAATGGGTCTTCGACCAGCCCCAGGTCGGCCCGCTCGCCGGCAACCGCGACACCAACGCCAACGGCGCGGAAGCCGCCACCGGCAGTGAGCGCCCAATCCGCCATGGCGGCCGAATCGTCGGCGATTTCCAATCCGAGCATTGCCGAGTTTTGCTCGATCAGATTCCTGACTTTCCGACCGATTTTGCGCTCCGCAAACGCCTGAGTGTGCGAACCCGACAGCACGAGATGCGAGGGATTGCGCGCCAAATACCAGGCGGGGAATAGATGCGAGACATAGGTGGTTTTTGCTGCCCCTGGGGGAGCTGAGACCGCCAGTCGATCAAATTCGCCGCGCTCCAAGGCCTCGAGCTCGGAAATAATCAACTGATGGTGCGCCGCGGGCTCGAAACCGCAATGGCGACTCCAGGCCGCCAAGCTTCGCCGGATCGACCGACGTTCGAGCAATATTTTTGCCGCTTCAGTGCGTCGTGTGCTCATCAGCCATTGCGATCGCCGTCAGCTCCGCGTCGCTGAGGGCCTGAAGCGGAGCGGTTTTGACATTGGCATTCATGGTCTGAGCGGGTTTCCCGTACCCACGATCTAGAATGGAGTTTGACGCCATTGCGCGGGCAGCCGGCGGCGCCTTCTTGTTCCGCATGATCCCAACCAGCGTCTTGATTGCCTCGCCGGTGTGTTGCCGCGCCAGCTCCTGCACCTCGCCTGCCACCTTGGGGCGGCCATGGGGATTACCGGATTGGCCCGGCTTGAAACTTGTGCTGCGCTTTCCACCACGACCAGCCATTGCCTGATCCTGCCTGTTATCGGCAAAGCCGGGCTGCGAATGCATTATCATCGCGGCTTGCCGTTGTTACGCCTGACACAGCGAAATACAGAGCGCACGCGGTTAGCCAACGCCAATATTAAGCAAAAGAAATCAATAGAACGGCCGCACTAGGTTAGTCGCAATAGCCCATTGATTTCAAGGCATTACTGGCTAACCATTAATTAAACACGTGCTCCCGGGCTGCCCAATCGGCTAATTTCATGCCGGCAACCACCATTGACCAGGCATTTTGAACAGATGCCCGAGAAATTGCGCGTCTTGCGCACGCTAGCGGCCTTGCGGCGATCCGTCATGGCCTGGAGAGCCGGCAACGCGAATGTTGCGTTGGTGCCGACCATGGGAGCGCTGCACGCGGGCCACCTTGCGCTGGTACGTGCCGCAAAGCGTCGCGCGCAGCACACCATCGTCTCGATTTTCGTCAATCCGGCACAGTTCGCGCCGGAGGAGGACCTCGCCAGGTATCCCAGCCCGTTTGACGCCGACATTGCGATGCTCAGGGAGTTGGGGGTTGATCTCGTCTGGGCGCCACCGGTCGAAGTGATGTATCCAGCTGGATTTTCGACCAAAGTGGTCCCCGGCGGCCCGGCGCTGGTCGGACTCGAAGACCGGTTCCGGCCGCATTTTTTTTCCGGCGTCGCAACAGTCGTCACCAAATTGCTGATTCAATGCACGCCCGACTTCGCAATGTTCGGGGAAAAGGATTATCAGCAGCTCAAGGTGGTGAGCCGGTTGGCGGCCGATCTCAATCTGCCGACGAGGATCATTGCTGTTCCCACCGTGCGGGAGAAGGACGGGCTCGCGCTGTCTTCCCGCAACGCGTACCTCTCCGCCGAGGAGCGCGCGGTCGCTTCGACCCTCTACCGTGTACTCAAGGCTTGCGCGGAGAGGATCGCAAACGGCGAGCTCATTGCCCGCGTCATTGATGAGGGTGGCAACGCCATTGAGAATGCCGGTTTTCTGCTTGATTACCTCGAAGCCCGCCATGCAGACAGCCTGCAACCGGTTGCATCGCTCGATGAGGGGCCGGCTCGTTTACTGGTGGCCGCGCGGCTCGGAAAGACGCGCCTGATTGACAATCTAGGGATGTGAGAGAGCGTTACTTTTTCACCTTCATGGGATCCTTGACGTCCGGAAATGTGGCGAACTCCATGTTCCAGAGCTCGCCGTTAACCTTTTCGACCTTGCTGATATAGATGTTCTGGACGATGTCGCGGGTCTCGGGATCGATCGACATCATCCCGCGCGGGCTTTCCCATCGCATGCCTTTCATCGCGGTGAGCAGCGTGTCGCCGTCGGTCTTGCCGCCCGTCTTCTTGAGCGCCTCGTAGATCAGGTGCATGCCGTCATAACCTCCGACCGAGACGAAGTCCGGCCGGAAGTTGTTCGTCTTCCTGAACTCTTCGACGTATTTCTTGTTCAGCGGCGAATCATGCGCGGCCGAATAGTCATGCGCGGTAATCATGCCGATCATCTGATCGCCCATACTGTTGAGTTGGTCGTCATCAGTCAGATCGCCGGGACCGATGATTTTGATGCCCGAACTGGCAAGGCCGCGTTCGGCGAACTGCTTGGCAAAAATACCGGCCTGAGTGCCGGGAAAATAAAGGAAAGCGGTATCTGGATTGAGATCGCGAACACGCTGCAGGAAGGGGGCAAAGTCGGGATTGGCAAGCGGAATTCGGATAGACTCAATGATCTCACCACCGAGTTCGGTAAAGCGCTGCTTGAATGCCGTTTCCGCTTCAATGCCGGGCGCCCACTCGTTGACCAACGTGACCACGCGTTTGCTGCCATTTTTGGCCGCCCACTCCCCCATGATCCAGGACGATTGTGAGAGGATGAAGCTGGTGCGCACGTAATAGGGAGACACGGTGGTGGTGACCGAGGCACCCGAGATCATGACCACGGTTGCAATCTTTGCCTGTGTCACGAGCGGGCCGTAGGCCAATACGGTTGGCGTGATGCCCCCGGCGATGATGTTGACCTTGTCATTGACGATCATCTCCTGGACGAGGCGCCGGGCGTTGTCGGCCACGCCGGCATCATCGCGCAAGATCAGCTCAATCTTCTTGCCGGCAACGACATCGCCGTGCTGCTGCATATAGAGCCGCGCGCCAGCTGACGCTTGTCTGCCCGCGGCATTGAACCCGGCCCCGGTCATGGCGAAGCTCACGCCGATCTTGATCACGTCCTGCGCCGCCGCATCGCTTCCCGCCAATCCGGCGATAACGCATGCGAAGGCGATGATTTGTTTGCGCGCCATCGGCAACTCCCGTCTCACAGTTACAACAGGCCAAGTTCCTGCAACTCCCGGCGTAACGTCTCCGGCATGTTCTTGGCGCCGGGCGCTACGCGATCAAGATCGCGCGGCACTTCCTGCGCCGCGAGATAGCGCCAGCCCTGAAACGCCCGCCAGGGCCTCGGCTCGACCAGCACGAGCTTGGGCTCGAGCACCAGATAACAGCGACCGATTCCCGCCTTGTCAACGAACGGACGCACATCAAGAAGCCGCTGCCGGCAAAGAAGCTGGCCACGGATCACCCAATAAAGCGACCCGCCCTCGCGCAACTCGTCGGCGCGCCTTGGCACCATGCGAGTGCGATGCATGTGCTCGCGTGACAATCCGCGTCGCTTGCGCTGTTTGAGGCGTGCACGAATCCATTGATCGAGGTCTGCGACCGAATCGCAGCCTACGCAAAGCTTGATGAGATGGAGCGCCACCGGATGCCGCGAGCTTGGAAACCCATGAAGGTCCTGCGGTGCAGGAGCTTCGGTTTACTGTGCAGGCGGGACAATCCGCAATGGGCCTGAGCGAGCGCCATCCACAGCCGAGGCTTGTCGCCCTGACGGCGTTTCCTGCACCGGCTTGCTGCTGCGCGTCCTGGTATCGGCCGAGGCTGTCGCTTCCTGCGCTGGTTGGGCCGCGGGCGGCTCGCTGGCAATGATGTTTACCGCGGGAATGGAAGCAGAGGAGGGAAAGAAAAGCTTGCTCGGGGCCTTGGCCGGCGCAGCGGCAGCAGCCGAGGCCTCCGCTGGCAATGCCGGACTGGAGGCACTTGCAATCGACCGATTGGCTACCGAGGACCATTCGGCCGCGCGCGTTTCGACCCGTTTTTCAAACGGACGCTCGGCGAGATTGACTTTCACCCGGCTTGCATCCTGGAGGAGAGCGAACAACGCACATTGGTTCGCGCTGCAACCGGCTCGTCCGAACAAATGGGCGACGATGCCGAACCGATCGGCCTCGACCACGCGGCGCATGGCGGTGAGAAGTTTTGAGTAGCTGACACCGCTGCCTTTTGCATGTTGCCGGGCGGCCGTGAGGAGCGAGAGTTGGGCGCTCACGTAGGACACTGCAGCCGCTGTTGCTTCCGGACTTGCGAACAGCCCCTTGTCGCAGGCGTCAAGCAGCGTTTCGCTCGCCGTTGGTTCAAGGCATGCAAGCGGCGATCCCGGCATGAGCGCGCGCATCTTGAGTTCGAAAGCACGCCCATCCAGGGTTTGGCGCTCAGCCGCGAAGGAGCGTGCATCGAAATAGTTCAGCGCCCAAGCGCCAAGAACCCAGCCGCCCGCCAGCGCAAGGACCAGGGCGAGGCCAAGGGGGACCGCACGATGGATGTTCACCCGGCCAGTGCCAGCCAGGAGGGCACCGGCAGTAATGAAGATCGCAGCGACGGCAGCAGGCGCCCACGTCGCCAGCGCACCCGCGCCAATCGGATAAAGGTCGGTGGCCTGCTCGCCGAATTCGAACATCAGCACGCCCTGCATACGCCCGCGTGCAGTATAGCGAGGAGGGTGTCCATGACTACCCTTTCCTCCTAGATCCGCAGCGCGGTCGCGCAGAACGTGAGAATATGTACCGATTTTGCCACTGTCGGCGCCTACGCCCCCACCGCAGGCACCTTTCGGGGCCCGACTTACGCAGCTAAGGCGTCACCACAATCACACACGGCTGATGCGGCTCGCGTCGGGGGAATTAGGCCGCTAAGGCGAATATTCGAGCTGGCTTTCTCTTACCACCCGCTCAAAGGATTCATTCGCGCTCTTGATCCGATATTGATAGTCCGATCCGTCAGAAGGAAGCAGCCTCACAATCTCGTAGCTACTATTCGCGACCATGTGACCGATGGGACGCGAGGTAAAGTAAACTGATTGGCCTATGCGGAACTTGTGTTCTTTCAACTCGGTTCTCCTGGACACGACGAAATTGCTCCATTCAAGCGAAACCCCACCGATCGCCGCGAATATAGCGCAAAAATTCCCCATTCTGCAAAAATTAGTGTGCTTTCCTCGGATTTGGGGCGTTTTTTGCCGCGCAGCTTCTCATTCAATGAATCCAGGAACTTGCGAGGGTTTCTTACACTGAAATCAAATGTCCTGGTTGGCGCATGAGGGGAATGCCGCAAAAGCGGGACAAAAACCATCTGATTGCGACGGTTTTTGTGAAGCCGCTCGGCATGGCCTCCTTGCCGGCCTCGTCGCCATGACCCGTACGGCAATATCCGAACACATTCGTGCCGCCTTCACGGCCTACCCCAGCCCTCCGAAACGGGGGAAGGCGGCAAGCGGATGCGGTTGGTTTTTGGGATCATACTCGGCTGTGCCCTCACTGTGGGGGCCGCCTACGTGACCGATGCGGCCTCGGGCTCACCGCCGGAAAAGCCGATGGTGAACTGGGACGTGGTCGCCAAACATGTCAACACTGTCACCGCGCTCGCGCGCGAGGGCTGGAAGAAGATTGCCGGCTGAACGGGCTTGATTACGCCCGCACTTCCTGACGCTGGAAGCCGATATAGCCGATGGTGAACAGGATGATCGTTCCGGCTATCAGGCCCACGATCTGCGGCCACGCGATCAGCAAACTCTGACCTAGCGGCAGGGGCGCCCCGAGCACCGCGCCTTGCAACTGCGCCAAATAGATCGGGCCGAGCGCGCGTTGCGCCGGATTGAGCAGCGCCAGCGCGATCTCGTCATAAAGCGTCTTTGGCGAAAGGCGGGCGAGCGCCGTCTGCCACTCCACCGTTTCCGGCGTCTGCAGACCAAGGCTGGTGTAGCCTGGGTCAGGAGGCGCAATGACGGTCGCAAGAATTTGCGCGACGAACTGCCACAGAAAAACCAGGAACAGCCACAGGCCAAAGCTCACAAGGGCAGCAGTGGCAGCCGAACGGAATACGATCGAGAACAACTGGGCGAGACTGAGCCACACGCCCGCGTAAGCGATCGTGACCAGAAGGAAGATGACTGCGCGCGCGGTCTCCTGCGCATTCGGCGGCACGCCGAGGATCAGCAGCCCGAGCCCGAACACGAGCAGCCAGAGCGCGACCAGGCTTACCGAGATCGTAAACAGGCCGGCGGCAAACTTCCCGAACAAAAGCGCGTCGCGATAGATGGGCTGAGACAACACGCGCGAAAGCGTGCGCCGGCTGTGCTCGCTATTGACCGCGTCAAAGGCCAGCCCAATCGCCATCACCGGCACAAGGAAAGTACTGAGGAAAAACAGGAAGGAAAGCGGAATGTCCTCGCGCGCATTCGTGAACAGGCGCAGGAAGGCGAACGGATCCTCCGGAGTGGTATCGCGGACCTGCTGAGCGGCGAAATAGACGGTCACGAAAGCCAGGATGATGATCAGGCATTCGATCACCCGCATGCGCACGCTGGTGAGGTGATCGCTCGTCTCCTTGAGAGCCACAACTCCGAGACCATTCAACGCCGAGCCTTCACGCTGCATGAATCGCGCTCTCCTGAGGATGGTCGTGGAAGTACCGCGTGTAGATGGCCTCAAGGCTCGGCTCTGCGACGGCGAGGCGTTGCAGGCGTCCGCCGGCCGTGACCACCGCCGCCGCCGCTTCTGGCCGAACGTCATGATCGGCGAGCAGCAAGAGCTGCGTTGGAGACAGGCTTTCGACCTTCTGCACACCGGGTACGGCGGCAAGGTGCTCGACGAGACCCTGTCCCTGCGCTTCGACCTCGACACGGAAACCGCCGCCCAGAACCTGGCGGCCGAGCTCGGGCACGGTCCCCATGAGGACGATTGTACCTTCACTGAAGAGAGCTACTCGATCGCAAACGCTCTGCACGCGTTCGAGCAGGTGGGAGGACAACAGCACGGTCACGCCGCGCCGCTTGAAATCACGGATCGTGTCGAGCAGTTCGACCGTAACCTGCGGATCGAGACCGGAGGTTGGTTCGTCGAGAATGGCGATCTGCGCATCCTTCATGAGGATCTCGGCAAGCCCGAGCCGCTGTCGCATGCCACGCGAAAAGGTGGCGACACGGGGATTGGCGACCTCGGAAAGTCCGACTTGGGCGAGCGAACTTGCGATCTTTTCTTCCCGCTCAGAGCGCTCAATCCCGATCAGGCGTGCGGTGTAACGCAAATTTTCAGCCGCCGAGAGATTGTCATAGAAGCCGACCTGATCCGGCAAATATCCGACGCGCCGCTTCACAGCCAGCGGCTCACGTTCGGGGTCATGGCCGAGCACGCGGGCTTGCCCGCCCGAAATCGTGCTCAACCCAAGCAGCATCAGGATGGTGGTTGTTTTGCCAGCCCCGTTTGGGCCGAGCACGCCGAAAATCTCTCCGCGCGTCACGGAAAAAGACACGCCTTTGACGACGGCTGTGCCATCGTAGCGCTTGACGAGGTTTTGCACCTCGATGACGGTGCCCTCAGTCATCGCCGGCCAAACCACGCAACCGCGCCAACGAGGACAAGCAGCGCAATCCCGATGAGTGCGATCCCGACAATGCCCCACAGCGTGGAGGTGATAACGGCGACACGGAAGGTCTGGGATGACGTTTCTCCGCGGGCCGAAGCGCGGAATGAGTTGACGTAGTCTCCCGCAATCGCCTTTGCAGGCGGCGTGATAAGCACGATCACGTCCTTGTTCTCGTTGGGCGCGATGCGATCGACCGTCTTTGGCTCAAAATTGATCTTCCAGCCGCTTGGGCCCGAGCCCGACAGCTCAACCTGCTCGGCCGCGGCGGTTCCCGAGTTCGTGAGCACGATCGGAACAGAGCTCTCGACGCCGGCCGATGTGCTCGCATTGAGGCGGCCATCACGGCCCGTGATATCGATCTTGGGCTGGCCCGTGATGTCCATGGTCAGTTCCGTGCTTTTCGAGTCGTCCTCGGCCGAGACCTTGGCGACGACCTTATATTTCCCGGCGGCAACCGTATTCGGCGGCTTTACCTTGAGCTTGACGTCCTTGGACTGGCCCGGATCAAGCGGCAGCGCATTAAGCTCCTGACTGCCGTACTGCTCGGTGAAGGTGGCATCAAAATTCTGCGGCGCCTGGGCGGAAAGGCTTACGATGACCTTCTTGCCGCTGTCGTTCTTGATCCCAAGCTGAAACTCGAAATTTGACTTTGACGTGCCGCGCAATTCCGGCAGTTGTGGATTGAGCGCGAGCTTGGCCGGCAGATCAGTTGCCAGTTTTACATCGATCGGCAGAGACACATTGGCCGTGGTGCCCTTGGCATTCACGGTGAGCGTCGTGGTGCCCGCAGGGGCTTCTTTCGGCACGTCGAGACGCAGTTCGAGGGACACGCTGCCATTGGTAGCCGGCATGACCGCCGCGACCGGCTGGCCGGCGCCGATCAAGGTCGCCGTCCATCCCGAGGGCACGCCTTCAATCGAGAGCGCAAGCCGCTCCGGCGGAAGCGCATAGTTCTGTAATCGCAGATTTATGGACGATGTCGAGCCCGGACGCAGGGTCACAGCCGGATAGTCGGTCAGCAAAAACAGCCCCTTCACGTCGTTCTTGGCTTCCTCCGCTCCCGCGGCCATGCAAAGGGCGGTGAGCATCGAAAGGACAGCAGCAAACAGGGCGATAACGCGACATCGCATGATCAAAGCTCCAGGCGGGTGAGCGAGAGTGGACGATTCGTGAAATTACGCCTCCACCCGCATCAAAAGGCCATGCGGGTGCCTGCGAAACAGCCGACTATTTCGTCTCACGCAAGGAATCAATAGACCGCACCACAAATTTTCTTGATTTTGGTCCGGGCGCCTGGCGGGCTGATCTCAGAAGAGGTGCCCTGCCATGGGCGGTGCGACAATGTGTCGGCTCAACGCCGTGGCGAGGGAAGGGCCTGACAACCGTTGCGCCCCTCGCTCGAGGCATTGCTTAGCCCCCGATGGCCAAGATTGTGCCATCCGCCTGGTCTATCGCAAGGACCGGGATTCCAAACAAGCAGGCTTTCATGACGTTCAATTCGACCACGCGATGGGGCTGGCCCGCCAAGGCTCTCCATTGGATTGGCGCAGTGATCATTCTGCTGTTGCTGGGACACGGCTGGTGGATGACCCATATGGCACCGCGACCGGACCGGCTAGCACACTACGCAGGGCATTCCGCACTCGGGTACGATTTGCTGGTGCTCATTACGCTGCGGCTGTTGTGGCGATTGTTCAATCCGGTCCCAGCGCTACCCGCCGAGCTCAAGCCTTGGGAGCGGGTGAGCGCGCGCACCGGCCACGTCCTGCTTTATATCTTCATGTTCGTCGTATCATTTACCGGCTGGATGGTGGCTACGACTTTCCGCGTCCCCATGACCAAGGATGTTTTCGGAATCGAAATCCCACCCATCATTACAGCGGTAGAGCGTCCAGTCCGCCAGTGGATCGAAGAGTCACATATGGTGCTGGCCTATCTGCTCGCCGCAATCGTCCTCATTCACATCGTCGGAGCACTCCGACATCATGTGTTGAAACGCAACGACATTCTCAGGCGCATGACCTGGGGCATGCACGCGCAGGCCAACCGTCCATAATCCTTGTAAATTGGCTCCCCCGGCGAAGCTTGCGCGGAGCGAAGTCAACGAACTCGAGTCCAACCCAGAGGCTGCTTATTCCATTCTCACCGCACTCGCCCCATCCGGTAGGGCTTGAGGATGGCATAGACCGCTTCCTGGGCAGGCGTTGCGATTGCGTACTTGCGCCCGAGTGCAACCACCTTGCCGGCGAGCCAGTCCAGTTCGAGCCGATTGCCTGCTTCGAGATCGTTCGCCATGGAGGCCTTCATGGCGGCGGGAAAGCCGGTCACCGCGTTCTCCAGTTCCGCAGGAAAGTCCTGCGGGAAAACGATACCAGCCGCCCGCCCTACCGCCAGCGTCTCATGCATCAGCTTGAACAAGAAGGCTCGCATATCGTCGTCATCGCGGATGACGCCGAGAGACTGGCGCGTGCTCGCCGTAATGCTCGACGTGCCGGAGAGCAGCACGAATTTCTTCCAGAGGTCGAGAAGCATGTCATCGGCCAGCGTAACGTCGATGCTGGCACGCTTCATCTGGTCCACGTAGCCGGCGAGGATTGCGTCCGGGCGCCGGTCCAACCGGCCGCAGCGAACGCGCGCTATTGAGCCGGTATGACGGATCACGCCGGGCTTGGCGATATTGGTGACCACGTAGGTCGCGCCGCCGACTGTATGCTCATCCCCGAGGATCGGCGCCAATCGTTCGACGCTGTCGACGCCGTTCTGGAGCGTGACGACGCGGGTATGGGCCCCCAGCAGCGGCCGCGCCTGCTCGCCTGCCGCTTCAGTATCCCATAGCTTGACCGCGAAGAGCACGAGGTCGACGGGGCCGACCTGTTTCGGATCATCGGTGACGTCGATGTCCTTGAGGTGCAGGTCGCCGAGCGCGCTCTCGATCCGCAGCCCGTCGCGGCGCATGGCGTCGCGATGGGCGCCACGCGCGATGAACGCGACAGCGTGGCCGGCCGCCGCCAATCGGGCGCCGAAATAACCGCCTACCGCACCCGCCGCCATGACCGCGACACGCATATTTGGGCGTCAACTTCTGAAGTTTAGATCGCCACTTCGGAGGCCGCATCAAAAAAATGCAGACGGTCCGGGCGCAACGCGAAGCGAAGCTTGTCGCCGTAGGTAGCGCGCACATTCGGCTCTACCGCCGCGACCATGGTCTGGTCGCCGACCTGCAGGTCGAGAAGAATCTCGGAACCGAGCTTCTCCACGACCTCGACCGTTCCCTCAAAGCAGAGCCCCGCGGCGTCGCTGCCGTTGGCGATACGTAAATCCTCCGGCCTGACGCCGATCGTGACGTCCTTGTCGATATAGGGAGCAAGACGGGTAGCAAGCTCCGGCGGCACCTCAATGCCGAACCCGGGCTTGTCCGCGCGCAGGCAATCTTTCTCGCCGCTCACCCGGACGGCGGCGAAATTCATCCCGGGCGAGCCGAGGAAACCGGCTACGAACCGGTTGGCGGGCGAGTTGTATAGTTCGAGCGGCTCACCCACTTGCTGCACGACACCGTCGCGCATCACCACCACGCGATCGCCCAGCGTCATCGCCTCCACCTGATCATGGGTCACATAGATTGCCGTCGTGCTGAGCCGGTTGTGCAGCTTCTTGATCTCGACCCGCATCTGCACACGCAGCTTCGCGTCAAGGTTGGAGAGCGGCTCATCGAACAAAAAAACCCGCGGGTGGCGCACGATGGCGCGGCCGAGCGCCACGCGCTGACGTTGTCCGCCTGAAAGCTGGCGAGGTTTTCGCGCCAGCAAATTCTGAATTCCCAGGATCTCGGCCGCCGCCTGCACGCGCTTGCCGATCTCGGCGCGCTCGAATTTGCGCATCTTGAGGCCGAACGCCATGTTGTCGTAGACGCTCATGTGCGGATAGAGGGCATAGTTCTGGAACACCATGGCGATGTCGCGGTCCATGGGCGGCAGCTCGTTGACCACGGTTTCGCCGATGAGCACCTCGCCCGAGGTGATGGATTCGAGACCCGCCACCATGCGCAATGTCGTGGTCTTGCCGCATCCCGACGGGCCCACCAGAACCAGGAACTCCTTGTCGCGGATTTCGATATTTACGTCTTTGACGACGTGCATTCCATCGAACATTTTGTTCAAGCTGCGGAGCAGCACCCGGGCCATGGCCTCATCCTTTGACGGAGCCGGTGAGACCGGCAACATAATACTCGACGAAGAAAGAGTAGATGATCGCCACCGGAATTGAGCCCAGCAATGCGCCTGCCATGAGCTGCCCCCAGAAAAATACGTCCCCGCGGATCAGCTCGGAGGTGACGCCGACCGGCACCGTCTTCTCGGCAGGCGAAGAGAGAAACACCAGCGCGTAGATGAACTCGTTCCACGACAAGGTGAACGCAAAGATTGCCGCTGACAAAATTCCGGGAACTGCTACCGGGAAAACGATATAGACCATCGCTTTCCAGCGCGTTGCGCCGTCGATGCGCGCGCATTCCTCCAGCTCTCTTGGGATCGCTTTGAAATATCCCATCAGCAACCACGTGCAGAACGGGATCAGGAATGTTGGATAGGTCAGGATAAGCGCCCACGGCGTGTCGCCGAGGCGGAAATTGCGGATAATGTCAGAGAGCGGGATGAAGAGCAGCGTCTGCGGCACGAGATAAGTGATGAAAATGCCGGTGCCGAGGCTGCCGGCAAACGGAAAGTTGAGACGCGATAGCGCGTAGCCGGCGAGCAGACCGCAGAAAACCGAGATGATGGTCGCGAGCGTCGAAATGAACAACGTATTCCACATCCACGTGCTGAACATCGTTTCCCCAAGCAGACTTTGGATGTGCTCGAGCGTGGGATGCAGGGTCCAGAATGGGGTGTAGTTCGGCGCCATCCAGGGCCGGTACAGCTCACTGTCCGGCCGGACCGTCGTCACCATCATCCAGTAGAATGGAAACAGCAACACCAAGACGAACACCGCGAGCGGGATGTAGAAGAAGATCCAGCGCCGCCACCTGGCTCCTTCAATCACTAGTGTGTCTCCCAACCACTAATGCGTCTCCACACGGCGGATATAAAGCAGCTGTACGATCACCACGATCAGCAGGACCGGGAACATGGCAAGAGAGATCGCCGCGCCCTCGCTCAACAAACCGGTGCCGATCCCCACCTGATACGCATATGTCGCAAACAGTTGCGTGGCATTGGCAGGCCCGCCGCCGGTCAGCACGTAGACCAGCTGAAAGTCCGCGAAGGTCTGGATCACCGAGAACAGCACGACCACCATGGTGACCGGAAGCAGCAGTGGCCAGGTTACGTGCCAGAAGCGTTGCCATGGCCTTGCCCCGTCGATGGCGGCCGCTTCCTGGAGCTCGGGGTTGATGGTCTGGAGCCCGGCGAGCAGGCTGATCGCATAGAACGGAACACCGCGCCAGATATTGACGATGATCACCGAGATCATCGCCAGATCGGGATCGCTCAGCCAGTTAATGCGTTCATGGATGAGCCCTAGCCGGTAGAGGCTCCAGTTGATGACGCTGAACGTCGGATCGAACATCCACTTCCAGGCAAAAGTCGAGAGCACGGTGGGAATGATGAATGGCAAGAGCACAAAGGCCCGGGTGATCGCCTTGCCCTTGAAATGCCGGTTCAGCAACAGTGCAAGCCACAAGCCCAGCGCAAGCTTGAACACGGTCGTGACGCCCGTATACCAGAACGTGTTCCAGACCGCGGTCCGGAAGATGCTGTCGTTCCAGAGCTTCTCGAAATTGCTCAGCCCGATGAAGTGGCCGGGTACGCCAACCCGCGCGTTCGTGACCGCGAGCACCACGCCCTCCACGAACGGATAGGCGATAAAAAGGCCGAGTATAATGACGGTGGGCAGGAACAGTGCCAGTGCGAGCCAGCGCTCGTCCTCGAGCAGGCGGCTCACGAGTGCACGTCTGGCGATCGGAGCCGTTGTCGGGGCGTAGGCGACTGCCATTTGGCTACCTTGCTTGGCGGTGTTCCCGCCGGTTGCGGTCAGGTGGCGTAGATCTTAACCAGCTCATCATGCGCCCATTTGACGGCATCTTGCGCCGGCATGCCCTGCACTGCCTTGGCGTACATATCGACAACGATGTACTTCGTCACGACCTCGGCGGCCTTGCGGGTTGAGGGTCCCTGGTAGCCGGCAAAGCGGCCGGTGCGTGCAGCCTGCTTGTAAGGCAGCATGATCGGATCGTCATTCCATAGCTTGTGTTTCTCCCACTCGGTCGTCGGCCCGACCGAGAATCCCTTCTGCGACACAAACCATTTGTCGAAGACCTCGCGGGAGTGGATCCAGCGCAGGAATTTTTTCCCCACGTCCCGATTCCTGGAATAGCCCATCAGCATGTTCGAGAACGGCACGTGATAGCTGAATTGCCCGGCCTGACCCTTGGGCAGCGCCGCATGCAGGATGTCGCCCCTCAATTGCGCGCCGGTCTCCGTCAAGTAGGCCTCCGGCTTGCGCAGCGCCTCGATATAGATCGAGGCGCCATTGAGCGTCGCGCTGCAGGTCCCGGACAGGAAGGCTCGGTTGTTGTTGGAATCGTCCCAGGCGAGGCCGCCTTCGTCATGCGCCTCGTGCCAGAAGGCGGTCATGAATTTCACGGATTCGACCGTCGCAGGGCTATTGAGCACGACCGTCTTGCCGTCGGCCTCGACCTCCTTGCCGCCCCAGGACCAGAGGCAAGGATAAACGAATGCGGGGGCGTCGCCGAAAGTATGGCCGAGCGACTGCCCGACCGGCCGATTCTTTGCTTTGAGCTTCTTGCCGGCCTCGCGGTACTCCTCCCAGGTCTGCGGAAACTTGCCGTCACTGTAGCCCACTTCGGCGAACCACGATTTGCGGTACGCGATCTGCAAACCGACGATGCTCCAGGGCAACGCAATCCATTTTTTACCGTCGTAGGCGACTGCTTTCGACGTTTCGTAGAAGCCGCCTTGCGCTTTGCCGATTTCGTCCGCGAGGTCGCTCACGTCAACGAGACTGTCGCCATAAAGCTGAGCCCAGTTGTTGAGCGCACAGACAATGTCCGGCCCCGAGCCCGACTGAATTGCCGAGGTGACCCGGGCCTGGATGTCGTTGGCATTGATGGTCTCGACGTTGAGCTTCACGCCGAGCGCTTTCTCGCACTCGCCGGTGATCTCTCTTCGGAGCAGTTGGTCCGAGGCGGGAACGAAATCGTTCCAGCGCAGCCAGTGTATCGTCGTGGTTTGAGCGATCGCGGGAGCGCGGCCGGAGGCGAGAATGCCCGCCATGCCGCCCAGGCTCGCCATTGCGCTGCCGCCCGAAAGCTTTATGAAACCGCGCCTGTTAAAGCGTGCCATGGCATTTCTCCCTCCAATTTTTATTGCCCGAGTCTATGGACAACGCCTTCGCCATTCAAGAGGAACGGCGTGAACAGTTCGACGCTTGCAGGAGACAACCATGGCCGGGCGACTTGCGGACAGAGCAGCAATCATTACCGGCGGCGCCGGCGGGATCGGGGCAGCGACCGGGCTTCTGTTTTGCCAGGAAGGAGCCCGGGTGGTCCTGGTCGACAGCGATGCCGAAGCCATGCAGCGCGCCGTATCGCATATTCAAGCGAGTATCCCGCATGCCCGCGTTGTTGCGGTCGTTGCGGATGTCGGCAAGGAGGAGACCGCAACCGAGGTCGTTGCCCAAACCAGGCAGGCGTTCGGCGCTATCGATGTGTTGGCCAATATTGCCGGCATTCGCGCTTATGAACCGCTCGCGCAGGCGCGACGCGATACCTGGGAAAAGATCATTGCGGTCAATCTCATGAGCTACGCCTATTTCATCCGGGAGGCGATCACGGATTTGCGCGCATCGGTGCGCGGCAGTGTCATCAACATATCCTCGACGCACGCGGTAAATCCGCGCGCCGGGATGGGGCAATATGATGTGACAAAAGCCGGCATTGTCTCGCTAACGCAGACGCTTGCATTCGAGGAGGCAAAGCATGGCGTGCGCGTGAACGCCGTGTGCCCTGGGCTCACCTTGACCCCGTTTCACCTTCGACGTGCGCAATCAGCCGGACGCACGCGGCAGGATCTCGATCGCGAAGCGGCCGAAGGATGCCTGCTGGGGCGTTGGGCAGATCCGCGCGAGGTCGCCTACCCAATCCTGTGGCTTGCTTCTGACGAAGCCTCCTACATCACCGGGTCGGTTCTGATGGTCGATGGCGGCCGCTTCGCGCGGTGAGGCGCGTGGGCACCCCGCCGCGATGCCGAACAACCCCAGCAGCGGCTCGCTCGTCGCTACACCACGAGATGACCGGCCGCGTGCCCGGTCTACCGCACGTGCAGGCGATAGCCGGACAGCACTTCCATGTGCGCGACGCGCCAGGGTGCCGCTGGCCGTATTGGCGGGGTCACTTCAGCGGGGCGATCTTCTTCGGCATCTGCATGCGAGCGTATAAGTCCCAATCCTCCATCAACTGCGACCGGTTTTCCGAGGCCCATTCTAATGAGATGACTGGAAATAAATTCCGGTACGTGGACGCGATGCAGAGTTCGTGACAAAAGTCGAGGAACATCTGAGGGAACTGGTCGCCATCGGCTTTGAAATTACCAAAGTCGATGCAGCCGCGCGCCGACCGAAATAACTCATTGAGTTTATGGTCGCTATCGAGTGGACTGCGGACCTGGATGGGCTTGCGGCTTACAGCGTCTTGGTCGAGATTGACCCGATGCAGACCTTGGATGTGCAGTGCACCAGCAATCCGGTTGCACGACAACGGGCGTACCCCCGCTGACGGACCTCCTGGAAATGGGTATCCTGCTGTCCTTCCCAGGCCCTGGCGCGAAACCCCATGCAGGTTAATCGGCTGAAACGACGCACGTTCATGATGCTGCTCGGCGGCGCGGTAACATGGCCGCTCGCGGCGGGTGCACAACAACAGGCAAAATTGCCCCTTATCGGCGTCCTGGTGTCTGCGTCGCCTCCGCATCCGTTCGCTGATGCCTTCTGGCGCGGTCTACATGCCCTCGGCTACTCGGAGGGCCAGAACATCAAGGTTGAGTTCCGTTATACCGACGGGCGAAGCGATCGCGCTGAGGAGTTTGCTGAAGAATTAGTGCGGCTCCACGTCGATGTCATCGTAGCCCATTATGCAGTTGCGGTGTCAGCAGCCATAGCTGCGACCCGAACGATCCCGATTGTCATGGTGCATGGCGCGCCCTTGCAGCTGGGCGCTATCGCCAGCTTGGCTCGGCCAGGTGGGAACGTCACGGGTCTATCAATGATGGACGCGGAGATCGGCGGCAAACGGGTACAGCTCCTCCGCGAACTCATTCCGAACCTCAGCCGGGTCGCAGTTCTTGCAACGACCCCGACAACGTCCCCATTCGGTCCACCCTTCGTAGAGGACCTGCATTTGGCTGCCACAAGCGCGGGCCTCGGATTTGAGCCGATACTGATCGGTGGCCCCAGCGAGTTCCGAAGCGCTTTCGCGGCAATGGATAAGGCGGGTGTCCAAGCGGTGGTCATCCAGACGTTCTTCGATCCGTATCGCGCAATCCTCGTCGAACTCGCGACCAAATACCGGCTGGCGTACATGTCAGGCAGCCGAGATGTCACAGCAGCAGGAGGCTTGGTCTCCATGGCTGCCAATTTGCCGGAGCTTTACGAGCGGGCCGCGTTCTATGTTGACAAAATTCTCAAGGGTGCAAAGCCCGCCGATCTACCCGTGGAGCAACCCACAAAATTTCAAGTTGCGATCAATTTGAAAACGGCGAAAGCACTCGGCCTAACAATCTCGCCGATATTGCTAGCCCAAACTGACGAGGTGATTGAATAAGGACCTTTTGCTGCGGTGCACTTGGTCCGCTCTTGGCACTTCGCGTCGGCCGCTGCGGCGCGCAAGTCGCGGACGCGATCTGGTCAGCTACAGACATTGAGCGCCGGTGCTCATCGAGCGGCGCTCGCCATAAGGACACAATGCGGCGCTGATCTTGCGTTTCGCGCAGCGCGCCGGCCTTCACCCTTTCACTTGGTGCTGGACGCTTCAATTCGACGCGAGCGCGACCGCCACGTGAGCGCGCCGACGAAGACGACAGGGCGTGATCAGTCTTCGACGGCAGCGCGCGAGACGATGAGGGCCGCGGGCGACGCGTTCAAGTGATACTGATCGACGTCAACATCCTGATCTATGCAAGTCTGCCAGGTTTCCAGCAGCAGCAATTACGAGTACGGCTTGGCGGCTAAACCGCGCGAATTCTATTGCAAGGGAGCGATCATCTCGTGTGGAGGGCCCGCCTCCTCCCACTGGCTCAGGAGAAGGCGGGCTGGACAATCCCTGCCGTCAAGATGCGTGAATCGTCCTGAACTCTCCGTCGGCCCATTTGACCGCGTCCTCGGCCGGCGTGCCCTGCACCGCCTTGGCGTACATGTCGGTGACAAGATATTTGCTCACGCCTTCAGCCGCCCTGCGGTCGGCCGGACCGGCGTAGCCGGGAAAACGACCCGCGCGGGCGGCGGCGCGGAACGGCAGCATGACCGGGTCCTTGTCCCAGAGCGGGTCCTTTTCCCAAATCGTCGTGGCTCCCACGGAGTAGCCCTGCTGTGAGTTGAACCACTTCTGGTAGATCTCCTTCGAGGTCATCCAGCGCAGAAAGTCTTTTGCCGCTTTCTGGTTCTTCGAATACCCCATCAGCATGTTGCTCATCGGCAGGTGATAACCAAATTGTCCCGCCGGACCTTTGGGGAGCGGCGAGTGCGCCATGTCCTGGAACATGGGCTTGCCCTTCTCGTCGAGATACGTGTCAGGCTTGCTCCTCGCCAAAAGATAAATTGATGCGCCATTGAGCGTGGCGCTGATGGTGCCCGCGAGAAACGCACGATTGTTGTTGGTGTCGTCCCAGGCCAGGCCGCCATCGTCGTGCGCCTCCTTCCAGAACGCGGTCATGAATTTCACGGAGTCGACCGTCTCCTTGGAGTTAAGCACGACCTTCTTGCCATCCGCCTCAACTTCCTTGCCTCCCCAGGACCACAGATACGGATAGGTAAAGGTAGGCGCATCGCCGAAAGTGTGGCCGAGCGTCTGCCCAAGGGGCTGGCCGGCGGCTTTGAGCTTCTTGCCGAGAGCGCGGTACTCCTCCCATGTCGCGGGAAACCCATTGACGCCCTGCGCGGCAAACCATGACTTGCGATAGACAATCATCGCACCCAGTACGCACCAGGGCACGGCAAGCCATTTTTTGCCGTCATTGGCGACGGCTTTTGAATTCATCGTAGAAGCCGCCTTGCGCCTTGCCGATTTCCTCCACGATATCATCCACGGGCGCGACGCTCTCGGCGTAGAGCTGCGGCCAGTTATTCAGACCCAGAATGATATCAGGTCCGGTGCCTGACTGGATCGCCGCGGTGGTGCGCGCCTGCAGGTCATTGCCGTTGATCGTTTCGATGTTGAGCTTTAGGCCGAGCGCCTTCTCGGCTTGCGGCGCGATCTCCTTTCTCAGGAGCTCGTCAGATGCGGGAACAAAGTCGTTCCACCGCAGCCAGTGAACGGTTGCGCCCTGGGCATAGGCCGGCGCCTGCGACGTTGCGAGAATCGAAGCAAGCCCGCCGGTCTTGGCCGCGACCGCGCCGGCACCTGAAAGCTGCAGCAGTTTTCGCCGATGAATCCGAGCCATATTGTCTCCTCCACTCCGTCGATTTTGTATGACATCTCAGATTGACTGAGCACGTCCTATCACATTGCGCGCACTCCTACATCAAGAACACGCCTTTGCCGCTGGTCTGGCGGTCGAAGACCCGGTACGCCTCCTCGGCCTGGGATAGCTGCCAGCGATGGGTGAACAGATCATCGACCGCAATTTTGCGCTCGGCGATAAAGCGCGCGCAGTCAGCCTGGATAACGGTGGAGAACGTCCAGGACCCGACAATAGTAAGCTGTTTGCGCAGCAGGTCGGGGCTCACGTCCACCGTCACATTGCCGCCCTCCCCAACGAAACAGGCCGTGCCCCAGGCCCTGGTCGCGCGCACCGCGGTGACGCGGCCCTCCGCTGCTCCGGAACTATCGAGCGTCATGTCGGCTCCCATCCCACCCGTCAGAGCCTTGATCGCGGCGACCGCATCGTCGAGCGCTGGGTTGATCAGCGCATCTGCGCCAAACTCTTTTGCCCGGGCAAGCCGCTCCGGACTCACATCGAGAGCGATCACGCGCGCGCCCATATGCGCGGCGAGTTGCGTCGCCGAAAGCCCGACCGGTCCCTGGCCGATGATCGCAATCGTATCCCGTCCTGAGACATTCATTCGCCGCAGCGCTTGATAGGCCGTTCCGGTGCCACAGGAAATCGCTGCGCCAGCCGCGAAGCTCAGTTGCTCGGGCAACGACACGAGCGTATGGGCCGGCACCTTCATATACGCAGCGTGGGCGCCATCCCCGGTCACCCCATAGACGACGCTGCCCTCGACGCACATCTGCGACCAGCCGGTCAGGCAATGCGCACAGGCGCCGCATCCGGAATAGTGATGCACCATGACACGCCGGCCGATCCGAGCCGCGCGGTCTTTGATGTTCGCGCCGGTCTCGGCCACGACACCGCATGGCTCATGCCCGGCAATGACGGGGCCGCTGACCTTGCCCAGCCCGAGCGAAGCCGTGCCGCCTGCGGCGCGATAGAACTTGAGGTCGCTGCCACACATCCCGGACGCCTTGATCTCGACCATAACATCGTTTGGGCCTGGCGCAGGGTCGGGAAACTCAGCCAGCTCCAACCTGCGCTCCCCAAGGAAGGTAACGCCGCGCATGCTATCTCTCCTGCAATGATCGGCCGAGCGGTTGACGAGGAGACCCCGAGACCGGGTATTCTCGTTCGCCATGCGCAACAGTACCATCCGGGTTGCCACCTTTGCTGGCCCGGGCGCCGAACCCATCATCCGCTCGGTTGAGTGGCCGCGCATTGGAAAAAAAGCCGCTCTCATTGCGATCGGCGCCTGCGGCGTGTGCGGGACTGACCTTCACATCCTCAAAGGCCACTGGCCGAAGCCGTTGCCGTGGCCCTTTACGCTCGGTCATGAGCTGGGCGGCGTCATTGTCGAAGCGGGAGTGGACTTTACGGAAGATTTCATGGGCAAGCCGCTGACGGTCGGCTCCAAGGTCATGATCCCGCCGTTGATGCCCTGCGGGCAGTGTTATTACTGCCTGCATTATCCCGAGCGCGCCAACAAGTGTCTCACCCCCGTCTATTACGGGCGCTACCTTGGGTTCGACAAGCCGCCGCATCTATGGGGTGGCTTCGCCGAATATGTCTATGTCGATCTCGACATGCTGCCCGGCACCAAGGTGTACAAGCTGCCGGATGACATGCCGCTGCGGCTCGGAGCGCTGTCGGAGCCGCTGACTTCGTGCGTGCGCGCGTTCAATCGCGCGGTGCGCGCCGGCGGATTCACCTGGGGCGACACGGTCGTGATCCAGGGCTCGGGGCCGATCGGCATTCTTGCGATCGCGGCCGCCCGCGAGATGGGTGCCGGGCGCGTGATCTGCGTCGGCGCGCCCGAGGCGCCGCGGCTCCGGCTCGCGCGCAGGTTCGGAGCCGAAGCGACAGTGAGCATCGAGGAGATCACCGACCCGCAGCAGCGGATCAAGCGCGTGCGCGACATTGTCGGGGGCTTTGGAGCCGACCTCGTGATGGACTGTTCCGGCCACCCCGGCGCCGGTCCGGAAGGGATCGAGTTCCTGCGCGATGGCGGCACTTATGTGGAGATGGGACAGTTCACAGATGCAGGCTCGATCGCTACGTCCTGGCACCGCATTTGCGTCAAGGACATCAATGTCCTTGGGTCATGGGCGTTTACAGGCAATGACCTTCCGCTCGGCGTCGATATGCTCTACCGCGCGCGCAACAAATATCCCTGGCTCGAAATGCAAACGCTTTATCCGTTTGATGAGGATGGCGTTTCGCGCGCCGTCAAGGACGCCATGGCAATGAAGACCGTGAAGTCCACGATCGTGCCTTGGCCCGAGCTGGTGTGAATTGTCATTCCGGGGCGCCGCGTAGCAACGCGAAGCGGCGAACCCGGAATCTATAACCACAGACCTGGGGCTATGGATTCCGGCTCTCGGCCCTTTGGGCCTCGGCCGGAATGACAGCGTTTATGTTCCGCGGGATTGAGCAGACCGAAACGCATCATGCTCCCAATCCCATTTGAGCGAACACGGCGCGGCCGAGCAGTCCATAGGGGTTTGCCAGCGTCTCCAGCATTTCGAAATGATTGTATCCTTCGCCGGCGAGCATCTCGACGGGTTTGCCGGCCGCTTTCACCGCCGCATAAAAATCGCGCGTCTGACGCTGGAACTCGGGCGTCTCGTAAGTGCCGTGCGCAAGAATAAGCGGCGTGTGCAGCTTGTCGATATGGCGAGCCGTGCTGAGTGCCTCCTCCATCTCGTCCGTGAACTTCACGTATTTCGAACGCTTCGACAGCCGTACCGGCTTGAGATCGTACATGCCGCTGCTCAGGGCCGCGCCTTTGAGAATGTCGATGGGCAAGTCTTGCTTGCGCCAATCATGGGTCACCACGCAGCCGCCGAGATGTGAGCCGGAGGAATGGGATGTGAGATAAAGCCGTCCGGGATCACCGCCAAAGCGCGAGGCATTGCGGTAGACCCAGGCGACTGCGCGGCGCACCTGCTCGACCATGGGAAACAGGCTTGCGCCCGCTTCGTCCACATTCGTAAAGTCGAGAATGACGTAATGCGCCCCTGCTTGCACGAACGGTTCGGCCAGAAACGCGTAATCGGCACCGCGATTGGCCCGCCACGCGCCACCGTGGATGAAAATGTTGACCGGCGCATTTGGCGCTTTGGTGCGGTAGATGTCGAGCTTCTCGATCTCGCTCGGCCCATACGCCACGCGCTCCGGAAGCCCTAGTACAGCACGAGCTTTTTCGCTGTTGGCAATACGACGCTTGCCGATCTGATCGCGGTTTGGCGCATACACGATCTGGTCGTAGGCGTCGTCGAGCTCCCGTTGGTCCATGTCGAGCCATACCAGCGGGCCTTTTACGCGTGGCTGGCGGGAGGGCGCGCTCGCCGCCAGCGCGGACGCCGCGGCGGAAACCGGAGCCGGATGTGCGTTATCGGGATCGTATTGCATGCAAGCTGCCTTCAAATAAGACCCCCACCCTTCCCTCCCCCGCTTGCGGGGGAGGGTTAAGGTAAGGGGCAGTCTCAGACGCTGGCGTGATTGATGAACTTCTCCGGCGGCGCCTCGCCCCATTGCGATAAGAGAGCTTCCTCGGCCGCCACAAGATTGGAGCCGTTCGCCAGGTTGAGGCGATCGCTGTCGGCCCAATGCTCGTGCACGCGGCCCCATGGATCGGCCCAGTAGTCATAGACTTGGCTGCCAAGCACGTGGCGGCCGATGCCCCACATGTGCTCGTATTTCCCGAACTGTGCCAGATAGTCATGTCCCATGGCCACGTCGTCGATGTCCTGGACCTCGAAGGAGAGATGGTTCAATCCGGTCTTCGCGTGGTTGAGACAGAAGAACACGTGGTGATCGACATAGGCGTCCCCGCGGTCGCACCGGTTGAAAGAACCGATCAGGTTATCCTGCGCACCCGCATAGACGTCGTCCGAGCAAATAAATCCCAAAGTGTCGCGGAACCACGCCACCGTCTCGTGAAACCTCGGAGTCATCAGCACCCCGTGTCCGATCCGCTTAACATGCGAGGGTCCCCTCGGAAGCCGCATCAGCTCACCCGCGCGTAGCAGCGGATCTTCACCGGTATTGAGCTTTTGCCGCCTGGTCGCAATTGGCGGCACCGGGGCGATGCCATGCACGACCTCGATCTGATAGCCGTTGGGCTCGATCAAACGTACGCGCTTGCCGCCCCCTGGCTCGTCGATTGCTTCAATCCCGGACGCTCCCGGCGCCCTGGCAACGCGCTTGAGGTCGTCCTCGCTCTCCGCGTAATAGGCAAAACCTATGAATTTCGGATCGCCTTTCTCCGTGACATGAATGTGATGGGTGGGATCGGTCCCACGCATGTAGAGCGCCGTCGGCGTACGCTCGACGCGCTGCATCCCGAATCGGGTGAGAAACTCCTCCATGATATCGAGATCGGGCGCGCGCAGGCGGCCGTATGCCATATCCGTGACCTTGATCAGGGCCATGATCGTTTCTCTCCCATTTACGATAGTGTGGCGGTTCAGAAGTCCGCATCATTCTTGCCGCGAGTCCGAAATGCGGACTTCTGAACCAAAGCCACACTACATCAATAAGTTGCTAGTGTCCGTCGATTCCGAAGTTCGCAAACGAGCGTGCCGCAGGATGATGCGAACTTCGGAATCGGGACATTAGATGCCGGCTACGTTACCCCAGATTCAATTCCTTGAAAAAGTCGTTGCCCTTGTCATCGATGACGATGAAGGCGGGAAAATTCTCCACTTCGATTCTCCAGATCGCCTCCATGCCGAGCTCGGGAAACTCCACGGTCTCGACCTTCTTGATGCAATGCTCGGCGAGATTGGCAGCTGCGCCTCCGATCGAGGCGAGATAAAAGCCCCCGTGCTGCTTGCAGGCTTCACGCACCGCCGGTGAGCGATTGCCCTTCGCCAGCATGACCATCGAGCCGCCGGCCGCCTGGAAATCGTGCACGAATGAATCCATGCGGCCCGCGGTCGTGGGACCAAACGCGCCCGAGGCATAACCCTGCGGCGTCTTCGCGGGTCCCGCGTAGTAGACCGGATGGTTGCGGAAATAATCCGGCAGTCCCTCCCCCTGCTCCAACCGCTCGCGCAGCTTGGCATGGGCGAGATCGCGGGCGACGATCATCGGCCCGGAGAGCGAGAGCCGGGTCTTGATCGGGTGCTTGGAGAGCTGCGCGAGGATCTCGCGCATCGGCCTGCGCAGATCAATATGCACGACTTCACCGCCCAGTTTCGAGCTGTCGATCTCGGGCAGGTATTGTGCCGGGTTGTGCTCGAGCTCTTCGAGATAGACCCCCGCGCGCGTGATCTTGCCCAGCGCCTGGCGATCCGCCGAGCATGAGACCCCAAGCCCGATCGGCAGTGAGGCGCCGTGGCGCGGCAGGCGGATGACACGTACGTCGTGACAGAAATATTTGCCTCCGAATTGGGCGCCCACGCCGAGCGACTGCGTCAACCGGTGCACCTCCCGTTCCATTTCGAGATCGCGGAAGGCATGGCCGTCCTCGGAGCCGTGGGTCGGCAGATCGTCAAGATAGCGGCAGGATGCGAGCTTGACTGTCTTCATGGTGAGCTCGGCTGAGGTACCGCCGATCACGATCGCGAGGTGGTAGGGCGGACAGGCCGCCGTTCCAAGCGTGAGGATCTTCTCCTTGAGGAAGGCGATCATGCGATCGTGGGTGAGAATTGATGGTGTGGCCTGAAACAGGAATGCCTTGTTCGCCGAGCCGCCGCCCTTGGCGATGAACAAGAATTTGTAGACCTCGTCGTCGCCTTTTTCGCCGGCATAGATCTCGACCTGCGCCGGCATGTTCGACTTGGTATTGTTCTCCTCGAACATGGAGAGGGGAGCAAGCTGTGAATAGCGCAGATTGCGCTTGAGATAGGCGTCGCGCGCGCCCTCGGCGAGCGCAGCCTCATCGTCCCCGTCGGTGAAGACCAGCCTGCCCCGCTTGGCCATGATAATGGCGGTGCCGGTGTCCTGGCACATCGGAAGCACGCCGCCCGCGGCAATGTTGGCGTTCTTGAGGAAATCGTAGGCAACGAACTTGTCGTTATCGCTGGCCTCGGGGTCATCGAGAATTGCACGCAATTGCTTGAGGTGCCCAGGGCGAAGGAGATGGTTGATATCGCTAAAAGCTGCCTCCGAGAGCGCGCGCAAAGTCTCGCGCTCAACAACAAGCATCTCGGGCCCCGCGATCTTCTCAACACGCACGCCCGTCCCGGTGAGTTTGCGATATGGCGTCTTGTCCGCGCCTAGCGGGAACAGGGGAGTATGCTTGTAGGGCGGCGTAAGGCTGACGGGGGCGTTCATGGCTGATACCTGTTGCAGGCCGACAGGCGGCTGTTCATACCCGTCGCCGAATCTGCCTATATCGCGCGAATGGCTCGCAAGAAACCCCTTCGGATTGGACGTTCGCGTACCGGACTTGGCCTGTTCGCGACCGGACCGATCAAGAAGCACGCCTTCATCGTCGAATATAAGGGCCGGCGGCTCGGCAATGAACAGGCGGAGAAGCTGGAGGCGCGGGGCAACCGCTACTTGTACGAAATCAACAGCCGCTGGACCATAGACGGGTCGAGCCGAAGCAACCTCGGCCGCTACGCCAACCATTCATGCCGGCCAAATGCAGAATCCCATCTCACCAAGGGCAAGATCATCCTGCGTGCGATCAAGACCATTCGTCCCGGAGATGAGATCACCTACGATTACGGGGAGGACTATTATCGCAATGTCATTACGCCGCGGGGGTGCAAGTGCGTAAAATGCCGGCAGAAGCGGGCCTCGGCGCGGCGCGCCCAACGCGCAGCGAAGGCGCGCGCGCTGCGGCGAAGACAGCGCACTCGCGCTGCCGCCATGGCGCATCATCGCGCGCGTCGGCGGGCGACCCGGTAGCGAACGAGGATGTGTGCATCCTGACGTCTCCAACCGTTTGAGTGGTTGGAAACCCGAACCTATCGGAGGCGCGCCCATTCGCCTCGGTGGCGCGCAGCCGGAGTTCGTTGCGAAGCTCCGCTAGCGGCACCGCAACAAACCGGCACTGCAACAAAGCGTTACTGCAACAAAACGCTGTAGCAAAACCCCCAAAGAATTTTCCAAAAGAATTTGCTAAAAGAATTTTCTTGACTTTCCGAAACATTTTTGGTAGAGAAATTGGCATACTCCAGAGGCGACACCCGGACGCGCAGCGTGCCGGGTTTTTTCATGCCTGCACGTTGGCAACACGAGCTCCGGCCGCATCGCAGCCGCAATCCGCATCCGCCATTACCAAACAAAGCCAACGGACGAAAAGCTTTATCGACGAAGGAGTTATCTGTGAGGGCTGCTTCACACAGCGCTTGCGGCGCCGATGGTTGCAGCCCGCATGGCAACTCGCGCAAATCGCAACAGGATTACAAGCAGCGCTTCATGACGATTACCTCGCAGCCTCCCAAGTACTCAAAGGAAGCCATGCAATTTTGCCGATCCAAACGGCAGCCGGCGGGTTTGCAATCTCCGCCCGGCTTTCCCTGCTATCTCTCTGTTATTGCCGCAATCGCCCTGTTCCCGCCTCTGTTATTTTTTTCGCAAGTCCGCATTTTACGGGCGCTTCTTGCACGTGGGCCTGTTTTTTACTGTTATTTACAATGAACACAGGCGCGGAGCGGTGAAATCAGCCGTTTCAGCGCTGCATTTGAGTCATAGCTCACGAACACTCACGAATACTCTTGGGTTCGTTTTGGCAAAAAAGCCGATCCAGTCTGTTTGCCGAGGCCGCGAGGTTGTCTCATGGTTATCTCGATTCGATGTCAGCGCGACCCGCTCCTCTCATCGAGTTCCTTGAAATAGCGATAAATGCCCCATTGGTTGAACGGAATCCGACGCTCGGAGCCAAGGTAGGCCGCGATCCGCGGGCGTCTCGCCACCCGATCGTGCAACGCCACGATGCGTGGTACCTTCTTCTCGAACCGGCGCATCCTTTTGGGAAAGGCATAGCGCAAGCCTTCAACGATCTGAAAGAGCGAGAGATCGACATAGCAAAGCCTGCGGCCGAGCAGATAAGGTCCGCGGCTCTTGCTCAATATGCGTTCGAAATAGCCCAGCATTTTCGGAATGCGATAACGCCAGAAATCAGCGGTACGCCGCTTGGCGGCGGGCCGTTGCTCTTCGTAATAGAGATACGTGGTGACGGGGTGGTGCGTGTCATGGATTTCAACCACGAGATCGCTGATCGTAAGCTGGAGCTGATGGAGCCACAGGCGGCCCGCCTCGTCCGCCGGCGCAAGGTCAAGCCGGGGGCCGAGATAGAGCAGGATGTTCGCGGTCTGCGCAACAATACGCCGGCGGTCTCTAATGAACGGCGGCGCATAGGGCGGGCGCTCGATACCCTTACCGTTCATCAGCTTGATCATTGAGGACGTCCCGCGTTCGCGGGCGACGTCGACATAAGCGGCGCCGGCCTCTTCGAACGCGAGCCGGATGAATTCGCCGCGCCCCTGGATGGTCGGCCAGTAGTAGAGCTCGTAGGGCATCGAACTTGCTCCTGTTTCTGTTCGCGCGCGCGGTGGCCGTGTGACCAGGCCAAAGAGCTATCGCTCGAAAGATCATAGAGCTAATTCGATCAAGATGCGGGCCTGCATTATTCCGGGCAACGACAGAACGCATGATCAATCACACCACCGCCGAAGGAGCCCACCGCATGATTGCAGGCAGCGAGCCCTATGATCTCTTTCCCGACGATCTCGACGTTGATCTGGTCCCGCCGCAGGACTGGGCGTCCAAGGAAGCAGAGATGGCCGCCGCCTTCGCCGACTTTCTGCGCCGCGCGCCACCTGCGTGCTGCCTGACCGGAAAGCGGGACGCGAATGAAAAGGCCGCTCATGTCTGAGCGGCCCTCATGGCCGGCCGGATAGGACCTGTGCCTGCACCCGCGGCGCACTCCTATCCGAGGTCGTATCCGCAAGCGTGGGGATGATTCTGCGGAGAACATGCTTAATGAACCGTGAACGAGCTTTGCAGGCTCAATTCATGGCTGCGAGCGCTACTCCTTCTCCGGCCGGATGAAGCGCTGCTGCGCCTGGATGAGCTCTACGTTGTCAGGGCGCTCGAACGGCGACGGCAGCGGTTCCCCTGGCCGCCGCGGGCGGCCGATGGCGCGAAACCAATCTTCGAGCCCCGCGGGCGCGATCAACCAAAGCAGCCGCATCTGCTCCGTTCCGGTGTTCGTCACTTTGTGCTGCAGCCCGCGACCGATCAGGATCATGCTCTCCGGGCAGACCTCGTAGTGGTTGCCCGCAATGTCAGCTTCCCCGCTGCCGCGATAGCAGAACAAAAGCTCATGGCTGCGCTCATGGGCGTGACGCCGTATATGCGCACCCGGCTCCAGTACCTGAAGCCCGGTGGAGAACGAATCGTACGGCGAGTTGTAGGGATTGATCTTGTTTGTGACATAACCGCGCGATGGCAAGGGTTGCCACAGCGACTCGCCTTCCTCGGGAGCAAGCGCGATTACCACCCCTTTGGCATATTCACCCATGCAGCATCCCCGTTCGCGCCATGCTTTCTGTGCCATAAGTACCCATGAAATCCTCGACCAAGCTGTGCAGCTCGTCCCACGGCGCATTGATGAAGTTGTAGTTGCGTACCGCAAATGCCGGACCGACGAAAAATTTCTCATACGAGCTGGCGCGGCTTGCGTGGTCCGAGCCAACGAGATCCCAAGCGAGCTTGAACAGCTTCATGCGGTCGACAGCGGCAAACTCGCCGGCAGTCCAGAAGGTCTCGAACAGATCGCGCAGCTGCGCATCCTCCAGCACGTCGATGCTTGCCGGGAACTGAAACTGGCCACCGCCCATCAGCTCGCGCAGGATATCGATCAGCTCGGAATGATGCTCCATTGCCCAATTGATCGCGGCATAAAGGTAGCGGCGGTTGAATATGACGTACCCGTTGTCAAAGGGCTGATAGGCTTCAATCTGTCCGTCGATCATGGCGTTATAACCTGCTTCCATGGCGGCAAGACGCGCGAGCGTATCGCGCACGGATGGAATGTCACGGGCCCCGGTAAAACGAGTAACAAGACTGGCTACGCCAACTAGGAAACGCAGCTTCGACGCGAATCGCACGTTCGACTGGTGGTTCGAGATCACATGGGCAGCCGTCTGGATATAGATGTTGCGCGACAAGGCGGGATTGTCGTGCACGATCACCTTTTCCCACGGCACTTTGGCATCCTTGAATATCAGCATGCAGTCGGATTCATCGAAGCGCGTGGTAAGCGGGCGATCGAATGGATGCATGCCGAGCCGATTGAACGGCTCCCGCGACCATAGCATCAGACCAGGCAGGTTGAGCGGGATCACGCAAGTGATGGACTCCTTGAGCTGATCGGGCGCAAGCGGCATGACATTGCCGACCAGCACTTCGTGCGCGTAGGCCGCGCCGCTCGCCAGCATCTTCATGCCATTGAGCGTGACGCCTTTGTCGTCCTCGGCAGTGACGCGGAGCGCGGGCTGCGGCAGTCCTTTGGACAGATAATAGTCCTTGTTGCGCGCCCCCTGTGGCGGAACGATCGCATAGGTGGCAAACAGATCGTTGCGTCGCACATGCTCGTAGATGGCCAGCAGATTATTGCGACAGCCCCCGGGCTCGCTGTCGAATACCTGCGGTTTCATTGCCAGCCCGGTGAGATTGCCGGCAAATGCATCGGGAGTGCGACCCATCAGACCGAAGCAGAAATCCGCGATTTTGCGATGGGCGCGGTTGCGGCGCCGCAGATCCTCCTGGCAACGCGGCGGCAGATAATACATGCTGTAACGCTCGCCGCCTTCCTCGAAAGTCATCACGTCGCGCAGCGCAGGGTCCGATTTCATATCGAACATTGCGGCGTAGGTGCGTGCCGCGGCGGCAAATGCTGGATGCGTGGTCTGATCTTCCACGCGCTCCTTGCCGATGTAAAGCGCGCGCCCGTCGCGGATGCTCTGGAGATATTCCCTCCCTGTCAGAAGCATGATAGGCGACCTTTCCTGCCCGGCGGGATACGCGAGCCCATCTTGGCGGGCCGCAGGAGTTTGTAATTCAACGTCGAACAAAGGAAAGAGCAACATGGCCGCAAACATTCGTGCCGTGATCGCTGCCGGCACAACCATTGCCGCGTTGGCGGCGTGTACCTGCACGTTGGCGCAGACCCCCTCACCTGACTACGCGGCAATCCTTGCCTCCCACGATCGCAGCGATGCGGACCGCCAGATCGACGCGCGCCGCGACCCGCTGAAGTTCCTGGCGTTTGCGAATCTGCGGCCCGGCTTGAAGGTGCTCGATATGGGAGCCGGCGGCGGATACAGCACCGACCTCATCGCGCGCGCGATTGCGCCAGGCGGTGTCGTGTACGGCCAGAACCCCGCCAATCTTGGCGAGCGCCCCAAGGCGCGCTTCGACGCGCGGCTAAAGAGTCCGGCGGGGCGCAATATTGTGAGTCTGGTGCGGCCGTTCGACGATCCGGTACCCGCCGACGTAAGCGCACTCGATGCGATCACCTTTCTCTTTTTCTATCACGATACAACCTACATGGCGATCGATCGCGCCGAGATGAACCGCAGGCTCTATGCCGCGCTCAAGCCCGGTGCCGTGCTCTTGATCGCGGACCATTCGGCAAGACCGGGCGACGGCACTTCCGTCGGGAAGACACTGCATCGGATTGAGGAAAGCGCGCTCCGCCGCGAGGTTGAGGCAGCCGGGTTCAACCTCGTTTCCCACGGTGATTTCTGGCGCCATCCCGAGGACACGCGTGACTTCTCCATCCAGCCGCCGCCAGGCAGGCCAGTGGACGAATTCGTGCTCAAGTTCCAGCGGCCGATGTGAGGGTCACCGCGGCGGCGCGTCGATTGGCGCGCAGTTGCGCCGGCCCTGTGCCAGGCAGTCGTCGAGCATGCGCTGGTTGAACATGGCATTGGCAAGCCAAATGCCGCCGCCCAGCAGCGCCACGACGAACAACAGCAACACGATATTGGCGACCCGGCGCTCGCGCTCCGTCTCGAAACCCTCGCCCTCGGGTTTACGCTCGTCCATCCTGCTTGGCGCTTTCAGGCCCCCATCGTCTCCTTGACGGCACTGACGAGCTGTTTGAGCGTGAACGGTTTCGACAGGAAGTTGAACTTTTCGTGGTCAGACAGGCTCTTGTCGAATGCGTCTTCGGCATAGCCCGACACGAAGATGATCTTGAGGTCGGGATTGCGTTTACGAAGCTCCTTCATGAGGGTGGGCCCATCCATCTCCGGCATTACCACGTCGGAGACAACGAGATCGACATGGCCGCCCACCCTCTCCATTTCCTCCAACGCCTCGACTCCGTTACCGGCCTGGATGACGGTATAGCCGCGCGATTGCAATCCACGCGCATTGAGCGCCCGCAGCCCCTCCTCGTCCTCCACCAGCAGAATGGTGCCCTGGCCGGTAAGGTCAGTCGTTGCGGTGCGCACGACCTCATCGGCGGCGGAGATCGCGCCGGCGAGGGCTGGGGCAGTGGTCTCAGGAAGCTGCGGCGCCTCGATGTCGTCCGCGCCCGGGATGTAGCGCGGCAGAAAAATGCGAAACGTCGTTCCGTGACCGACTTCCGAATCCACATAAATGAAGCCGCCCGTCTGTTTGACAATGCCGTACACGGTCGAAAGACCGAGCCCAGTCCCCTTTCCGATGTCCTTGGTAGTGTAAAAAGGATCGAAGATCTTATCGATAATTTCGGGCGCGATGCCGCTGCCGGTGTCTTCAACTTCCACCAGCACATATTCTCCGAGCGGCATTCCCTTGCCTTGCAGCCGCGCACTCTCCTCGGCGCCAACATTCGACGTCCGCAGCGTGAGCTTGCCGCCAAGCGGCATCGCGTCGCGCGCATTCACCGCCAAATTGATGACGACCTGTTCGAATTGCCCAACGTCGGCCTTCACCGGCCACAGCCCGCGCACCTGCGGAACATCGAGCTCCACATTCTCCCCGATGAGACGATGCAGCAGGACGGTGAGGTCCGACAGCGCTTCGCCCAGATCGATTACCTGGAGCCGAAGCGTCTGCTTGCGCGAGAACGCGACCAGCTGCCGCACCAGGCTGGCCGCCCGATTGGCGTTCTGCTTGATGAGCATGATGTTCTCAAATGACGGATCGGTCGGCCGGTGGGCATTGATCAGCAATTCGGTCGCCATCGTAATCACGCCGAGCAGATTGTTGAAATCGTGCGCGATGGCGCCGGTCAGCCGGCCGATGGTCTCCATCTTCTGCTGCTGGTTAACCTGATTTTCGAGAGTACGCTGCTGGGTTGTCTCTAGTGCGTAAACGATCGCTGCTTCCCGATCACGCTCCTCGTCATCCTCAATTGCAGTGACAAAGAAGGTCGCAAACCGCTCGTTCGGGCCGATGAGGGCGGCATCGACGGGAGCGATCTCGCCCTGTCCTTCCGCGGCCTTGCGAATGGCCGCTTCGAGCGCAGCGCGATCCCGTCCGCTGATGACCGCGAGAATGGAGCGATCGGCCGATGCTTCCGCCTTGAACGCGGATGGAAATAAGCGCGCGAACCTTGCGTTTGAGTCCGCGATCCTGCCTTGCTTATCGACCGTTGCGATCGCCATCGGCGTGTTCTGGAAAAAGCGCATGAAGCGCACCTCGGCGGCGCGCTGCGGGTCGCTGCCGTCGTCGCGCGCTCGATTGAGAACGAGCGTGCGCGAGGTGCCGGCAGCGCCGTCGGCGCCGAACGCCACTTTATGAAACAAGCGGACAGGGAGCGGGTGACCGCTGCGCGTCTTTAGATCGATGTCGAGGACGTCGGTGCGCACGTCGCCTGGAGCCGTTGCCGCGGTGGTGAGCAAGGCTGCTCCTTCTCCGGCGACGATATCGTCGAGCTTGAGCCCTCCGGAACCGACCTGCGCCAGGTCATGGTCGAGCCAATTGGCAAGCGTGGCATTGAGATAAACGATGTTGCCGTTCGCCTCCGCCGAGAAAAACCCTGCGGGCGCATGATCGAGATAGTCTATGGCGTGTTGCAGTTCCTGGAACACGTTCTCATGGCGCTCAAGCTCACGGGTCACGTCTGCGAGCGACCAAACGGCCATGCGAGACTCCCGCTTCCCCGCGCCGAGCGGTCGAACCCGTATTCGCAGCCAACGCCCCTCCTCTCCTTTATGCGAGCCGACACGCACCTCTTCCTGAGCACGGCGACCTTCGCGGGCTGCTTTCAGCAGCCGATAGACCGACTCGGAAACCCCTGGATCGCCCATGAAAACGCGCTCAACGGGCCGAATATCATCGCGGTCGGATGCGCCTATGAGATCGCGGTAAGCAGGGTTGGCATAGAGGACGCGCCCATTCCAATCAGTGACCAGAATTCCATCATTGGCGCCCTCAACGACGGTTCTCAGGAGCGGGCTTGCCGTCTCCCGCGCAGGCGCACGCAACACACCGGCGGCAAGGGCAAACAGCAGGAACACGCCGACGGTCGCCAACCCCGCGAGAATCACCAGGATGTACGGCTCCGCATTTGCCCGGCCTATGAACAACAGCCCGCCCGCCGCCGCGATCAGAGCGAGTGCAAGAAGGAGAACAAGACCGATGCTGCCGCTGGGCTCCTTGAGCACGTTCCCGCCGGCTGGCGCCTCTTCCTTTGGCAATTCCATTGTGAGCGGATTTGAAATCGACTGCCATGGACTCGACTCAGTGCCTGAGCCGGTGAGTCCATGCAAGAGTGCGCATCGGTTCCGCCAACAGTGGCGCGATGGGACGCGAAACCTACCGCCCGTCCTAGAGCCAGTTTCGATGACGTTCGATCGCCACGCGATGGTGCAGCCCGCGGTACCTCTCCTCGCAGGGGCCTCGCAGGGGAGAGGTCGGATCGCGCTTGCGCGATCCGGGTGAGGGGGATCAGCTTTACGAGCAGTAGCCCCCTCACCCGGAATAGTGCGCAAGTCGGGCAAGCCCGACTTGCGGCGGGGAGAGGTGGACCTGCTGGCTCGATCTCAGCGAAACACGCTCTAGCTGCTTGTCGTGGAGGGGAGGAATGGCGGGGACACTCGGGCTCTCAGGGGCGGTCGCCGTATGGCGCCACCCGCCGGTTTATCCAGCAAAGTCTTTTGCCATGGGGATAGACGAGGGGACGCCTATCCTATTTAATTCCTTGTCAGTATTCAGGTTGACAGCTGGGGCCGTGGCGTTAACCATTTGGGCGATCGCGGTGGGGCCATAAATCCTGGACCGCGCAGGGGAGGAGTGATGTTGAACATGTTGTTCGGCGAGGGGCAGTATGCGATCAAGCTGGTGCTTGCCTTTGTTATTATTTTTGGCGTCCTCGCGCTCGCCCTGTGGCTCTTGCGCCGGTTTGGTGGTCAGCGATTGGGAAACGCCGCTGCTCGCGGGCGCCAGCCGCGACTGGCGGTAATCGATCAAGCCAACGTCGATAGCCGACGCCGTCTTATCCTGGTGCGCCGCGACAACGTCGAGCATCTGCTGATGATCGGTGGCCCGAGCGACGTCGTGGTTGAGCCGAACATCGTGCGGGGCGCGGCAGCGGCACGCGAACCCGCCGTAGCGCGGCCGGTATCGGCGGGTGATACCCTGCCCAGGGCCGTCCCGCTCGGCGAAGGGAACATGTGGCCGCTTGCGCCGGAGCCGGCGCCTCGGTTGGAGCCCCTGCCCCGCGCGGAACCGGGGCCGCGATCGGAAGGCGTATCGCGGCCAGAGCTGCCGCCTCGCACTCAACGTCCTGCACCTGCCCCGGCCTCGGCCGAGGAACCGCATTGGCCATCACCTGAAGCTGAAACACCTCCTCCTTCCCCCCCGCCCCTGCCCCTGTCAACCGGCCGCGAACGCAGCACGAATAACGATCCGCTGGCCGACTTGGCCGAAGAACTTGCACGCGAGCCATCCACGCCGGACCGCGAGCCGGCGCTCCAGCCCCGTCGGCCACCACTAAGGCGGGATCTGCGCTCGCGTCCCGCGCCTGTGTCATCTGGCGGAACGCCATCATCTGCCGGACAGACAAGGTCGCCCGCCGATCACAACCTGGCAGAAATGGCGCAGCGTCTGGAGGCGGCACTGCGCCGGCCAGCCAGAGGCAATGAGATTCGACCCGCCTCATCCGCACCAAAGCCCGAATTGGGCGCCGAAGAGGCGGACGAGACTGAGGCACTCACCCCGGTCACTGAGCCGGCGCGCCCGCCCCAGCCTGTGGAGGCATCGAGGCCTGCGCGCAACGATGCAAAGCCGTCACCGCGGAGCGATCCCAACCCTGCGCCGCAAAAATCGCTTTACGACAGCCTCGAACAGGAAATGGCGAGCCTCCTGGGCCGCCCAAACAAGCAATAATTTTGGAGCTTACTCGTCGCGGTAGATGCGCTCGCGCCGCTCGTGGCGTTCCTGCGCTTCCACCGAAAGCGTGGCGATCGGTCGCGCCTCGAGCCGTTTGAGAGCAATCGGCTCGCCGGTTTCCTCGCAATAGCCGTAGGTGCCGTCCTCCAAGCGGGCAAGGGCTGAATCGATCTTGGCAATCAGTTTGCGCTGGCGATCCCGGGCACGCAGCTCGATGGCGCGGTCAGTTTCGGAGGAGGCTCGGTCGGCAAGATCGGGATGATTCTCGCTTTCGGCCTGGAGATGGGCGAGCGTTTCCTTCGCCTCCTTGAGTATTTCCTCCTTCCAGGTAAGCAGCTTTTGCCTGAAATATTCCCGCTGGCGCTCATTCATGAATGGCTCTTTGTCGGAAGGCCGATAGCCTTTGGTCTTGTCCAGGACCGGTGCGCCATTTTTGTGGGAAGACATTGCAACCCCCTGCGGAAACATGCGAACCCCCGCTCGCGCGGCGAGCTTATATCGACCTGCGCAGCGGCGGACAATACGGGAATTGCTGACAGCGCGCGTTCGCTGCACTGCGATAGAAGAAGGCGGAATCAAGTCTCCGGCAGGAACTTGAGCGCTACGCCATTCATGCAGTAGCGCAACCCTGTTGGAGCCGGGCCATCCTTGAAGACGTGGCCCAAATGCCCGCCGCAGCGGCGGCAATGCACCTCCGTGCGGGGGAAGAACAGGGAACGGTCAACCGAGGTGCCAATGGCATTTGCCAGCGGCTCGTAAAAGCTTGGCCAACCCGTCCTGCTGTCGAATTTTGCCCGCGAGGAGAACAGCGGCAAATCGCAGCCCGCGCAAGCATAGGTGCCCACGCGCGCCTCATGATCCAGAATGCTGGAACCGGGACGTTCAGTTTGATGGAGCCGCAGCACCTCGTATTGCGCCTTGGTCAGGGTTGTGCGCCACTCCGCGTCGGTTTTCTGGACCTCGAAGGCGCCCGAAGCCTCGACCGCTTCGCCGCCTTGCAGCCACTTCCAGGCCGCGAGCAGCGTCATCCCGATCATCCCTGAAAGTACAAGACGGCGGTTGAGCATCACTAATCCTTCTTGCCCCACAACTCCTCAAGCCGAGCGTCACGGCCGCAGTTGAAGCGATAGAATTTGTAGCGGATCGGATTCTTCAAGTAGTAATCCTGGTGGTAGTCCTCTGCCCGATGGAATGGGCCGGCTGCTGTGATCTGCGTCGCAATGGGTTGTTTGAAGCGTGCCTGAACCGCCGTCTTCGACGCTTCTGCGAGTCTGCGTTGCTCTTCGTCATGGTAGAAGATCGCGGTGCGGTACTGGTCGCCGTGATCACAGAACTGGCTGTTCTTTGCCAATGGATCGATGTCGTGCCAGAACACATCGAGGAGCTTCTCGTAGCTCACCTTGATCGGGTCATAGACGATCTCGACCGACTCGGCATGCCCGGTCCCGCCGCGCGAAACCTCTTCATAGGTCGGATTAGGAGTGCGGCCGCCGGTATAGCCTGAAGTGGTGCTGATCACGCCTCCTACCTTGTCAAAGTCGGCCTCGACGCACCAGAAGCATCCGCCGGCGAAAGTGGCGATCGCGGTTTTAGGAGGCTCGTTCTGTTGCGCGCCTGCGCTTGCGATGAAGGAAAGCCACACTGGCAAACCGAACCACAGACCGAGCCTGAGCTTGTGCATTGCGTCCTCGAGCGTTCCCGGGCCGGATCATAGGACATTAACGAGCAACAGTGACTACAACTCGTCTCACGTTCATGCGATAATGGCGATAACGATGTGGGGCCGCTGAGCGGCCCCTTACCGTTCTTGCCCGCAATGCCTGTTGTTCCAAGCCTTTTGCGCACCTGCTACGACCGGAGAGTGTGCGTCAACGCCAAGGGAAAATGATGCGATTTGACGGAACCAACTCCTATATCGCCACCGATGATCTCAAGGTTGCGGTGAACGCTGCAATCACGCTGGAACGGCCTCTGCTGGTGAAAGGCGAGCCCGGTACTGGCAAAACCGTGCTCGCGCTCGAAATTGCAAAGAGCCTGAGCGCGCCATTGATTGAGTGGCACATCAAGTCCACCACCAAAGCCCTGCAGGGACTGTATGAGTACGACGCCGTCTCACGATTGCGCGACAGTCAGCTGGGCGACGCGCGGGTGCAGGACATCCGCAACTACATAAAGCGCGGCAAACTGTGGGACGCATTCGTCTTGGATTTGCGTCCAGTCCTTCTCATCGACGAGATCGACAAGGCCGATATCGAGTTTCCGAACGACCTGTTGCAGGAGCTCGATCGAATGGAATTCTTCGTCTACGAGACCGGACAGACGATCAAGGCGCGCCGGCGGCCGATCGTGATCGTCACGTCCAACAACGAGAAAGAATTGCCCGATGCGTTTTTGCGCCGCTGTTTCTTTCACTACATCCGCTTTCCCGACGCAGACACCATGCGTGCCATTGTCGAAGTCCACTTTCCCGGGATCAAGCAACGCCTGATCTCGGAGGCACTCAAACTGTTCTATGAGATCCGCGAAGTGCCGGGAATGAAGAAGAAGCCTTCAACATCCGAGCTGCTGGACTGGCTGAAACTGCTGATGGCGGAGGACGTGGGCCCCGAAACCCTGCGCGAACGGGATCCGCGCAAGCTCATCCCGCCGCTGCATGGCGCGCTGCTCAAGAACGAGCAGGATGTGCACTTGTTCGAGCGGCTCGCATTCATGGCCAAGCGCGAGGGGCGCTAGCCCAGCAGCTGCGCCTCTCTTTAAGGCTTCTCGTCCCGCGATATTGCAACACCTCGCAGGCCAGCAAGGCTTTCTTGCATCTGCCGAGCTTGCTGAGCCCCGGCGTGCGATCCGCGGGCAGGCTCGCTCCCATCAAACCGGTGTGTTCTCCTCAACGGGCTGAAGGGTGTGCACTTCCTCGCCCGCAATCAGCGGATCGACGGGCAATTGAGCGAGCGAGGGCTCCTGGGGCAACTGCTCGGAGGGCACTACGGCGCCGAGCCTGGCTTCGATCCGGGGCAACTGCTCGCCCGCACGCAAGGCGGCGCGTTCTTTCGCCCGACGAAGCTCATCCTCGCGTTCCCGCGCCTGGCGCGCGGACCAGCGCTCGCGGGCGCTGAACCACCAGTAATAGATCTGCATCGCCGCGCGGCCGGCTTTGCCGCCCGCCCAAACCAGCTCGTATGGCGCGAACAAACGCCAGCTGTCGTCCCCCTCCGCAATGGCCTGGGCAATGATGTTGCCGGCCATCGCTGTCGTGTTGAGCCCATGTCCTCCAAAGCCGCTGGCGAGCCAAAGCCCAGGCGAAAGCTCGCCGATCTGGGGCATGCGGTGGAGCGCATTCCCGAGCACCCCCGACCAGACATATTCGGCCTCGACTTGGCCCAGCTGCGGATAGACTTCTGCAATATCCCCGACGAGGCTCGGCGCGAACCGGCGCGAGGCGGCCTCCCACGTCCTCGATCGCCCGCCCCATAAGAGCCGGTCGCCATCGACAACGCGATAATGATTGTTGGCGAGATCGGTGTCGGTCACAGCGCCGCGATAGGTCAGCGCCTGCGCGAGCCGGGAGCCCAGCGGTTTGGTGACGATGACGTAGCTCCATATCGGCATCAGTGTGCCCGTGATGCGCGGCAGCAACGATCCGAGATGGACGTTGCAGGCAAGCACGATCTGACTGGCACGCACACGGCCAGCCGGAGTGGTAACCCGCTTTCGCACCCCTGCGGGGTCGATTGCCCCTGCGGGCGAATCTTCGAAAATGCGCACCCCGACTGCTTCGGCAAGATCCGCCAATCCGAGCGCATAATTCAATGGATGAATGTGAAAGGCGCGCGGAAAATGCAGCGCGTTGAAATAGTGCTTGCTCCGCAGCGTGTCGCGGACCTGCGCGGTGGACCAAACGTCCACTTCGGCTTCCAGCTGCTGGCGATAGAGCTGCGCGGACGCGAGCACCTCATCCTCATTGTCCACCTTGGAAACCTTCAACCACCCGGCTACGGGAGCGACACCAGGCAAGCGCCCATCGGCAATGGTCGAGCGAACATATTTCAGGCCCATGTCAGACAGTGCCCAGAGCGCCTTGGCGTGGTCCAGCCCGACCCGGCTCACCACCTTGTCCATGGACTCGGCAAACCCCGGCAGGACGAAGCCGTCGTTACGGCCGGAGGCATTCCAGGCAATCCGCCGGGCCTCCAGCAGCGCGACCGACCACCCGCGACGAGCCAATTCGCGCGCCGTCGTCAGCCCGGCAAGGCCACCGCCGATAACGCAGACGTCCACGTCGAGATCAAACGTGAGCGGGCCGCGGGGAGCGGCAGGCACCATCGTCGCCGCGTACCAGCTTGAGCCGTAGGGTTGGCGGTCAACACCGTTCACGTTTGTCCTTCCCACCCGATCCAAGGCAGCCGGCTTCTATGCTAGACTGCCATGCTGCGGAAATCGATCCTGCTGCCATGCGTCTGCTAGTGATTCGACACGCCAAATCGGAAAAAGCCGAGCCGGGCATGCCCGACCGCGACCGCCCCCTCAATGGGCGCGGCGAAAGAGATGCTGCCACCATGGGCGCCTACATCGCCCGGCATGCCCTCATTCCGGATCTCGCGCTCGTTTCAGCCGTGCAGCGGACGCGGGAAACCTGGCAGCGCCTGAGTGCCGCGCTGCCTGCTCATCCCGAGCCGATCTATGAAGAACAGCTCTACAATGCGGGCTCCAGGGCGACACTCGCGATTATTCGGAAACTTCAGGGAAGCGTGCCGACCGTGCTGGTGCTCGGGCACAACCCGGGACTGCACGATCTCGCCCGCAATTTGATTGCCTCGGGCGATATCGAGGCACGCGAGCGCCTTAACGAAGGTTTGCCTACCGCCGGTCTTGTGGTGATCGATTTCGCCGCCGAGAGCTGGGACAAGCTGCAGGCTCACGCGGGCCGACTGGAGCGCTTCGTTACGCCTCGCTCGTTGGCAGCCGCCGATCGGGCATGAGAGGGGACGGAACATGTACAAAAATATCCTGGTTCCGATCGACCTCAGCGATGTCGAGCTTGCCAAATCTGCAATCTCAGCCGCCGTGACGCTGTCAATTCAATCGCACGGCTCGATCCGGCTGATCAACGTGCTGCCGCTCACACCGGTCATGCTGGCCGAATACGTTCCGCCGGATTTCGAGGTTCAACAGAGGAAGGCGGCCGAGGATGCGTTTGCGATAATGAGAAGCGAGATTGGCCTCGAGCCTGCGCGCGTCTCTGCCATCGTGCGCCAGGGCGGCATCTACCAGGAAATCCTGGAGGAAGCCGCCGCGAGCGGCGCCGATCTCATTGTGATGACCTCCCATCGGCCGCAGCGGCATGCGGTACGCACCTATTTTCTCGGCTCCAACACCGGTCATGTCGTGCGCTATGCGAGGTGCTCGGTGCTGGTGGTCAGAAAGTGAGTACTCAATACTCCGAGGCGGCGCAGCCCGGATGAGCCACCGGGTCGGCGCGATGCGCCGCCCGGTGGCTCATGCCGGCTACAATTCAGGACCAAGCTTGTCGACCCGGCGCAACTGCGGGAACGCCCCCATCCAGACCAGCATCACGGCAATTGCGCCGAGCCCGCCAATCAGAGCAGACGGCACGGCGCCCAGCCAGGCTGCAACAGTACCGGCGCGAAATTCCCCGAGCGACCCGGAGGACCCGGTGAACATCGAGTTCACGGCGAGAACGCGGCCAAGCATTTCATAAGGCGTGCGCAGCTGAACGAGCGACTGGCGGATGACGACGCTGACCGCGTCTGAGGCGCCGTAGATCGCGAGCGCCAGAAACGAAGTCACGATTGAGGTTGACACCGCAAACAGAAGGCTCGCTACGCCGAATATTCCGACTGCCGCGAACATGATCGTCCCGGCACGCCCGCCGATCCCGAACCGAGTAAGGACAATCGATGCAGCGAGTGCGCCGACCGCCGGCGCCGAACGCAAAACCCCGAGCGCCCAGGGGCCGGCCAGCAAGATGTCTCGGGCATAAATGGGCAGGAGCGCCGTCACCCCTCCCAGCAGGACGGCAAACAAATCGAGCGAGATCGCCCCCAGGAGCACGGGCCGACTCCAGATATAGGCGAAACCCGCAAACATGGTTTCGGCGTTGAACGGCTTATGCTCTTTGCTTCGCGCACGGGTATGGGTCAGGCTGATCAAAACGGTCGCGGCGATGAAGATGACCGTGCACGTCAGGTAAACCGCCGCGGACCCAAACGCGTAGAGCAGCCCGCCAATGGACGGGCCACATATCACCGCTGTCTGCTGCGCGCTTGCAGAGGCAGCGATGGCGCGCGGCAGCAGCGTGATGGGGACAAGCACGGGCAGCAGACCCTGCATTGCAGGCATCTCGAACGCCCGCGCGCTCGCTGAGAGGAACAGGATGATCAGCATGCTGTCGCGGCTGAGCCAGCCTTTTGCACTGCCGAGAGCAAGCGCGAGCGCCGCAAGCGCTTTCGCGAGCTGACAAGTCGCAGCAATGACCCGCCGGTCGAACCGGTCTGCAACCTGACCGATCACCACCGACAAAAGCACAAGCGGGAAGAACTGAACGAGGCCGACAAGCCCGAGATCGAGCGGATCATTGGTGCGATCGTAAATCTGCCAGGCGATCGCAACGCCCTGCATCATGAACGCTCCGTTGCTGAAGGTGCGGGCGCACCAGAACAGCACGAACGAGCGTTGCTGGATCAGGCCCTGCGAGGAGGAAAGCGGAGAGACGGGCATCAGCTCGAAAGCACGCTACAGCGGGATGGCAAGCAGCGTGTCGATTAAGCGGCTGTCGAGGATCACGATTTTCTCGGCGAAGCGCGACTCGGCGTCGGGTGCACCCAAGACCACGCGGTCCCGGTAGCATCCCGTCGCAAACAGTGTCACCTCGCCGGTATGCATGATGCGCGCCACCATGAAGCTCGTCTGCGCCTGTACTTGCCCGTCGTGCTCGGCGCCGATGAGGGCAGGGCCGATAACGTGACGGTAACGTTGCGCCTCATAGACATTCGCCTCGCGCAACGAGCGAACCCGGTCACGCAGCATAGCGCGCGAGCTCGCATAGATCAGCGCCAGCGGTAGACCCCGTTCAAAATTCTCGGCTGTGGTTACGCGATAGCAGCCTTCGGCCGTGAACAGGTCCGGCCAAAGCTCCAACTTGTTTTCGTCAATTGTCTCGACGTACCGCGCATTAAGGTTCTGGATCCTGAGCTGCAGATCGATGTTCATGCTTGCAAGCTTGGACGTGCTCGGGCGCCGTTCACAAAGCCAGGTTCAGGCTGCAAAGTTCAAAGCTGCATGTGCTCGCGATAGCTTTTCCAGAAGCCGCGTACCGCGGCTTCCGTGACGCGATTGTCTTGCGAAGTGGTGTCGGCGCCTCCCATTTCGACCACCGAGACTAGATCGGGGGCCGTTGCAACGGCGCGCTGCACGAAGGAGGGCGCGGCGCCGTCCTCCATGGAAATGTAGCCTGCCGGCCCAATCAGATTTGCTTGCCGCAGGCGGCGCTCGGTCATTTCCTCATCGTCGAGCGTGAACCCGAAGCAGGTCCACACCAGCTCGGATTTTTGCAAGCCCTGCGGCACTAGCCGCCGGACAGCGAGACTGTTGCGCGTCTGCTGCAGAACGAAATTCGGGAACACGGAAAGAATTTGCAGCCCAATGCCGTCCCCGAATTCATCGACCGAGTCCAGCAGCGTCGGATCTTCCAGGCCGAATCCTTCTTGGGCGGAACGCATGCCGGCCTGCTCATATTCTTTTCCGCCACTGTCGGCTGCGAGCGAATAGCTCACGTGATGGCCGCCGCATTCGCTCACGACGATGGCGCCTTTCTGGGATAGCCGGTTGAGGCGAAAGGTGGTGAAGAAGGTGTGCAACAGACTTGCGTGATAGCTGTCCTTCACATTCTCCATGTACAGCTTCCAGTTGCTCGGCAGCATTTGTGAATAGCTGCCGAGCAGCTTCACCGGCTCTCGCATGACGCGCTTTATGCGCGCGAGAATGTCAGGGCCCAGATACCGCTCGAGCGGGGGTGTCTGAGCCGATAGCGTGCCGAACACGAGACCACAAAGAACTTGCAGGCGCAGCTTGCGCGGGCCGTGAGCTTCCGGCCGGCAGTCGGCAGGCATGCCTCCCTTGCCGCCCAAGCCCTTGCGAAAAGCCACTGCGGTGAGGTTTCCGGCGAGATCGTAGCACCAGTTGTGGTAGACGCAGGTGATGTCGCGCGCTTCCCCCTTTTCACTCAGCACCAACAGAGATCCGCGATGCGCGCAGCGATTCTCGAACGCATGCAGACCGCCCGCCTGATCACGGGTCACAACCACGGACATCGTCCCGAGATTGGAGCGGCAATAGGTGTTCGGAGCGGGCAGATCGGCTGCAAGACAAAGAAAGCTCCATGTCGCGCCCGCAAAGATGCGCTCCTGCTCCTGCTCGAGGAGATCGCTGTCGCAATAGACCCAGTAGGGCACCCGGGTCAGTCCCTCCGCCGGCCAGTGCCGCACGTTGCCCGCGCTCCTCATCCGATTCCTCGCGTGCGATTCGTCACTCAAGCCTCACATTGGCAGCCTTGATGACGGCGTGCCAGCGTTCGACCTCTGCGCGCATATAGGCCGCCGTTTCGTCGACCGTTCCCCCGACCGGCTGCGCCGAAAGCTGGACAAGCCGCGCAAGAATGTCCGGCTGGTGTAATGCCTCATTGATATCAGCGTTTATTTTCTCAACGATCTCTTTCGGCGTATTTGGAGGCGCGACCAGGGCGAACCACGTTACGGATTCGAACCCGGGTAGCGTCTGCGCGATCGTGGGCACACCGGCAAGCGTAGCGATCGGCTGGGCCGAGGCCACCGCAAGCAGCTTGAGTTGCCCGCCTTTCACCAGCGGCAGCGCCACGCCGAGATTGTCAAACATCAAATCGACACTGCCCGCGACGAGGTCGGTCAGGGCGGGGGCCGACCCGCGATAGGGCACCTGCTGAAATTTGATCTTCGCCATCATCTGAAACATCTCCGATGTCAGATGGGAGGTCGTTCCATTGCCCTGGGTCGCGCATGTCAGCTTGCCGGGATCAGTCTTCGCCGCGGCAATCAGTTCGGCAACGCTGTTCTCTGACCGTTTCGGGTTGACCACCAGCGCGTTCGGCACGCGGCCCAACACAATGATGGGAGAGAACTGGGACGGATCGAAACCGAGCTTCGGATAGAGATTTTGATTGATCACCAGCGGGGGCGGCGGCGCGGCAAGAAGCGTATAACCGTCGGGCTCAGCCCTGGCGACCGCTTCAGCACCGACATTGCCGCCCGCGCCACTGCGGTTCTCGATGACGATCGGATGGCCCCATTTGCTGGAAAGCCAATCGGTAAAGATGCGCGGCATGACGTCGGCTGTGCCGCCGGCCGGAAACGGCACAATGATTTTGACCGGGTGGCTGGGATAGTCGTTTGCTTGCGCCCGCGTAGCTATGCCAAGCACGATCGCAAGCGCGACGGCGAGGCCGGTCGGCAATTGATGAAGCCGAGCCTTGAAATCAAAACAGTTCACGACCACCCTGCCCATCATACGGTCCGATCTTCAACGACGAGCCTTGCGGCTGGCCGGTCGCTCGCGGACGGGCCTCCGTGGTGATCCCGTCGCGTGCGCCATCATGAACAAAACGATCGGCGGTCACAACCGTTGCCGGGCGCGCAGGCGCTGCCCCACAAATGCTGGATTCGCGTCGCATTGGGCGCCGGACTGATCGGAGGTGGAATGGCGCATTTTTCAAGGCTGCCCGTGCTCGCGGTGGCGGCTTGTGCTCTGTTGGCGCTTGCTCCTCCAGTAGAATGGGCTTTGGCACAGCAGGTCACTGTCGTCAAAAAAAGAGCTGCGAAAAAAAAGCCGGCGCCGACGGAGACAAAAAGCGAGGAGCAGGAGCGCACCCCGTTCTCGGCCGAGGAGGATGAAGCCGCCGCAATACCCGGCATCGCGGACGCGCGGGCGTGGGGTGATTCAGCAACGAACTTTGCTCGCCTGTTGCCGCAGGCAAGCGGGCCTTGGCTCGCGATTTCCGGCGGGGGCGCGGACGGCGCCTATGGCGCGGGCGTGCTCGCCGGGTGGACGGAAGCGGGGAGCCGCCCCGAATTTGCGGCAGTGACAGGATCGAGCATCGGCGCACTCATTGCACCGTTTGCTTTCCTCGGCTCGCGCCACGATGATGACATCCGCAAGAATTTCACCACGACCTCGGCCGCGGACATTTTCGAGGATCGCCAGACCTCAGATAGTTTATTCGACCATTGGCCGCTCAGGCGTCAAATCGAGCAGCAGATGAGTCCGATCCTGTTGGCGGAGATCGCCGCTGAGCACGCGCGCGGACGGCGGTTGTTCGTCGCCACGACCAATCTCGATGCCGGACGCCGCGTGATCTGGAACATGGGCGCCATCGCCGCGCGGGGCGACGACAAGAGCCTCAAGCTGTTCCGCGATGTGCTGCTCGCGTCGTCCAGCATTCCCGGTTTCTTTTCCCCCGTGAGGATCGAGGTGGAGTCGAATGGGAAACGGTTTGTCGAAATTCATGGGGACGGAACACTGACCACACCTTTCTTCGTGCTTCCGGAATCGATGCTTTCGGCCAGCTTTCCAGCGGGGCCACCGTTCACTCAGCTTTACGTCATCGTGAATTCAAAGCTCGACCCTGAATTCAAGATGCCGGACCACAATATCCCGGGCGTGCTCGGCCGCTCGATTGGGGTTGCGCTCACGTCGGCGCTGCGTTCCGAGGTTGCGTTGGTTTATGGGGGCGCACAGCGCCGCGGCATCGCGCTGGGCATCGCCCATGTCGACCCGTCCTTCATTTATCCGTCGCGCGGGCCGTTCGATGGCAAATACATGCAGGCACTGTACGAGTTTGGGCTCGCGGCCGGCCGCAAAGGCACTGCTTTCGGAGACTCGCTACCCAATCTGTCGCTGCGTGGACAAAACGTGCAGTAGGACGGGCTCTCCGGATCGGCTCTGATCGATACGGAACTGCTTTCGCTTCGTCGCGAACTGCGAATTCCGCGCGTTCTCCATAGCGATTCTTGCCCGCGCCACGCTCCCTCCCTGTCAACCGTCTTTGAACCAATTCCTGCCATATTGCTACTAACCCGGTAGCGCGGAACGCATTGCGCAAAACTGCCGCATCGAGGCCGATAGGGGTCGGCGCCGGCAGGAAATAATGGAGGGGCTACAATGACTTATTCCCGTATTTTGGGTTGGAGTTGCGGCTTGCTCGTGGGCTCGGCCATTGCGCTCGCGGCCGGGGTTCCCGCACTCGCGCCGGCTGAGGCGGTGCCGAGCTATGACGGCTTGTGGAGCGTCGTGATCATCACGCGGGCGGGAATTTGCGAGCCGTCCTATCGCTATCCGGTGCGCATCAGCAACGGCCATGTCATCAATGCCGGAAAATCAGCGGTCCACATCACTGGCAAAGTCGGAAAGAATGGCGCGGTTGTCGTGAACGTGAATCAGGGCGACAAGTCCGCAATCGGCACCGGGCGACTCGCGGCGACCAGCGGAGGTGGGTCCTGGACCGGCGGTAATGGGGTCTGCTCCGGGGTTTGGCAGGCCGAGCGACACAGCTGAGGAATTCACACCTGATGAAAGCCTTCGCCCGGGACATGACCCGGGCGAAACTTTTTTGAGCCGGGCTCATCACCACGATGGTCGACAACAAACGAGAGTTGTCTTCAGTCCCGCTGCCTGCAACCCTCATCTATGCCACTGCGCTTACCTGCGGCGTCATGGCGGCAATTGGGTTGCAAGTGTATCTCAACCGGGCTGGCTACGATTTGGTGAGCCTATGGCAGAACTTGTTGTCTCCCCCCGCCATGCAATTGCGCACCGCAGGGCCTTGGTGGGCGATGGCGGGAGTGGCCTTCATCGTCAGCGGAGTGACGGCGGCGGCGCTGAGCCGGCTTCCTTTGCCGTGGCGCCGATTGAGGCTGTTGCGGTGGACCGCTGGAGCCATGATCGTGTTTCTTTTGGCGGATCTCGGCCATGCTTCGGCTGGGGCGGTGCGCGTCGACGCAGGCGCCAATGCCTTGGCCAGCCTGGCGGCGCTCGCCGTTGCCGCCCTTATGAGCCTGTGCGGCGCCTATTTCACCGCTCGCCGCTAAGCGTCATTCGCAACTTTGGGCCGTAAAATCGCCGTTTTCCCTTTCGCGGTGGAAAAGCCTAAATAAAATCTCGCTTTGGCTCGAACCTCCGGCGGCCTCGTGCGACTAAACGCCTAGGGGTGGTCTGAGCTTCGGCACGCGTAGTCGTTGGAATTCGGGCGCGATCTATGCGGAGACCCTAATGGCATCCATTGCCGCTTATGCCCCCGCGAGCTTGCAAGCGGACCGCGGACCATCGCCTTGGGTGGCTGGGCTCCTCACCGTGCTTACTCCCGGCCTCGGGCATCTCTACATCGGCCAAGCGCGTCGCGGGATTATACTATTTGTTCTCGTTCTGATCGCCGACACCCTCCTGATGTTCGCGATGATGGGTGTATTGGCGCGTTTCTGGATGTTTGCCACGAGCTTTGCGCTGTTGGTCGGGCTCTGGACCTACATTCTCGCCGACGCCGTCATGCGCGCCCGCCGAGCTCCGCCGTCTCCGCTCCATAACAAAAATCACTGGGCCATGTATGTCGGAGCTTTTGTGATGGCCTGCTTGGTATTTGCGGCCCCTTGCATTTATGCGTGGCAAGCCCACGCGTCGGGGCGGCTGTTGTGGCTAAGTGCCAACAGCCCGAGCATGGAGCCCACGCTCGAGACCGGTGAGTATTTTCTGGCTGATGCCACCTATTACCACGCACGCAAGCCTATGCGGGGCGAAGTGGCGGTGTACAAACATCCCATGCAGCCGGAGCTTCATCGCATCAAGCGAATCGTCGCGATCGAAGGCGATCGCATCGCGATCAAGCGCGGCCACGCCATCGTCAACGGCATGGCGGTGGAGGAGCCTTACATTGAGGATAGCGGGGTAGGTGGCGCTTTTGATGATGTGCCGGAAATGCGGGTGCCTTCCGGCCATGTCTTTGTGCTCGGCGACAACCGGGCAAACAGTGTCGATTCGCGAGATAGCGTGGCACACGGCCCTGTGCCGCTTGGCAACCTGATCGGACGCGTGACCGACGTCGCCATCTCGCGTCATCTCATGCGCATGGGCCGCTGGATCGGGACGCCGAGCAATTTGTGATATCCGGGTCCGTTCCCGGCATTTCGCGGAGCTTGTCATCGGGCGGCGCTTCGCGCCGACCCGGCGGCACATGCGGGCTACAATTTACCGCGCCAGTTCCCGCATCGCTCTGTCCAGGCCCTCCAGCGTAAGCGGGTACATGCGACCGCTCATGAGTTCGCGGATGAGCCCGATCGATTGCGTGTAGTTCCACTCGTTCTCGGCCACGGGATTAAGCCAGATGCAGGCCGGGTAGGTACCCGTCACGCGCTCCATCCAGAGCGCGCCGGCTTCAGGATTGAAGTGCTCGACCGAGCCGCCCGGAACCATGATCTCGTAGGGCGACATGGCTGCGTCCCCGATAAAAATCACCTTGTAGTCGTGCGCATACTTATGCAGCACGTCCCATGTCGGCGTCGTGCCGTCCCAACGCCGCCGATTCTCTCTCCACACTTTCTCGTACAAGCAGTTGTGGAAGTAGAAATGCTCCATGTGCTTGAACTCGTTGCGCGCGGCCGAGAACAACTCCTCGCTCGCCTTGATGTGCCAGTCCATGGAGCCGCCGATATCGAAGAACAACAGGACTTTCACGGCATTGTGCCGCACGGGACGCATCAGAATGTCCAGATAGCCCTTGTGCGCGGTCCGCTTGATGGTGCCGTCAAGATCGAGCTCTTCGGGGGCGCCAGTACGCGCAAACTTGCGCAGCCGGCGCAGTCCCATCTTTATGTTTCGCGTGCCGAGTTCGACCTTGTCGTCGAGATCCTTGAACTCGCGACGATCCCACACCTTCACCGCACGGAAGTTGCGGTTCGTATCCTGGCCGATGCGCACGCCTTCCGGGTTGTAGCCGTAGGCGCCGAAAGGAGAAGTGCCGGCGGTGCCGATCCATTTGTTGCCGCCGTGGTGGCGGCTTTTTTGCTCGCGCAGCCGGCGGCGCAATGTTTCCAGGAGCTTGTCGAGACCTCCCATGGCCTCGATCTGGCGCTTCTCTTCCTCCGTGAGATACTTTTCCGCGAGCTTGCGCAGCCACTCCGCTGGAATTGCGTCAGCCTCGATCGCCTCGGCGATGGTTGCGAGCCCTTTGAATACATGGCCGAAGACGCGGTCGAATTTGTCCAGGTTGCGCTCGTCTTTCACAAGCGCCGCTCGCGATAAATAATAGAAATCCTCTACCCGCTGGCCGGCCAACGCTTTGTCCATGGCCTCCATGAGCGTGAGATATTCCCGCAGCGTGACGGGGACGCCGGCAGCCTTGAGCTCATGGAAGAAGGTCACGAACATAGCGCCGACCATAGCGCGAGCGGAGTAATCCAGGCACTTGCCGCGTTGGTGGATGTCGGCATTCGGGGGATTGACTCGTAACCCGGCAAAAAGATATCATCTTTATGATAATTGCAAGCGAGCGAGGCTATGCGGCTCCATCCGGCCATGCAAACCGGCGACCGCGAGGTTGTTCCGTTTCGCCCAGCGACCCTGTCGACCCGGATCGTAGCCGAGGTGCGGGAGGCGCTGTTCGCCAAAGCGCTCCGGCCGGGTGATTTTCTCGGGACTGAAAAGGACTTGGCGCAGCGATTTGCAGTCAGCCGGATCGTGGCGCGTGATGCGCTCCGCACGCTGGAGGCGCAAGGAATTGTGGAGATCAAGGTTGGCTCCGGCGGTGGCGCGCGCATTGCCACTGGCAATGCCAAGCTGTTTGCCGAGGCACTGGCCGTGCAGCTTGACCTCACGGGGGTGTCGGTCGGCGAGATTATGGAGGCGCAGCGCGCCGTCGAGTGCCTCGCCACAGAGCTCGCCGCTCTCCATTCGACGCCGCAGGACCACGCACGATTGCGCCAGTTTATTGCCGGTGCAGAACGGAGCATCGCGGACGTCACCGCTTTCACCCGCATGGGTCGCGAATTTCATCTTGCTGTTGCCGAAGCTTCGCACAATCGCGTCCTCGTGGTTCAGCTCATTTCGCTCCAGCACGTGTCCTGGCCGGCGCAGAATCCGACGCTGACGGCCGAGGTGGCGCGACGTATTCTCGATGTTCACAGGGAACTGGCCTCGCTCATTGAGATGCGCAATGGCGCGGCCGCTCGCCGCCTCATGGACGAGCACATCAAGATGATCGCAGCGCGGCGCATTGCTGAGCAACACGATAAACAGCTTGCCCGGCCGGCCTGCTGCTGAAGGCACCCTCAGGAATAACAAATAGGAAAGAGGAGAGACGAAATGGCCAAGGACAAATTCATCATCGAGCCGCACTTCCGCCTGCAGGAATGGGTGGCCGAGGAGAAGGGCTATTTCAAAGGGGAAGGCCTCGATTACGTTTTCCAGGAATTGATCAAGTCAACCGATGGCGCCCACCATTATAAGGGTGACCGGGTCGGAGCCATGCAATCCTTCGAACGCGGCCGCACCTCCGACGTGAGCTGCGCCTGCCATTGGACTGTCGGAGTCGCGGCATCAAAGGGCAACGGCCGGCTCTACGCGGATGTGTACTCGGTGGCGCCTTCCGGCGTGTTTGTTCCCGCCGACTCGCCGATCAAGAAGCCTGACGATCTCGCCGGCGTTCCCATTGCGGTGGGCTACCAGTCCGGCAGCCACTATTCGACCATTCAGGCGCTCGAGCAATACATGCCGGCGGACAAGATCAATCTGACGTTCGCGGATGGAATGCTGTTCCACCGGCTCGATCAGCTCATTGACGGGAAAGCGCAGGCTTCCGCCCTCTTTAGCGGACCCTATTACTTCGCCGAGCAGCTCGGTTTCCGCAAAGTCATCGATACCACTTTCATGATCGCAACCATGGTGACCGGCGATCCCGATCCATCGGATCTGCGCAAGTTTTTCCGCGCGCTTCGCCGTGCCCAGCGCGATATCGATCTGCGGCCCGATCTTTATACGCACTACTACAAGAAGGAATTTCCCGAGCGCTATCATGCCAAGATGGACACGCGCCGCTGGGGCCCGGGCGAGCGTCTTGTGTTCGAGACCTATAGCAAGGAGGTTTACGAGGAGACCTTCCGGTGGATTGCCGAGCACGGCATTTTCGCCGACAGCGGAATGGGATCCGGCAGATATGAAGACGCCGTGATCAGCACCGCCTAGCACGACCGTCACCCGCGGGCTTGCGCACCCGAGTTCGGGTGGCCCATCTCTTCGAACAAGCCGGATTGCTTGGTCAGAGCCCGGTCATGGCCGGCCCTTCAATACGAACGAGCGGCCAAGGCGGCAGTGGTCGAATAGACCGGCCGCTTGCCTTCTTTTTCCGCCCGTTCAGCAAATTTCAGCCAGCGTTCCTGGAGCGTGCGGCAGTTCGCGGCAACTTCCGGCGAGTTCGCAATTCTGGCGCGCCGCGCGCAATCGGCGGCTTGCTCCCGGCAGTACTTTGAATACGATGACATCACGCCGTCTCAACGCTACTAACAAGGGCAAACTGTATTGCGGCTGCGCGGCAAGAACTCAAGCCGAAGTAGTAAGCTAAATCTGGATTAGGCGCCGCCTGTTGCAATGTGGCCACAGGCTATTCGCGCGATCCCCCGGATGATGCGTAACGATGACGACTTTTCATGACGCGGCATATACGATGGCGGCAGTTACCGCCACGATTGCGCTTTATCGCACGCTGATAAAAAAGGGACTGTTGACGCGGGAGGAAGCCGCGCGGGTGCTTCTGGATGAGGCAGTTGCCCGCGCGATTCAAGCCGAAGGGCAAGGCACCGGCAGAACCGATGCCGAAGTCAACCTGCAATCGGCGGAAATCCTCAAATTCATCGCCGAGAAGCTCTGAAGTCGCCCATGCAGAAAGCGGATGTCGTTCCGTCCCCGCCCACCTATGCCGAGATCGGGACTGCTGTGCGCATCCTCGATGGCGAGCCGGTCGAACAGGTGCGCCATCTCATGAACACGCTGTTTGATCACGCCGGCTCGGCCGAGCCCTGCCATGACTGGTCGGATCCGGATCGCTGGATTGACGAGCGCCTGACCGGTGAGCTTCGCACGCTTGCCCGCAAGGTGTGGAACGCCAGCGGCAAGACGATCAACCCGCGCTTTCTCTATGACCACAGCACGTTCATCAGCCGCCTGCGGCTGTTGGAGCCGGTCGGGGGGATCTATCGGCTGGGGGAGCGGGGCCGTCGGTTTCTGGCTGGCGACGATGCAATTCTGCGCGAATTTGTGGCGCTGCGCTCGACCAAGCGCGGCCGCGCGCGACAAAACTCGCAGCCCGCGTCAGCAAAGAAATCGAAGGGCAGCCCGGCAGAGGGATAGCGCGGCTTGTCTGGCGCCATATGCAGCGACGGCGCTTGCGATCATCGACTTTATTGGTTCGGCTTACTGCGCTGCATCGGGACGAAAAACTCGGCGCAACGTCATTTACACCGGCTCCGCCAGCCGCAGCCCAATCAGCCGTTCCAGCGTGGCGTGATCGTTGCGCAGCTCGCCGGCGCTCGCGCGATGGACGATGCTGCCCCGCTCCAGCACAATGGCGTTGCGCGCGAGTGAGAGGGCAATCTCGGTGTGCTGCTCGACCAGAATGAACGCGGTGCCTTGATCCGCGGTCATGCGGGCAATGGCCGCGGTCAACTCATCGACAATGATCGGGGCAAGCCCTTCGAGCGGCTCGTCGAGCAGCAGCAGCGCGGGATTGGTCATGAGTGCTCGTGCGATCGCCAGCATCTGCTGCTCGCCGCCCGAGAGGTGATTGCCCGCGCTTCCTCGCCGCTCCGCAAGACGCGGGAAAAGATCATACACCGCGCGCAAGTGCCAGCGGCCCGGCCGCGCCGCAACTGTAAGGTTTTCCTCAACCGTCAGAGACGCAAAGATCTCGCGCTCCTGTGCCACCCATCCGATGCCCTCCCGCGCGCGGCGATGGGGCGCAAGGCGCATGAGATCGCGTCCGCGCCATTTGATGCTGCCACGGCTCACGGATGTATAGCCCATGATGGTGAGGAGCAGCGTCGTCTTGCCGACACCGTTCCTGCCCAGCACCGCGAGGCTTGCGCCATCGGCAAGCTCGAAGGAGATGCCGTCGAGCACCACGGCGTCACCATAGCCTGCCCGCACGTCGGCAAGCGCAAGCAGCGGCTCAGGCATGGTGCCTTGCTCAGGCATGGTGTCTTGCACCGAGATAGACCTCGCGCACGCGTTTGTCGGCGGCAATTTCTTGCGGCGCCCCCTGCAGGAGAATTCGCCCCCCGACCATCACGATAATGCGCCGCGCGAAGCGAAATACGACATTCATGTCGTGTTCGATGAACAGCACCGTGATCGTCTCCGAAAGCCCCGCGATGACCGAAAACAGCTCGGCGCTCTCGGCCTGGGGGACGCCGGCTGCGGGCTCATCGAGCAGGAGCACTTTCGGATTGGTGGCGAGCGCGAGCGCGATCTCCAGGAGGCGCTGCTGGCCATAGGCAAGCTCATGGGTCTGCCGATAGCAGCTTGACCCAAGTTGGAGCGACAACAGGATTGCGTATGCCTCCTCGATTGCTTCACCGTACGACGGCAGCTTGCGCCACCACTGACCTGCGCAACCGAGGCGTTCACATACCGCGAGCGTTACCGCCTCAAGCGCGTTGAGATGGGGAAAGAGCGTATTGATCTGAAACGTGCGCACCAGACCGCGCCTGACGCGCTGGGCGGGAGGAAGCGACGTGATCTCATCCGGCCCGAGAAAGATTTGCCCTCGGTCGGGCTTGAGCATCCCCGTCATCAGGTTGATGAGCGTCGTCTTTCCCGCGCCGTTCGGGCCGATCAGCGCGTAGCGCTCGCCGCGCGGAAGCTCAAAGGTGATGTCTTTTGCGACGACGAGGGAGCCGAAACTCTTGTCCAGTCCGCGCGTGGAAAGTGCGGGCGTGCTCACGCGGACCTCCATCGCCGGGGGATGAGCCGCGCGAGCCCGCCGAGAATGCCGTTGGGCAGAAACATCACGACCGCAATCAGCAGCAAACCAATCCAGAAATACCAGTATTGCGGATTGATGCCGGAGAACTGGTCGCGTGCGACCATGTAGACGATGGCCCCAACGATGCCGCCATAGAGCCGACCCGTCCCGCCCAGAATCAGAATGACCAGCACGTCGGCGGAGCGCTGGAAGCCCAGCGTCTCGAGCGAAACTGTCTCGGTGGTCTGCGCCAGCAATGCGCCGGCGACGCCTGCCATGACGGCAGCGATGGTGTAGATCTTGCGAATGTGGGCAGGACTGTGCGCCCCAATGGCCGGCATCCGGATTGCTCTTTCACGAATCCCTCGCAAGGCCAATCCGAACGGCGAATTGATCAGCCGCCGGGACAGCAGAAATGCGAGCAACAGCACGCACAGTGAATAGGCGTATGCGACACGTCCGTAGAGATCAAACGGGAAGAGACCCAACAATTGCCACATGCGCACGCCCTGCAACCCGTCCGCGCCACCCGTGAGCCAGCTCGCGCTATTGGCCACTTCGGCGAGCAGCAAGCCAAATCCGAGCGTGATCATGATGAGCGCAAGATGCCGGAATCGTGCGATGATAATGCTGGTGAGAAATCCCAGTAGCCCGGCGGCCACCCCGGCGATCGCAAGTCCCGTGATCGGCTCGCCCCAGCCCCATTTCGCAATCAGGCCCGCGGTGTAGGAGCCGAATCCGAAATAGGCTGCGTGGCCAAGCGAGACGATGCCCGCATAACCTAGAATGAGATCAAGCGAGAGCGCAAAGAGCGCCGTAATTGCGATCTGGCTTGCGAGCACCAGGTAGCTCGGTGTCAACCAGAACGGCAGCAGGCTTGCCAGCCAGAAACCAATTTCAAGCGGCTGCCATCGGATGCCGGCTTCCAGATAGCGCTGCGGCTCGCTGACCGCGCCGGAAGTCATCGTTCAACGTCTCCCGAACAGCCCCGCCGGACGCCACATCAGGAGCGTGATCATCACGAAATAGATGAGAAACGCGCCGAGCTCGGGAAAATAATACTTGCCCGCCATGTCGCTGATGCCAAGGACGGTCGCAGCCGCAAATGAGCCGCCGATCGAGCCGAGCCCCCCGACGGCAACCACGATCAAGACGTAGACGAGATAGGTGAAGGCAAATGCGTGATCGAGTCCCACGATCTCGACCGCGAGCGCGCCGCCCAGTCCCGCTAGCCCGCTGCCGAGCGCGAAAGTGATAGCAAACACGCGACCCACATCGATGCCAAGGCCCCGCGCCATGCGCTGGTTGTCGACCGCTGCGCGCACCTGCGCGCCGAATCTCGTGTATTCAAGCGCCGCGACCAGCCCGATCGTGATCAGCAGCGAAACGCCGACCAGAAACAGCCGATAAACTCCGAAGCTCCGATGCGCGATTGCCACCGTGCCGCGCAAATACGACGGCAGCGCCACAGTTTGCTGAACGGTCCCGAAGACATAGGCCGCCGCTGCCACGGAAACAAACACGATCCCGATCGTCAGCAGGCATTGCTCGAGGTCGCTTGCTCCATAGAGACGTTTGTAAAGGACCCGCTCGAACGCAATGCTCACGAGTGCCGCGGTCAGGAATGCCAGCGGCAACGTGGCCAGAAACGGCCAGCGATATTCATTCGTCAAGGTGACCGCAACATAGCCCCCCAGCATGGCGAAGCTGCAATGCGCCAGGTTGACGAAATTCATCATGCCCAAAGTGACGGAGAGCCCCACCGACAACAGAAACAGCAGCATCCCGTAGGCAAACCCATCGAACAGAACGCCGACGGCCGATGCAATCATACTGCTGGTGGCTTCAGCGCTTCCAAACTATCCGGCGTCAGGAAATAATCCATCAGTTCTTCATCGCAGCCTTGAATGGGTCTTTCACATTCTCGACTTTGTCGAACTCGACATTGCGCAACTCGCCGCCGACCTTCTCGACCCGCCGAATGTAGACCGTCTGAATGACGTCGCGCGTTTCCGGATCGATCGACATCGGGCCCCGGGGACTCTCCCAGCTCATGCCCTTGGCCGCCGAAACGAGAGCCTCGCCGTCGGTGTTGCCGCCGGTCTTCTTGAGCGCCTCGTAGATCACGTGCATGCCGTCATAGGCTCCGACCGAAAACATGTCGGGATTGCGTCCGAACGCTTCCTTATAACTGCGCACGAAAGCCGAGTTCAAAGCAGAGGAATGATTGAAGTCGTAGTGAAAGGCGGTGATGATCCCGATACCCGCCTCTCCCATGCTCCTGAGCGCATCTTCCGAGGTCAATTCGCCCTGACCAAGAACCTTGGTCCTGAGCGGGTCGATCCCGCGCTCGGCCAAAGCCTTGCCGATTGCCGCGGGTTGCGGGCCGCCCGGGGTCCAGATGTAAATCGCTTCCGCATTGCTGTCTCTCGCCCGCTGCACGAACGCCGAAAAATCCTGGTTCGCCACCGGGTATCGTGCCGAGCCGACAATTTCGCCCCCTGCTCCCTTGAAGCCCTTTTGAAAAGCGGCTTCGCCGTCATGCCCGGGCCCGAAGTCCGACACCATGGTGTAGGCTCTGCGTATGCCATTCCTGTAGGCCCAGACGCCGAGCGTTTCATTGAGCTGCGGCACCGTGAACGAGGTGCGCACCATGTAGGGCGACTTTGTCGTGATGATCGCGGTCGCCGCGTTCATGTTGACCATGAATTTTTTCGCTTGCGCGGATACGTCGCCCGCGGCGAGCGCATTGGGCGTGAGAGCAAAACCGGCGAGCATGTCCGCCTTGTCGCGCACGATCAGCTCCTGCGCCAGGCGCTTGGCAATATCGGGAGCGATACCGCCGGTGTCCTTGCGAAGAAGCTCGATCTTTCGCCCCGCCACGCCGTCTCCATGCTGGGCAAGGTAGAGCTTGATGCCATTGTCCATCTGGGCGGACGGATCGGCAAACTGGCCGGAATAGGCCAGGATCACCCCGACCTTTACGGGTTGTTGCGCGGCCGCGCAGGTGGCGGCCAATGCCGCCACAGCGATCGAGAGCAGGCCGGCGAAAGCTTTTCGCATAGCCGCAACCCCGCGCATCAGCCGCCGCGCGTCGGATCTTTGACGTTTTCGATCTTGTCGAATGGGACATTGACGAGCTCGTCCCCGACTTTCTGCACCCGCCGGATATAGATCGTCTGCACCACGTCACGCGTAGCCGGATCAATGGACATCGGACCGCGCGGGCTCTCCCATTTCAGTCCTTTGGCGGCGTTGATCAGGGCGTCGCCGTCGGTGTTGCCGCCGGTCTTCTTGAGCGTCTCGTAAATGGCATGCATGCCGTCATAACCGCCGATCGAGAAAAAGTCCGGGTTGCGGCCATGCATTTGATTGAAGACCTTCACGAACTCCACATTGAGCGGCGCGGTGCTCTTGTAGTCGTAGTGCCACGCGGAGATGATGCCAAGCGCGCTGTCTCCCATGGTCTTGAGCGCCTGCTCCGAAGTCGTCTCCCCTGACCCGAGCACTTTGGTCTTCGTGATATCGATACCCCGCTCGGCAAATGCTTTCCCCAGCGCAGCCGGTTGAGCGCCCCCCGGAATGAAAATGTAGATGCATTCCGGATTGAGATCCTTGGCGCGTTGAACGAAGGCCGAGAAATCCGGATTGGCAATGGGGAAGCGAACCGATCCTATGATTTCACCGCCGGCTTTTTTGAAGGCGCCTTGAAATGCCGCCTCGGAATCGTGTCCGGGCCCGTAGTCGGTGACCATGGTATAGCATTGCTTTATTCCATGCTTGGCCGCCCATGTGCCAAACGTGTCCATCACCTGCGGCAATGTCACGGATGTGCGAATCATGTACGGCGACTTGGTGACGATGATGGAGGTCGCGGCATTCATCACCACCATGAATTTCTTTGCTTGCGCCGACACATCGGCCGCGGCGAGCGCATTGGGTGTGAGCAGGAATCCTGCGAGTATGTCGACGTTGTCGCGCACGACAAGCTCTTGCGTCAGGCGCTTCGCCACATCGGGAGCGGGACCGCCCACGTCGCGACGGATAAGCTCGATCTTCTTGCCCGCAACCGTGTCGCCGTGTTGTTGAATGTAAGTCTTGATGCCGTTGTCGAGTTGAATGCCGGCGTCGGCGAATTGGCCGGAAAGGACATTGATCAGGCCGATCTTGACCGGCTGCTGGGCGTGCGCCGAAGCACCGCCCAGAAACAACATAGCGAACAAGGCGAGTGCAACAAGGAGCTGGGGCATCGTGATCCTCCCGCAATGGTAGCAATCGTAGCCCGGATGAGCGCAGCGGCACGTGGGTAGGGACGCTACCGGATGTCGCTTCGCTCATCCGGCCTACGAAGCTACGTTTTCAGATAATACCCTAGCAAATCGGACGGGGTCGATTCTATCCCGTTGTCGCGAAGCCACGGGTCGCGGCGTAGGCCTCACATTTCTGCCGCATCCTGCGGGTCTATTGGCAAGCTATTGATCGCTGCTGTCCGCATGCGCTGTTTTTCCCTTGCGACCATCATTGTCACGGCTGGCGCCCTGCTCGCGTCCGCGTGGTGCCACCAGCCGGCACGCGCCGAAGCCAGAGCGGGTGGAATTGCGCGTATCGAATGGGAAGTGAAGAACCGTTTTCGGTTGTTTCGTAACGAGGCCGATTTTCAGCGTCACGTCGCTGCTGCCCGTGGCGAAGGCGTGCTTGCCGCGGAACGCCGCCTCGCGCGCGAAACTGATGGCCGCGGATGGGCGCGCGACGTGGTGGAGAGGCTGTGCGTCGACCGCGCGGGCAGCCTCCTCGAATACTGTGAGCGCGACGGCGAACGCGAAGTCTATTTGGCGCCGCGCGATCATCGCATCGGCGTGGCGCTCGCCGGAACCATTCCGGCCAACGAGGGATGCGTCTGGAGCTTCGATGACGGCGAAGGCTCGCCGCACACGGCGAACGCCGGCTGCAACGAAGAGATCAAGGCCAGGGCACGCTTCGGCCGAACGACCATTGCGAGCGTCGACATGACCCTGCCCGATGGGACGGCGCAACGTCTGGTCAGCGAAATCAAGGTGCGCGACGTGCTCATCGCCGGAATGGGCAACTCCATCGCGGCCGGCGAAGGCAATCCGGATCGTGCCATTCGTCTCTCAGATGAGGGCTTTTGCTTCAAACGTTTTGGCGAAAGCGAGTATTTTCGGCCGGGGCGCGAAGGCTTCACGGGGAACAAGTCCTGCGCACCCACGCCGACCGAGAGCGGGACCGAGGACTGGGCGCGACAGAGCGCGCGCTGGTTGAGCGGACCGTGTCACCGTTCCCTTTACAGTTACCAGACCCGCGCCGCGCTCGAGCTCGCGGTCGAGAACCCGCATCTCGCGGTGACGTTCATCCCGCTCGCGTGCTCGGGCGCAACAGTCGACATCGGCTTTCTGGGCGGCCTGCGCATACTCGAATGTCCAAGTCCCGGCACCGGGGCTCCTTGCGCGCGCAGCGTTCGCGCACAAGTCGCCGATTTGGCGGAGGTGATGGCGACCGCGCGCCGCCACAACCCGTACCGCGCGCTTGACCTCATTCTTCTGACCTTAGGCGCCAACGATGTTCTCTTCTCCGGACTGATGGCCAATGTCATTGTCGAGCCCAGCACCGAGCGAAGCCTGCTCGCCCGTGCCGGCAAAATCACTTCGGTCGAGGAGGCGCAGCGCATCCTGAATGAAGAGTTGCCCGGCAACTTTGCCAAAGTGCGTGCGGCTCTGAAACCTTTTGTGGCGGGCGACCTTTCGCGTGTTGTGTACGTGACCTATGCCAATCCGGCCCTCGCCGGCCCGAATACGACTTGCCCCGGCGGGCGCGATGGTTTCGACGTGCATCCTGCTTTTAGCGCGGACGGCGAGCGGCTGCGCCGCGCTTCTGAATTTGTCTCGCAGCGCTTCCTGCCACGCATGAAAGCACTGGCGCGCTGCGAGGATCGCCGCAACTGTCGCGATCCCGCAACCGAAGCCATGACTTTCGTCGACGCACACCAGGCGGCGTTTGCGTCGCACGGCACTTGCGCTCGCTCCAATGAGGATCCCGCCTTTGATCGGGACTGCCTCCACGGACATGACGAAGCGTTTCGCAGCGGACTGACGCGAGCAGCGGTTGATCCGATGTCATGCGGATATCCCGCCAGTGAATTTCGTCCCTACGCCTCCCGGGCACGCTGGATTCGAACCGCAAATGATAGTTATCTTACGGCCATGACCTACCCCGAGGGTCTTCCGTTCATCTTGCAGCCGAGCGATCTGCATGATGCCATCTGGGGCATATTGGCCGCGGTCTACGGGGGAGCTGTCCATCCGACCGCCGAGGGTCATGCCGCAATGGCGGATGCAGCTCTGCCTGCGATGCATGAAGCGCTGGGCCTTGCCGGCCGCACTGGTGCTGTCCGCACCGAACCGTTACCCGCGCCGCAGCTGCTCGCGCCGCCACCTCCCGCGGCCACACGCTAATCGAGCGGCAGGCCGCTCTTCGCAGTCACGCCACTCCGAGCTTCTTCTGCAGGCTCGTGGACGATGTCGTGTACTGAAAGATCAGTCGTTTGTCGGGATACACGTAGCGGTGCGCCTTCTGCGCCATCAGCGCACCTTCGTGAAAACCGGACAAAATAAGCTTGAGCTTTCCTGGATACCAGTTGATGTCGCCGATCGCGAAAATGCCGGGCACGCTTGATTCGAAGTTTGCCGTATTCACCACAATATATTCGCCGTCCTTCATCTCCATGCCCCAGTTCGCCACCGGGCCGAGCTTCATGGTGAGGCCGAAAAAAGGCAGCAGCGCATCGCAGGCAATTTCAAACGTTGAGCCGTCGTTGCGCTTGACAATGGCTTTCGCGACTTGACCCGCTTCACCTTGCAGGGCCGAGACTTGCCCGAGCACAAAATCGATTTTCCCCTCTCCAACCAGAGTCATCATCTTGTTGACACTGTCAGGCGCGGCTCGAAAGTCGCTGCGTCGGTGCAGGAGCGTGAGATGGCTCGCGACCGGCGCTAGGTTGAGCGTCCAGTCCAGCGCCGAATCGCCGCCGCCGACAATAAGCAGGCGCTTGTCCCGAAAAGCTTCCATCTGGCGCACGGAATAGAACACGGACGTGTTCTCGTAGGCCTCGATGGCGGGGATGGGCGGACGCTTGGGCTGGAATGACCCTCCGCCGGCCGCCACCAGAATGACCTTGATCTCAAAAATTCTGCCGCGATCTGTGGTGACACGGAACAGCGGATCGCCGATCTTCTCGATCGTCTCCACCATCTCCTGCAAGTGAAAACTCGCGCCGAACGGTTTTATCTGCGCCATCAATGCATCGCAGATGCCCTGCCCGGTAATGTAGGGAATGCCGGGAATGTCGTAGATCGGCTTTTCCGGGTAAAGCTCGGCGCACTGGCCACCGATCTTGTCCAGTATGTCGACGACGTGCGCCTTCATGTCGAGCAGCCCAAGCTCGAAGATCGCGAACAGACCGCACGGCCCGGCGCCGATAATGAGCACGTCGGTTTTAATGGTTTCGCTCATGCTTAAGTCGTGCGAGACGCCGTTTCGTTTTAAGCTTGGCGCTCGGGCGTGCGCACAACGAGCCCATCGAGCTCAGCGACGACCTTGATCTGGCAGGAGAGCCGCGAATTGAGCCGCACGTCATAGCCGAAATCGAGCATGTCCTGCTCCATGGGCGATGGCTCGCCCACCGCCGCCCGCCAGGCTTCCTCGATATAGACATGGCAGGTGGCACAGGCGCACGCGCCACCGCATTCCGCCTCGATCCCTGGGATTGCGTTCTTGATTGCGGTCTCCATCACGGTCGATCCGAGCTCTCCCTCGGCCGTGCGCGTGGTCCCTTGGTGATCGATATAGGTGATCTTCGGCATGGCAGGCGAGAATAGCGGGACTTGGATCGCGCTCTCACAACCCAATCGGGCCGCGCAACATGTTTGGGTCTTGGAATCTCTCAACCGATCGAGGTTCGTATAGCGGCTCGCTCGACGGCGCGCCAGACAGAACACCTGCTCTGGCGCATCAACGCTCAGTTTGTCCCGAGCAACTCTTTGATTGCAGCCTGTGCCCGGGCGACGACGCGTCCCAGCGCGTAAACCGCGCTCGCAGTTTCGGCGCGGAACGAGCCCTGAGCCGCCAGTTCAACCTTCTGCGCCGCTCTCGCCACTTCCCAAGCGCCTATGCCGCACGCAGAACCTGCGAGCGTATGGGCAAGAGCCGCGGCCGCCTTGGGCGGCGCTCCTTTCATGCGTGCCAAGAGCATGCCGGCCTGCCGGTCGAACAAGGCGAGCACCTCGGTCTCCAGACGTTTCTCACCCATGGTCATGCGCGCAAGGTGCGCGAGATCGATAATCGAGTCGCCGTCGCGTCTTGCTTCGCTGGCACCGTGACCGCAAGCTGAAGAGCCCAGCTCTCGTTCCAGGAGATCGTTGGCTGGCGAGTGGACAGTCGGCTTTGCAGTGCCCTGGATCATGGAGGAGAAACCTGGCTTGTGGCGGCGGTTGAGGTACGTTCGGCCATAACCACCAACGCCGGGTAAACACCGGCGGTAAGGGCCAGGGAACCTCGTGGACCCCAGCGCGCAGTGGCCGCTTCCCTGGATGGCTGATCGAGCCGGATAAAGCAGCCTTTTCCACCCCGTTGGCCGCATGGCGGCCGCAATATGACGCGAGAATTTTCACCAGCGCACGGAAAGGACATTGCCGTTCCGCCCGGGCGGTGCTCTAACCTATCTGGGGGCATCGTTAACGATGATTAAAGAGACCTTAACAAGCCGTTTTCTTCGGTTTGACAAGCCGATAGGATAGGCGAGCGGCAGTTAAAGGTCCGTGCGGCGCGTTACTGCCGGCTGCCCGAGGGGGACCCGACGGCGATCTTTGGCCAACGCGCTCGTGGCGCGCACAGGACCATTCCTGGCGCGGCCGTGGTTCAGCGTAGTACGAGGCGACGACCCAGATGGCTAATACCCCCAGGAAGATCAAGGATCCGACCGAAGCAGCGCTCTCCGCTATCCAGGACGCGCTTTCCATACGGGATCCCGAGCCGGCGCCGGAAGCTCCATCGCCGCCCCCAGTCGAAGACATCCTCGCCGAGGAGGGCATGGCCGTGCCGCCGTGGCGAAAAGCGCGTCCTGCTGCCCCGGACGCCGAGGCGGGCTCCGAAGCGCCATGGCGCGCGGCAGCGCCTGCCGCACCCGCTGAGGCTTCCGCCGCAGAGATTTCGGGGCTGGCGCGCCGGCCGGCGAACGACGACCGCGAATCCATCGGCCAGATTCTGCGCAGCCTTCAGCGCCGTCCCGCAAGGATCTCCTACCTGATCGCAACCGTGTTTGCGGTCGTGTGGGTCTTCGCCGGACTCCTGCTCGGCTGGATGTACCTGCCGGAATTGCAGGCGGCGCTTTCCCCGACGGGGCTCTCCGCCCCGGTGCTTGCCGTGCTCGGCGCGATATTTCTCGCCCCGATCATCTTCTTTTACGTGCTCGCGCACATGGCGTGGCGCTCGCAGGAGCTTCGGCTCATCACCCAGTCCATGGCCGAGGTCGCCATGCGCTTGGCCGAACCCGAGACGATTGCGCGCGAATTGATTGTCACGGTGGGTCAGGCGATCCGGCGCGAAGTTGCCGCCATGGGCGACGGGGTTGAGCGCGCCTTGGCACGCGCCGCCGAGCTCGAGACGTTGGTCTCGAATGAAGTCTCCGCGCTCGAACACGCCTATAACGACAACGAGGTCCGCATTCGTGGCCTGCTCCAGGATCTGGGCAGCCAGCGCGACACCCTCGTCAGCCAGGCCGGCCAGATCAGGGACGCTATCAACAGCGTCCATCTCGATCTGAGCCACGACATTTCCCAGATCAGCGAGCTCGTGGCCGAGCAGGTCAATGACGCCTCGCGCAGGATCACGCACGCGCTGGCAGAAAAGAGCGAGCACATCACGCGCGCGCTTGAGCAGGCCGGGGAGAATATGATCCACACGCTCGGCGAGCGCGGTGGAGATCTGCTCGAGCGGCTTGAAGCGACCAGCCAGGACACATCGCAGGCCATCGCGGGGGCAAGCGACCGGCTAACCTCGACCTTGAATTTCAAGACTGACCATATCGGGGATGAGTTCACCGAGATTACCGCCAATCTTCAGCACATGATGTCGATGCGGCTTGACCGCGTCACCGAACAGTTTGCGCAGAAATCCGCGGCGATCCTGGAAATGATGGGCAATCGTTCCCAGGAGATGACCGATCTTGTGATCGATACGGGAAATCAGCTGGCCGAGACCATCTCGGGGCGCATCGAGGAAGTGAACACAACGCTGAAGAACACGGGTGATTCCCTTGTGCTCGATCTGAGCCTGCGCGGCGGCGACGTCGTATCCAAGCTGGAGCAGACGGGCTCGCGCATCACCGACGCCATTGTGCAGCGGAGCGAGCACGTGACCGAGCAGTTCCAGGACAGCGTGGAATCGCTTGGCGGCGTGATCGGCAACCGCGGCGATGCGGTGCGTGAGATGCTCGCGGCACGCCTGCAATCGTTCGAGGATATGTTCAACCACGGTGGCGCCGAGCTTGCCGAGCGGATCGCGCGAGATTCGACGACGCTTGGCAACCTGATTACACGCCATCTGGCCGAATTCGACCGCACGGTGAAGACCTACGGCGGGGAAATGGTCGAGCGGCTTGGCGAGCGCACGCAGGATATTTCAAGTGCGATGCGCGATTACCTCGACAATTTCGATACCCGCGTGACCACCAAGTCCGCCGAGGTCACGGCCAGCCTCGATCAGCAGTTCACGCGCCTGCGTGACGCGCTCGATGGCCGAGTTCAGACGCTCAATGACGCGCTCGGCTCGCGCGTCATGGATATTGCCAAGACCATGGCGGAGGGGGGCAAGGAGGTCGTTGGCGCCCTCGACAAACGCATTGCGGACGTGACCACCGTCATCAATGTGCGCGGCGCGAAGCTTGCCGAGAATCTCGCCACCAAGATCGACGACATCGACAAGGCGCTCGGCGTCCATGCCATGGAAGTCGCCGACGGGCTTGACACGCGCATCGGCCGTTTCGAGGAGCTTCTGATCGGACGCGCCGAGGCCGTGGCCAAGGACCTCGAGACCCGCAGCCAGTCTGCCGCCGACCTTCTGGTCTCGCGCACCGAGCATCTCAGTGGCACCATCAGCAAGAGCGCCGGAGAGGCGGTGCAGTCGCTTGAGCAGCTCACCAGGACCGCGGCCGATCTCATTGACGGGCGGATCGCGCAATTCAACAGCACGATCAAAGCCACCACCAGCGAAACCGAGCGCTCGATCGGCAATCTGACGACGTCCGCCTCCAACCTGATCGGCAACCGGTTGCAGCAGTTGATCGAAGCGATCAAGTCCGACACCAGCGAAGCGGAACGATTGCTGGGCGAGATCACGACCACCACCACGACAGCCATCCGGTCGAGCACCCACGACGCGGAGCGCCTGATCAGCGGCATGTCGACGGGGGTGAGCAACGTGCTCAAGCAGAATGCAAGCGAAGTGGAACGCACCCTGCTCGCCGTAAGCGCGGAGGTGGCGCGAACCTTCGTCGGCAAGGCGGACGAGATTTCGACCGCGGTGAGCCAACGCGCGGCCGAGATGACGCGCATCGTCGACGACAGGTCGAGCGGACTTCTGAGCGCCCTGACCTCCAAGAGCCAGGAGTTCGCAAGCGAGGTCGCCCGCGTGACCGATCATGCGGTCAAGGCGATCGAGGCGAAGGGCTTCACCTTCACGCAGACCATGATGGACAACAGCGAGCAGATTGCCCGCCTGATCAACGAGGCAAGCGCCAACGCGACCGGCGCGGTCAATCAGTCGCTGCAGAACCTCAAGACCAACCACGATACCGCCACGGAGCAGACCAGCGAGGCGCTTGCCCGCTCGATCAGGGAGCTGCGCGAGACGGCCGAAATGGCGACCCAAAGCGCATCCAAGACGATCGCGCGCACCTTGCGCGAGCTGCAGGAATCGACACAGGCCGCAGTCGAGCAGTCCAAGCAGAGCGCCTCGTCTGCGGTATCCGAGATCCTCGAGACACAGAACATGCTGCGGTCGGATACCACCGCGCTGTTCGAGCGCCTGCGCGAGGCCAATATTCTACTCCAGGAGGTGTTGAGCGGCGCGCATGAGAACATGAGCGAGATCGAAAGCACGCTCGTCACGCGGGTTTCCGATTTCGTGGCGGCCATGAACCAGGTTGCGCAAAAAACCGGCGCGGCCAACAGCGAGGTCGAGCGCAACATTACCGGCTTCCAGGCCATGGCCACGCAGACGATCACCGATCTCACGCAGCTCGCAGGCCAATTCGATGCGCACGGACGATCGCTGGCCGAGGCCGTCGCGCTCATCGATAACAGCAACCGGCGCACGGAAGGCACGCTCGCCGAACGCCGCGGCGTGCTCGATCAACTGGTTGCCACGCTTGAGGAGAAGAGCAACGATCTCGAACAGCGCCTCACTCGCTTTACCGGCGTGCTCGATCAGTCGCTCGAAGGTGCTGCCGAGCGCGCGCGCGAGATCGCGCGGCTCACTGCCGATGCCACCACCGGCGGGGCGCAGGCAATCGCCGATAATTTCGACGCCATTCGGACCAATGCCGAGGAAGAGCGCAACCGCATGGCGCAGGCCATGCATGAGATCTACGAGCAGGCAAGCGAGGAAACGAACGCGATGTTCGCACAGGCGGCGCAGCGCTTCGCAGATGTGATCGCGGGATTGAAACGCATGGCGGCCGACATGCAGCAGGAGCTGGAGACAACCCGCGCCGAGCTGCGCCGCGGCATTCTCGAATTGCCACAGGAGACTGCCGACAGCGCCGCGCAAATGCGCCGCGTCATTGTCGACCAGATCGAGGCATTGGCGGAGCTCAACCGCATCGTCGCTCGTCACGGCCGCGGCATCGACGCAGTCGAGCCGGCGTACCGGCGCGCCGAGCCCGCAGAAGTCGCACCGCGCCGTGTCATGCGCGAGGAGCCCGCGGAGGCGGCCCCGCGCCGTGGCGTGCGTGATGAGCCGCCGCTCACCAATGGCGGCTCGCGCGGCGACCGCCCCCGCGCGGACATCACGGGAATGACCGCGCCGCCGATGACGTCCCGGCGTGGGGAAGCGCCCTCGCTCAGCCCCGGTCAAGGTGCGGCTGGAGGGCGCACGGGCTGGCTCTCGGAGCTGCTCACGCGTGCCTCCCAGGAAGCAGACGCTCCTGCGCGAGAGCCACCGCCGACAATGCGGGAGCAGCCGCCGCGCGAAACGGTGTCGGAAGCACCGCGAGCCGAGCGGAGCACCGGTGAACGAAGCACCATCGACTCGCTCGATTCGCTGGCAGTCGATATTGCACGGCTGATCGATCACGAGGCCGCCGCCGAGCTATGGGATCGTTATAATCGTGGTGAGCGCAACGTGTTCTCACGCAAGCTCTATACCAATCAAGGCCAGAAGGCGTTCGAGGAGATTCGCAGAAAATACCGCTCCGACCGGGATTTTATGCGGACAGTCGATCGCTATATTGGCGAGTTCGAGCGGCTGCTCGAGGAAGTCTCGAGGGACGACCGCGGCCAGGTGGTCGCGCGGACCTATCTCACCTCGGAAACCGGCAAAGTCTATACTTTGCTCGCTCACGCCGCCGGGCGGTTCGATTAGGAGAAGACAAAAAACGGACTGTTGGGTCGAGCGCTTGCGAGACCCAATCTTTCACAGGCGAGATTTGTTGGGTCTCGGTAGGTTGGGTTGAGCCCTTGCGCGAGACCCACCTCGTTGGGTGTTGGATCTCGTAAGCACTCGACCCCAACCTACTCCTACTTCAAGAAAAGCTCGTTCCACAGCTTCTCCCAGCGCTGCCCCTCGTCGATCGATTTGATCGGATCGAGCATGAAATATTTGTGTGTGTCGAGCAGTGTTCGTTGCATTCTGCTCGAAGGGATGCGGCCCATGTCGTTGAGCAGCTTCATTCCCTCGGGGGAGAACACGAAATCGGCAAAAAGCAGCGCGGCGTGAGGATGTGGCGCGCTCGCAGCGAGCGCCAGCGCCTGCGGACGCCCGATTAGAGGCTCCACGGCGACAAAATCGATCGGACCGCCCTTGCTTTGGATGGACGCCACATTGCTGCTGTAGATGGTCGGAGAGAGGGAAAGCTCACCAGCCGCCACGAGCTGCGCCAGAAGGACATGTCCCTTGCGCATCTGCGGTTTTAAGGCGGAAAGCTTGCGGAAAAAATCCAGCCCGCGCTCCTCGCCCATGACGGTGACCACCCCATGCATCCAGTCAAAATCGGTCGCCTCAAGTGCAAGGCGCTCTTTCCAGCGCGGATCGAGCAAGCCGGTAAGCGTTCGGGGCAGTTGCTCGCGTTTGAGCTGGGTCGTGTTGTAGCCGGTGACCCACAGCGTGGCGCGATCGCTGAACCAGCGCCGGTGAGATGGGATCGCCCAATCGGGCAGATCGGTGAGGTATGGACTGTCGAATGGCGCAACGATCTGCTCGCGCGCGAGCGCCTCGAGTTCAGGGCCATTTGTTTCAATGACGTCGAGGACGCGGCGTCCGGCCCGCGCTTCCGCAAGCGCGCGCTGGAGCACGTTCTCGCTCAGCGCCCGCCAGAGCGCGACTTTGACCCCGTATTGCTGTTGGAAGGCCTGTGCAAGCGGCCCCGACTCGGTCGGTGCCATGGACGTATAAAGCGTCAGCGAACCTTCCTCGCGCGCTTTTGCCATCAACCTCTGCGCGCGATCGGCGCCGTTGTAAAGATAGACTGCCGAATTGTCTGTTGCCGCGGTTTGCGCGCCGGCGCGGACTGCATCGAGCACGACAAGCACGCTGAGCACCAGAACCTTGATCCGCGACATGAGCGAAAGTCTCCGAGTGCCGCCGCCCGTGATAGCAAATCCTGCAATGAACCACCCTCCCCCTTCGTTGTCGGTTCGCGCTGAGCGCTGGCCTATTGCAGGGTCCTTTGCGATCAGCCGTGGCGCCAAGACTGAGGCGATTGTGCTCGTCGCGGAACTTTACGACGGCACCTTTCGCGGCCGCGGGGAATGCGTCCCCTATGCCCGTTACGGGGAGACGGTCGCGAGCGTCATGGAGGCCATGGCGAGGATGGCGACGAAGATTTCCCGTGGGCTCAACCGGGAGGGCCTGCAGAACGCAATGCCGCCCGGCGCAGCGCGCAACGCGGTTGACTGCGCGTTCTGGGACCTTGCCGCAAAGCGAGCCGGCCGGCCGGTGCACGAGCTTTTAGGCGAGAGCGCACCGAATCCTCTCACGACTGCCTACACCATTTCGCTCGGCACGCCCGAAACCATGGGTCAAGCCGCGGCCAAGGCTGCCCAGCGCAGGCTTCTCAAAGTCAAGCTGGGAGCTCCCGGCGATCCTGCAAGGATTGCCGCCGTGCGTGCTGCTGCGCGCCAATGCGAGTTGATCGTGGATGCGAACGAGGGCTGGACACCGGAAGACCTGGAGGAGAATTTCTCCGCATGCGCGCTCGCAGGAGTAACCCTCATCGAGCAGCCGTTGCCTGCTGCGCGCGACGAGGTGCTCAGGGATGCGCCACGGCTCATCCCCGTTTGCGCGGACGAGAGCGTGCACGCGCGGGCCTCGCTCGCAGCGCTCGCCGGCAAATATGACGCGGTGAATATCAAGCTCGACAAGGCCGGCGGCCTGACCGAGGGGATGGCGATGGCGAGCGAGGCCAAAAGCCTGGGTTTTGCCGTCATGGTCGGCTGCATGGTAGCGACTTCGCTCTCCATGGCGCCCGCGATGCTCCTTGCCCAGCGCGCGCGTTTTGTCGATCTCGACGGCGCCCTTTTGCTCGCGCGCGATCGCCCGGACGCAATGCGTTACGAAGGGAGCTGCATTTTGCCCGCCAGCGAGCGCCTGTGGGGATAGGAGCAACCCCCGCGTTAACCAGAAATTCCATATTTCTCACACATTTGGCCTTCTAATATTCGTGCGGGGCAGGCGCCTGCCATGGGGAAACGGCAGCGCCTGTAGGATTAGGGGTAGGGGGAACCATGCGAATCGCTGCGGTTCTGGCCGGCGCCCTCATGGCGGCGCTGGCGGTTACGGCTGCTCAATCGGCGGTGCGAATCAAGGCCGACCCGGGCGGGCAGATCGGTCCTTATCTTGAGAACCTCACGGAGCTGCGGAACTCGGGCGAGCGGGTCATCATCGACGGTCCTTGTCTTTCAGCCTGCACCATGGTGCTGGGCGTGATACCGTACGAGCGATTGTGTGTGACATCGCGGGCGCGGCTTGGCTTCCACGCAGCCTGGAACCCTGGCGAGAATGGCAGGCCGATCACGAGCCGCGCGGCCACCCAGCTGCTGATGGACATCTATCCCGAGCGCGTGCGCAGCTGGATCAAGGAGCACGGAGGGCTTTCGCCGCGCATGATGTATCTCAGCGGCCGCGAGCTCGCGGCTATGTATCGGACGTGCGATTAAGCCCACGCCCGTAACCTATTTTGCCCGCCTGCTGCGCGGGCAATGATCATCGGAAATGTCACTTGACGGTGGCCGGCCCGCCAGAAGGCAGAGTCCGCCCAAACCCGCAAGCAGCGCCATGGCGCCATAGGCGCCGCTGCCGACATCCGCGTAAAGCCCCCCTGAAATTGCCATAGCCAGCGCCATTACCAGGGCCAGCGCGACGGCAAGATAGCCCTGCGCAGAAGCCCCCAGTCCGGCAGGCGCCGCGCGCGCGACGAAGGCCACCGCGCCTAAGTGAGTGGCGCCGAATGAGAACGCGTGCAGGCACTGGAGCACCGCAAGCACCGGCAGCGGCGGGTCGAACGCCATGGCGCCCCAGCGAATCACGGCGCCGCCCGCTCCGGCGCCTAGAAGAATCACCGGATCGAAATGGCGTCGTGCTGAAGCTGCAAAGAGCGCGATTTCGGCAATCACCCCGATTGCCCAGAGGATGCCGATTGTGGCGCCACTGAGGCCGGCCGCTCGCCACTGCAGGGCCGAGAAACCGTAGTAAACGGCATGGCTCGCCTGGATCAGAGCCGCCGCGACAGCGATTGCGAGGAACCCACGGTTCTGCAAGAGCCGCGTTGCGCGGGCGCGCTCGCTCTTTGGCCCTGATCTCTCATCGGGCAACGGCGAAAGCATGCCGGCCGCTGCGGCGTTCAAGCCAAGCGCTGCCACGACCAGCCAAATCAGATCGGGCGGGTCGAAAACGTCGAGCAGGAGGCCACCACCTATTGTGCCGACAATGAAGGCCGCGGATCCCCATAAGCGAACGGGGCCATAGCCTCGCCCGTGCAATGGCAGCCCATGCAGGGCATACGCATCGGCTAACGTCATCAAGGGCGTATAGAACGCCGATGCGAGCGCAACAGCGGCCATTATGGCAGTCGTTGCGTTCGCGAGGCCGACACCACAGTAGGCAAGTAGCGAGCCTATGGCGCCCGTGATAATCACGGCGCGCAACGCGTCATGGCGGTCGGCAAGGTTGGACGCGATCGGGGTAGCGATCAGGCGCACCAGGAGGGGGATCGCCAGCACAATGCCGACGGAGCTCGCGTCCATCCCCTTGGCTGCGAACCAGACCGGCAGGAACGGCATCTGCACGCCCAACGCCATGCAAAGCGCGGCATAAAAGCCTGCGAGCCGCCACGCAAAAGTCACGCCTGTGGGTATCTGGGGATTGCCTGGCATTGACTTGATTTGCGTTTCGGATTCGATTGCGCCGATCGTAGAATCTGATTTGAGAACATGGCGGACGAACCCTTTGCGTTATCCACAGTAGCGCGGCGCTCCGACGACGAGAGCGATTACGAAGCTATTTGTGCGACCGTGATGGAGAGTTCCCGCGGGCGCTGGTTCCTCGAAGAGTATGCCCGCCGCAACCGTCAGACCGATACCGCGCTTGTGCTCACGGCGATCAATCGGCTGGAGCATCTGATTCAACTCGAGCGCGCCGGACAGGGCGCTCTCGCCTTTCGTAGCGTGCTCCTGGAAATGGCAAGAACGATTTCCGAGGCGCCCGGGCAAACCGTTGCCTTGCACCCTGCGGAAAATCCCGCGCGACGCAGCAACGAGCGTTCGAGCAGCCGGGCCGAAATTTTTGCAACTGCCGAACGTATCCACGATGTGGCATGGACCATGCGCGAGCGCGGGATCGACCCCGCCACATGCCAGGAAATCGAGACGCTCGCATCTTCAATCCTCACGGCGAGCTCGCTCCAAGGCGCCCCGCAGCCGGATGATGCGGGGATCGATAAGCTCAGAGACGTGGTGCAATACCTGGAGCAGCGCATTCAAACCATGCTGGACGCGTGCCCTCCAATGCCCGCACCTGCAGCAGGCGCAAACGCACCGGAGGAGACTGGCGATGATGTGGTGTCTGCCTCTGAAACGGTCCTCCTCGAGTGTGCCGTGGCGGCGGATCAGCAGACCGCCGACCCAGCCGTAGAAAAGCCTCGGCCGGGCGCCGGCGTCGAAATCGGGTCGTCGGTTGGCACCCGCTCAGGCGGAGAAACTGAGCCTATCGCTGTGAGCTTGACGGATGTGCCGCCCAGCTTGGAGGAGCATGCGGAGCATGCCGCCACGCAATCCATGGCTGAGCCGGGGCTTGCGCCGTTGCTGCCCGAAGCTGCGCACGGAAAGGAGGAGGGTTCGGCGCAGCCCGTTCTTGACGTGCCTCCGCTAATCGCGGAGCCGCTGTCCCAATCCCCCGGGACGTTTGAGCCGGCAGAGCTGTCCTTTTCCCACGGGCTCTCACCCCTGACGCAAATGTCACCGCCCTCCCCTCCAGCCACTGAGAAGGGGCCCGAACAAATCGAGCTTGCACCGCTGCCCCTGATTGAGCGCGTGCTCCCCTACCCTCCTCCGCATGCCGGCGAAGAAGGAGAGGCGGCGGGCATGCCGGACGAGGGACAGGAGAAGAGCCATTTCCGGGGTGACCTGGAGCTTGAGGCGCCCGCGGTCGAGTTGCCATCCTCAACACTGAGCGCGCTGGTCATGGTTGTCGATGAATCGACAAATACCTGCGCTGAGGAAAACGCTGCGGTGGAACTCTCCTCGGTTCGAAGCGAACAGCCGGTATCGGTGCTCGAGCAGGTCCGCTCAAATACTGCCGATTTGGATTCCCAGTGCGAGCACGCATCCTCTGACGCTGTGGCTGCGCAGAAGGAGGCCGGAGAGAGCACACCGTCGCCTCATTGCGAGAACGAAAACACGCCTGCAAATACGAGCCTTGCTCCCGGCGAGGACACGCAAACCAGGCAGAATGAGCTCCTCTCTCCTGCGCACGTTCTAGGTGCACTCGATGAGAGTGGCGCGCTGACCTGCCCGCAGGACGCGCATGGCTCTCTCGAACACTCCGGGATGGAGCTCGGATTGATCGAGACCGCGCCGCAGATACCCTGCGTAAGCGAGAGTTCCGATGCTTCGAACCTCGTTTGCTTAGGCGAAGAAAAAAGCGGCGACGCTGCGGAGGCCGTTGCGGACATTAGCCCAGCCGTGTCCACGCCAGAGATCGAAATCGGTCCTGGCGAACTGCCGCCCTCGGAGATGGTAGACCTATCCAAGCAGGCGGAAGATAGCGACGAAGCATTTCAAAGCGCAGGCAATAGTGAGGTCAGGGCCCAGCAACATTCTACACCGCAGATCGGGGCGCTCACAGTGCAGTTGGAGAGGGCACCCCAAGCGATCCCTTCTGGCTGCCCCGGCGCGTCTGCGCTGGAGGAAGACACTCCGATCCGAACTGAAGAAAACGAATTGCTCGAGACGCGGGTGGCAGAGCCAACTGTATTGATCGAGACCCACACAGAATGCTTGCCCGATGAGATCGTGCCGTCGGAACCGGCATCCAAAGACGTGCTTGTGCAGGCCTCTTCCGCCGCTTGCGATGAATCAGTGATGCCGGTGAGCGAGGAAGCGCCCGAGTCAATCGAGGTTGTGGAAGTCGTCGCCGAAACAACCCTGCAATCAATCACAAGTCCTATTGTCGCCACCGGCCCTGTCTCTCCGCAAGACGAAGACGCGCACTACGTCATTCCCATGAACGAGCCGGCAGTCACAACAGCTGCGGCTTCGATCAGCGAGACTGAAGTCCTCGTCGTCCTGGCACCGGACGAAAACACCCCCGCCCCGGCAGAAGCGCTCGCATTAGAAGAACCCGTGCAAACAGGAGATGAAACGCTTGCCCGAAATGTGAAAGAGCGCCCGGACGTCGAGCAGACGCAGAACGAAGCCAGTGCGATTGCAGCCGACACTGCGACCACGCTGGACGTGGCTCATGCGGCGGGTCTGGCCGGAGCGGCCACAGCTTCACGTCCGGACAATTCGCATTCGCAAGCGAAGAGCCCTCGCGAACTGCCGCCGCCGGAGACGGTGGAACTGTCCAACCAGGCGGAAGACCGGGACGAAACGTTTCAAAGCGCGGGCGATACCGAGGTCGGCCCGCAACAGTCCACAGCGCAGATCGGGGCGCTCACAGCACAGTTGGAGGGAATACCCCAAGCGATCCCTTCCGACCGCCCCGGCGCGTCTGCGCTGGAAGAAGACGTTCCAATCCGGACTGAGGAAAACGAATTGGTCGAGACGCTGGCGGCAGCGCCAATTGTATTGATCGAGGCCCAGACAGAATGCTTGCCCGATGAGATCGTGCCGTCGGAACCGGCATCCAAAGACGTGCTTGCGCAGGCCTCTTCCGCCGCTTGCGATAAATCAATGATGCCGGTGAGCGAGGAAGCGCCCGAGTCAATCGAGGTTGTGGAAGTCGTCGCCGAAACAACCCTGCAATCAAACACAAGTCCTGTTGTCGCCACCGGCCCTGTCTCTCCGCAAGACGAAGACGCGCACTACGTCATTCCCATGAACGAGCCGGCAGTCACAACAGCTGCCGCTTTGATCAGCGAGAATGAAGTCCTCGTCGTCCTGGCACCGGATGAAAACACCCCCGCCCCGGCAGAAGCGCTCGCATTAGAAGAACCCGTGCAAACAGGAGATGAAACGCTCGCCCGAAATGTGAAAGAGCGCCCGGACGTCGAGCAGACGGAAAACGAAGCCAGTGCGATTGCAGCCGACACTGCAACCACGCTGGACGTGGTTCATGCCGCGGGTCTGGCCGGAGCGGCCACAGCCTCACGTCCGGACAATTCGCATTCGCAAGCGAACAACGAGGCGCAGCCCGAAGCGGCTTCGCCGGGAGGGACTGATTTACCAGTCCCCGTACCAGAACAGACAGTCGACTTACCGGCGGTGACGACAAATGCAAGCGTAAGCGAGCATAAGGAGGAAGGCGGCACAGAGGTGGTGAATTTGCCAACGCCGCCGCCACAAGTTGCCTCAACTGACATTGCGCACGATGACGTTCTCTCTGGCGCCTGGGAAGAGGCAGTGCTGCACCCAGAAGCACAATCGGCCCATCAAGCGCGATTGGCCGGTCCAAAACCGCCGGAGGTCAAAGCGAACGAAGATCTCTGCGCCACCGAACCGGGAACTGAGCTTCCCCTCGTTGCACCAGAGGTCGTTGCAGCCGCGGCGACATCAATCGATACCTCGTTCGACCCGATCCAGGAGATCGAACAGGAGCTGTTTGCCCCTTCGTCCATGGAATCCGCCAAAGTGCCGGCGCACGAGCCTCCCCGAGCGAGGCCGACTGAGGAATTGCTCCCGCAACCCACTCTCACCGAGATGTCCCCTGCCCCATCCATCGCTGCCGCCCCCATGGAAACACTCCCAGAATGGCCGCCGGTAATAGCGCCCGCCCCGCAAAGGCCGTCCATCGTTCGCGCCCGGCCGATCGTCAAATCCATGCCGCGGCCAGCCCCTGCCGACCCATTCGCCGCACTGCGAGCAATGACGGACGAGGAGCGAATCGCACTGTTTTCGTGAAACGCCGCCCGGATGAGCCCCTCGAAGCTTTAGCGAAGATGGGCGAAATCCGCCACGGCCTTAAGCCACAAGCCGATGAAACAGCTCCGGATCGACGTTGCCGCCGGAGAGGACTGCCACCGCGACCTTTCCCTTCACATCGATTCTTCCCGCCAGCAACGCGGCAAGCGCGGCTGCACCGCCGGGCTCGACCACGAGCTTGAGCTCGCGGAAGGCGAACGCGACTGCAGCACCGACTTCCGCATCGCTGACCGCGGTTCCTTCAGCGACCAGTTCGCGATTGATAGCGAATGTGAGCTCACCTGGAGTCTGCGCCATCAGCGCATCGCAGATGGTGCCCGTGAGTGCCGCATTCTTCTCGCGCTCGCCGCTACGAAAGGAGCGAGCGTGATCATCAAATCCTTCGGGCTCCGCCGTATAGAGGCGCGCGCGCGGCACCCGCGCCTTTACGGCAAGCGCAATTCCCGCCGTCAGACCGCCGCCCGAAGCCGTTGCCACGACGATATCAGGATCGAGGCCCTGCGCTGCCAGATCCTCGACGATCTCGCGACCGATGGTGCCTTGCCCAGCAATGATCAGGGGATCGTCATAAGGCGGCACCAGGGTGGCGTGGCGCCGCTCCGCAATACCGCGCGCAATGGCATGACGGTCTTCGCGGGCACGATCATAGAGCACGACCTCGGCGCCGAGCGCCGCCGTGCGCTCGCGCTTCGGCCGCGGCGCGTCGGACGGCATGACGATGACCGCAGGCATGCCGAGGAGCTGCGCAGCAGCAGCAACGCCCTGAGCATGGTTCCCGGATGAAAACGCGACCACACCGCGGCCGCGCTCGGCCGCCGGGATCGAAGAAAGCTTGTTGTAGGCGCCGCGAAATTTGAACGAGCCGGTGCGCTGGAGAATTTCCGCCTTGAGAAAGATGCGCCCGCCGGTAATGCCATCGAGCACGGGCGACGTCACCAAAGGCGTGCGCAGCGCGACGCCGGCGAGCCGGCGAGCCGCTGCGTCAACGTCGGCGGCAGTTGGTAGCGCGGCATTTGGCAGAGGGGGCATCGCGCCGCGTTATAGCATGTTTCTGTGAGCCGCATACCGCGATAGAAGGTACGCGGAGCCCTTTTCCTTCGGAAGCTGAGCCAGAAGCGAGGAATCAATGGATCTCGGAATTGCCGGACGCAAAGCAATTGTGTGCGCCTCGAGCCGAGGGCTTGGCCGCGCCTGCGCGCTCGCGCTCGCGCAGGCAGGGTGTGAGGTCGTTATCAACGGGCGCGACCACAAAACGCTTGAGACGGCCGCCCGAGACCTGCGCAAGGCGAGCGGCGCGAACGTACGCACGGTTCCCGCCGACGTGGCGACGCCCGAAGGCCAGGCGGCGCTGCTTGCCGCGTGTCCCGCTCCCGACATTCTGGTGAACAACAATGCAGGGCCGCCGTTTCGAGATTTCCGCCAACTCAACCGCGCGCAGATGATCGACGGGGTGATCGCCAACATGATCGTCGCCATCGAGCTCACCCAGAAGGTGATCGATTCCATGGCCGCAAAACGGTTCGGCCGCATTGTTAATATCACGTCCGGGTCCGTGAAAATGCCGATCGCAGGGCTTGATCTTTCCTCCGGCGCGCGCGCGGGCCTCACCGCTTTCCTTGCCGGCGTGGCGCGTTCGGTCGCAGCTTCGAACGTGACAATCAATTTTCTTTTGCCCGGTACGTTCGATACCGAACGCCTGCAGTCCAACATCGAAGCAAATGCCAGGAATAAGGGAATCTCGCTCGAACAGGCCAAGAGCGAACGGATCGCAACGGTGCCCGCCCGGCGCTTCGGTAATCCTGACGAATTCGGCGCGGCCTGTGCCTTCCTGTGCTCGGCGCACGCGGGCTACATCACCGGGCAGAACATTCTGATCGACGGCGGCGCCTTCCCCGGCGTGATGTGAGGCGGTGAAACGAGCAAGGCCGGCTCGCGCCGGCCCCGTCGCACCCCCCGATAAATTCATCAGATTTGCGCGGCAAAGCCTCGAGGCGTTGGCTTTACCATCGTGTCGCCCCCTGGATCCCGCGTCGCTTGCAGCTCGGCGCACGAGTCAGGTGCATGAATCGATCCTCTCGCCGGGCTGGTCGGAAAGCAAACATTTAATGCACCGTGACGAGGCGCATTGAGCGTTATCTCGGCGGCAGTTGCTCCCGAACAACAACTGCAGTAGGCCCTGAAATTTGAAAGACACACGTCCCGCAGATTTACACCTGATGATAGAATTTCATAAACTATACAATTCTAGGTAGCGTTATTTTTTGCAAATTGATCCCCCGGCATCTTAAAGGAAATCAGTGCGCTCAGGTTTTGGGAATCGCCGCTTTTGCGTCAAACTGGCAATTGCGCTTAGAGTGACAAAGCGGAGCGGCCTGTCCGAACCGCTGCACTCTCCTCGCCTTTTCCTCCTGATCGAGAAAGAATTCCTGTCATGAAGCTCCTCCGCTTCGGCCCGCGCGGCCGTGAAAAGCCCGGCATCCTCGACGCCAAAGGCCGCATCCGCGATCTGTCCAAGATTATTCCAGACCTGGCGGGGGAGGCGCTCTCGCCGAAGAGCCTTGCGAAAATTCGCAAGCAATCGATCGAGAAGCTTCCCCTCGTTTCCGGCAATCCGCGACTGGGACCATGCGTGGGGCACGTGGGAAATTTTATTGCGATCGGGCTCAATTACCGGGACCACGCTGCCGAGACCGGCTCGCCTATCCCCAAAGAGCCCATCATCTTCAACAAGGCGCCGACATGCATCTGCGGGCCGAACGATGACACCATGATTCCGAAGGGGTCGACCAAGCTCGACTGGGAGGTCGAGCTTGGCATCGTCATCGGACAGCGCGCGCGATATTTGTCCAAGGAGAAGGCGCTTGACGCCGTCGCGGGGTATTGCCTCGCCAATGACGTGTCCGAGCGCCTGTTTCAGATCGAGCGCTCCGGACAATGGACCAAGGGCAAGAGCGGCGAGACCTTCGGGCCACTCGGCCCTTGGCTCGTCACCAAGGACGAGATCAAGGATCCGCAAAATCTCGCGATGTGGCTTGACGTCAACGGCGAGAAGCGCCAGCGCGGCAACACCAAGACCATGATCTTCGATTGCAGATATATCGTGTGGTGCTGCTCGCAGTATTTCGTGCTGGAGCCTGGCGACGTCATCATCACCGGCACTCCCCCGGGTGTGGCGCTTGGCATGAAACCCGAACCGAAATTCCTCAAAGCAGGTGACGTGGTCACGCTCGGCATCGACGGGCTCGGCGAGCAGCATCAGAAGATCGTGAAATTCAAGATGTGAGGAGACCTTGGGGATAAAGGTGCCCGCTTGCCGCGGGGATGACGTCGCAAAGATAGTGTGCTTGGTTAAGAGGACCGCAGTCGGCGGGACGGTCCCTCATGCATCGTTTGAATCACAAAGCTTGGATTGGCTTGGCGGGTTTGTCGATTTCAACCTGGTCCTGCGCCGTTCTTGCACAGCAATCCATAAGGCCGACCGTGTTGAATTTCCAACTGACCTGCGATCCGGGTCAGTGCAGAACTCCTGTCCTGGAAATTCATGAAGACACAGGCGCCGACGCAAGTTCCTTCGAGTACGTCTTTGCATCGCCGCCCGGAATTACGTTCAACCCCGACCACACGACTGGCGTGGAAGTCGATGGCGGCGGGGACACGCATTATGTGCTGGCAGTAGCTGCCGGCCCCCATTGGGTAAAGTGCAAGTGGCTTGCGAAGGCTCGACCAGGCGGCGACAAGGGACTGGCAAAAGGCTATTGCTGGATTGAAATCAAAAAATAGCTGTGGAGGCATCCAACCTCAACAGACCCGATTGTGAGTCGATTCCGTCCGCCTAATGTGCTTTCGATCTGTCGGAAATCTTCCGAGCAAGAGTGGGGTTTCAAGGCGTGGGTACTGACGCGATTTATCTAGCGACAGTTTGGGCCCTGCCAGTGATCATCGCGATTACCTTTCATGAAGCGGCGCACGGCTTCGTCGCCCATCTTCTTGGCGACGACACGGCCTGGCGGCTTGGACGGGTGAGCTTCAATCCCCTAAAGCACGTCGACCCGTTCGGCACGATTGTATTACCCGGTATCCTGCTCCTGCTGCGCTCGCCCTTCATATTTGGCTATGCCAAGCCGGTGCCTGTCAATTTTCGCGCTCTGCGTTGGCCACAGCGAGGCATGGTGCTGGTCGCTGCGGCCGGACCAGCGATGAACATCGCGCTCGCTGTCGTCGCAGCTCTGGCATTCCACATCATTGGCTATCTGCCGGCCACGAGCGAGCAATGGCTGGCGGCGAACTTGAAGAATGCATTGATCATTAACGTGGTGCTCGCGGTGTTCAATTTGTTTCCGCTGCCACCGCTCGACGGCGGGCGGATTTTGGTCGGGATTCTCCCGCAGGCCGTCGCTGCGCCGATTGCACGTCTGGAGCCGTACGGGTTGGTAATCCTGATCGCCCTATTTATCGTGTTGCCGTTGCTGGGTGCCGAGCTGGGTATTGACCTCGGTGTGGTCTCGCATGCGCTTGCCATTTCGACACGCGCCATTATCCAGGCCATCCTTCAGGTCACCGGCAACATTGAGTGAACATCAGGGTTGCATCGGGAGCTTTCAGCCACCTTGCCGGCCGCAGTGAGGGTGCCCATGACTTGCGTTCGATCCAAACCAGGAGAGGCAAGATGTTCATTGCCATGAACCGTTTCCGCGTGAAGAAGGGCGCCGAGAAGGAGTTCGAACAGGTATGGTTGAGCCGTGACACCCACCTCAGAGGAGTCCCCGGATTTGTCGAGTTCCACCTGCTGAAGGGACCCGAGCATGAGGAACACACGCTCTATTCCTCACATTCGGTCTGGCAGAGCCGGGCCAAGTTCGAAGCCTGGACCAAGTCGGAAGCATTCCGTCTGGCCCACCGGGACGCCGGCCAGAACAAGCCGCTCTACCTCGACCATCCGCAGTTTGAAGGGTTCGAGGTCCTCCAGACCGTGCGCGCTGGCTAGGGGTCCCTCTGCAGCGTCGCCCGCGCAGGCACGACCAACCCGGTAATCACCGCCCTGACGGATGCGTTGTGGTGCCCGGGCGGGCGAAAGCTACTCTGCTTTCATGCCGGCGGATTTCACCTGGCGCACAAAATCGCAATACCCGAACGCCCCGAGCCCTGCCACCGATCCACGGAAGCTCTGCTCGCTGGTTCGGTCGAGATTGAAGCACGGGTCGAAGGGCAGACCTTTGAGCGTGGCGCATACGGCCTCGCCCTTCACCTTGAGCGTGCCCGGCGGAAGCGCAAAGGATCGCATTGGTCCCGAGCCCCGGCTCTGAATGGTGCCGATGACCGAACCATCATTATAGATTTGGCCGCGCCCGCGGGTCCCTTCGAAGCAGTTGAATGCAAACAGTTTGCCCGCGACAAATCGCTGAGCCGTATCGGCGTTCATGGACTGAGCCATGGCCGGAGTGGTTGCAAGCAAGCTCGCAACGAGAATGGCTGTCCGAGCAATCATCTGGATCTCCCCCGCCCCGTGCGGCTTGGCCGCATCTGCAGGTTGGTCGCGGGCGGGGTCCTAAAGGTTCAACCCCGGCCCCTGTCGCAGACTGGTGTGGCTTTCCGGCCACAGAGTGGCCCTCCCGCAACCGAGCGAGTTACCGGGGGCACCGCTATTTCGTCCCAGGCTTCTTGTCGCCAACCGTTTTCTGCGCGGCCTTTAGCTGCTCCACAGCCTTTTGCAGGCTGCTTACGGTGGCTTTGAGCGCCACGATCTCGGCTTCCGCCGCCTTGAGCCGTTGCGCCGCATCGAGTTCATTCTTGGTCACGAGCCGTTGCAGGAAGTTGACGTTGCTTTGAAAACACCCGGTCCGCTTGTCCAGCCCGCTCGTTCTCGTACAGTCCTCTATCCCCGCGATGTCCTGCGCACGCGCGGCTTCGCTTCCAAAAGCAATCAGGGCAAAGCCCAGGAGCGCCATTCGTACCATTGTAACTCCTTTTGGTTCCAAGCCGGCCAATGGCCCTTGTTCGATATCGCGATTTCCCGGCTTATTTGGAAGGCAACGGCGCGGTGCCCCCGCATCCTTGCGACCTTACGCAATTGGAATACTCTTCGAGCAAATGCACTTGGGAGTCTCTCATGTTTGCGCGCTCGCTAAAGTTCGTGCTGCCCATTGTTGTGATGATATCTGGCGAGACTGCCAGCTCTGCTGACCCGCTCAAAATACGCCTTGCCTGGGCCGTGGTGCCCTCCGAATTGTCACCCATTCTGTTTGTGAAACCCGGGATCGCCAGGCATGTCGGCGTGTCATACACGGTGGAGCCGATCCATTTCGCTGCCGCGCCGTTTATGATGACCGCGCTCGCGACCGGAGAGGTCGACATCGCGCCATTCGCGTATTCGACGATTCCGAATGCAGTGCAAAATGCCGGCCTCACCGACCTTCGAATCATGGCCGATGAGTTCCAGGACGGAGTTGAAGGCTACTACACCAATCAATTTATGGTGCGGAAGGATAGCGCCATTCGAAATGTCGAGGATTTGAAGGGCAAGATCGTTGCGACCAACGGTGCCGGCAGTCCGGTCGATATCGCGTTGCGCTCAATGCTTCGTAAACACGGTCTGGAGGAGCCGCGCGACGTGACAATGTTCGAAGTCCAGCTTCCTCAGATGAAGGCGGTGCTGCTGGAGAGAAAGGCCGACCTGATCATGTCGGTCCTGCCTTTTTCAGCGGATCCCGGTCTGCTCGATATGGCTCGCACGCTTTTTACGCAGCGAGAAGCTGTCGGCACCACGCAGATGATCGCTTGGGGAGCGCGTTCCGCCTTCCTCCAGAGCAACCGCCATGCGGTCGTTGACTTGATGGAGGACGTGCTACGGGTAACACGATGGTACACAGACCCAGCCAACCATGACGCGGCCGTACAGATCGTTGCGCAGTTCACAAAGCGGCCACCAGAGTTATTTGCGAGTTGGTTGTTTACCAAGCAGGATTATTACCGCGATCGCAATGGGCTGCCGAACCTTGATGTCTTGCAACAAAACATCAACGCACTGCGGGCACTCGGGTTCACGAAGGCCGATTTGGATGCGAGGAATTATGTCGATCTCACTATCGTGCAGGAGGCGGCGCGGCGGATACAGTAGTCACTGGATTTCGCCGGCCGCACATGAAGAGCCGCGCAGGCGCGCCGGGTCAAGCGGCGGCAAGCGCCCGGGCGCGAAGGGGGCGAGGTCGACCTGCCTTGCCGCACCGTCGGGGATCAATTCGCTCATGGCTTCGCCGGTCGCGGGCGCGTTGAGCATGCCCCAGACACTGTGGCCGGTTGCCACGTAGGCACCGGCTACACCGGGCACGGCGCCGATCAGGGGAAGGCCGTCGACGGTGACGGGCCGGAAGCACGCCTGCCGCGCTTTGATCGGCGCTGCGGCGAACGCCGGCGAGATTTTCCGGCACAAGGCTTCGAGCCGCGCGTGCGCGCCCTCCTCCGGTGCGACATCGGCAGGATCAATCGGCACCGGCCCGGTGGTCGAGATCGCGCACACCCACGTGGTGCCGTCCGCGCGCGGAAAGAGCTCCGGGGTCAGCATTTCACCACTCGCCTCGCGGTATTCGAGAAACAGTGCTTCGGCAGGAATGGTCGTACCGGTTTCAAACACCAGACTGTGGCCCTTGTAGCCGAGCACGGCCGGCAGCGGCAGCCACCGGCTCGCGAGGATCGACCACGGTCCCATGGCGATGACGACGGCATCGGCTTCGACGATCTCGCCGCTCGCAAGCGCGACGCCGCGCACGGCTGCGCTCGGGGCGCGCACCAGGTTAACGACGGAATCGTGACGCAGCACCGAGCCCTGCATCTCGGCGGCGCGCATCAACCCGGTCGTGAACGCGCGCGGCTCGACCAGCGCGGTAGTCTCGGGCGAGCCGAGGCAACTCGTGATTGTGACCGTCTCGGAGAGCCACGTCCGGCCGCGCGGGCGGCGCGCAATGGCATCCTCGACGGCGTAGCCCGCGTAGGTGGTCAGAGGGCGATATCCCCAACGATTGCCGAACTCGGAGGAAAGTTCGGCATGCAAGCCGAAGCTGCGCCGCGCCAATGGATCGAGCGGGGTGCCGCTACACCAGTCGAGGGCCAGAAAGCCGCCCGACTTGCCGGAGGCCGCGCCTGCGACCTCGTGACGCTCGATGACGATCGGCCGCGCGCCATGCCGGCTTGTGAAATAGGCGATCGCAGCGCCGATCGCGCCGCCGCCGCAGATCACGATGCGCTTGCTCGAGCTCATAGCGCCTGCCCGCGCAGGTGGACGACCCACTGATCACCGCTCGCAGAGAAGCCGTGCTGTGGCCGCACTGCACCGGCTGGCTGCCTGCATTTGCGGCATGACGTCGAAAAAATTGCCGGGCCGCGAGATCGAAGGCCTTGGTCACGATCCGCGATGTTGCCGCTCGTTTGCCCCGTTCTCGCCTTCATCGCAATCCAGTCAATGCGCCCATAGGGGTGTTCTGTATGGGGATTGTGCGTCACGGGCGCGAGGTGATGCCTGCCACACCGTCGCGCCGCGTCCTGCTGCAGGGAGCCGCTGCTGCCCTTGTGCTGCCCTCAGCAGGCGGATTGGCGGGCTGCACCGTGCTCTCTTCCGCCAGCGTGCCGCTCGATGCGGCGGCAATTTCCGTCCGCCCGACGCTTCTGGTTGCCACCACGCGCAGACCCGTCAATGAAGGGCGCGCACCGCCCTGGTTCGGCGGCGAACGCGCATCCGGCCTGAACCTCGCCCGCGCCAAGCTGGTCCCGCCCGATCAAGGCCGCTTCTCGCTGACATCGATTGGGCTCGGCGACTGGAGCCTCTCCGGAATCGAGCCGGTCAAGCGCCTGAGCGATCTGATCCCCCCGGAATCCGAGCAACGCGACCTGCTGATCTACGTGCATGGTTTCAACCAGACTTTCGAGACCGCGGTGCTCGATGCGGCGCGCCTGTCCGATGACATCCGATTCCGCGGCGAGACCATGGTTTTCGCCTGGCCCTCCAAGGCCAAGCTCTTTGACTATGCCTACGACCGCGAGAGCGCGATGTGGTCGCGCGACGCCTTGGAACGGATGCTGTCCCTCACCATCGCAAGTCCCGGGGTGGGGCGCATTCACATCGTGGCGCACAGCGTCGGGACTATGCTCAGCCTGGAAGCCTTGCGACAAGTCTATGCTCGCCATGGCCTTAGTATGACCAACAAGTTCGGCGCGGTGATCTTCGCTGCGCCAGACATCGATATGGATGTGTTTTCCGCATCCCTCGAACGCATGCGGCCGCTCGTCCCGAACATTACCGTGATCACGGCCACAACCGATCGCGCGCTCGCCGTCGCCGGATGGATCGCGGGCGGAATGACCCGGGTCGGCGCCGCCGAGAAGGCCCAGCTCGAGAGCCTCGGGGTGCGCGTGATCGATGCCTCCGCGGAAGGCTGGGGGCTCATCAACCACGACCTGTTCTTGTCCAATCGGGATATCAGGCGGATCGTCCGCGAAGCGGTCGACGCTGTCGCTCCCCATCCGTCGTGAGGTGACAAACACCGCACTCGTCTTCACCCGCGCAGGCGGGTGACCAGGTAATCTCCGCTCTGACAGATAGTCTGGCGTCGTGCCCAGACGTCGCCGCCGCTGCTTACTCCGTGCCGCTGTCTGCGGGCATGACGAGCGGTAGCGGCGGCCGTGGCACGCGCAGGTACGTTTATTTCTTCCCGCCCTCGCTCGCCGCAGGTCTTACCGTCTGCCACGGATCATACTTTGAGGGCGGAGTTTGTGCTTTCATGCCCTTGACCACCTGCTCATACGCCTTCTCGATTGCAGCATCCTCCTTCTTTTGTGCATCGGTTCGGCGCGTCGGTTTTTCTTCCTGTTGCGCATATGCCACAGCAGGCAGTAACGCAATCATCATAGCAGCGATGGCGGCCGTTCTCGTGGTGCTCATGGTGCGAAACTTTCCAGGTCGGAAACCTATCCTTACACATAGAAGGCTCTGTGTAAATTTTGTGGCGCACGCGCGCGGCAAATCGCTCGTCCGGAGCGGCCGTGCGAGATGCGGGCATAGGGGCGCGCGTCTGCGGATCGGCAATCGCCTGGAGCATGTCGTAGCCCGGGCCACACGCCCCCCTTCACAACACGGGAATGCAGATTGCTATCGGACATTTTCCTGACCCAGGTTTTCCTGTCGATAGATTTTCCTGTCGGCACTTCTACCATGCCGCCATGCATTTTCTCTGTTCTTTACAGGGAACACAGGGAATCGCCGATTGGAGTGCAAGAGTGCATTGCAGATGCCCTTCTCTCTGCGCGATGCACAAGGTGTGTAGGGCGTGCCTACTTTCGCACGCTTTGTGACCGACGGAAGATACCGCTTAACTTTCTCTCGCCTCGAGCACCGCGCGCATGGAGATACGCGACCATGCGGCGGTGCGCTCGCGAAAGGATACATAGGAATCATGGATCTTGCGCGCGATGGCACTGCGAGTCGCAAGTTCGCCCACGACGTCGCTCGCCTGCTTCCGCGCCGCTGCAATGAGGCTCGGCGGGAACATCGTAAGCCTGACGCCATGCTGGGACACAAGCGCTACGAGCGCTTCCGTGTTGAGCCGCTCCATCTCGGCGAGCGCAAATGAAGCCTCGACGGCGCACGCGTGCTGCACAATCGCTTTCATCTCGGCATCCAGGCTTTCCCACGCCTTGAGCGACACGACGCATTCGCCAGTGCCGTTGGGCTTGTTGAAGCCGGGCGCGTAATAGAAGCTCGCGACGCGATAGAGGCCAAGCGCGATGTCGGAACCCGGTCCGACGAATTCCGCCCCGTCGAGGAGCCCGGATTGCATGCTGGTGAGGATTTCGCCCGGCGACGTGGTCTGCGGTGTCGCACCGAGGCGCCGATAGACTTCGCCACCCAGACCGAGCGAGCGGATCTTCATTCCTTTGAGGTCATCTGCGCCGGCAAGCTCGCGGCGAAACCAACCGCCCATGCAAATACCGGTATTACCGGCCATGAACGGCTTCACGCCGAAAGGCGCGTAAAGCTCATCCCATAGCGCCTGCCCGCCCCCCGCATCGATCCAGGCGACATGCTCGGGCGGCGTGAGCCCAAAGGGCACCGTCGTGTAGAACACGGCCGCCGGGGCCTTTCCCTGCCAATAGAACGCCGCCGTGTGCCCCATCTCGGCGACGCCCGACCCAACCGCATCGAGCACTTCGAACGCGGGCACCATTTCGCCTGCCGCATGCACCGTGATCGCGAGGCGTCCGCCCGAGAGGGCAAGAATGCGCTCGGCCACCCGCTCTGCCGAGATGCCGGGCCCCGGCAGACGCTTGGGCCACGATGTGACCATGCGCCAGCGCCGGGTTTCCCCCTGTGCGATGGCTGGCGCTGCCACGGCGCCCGCCAGGCCCGACGCTGCGGCGCCCGCAAGTTTTCGGCGTGTGATCATTTGGCTGCTCCTTGCCTGCGTCTCACCAGCTCGCATGAAAGTGATGCAAAGGACCTGCGCCCTGCCCGACTTTGATTCGATCCGCCGCCATAAGCGCGTCCGTAACGTAACGCTTGGCAAGCCGCACTGCTTCGACAAGATCGAAGCCTTTGGCAAGAGAAGCCGCGATTGCCGCTGAAAGCGTGCAACCCGTGCCATGGGTGTTGCGGGTTGGCACGCGATCAGCAGGAAAGACCGTGACTCCGGTGTGCTCGACAAGCAGATCGACGCTTTGAGAGCCGGTTGAGTGGCCTCCCTTCATGAGTACGGCTTTTGCGCCCATCGCAAGCAGCCGCTCCCCTTGCTCGCGCATTCCGTCCTGGTTGGAAGCGATTGGTGCACGCAGCAAGGCGGCAGCTTCCGCCAGATTGGGAGTGATCAGCAGTGCGCGCGGAATAAGTACAGTCTTAAGCGCCTCAATCGCATCCTTCGATAGAAATTCCTTCCCCGAGGATGCGGCCATGACAGGATCGAACACGACCTTGGTCTGCGACCAGCGCGCAAGACTGCCGGCAATCGCCTCCATGCCGGCGTGATCTCTCACCATTCCGATCTTGACCGCGTCGACCTCCAGATCGGAGAAAACCGCATCCATCTGCAGGGCAACGAAGTCAGCCGGCACGTTCTCAATCGCCAAAACCTCCCGGGTGTTCTGGGCCGTCAGCGCGGTGATGATGGCGGCTCCGTACACTCCCAGCGCCGAAAAAGTCTTGAGATCGGCCGCAATCCCGGCTCCGCCGCTTGAATCCGAGGCTGCGATCGTCACCGCAATCGGCGTCATCGGCTATCTCCGCCGTGCAAGCGCACCATCAACAACGGTGCGCATCTTCGCGGCAGCTGCTTTCGGATCGGGGGCAAGCGAAAGGGCAGAGATGACGGCTACGCCATCGGCACCGGCGGCAATGGTTTGTGACGCATTCTCGATTGTAATTCCTGCAATGGCGCATACCGGGAAATCTTGCGCGCGTGAACGAATGACGCCGGCGACGCGTGCAAGTCCGTCAATTCCGATGGGCGCTGCTGCAGTCTGCTTCGAAGTGGTCGTGAACACGCCCCCGATCCCCACATAGTCGAGCAGATCGAGCGGTGCAGCTTGAGCCTGTTCCACTGTTTTGATCGAGAAGCCGATAAGCGCCTTGCGGCCGAGCAGCCTGCGCGCATCTGCAATAGCCATGTCCGTTTGACCGACATGCACTCCCTCCGCGCCACACGCGAGCGCGACATCGACGCGATCATTGATTAGAAGCGGCACCCCGAAGGACGCCAGGACAGCCTTGAGCGAGCGTGCACGTTCCACCATGACACCTGTCTCGCCATGCTTGTCGCGCAGCTGCACGAGCGTCGCGCCGCCCCGCACGACAAGCTCCGCGAGCTCGTCGAGCTTGCGTCCTCCCGCGTTGTCGGGATCGACCAAGGCATAGAGGCGAAGATCGACCCGGCTCACCGCAGCCTCGCCCGCGCGCGCAAGGTCTCACGGTCGACATTTGCCAGGGCGTCGAGCAGTTCGACTGCGAAGCTGCCGGGGCCGCCGGCGGGCACCGAAGCGCATTCGCCCGCGACGGCAAACACCAACAGCCCCGCAACCGTGGCCAGCCATGGATCGACCTCAACCGCGAGGCAAGCTGTCACCAATGCCGTGCCTGCGCACCCAAGCGCCGTGACCCGGCTCATGAGGGGATCGCCGTTTTTAATCGCTACCACGCGCGCGCCGTCGGTGATGCTGTCCGTCGCGCCGGTCAATGCCACCGTGCAAAGCCGGTCGAGAGCATAGCGCTTGAGAGCGTCCTCGCTCGCCTCGGCATTCGCCAAAGCGGTGAACTCCGCGCCGTTGAGCCGCACCAATCTCGGCATCCGTGCCATCAGCTTTTCGGCAAAGGTGCAGCGCGCCTGCGAGCGATCCACGAAGACGGGGTCGAGCACCCAAGGGCGCTGCTCTTCGATTGCTTCCTCAGTCGCAATTTCGGCTGCCTCGCGCCGCTCGCGATCCAATGTACCGAGATTGATGAGGAGGGCATCCGCACGTGCGACAAAGTCCGCGATCTCGTCCGGCGCAACCGTCATCGAGGGCACCGCGCCAGCCGCGAGCAGCACATTCGCGGTGAAATTTTGCGCGACCGTGTTGGTCAGGCAGTGAACGCGGGGACTCTTCTCGCGCACGCGTGAAACGACGTCTGCGGCAATATCCGGAAGATCTGATATGAGTGGACTTGATCGCGCTGCGCGCATCTCAGCTCCCTCCGCCGGCATGATCCGGATCAGGTTCGATGGGTTGGCGTTGCCTCTCAGCCCGGCGCAATGGTTGCCGGACACCCCATTGAGATTGCGCCTCAAATCTAGGAGGCTCGTGGGCATAGGGCAAGGCCAGGTCGACAGGCCAGGTAAAGGCCAAGTCGGAGCGCTAAGTCGCTTCTCGCAATTCGCTGCGCCTTGTCAACGCGGTGCTATTTTGCTGGATTGAATAGCGGCGAGTTGGCAGCTGGAGGCGCGGATGGTCCCTTTCTTCGTCCAGATCAAGTGCCAGCTCGGCCGATCCTATGACGTAGCCAACAAGCTCGCCGATGCCGAAATCGCCTCTGAAATCTATTCGACCGCGGGAGACTACGATTTGTTGGTCAAGTTCTACGTCGAAGAAAAGACCGACATCGGTCATTTCGTAAACGAGAAAGTGCAGACCATCCCCGGCATCCAGGATACCCGCACCATCATCACGTTCAAGGCGTTTTGATCATAGAGCCCAAGGGGGCGCCCATGAAAATCATCGAGATCGCTCCGCGCCGCAAGCTACCCATCTATGCCGCGCTGGTGAAAAGAGAGGCAGAAATTCGCAGGAATGGACGCGGCACGTTTTCCCGCAAGGGCCGCGTACGCGCCGGCGCGGCGACCTGGAGCCACAAGCGGTTCAAGGGGACGGTCAGTCTCAGCCGAGGGGACACCGAATCGGTCAGTGCCAAAGTCCGCTCGCCTACGCCCGATGACGAAGGCGGCCTACTCAAAGCTTTCCTTGGCTTTGTCGACCGTCATTTCGGAACTCAAGTCGCGACGATCACGATCCATTATCATTGAAGTGAACAGCGAATAGTGAGTAGCGAATAGCGAATAGCGGAAACTGCGCGGCCTCTCTTACTATTCGCCATTCGCTATTCGCCATTCGCTTCCTTTACGGCTTCGGCCCTTGCACAGGCGGGAGCGACTTGATGTAGGTCGCCATCGCTTTGCGATCTGCGGCAGAAAGCTTGGAGGTGCTGCCGACTTCCTTGGCCATGGCGCCACTGACCGAGTCGCCATCGGGCGTGTCTCCGGTCTCGAGAACACGCTCGATGTCGGCCTGCGAGTAGTTTCCGATGCCCCCCTGAGTGATGTCGGGGACAGGGTTTTCACCGCCTTCCGGATCCGGCCCGCCGGCGAAACGCTGGCTCTCGATAATTGCACCAAAGAAATTGCGCGGGCTGTGACATTCCGCGCAATGCCCGGGACCGTTGACGAGATATGCACCGCGGTTCCACTCGGCTGATTGGTTTGGATCGGGCTCGTAGGGCTGACCACGCAGGAACAGGAATTTCCACCCCCCGACCAGGCGGCGAATTTTCAAATAGAACGGCAGGTCGTGATCGGGCGTCTGACCCAAAACCGCCGGCAGAGATTTCAGATACGCGAACAGATCGCGCACGTCCGCCATGCTCATTCGTTGGAAAGATGTATAAGGAAACGCCGGGTAATAATGTTCTCCTTCGGGCGACGCTCCCTTCCACATGGCGGTAACAAAATCCGCCTCGCTCCAGCTGCCGATCCCGTCTTTCGCATCGGAGGAAATATTGGGCGGATAGAACGTGCCGAATACGGTCTTGAGCGCCATCCCGCCCCCGAGCTTGGTCTTGTCGTCCTGGTCGGGCGTGGCGTGGCACGAGGCACAGCCGCCCGCATAGAACATCGTTCGCCCGTTATCGAGGTTTGCGGTGTGTGGTCCCAGCGCGCTGGCCGAGACCACACTTGGCCGTGTGACAAACCAGAACACCGCCGCGCCGACGGCGGCAAGAACCAGGAGCGCGATGGCGACCTTGCGCACGATCATAAGGCCTTAAGCCAGCCGCTACGCTCGAATCCGGCCGTAGCGTGATCTGATCTCAATTCGTTCGAATAATCAGGTCTCCTTCTTACGGTAGAGCTGATGGCAGCCCCCGCAACTCTTGGTGACTCCCATAAACTGAGCCTTGAAGGTGTCGAGGTCCTTGGTTGCCTCGATTGCTGCCTTCGAGTTCGCTGGCGAGCTTGGCAAGCCTCGCGTCGAAATCGGCCTTGTTCTCCCAGATGGCAGGCAGTGCCGCGGTCTTGCCGCCGGTCTTTGAGGTGTCGGGAAACAAAGCTGGCGCCTTCTCACCCGCTTCCTGGAATGAAGCGAAGATCTTTTTTGCGGCATCGAGATTGAACGGCTGCTTGCCCTGAACCATGTCATTCCCAGCTTTACTCTGCTTACCGTTCGCCTCCATAAGATCCTTGCGCGCCTTGATTGGATCGGTCTGAGCAACCAGCGCAGTGGCAGCTAGCGCTACTACGGCAACAGCAAGCACGGTACGAACCATAACTTCTCCTCCCCTCGTGGGCGATCGCGCACCGGGCGGCACGCATCAGGTAAACACCATATTGAGTGCGATATTCCTCGCTTGCAAGCGGACAAGAGGCCCTAAAAAGGGCTTTCCCCTCGGCTATTCGCCACCCGCCATTCGCAGCTCCCCGCTCACCGCGTCCCCTCGCCGCGCACCTGACCAGCGCGTGACCACGTAGAACACCGGCGTGAAGACGAGCCCAAACAGCGTCACGCCAATCATTCCGGAAAACACCGCAGTGCCCAGTGCCTGGCGCAGCTCCGCTCCTGCTCCGGCCGCCCAAACGAGCGGGGTGACACCGAAGATGAATGCAAGCGATGTCATCAGGATGGGGCGCAGCCGCAGGCGCGCCGCCTCCACCGCCGCGGCGGAGCGGTCGCGGCCTTGGTCCTCGAGCTGGCGCGCAAACTCGATAATGAGAATGGCGTTTTTCGCCGCGAGCCCGATGAGGACCACGAAGCCGACCTGGGTGAGGATGTTGTTGTCATGCCCGCGCAGCACGACCCCTATGATCGAGGCGACGAGACACATCGGCACGATCAGAATAACTGCAAGCGGAAGTGCGAGACTCTCGAATTGCGCGGCAAGCACGAGAAAGACAAACACCACCGCAAGAACGAATGCAAACGTGCCGGTGTTGCCGACACGAAGCTGCTGGAAGGCGAGCGTCGTCCATTCGTACCCGAACCCGTTGGGCAGAGTCTGGTTCGCGAGCTTTTCCATGATCTCCATCGCCTGGCCTTGCGAATAGCCAGGCGCGGCAGTGCCATCGAGCTCGGCCGCGGGATAGAGGTTGTAATGCGGCACGCGATAAGGTCCCGCGCTGTCGCGTATGGTGGTAAATGAGCCGAGTGGCACGGTTCCACCGCTCGCATTGCGGACCCTGATATTGAGGATGTCCTTGCGGGTCATGCGATACACGCTGTCAGCCTGCTCGGTGACCCGGAATGTCCGCCCGAACAGATTGAAATCGTTGACGTAGACGGAGCCGATATAGATCTGCAGCGCCGCAAAAACGTCGGGCACAGCAACCCCCAGCATCTGCGCTTTGGTACGATCGATGTCGAGGTAGAGTTCGGGGGTCGCAGTCTCAAACAGCGAGAACACGTGGGTCAGTCCCGGTGTTTCGGCGGCGCGGCGCATCATGGTGCCGACGGCTTCCTGCAACGCCTGTGGTCCGTAACCGGCGCGATCCTCCACCATCATGCGGAATTCGCCCGCATTGCCGATGCCTTGCACCGGCGGGGGCGGGACAACGAAGATGAGCGCCTCCTGAATAGCTGAAAGCCTGCCGTACAACTGCGCGATAATGGCATCGGCGGACTTGCGTGGATCCTTCGCGCGCTCGGTGAAAGGGTCAAGCACGACAAAGACTGCTCCGGAATTCGGGGCATTCGTAAAGGTCGCCCCGGAAAACCCGACCACGTTCACCGCACTCGCGACTCCCGGCACGTTGAGCGCGATCTCGACGGCGCGGCGGTTGACCTCATCGGTGCGTGCGAGCGAGGCACCCGGCGGAAGCTGTATGACGGCGATCAGATAGCCCCGATCAAGCGGAGGAATGAAGCCCACCGGGGTCGTGCGAAATACGTTGAGACCGAATGCGATGATGGCAACATAGGCGATGAGCATGAGCACAGAAAAACGGACCACCCGGCCGGCGACCCACCCGTAACCGGATGCGAGCTTGCCAAAACCGATATTGAAGCCGGCAAAGAGCAGATGAACAGGTTGTTCCCACAAGCGCGGCGCACGCCGGTCATGCGGCTTGAGCAGCAAGGCACAGAGCGCAGGCGAAAGCGTGAGCGACACCACAAGCGAGATGATGGTGGCACCGGCGATCGTGAGCGCGAACTGACGATAGAACTGGCCTGAGATCCCGGTAATAAAGCCGGAAGGCACAAAGACCGCACAGAGCACGAGCGCAATTGCAATCAGGGCTGCGCCCACTTCATCCATGCTCTTGAACGCCGCTGCCCGCGGCGACAGACCCGCCGCAATGTTTCGCTCGACGTTCTCGACCACTACGATGGCATCGTCCACCACAATGCCGACAGCCAAGACCAGTCCGAACAACGTGAGATTGTTGAGTGTAAAGCCGAAGATGGCCATGAAAAAAAGGTGCCGACAAGCGAGACTGGAATCGCAATGAGCGGAATGATGGCCGCGCGCCAAGTCTGCAAAAACACGACCACAACCAGAACGACAAGCAGAATGGCTTCGCCGATCGTCTTCTCGACTTCATCGACAGATTGCTGGATGAACTGCGTCGGATCGTAGATGATGGTGTAGGCAAGCCCAGCAGGAAAACGCTTCGAGAGTTGCTCCATGGTTGCGCGAATTGCTTGCGCGGTGGACAGCGCATTTGAACCGGGACGCTGAAAGACGGCGAGAGCGACTGCCGGCTCCACGTTGAGATAGGAGTTCGAGGAATAATCAAGGGCGGCGAGTTCCACCCGGGCCACATCGCGCAGGCGAACCACGGCATTCGCCGTCTGCTTGACCACGATGGCGCCAAACTCCTGCGGGTCGGCAAGACGCCCGAGCGTCTTCACCGCGACCTGGAATGCTCCGGGCTGTTCGACCGGCGGCTGATTGAGCACGCCGGAGGCGACCTGAATGTTCTGTCCGCTAAGGGCCAGCGTTATGTCGCCGGCGGTCAGCCCGAGCGATTGCAGCCGGTCCGGATCGAGCCAGATCCGCATGGCGTAATCGCGGCTGCCGAAGACGGTGATGGAGCCAACACCGTCGATCCGGGTGAGCGTATCCTTGATCTCCAAAGTCGCGTAATTCGAAATATAGAGAGTGTTGCGGGACTTGTCCGGCGAGATCAGGTGAACAACCATCATCAGGTCGGGCGAGCTCTTGTTCACGGTTACCCCGACCTGGCGAACGTCGGCTGGCAGCCTCGGCTGCGCAATGGCCACGCGATTTTGAACCTGGACCTGTGCAATATCGAGATTAGTGCCGAGATCAAACGTCACTGAAATCGTAAAGCGACCGTCGGCGGTGGAGTTCGAGGACAGATAGAGCATGTTCTCGACGCCGTTGATCTGCTCCTCCATCGGCGCGACCACCGTCCTGGCAACCACGTCGGCGCTCGCACCCGGATATTGGCCGGTCACATTGATGACCGGCGGGGCGACCTCGGGATATTGCGCGACTGGCAGGCGGGCATAGGCCACCGCTCCCAGGAGCACGAATATGATCGAGAGCACGGACGCGAAGATCGGCCGGTCAATGAAGAAGTGCGAGAGGCGCATACCCGAGTGATCACTCGCTCTTGTTCGCGGGTGCACTCGCTTGCGGCAATGCGCCCTGTTCCTGCGGGGTGACCTTTGCGCCTAGGCGCGCCTGAACAAGACCATTGACGATAACGCGATCGTCCGGCGAGAGACCCGTCTTGACGACCCGCAATCCGTCGACGAGCTCGCCAAGCGTCACGTATCTCTGAATGACCATATTCTCGGCATTCACCAGCAGGACATATTTGCGCGCCTGCTCCGTCCCGATGGCAACGTCGGGGAGCAGCAGCGCCTGGTAGGGCGCCGATGCGGGCACTTGCACGCGTGCAAACATTCCCGGCGTGAACAAGCCACTGCCATTGGCGAACTGTGCGCGCGCACGGATTGTACCGGTTGCTCGATCAATGACGTTGTCGACGAACTCCATGATGCCATGATGGGAGAATTCCTGTTCGTCGATGAGTTTGAGTTTGACCACCGCTCCGCCTCGGCCGGTCACATCGTTCTGGCCGTCCCGGGCTAGCCGCTCGTATCGAAGGAGCGACGCCTCATCCAACGTGAATTCCAGCCTGATCGGATCGGTGGACACAATGGTGGCGAGCAGAGTTGTAGTGCCGGTGCCTCCAGTCACGAGGTTTCCGGGCGTCACGCGGCGGTCGCCAATGCGCCCGCTCACCGGAGCCTTGAGCTCAGTGAATTCAAGATCAAGGGCGGCCTGGCGAACCATGGCCTCGCTTGCCGCAACCGCCGCTTGCGCATTTCGAAATGCTTGCGCCCGCTGTTGAAAAACCTGCTCGCTGATGGTCCGCTCGCGCATCAATTGTTGTCCGCGAGCAAGATCGGCTTCGGCAAAGACGAGATTGGAACGCGCCGTCTCAAGGTTGGCGGTAGCCTGATCGACCGTATTCTGGAATGGTCGTTTGTCGATTGTGAACAGGATGTCCCCCTGCTTCACATATTGACCATCGCGGAAATGCACCTTGTCGAGATAGCCTGAGACGCGCGCCCGGACCTCCACCGAATTGACCGCGACAAAGCGGCCAACATATTCGTCCTGATCGACAATGGTGCGCGCGACCGGCTTTGCGACGGTAACACGCGACGGCGGTGGTGTGACCTGTTGCTCCTGGCCTTGACCACAGCCCATGAGGAAAGCCGCCAATACGATGCTCAGGAATGGCAGCGGAATTTGCGCGGGATTTCGAAACAGGCGCATGGTGGGGAAGAGCGACCGCGTTTTGGTTATGACCGAGTTACCGGAGTTTTGTCGATATGGCAGGAACCAGCGATTTTCAGCACCTGTTGCGCCACCAATATGCCGGTTATTTGCCGTATAATTCCGGCCGCAAAGTGGCCATGGCGATTTGACAGTTCGGATTCGGGGCTAGCAGCTCATGAATTATGCTGATGCACGGCGCCCCGTCAGGCCTGGGCAATTCGGGTCCGGCGGCGCGCTTTTTCTCGACCGGGACGGGGTTATCAACGTTGACCGTGGCTATGTCCATCGCATCAGTGAGTTCCAGTTCGTGCAGGGGGTCTTCGATCTGACCCGTTTTTGGGTACTTGAGGTGCACCGGCCCATCGTCGTCATCAGCAATCAATCCGGCATTGGCCGGGGCTATTTCGATGAAGAGGAGTACGCCGATTTGACGCGATGGATGTGCCGGCGCTTTGCCGCGGAAGGCTCCCCGATCGCGCGGGTCTATCACTGCCCCTCACATCCGCAGCATGGGATCGGACGCTATCGGCGCGACGATCCATGGCGCAAGCCCGCGCCTGGAATGATCCTCCAGGCTGCTGCCGATCTCAATCTTGATCTTGCCTACTCGGTCATTGTGGGCGACAAGTTGAGCGACATGGAAGCAGGGGCAAGGGCTGGAGTTGGCCTTCGCATTCTCGTGAGAAATGGCGCGAGCGAATTGGGATCGGGACCGCCTGATCACGAAACGGCAACTGATCTCACACAGGTGCTTGCATTGCTGCGCAGGCATTTCGCCGCGAGATCGATTGATCCGCAATAGTGCGAATTGACGCTGCGCCGCTCACGCCTGAACTAAACGGTTAGGTCGACCGGTGCCAATACACGTGAGAGAACAGGTGATGCTGCAATACGGTTCGAATGAAACTTGTTCCGCTGCACATGAACCGTCGTATTCGCGCAGTGTCAAGAAAGCAGCAGTTGTCGCGGCTAAGCTCATCGTAACCGGTTTATGCTTCTGGTACTTGTCATGGCAGATCGACTTGAGCGCCATTTTCAAGGCGCTCCGTCAGCTTGAATTGCGGTGGGCCGCAGTCAGCGTTTTCGTTGTCATCCTGCAGCTTCCGCTCGTCGCCGTGCGCTGGCGCGAAATACTCAAGACGCTCGTAGTGCTTGGTCGCACAATGACGAGCATTACCTTTGTCGCGATCACCGCAATCGGCTTCTTTTTCATACAAGTCCTGCCGGCCTTGATGGGGGACGGTGTGCGAGCCTGGCTTCTTGTTCGCCGCGGATGTGATTGGCGCAATGCGCTCACCAGCGTCGCCATCGACCGCGCCGTGGGTGTTGGGCTGGTCGTCGCGCTTGGATTTGTCATTCTCCTGCTGCCATCCAGCGCCTCCGCGCTGGGCGATTATCGCGACGTCGTGCTGATGGTCTACGGCGCCCTGCTGCTTGCAGGGTCGCTTGTTCTTCTCTTGTTGCCCAAGCTCATTCCGTTACTTGGACGATGGCGCTATTTGCGCTGGATTGCCGCTTTGGCGGCGGATGCCCGCCAAGTCGTGCTAGGCCCGAAAAGCCTAATGATCTTGAGCCTCGGAGTTCTTATTCATGTGCTTACCATGGCCGTGATCTGGTCCGTTGGCCGGGCGCAGGGGCTGGCGCTCTCAGCATCCGACGTCGCCGTGTTGTTCGTGGTGATAGTCGGGGTGGCATTGGTGCCAATCTCCATCAATGGCTGGGGCCTGCGGGAGATTGCCGTGGTGGCGGTTCTAGGCCGTCACGGGATTGCGCCGGAGCAGGCGCTGGTCTTTTCGATCTGCTTTGGACTGGCACTCGCACTCGGCTCGCTCCCCGGAGCGCTCGCTTGGCTTGTGTACTCGAGCGTTCCCGCCCCTAACACGAAGGAATCCCGCGGCTGAGGTGACGGCATCACCTCGGTACGAGACCATAGGACCCGCAGTGACAGCTTGTACTGGCTTTAATGAGCCTGCGTCTTGATCCGTCCATAGGAGTTTTCGATTTGCACGATATCGTCCTCGCCGACGTAGCTGCCGACTTGAACCTCAATCAGTTCGAGCGGGATTTTCCCCGGATTGGCCAGGCGATGCACGCTCCCGATGGGAATATAGACGGATTCATTCTCGTGCACGCCGCGGGTTGTGCCATTTACGGTCACTTCCGCAGTTCCCTTGACAACGACCCAGTGCTCCGAGCGATGAAAATGCTTCTGCAGCGAAAGCTCGCTGCCAGGTTTGACCACAATACGCTTGACGCGATAGCGCGGGGCTAAATCGATATCCTGATAATACCCCCAGGGCCGGTAGATTTGCCGGTGCTCCACCGCGGCGCGCTGGTTCTGGGCTTTGAGCTGCTCGACCAGGGCCTTCACGTCCTCCGCGCTTTTTCGCGCAGCGACCAGCACCGCATCCGCGGTGGAGATGACGATGACATCCTCGAGTTCAAGCACAGTTGTCAGTATCGGCTCTTCGGAGTGCACGAGGCTGTTTCGCGTGTGGGATAAAACCACCGCTCCCGTACTGGCATTACCGTCGGCGTCGTGATCAAGCACGTCCCAAACGGTGCTCCAGCTGCCGATGTCCGACCAGCCGAAATCCGCGGGCACCACCGCTGCTCGCTTCGTGCGTTCCATCACGGCGTAGTCGATGGATTTCTTCGGTGCCTTGGCGAACGGCTCGGCGCCAAGCCGCAGAAAATCGAGGTCACGCGTTGCAGCCGCGACTGCTGCCTTAGCGGCCTCCGCGATGAGCGGCTCCAAGCGTTCAATCTCCTCCCACATGGTCGAAGCGTGAAACAGGAAATTGCCGCTATTCCAAAGATACCCGGCGTCTACGTATTTTGCCGCGGTTGCAGCATCGGGTTTTTCGACAAAAGCGTCGACTTCGCAGACGCCCGCACCATTGAGCGGCTTTCCGGCACGGATATAGCCATAATTGGTCGCGGCATGGCTGGGCGGGATGCCGAACGTCACGATCCGACCGAGTGCTGCGGCTTCAGCGGCACGCCTGCACGCAGCGCGGAAATCGTCCAGCTTGCGAATGACATGATCGGCCGCGAGCACGAGAACAAGCGCGTGTGGATCGCGCTCGGCTGCGAACAGCGCAGCGACCGCGACCGCGGGACCGGAATCGCGCCGCATGGGCTCCAGCACGATATCCGCCGCGATAGCGCATTCGCGCAGCTGCTCAGCAACCAAGAAACGAAATTCGTCGCTCGTCACGACGATAGGCCGGGCAAATAATTGCGGGTCCGAGATGCGCGTCATCACCTGTTGGAAGGTGGAGCACTCCCCTATCAGTGGAACGAATTGTTTGGGCATGCTTTCGCGCGAGACCGGCCAGAGCCGCGTTCCGGCGCCACCGCACATCACGACTGGGATGATCTTACCCGGCATTGCGATCCCTGAGGCTTTCTTCTTCTAGTCCGAGGTGGCGTTCGTTACAACGCCGCATAACCAAACAGATCAGGAGCGGCGCTCAGCAGGCGCCGGTACAAGCAACCATATCCCGACCAATTCGTCTGCTGAGAACTCCTGCTCGACCAATTGGCGGCCTGCTTGGCCAAATCTGCGCCGCAGATCCGCATCAGCAGCCAGGCACTCAATGGCTCGGGCGAGCGCTCCCACATCGCCGAGCGGGACCAACAACGCGTTGTGATCGTGACGCGCGATATCGCGGCAACCCGGCACGTCGGTAGCGATGAGCGGCCGCGCACAAGCCGCAGCCTCGAGCAACGTCAGCGGCAGCCCCTCGCGATAGGATGGCAGCACGGCAATGTGGGCGCGAGCCCATAGCGCGGCGATGTCTTCGACAAAGCCGAGATAGGAGACGTTGGTTTGCCGGCTCCAGCGTTCGATCTCGTCCGCGCCGATTGCGTCGGGATTTGCGGGGTCCGGGATCCCCGCAATCACCAGCCTGATCTCCTGGCCACTTGCGACAAGGCGCGCATGTGCCTCGACCAGGCCCCGGATTCCCTTGCTGGCTACAAGGCGTCCCACAAATGCAATTGTGACGGGACCGCCGGGCTCGGGCAGTGGTCGCAAGGCTTCGGTGTCGACACCCGACCCCGGAATGAGCGCGATACGCTTCGCGCCAACTCCAAGTTTCTCGACGAGGGCGTGATCGTCGAGATTTTGTACCAGGACGGCGGATCGAGGGCTGCTCAAGAGAGCGCGCAGTGCGGGCCGCAGTGTCATGCGCGCCAGGCGCATCTTCGGCGCGTCGCTGATGAACATCGTTCCAAGCCCGGTCATTGCATTGAGACAAATCGTCGGGAGACCCGCGGCGGCTAAGGAACCGACAACGGTTGCTGGTAAAGCAACGTGATGAGCAAGATCGGGCTTGAGTTCGCGATATAACCGGCGTACCTCGCGCAACACACGAACGAAGTCGCGCGGATCAAGACTGCCGCGCTGCCATGAGACCGGGTGCAACTCAAATCCTTCGGCCACGATCGCTGCTCCATGGCGATCGACCCGGGTGGCGACATGGATATCAAAACCGGCTGCCCGCGCTGCCCGCGCCATCGGAAGGCGATGGGAAATAAAGTACCAGTCTTCCGTAACGAGATAGATGATACGAGGTGCGGTTCTTTCCCCCGGGCGCCCTGGCGTGATTGCTGGGGAAGCATCCATAGAATGGGTTGGTAGATGTTTTGAGCTCATTCTGCGCGCGATGAAGGGGGCGAAAGGGTGATCCGCAAACAGGTGCAATCATCGCTCCATCAGTGTTGTTTGACTCGTTGGGGGCTTCACTGCCATGCATCTGATCCGGCACAAAGTGGGCCCTGAGCAAATCCACAGCCACGCCGATAATGTGGTACAGGCTTGTCGCACGCGCTGGTTCGACGACGAACACATTCTTTTCGTCCAGCTGGTCGAACCATAAACCCGGCGTGGGCGTGCGAGAAAGCGCACCAGCGCCTCGACGGCTGCGGATACTTGCTCTCCACTGCGGCCTTGGACGAGATAAGCGCGAATCCGTTCCGCCTGCGCCCACAGCCGCGCCACGGGATCATGGACCAGCCGTCGGTCAGCACGGCGTTCATCACGAATCCCTGGGCATTGACACCATGAGCATCAGCAAATGCAATGATCCGGGATACCTCCCCGGTTTGTTTTTTACCTGCCGACGCGCCCAGCGATCAAGCAAGACAGCCCACTCGTAGTGGTGGCCAAGCTCGCAGATGCTGCCGGCAATTCCAGCGGCCGCAGTCCAATCCTTGTCAAAGAACTCGCGCAGCGCA
>CAVYVC010000029.1:0-152229 GCA_963771845.1 uncultured Alphaproteobacteria bacterium | reverse complement strand
TTCGCGGGCCCAGCGTGTTGCGCCGTCCTGCGAAGCGAGGCCAGCAACCTCGCTCAGGAGACGGTCGCGTAGTGCAGCCAATTCATCAACCGGAAGGACCATCGAGCTTGGGGTTTTGAGTGCTCCGCGCACCTTGCCGTTTCCCTGTGTTTGCGCAGGGAACGGCAATCCAGCGGACGACGAACCTGTCGCCGGTGCTGGCATGCAGATATCGGGTGCATCGAGATCGTCCTCGCCCGCAATGCCGACCAGCGTGAACAGGGCATAGCGGCGGGCATAGGTGAGCGCCGCTCCCATCCGGTGCGGGTTGGCAACCTCCGCCATGGCACAAACCGGCCAATGAGAAGCGATCCATTCGCCCGATGAATGGGCAAGCAGCGTCGTCAAATTCAACATGCGGGAGGCTTGATCGATTGCCGTGGTTTGAATCACGGCGATCTCATGTTCGCTCAGCGTCTTGCGAACGATCTCGAGACCACTGGACAGAGGCGCATAGCGAAAGCTGCGTTCCGTCTCGCCAGGACGTAAAGGTCGGATGGTCGCGGTGAGCGATTTTTCCGGGTTGACGAGATGCGCTTGCGCTTTGGCGAGGGCAGCGGCCAAAGCGGCGAACGATTCACTGGATCGATGCACGGGCGGCCTCCGTATCGAGAACATCGAAGCTCACCGCGCCCGATTTCGAGCGCTTGGCCCGCACGCCATGCCCGATCGCTTCCTTGGCGTCCTCGGGCATCAAGGTCTTGAGCTCGGTCTTTGCCCGCTCGTGGTCGAGGAAGGCGCCGCGCGTATTGCGGAACAAAGCCGCAAACTCCGCCCAGGAGTTCGACGAACTCATGTCGACAATACGGATGGCCTCGATGCGTGGGCGCGGCGGCTCGATCCCAAAGAGGCAAGGGGGCTCGCCACTCTCCACGCAACGCCAGAATTTCTTTTCCGCCGTCAAAAGCAGGTGCTGGTAAAGGGCATCGGCGGCTATCTGGATCTCGACCCATTTGCCGCCGCCGGTGATGATCGAGAGCACCGCGCCTCGGGCATTGGTGACCCACATATTGTGCTGGACCTGGGCCATATGTTTCTCGGCCGCCGCCTCTTCCGAGAACGACCAGGGCAGCATGAATTTGGCCTCGAAAACCGCCCCGCTGCCCGCGACCAATCCGTCAAGGGTTGCTCCCATCCAGCGCAGCACGGGATGCCGGAGCCGATGTTGGACGCATTCGACGGTTTGCCCGGTGTTGCGCTCGTACCAATGCCGGTTGAGTGCTTCAGTCACCACGCCCAGCTGGACGATGAGGTTGCCGGAAAGGTCCTCCGGCTCGGTTTCGCCCCGTTTCTCTTGCCAGAGGCGGGTGAGGTCGGCTTCGTCGCTGCCCATGATGATCCGGGCGTCCGAGCCGCCAATGAAGGTGCGCCGGTTTTCATAAGATCTTGTCCACATCTGCGATTTCATCCTTTCTCTGCGGTCGAAAATGACGTTTGCTGCCCGGGTGGCTTTTGTCGCGTATTATCTAATATGATATAAAACATAGCATAAGCGGTAATACGAGTCAACATGGCCAGGCCGCTTACAAGCGCCCAAATCAGGGCTGCCCGCGCACTCCTGCGCTGGAGTGCCGAAGATCTCGCCCGGCACTCGCTTCTAAGCGTCGCCACCGTCCGCCGAGCCGAACTCACGGAAGACGAGACCTCAATGACTGCCGCCAATGACTTGGCCGTTCGCCGCGCCCTAGAAGCCGCCGGCGTGATCTTCATCGACGAGAACAGCGAGGGCCCCGGTGTGCGCCTTCGTAAGCGCTCAAAACAGAAATCGCGAAAGTGAACGTGTGAAGAGTAACGCGCAGGACGCTGCGTTCGCGTCTCGCGGAGCACGCGACCGAGCCGTCCTCCGGTCGCATCCGGAATTTCGTCGGTAGCGTCCGTTGCGTCAGCGCTCGCGGCCCCACGCAGTCGCGAAGTGCCCCGGCCTTGAGAGCAATCTCGCTCAAGCATCCCGACCATTGCCTGCGGTGCTGGCGGCTCGGGTTTTCGCGAGCGAGGTCATTCTGATCATCCGGCTCCCGGCCCGGCCTTCGCGGCTAAAGGCAATCTCGATGCCGGCGGTCCTGAGAAACGTCTGAACTCGTCGCCGTCCAGAGGGATGCGCCGGCTCGCCGCGATACTCTGAGCCTCGGACCTTTGGATAATTGATGCCATTGCACTCCTAACGCTGGGTGCTAAACAGAACGTCATGCCTGTCATCTTTCGCGACAGCGGCCTTCGCTATTTCTTCTTTTCGAATGAAGGATCACCGCGCGAAGAGCCGCACATCCATGTGAAAGGCGGAGGTCGCGATGCGAAAGTTTGGCTGGAGCCGGAACCAGTCATCGCCGAGAGCTACGGCTTCAATTCGCGTGAGCTTGCGCGTATTCTACGCGTTATCACCGAACACCGGGAACTAATCTTGAGGGCATGGCATGAGCATTTCGGCGACGGCAGTTCGATTTGACGAACACGCGATGTGGGTCGAGCTGAGCGATGGCCGCACGTTGGGCGTGCCATTGGCCTGGTTTCCGCGCCTGCTGCACGCGACCCCGGCCCAGCGCGAAAGCGTCGAGCTCAGCCGCACCGGCCTCCACTGGGAGGACATCGACGAAGATATCTCCGTTGCCGGCCTGCTTACCGGTCGAGGCGACATGACGCGGAAGACCGAGCGCGCGGCTTGACCCTTCCGCAAAGGCCTCGACAACGATGCCGCCCCCTCCCCGGCGAGCTGCGAGGAGCTTCAAAATAACGTCAGCACCGTCAGCATTGTCGGTGCTGCCCGCAGTAATGGTTCTCATTGCGACCAAGCTGGTCTTGCTGGGGTCCTAAAATGAGCAACAGCGGTGCAGACGACGCTGACGGTGCAGACGCAAAGGACCAAAGCCCAACGGCCTTCCCCTGCCGGCTCGGCGCAGCTCGCGTTTTCCCCGCCAGACATCCGCCCGAGCCCGCAATGGCCGCATATGCTGTGCCACGTGTTCCGACACAGCGAACCCAGCTAGTCCGGTCCCAGGGAGAGAGCAGTCGCAGCCATGGCGAGGGCATATTCACACCATCCCTCTGAGCCTTATCTGCTGCTGTTAACCAGCAGACCCACGGTTCTCATCGCCCAAACCTGCGGCTGCGACTCTGATAGGCACGAATAGCACGAAGGAAATCAATCTTCCGAAAGTCGGGCCATAGCACATCGGTAAAATAGAACTCGCTGTGTACGCTCTGCCATAGCAGAAACCCAGATAACCTGATTTCGCCACTTGTTCGGATGATCAAATCAGGGTCGGGCAAGTTCGCTGCATAGAGATGGCCAGTTATGGCATCGGGAGTGATGTGTTCGACCACGTCGAGCAGCGCCGCTCCTTGTTGCATTTGGTCTTTGAGGAAGCTCCGGACCGCGTCAGCGATCTCCTCCCGTCCTCCATACCCTACCGCAATCGTCAATGTCATTAGGTTGTATTCCGCCGTTGCGGTTTCCGCCCTCCGGATTGCAGCAACGACCGATGCCGGGAGAACGTCAAGCCGACCAATGGCCTGAATTCGGATGCGGTTTTGATGCGTAAACGGATCGTCTGCCAGGGCCGCTACTTTTGTTTCAATCGCAGCTAAGATTCCGCCCACCTCAGCCTCAGAGCGCTTGAGATTCTCAGCAGAAAAGACCCACAGGGTCACGGCAGGGATTGATAGTTCGCTGCACCAGTTCAGAATATTGTCAAGCTTCTCAGCGCCACGATAATAGATTTCGTAGGGGTCGCTCAATCCGCGCTGGCGGCCGTAGCGGCGATTTCCATCGAGGATGATGCCAATATGATGCGGCATCGCCTCTTGCTTGACCTGATCAAGCAGGCGCCGCTCGTAGATCCAATACCCCACCCGGGAGAGCAGGGAGAAGGCCGTGATTTTGGGACTAGGCCTTCGGCTCGTTGCTGTCGTTGTAGTGTCAATTGCCGGTATAGCCGCCTCGCCGGCGGCCGGATTCCAACCGGTGTTCATCGCCTCTTTTGCCTCATACCCCTCGAGCGCAAAGCCGAATAGAAGGCATAGCGCCGCCTGGTAAAACAGCCCCACAAACAATATAAGGGCGACTCCATACTATCACTGAGAAAAGAAGAAAGCCTAGCCACAGGGTGGCCACCGAGTTCGTCGGCACTTCGATCACCTCTGATCCGCCACCTCGTGATCCGATCATGGCAGCGCTCCCCGAGAACCCTTACGTGCGGTACTTTGAGAGCCGCCACCGCGGCTACGTGGCCGTTGATCTCTTCCGCGATCGGATGGAGTCGCGGCTCCAGGTCATCTCCGATCGGCGCGACCCGAAGGCTACGGTCGCCACCCGCAAGCGCTTTGTCGTTGAGAGCGGCAAAGCGGGAGCCATTACGGCTTGAAGAAGGAGCAAGGCACTCCGAAAATTAGTCTGATGCCAGACCGAGCAATCTACCAAAAGATGATGATCTATTCAGCGCCGATGCTCGACTCTGTCCTACCAACTGATCAAAACACACCAATAATGGAACCGCCTGGCTCTGGGTCGTCGTCGGAGCCTGGCTCACGCCCGATAAACGGCAATCCGATCTCTGTGAAGGTTTCAAACCTTCGTCTCCCCGTCCACTTCAAAAATTGTGTGACGCTGTCAACTTGGTCGTCATACCTACCATGGGGAAACGCGAGCAGCTCAAGCAGGAAGCAATCAAGCCAATCGGCGTAGCTCGGCAGATGAACGTGGCCGGTTTCGATCTTTGCTGACTGGGCCGCCACGCGGTCCTTCTTGCTGCCCACCGGCTTAATCCCGATTGGATACGTCATCGCTGGCGGCTGATCTTCCCGCAGATCTTGCAGCAGAGTGAGGCCAGGACCAGCCCTCTCAATCAGAATGACTGTGGTGGCATACTTTTCCGCCAAGGCGGGGACCCGGCGGCGCAGATCAGGGTAAGAGAGCCGGCCGCGAAACACATCGATCAGATAGTAGTCCGCTCCCATGATGCGCCAAGTTGTGCACACCGAATAATGACTGGTATCACCAATCGTACTGGCCACATCCCAGCTCTGAACAATCTGATCGCCGGGAGTGTGCGGGGGCAGCTGGTCATAAGACCGGAACCAATCTCGTTGTATAAAATTACCTCCCAGGGGCACGGGCCGCTGCTGATACTGTGCTGAAAACTTGAGCGAGCCGAGCTCCGCCCTGGTCCGGTCGAGCGATGCCTGGCTTTCAAAGTTCGCATGAAGGACGTCACCCTGCCGTCGGGTGAAGGACTTGTCCGGCCCGATCTGGATGTTGTTGTCCTCATCGGCGATGGCCGGCAAATTGAGATGCTCCCAGCTGCCTTTTTCGATTAAATGCCCAGCGAGATCATCCTCGTGCAGGCGCTGCATGACGACAACTATCGCGCCCCGCTCCTTGTCGTTGAGGCGGGAAATCAGGGTGCCGGTAAACCAGTCGATGACGCGTTTGCGCGCCGACTCCGACATCGCGTCCTCGGCTTTGAGCGGATCGTCGATCACGATGAGATCGGCCCCGCGCCCTGTGAGCGTGCCGCCCACAGACGTGGCGTAGCGGCTACCGCCTGCCGTGGTAACGAGCTCTGTCCCGGTGTCCTTCGCGGGGCACATCGCTGGGAAGAGAGCGCGATACCAAGGCGCCTCAACCACCATGCGGAATTGGCGATGCAGCTCGGCGGCAAGTTCATTGGAATAGCTCACCACAATGATGCGGCGGGTCGGATCGTGCCCGAGCAGCCAGGCGACATAGGCGACGGACACGCAAATCGACTTGAGCGAGCGCGGCGGCTGAGTGATCAGCAGCCGAGCGATCTGTCCAGCCTGAACCTGATCCAACCGATAAACGACCGCATCAATGTGCCAGTTCGGCTCATAGCGGTCGCCCGGCAATATGGTCTTGAAGCACTTCCAGACGAAATAGCGCATCTCACTGCGCAGCAGCGCTGCGAGGACGGCGCGCTCGTTCATTTGCGGGATTCTCCTCGGGGCCGAATCCGAAATTTGACGCGCAGCACCCGCGGGGGCGCGGCGACCGCGGTAGGTCTGGTCGAGGAGGTGATCTCCGCGGCATAAGCATCAAGAATCGCCCGGTCATCCGCGGACAGGTCTTGCTGTGCCGCCTCGGGGCTGGGCTCGTTGTTGAAGCGGCCCGCGAGTTCGACAAGACGATCAAGCGCCCGTTGATCTCCGTTGAGCGCTTTTTCCCGCAGCATCATGAGCACGCCGGCCTGGGTTGAAATCGTGCGGGAACGCCCTCCCTCTTTCACCTTGACCGGCGCCGTGAGCGTGCGCCGCACGTCCGTCCCGAGATTACCGACCCCCGGCGTGCGCCCGGCGGGATTACCTGACCGGCCCGGGCGAAATCGGCCGTGCTGCGGCGGCTTGCCATATCCGACCGTGTAGCTCTTGCCATCGCCGCTCGTTGCGGCATGCCCATTAAGCTTTGACATGGTTTTCACTCACTGTTGGCGATCACGCCCCCACTCGCTTTTCCGGAGCGTGGAAACGGGCGCCCCGTGTCGGCATGCCGCACAACGCCGCCGGTCAGGCGCTGCCAACGCGCAATGCAAAGGTCGACCAAGATGGGATCGCGTTCGATCACGCGGGCGAGACGGCCGGTTCGTTCCGCCGCAATCAAGGTTGCCCCGGCTCCCCCGAACAGATCTAAGATCCTGGCGCCAGGATCGCTGCAATCGCTAATCGCATCCGCAATCATGTTGACCGGTTTGCCACCGGCGCCGGGACCGAGCTTGCTCTTGGCGGTCTTGGTCAGGCCCTTCTGGCCGGCATAGTCCCAGAAGTTCGTTCGCTGCCGGCCTTTGCGGCCACGCGCCATATTATTGACATGCGGTCCCTTGCCGACCTTGAAAACCAAGACGAGCTCGAACTGCGGCCGGTAGAGCAAGCCGGTGCCTGCATTACTCTTCTCCAATATGCACCCGCATACGTCCTCGAGCCCGCCGTAGATCTCCTCCCCGGCGATGATCACCTCTTTCGCATGCTGCCAGGGTGTGCACAGGAAATGAATGGCGCCATCGATCGAGCACCGGGCTGCATGGCCGAAAATGGCTTTCAATAAGCTCAGATCCTTTGTTGAGGACAGCTCGTTCGCCGGCACAGAATTGGCGCGCTCGATTACCCCAGGTCCGGACATGCCGCCCTTGATGCCCCAGGCGCCGGACGCGTCGGCGAACATCATCGCGGCCTTCTCCCCGCCCAATAAGCGGTCGTAGCTTTCAGGCGAGGAAGGATCGCCACAGAGAACACGATGGTCGCCGAGAAGCCAAAGGTCGCCCGGACGGGTCACCGGCGCCGATGCAGCATCGATTGATGGCAACCCCTCTTCCTGCTCGGGGTCGCCTCTGTCCAGAATCCGCTCGATCTCGGCGATTTCAAAGCCGCTGATCTCAAGCTCGACATGGGGCGCGAGCGCCACGATCTCGGAAAGTTCCAGGCGCAGTTCTTTCCCGTCCCAACGGGAATCTTCGGCGAGTCGGTTGAGGGCGAGCCGCAACGATCGCAGCTCTGCTTCGGAGAGGTCCTTGAGGCTAACGGCCGGCACTTCGGCGAGGCCCAGCTGCCGAGCGGCCAGGACCAGTGCCCAGCCCGCAACGACATGGCCGCCCGATCCGGTCAGGATCGGAAGGACAAAGCCGAACTGTTTGAGGCTCTCTGCGAGCTTGCGCAGCTGTCCCGGCGGGTGCTTGCGGGCCCCTCGCCCGAGCTGCTTCAGGCCCGCGACCGAGACCAATCTCGGACTCAAATCACGTGAGACGATGTAGCCGTTTCCGCCCGCTACAGGGGTAATCCCAATCTGCTTGCCCTGGTCCATTTATTCCATTGCTCCACTGGGACCTCACCCAACGATCGTGGGGTGCCCAACAAGCACGGATTATGGGGACGGCTTTCGAATGTCGCTAATTGTCGTTTGTCCGAATTTGTCCGGAATTCAATGCTTCTAATTCCGACAAGACAGCGTTACGGGCTTTTCGGGCAACAGCGCGCGATACGCCGCCATACCTCTCGACCAGCTCCTTTTCGAGCATGTTTCGCAGTTCCGCCATGGGCAGGCGCCCTTGCAGAACATCGGCCCTCATGGCGCTCACCGTCCGCTCAAACTTACGCGGTCTGCGTCCGCGGCGGCGCCTCAGCACAAGCTCGCTTAGCTCTTGGGGACCAGCCCCTGAATCGCGATCGTCCGCGAGCACGTCGCCTGCCGCGGCAATCGCATCTGGCCGGGCACCGCTCAACGCGTTTTGACGCGGCCCGCCTCGGTCCTGGGAAGGACACAACGCTTTCATAACATCGGGACCAAAAAGCTTTATGTCCATATACCAGAGACCCGGTGGCTTGACGGTCCCACGATGGGGGGGCCACGGTTGCTTCGGCCGTGAATTCTCCCAATCAAAATCCTCGGGCTTGAGATCCGATGGAATGTCAATTTGTCTTTCGTTAAGTTCCTTGCCCGGAGCACAAAAACTATCCATTGCCCGTCTGAGTAATCCGCAGCGGAGTGGGATGGCTCTGTCAGAAATGGCTTGGCATATACCGATTTGCACTGCATCCGGCCTCGCCCCCCTCGCCTCAGCCACCCGTGTGACCGATTCTGATAGGCCCCACCATTGAGATTCGTACAACATGAAACAACACCTCTATCTCGCCCAGGGCAGGCGATTTTGCCCTGCCACCAACGATCGCCACGCCCCTTCGTCATCCTCCGGTCCGTCCTCCGGCATCACGCGAGCATCGGAACTCAGGCACCATTTGACCAAATGAAATGATCGCCTACAAGCCCACAATTTCTTGGTGCGGCGGTTGATTTGTTTAGAGCGTCGCAACTCGCCCAAGCCCGGCAACGGTAAGCAGGGGGGAACGGAGCGCCAGGATCTGGGCGAGTCTTTATCAGTTTCCCATTTTCCCTGTTCCGCTCAGACAAATTTCCCTGATCATGGCAACAAAATTCCCTGTTTTATCGAGTAGGGAATTTGGCGCAGAACCTATTGAATTTTGCGGGCTAATTACATTATTGCAATCAACCGGATCGCTGGATTTTGCAAAATTCCCTGTAGATTTCCCTGTTGCGGTCGGTCAACCACGAACAGTAGTAGCTAAAAATCTATGGTATTCTCAGCCAGTTCGGGGGGGTGCGATGGCCGCTGCGAGGCAGCATGCAGCCCACTGACGCAGATGAATAAACCGCGGCCACAGCCGACGCCTCGGATGAAGGAGCCGGCGCCTCACTTACGGTACTGGCCGGCGTGGATGTTCGAGGGTCTCACTCTGGTGCTACTCGGAGCAGCCGCGATCTGGCTGCCCGTCTCTGGTCCGCCCGCCATTACGGCAAGCGCCGGTAGTGTCGGCTGGGTACTGTCTATGAGCGCCGTCATACGCTTCTTTCTGGAGTCACTAATCGGTACGGCTCGAGCGGGCTTCTGGGGTATTATCCTCTCGTCGGTGCTCGCCGCCACAGTGGGTTTTGCACTGCTTGGCTCCCTTATTCCCACATCCATGTCCCCGGTATCCCTGCTGACAGCGTTTTGCGCCTTGCAGGCGTCTATCTCGGTCGTGAGCGCGGCCGAGCATAAGTACGCTCATTCTCCGGGATGGGACTTGCTGCTCTGGACCGGGGTTGTACCGCTTGTCTCGGCCGCAATGCTCTGGCGGGGGTACTGGCCAGTAACGACGCCGACGCTCGGGTTTCCGGTGGGCGTCGTTCTCATAAGCGAGGGTGCCTGCACTGCGGTTATGGCCAATCGTGCGCGCCACAAGATCACGAAATAGCTCCGCGCCGGCAAGATCATGGAAGACGTGGAGGGAGACTGGGATGCGCTGCAGCAGCGCCATTCCCATGCTGCCCTCATTGTCTCGCTGATTTATTTTCCGCTGCTGGCCGCAAGCGTGTTCATCATGGTCATCGTTATGACACGCGGCTTAAGGTTTTCGTTGCAGCATCGCGTCGAGAGAATAACGACCCGCACCGGTGATGAATAACAGTACCGCGCCGCCCATCATCGTCACGGCTTTCCAGAAGTGGGCGGATTGGTTCGCGACCTGTGCCGGCTCAGCCGACCAATAACGATGCGAGCTGAAGGCCGCAATGATGATGCGTGGCGAGGCCAGCGATCACCAGGACGCCGCCGATGAACTCGACGAAGGGCGCGACATATCCCAAAAACTCCGGCAAACCGCGGCGCGGCATTGTCGCCACGAAGCCTGAGATGTTCATGAGCTTGCCCCAGCCGCTCATGAGAAAGGTCCAACCAAACAGGACGCGAGCAAGCAACAGCAGCAGGTCCCGCCATTGCGCGGCGATGCCATCGGTGCAGGCCAGCCAGGATGACGGTGATTGCGATGTTTGCATGGACATGAAGGTTTCCCCCGTTGCAATTCATGCGTTGGCTTGATCGGAAAGAATACCAACGGGCTGCAACTTGATCTCTTCATCCGAGACCTTGACAAGGCATTCTCCCGATCCGGCCGTATAAGCATCGTCTATCTATTCAACCTCGCTTGCGCTAACATGCTGACATGGGCGATAGGCAGCCCCAGGCATCGCCGGCTGGGAGAGCGTCCCATCCGCTGCCGCCTGTTCGCGCCATGGCCGTTGCATATCGATATCCGAACATTTCCTGGACGATTTAGAGGGGCGGCATGACCATCAACAAATATGTTGTCGAGCTTTGGCACGAACCCGGAATATCTCCGCTGAGCAATGCCAAATCCCGAAAAATGGCAAACCGCACGCACGAAAAACTGCCGGGGTTGATGGAAAAGCGCGGAATGAAGATGATCGGCGCTTACCATCTCGATCCGGAGCACCGGTCGATTCTGATCTTCGAGGCAAAAACAGTCGAAGACGTCCGCGACGTGCTCTACGAATTGGGGTTCATGCACTGGTGCGACGGCCGGATCTTTCCAACCACGCCTCTGTCAGAAATGCACAAATGGGCGGTGGCTCAAGAGCCGATTTGAGGAGATGGCCACATGCACGGCGACGTCATCGAAGGCAAATGGATTGATTGCTTCACCAAAGCGTTCGAATTGTGCAAGGTTCGCGAAGGTGAAGTCGCCGCCATCGTATCCGAGACGCAGTCCCGGCGCGTGCTCGTGAAGCTGGCGGAGCTCGCCCTTCTGCGGCTCAAGGCACAGGCGTTCCATATCGTCATCCCGACGCCGCCCGTGAGCGCGCCGGTTCCCGTCAGATCGACCGGGCACTCCGTGGCTATTGGGCAAAATCCCGCAATCATCAAGGCGCTTACCACGGCCACATTCGTCGCCGATTTGACCATCGAAGGACTTCTCCACTCGATCGAGCGCCCGGAGATTCTTGCCAGCGGTACGCGCGTGTTCATGATCAGCAACGAGCATCCCGAGTCGCTCGAGCGGCTGATGCCCGATCCGGCCCTCAAACCCAAGGTGCTCAAGGGGGTCGCCATGGCAAAGCAGGCCAAGAAAATGCGGGTCACCTCGGCGGCCGGCACTGATCTGCACATCGATATGGAAGGCGCCAACGTCGGTGGAGGCTGCGGGATCTCCGACGAAAAGGGCCAAATCGATTATTGGCCGGGTGGCTTGTGCGCGTTCTACCCGAGGCCGGGTGCCGTTACCGGAACGGTCGTCATGGTCGCAGGCGACATCAATCTGACTTTCAAACGGTACTTGACCGACCCCGTCCACATGCAGATCGAGCGTGATTGCATCACGGAGATTCACGGCCCGGGCATGGATGCGGACCTCATGAAAAGCTACTTCGCCGCCTGGCAGGATCCGAATGCCTACTACAGTTCGCATCTCGGCTGGGGAATGAATCCGCGTGCGCGCTGGGATACGCTTGTCATGTTTGATCGCAACGATACGAACGGAACGGAGCAGCGCGCCTTTGCCGGCAATTTCTTATTTTCCACCGGCTCGAACCGGTTTGCCAACCGCTTTACCGAAGCACATTTTGACCTGCCGATGAGGAATTGCACCATCGAGCTTGACGGCCGGATTGTTGTCGAGAAAGGAAATCTAATTCCCGAGCTTGCGTAAGCGCGTCACGCATGAGCCTGCCGTCCGCCATCGCATGAGCAAGCCGCATGCCGAGATCGCCGGCGCCGGCTTTGCCGGATTGGTGGCGGGCATCGCACTGGCCGAGCGGGGGTGGTCGGTGCGGATTCATGATAAATCGCCGCAGCTCAGAGCCGAAGGGTTCGCCATTTCCACCCAGCCCAACGCGCTCAAAGTGCTCGACGCGATCGGCGTTCGCGATCGTGTCCTGCAGGGTGGAATGAAAATACTGCGGCGCGAGACGCGCGACCGCAACGATCGTCCCACCATGATTGCGGGCGAGGGCGGCGGTTACCGCATTTCCCGCCAGCACATCGTCGCCACCCTGGAAGACCGCGCGCGGCAATTGGGCGTTGACGTCGAGTTCGGGTCGCAGATTGCTTGCGCAGATGGTGCAGGCGTGCTGGTTACCTCGAGCGGACGGCGCCTGACCGCGGACGCCGTTATCGTGGCAGACGGCGTTCATTCCTGCATCCGGCAAGCGCTGGGAATTCCGGCCGTTGTGACGAACCACGCGGATGGCGCCATGCGATTGATGGTATCGCGCACCACGACAGAAGCGGAAGAAGACGTTCGCGCGGGTGCGATGACATGTGAACGCTGGTCCGGGACCCGCCGTATCCTCACCAGCCCCTGCAGCAACAAAGAGCTCTATGTTGCGCTTAGCTGCCTGGCTCATGACGAGCTTGCGAAGCGTATTCCGCTGGACGAAGCGGCCTGGTCTGGCTCGTTTCCCTATCTCGCCGATTTGTTCAAGCGCATCGGCGCAGAAACGGATTGGAGCGCAGTCCGTTGGGTTCAATTCAAAACGGTGAAGTTGAAGCGCTGGTCGTTGGGCCGCGTGGCAATCGTCGGTGATGCGGCACATGCAATGCCGCCGAACCTGGCGCAAGGCGCCGGTTGCGCGATGATGAACGCATTAAGCCTGGCAGTATCGCTCTCGAACAATCCGGTGCGTGATGCATTGACAGCCTGGGAAGCGCAGGAGCGGCCGCTGACCGAACACACGCAGCGATGGTCACGCATCTACGGCAGTCTTACCATCTGGCCCGAAACGCTCCGGTCAAATGCTTTTGCGGCCATGGGAAAGATCAAGTGGATCCGCCGGCGCTATCAGCGCACTGCGAACCACAAACCGACCGGCTACAACCCGCAAACCCAGGCGGATGACGGCGGTAATTAACGCGTGGCTATAATCCTGGGGTGCTCTGATGTGAAACGACCTCGGGCTCATCTTTTCTAATCGTGTTACCGTCGCAAACCGCAGCGAGGGCCGAGACCTTCATGATTGCAGTCTTACCACAGACAGAACAGCCCCATCGTAATGCCAACGCGGAAGCCGCGGCAGCACAGTCGCAACGTGTATCGGGATGCTTCATTGGTGGCACTCTCCTTGTGGGCCTTGGGTTAGAGGGGGATCGAGCTCCGCCACCGCGGGCGCACGCCAACGCGTCGAGGACACGTTCCGGTGTAAAAGGTTGATGCCGTACCTTGGCGCCGAGCGGTTTGAGCGCATCATTGACGGCAACCCATACTGAGCCCATCGCGCCGATCAGACCGCCTTCGCCGATGCCCTTGGCGCCGAGCTTGGTCGTTGATTCCGGCGTCTCGACATGCGCAACCACAATGTCGGGCATCTCGGCGGCCATCGGAACAAGGTAGTCGGCCATCGTTCCATTCAGCAGGTTGGCATCCTCACTGAAGATACACTCTTCAAACAGAACTGCTCCGATGCCTTGCACGATTCCACCGCGCACCTGCTCCTCAACCAGGAGCGGATTAATAATCCGCCCACAATCGTCTACCGCCCATTGGCCGAGCATCTTGATGAAGCCTGTCTCGCAGTCGACTTCCACGTAGCTCGCCTGCGCACCATTTGCCATGTAGTACATCTTGTCGTTGGGGACGAAACTTGCAGTGACGGAAAGCTGCACGTCGAAATCGCTGGGCAGGGTGTCCTGGCGGAAATATCCGATGCGGCCGATGTCGGCCAGGCGGAGGACACCTTGTCCGGTTCGCGTATTGATCACCTCGCCGTCGACGATGGTCAGCGCGTCGGCTGGCGTCTGCGTGACCGCGGAGGCAAGCGCCAGGATGTTGTGCTTTAGCATCATGCCGGCGCGCAGCGCCGCCTCACCGCCGATCGCTGTGCCGCGCGAGGCCCACGCGCCACCCCCATAGGGCCCCACTGCGCTGTCTCCGCCAGCCACGCTGACCTGCTCGATCGACACGCCCACGCTGTCAGCGACGATCTGAGCAACGCTCGTCAGCGTGCCTTGGCCCTGGTCGGTGAGGCTCGTGATGCAGCGGACGGAGCCTGACGGTTCAAGGCGCAGCGTGCAGCCGTCCTGGGTGGAGATCGATGCGCCCGAAGGCCCATAATAGGGCGGCCCATAGGCGGTCTGCTCGCAGAAGGTGGCAATGCCGATGCCGCGATAGATCCCGCGTTTGCGCAGTTCGGCTTGCTCCTTGCGGAGCGCTTCGTAATTCATGAGGACCACGAGCTTGTCGAGGCATTCGTGGAAGGACACGGTTTCGAGCCGCTGACCGCTTGGTGTGACACACGGCAGGGAGGACTTCGGCCAGTAGTTCCGGCGTTTGAACTCGACCGTATCGATGGCGAGAGCGTCAGCCGCCAGGTCCGTGAGGAGTTCCGCAGCAATGCAGGCGAACGGCATGCCGACGCCACGGTACATGCCGACCAGGTTCTTGTTGACGTAGACGCTGCGGGTGCGGCCCCTGTAGTTCTCAAACATGTAGGGCGCCCCTGCTAGGGTGATCGCCATCATGCCTTCGGCGACGTTGAAGCGCATCGGCATGCCGTAGGCTCCGACGGCGCCGATATCATCGAGTTCCAAGGCCAAGATCTCGCCGCTTCGCGCCAGCGCGATGCGGCACTTGATGCGATGGTCGCGCGCGTGCGAGTCGGAGACGAACGACTCCAGTCGATCGACGCAGAACTTGACCGGGCGACCGAGCAGCATGCTCGCGACCACGGTCGCAATTTCATCGGCGTAGACGTTGAGCTTCATGCCAAAGCCACCGCCAATATCGGGCGCCGTCACGCGGACCTTATGCTCGGGAATTTTCAAGTGCCGGCTGAAGATCTCCTGCATCTGGAACGGCGACTGGTGCGCGTGCATGACCGTGAGCGAACCGTCCCCCGGATTGAAGTCGGCGATGAGCCCGCGCGTCTCGAGCGTCATTGCCGTCTGGCGTTCGAACTGTAGGTCTTCCTCGATTACGATATCGGCGTCGGCGAAAGCCTTCGCCGGCTCGCCCTTTGCGAGCGAGAACTCGAATGCGACGTTATCGCCGAGTTGGGGATGGACGACGGGCGCACCCGGCGCGATGGCCTGGAACTGATCGCCGATCGCGGGCAGCGGCTGCCACTGCGCGGCCACAAGCTCTGCCGCATCTTCCGCCTCCGCGCGGCTCTCAGCCACCACGATGGCGACCGGCTGGCCCTGCCAGACGGCGCGCTCTGCGGCCATGAGATGCTGGGGCGCGGAACGATGCCCGGGCCGATGCAGCGCCACCCCGACGAACGGCTCGCATTTCGGATTGATCTCGGCTGCTGTGAAGACAGCGGCCACGCCGGGCGCACGCTTCGCTGCCTCGACATCGAGCAAGACGAGTCTGGCGTGCGGGTGCGGGCTGCGCACAAAGCAGGAATGCAGCATCCGCGGCAGCTTGATGTCGTCGATATAATGGCCATGCCCGCTGAGCAGGCGGTTGAGCTCACGCCGCGGAATGCGCGCCCCGATGCCGGTCGTCAATGGGGCGTCAGCCGGCATCAGCTTCTCCCCGTAGAGCCATGACCGCCTCTATCGCGTCGACGATTGCGTGGTAACCCGTGCATCGGCACATGTTGCCGGAAATGAATTCCCTGATATCGGCGCGTGACAGGGTCTCGCTGCTTGACGAGAGCTCGTAAGCAGTCAGCAGCATGCCGGACGAGCAGAACGCGCATTGGGCGGCGTTACGGGCGATGAACTCCGCCTGCAGCTTTGCCAGTTTGCCGCTTTGCGCAAGGCCTTCGATGGTGTCCACGGTCTTGCCGGAAATCTGTGCCGCGAGTGTGAGGCAGCCGCGCGCGGTACGGCCGTCGATCAGCACGGTGCAGGCGCCGCAGATGCCATGCTCGCAGCCGAGATGTGTACCGGTCAGTTCCATCTCCTGGCGTAAGAAGTCGGCGAGGTGCTGGCGTGCTTTTACGCGGCGCTTCAGCGGCCGGCCGTTCAGGGTCGCTGCAATGACGACTTCGTCTTCGCCTGGTAGATCATCGGTAGCGGTCATGCGGCGGCAGATCCTCCCGACAGTGAATTGAGCACGCGGCGCGTTAGCACCGTTGCCAGGTGCAGCTTGGTATCAGCGCGCAATCCCGGCGTGTCCTCAGGCGCGAGGTCCGTCCGGATAGCCGCTTCGAAGGCGGCCGCATTCGGCAGTGGCAACGCAAGCCCTTCAAGCGCGGCCGACACCGATCGAGCAAGCTTCGCGCGATCTACGCAGCCGAAATACGCGATCCGCGCATTGCCTATGCGGTCGCGCCGCATGGTGGCGACGGCGGCAAGGCCAACAAGCGCAAAATCGCCGTGGCGGCGCGCCAACTCAGCAAATCCGATCACCGTTCCGGTTTGCATCACCGGAAACCGCACCCCGATGATCAACTCGCCGGGCCGTAGGGCGGTTTCGAACAGGCCTTTGAAGAACTCCTCCGCCTTCACGGACCGCTCGCCCTTGAGACTGCCGAGCTCGATCGTCGCGCCCAGTGCCACGGCGCAGGCTGGCAGCTCCGCTGCCGGATCGCCATAGGCAAGGCTGCCGCCGAGCGTGCCGCGATTACGGATCGCGACATGCCCGATGTGCGACGCGGCGCGCGCGAGCAACGCGACATGCTTGTTCACGAGCTGCGAACCAAGCAGCTCCCGATGCAGCGTCAATGCGCCAAGACGCACGGTGCCGTCGGCATGCGATTCGCCGGCGAGCTCCTTCAGGTCGCCGATGTCAACCAGGAGCTTCGGCGCCGACAGGCGCATGTTGAGGGTCGCGAGCAGGCTTTGCCCGCCGGCAAGCGGCACGGCTTCGCCATCGTTCTCGGCGAGGATGCGATAGGCGTGATCGAGGGAGGCCGGCCGGATGTAGCGGAAGTTGCGAGCCTTCATAGCGCGGGCCGGGCTACGCGGTCACTGTGAACATGATGAGGCTCCGTTCGGCCCGCGCATCAGGCAATCCCCATATAGGCTTCGCGGATCACGGGGTCGCCGGCAAGGCTCTTCGAGGCGCCGGACTTGGTCACCCGGCCACGATCGATGACATAGGCGCGGTCGGCCAGTTCGAGCGCATTCATCACGTCCTGCTCGACCAGGAGCACCGCAACGCCGGAACGGTTAATGTCGCGCAGCCGCTCGGACAAAAGCTCAACCATGCGAGGCGCCAGCCCGAGCGACAGCTCGTCGATGAGCAGAAGGCTCGGCCGGGCCATAAGCCCGCGGCCGATTGCGCACATCTGTTGCTCGCCGCCGGACAGCGTACCGGCATCCTGCCGCTGCCGCTCGGCGAGAATAGGAAACATTGCATAGACCCGTTCGAGGTCCTGAGGGCTCCTGTCCTGCTCGCCGCGGAGGTAGGCGCCCATCAGGAGGTTGTCGCGCACGCTCATGGCGGAGAACAGGCGGCGGCCTTCCGGGATGTGCGCGATTCCGGCGCGAACGAAGTCGGCGGGTGCGGCCTGCGCCATGCTCCTGCCATCGACCATGATGTCGCCCGCAGAGATGGGAAGCAGTCCCGAAATGCAGCGCATGAGGGTCGTCTTGCCTGCACCATTTGATCCGATCACGCAGACCAGTTCTCCCTCGCCAACCTCGATCGTGACATCCCAGAGCACCTGGACGTCGCCGTAGCCGGCCTGCAGGCCCGCCACGGCTAGCTTTGGCGCGCCCGCAGGCACGATGCTGGTCGCAGCTTGAGAGGCAGGTATTTCGACGCGCGGAAGACTACGTTGACCCGTTCGTCGATCACGGATCAGCGCGACGATGCCGTTTGGCATAAAGAGCACCAGTAAAACGATGATGCAGCCAAGCGCCGCGGCATGAATGGTGAGGAGGTTTCGCCACACAACCTCCTCGAACGCCAGCAGGAAGACGGCACCCAGAGCGGGACCGAAGATGGTACCGAGCCCGCCAAGCAGCACCATCACCATCGGCTTCACCGCCAGCAGGACATCGAACACGTCCGGCGGATCAATGTAATTGACCCAGGAGGCGTAGATCGCGCCGGCCACGCCGACGAATACAGCGGAAAGCGAGAATCCCGCGGTCTTGTAGCTGTAGGTGTTGACGCCCAGCATGTTTGCGGCGTCCTCGTTCTGCTGGATGCAGCGCAGTCCGAAGCCCAGCTTGCTGTGGTGAACAAGAATCGCCACGGCCGTGCAAAGGATGGCGAGTGCAAGCATGGCGTAAAAGAAGAATTGCGCCTGCGCGGTCACGGAAATCCGCAGGAGCGGCAGGTTAAGCCCCTTACCACCGCCGGTGAGGTCAGGCAGCGTGTTGACGATCTCCCGCAGCATCTCCGCGATGATAAGACTCGCGATTGCGAAATAATGTCCACGCAAGTGCAGGATCGCGCCGCCGAGAAAGGCGGCGAAGAGCAGTACGGCTAATCCTGCCGAGCCCCAGGCAAAGGCTATCGGCGCGCCATGGTTCTGCAGAATTCCCGAAGTGTAGGCGCCGAAACCGAAGAATGCTGCGGTCGCAAACGACGGATAACCCGCGAGTCCGCCGATGAAATTCCAGGACTGCGCCATCACCGTATACATGCAGATGGTTGTGGCGAGGCGAAGGAAATAGTTGCTGCCGAACAGCGGCAGCGCCGCAAAAAGCACGGCGAGGATGGCAAGCACGACCCACGTCTTCATTCGTAGCCTCTCCTGCCGGTGAGGCCGCTCGGACGCACAAACAGAACAAGGAGCAGAATGGCAAATGACAAGGTCACCGCGCGCTCGGGCCCCATCCAATAAGAGCCAAAGCTCTCGATCACGCCGAGGAGAAGCCCGCCGGCGAGAGCGCCCGGAACGCTGCCGAGACCACCGAGCACGCAGACCACGAAGGCTTTGCCGAGAAAGGCCTGACTGTTGAGGGGAGAGATCGGGAAGATGATGCTGAGCAAGGCGCCGGCCGCCCCCGCCATGAACGCGCCGATGCCGAAAGTAATGGCATTGATGCTCTTGATGTCGACGCCCATCAGTGCCGCCGCTTCGCGATCCATGCGCACGGCGACGATGGCGCGGCCGATCGAGGTCTCGCGCAGCAGCCAATAGAGCAGCAGCGTGAGCAGGATCGCGAGCGCCATCGCCGCGACGCGGTCGCCCGGCAGAAATACTGGGCCGATCTGGAACGATCCGAGCGGATGAGCCAGGGTAATGCCGCGGTAATCTGCGGTGAAAGCCACCAGTATGGAGTTGTTCAGAATGAGATCGAGCCCGAATGTCAGCGTCAACGTGAGCAGCACGGGCGCCGCGATGACACGATTGATGATGCCTGCCTGGAGGGAGTGACCAAGCGCGTAGAGGAGACCACCCGCGATGGCGATCGAGACGAACGGGTGGATGCCCAGATGTACGTAGGCGACGTAAGCGATATAAGAGCCCAGCACGATGAACGTACCGTGCAGGATATTGATGACGTTGAGGACGCCCCACACCAGCGAAAAGCCCACGGCGATGCACGCATAAAGCCCGCCGAGGACGAGACCATTCGCGGCGATCTGCAGATAGATCATGAGAGAATCTGTATCCCGGATCGAGGCGCAGCGTCAGGGGGAGCGCAAACCGGGAGAGCGGACCCGCATTTGGGCGAATCGCGCTGCGGCGCGCTGCTCCAATGCGGGTTACGTTGTGCGGGGCTGATGTCAGCGCGCCATGAGGCGCAGATCGCCCTGCTTGATGGCCGGTGGCCAGAGGATGACCGGCTTGCCACCGACAAGTTGGAACACCGGCGGCTGGAGCGAATTGATCTGGCCATCGGCGCCGAACTTGACGTGGCCGTAGAACGTCTCGGCGTCGATCGCCGACACGGCGTCGCGCACCTTTTTCGGATCGATTATTCCGGCGGCCTCGATTCCCAGTTGCAGGATGGCGCCGCAGGCGGCTGAGCCGGCTTCCACGTAGTCGGCCTGGCCGCCGTACTTCTTTGCCCAGGCGCTGTTGAACGCCTCGGTCGAGCCGAACACGTCCTTGCCCTGATAACGGACCGCAGGGTGCCACCACGACATGCTGGTGATGTCCTCGGCGAGCGGGCCGACGGCTGCGGCGAACTCCTGATAGGCCGGGCCGGCAATGAGCGTAATGACAGGCGCCTTCAGCCCAAGATCGTTCATCTGTCTGCGGATGAGGATCAGGTCGTTGATGTAGCCCGAGGCGTAGAACCAGTCGGGCTGCGCGGCACGCATCTGAGTGATTGCGGCGGAATGATCCATCGTGCCGATCGCGTATCGTTCCGATGCCACCACTTCCATGGCTTCGGCCTTGACGGCTTTCTCGAATTCCTGCGCGACCGCCAGCGGGAACAGATCGTTGCGCGCGAGGACGACGACACGCTTGATGTCCTTGTTCTTCTCATGCACGAGCTTTGCGATTGGCACCGACACCGACGCATTCCCGGTCAGCGTGGCAAAGATGAATTTGTAGCCCTGGTCGAAGATCTCCGCTGACGACGCCGTCGGCGCGAGCATCGGCACGCCATACTTCTCGGAAATGGCGCTCGTCGCCTTGGTCGCACCGGAGCCAAATGGCGCGAACAGGAAGCTCACCTTGTCCTCTGTGATCATCCGCTCGGCAGCCTGTACCGCACGCGGCGTATTCGAGGCATAATCGGTGTAGACGATCTCGATTTTGTAGGTCTTGCCGCCGGCCTTGATCCCGCCTTTGGCTGCCGCCGTTTCGGCCCACAGATCATAGCCTCTTTTCTGTTTCAGGCCCTCGGGGGCGAGCGGTCCGGTCAACGGCAATGGGGCGCCAATCTTTATGACGTCCTGTGCCATTGCGGGCATGCCGAGGAACCCGGCGGCACCCACGGCTACAAGGCCGGCTGCGATCATCCGCGAAAGACATCGTGTGATCATTGTAACTCCTTGCAAACAGGCTGATCCTGCAAGTTTGCGGTTGATTGTTCGCACCATCTATTGCGCAGAAGTCCTTCCATGTCGAGCAATGTGAATGTCAAGGCTTCCGCTCAGCTTTATGCCCGGAACCGGAGGTGCTGCGGACCTACAGTCGGTCAATCGAATGAGTGGAATTGGTGCGAATGACCGCAGTCATAAGGCGGGTCGAAATCCCGCAGTCAGTAATCGCCTGCCGTACCCAGGTGTGCTATCGTTTCGGTAGCCGACGGGGAGGGGGCACGGACAGCGTGATCCTTGACCCCCACGAAAGCAGCCGCGATGTCCTCCGCTCGCCGGATTTCGAACAAATCAACTTCCACACCTGCTAGATTATGACGAGTTTGTTGTGGTGCCATCTGGTAAGCTGCAGCGACTGGGTATGGAGGGTCAGGATGACGCTCATCGATTGGTTCTTGGATCGGCAGCTTAGCCGATTCGTGAAGCACGGCGCGTTGACCATTGTTTGTGCGAGCGGTCGCAGTCTGACTTACGGCGACGGTAGTGGAGAGCGCGTGATTGCTCGCTTCACCTCTAAATCGTGGCAGCGGCGAGTGCTGTTGAATCCAGCTCTTCGACTCGGTGAGGCCTACATGGAGGGTGGCCTCGTCATGCACCAGGGATCGATCGCCGAGTTTATTGATTTGTTGTACCAAAATGTCATCGACAGCGGGCTCTACCGCTGGGTTTTTCGATTTGATTGGCTGCGCGGGCTCCTGCTAGGCCTATTAAATAGCAACAATGAAGTGCAAGCCAAACGTAATGTCGGCCATCATTATGACCTCGATTCGCGATTATTCGGATGGTTTCTTGATGCCGACCGACAATACAGCTGCGCCTATTATGAATCACCGACCATGTCGCTTGATGAGGCTCAACTCGCCAAGAAACGACACATTGCAGCGAAGCTCTTGTTGAAACCTGGGCAGCGGGTGCTCGAGATTGGTTCCGGCTATGGCGGCCTTGCGCTCTATCTTGCTGAACAAGCGGATGTAAATGTGTTGGGAGTGACCCTGTCAAAGGAGCAACTGGCATTCGCGCGGGCCCGGGTCACTGAAAAAGGACTGCAAGCCAAAGTTGATTTTTTGTTTCAGGACTACCGGCACATTGCCGGCAGGTTCGAGCGCATCGTGTCGATCGCGATGTTTGAGCAAGTCGGCAAGCGTTATCGGGATCCTTTCCTTCGTAAATGTTTCGATCTGCTCGCTGACGATGGGATCATGCTGCTTCATACCATCGGTCGCCTGGGTCGAATAGATCGAGCGCCCCACTTCAATCCATGGGTATTGAAGTACATTTTTCCCGGTGGCTATGTGCCGTCATTGCCCGAGCTCGTTCGCGCCATTGAGCGGAGCGGCTTCACGCTTTGCGATATCGAGGTGCTGCGCCTGCACTATGCTGAAACTTTGCGGACCTGGCGCGACAGATTCCTGTCGAAACGCGATGAAGTGCTGGAAATTTATGATGAACGTTTTGCACGAATGTGGGAGTTTTATCTGGCCGGCTGCGAGCTACCCTTCCGATACAATAAACAATGCGTCTTCCAGATCCAATTTAGCAAGAAAAACGCCCACGTTCCTGCGACGCGACAATACATTTACAAGGATGCGCACATCGAACAGCCCGCGACAATCGGGTCAACTCACCGCACACGAGAATTCCCGTGCGACCTCAACGCGTTGTCAAAATGACGTTTGCGAGTTTGAATCCTCTCACCCAGCCATGCAGTCGGGTCTCTCCGGTGGGATTCCTTTGTGGCAAGCCGTCTCAGGGTCTGCGCCTGGACGTGGGGTGACTACGGACCGCTCTCGGCGTGCTACAAAAGCGAGCCCCCGCGCTCCTTCGCAGGGCGATTGTGAGTCTGTGGCAGGGTTGGACGGAGCGAAAGCCCGCACGAACACTCTATCTACTTGCCTGTAGCGCGTTAAACAAACGCGGATTCTCTAGCCCGCGCCTCCTCAGCGCTTTCGCAGTGCGACAAGGTTGGCGGGTTACTGCGCCTGATACCCTATTAACTTCACGATCTCAGCGTTGATGGCCCGTTCCTTCGAAATGAACGCGTTGAATTGGTCTAACGACATGATCTCAATCTCGCCGCCGAGCTGCCGAATCTTGGTCTTGAGCCCATCATCCTGCAGAGCCTTCGCGACCTCAACGTTCAGGCGCCCGACAATCGACCTTGGCGTCTTCGCTGGCAGATATGAGCCCATCCAGAAATCATAGTCCGAGTCGGGATACCCGGCCTCCAGCGTGGTGGGCACGTCAGGAACAAGCATCGAACGCTTGGGCGATAGCACCCCGACGAGATTGATCTGTCCGGCTTTCGCGAGCTCCAAGACATTGGGAAGCACACCGGCATACATGTCGAGCCGGCCGGCGGCGAGCTCCGTCACCGCCTCTGGCGCTCCACGGAAGGGTACAACCGTGGCCTGGAACTTGGCCGCGTGCATAAATCGCTCGATGGCCAGATGACCGGAGCTTCCTATGCCGACCGAGCCGCAGGTGAGAGGTGATGTTCTACTGGAGGCGACCAAATTCGCCAAAGTCTTATACTTCTGGGACGTCGCCACCACGAACGGAAAATGCGCCAGAAGCGCGATGCCAACCATGTCGTCATAAGGATCGTAAGGCAGTTTGGCATACGTGGATGCGACCACAACGTAGGATGTCGAGTTGACGAGGATCGTGTAACCGTCGGGCGGCGATTTCGCGACTGCGGCCATGCCGGTCGTCGTCCCCGCTCCACCACGATTTTCGACCACAACGGTTTGTCCGAGCTGTCGTCCAACTTGCTCGAATACAATGCGCGCCATGATATCCGAGGTGCTGCCCGCGCTGGCAGGCGAAATGACCCTGATCGGCTGCCCCATGGGCCAATCCTGCGCGGCCACGGCGTTCGCGCCGAGCACCAACACCAATGCAGCAACGGCCCACGGATTCTTGCGGCTGCCCAAACGACACGCCATGAACGCTCTTTGCTTGGGACTGAGCCAGGCCTGATCGAGCCTGTTACAGTGCCTGTATGATCTGCTGCGGCCCATTAGTGACCGACACCGCCCCGGTTTGCGCATCGTAATAATGCTGCGGATAGGTTCCCGGCCGGCGCGCGCGCACGATGAACGCGATGCTGCGATCTGGGCCGGCATGCTCCTGGTGAATCTTCCCCGGTGGCACGACGTCGATATCGCCCGGCCCGATCGAATGCCGACTGACCAGCTCGAGCTTGGCCGGTCCGATATCCGGCGGGCCACCGTCAGTGCGCTCATAGCGATACATGGTCTCGCTCCCCTCAATAAGCCCGTACAGTGTCCAGACATTGCCGTGGTCATGCATGTTGGTGACCACGTGAGGCTTGCGGACCGTAGCGTTGAACACAAAGCCATAATCAGGGTCTTCATAGAACAACAAATTGCGGACGGTCGGCGCGCTTTCCACGGTCGCCGGCCAACCTTTCGCGCACTCCTTGAGCCCCGGGTCTGCGAGCAGTTTTCGCATCGCCAACGCGATTTGCTGCCACAACTCCGTCTCCTCCAAGCCCTTAGCGTAGAGAGCGCGGATCTCGTCGGCGAGTTGCTGTGCCGCCGGCAACGTCGGCTTTTCCATGGGGTCCTCCTATACCATGCTCACGGCACAATTGGCAGTGGTCGGCCATGCCCCATTCGCGGCTTGTACGACAGCGGAACCATCTGACCAACCTACAACGCAAGAGTCATTTGTGGATCGACTTGTGGCGAATCGGCGCATAGCGAAGAGAGCGAGATGCCAAGAAGACGAACTCCTTTCGGCATCGGAAACTGAGTCGCGAGTAACTCTGCACTGATTGATGCCAACGCCGAGCTGTCCGAAATCGGCGTGATGCATGATCGACTGCGGGTGATGATTTGAAAGTCGGCGAACTTCACTTTAAGCGTTACCGTTCGTGCGCGCACGCCAGTGATGTGGCAGTAGTGCCAGACCTTCTCGACCAGCGGACCAAGTTCGGCTCTCATGTCGTCAAAACTCGTCAGGTCTCTAGCGAACGTGTTCTCCGCTCCAACCGACTTGCGGGCACGATTTGGGAGAACCGGCCGGTGATCGATGCCTCGACAGATGCAGTAGAAATGCGCTCCCGCCTTCCCGAAATGCTTCAACAGGAAGGCTTCGTCCTTCGCGCGCACATCGAGCGCGGTGGAGATTCCCAACTCCTTCATCTTCGCGGCAGTCGCCGGTCCGACGCCATGAAACCGCTCCACCGGCAATGTCTCGACAAAGCTCGGACCCATCGCGGGTGTTATGACGTAGAGACCGTCGGGCTTGCGATAATCGGAGGCCAGCTTGGCAAGGAACTTGTTGTACGAGACGCCTGCCGACGCGGTCAGTTGGGTCTCAGCGCGGATTTTCGCCTTGATCTGTTCGGCAATCTCCGTCGCAGATGGGATGCCTTTTAGATCTTCGGTCACATCGAGATAAGCCTCGTCGAGTGACAACGGCTCGATAATATTGGTGTACTCCGCGAATATCGCGCGGATTTGTAGCGAGACCTGTTTGTAAACGTCGAACCGCGGCTTCACGAAGATCAGGTCTGGACATTTTCGGCGCGCCGTTATCGACGGCATGGCGGACCGGACACCGAACTTGCGCGCTTCGTAGCTGGCAGCTGCTACGACACCACGTTCCCGCGACCCGCCAACTGCGATGGGCTTGTCCCTAAGTTCCGGATTGTCGCGCTGTTCCACAGACGCATAGAACGCGTCCATGTCCACGTGAATGATCTTGCGCGCGCGACCCTGCGCATACACGAGGCCGCTGTGCTCCTTTGCTGACGCAAATCCCTCCTCGTCACAATTGCGGTCGGGTGTGGCCATGAGAATCAGGGCCCCTGTCTACCTCACTCACTTTCCTGCGCTGCACAGGCTTCCCGACACCTGCATGGTTGGCACGTCAAATCGACCGCGTGGGCCAGGTGGTTTTGATCCAATTGTACGTTGCGGACGGATCATCGTGGCCTTCGCCTGGCTTTGGCCAATCGGGCGGCGCCGACACGTTGCGAACATCCTGCACGATGATTCTGTCTGGGTCCCAGATTGGGAATGGGTATTCCGGCACGTTCTTGCTGAATCCAACGACCGTGGGCTTAAACCCCGAGTGATCCTGCGGCCGGATGTAGAGATAGCCCGCAGGCGTCGCCATCACCATGCCCTCCAGCATGGCGATGATCTGACCGGGTTGCGGCCAAGCGCCCAAAAGATCATTGGCCTTTTCGATTGCGTATTTCAGCAGATAGAGCGTCGTGTATGCGCCCTCCGCCGCATAGTTGGGATACTCGTTCCAGCGCTTGTGATAGCGCTCGACGAATTGCTTGTTGAGCGGCCATTCATTGCCCGGCGGATAGGTAAAGTGATAGTTGGCGTGGGCGCCTGCGAGAACTCCCTCGGGATGATCCTTGCCCAATGCGCTGGGTTCGATTCCAAATCCGATATTTGAAATGACCTTCATGTTATCGTACATGCCCAAGCGCAAGGCCTGCTTGTAGAATGAAATATAGTCGCCTCCCCAAAGCGACGTGACCAGGAGATCGGGCCTGGCGGCCATCGCTTTGCTGATATGTGCCGTGTAGTCACCCGAAAATAGCTTGGGCCAGCCCTCGGAGACGATTTCGCTCCCAGGATATAGCTTCTCGGCCGCGAGCTTGGAGTGGACGTATTGCACGCGGCCAAAATTGTAGTCCGGGTGGATATGAGCGATCCTTTTTATGTTCGGCCAGGTTCTGGACGCAGCCACCATGCATGACACGGCGTCAGAGGAGAGAATATTCGTCACCCGAAAGACGTATTTCGGCTTCTTGTCCACGACATCGAAGAGATGGTCGGTGCAGCCGTCGGTAAAAATAGTCGGAATGGCCAGTTCTTCCGCGACCGGAGCAAGCGCAACCGTATCGCCGGCAGATATCACGCCGGTGAACCAGTCGATCTCCTCTGAAAGCTTCAGTCTTCTGAGCTCTTTGACATTGCCATCGACACCAGCGGCCTCGTCCGCCGTAATTGTCACGATCTTACGCGCCCCAAGAAATCCTCCCTCGGCATTGATCTCGTCGGCGGCAAGGGTATGCCCCTTCAACGCTGGGGCTCCCAGATACGCGCCGGGCCCTGATAGAAAGGTCATATGGCCGACCTTGAAAGGCGTGCTGGGAATTTTTCCTTTCGGTGTGACCGCTGCTCCCGCAGCACGTGGGGCCGCGACATATGCGCCTCCCCCTAGTGTCGCCGCCACCCCCAAGCTGCCAATGAAACTGCGTCGATCCATGCGGTAATTCATGTCAGTCGCTCCTGTATGCTGGCAGCATACTGATAAATTCGCTATGGCTGCAAGGCGATGCTTCGAGCCCCGCGCCGTTGGCGCGCTTCTCAAGCATGAACGAGAAGGGCCGCTGTGATCCGCGCGAAGCTTGATCCGCACCAGTTTATCCGCCGCATTCCGCTCGCCCCGCATCAGATGCACGATCGGCTCACGCGCGTCGAACACGCAATTGTTCTATGCCATCTCGGATTGCCGCGCATCACGCGCGAGGATTGGTCGTTGGCGATTGACGGATTGGTCGAGCGCCCACGGATCATCTCGTTTGCCGACCTCATGCGATATGAGAAGACATCGGTGACGAGCGTGCACCAATGCGCCGGCAGCCCGCTGGCACCGTGCGAGCCGACGCAGCGCGTCTGTAACGTCACATGGGCCGGCGCGCGCCTCGCCGACATTCTGGCGCAATGCAGGCTGCGCGCGAGCGCCCGTTTTGTGTGGTCGACCGGCGCAGACTATGGCGAGTTCGGCGGTGTGTGCGTCGAGGCCTATGTGAAGGACCTACCGATCGATCGCGTAAACTCGGATGTTCTGATTGCGTACGAGATGAATGGCGGGCCGCTTGCGCCCGAGCACGGATTTCCCGCTCGCCTTGTGGTGCCCGGTTTCTACGGTACAAACAGTGTGAAGTGGCTCACGCGTGTGACGCTGGCCAGTGAGCGGGCATCAGGGCCCTTCACAACACGCTGGTACAATGACCCAGTCGAGGACGATACGTCCGCAAGCGGCCGGACCGTCCCGGTCTGGACGATCGCGCCGCAATCGGTGATCGTGGCGCCGGCCGCCGACACGATCATCAAGACTGGTGAGGCGATCGAGGTTTGGGGTTGGGCCTGGGCCGACGGCGGCGTTAACCAAGTCGAGGTCAGCGTCGAGACAGGCGAGTGGCAGCGTGCCCAAGTGGAACCGCTATCACAACGGGCTTGGCAGCGCTTCACGCTGCCTTGGACGCCGATCAAACGCGGGGCCACGACGCTCGCTTCTCGCGCCGCTACAGCAAGGGGCGAATGCCAACCTGTATCAGGCCGCCGCAACGCCATTTACAGCGTATCCGTGAATGTCAGTTAGAGCGGATCGCGGTCACGTTCAAACATAGCCTGCGTGCCGAAAAAAATTATTGTACTCTTGCGCGCCTCTTGCGGTTCTGCCCGGGCCCAGCAGCTGCGGCAAAACCACCTTGCTGCGCATGATCGCCCATCCAGTCCGTAGACGAGATCGGACGGCTTTTTCGCCGACAAATCTTGCTACGCTCAATGATCAAAGTGAAATTGGGTCCGGCTGCTTTTGTCGCGATTTGAGGCATATCGCCAAAGCTTCTCGCTCTTGTTTGACTAGCCGCTTAACTGCTCCCTCCATACCACAACCAAGTCATCCGACAGCGGACAAATGACCTGCTGTAGGTCTTAATCGCCGCATTTGGTTTCTGACTAGTCCACCAGTCCAGCCTTGCGGAGCCCCTCCGTCAGATTCTTGTTTGCTTCGGGATCAAGGTAAATGTTCCAGAGTGCTCGCCGCTTCATCAGGCCGGGCCGAAGTTGCTCGCAGCGCTGTGCGGCTGCTTTCGCCTGATCAACCCGGCCCAAGTGCCCCAGGCAAATCGCCAGCACGTGATAGCTGTTGGCATAGTCAGGCTTGAGCCGAATGGACTCTCGCAGGTGTCTCAAAGCGATTTCGTATTTGCGTGCATTGATATAGGCCCGTCCGAGCTGGGCATAGTAGATGTGATTGTGAGGATCATGCGGATTAAGCCTGAGGGATTTCTCCAGAAGCGCAATTCCCTCCTCGTGCTCGCCAACGATGTCGAGCCGGTTTCCCAACGCCAGCCAGGCCGGAACATTGCTGGGTTGAGTTCGGCGGCCATTCGTGTTTCAGAAATTGATTGCTCATGCTGGTTCGACCACATAAAGGCGCCGCCAAGCGCCAAATGAGCGAACGAGGACCCGTTATCGAGAGCGACGGCACGACGTGCTGCTTCCAGCGCCTCGTCTTCCCACGCTCTGCGATCATCTACGACGTCAAATAGAATTTCCTGTTGATATGTCCGGGATAGGCCGGCCCAAGCGTCGGAATATTGAGGGTCGAGCTCAATGGCCCGTTCGAACATCGCTCTCGCCCGAACGGCGTCCTCCGAGGTTATCTGATGCAGTAATGCCCTGCCGCGCAGGAAATAGTCCCACGCGTCCAGACTTGTGGACCGTTTGGTCTCTGATTTTCTCAGTTCGGCTTTTTCCATTTCCGGCTCGACTGAAATCACAATCTGCCGCGTAATTTCGTCTTGCAGCGCAAAGACGTCATCGAGGTCACCGTCAAATTTCCTGGCCCAGAGATGATGCCCGGATTCTGCGTCGATCAATTGTGCAGTGACGCGCACGCGATTGCTGCTCTTTCGGACGCTGCCTTCGATGATGTAGCGGGCCGAAAGCTCACGCGCGATCATACGTATATCACGCGACTGCTTCTTGAACGCGAAGCTAGAGTTTCGCGCGATCACCGGGAAGGACCGCCACGCTGATAGCAACGTGATGATGTCCTCACTGAGGCCGTCGCTGAAATACTCCTGCTCGGGATCGCCACTCATGTTCTGGAACGGCAAAACTGCGATAGATGGTTTGTCGGGCGGCGCAAACGCGGGAATGGCTGCTGGTGCGATGGTATCCAGACATACCCGATAGGCTCGCACCGGCCGCGCGATATTTTTGAGCTGCTGCTCGCCGATATCCTGGCAAGCAAGATCAATCCGCCCGCTGATCTCCTCGTAAACTTTGCTTGAGATACAGATGCCGCCAGCTTCTGCGATGCCCTCCAGCCGTGCAGCCACGTTGATGCCATCCCCATAAATGCGGGCTTCGTCGCAGATTACCTCACCGATATTGATGCCAACGCGGAACTGCATACGGCGCTCCGGCTCGACTGGTGCATTGCGCTCTGCCATCTTGGATTGGATGGCAACCGCGCAGTTGACCGCGTTCACCACGCTGGGAAATTCCGCGAGAAATCCATCGCCAGCAGTATCGATGATACGTCCGCCGAACTCGCCAACCATCGGGAGCACGACTGTTTGATGACCCTTGAGATCACGCACCGTGCGTGCCTCGTCCGCACCCATCAGTGCGCTGTAACCAGCGATGTCTGCGGCCAATATGGCTGCAAGCCGGCGCGACTGGCTCTCAAGCATGGTCAGTGTCCCAGTACCATGAGGGCGTTCCCGCCGAGCGACTGGTTACTCGATCACCTCATCGGCGCGGGCAAGGACGGTAGGCGGAATGGTTATGCCGAAATCCGTGGCCGTTTTTAGGTTGATCACGAACTCAAATTGCGTCGGCTGCATGACCGGCATTTCTGCCGGGTTTGATCCTTTCAGAATCTGCCCAACGTACTCCCCTGCCTGATGGTACATCCAGCTGATGCTCGGGCCATAGCTCGAGAGCGCGCCAACTGCTGCGAACTGCCGAACAAAACCCACGGCGGGGAGCTTATGCCGATGAGCGAACGAGACAATCTGCTCGCGCCGATCCAGCAGGATCGGATCTGTACCGGTGATGAATGCCTCGGTTTTGGCGCTTAACACCTGCTCGAGCGCCGCATCCATTTCCCGCGCGTTCGTCGCAAGCAGTGTCACGGTGTCCAAACCGAGTTTCTTTGCTCCGGCCTCCGCGTCCGCCTCTTCAACTTTGACATTTGGGTTGGTGGGATTCATTAGCAGCGCAACGCGCGAAATGTTTGGGGCAATTTCCCGAAGGAGTTCAATTCGTTTTGCGCCGAGTACATTTTGGTTAAAAAGAATGCCCGTTACATTACCGCCGGGGCGATTTATACTTTTGACCAGTCCAAAACGGACGGGGTCGCCGCCGATCGTAAAGACCACAGGCACCGTGCTGCTCGCACGCTGGGCGGCGCGTGCAGAAGCGACATCTCCGGTGGCGGCAATGGCAGCCACGCCCTTCGCTACAAGCTCAGCGGCAAGAGCCGGCAATGCGCCATAATCCCCTCGCGCCCACCGTTCCTCAATACGGACATTTTTGCCTTCGACGAACCCCGCTTTCGTCAAGCCCTCCCGAAACGAGTCAGCATTGAAGCGATAGGTGTCCGGTGAGGCGCTGTTCAGGAAGCCTACTAACGGCATTTGTTGCTGCGCCAAGGCCGTGTAATGCGGCAAGGCCGTCACCGCGCCGGCCATGAGTTTGATGATCTCGCGCCGTTTCATTTGATCGAATTGCATTGGGACAGCATCACTCGATAACTTGATCCGCGATGGCAAGCAGCCCCGGCGGGAAGGTAAGGCCGAATGCCTTGGCGGTGTTGAGGTTGATCACGAACTCGAATTTGGTCGACTGCAAGACCGGCAGGTCGGCGGGCTTCTCGCCCTTGAGAATCCGTCCGGTGTAGATGCCGGCCTGGCGATATGCGTCGTTAAAGTTCGTCCCATAGCTCATCAGGCCACCGACCTCGACAGTTTCGCGCAAGGTATAGATCGCAGGCACCCTATTGTACGCCGCCAGCGTAACGAGTTGCACGCTACGAATGTTAAACAACACGGCGGGACCGACCAAGAGCGCATCAACCGAGTTTTGCGCAAGGCGCGCAAAGACCGCATCGATGTCGCGGGCAGTGCTGGCGGAGAGGACTTCAATTCCCTTCCCAATGGCCGAAGCCGCAGCCAGTACATCTGACACAAATGACTCAGTGATGGGCATATTGGGATCGGCGAGCACAGCCATGCGCGCGGCGCGCGGCAGCAGGTCGTGCAACAGCCCGAGCTGCTTTGCGCCTAGGGTGGCAACAAGAAAGGTCACACCCGTGAGGTTGCTATCCGGCCGGTTGAGACTGGTGACGAGCCCGAGTTGGATCGGGTCGCCGCCGACCATGAAGATGATCGGTATTGTCGTGGTTGCCGCCTTGGCTGCAACTACCGAGGGCGAGTCGGTTGCGGCGATCACTGTCACCTGACGGCGTACCAGATCGGCTGCGAGATCAGGCAATTGATCGTACTGGTCCTCCGCCCAGCGATACTCGATCCTCACATTCTTGCCCTCGACGTAGCTGCTTTCGCGGACCCCTTGCCGGAATGCGGTTGCACGCTGGGCTCGGGCGGCAGGCGACGAGCTGCTGAGGAATCCGATCACCGGCATCGCCGGCTGCTGCGAACGCGCCGCGAGCGGCCACGCGCTTGCCGCGCCGCCGAGAAGCATGGTGACCTCGCGCCGGTTCATTCGACCACCTCGTCGGCGCAGAAGAGCAGCGGAAAAATTTCGAGGCGGAGCGCTTTGCCCTTACCCAAAAGTCTTCACTGCCTGTTCAATGGCCGGCGTCGCCTTTTGCAGATCCTCGGCAATCATTGCCGGGGTTGCCTCGATGCTTGCGTTTAATGCCAGGAACCACGGCTCAGCGATACGTGGGAGATCGGACGCATCCTTCATATCGATGATCAGAATGCCGGTGCGCCGGCCACCGTCGGCGATGAAATAGGCAGCCTCAGGCTTTTGTTGTTTGAAAATCTTCTGAATTATCTTGAAGCCGTTCTTCTTCGCCGCTGCATTCCCCGCCTCGACAGGAAACGAAACCTTTACCAGGAACCTCATGCGCTTTTCCTCCACCTTAGAAATTGAAGTAGGCCAGTATCCTTGCGTTTCTTGTTCCGGCGAATGACCGCCAATTTCATTCCGCACGTTACTGCGACTTGATGTTGGCCCGTCGGATGACGTCGCCCCACATCTGTATTTCGTTCTTGATGTGCTGAGCGAATTCCTCCGGCGTGCTGGCGACCGGATCGTTTCCGAGCGTGGCGAGGCGCTCGCGCATGTCCGGAAGCGCGAGAATTGCAACGATCTCGCGATTGAGCAAGTTGACGAGTTCCTTGGGCGTCCCTGCCGGGAAGAGTAGACCGACCCAGCTGTCCCCCTGGATACCGGGGAAGCCGGCCTCCGTCATGGTTTCCACGTCAAGGTGCGCGCGCTCGCAGTGACGAGCAAGACGCGCTCGCAGACCTTGCCGATTCCGATTTCGACGCCCGGCTTTGACGCGGCGCCGTATCTGACCGCGACCTGCGTGATTACGCGCGATCCAGTGAGCGGCATTCAGAACATCGGCACCTACCGCGGCCAGCTCAAGTCCTCGAATCGCCTTGGCATGATGACGCTCGCCAATCTGCGCGCCGGCGCGTACGAGCACTGGCGCAAGCACAATGGCAGCCAAAAGGGGATTCCGGTCGCCGTCGTGGTCGGTTGCCCGCCGGTCGTGGCGTTCCAGGGCCCGCAGAAGCTTCCGCTCGACCTCGACGAGATCAACGTTGCCGGAGGGCTTGCCGGCGGCCCCATCAACGTCGTGCGCGGGCGCACCGTCGATCTCATGGTGCCGGCCGAATCGGAGGTTGTGATCGAGGGCTATGCCGATCCCGACTACCTCGAGCCGGAGGGGCCCTTCGGCGAGTCTCACGGCTACGTCGCGTTGGAGGACTACAATCTCATCCTCGAGGTGACCGCGATCACGCGGCGGCGCAACGCAATCCTCACCTCCATCATCTCGCAGGTGACCCCGAGTGAATCGAGCGTGGTGAAGAAGCTCGCGTATGAGCCGCTCTTCCTCGCGCACTTGCGCGACAACCTGGCAATCAAGGGCGTGAAGCAGGTCTCGCTGCACGAGCCGCTGACCAACCTGCGCAAGGTCGTCATCCTTCAGCTCGAGCGCGGCACCCCGCGTACAGAGGTTTGGCGCGCGCTCCATGGCGTGATTGCGCTGCATGCCTTTGTCGGCAAGTTCGTTATTGCTGTGGATGAGGACATTGACCCACGGAATGCGGATGCCGTGCTTTGGGCCATGTCGTACCGTAGCAATCCGGCCGAAGATACGCGCGTCATTGCGCATCGCGAGCCGGGGCACGGGCCGCGCACCGCCGACAAGCCGGGGACGGACTCGGCCCTGCTGGTCGACGCCACGATGAAAGGCGCCATGCCGCCGCTGGCGCTGCCCAAGCGCGAATACATGGAGAACGCGAAGGCGCTCTGGGAGAAGCTCGGGTTGCCGCCGCTCAAGCCGGAGATGCCATGGTTCGGATATTCGCTCGGCGACTGGACCGACGAATGGGACGAGAACGCGCTCGCTGCGACGCGCGGCAACTGGATGGAGCGGAGCGAGTCCTACCGCCAGCGCCGCCGCCGCGACGTCGCGCCGAACACGCCGTCGCGTGCGGCGGGGACGGGTGAGTAGCAATAAGCGTCGCGCTCAATCAACAGCAGGGCATCGGATTTTCGATCAGGTCATAGACGTGATCGAAGGTGATATCGTTGATGGTCTGCTGCACCTTGAACAGGCGCGGCGGCTCGTTTTTCAGGATCGTCATGATCGCGGTTTCAATCGGCGGGCAGCCCGCCTTCACGCACGGAACTTCCTTGATGATGATGGGCGCCTCCTTCGGGAAAGAGAAATTCTGCCGCATCCAGTAGCGGATCTGATCGAGCGTGAAGGGCGAGACCTCGACGTTGCGCCCGAACGGGTCGGTCCTGGTGACGGCCTCGCCCTCGCCGGTGAAGATGCAGGCGCGAAAGCCGCTGGTGATCTTTTCGGCATCGAGCCTGCGGCCGATGAAGACCAGGCGATTGAGCCTTTCTTCGCCCGCGCTCCACGCCCGTCCGGGCTTGCCTTCGAATTCCATCTGCACGCCCTGGAACAGGAATTGCTCGGAATCGCCGCGCAGATTGAGGATGCCTTTCATGCGTAGGATGTCGGCACCGCACTGCGCGATGAGGGAGCGAAACCACGTGCTCACCTTCATGCCGTCGAGCTCACCCGGTTCCACGATGCATACCGTGCAAATATCCGCGATATGCTTGTGGTGGTGATGATGGTGGTGAGCGGCAATCCTTTGCGCGGTCTCCACGCCGGCGAGGTCGAGCACCTCGGCAAGGGCAAGCTCGCAGTTGCGCGTTCGGGAGATCTTCGCGATCTCGTTGCGCTGGCGGATACGCTGCTCGATGTCGTCGAGTTGCTCGGGCGTCGAGAGGTCGGTCTTGTTGAGCAGGATGAGATCGGCGAAGGCGATCTGCTCGCCGGCCTCGGCCGACTGCTCGAGCGCAGCGCAGATGTGCTTGCAATCGACGACCGTCACGACGCCTTCGAGCGTGAACTCGCTGCGAATTCTTTCATCCGCATAAATGCTTTGCGCGACCGGCGCCGGCTCGGCGAGGCCGGTCGTCTCGATCACCAGGGTGTCGAATTTCGACCGGTGCTCGATGAGTCCAAAAAGGCTGCGCACGAGGTCGCCCTGCACCGTGCAGCAGATGCAGCCGTTGTTCATCTGGATGACTTCCTGATCGGAAGCAATCAGCAGATGATGATCGATGCCGACCTCGCCGAACTCGTTCACGATGACCGCGATGCGCCGCCCGTGATCGCCGGTGAGGATACGATTGAGCAAGGTCGTCTTGCCCGCGCCGAGAAACCCGGTCAGGATGATGACGGAGGCTTTTTTGGAGGGAGTCGCAGCCATCCTGGTTCAGGTCACCCGCGGGCCTGACCCGCGGGTCCATCGTATCTTGATTAGAAGTTCTTACGAATAAGATGGATTGCATCGGACCTCGGGCTGCCCGAGGTCCGCACATCAACAAAGTGCCGCAAGTCGTGTATACCCGACTTGCGGTGTCAAGCCCGGCAGTGACCCGCTAATGTGCCGGCGTGATGCCGAGGTCCTTGGCCGCTTCGGCAAGCCGCGCACGCTGCTCGTCGATGGCGCTGACGAATTCCGCCGGCCCCCCGACATTGAGCATCTGGCCGGTCAGCGTGAGCCGCTCCGCGACAATCGGGTCCTTGGCAACTTCGCGAATGTCGCGGGCGATGCGCTCGCGCTGTGGCAGCGGCATTCCCTCCGGGCCGAACAGCCCGACGAGACCGTCAAGTGTGAGGTCGGGATAGCCCGCCTCCTTGACCGTCGGAAGATCGGGCAGTGTGGGAGCACGCACGCTGTTGGTCACGGCAAGGAGCTTGATCTTGCCCGCCTCGAGTTGCGGGCGGAGCGTGGCGAGCGAGGCCTCCGCCACCTGGATGCGGCCGAGCGCGAGGTCGTTATTGGCCTCCTGCGGGTTGCGATAGGGCACGCGCGCCATGTCCAGGTTGTATTTTTTCAGAAAGCCTGCAAACAGGAAATCGATTGCCCCGGTCGTGCCCGCCCAGTTGAGCTTGCCGGGCTGCGCGCGCGTCATCTCGACGAGATCCTTCATCGAGCCGACCGCGAGCGACGACGGCACGGCGATCACGATGATCACGTTCCAGCCGCGGGCGATCGGCAATAGATCGCTTTCCTTGTACGGCATGCTCGGGAGCACGTAAGGATGCGCCGTAAGCGCCGAGGTCGGCGTGGCAAGAAGAACGTGATCGTCGTGCGCTCCGATGAATGCGCTCACCGCGACCAGAGCGTCTCCGCCGGGACGGTTCTCGACCACCACCGGCTCGTTCCACAGCTTGGGCAGTCTGTCGGCCAGCAGGCGCATGCCGGTATCGACACCGCTTCCCGCCCCCAGCGTAACGATGAATCTCACCGGCCGCTGCGGCCAGGTTTGCGTTTGCGCGAGCAGCGGCCGCGCGCTGCATGTCAGGATGGCGAGCAGCCCACACGCGAGAATCACCTTTCGGCAGCCAATACTGAGCATGAGCTCTCCTTAGTCCTTGCAGCGGGCGGCTGTAGCCCGCATGAGCGAAGCGATATGCGGGGTAATCCCCGGATGTCGGCTACGCCTCATCCGGGCTACCGAGCGCGCTCGCTCGCTTTCTACGATTGCATTCGCATGCGCGTCAAATCGGCACGCTTCGAATATGGCCATCGTATTGCGTGCGACCCTGCGCTCTGACAAAACCATCGCGCCTCAGAGCCCGCGAACTTATCGCGCCACAACAAAACGACAGGCCATCACGCATGGACGCCTCTTCGCCTTCCCGAAGCTGGATTGGCGCCAGCCTGCCGCGCAAGGAAGACGAGCGCTACCTCCTCGGCCACGGCATGTTCATTGCCGACATTCGCATGCCCGGCCTGCAAGACGTGGCCTTCGTGCGCAGCCCGGTGGCGCATGGGCGCGTGCGCGGGATCGACAAGCCTGCGAATGCGTTGCGTCACGTGTTCACGCTCGCCGATATCGGCCCGCTTAATATTCTCGAAGCGGGGCCGGAGCTCACGGCGCACCGCCACAGCCCCTATCCCGCCCTTGCAGACGAGCGCGTGCGTTACGTCGGTCAGACGATTGCCGCGTGCGTGCAGCCGACCCGCGCGCAAGCCGAGGATTTGGCCGCGCGCGTGTCGGTCGACATCGAAGAGCTGCCGGCGGTGGTCGACGCGGTCGCTGCCATGCGCCCAGGCAGTCCGCGCCTCTTCGAGTCCTGGCCGGACAACGCCTATATCAGCACCACGGTCAGCGAGGGCGATCCGTCTGCACTGGCCGGCGCCCCGCTACGGCTGCGGCGGCAGCTGCGCATGAACCGGCAGGCAACCGTCTCGCTCGAATGCCGCGGCGTGCTCGCCTACTGGGATCACCGGCTCAACGAGCTGGTCGTTTATCTCTCGACCCAGGGCGGGCAGGTGAAGCGTCTGGCGCTTTCACAGATCCTCGGTCTGCCCGAGCATCAGGTGCGCGTGATCGCACCCGATGTGGGCGGCGGCTTTGGCGGCAAGAATCGAATCATGCCCGAGGACATCGCCGTGGCTGCGATCGCGCGCCGGACGGGGCACCCGGTGCGATGGATCGAGGACCGGCGCGAGCATCTCCTTGCATCCATCCACGCCCGCGATCACGCCTATGATCTGACGATCTCGGCGCAGAGCGACGGCATGCTCATAGGGATTGAAGGCAGCATCCATATCGATGCGGGCGCTTACGCGCTGTGGCCGACCGGGGCCTTTCAGGAAGCGAGCATGGCATCGCGCAACCTGACCGGGCCCTATCGCATTCGCCATCTCGATCTCAAGACGTTCACGGTTGCGACCAATAAGGCGCCGATGGGTCCTTATCGCGGGGTCGCGCGGCCGGGCGCGTGCTTTGCCATCGAGCGACTGATCGATGAAGTCGCGCGCGAGCTCGGCCGCGAGCCGTTCGATCTGCGGCGCCAGAATATCGTCACCGCGGCCGAGCTTCCCTACCAGACCGCGGCGGGCATGCGCCTCGACACCGGCGATTATGTCGCCGCCCTCGATACCGCGCGCGAGATGATCGGCCTTGCCGCCGTACGCAAGCGCCAGGCGGCTGGCGAGAGCGATGGCCGCAAGATCGGCGTCGGCTTTGCCTTCTACACCGAGCAGAGCGGGCACGGGACCGCGGAATGGATGAAGCGCAAGTTCCGCGTGGTGCCGGGCTACGAATCTGCCACCGCGCGCATGCTGCCGGACGGCTCCGTGCTGCTTTATGTCGGGGTGCAGAATCATGGCCAGGGTCACGAGACCACGTTGGCGCAAATTGCCGCGCACGAGCTCACCATGGATCCCGAGCACATTTCGGTGCGTTACGGCGACACTGCGGTCGGGCCTTACGGCTTCGGAACATTCGCGTCGCGCTCCATCGTGTTCGCAGGCGGCGCGGTTGCGCGCTCCTGCCGCACGCTGACTGACAAGATCACGCGCATCGGGGCGCATCTGCTGCAGACCGATGTTGCCAACGTCCGTCTCGAAGCTGGCGCGGTGCACGGACCATCCGGCAAAGTGAGCGTTGCCGAAATCGCTTTCACCGCCAATGTGCGGCCGGAGCGCCTGCCGGTGGGAATGGATCCTCTGCTGGAGGCGACGCAGACTTACGAGCCGAAGGATTCCAGCGGCGTGTTTGCTTATGGCGCTCACGCTGTCGTTGTCGCCGTGGAGCCTGACACCGGTGTCATCGAGCTCCTCGATTACGTCGTGGCGGAAGACTGCGGCACCATGATCAATCCCATGATTGTCGACGGCCAGGTGCAAGGCGGAATCGCGCAGGGTATCGGCACGGCGCTTTACGAAGAGATCCCGTTTGATCAAACCGGGCAGCCGCTTGCCACCACCTTTGCCGATTACATGGTGCCGTGCGCGCCGGAGATTCCCGATGTGCGGCTTGCCCATCTGGTAACGCCGGCGCTGGCCACCGAGTACGGCGTCAAGGGCCTCGGCGAGGGCGGCGCCATCGCGCCTCCGGCCGTGATCGCCAACGCGGTTGCCGATGCCTTCCGCGATATCGGCGCGAGCTTCAATGCGACGCCGCTTACGCCGCGCCGCGTATCCGAAGCGGTCGACTGCGCGCGGCGCGCCAAAGTCCCCGCCGCATGAAATCGGCGCCGTTCGAATATGTGCGGCCCAGGACAGTGGCCGAGGCGAGCGCGGCGCTCGCGCAAGACGGCATTGCTGCGAGTGCCATTGCGGGTGGTCAGTCGCTGATCCCGATGCTCAATCTGCGGGTTGCCCTCGCCGATCTTCTTGTCGACATCAGCCGGCTGGAAGAGCTCAAGGCCGTGCGCGAGACACCCGGCGGCCTCGAGATCGGCGCGCTCACAACGCATGCGGCGATCGAGGACGCAAAGGTCCCCGACCTGTTCGGCGGCTTGATGCGTCGCGTCGCCGGCCAGATTTCCTATCGCGCGGTGCGCAATTACGGGACCATCGGCGGCAGCGTTGCGTTCGCCGATCCGGCGGCGGATTGGCCGCCCTGCCTCATCGCACTCGGTGCCCGCGTGCGCGTCACTGGACCCAACGGCGCGCGTTCCGAGCCGGTGGCAGAGTTCGTGCGCGGCGCTTATTCCACTTCACTCGCGCCTGGAGAGATCATTCTTGGATTTGATATTTCGCGGCCGCCTGCCCCGCTGCGGTGGGGATTTGCCAAGGTCGCGCGCAAGAGCGGCGCATTCGCGGAGTCCATCGCGGTTGCAACCGCGCGCGGCGGAGAAAGCTCTGTCGTGCTTGCGGGAGCCTCGTTGCACGCGCGCCTCCTGCCTGCGGCCGGCAAGCACGTTGCGGCTGGCAACGGCTCGGATGACGCCTTGCGAGCGGCCATCGGCAACGACCTTGACGCGATTGCATCCACCGCTGACGCCTATCAGAGGCGATTGCACACGGCGACCATTCTCAAGGCCGTGCGTGAAATGCGGGCGCAACGATGAACATCACGGTTGAGCTCAACGGCGCGAAGGTCACGCATGATGTGGAGCCGCGCGAGACGCTCGCCGATTTCCTGCGCGAGCGCTGCGGGCTTACGGCCACGCATCTCGGCTGCGAGCACGGCGCCTGTGGCGCCTGCACCGTAGTCGTCGAAGGACAGGCGACGCGCTCCTGCCTCGCGCTCGCCGTCATGTGCGACGGCCGCTCGATCTTCACTCTCGAAGGGCTTCGCAGCGATCCGGTGATGGAACTGCTGCGCCGGCAATTCCACGCATGCCACGCCTTGCAGTGCGGCTTCTGCACGCCGGGGATGCTGATCATGGCGCGCGACATTCTGCGGCGCCGGCGGCGCCCCGATGCCCAGACCGTGCGGCATGAGCTCAGTGGCCAGATTTGCCGCTGCACCGGCTACGCGTCGATCGTCAAGGCGATTATCGCGGCCGGACAGGAGCTGGTGCAGGTTACTAGTCCCATTGAGAACCCCCGACCGCGGTAGCCAATACCCCCACCAAGCATGGCAGTCTGCTCGCCTTCGCATCGCGTATTTCTCGGCGCTGCCACATTGATTGCGGGCCAGGGCGGAATTGCGCGCGTTGCGCGCATGTCAGCCACAGCTTTGATCGAAGCGGGGTATGACCTAAACTTGGGCTCGTATCTCGATCGGGCTCCGCTGGAATTTCTTGGACACAAGGTCGCGACCTGCAACGGAAGCAAGATCGCCTTTGCAGCGCGTACCCATCGCGCCGCGTGCACTCATGATCGTTTCCTTTTCGACTCGGCCGGCATTGCGCGCGCACATCCTCATCTACCAGGGCTGCGAAGACCTTATGTAGTCTGGATGCATGGCCTCGAGGTCTATGAGAAAATGTCCGTAGATTACGGTCAGGCGATTAGGCGCGCATCCATGGTACTTGCGAACTCGCGCTACACCCTTGAGCGATATCAGGCATGCCATGGTTTTCTCGCAAACAGTCGCGTCTGTTGGCTGGCAACTGAACATGATTCTGCCCCAGTCGAGATGCCGGACTTTTCGGGCATCCCGTCCGTACTTATCCTCGGGCGCCTTGATGCAGGAGAGGGTTGGAAAGGCCACGATGAGTTGCTCGCCTGCTGGGCCAATGTCGTCACGGTGATCCCGAATGCAAGGCTAATAATTGCTGGAGGCGGCACTGGGCTTGGTGAGATGCGCGCGCGCGCGAATGGGTCGCCGGCAGCCTCTAACATTGACGTTCTTGGCTTCATTCCTGAGCACGAATTGGCGACGTTATTCAAGCATGCGCATGTGTTTGCCATGCCGAGTAGACAAGAGGGTTTTGGAATTGTCTACATAGAGGCTATGCGTCACGGTTTGCCCGTAATCGCTTCGGTGCACGATGCAGGACAGGAGATCAATGTGGACGGGGAGACAGGTTTTAATGTGGATCTTTCACGCAGGGACGATCTCTGCGATAAATTAATACATTTGTTACGTAATCCTGATCGAGCTGCCGCTATGGGTCAGGCAGGCTTGAAGCGATGGCGGCAGAACTTTTGGTATAGTTGCTTTGCGAAACGGTTCATTCGGCATTGGCGGGAATTCGAATCAGATTAGATCAGTGTGCTATACGGAGTACCCGATGCGGGACGATGAGAAGCGTCTTCTCTCCGAGACGGACTTAGAAAAACTTCAGCTCGGGAATTGACAGTGGTGGACAAATCAGACCATGTCCTACGACTGGAAGGACAGAGTGACGAAAGAACGCTTTACCGAGGCATGGTATGACGAAATTGACAAACGGTTCATTTATGCAGCTCGGTTATTCGCCCACAACAAGTCTCCCTTCGACAAGATTATACCATTCGAACGGCTTCACGGTCGCAGCGTACTTGAAGTCGGCTGCGGTATGGGGCTCCACTCAGAACTTATTGCACGTGCCGGGGCAAAACTTACGGCCATTGATATTTCCGATACAAGCATCGAGGTCACTAGGCGCCGTCTAGCTCTTCGAAAACTTGCTGCCGAAGTTACAAGAATGGATGCCCGGGCTCTTGAATTCTCGGACTCATCATTTGATTTCGTCTGGTCATGGGGAGTCATCCATCACTCCGCACAAACTGCTGTGATTATAAAAGAGATTCACCGGGTACTGCGGTCAGGGGGCGAGACTAGACTTATGGTCTACAATCTGGAAGGCATGGCCGCGTACGCCACGATAGTCAGAGACTACTTACTTGGTTTCTGGGCCGGGCGTTCTCTCGATGAATGCCTGTGGCGCCGGTCCGATGGGCACATGGCGCGCTACTACACAAAGGACATCTTCGGTGACATCCTCCGCCTATTTTTCCGATCAGTTACGGCGCAGGTATTTGGCCAGGACGCCGACGCCGTGCCTTTACCGCGCCGGATTCGACCTCTGGTAATGCGGCAGATGTCACCTGAGGGCCTTGCACGGCGCGCGAACGCTCGGGGTGCATTCTTGTTCATGACAGCGATGAAATAACTGATCTCAAGTTTCTGGCGGACTCGATTTTTGCATCACCAGGGTCACAACTGAGTCCCAGGGTATGCTTTGAGCATAAACTGCATTAAGTGTTGCTCCGATCAAATCCCGGACCGCGTACCGGATGGCTCGCACGAGACGCTCGGTCATGGGTCCACCCCTGGCACGGAAGGAAGGGGCATAGCGTACAATCTTCAAATTCATGCCGTACGTCAATTGCTCAAAGGAATTTCGAGATAGCGCTGACTTGTGAGTCGGATCACCGTGTTGAGGAGCGAGTCCAAAAGGACTTTGCGCATTAGGAAACCGCAAAATGAGATGCCCCTCAGACTTTAGCATCGTTTCAGTGGCCTTGAGGTCCGTTATAATCTCGTCGAAAGTAAGATGTTCAAAGACATCAAAAGCAACGACAGTGTCGAAACGTGAGGCATAGTCGTGCGCGACGACTTCTAACGTCGCTGGGAGCAGCTTGATGTCAAATTTCGCAGCAGCACTCAATAAAACGGGATTGATTTCTGTTCCAACAACGCGTGCGCCACGGTCTCGGGCCCAAGCCAAAAAGCTGCCTGACCCAAACCCAATCGCCAGCACGTCTGCGTGAGCGATCTTCGCATCACGAAGCTCGCCTGCGAAATAATCAGCTTCGTCTGCCGTATAGGTGAAGGGTTTCCTCCAGCCTTTCCAAGTCTCGTAGCCATGGTAAAGATCTTTGGATGGGTTACGATCAATATCGTAGGCACGCTCGGCGATCTTCAAGATATGCATCCTTTAAGAGTTAAGGGTTATTTTGCACACTACAGTATCTCTGTAAGGTGGCGTCGTCATGTGCTTTCGTTAGCTCGCTGGTGATGGTGATATTCGGGTACAGATTTTTGCTTGCAACTGTAGGCGGGTATGCATTTCGAGGGATACGAATGTTTTAAAAGCCACAGGTATTTGCTTCTTCCTCCCGCTACTTAGTAGTCATGCTAGTGCGCCGTGCCGGCCGAATCGGAGGTTATGATCGAAGGCTGTGCCGATCCCGACTACCTCGAGCCGGAGGGCCCTGCCACAACACGGTGCGATTTTCCCACGCTTGCATCTCTAATGGATAGCCTTGGGAAAGGGCGGTACGAAGCTCTGGGCTTTCTCGCCGCTGGCCATTGCTGAACGTCATGATTCCGCAGGAGATAGACGACAGGATATTCGAGACGTTCGATGGGAACTTATTTTTATGTCCAAGATATCGTGGGGCCCCGAACTGATGATCGTTTCAGCGAAGACAGTGAACTACCTCGCTTAAGAATCCAGAATGGGCTTTTGCATGCGGCCGATCGGCTTGCCCACGGGCTCGCCGTCACGCATTTGAACGTGGCCGCGAACGATGGTGCAGACCGGAACGCCCTTCACCTTCCAGCCGTTCCATGGCGTGGGCTTGTTTTTGCTGTGCAGCTTGGCTGCATCGATGGTCGCTTCTTTCTCCATGTCGACAATGGTGACGTCGCCGTCGGAGCCCAGGCGAATGGCGCCCTTCCTGGGATAGATCTGCCACACCCGCGCCGGATTCTCGCACGCCACCTTGACGTACTGATTGAGGGTCATGCGGCCCTTGTTCACCTCGGTGAGGATCAGGGAAACTCCGGTCTCAACGCCGCAGAAGCCGGAAATGCAGTCCCAAATCGCGGGCTTGAGCAGCTTGCCGTTGATGTCGCTGCCCTTCTCTTCGAGGGTATGGGGAGAATGATCGGTGGCGATCATGTCCACGTAGCCCTTGATCAGCCCGTCCCACAGCACCTCGGCGTGGTCTTTCGTGCGCACAGGCGGATTCATCTTCAAGAGCGAGCCGACCTTCGCCATGTCGTTTGGCTCGCGCAAGAGATAGTGCGGCCCTGTCTCGGCGGTCACGCGCAGGCCACGCGCCTTGGCATCCTTGACCATTTGCGCCGCCTGCTTGGTGCTCATGTGGAAGATGTGAAGCTTGGTGCCTAATGCCTCGGCGAAGAACAGCGCATGCGCCACCGACTCGGCTTCACATAGATAAGGCCGCGATTGCTCCCAGCAGACCGGATCGTTTTTTCCCTCGGCTTTGAGCTTGTTGGTCCAGTAGTGCTGGATCTGGCGGTTCTCGGCATGGATGCCGAGCGGCAGCTTCGACTTGGTGATGTTCGAGAACGCCTCGAGGCACATTCCATCATCGGGGAAAGGAAGATTGCCGATCGTCTCGCCGAAGAAAATCTTGTAGCCGATCACTCCCGCTGCGGCCATGGGAAGGATGTGATCGGCGTTGGTTTGAACGACGACGCCCAGCACGCCGAAATCCGCCAGCGATTTCTCCTCCGCCAGGCGCTGCTTCACGCCCACCTGCTCCGCATCCGCCGTGGGCGGAATGACATTCGGCATATCGACCACGGTCGTTATTCCGCCGCAGACGGCGGCCGTGGAGCCGGTTGAAAAATCTTCCTTGTAGGTCATCCCGGGGTCGCGGAAATGCACATGGGCGTCGATGAGACCGGGCAGGATATGCCTGCCCTTGGCATCGATCACCTCTTTGCCGTCCGGCAGTGAGTCGTCTGTTCCGATCGTCACAAACTTCTCTTGTGCGATCGCCACCCCGCCCCGGAACGTGTCCTGCGGCGTGACCACCCATCCGTTTTTTATCACTAGATCGGCTTTCATGACGTCTCCTCAGTAGGTATCGAACATGCGCTGAATTTCGCCGGCATTATCGGTTTGAGTAAGCGCAAGCGAAAGCAGCAAACGCGCTTTCCAGGGCTGCAAATTGTCGCTGGCGACAAAGCCGCGCTGCGCAAGGCCGGGGCTGCGCACGACGCGACCCGCGGCAACCCGGCTGGCAAGGCACATGAGCACGCCCTTCTCCCGGTAGGCCTTGTCGAAAGCGGCGTCCTCGGCGGGCGTCGGTCGGCCCGCCCCAGTCGCCGCGCTCACAATGCCTTTGGCGCCCGCATTCGCAGCTGCTTCGATCATGGCGCCGTCGGCGCCGACATAGGAGATCACGATATCGACCCGCGGGAGCGCGTGGAGATCACCCACGTCGAATTGTGTGTGGACGGTGTGCTTTCTGGCAGGGTGGTGGTAGTAGATGACCTTGCCGTCGGCGTCGGCAAATCCGAGCGGCCCGAGGTCGCGCGATTGAAACGCCTCCACGCGGTAGGTCGCGTTCTTGGTGACGTCGCGGCCGTTGAAGATCGTATCGTTCATCACGACCAGGCAGCCGCGCCCGCGTGAATTCGGATCGGCGGCGACCCGCACGGCATTCACCACATTGAGATAGCCGTCTGCGCTGAGCGCGGACGACGGCCGCATGGAACCGACGATAACGACGGGCTTCTCGGTCTTGAGGGTGAGGTTCAGAAAATATGCGGTCTCCTCAAGGGTGTTGGTGCCGTGGGTGATGACAATGCCGTCGGCCTCGTTCGCGTCGAAGATGGAATGGACGGCGCGCAGCAATTCAAGCCAATCCTTGTCGAGCAAAGCGTGGCTCGGCATGCGCCGGAACGGAATTTCGCTCACCTGCGCAATATCCTTGAGCTCCGGTAGCTTGCCGAGGAGTTCTCCTTGGTGGAGCCTTTTGCCCGCCTCGATGTACCAGGCGAGGTCGAGCCGGTCCTTGCCGACGGAGTTGATTGTACCTCCCGTCACGATCAGACCTACCTTCGGCAAACCCGCCATGCTTCCTTCCTGCTTCGGATATTGGCAAACGGACAATCCGCGGGCCGGTCCCCGCATATCGCTTCGCTCATGCGGGCTACGCGGCCTCCGGAACGAACCGGTTTCGCATCCTGCCCAGGCCCTCGATCTCGGTCTCCATCACGTCGCCGGCCTTGAGAAACGTGCCGGTGCCCTGGCCGACGCCGCCGCAGGTCCCGCAGCTGAAAACATCCCCGCTCTCAAGCGTGAGAATGTTGGAGGCGTATTCGATCTGCTCCTCAGGCGTGAAAATGAATTGCGAGGTATTGCCGTTCTGTCTGGTTTCGCCATTGACCGTGAGACGGATGAACAGATGCTTGTGGTCAGGCACGAACGCGCGCGGCACCAGGAACGGGCCCATGGGGGCAAAATTGTCGTGGCTCTTGCCGCCGAGCCAATCCGAGCGCAGCGCCGGACGATCCGCGCGCAGCGTGATGTCGCGGCAGGACACATCGTTGGTGGTCATGAAGCCTGCGACGTGATCGAGCGCGCGCTCCGCCTTGATGTGCTTTCCCGGCATGCCGATGGCGAGCGCGATCTCCGCCTCCCAGTCGATCTTCTGCATGCCGCGGGGAATTTCGATGTCGTCGTAGGCGCCCGCGAGGCAACTCGGCGCCTTGAGGAAGAGATAGGGCCGGCTCGTGGACTTCTGGCCGGTGAATTTGGGTCCGCTCGCAGGCGACATGCCCGCGCGGATCATCTCGTCGACATGCTCCTGAAAATTCTGTGCCGCGTAGAACATCTTCCCCGGCCGGATCACGGGGGGCAACGCACGCAGGCTCGCAAGCCTGCCCGCATAGGGCTCGATTCCTTGCTTTTGCAGAAACGCCACGATTTCTTGCAGCACGGCGAAATTGGCGTCCCAGTCCCGCAGCAGAGCGAGAATTGAATCGCTCGCGCTCAGCGCGCCACGACCGCCTGCCGCACGATAGGCCGCGTGCGCCTTGGCGAGATCGACGGCATCATCGCCGAGCACAATGGCTGGAAAGGGGGCGCCGTCCGGCCTTGCGAACGTGCCCAGCTTGAATGCATTTGCGTTCATATTCGATCACCGGTTCTTTGTAGCCCGGTGAGCGTAGCCCGGATGAGCGAAGCGCCATCCGGGGCGGCTTCCAGGGCTGCTACGAGCCTGCGAGCCGGGAGATGCTACACCATTGGGCGGCGCCCTGTCGCAGGTCCCGATCGGCAATGCCGCAGCAAGAGGACATTGGCAGCTGGATTGATTTCGGGCTTAAATGCGAGGCGGCTTGCAGGAGAATGCCATGAAGAAAACCGGTCTGTGTATCGCCCTTGCTGCCCTTTTCGGGCTGTCTGTCGCCGCGAGTTGCGCCTACGCGCAGGACAAACTGATCAAGATTGGCGGGTTGTTCCCAATGTCAGGTCCCGGCTCCTATTTCGGGGTGCAGGACAAGCAGGGCATCGAGCTTGCACTTGAGGACACCAACAAGACAGGCATCAACGGCTACAAGCTCGAGATTCAATATGAGGACTCGGCATGCAGCCCATTGCCGGCGACCCAGGCGGGCAAACGCTTGCTCGATCAATACAAGCCGCAGATTGTTCTCGGCGAGGAATGCTCCGATGCCACCCTCGCCATCATGCCGCTGATGGATGCAGCCAAGGTGCCATTCCTCAATGCCGGCTCGTCGTCGATCAAGGTTACCGATCCCGGCAATCCCTGGACCTTCCGCATCATGCCGAACGAGGTGATGCAGGGCGTCGATATCGCCACCAATGCCTATAAGCGTCTCAACGCGCGCTCGGCGGTGCTGCTCTACGAGAACACCAATGCCGGGATCGGCAATGCCAAAGTCTTCGGCGACACCTTCAAATCGCTCGGCGGGCAGGTGCTGGCCGATATTGGTTTCGGGCGTGACGTGAACGATTTCACCGCCATTGCGACGCGCATCGCAGGGCTTGGCAAGGTCGACGTGATCCCAACCTACACGCTCGAGGGACAGGGCCTGCGCATCACCCAGGCGCTCGCACAGGCGGGCGTGACCAAGGGCGGCGGCGGAGGGGCGATCCAGCTCGGCACCATCTGGCTGCCGTTCGGGTTCGAGCAGAAGGCGGGCAAGGCTGCGCTCGGCTATGTCCGCATCGTGCAGTTCGATCCGACCGACAAGCGCGAGCTGGTGCAGAGCTTCATCCGCTCGTTCAAGGCCAAATACAACCAGGAGCCGACGCACCTCAATGCGCACGCATATGACCAGATTCTTCTGATTGCAGACGTCGTTCGCCGCGGCGGCAAGGATCCCCAGTCGATCCGCGATACGCTCGCGGCGACCAAGGATTTCCACGGCGTCACCGGCAGCGTCGAGTTCGACAAGCACAATCAGAACATCCGGATGGACACCATACATTACATGGAGACGTTGCCGGATCTTTCCTGGAAGGCGCTTGCGTGGAATTGACGGTGCTGTGGGTCATACACTGGGCAAAATCGCCCGCGCTAGCGCAAATCTCGATCATGTTGATCGCGACGCGGCCTCGCAGTTTGCATACCTCTCCCCTGCTGCGGGGAGAGGTGGACCTGCTGGCTCGATCTTAGCGAAACACGCTCTAAACGACGCGTGGCAGGCATTTTGCAACCGAATTCCACCGCTCACTTCGCGAGATCCTCGATCGCCTGCAAGGTGATCTGGTGCAGCCGCTCGTCGTATTGCACGAGCAGGTGCTCTTCCCGAATCAAGAAGTGCTGCACGTTCGGCCCGGTCAATTCGCCGCGCCCGAAACCGAAGACGAACGGGATCTGGTTCTCAAAGGTGATCGCCTTCTTCACGTTCGGGGGCAGGTTCTGCATCTGCCATTTCGGGCTCGGGTCGTAGGTCACGATCAGATCGATGCTCTTGTGCAGCACGCTGTTTGCGAGCCAGGTCGCACGCGATCCGCCTCCCGAAAATCCCACCACCGCCACCCTCGCGTTCTTGCTCGAGCGCGCCCACACGCGGTTTGCGGCGGTGACCCAGTCTTCCCAGGGGTAGGTTTCCACCCATGTATTCGGGATATTCGCGATCCGCCCCGCGAGCAGCAGCATCCCATTCGAGTCGACATATCCATCCGCCCCCACGAGCCCGCCGAGCAGGACGTAGACGTACGTAATCGGATGCTCGCTCTTCTCGGCAGCGCTGGCTGGCCCGCCGAGGAGCGCCATGGCGATGAGGAGGATGAGGCGCTTTACTATTTGTAAACCGGCGCCCGCGCGGACGCGCCGAGGAGCGCGTGCGTCGCTCGAACGCGTTTCGGCCACACGAGTAAACATCAAATATGCTAGCGGATGAGCAGATGATCGTTGCGCGTATTATTAGTTCTAAAATGCAGCACCATTGCGGGCTGGAAAGGACGGCAATTTGACTTTATGTGCCGTTGCCGCGCGCGCGCGAGCATAGTGTTTCAATTTGAATCACTTGCGCCTGGGTTTGCGAACCGAGCGTAGCGGGCGAGCCCGGCAATGCCGGCGGGTGGACAATCGTGATTACGACGTAGGCACCGCCTGCGCACCTCACCTCTCCCGAAGGGACCCGGAGGGAGAGGTAAGCCGCCGCATGATCATCGCCATCTCGGTGAGAGCGGTTCCAGAGAATCGACCGGTCGGGTGCAACACCGATTACCCACCCGCCTGCGCCTTCTCGCGAATGGCTGAAAGCGACATTGCGGGCGTGAGCGCTTCCGGATCGACCTTCACATGCAGGATCGCCGGCTTGCCCGATTTGCGCGCAGCGTCGAAGGCGGGGAAAAAATCCGCGGTCTTCTCCACCGTCGCCCCAAAGCCGCCGAAGGCGCGGGCGTAGGCTGCGAAATCGGGATTGACTAATTCTGTTCCCACGACGCGGCCGGGATAATGGCGCTCCTGATGCATGCGAATGGTGCCGTACATGGCATTGTCCACCACCACGATGATGACGGGAAGGTCGTACTGCACGGCCGTTGCAAATTCCTGTCCGGTCATGAGGAAATCGCCATCGCCGGCAAATGCGATCACCATTTTCTCGGGCGCAAGACGCTTCATCCCGACCGCGGCCGGGACGCCATAACCCATGGACCCCGAGATCGGTGCAAGCTGGGTGCCGTAGCCGCCATAGCGCCAATAGCGGTGCACCCAGACCGAGAAATTGCCGGCGCCGTTGCAGATCACGGCATCGGCGGGAATTTTTTCACGCAGGGCGGCGATGATCTCGCCGAGATTGACCGCGCCGGGCACCGCCGTCGGCTTGTCGGTCCAGGCGAGAAAGTCGGCATGCGCGCTCGCAGTCTCCTCGCGCCACGGCAACGCCGCGGGCGGCTCGAGGCCTTCGAGCGCGGCAGCAAAGGCAGTGGGCGTTGCGTTGATGGCAAGATGCGGCCGGTAGACGCGGCCAAGCTCCTCTGCCGCGGGATAGACATGCACAAGCGTTTGGCGCGGCGTGGGAATATCGAGGAGCGTGTAAGCCTGCGAGGGCTGCTCGCCCAGCCGGCCTCCAACCAGCACAACGAGATCGGCGCCTTTCACCCGTGCCAGGAGCTTGGGATTGGGGCCGATGCCGAGATCGCCGGCGTAACAGCGATGGGAGGGATGGAAGAGATGGGCGCGCCGGAACGTGGTGGCGACCGGCAGCGCGAAACGCTGCGCAAAACGCTCGACCGCGGCGGTCGCAGCCGCCGACCATCGGCTTCCGCCAAGGAGAACGACCGGGCGCTTGGCGGCCCAGATGAGCTTCTGCAGGCGGCTCATGTCGCTTGCGCCCGGCCAGGTCTCGACGCCCTCGCATGCGGGCGCATCCGGCACGCTGATGCGCTCGCCAAGCATGTCCTCCGGCAAGGCGATCACGACCGGACCCGGCCGGCCGCTGGTTGCGGAGTAAAACGCGCGCGAGATGAGCTCCGGAATGCGCGTGGGATCGTCGATCTCGGTCGCCCATTTGGCGATCGATCCGAACACGGCGCGGTAGTCGAGCTCCTGAAAGGCCTCGCGCTCGCGCATTTCGCGCGCAATCTGGCCGACAAAGAGAATGAGCGGGGTTGAATCCTGACGTGCGATATGGATGCCCGCTGAGGCATTCGTCGCGCCTGGTCCGCGGGTGACGAAGCAGATGCCGGGCTGGCCGGTCATCTTGCCGCAGGTCTCCGCCATGATGGCGGCGCCGCTCTCGTGCCGGCAGACGGTGAGCGCGATAGCACGATCGTAAAACGCATCGAGCGCGGCGATGTAGCTTTCGCCCGGCACGCAGAAAGCGTGCCGCACGCCGTTGATGACGAGCGCATCGATCAGGACTTCGGCAGCTGTCCTGGTGCCGTTATTGGCGCGCATGGGCTCACTCCGATATTCACGTGGCGGGCTCGACGAAGACTAACGCGAGGTTGCCAAATAGCACAATGAACGAGAGCCAGTCCCAGGAGCCTGTGTTCGCCTTCCTGTCCGACCCCGCGACCCATGGCGGCGCGGCAGTCAAACGCATCGACACCCACGCCGCGTCGGTTTTTCTTGCGGGGCCGCGCGCGTTCAAGGTGAAGCGGTCAGTGCGTTTTCCCTTTCTGGATTATTCGACGCTGGCAAAACGCAAAGCGGCCTGTGAGGCCGAGCTGAAGATCAACCAGCCGCTTGCCGCGCAGATCTACCGCCGCGTTGTGCCCATTACCCGCAGCGCCGATGGTGGGCTCCAATTCGATGGTGAAGGCGCGCCGGTTGAATGGGCGGTCGAGATGCGCCGGTTCGACGAGAGCGCAACGCTTGATCATCTCGCCGAGACCGGCCGGATCGATGCCGCTCTCGCCCATGCGCTCGGGGCGGCGGTTGCCGCGGCGCAAGCCAAGGCGGAGCCGGTCGAGGCTGCGCCGTGGATCAGGGCGCTCGCCGATTACATCGAGGAGCATGCCAGCGCATTTGCTGCGATGGGCGATGTTTTTCCGCCTGGCGAAGCCGATGCGCTCGCCCGCGCCAGCCGCGCTGCCTATGCGCGCGTTCGCCCGCTCCTGATCGAGCGCGGAGAGCGCGGCTTCATCCGGGCCATCCACGGCGATCTTCACCTCGGCAATGTGGTGTTGCTCGACGGCCGCCCGGTCCTGTTCGATGCCATCGAGTTCAGCCCGCTCATTGCATCCGGCGATCTCCTTTACGATCTCGCCTTTCTGCTCATGGATCTGACGGAACGCGGGCTACGCCCGGCAGCCAATATCGTGCTTAATCGCTACCTCGCCGAAAGGAGACGGGTTGCGGATCTCGACGCGCTTGCGGCCTTGCCGCTGTTCATGTCCGTGCGCGCCGCAATCCGCGCCAAAGTCACCGCCGCGCGCGTCATGCAGGCTACTGCTGCCGAGGCGGCAGAGTTGCAGGCGTCCGCACGCAAATATTTCGATGCGGCCCGCGGCTTCATTGCGCCGGCGCAGCCCGTGCTGATTGCGGTGGGCGGGCTTTCCGGGACCGGAAAATCTCTCCTCGCGCGCACGCTGGCGCCGGATCTCGCGCCGGCGCCCGGGGCGGTGGTGCTGCGTTCCGACGTCGAGCGCAAGGCATTGTTTGGAAGAGACGAAGCCGAAAAGCTTCGCCGACCACGCCTACACTGCCGAGGTAACGACGCGCGTGTTTGCGACCCTGGCCGACAAGGCGCGCCGCGCGCTTGCGGCGGGATATTCCGCCGTCGTGGATGCGGTGTTTTCACAACCGGGCGAGCGCAAGCTCATGCAGCAGTCTGCGGCAGCGCTTGGCGTTGCCTGCCACGGCCTCTTTCTCACGGCCGATCTTGCGAGGCGACTCGCGCGCGTCACCTCCCGCGGGCACGATGCGTCGGACGCCGATGCCGCCGTGGCGCGCAAGCAGGAAAGCTACGATCTCGGCGTGCTCGATTGGGCGCGCATCGATGCGAGCGGCACCCCCGAGGAGACGCTCACCCGCGCGCGGGCGGCATTGCGAAACATTTAATTCGCTTGTCATCGTCCGCGAAAGCGGACGACCCAGTAAACACCGGATGATGCAAGTGGGATGCTATTGCGTCAACTTGACCGACTTCGCTTACTGGGTGCCCCCGCTTTCGCGGGTCATGACGGCGAAGATTACTCACTTGAGCCGCCTTGCCGCCTCTTCGACGATGCTCAGATCGGCGTGCCTTTGCACGTCGATGACGTTTTTTACAAAGCCGAGGTCCTTCATCATCGCCACGTTCCCTTGCAGTGCCTTGAGGTTCGGCACCATGTCGGGCGCGTGGTAGTAGTCTTTCTTCGTGAACGCCCAGTCGAAGCGCTCCGGCGGCTGCTTGGTCAGCCGGCCTGCGATGGCCATGACCTCGCTGTGATTGGCCGGATCGAGGAACCAGCGCGTGATGCTCAGCGTGTCCTGCATGAAATCCACCATCGCGGCGCGGTTCTTGTCGAGAAAGGATTGGCGCGCCGTCCACGCCAGGAGCTGCGTCACGCCGACCACATCGCGGTTGTAGAACAAGGGTTTTGCGATCCGCCGCAACTGCGGATCGAGCGCAAACGGCAAGACCATGGGAACGAGATCGACCTTCTTGTCCGCCAGCATCGCACGCATGGTCGGCAGCGGAGCCTCCACCATGGTGTAGTCGCGCTTGTCCACAAGGCCATGCTTGCGCAACATGGTCTTGATCGCGACGTCGACGGCAGCGCCCGCGGCAACGGTAGCCACCACCTTGCCCTTGAGATCCTCGATAGTTTTGACCGGCCCGTCGGCCAGCACCATGTATTCCTGGGAATAATAGTCATCGACCCCGTCTTGCAGCTCGTCCGCAATGACGCGCAGATCCTCCAATCCGGCGTTTTCGATCGCAATCGGCAACGTCGAAAAAGCAAGATTGGCGATCTCGATCTCGCCGTTCGCGAGCGCGGTCACCATCTGCGGCGTGCCCACAAACCGGACCGGTTCGAACAGATATGAGCGGCCGAGATGCTGGGCGAGCTCCTTCTTCTCCAACAGAAGCGAAGCCCAGTTGGTGACAGGCGCGATCCACGACACACGAATGGTGACCGGCTCGGCGCCTCGCGCCGTGCCGGCATGAAGCAAGCTGGACATGCCAAGAGCGATGAGCAGAAGCTTTGAAGTATGCATGGTTCTCGCTCCAATGATTTGTAAAGGCGGCTTTCCGCAAGACGATGACACGATAACCCGTTCATGCAAAAAATCCAGAAAAGGTGATTGCCATGCTCGCCGCCATGGGATTGATTGCCGCACGCGCCTATAGACAAACCGCTGGATAACAATCAGGAGGGAGGTGGGCACGCCATGGTCACACGCGAGCAGATGGATTTTCTTCGCTCGATCGATACGCCTACTGTCTGCAATCTGGTGGAGATCGTGGCGCCCGAGCGCCGCGGCTGGGGCTACACCGTGCGGCACCTGCATTGTCCCTTCCCCGATCTGCCGCCCATGGTCGGCTTTGCAAAGACCGTCGCGTTCAAGGCGAAGGACGCCGTCCCACTCGGGCAGGCCGGCTATATGCGCAAGCGCCTCGACTATCTCGATTACGTTGCAGGAGAGCCGCAGCCCGGCATCATGGTGATGGAGGATCTCGACGGCGAGCATGCCGGCTATGGCGCCTTCTGGGGCGAGGTGCAATCGAACGTGCACAAGGCGCTCGGTTGCCTCGGCGTGGTCACCAGCGGCTCGATTCGCGATATTCCGATGATCGCGCCCGGCTTTCAGATGCTGGCCGGCTCAATCGTGCCCTCCCATGCCTATGTGCACGTCGTCGATTTTGGCATCGACGTGAACGTGCACGGGATGGCGGCGAAGAGCGGCGACCTCATTCATGCCGACCGACACGGGGCGATCGTCGTTCCAATGGACAAGATCGACGCCATGCGGGCGAGCCTCGATGCGCTCGCGGCGCGCGAGGCAAAGATCATCGCCGCAGCAAAAGCAGGCGGCGGCGTCGCAGCGATCAAGGCCGCTATGCAGGGGTAGTCATTCCGCGGCTCCCGGTTGGGTCGAGTTCTTCACGAGGCCCAGCATCGGGTAACGGCGAACGAGCGTTGGGTCTCGCAAGCTCGATCCAACCTAACTGTTGCTACTGTGACGGCAATTTCTTCAGGAACAGAACGTTCAAAGTGCCGTCCGGTCTGTAGTCTGATTTGAACACCTGCAACTCGGTCTCGCTGATCTTCTTTGCCTCCTCCCCGCAAAAGCTCACGAGGTTGTCGGGCGAGCCTTTGTCCACGGTGAGGCGAAATTCCTTGACTGGCGTGCCCAGCCCATTGGCCCAAGTCTTATGGGCGAACTCGATGCGCTGCTCTGCATAGGGCGCGCCGAATTTGCTCTCCGCGGCCTTGCGCGCCCGCTCGAGAGCGGCGAGGAACTCGTAATTGAAGCAGTAGCGCTCCTTGTAGTCGTCGTACCAGGGCTCCTTGGCCTCGTTGGGCGAACCGAGCTGTGTCTGCGGGAAAGCGCCGAGGCTGGGCTTGTAGCGATGTTCGATCAGGGTCTCGGCGCGCGGCGCAAAGCTTTGCTGCCAGAAGAAGGTCGTTTGCAGCGTCCAACGCGCGGCAAGGTGCTTCTTCATGCCGCCGCCGGAGTCGTATTCCTCGACTTCAGCGAGCCCGATGCGCCGCAGATCGTCCCACTTCTCCGGCGGCAGGCGATCGAGCACCTGGTTCGTGCTGGCGAGATGCGGCGCCAGCGGAATTTCGAGGTTGCGCAGGAACTCCGTACGATCGAGGCCGGCGGCAATCACGCGCTGCTCGACCGCGGGCGAAACCGGCTCTCCATTCACGCTAACGGAGAAAGCAAGCAAATTCACGGGATCATCGGTCGGGACGGCAAACGAATCGTCCGGAGTCTCGATGTGGATGTCGGGCATGGGAAAGACGATGAGAACGGGGATCTCGTTCTCGGACTTGTTGAAAATACGATAACGGATACTGATCTCGCTGGGCGAGATCGCGAGGTCCTCCCACAGCATATCCAGGTTCTCGTTGCGGACGAAAACAAGCCCGCCGGTGGTGAGCTCGAGCGCGGTCTCATTGGCCGCAAGCGCGGGAACCGATGTGACAGCGGCGAACAGAGCGATCGCGAGATAACGCATGACTAGCAACGCCTCACTGTAGTTACTGACTGTCGAGATAGGACACCTGCTTGTATTGCGGCGCAGGGTCTGCCGACTGTAGCACGAATCCGCCGGCGCGCGCCGCGCTTGCCACCCGCGGCCGCGCATCGGCAACCAAGGCGGGCTTGTCGTCATGACCGTAAACGTCATCCCGGAAATGGATGAGGCCGTCGCGCGTGGCCCAGCCGGTCAGATACACCCAGGCGACCGGTAGCTTACGGGTCAAACGAATATCCGTGCGCTCGCCGCGCGCGATCCCCGCATCGATCTCATGCCGGCCCCAACCCGGCGTCTCCGCCAGCAGCCAGGTTGCAAGCGCGCGCGGGTCTTCGACCCGGGTGCAACCGGATGATTGGAAGCGATAATCCGCGCTGAAGAACTCCTTGTGATTGGTATCGTGCATATAGACGGAATAGGCGTTCGGCATATCGATGCGCAGCGCGCCGAGCGCGTTCCCAGGGCCGGAATCCTGCCGGATGGTGAAATTGGGCGCGCTGACGGAATTCCAGTCGACCGACCTCGGATCGATCTCCCGGCCTTGGCCATCGAGCACGCGCATATGCATGCGATCGAGATAGCTCGGATCCTTGCGCATCCTGGGAATGATGTCCTTCTTCATGATGGAGAGCGGCACCGTCCAGGTCGGATTGAGATTGACCGCACTGATTTGAGCCGTGAGCGTGGGGGAAGGACGATCGGGTTTACCCACGACCACCACATAGCGGTGCACGACCTTGTCGCCCTCGATCGTCTCGGCAAATGCAGCGGGCAGATTCACCACGACATAGCGCTGGGCGAATTTCACATCCATCGCCGCGAGACGGTCGAGTGAGGCCGCAAGCTGCCGCAAGCGTTTTTGCACTGGAACATTGAGCGCGGCGAGCGTGCGTGGTCCCACGCTGCCGGTCTCCGCAAGGCCATGGCGAAACTGAAACTGGCGGACAGCTGCGGCAAGCACATCGTCGTAGACCTCGCCTTGCGCGCTTGCCGCAGCGAGATCCTCGGTGATGACAAGGCGCCGCCGCAGCAACGCCACGTCCGGTCCCTTCACGCCCGGTGCAAGCTTGGCGTTCGCGGGGAGCGTCGGCCAGCCGCCCTGCACTTCCAGGGCGGTGTAGCTGAGCATGGCCGCCGAGATGCGCTGGATCGTACCCTCGTCAACGGTCGGGTTCGGCGACTGTGACATCGCAAGCCTGGGCGCGGGAGCCGCGCGCGGCGCGAGTGCCTTTTCCTCGTGCTGTGCCGCTGCCGGCGTTGCCATGAGCACAGCCGGCAGGAATGCAATCAGAGCCTTCTGCATTGGGTCGCCCTCCCGCAGCATGACCCAAACCGCATGGATATGGCGGTATTTGGACGGTGTTTGTGGCACCGTGCTGCGCCCGGCCATGGGCGGGTGCAAGGAGGTCAGCTCTGGCGCGCGGCGCAATCCTTTGGCGCCATCAGGAAGCGCATCCATCGCGCGGCGATGTCGCCGTATCGAGCAACGGCAGCAAGCCGCGCTGCCTGCTCAAGCCTGCGGCTGTGGCTCAAGGCCCCCGGTTTCCGGCCGCGGCCGTGGCTTGCCCGCTGGCGGAACGGCAGAGCCACGCGGCACTGCCGGCTCGATGACCGATTCTCGCGTCGGCCGTTTGCCCACCAGCAGATCCTTGATCTCGTCGCCGGTGAGCGTCTCAAATTCAAGCAGCCCCTTGGCGAGCGTCTCCAGATCGGCCCGCCTGTCATCGAGGATGCGGTGCGCTTCGGCATAGCCGCTTTCGACGAGCCGTTTGATCTCGCCGTCGATCTTGCGGCTGGTTTCCTCCGAGACGTTCTGCTGGCGCGCCACCTGGTAACCCAGGAACACTTCATCCTGGTTCTCGCCATAGGCGACGGTACCGAGCTGCTCGGACAGGCCCCAACGCGTCACCATCATGCGGGCGAGCTTGGTCGCCTGCTCGATGTCGGAGGCGGCACCGGACGTGACCTTTTGCTTTCCGAAGACGAGCTCCTCGGCCACGCGGCCGCCCATCATAATGGCAAGCCGCGAGGTCATCTGTTCGAGACTCATGGATAGTTTGTCGCGCTCCGGCAGCTGCATGACCATGCCGAGCGCGCGGCCGCGCGGAATGATAGTGGCCTTGTGCACAGGATCGGTCGCCTGCACGTTGAGCGCTACGATCGCGTGGCCGCCCTCGTGATAGGCGGTAAGCAGCTTCTCCTCTTCGGTCATCACGAGCGATTTGCGCTCGGCGCCCATCATCACCTTGTCCTTGGCATCTTCGAACTCGATCTGCGTGACCATGCGCTTGTTGCGTCGGGCGGCCATCAGGGCGGCCTCGTTCACGAGATTCATCAGGTCGGCGCCGGAGAAGCCGGGCGTGCCGCGGGCAATGGTCTTGAGATTCGACATCGGGAGCAAGCGGCACCTTGCGCACGTGAACTTTGAGAATCTGCTCGCGCCCTACCACATCCGGGTTGGGCACAATGACTTGGCGATCGAAACGGCCAGGCCGCAGCAACGCCGGATCGAGCACGTCGGGCCGGTTCGTTGCCGCAATCAGAATGATCCCCTCATTGGCCTCGAAGCCATCCATCTCGACCAGCAGCTGATTGAGCGTTTGCTCGCGCTCGTCATTGCCACCGCCAAGCCCGGCGCCGCGGTGACGGCCTACGGCATCGATCTCATCGATGAAGATGATGCAGGGCGCGTTCTTCTTCGCCTGCTCGAACATGTCGCGCACGCGCGAAGCGCCCACGCCCACGAACATCTCGACGAAATCCGAGCCCGAAATGGTGAAGAAGGGAACGTTGGCTTCGCCCGCGATTGCGCGCGCCAGCAGCGTCTTGCCGGTTCCGGGAGGCCCCACCAGCAGCACGCCGCGCGGAATGCGTCCGCCCAGCCGCTGGAATTTTCCGGGATCGCGCAGGAACTCGACAATCTCCTGCAGATCCTGCTTCGCCTCATCGACCCCAGCCACGTCCTCGAACGTGACGCGGCCGTGCGCTTCGGTCAGAAGTTTGGCCCGGCTCTTGCCGAACCCGAGCGCCTTGCCGCCCGCTCCCTGCATTTGTCTGGAAAGGAAAATCCACACCCCGATGAGCGCGATGAACGGAAGCCATGAGACCAAGAGCGATACGAACCAGGGCACGTCGGTTTGCTGCGGGCGCGCCGTAATGGAAACGCCCTTGCCATAGAGGCGCTGGACCAGGTTTGGATCGTTGGGGGCGTAGGTCTGGAAACTGCGCCCGTCCGTGAAGGTGCCGTGAATTTCCGGCCCCTGGATCAGGACGTCGCGCACGCGACCTTGGTCCACTTCGTTGAGCAGCTGGGAGAATGAGATGTCCTGGGAGGTCGTGCGCTGGCCAGGATTTTGGAAGAGCGTGAAAAGCGCGAGCAGCAGGAGGACGATGATCACCCATAGGGCGAAGTTACGCAGGTTGGCATTCATCCCGTGTCCTTCATGGCCGCCGGTGAGCCGCCAGCCTGTTCCTGTGGCGCGCAGGTGCGAGTCGGGTCCGTCCGCGGTACAATCTAAGTGCCAAGCGACCTTCTGCCAACCTTCGGTTGGCAGAATCGCCTTTTTTCTTTATTTTTCTTTTGGTTGCGGCGTTCTTGCGCGCGGTCGCGGGCGCTTCTCTCGATCCGTGGTTAAGAGATTGCGGCGCTCTTTGCCGCCGGCGAGGGGGCGCGCGCTCCACGGCGAGGCCCTTTTCACCCATTGCGACCACGGCACCGGCCAGTGTCATCCGCAAGGCCTCGCCAGCAGCGCGCTTTCCCCTCACTAGCGTCTCGTACAATCGCTCCAGTTTTCCGAGCTCGACCGGCCCTTCGTCGCCGACATGGCCGACGGCGCGCCCAAGCAGTCGCAGTCCGAGTTCGGCGGGAATGTTGAGAAATTCGTCCCGATCAAAGATGATCGGTCCTGCCATTGACCATGGCCACTGCGAGATGGTCCTCGCTGCCGTATCGGCTGCTGCTTCCAACGCGGCATCGGCGCGCCGCAGCCGGCGCGCGAAGGTCGCAAACCGCCCCGCGTCAAGACCTTCCCCGGCCAGCACACCCATGATCTCGCGCAACCGCGCGCGGGTAAATCGCGGATCGCGGTTCGAAGCATCTTCACTAAACGCAATTTTTTCGCGCTCGAGCGTCGCAATCAGCCGTGCCTTGGAGATGTCGATCAGGGGCCGCATCAGCAAGACATCGCCCGACCTTGCCGCCCGCCGCGCTGAGCGCAGGGAAGGCGAAAGGGGCGTCACCTTGCGCATGCCGCCGAGCCCGGTCAGTCCGCTGCCGCGGCACATGCGCATGAGCACCGTTTCCGCCTGATCGCCGAGCGTGTGCGCGGTAACAATGTGATCCGCCCCGGTCGCTTGGGCAAAATCCGCGAGCAGCCGATAGCGCGCCGCTCGCGCAGCTTCCTGAATTCCTGTGGCCGGCTTTTTCCCCCTCCACGGCAACGTGCGATGCGGCACCCCGAGCGCACGTGCGAGACGAGAAACGGCGCGCGCCTCGTGTTTCGATTGGGAGCGCAGGCCGTGGTCGACGGTGGCAGCAAAAAGCTTTGGGCCGGACTTGCGCGCGCGGCGCCATCGTGCGGCAAGGACCAGGAGCGCCGTGGAGTCCGGCCCGCCTGAGACTGCCAAAACGAGAGCTCGCGCATGCGCCAGGGGATGAAAGAGTCGCTTTGCCTCGATGAGAGAAATGGGCCGCGCAGCCTCAGCAGCGCACACGCTTCTGTTCTCGCTCGACCCCCTGTTTGACCGCGACCGAAGCACGCGGGAATTTCCGCAGCACCTCGCCCAGCGAGGCGCATGCCGCTTCCTTTTCACCCAACGCTGCAAGCGATTGGCCGAGCCGAAGCAGTGCATCCGGCGTCCTGGGGTTGCCTTCGAACTTCGTTGACACGTTCAGGAATGCCTCGGCGGCGTCCCGGAAATGCTGTCGCTGAAACAAGCTTTCGCCGAACCAGAAGGTGGCATCTCCGGCCAACCGGTCGTTGGGATATTTGCTCAGAAATCGTCGAAAGCTGTCCTCGGCGAGCGCATAGTCTCTGCGCAGCACATATCCATAGGCGAGATCGAACTCGTCTTTGAGGGTCTGCGAGGGGGGCAGCGTGGGCGCCAGCGAGGCGCTGCCGGATGGCGGCACGGTTGCAACATCGAGCGGGGCACCCCGTTGTCCCTGGACATGGCCTGGCACACCGGCCGAAGCATCGGCCATTTCGCCCGCCCTCGGCTGGGCTGTGCCGGGAATGGATCCGAGCGTGTGCGGCGCGCCGGGTGCATTGGGATTGAGCGTCGGATCGAAAGCATCGCCCCGCCGGGCGGGATACGAAGCCGGCGGCGGAGCGGGAGACGAAACCGGGGGCGCAGGAGACGTGCCGGGGGTATACTGCGAGCGTCCCTGCGGGCGCCTGCCGTCTTGATCCTCCTGCATGCGTCGGACCAGACTCTCCAACTGTTGATTGTGGAACTGGAGCTGCTCAATCACACCGGTGAGCTGCCTGATCTGGCTTTCAAGCCGCTCGAGGCGCATCACAACATCAGGGCCGCTTGCCTGGGCTGTGTGCTCGACGGCCTGAACGCTGCGATCGCCGTTCATGCGCTCGCTCCCGCCGAAGATGAGATCAAACAGGCCGCCCGGCCGCTCGCCTTCCTGTGCGCGTGCAGGGCAATTCGCGCAAGCAACGACAACCGCCGTCAAAGCGAGCATGGATGCGCGTCGAAGCCCGAAGCGATTCATCGTTTGAACAATATTGCCGGAGTCGCGGGATACCATACAAATTCCTGCGTCCAAATTGTGGCTGTTCGATTAACAGATGGCGTGCCGCCGCAAAGCGCCCCGGCGCTATTGCGCAGGCACGCCGGCCGTCGCCGGCTTCTTGCGTGCGGTACGCCACTCCTCAAACCGCTGCACCAGCACGAAAAAGGACGGCACGAACAGCACCGCGAGACAGGTCGAAGCGAGCATGCCGGTGAACACCGTGATGCCGATCGACTTGCGCGCGCTGGCGCCGGCGCCGGTGGCGAGCACGAGCGGTACCACGCCGAGAATGAACGCGAACGAAGTCATGAGGATCGGCCGCAAGCGCGCGTGTGCCGCAGCCACGGCCGCGGCAAGGATCGGCTCGCCTTTGGCACGCAACTCGCGCGCAAACTCGACAATCAGGATTGCATTCTTGGCCGAGAGCGCCATCAGCAGGACAAGTCCGATCTGAACGTAAAGGTTGTTGTTGAGTCCGCTGCCGCCGAGGAGCGAGAGCGCGGCTACCGGGCCGATGAACGACAGCGGCACCGCCAGGATGACGGAAATCGGAGCGTCCCAGCTCTCATATTGGCCGGCCAGCACGAGATAAACAAGCAGCAGCGCGATCCCGAAGACAGTGTACATCTGATGGCCGACGACCTTCTCCTGATAGGACATCGCGCTCCATTCAATGCCCATTCCGGGCGGCAGCGTGCGTTGCGCGATTTCCTCCATGAGCCTCAGCACCTCGCCGGAGGAGAACCCTTGCGCGGGCAGACCGATGATTGTTGCCGTGGGGTAGAGATTGAACAGGCTGATCAAGGACGCGCCCACGCTGGGCGTGATCTTCACCAGCGTGCCGAGCGGGATCATGTCTCCGTCCTTGTTGCGGACGGTTAGATTGTTGATGTCCTCGGGTCGCAGCCGCGATTGCGAATCGGCCTGTACGTATATCTGGAAGACGCGGCCGAACTTGTTGAACTGATCGACGTAGCTCGATCCGAGATAGCCCGCGAGCGCCCCAAATACCTGGTCGAGTGAAACCCCCACAGTCTGTGTTTTCACCCGATCCACTGCAAGGGTATACTGCGGAACGCTGGAGCGGAATGAAGACAGGACCAGCTGCACGGCCGATTGCGTCTTCGCATTCGCGACGACGGTATTGGTGACGCTCTGAAGCTTGGCCAGATCGAAGCTGCCGTCGCGCAACTCGACTTGCAGGTTGAATCCGGCGTCATTGCCCACGCCCTGAATGGGCGGTGGCGGCATCACCAGAATATCCGCTTCGTCGATTGCAGAGAGCGCGGCATTCAAGCCTTTGAACAGCGAAGGCAGATCCTCGCCTTTGCCGCGCTCGCTCCAGTCTTTGAGGACAATATAGGCTACCCCTGAACTGGCGAGGGTCGCGCTGTTATCGAGCGGAGAGACGCCGGCGATGGTAATCACCTGCGCGACGCCCGGTGTGCTGTGCGTAGCATCAAACACTTTCTCCAGCACCTTCTGCGTGCGTTCGAGCGAGGCGCCCTGCGGCAGCTGCACCAGCGCGATCATGTAGCCCTGGTCTTCGATCGGAAGGAATCCCGTCGGCAGACGGTAGAAGCCGACCCCGGAGACGATCATCAGCGCCACCGCCGCGAGCGTCATCAGTGCGCTACGCTCGACCATGCGCGTGATCAATCTCGTGTACCAGTGCTCCAGGCGTTCATAACCGCGATTGAATGCGCGATAGAAGATGTTGCGTTGCGCAGGCGGAACTGCCGGTCGCAGCCAGAGTGCGCTCTGCGTCGGCTTGAGTGTTGCGGCGTTGATCGCGCTGATGAGGGCGGTTGCCGCGATGACCAGGGCGAACTGTGCAAACATGCGCCCGGTCAGTCCGGGCAGAAAAGCAGCCGGCAGAAACACCGACATGAGCACGAGCGTGATGCCGATGATGGGCCCAAACAGCCGGCGCATTGCGGCGCTTGCGGCATCGCGCCCCGACATGCCTTTCTCGATGTTATGAACGGCGCCTTCGACCACAACGATGGCATCGTCAACCACAATGCCGATGGCCAGCACGATCGCGAACAAGGTGCAGAAATTGACCGTGAAACCAAGCGCCGCCATCGCCGCAAACGCGCCGATGATGGTGACGGGCACGGTCGTGGTGGGTATCAACATGGCGCGCCAGTCCTGCAGAAATACCAGGATCACGACCAGGACCAGGAGCGCCGCCTCGATCAGCGTCTTGTACACTTCGCCGATCGACTGCTTGACGAACTTCGTCGTATCGAAGGGAATGTCGGATATCAGGGCGGGCGGAAATTCGAGCGCAAGCGCCGCTATTTTCTTGCGCACCTCGCCCGCCACATCGAGCGCGTTTGCTCCCGGCGCCTGAAACACTGCCAGGCCCGCCGCCGGTTTGCCGTCCAGCGTGAAGACCTGGCCGTAGGTTTGTGCGCCAAGCTCGATGCGCGCGACGTCGCGCAGCCGTGTGACCTCGCCGGCGCGTCCGGTCTTGACGATGACGTCGGCGAATTCGGCCGGATCGCTGAGCTTGCCGGCGACATTGAGGGTGTATTGGAATGCCTGCCCGGCAGGGGCCGGCGGCATGCCGATCTGACCCGCCGTTACCTGCTCGCTCTGCTGCTGCAGCGCCTGGATGACGTCCTGGGGAACGAGCGCGCGAACGTGCATCTTGTCCGGATCAAGCCAGATCCGCATGGAATACTGCCCCGCCCCGAACACCACGACATTTCCCACTCCAGGCAGGCGAGCGATCTCGTCCTTGAGTTTGATGGTTGCGTAGTTGGCAAGATAGAGGCTGTCGTAACGCGAATCGGGCGACGTCAGCGTCACGATCTGCAGAATGGCCGTGGAATTCTTCTGCACGATGACGCCCTGCGCCTGCACCGCTTGCGGGAGCAAGGGCAGAGCGCTCGACACCCTGTTTTGCACCAGCACCTGCGCCTGGTTGAGGTCCATCCCGATCTTGAACGTCACCGTGAGCGAATAGCTGCCGTCGGCGCCGCTGTAGGACTGCATGTAGATCATGCCTTCGACGCCGTTGACCTGTTGCTCAATGGGCAAGCCAATAGCATCGACGACGGTGCGGGCGCTGGCTCCGGGATAGCGGGTCGTGACCTGCACGGTCGGCGGTACCACGTCCGGATACTGCGCCACCGGCAACGCGAAAAGCGCCACGGCGCCGATCACCATGGTCAAAATCGCAAGCACGTTGGCGAGAACCGGCCGTGCGATGAAGAAATCAGCGATCATGCGCGGGCGCGATTACTTTGTTGCGGCGGCGGTAATGTTCGCAATTTCCGGGTTGACCTTCGTGCCGGGGATGGCGCGCAGGATGCCATCAATAACGACCCGATCGGCCGGCTTGAGCCCGGTCTCGATCACGCGCAAGTCTCCGATCGTGGGGCCGATCGTGACCTTGCGCTGCTCTACGACGTTGTCTTTCCCGATGGTGAGCACATAGCGGCCGCTCTGATCGCTTCCAAGCGCCACCTCCGGCACGAGCAGCGCGCTCTGCCGCTCATAAGGAACCCGCACGCGAACGAAGTAGCCCGGCAGCAGCGTTCGGTTCGGATTGGACAGGATCGCGCGCACAGCGAGCGTGCCGGTTGCCTGGCTCACCGACGGTGCGGCGTAATCGAGCGTGCCTTTATGCGGGTATCCGTCTTCGCTTTGCAGGCCGACCTCGACCGGTATTTTTTTCAGGTCCTGCGGGCTGAGTCCTTGCCGCTTGATTTCTTCCCGCATTCGCAGGACCTCCTGCTCGCCGACGTTGAAGTTCACGTAGATCGGATCGGTTGCGACGATGGTTGCGAGCTGGGTTGGGCCGTTCGCCCCCACCAGCTCGCCGAGCGAGACCTGGCGCGCCGTGACAATGCCGTCGAACGGCGCCTTCACCTCGGTGTAGCCAAGATTGATCACAGCCTGCTCGCTATCGACCTGCGCCTGCTTGAGCTTGGCCCGGGCGGAGTCGCGATTGGCGGTTGCGTTCTCAAGCGTGGACTTCGATGCGATCTGACGGTTGGCGAGATCGACCTGGCGGTCGTATTCCGCTTCGGTCTGTTTCAGAGTCGCTTGCGCTGCGGCCTCGCCGGCCCGAGCCTGTTCAAGTTTGAGCTTGTAGGGCTCGGGCTCAATGATGAAGAGGGTGGCGCCCTGCTTGACATCGTCACCGTCGCGATACTCGATCCCCTGCAGGAAGCCCGGCACGCGTGCCACAAGATTCGCGCTGTTCACCGCCGCGGTGTTACCGGTTGCCTCCACATAGCGCGTCACCTCTTGCTGCACCGGCAACGCAACCCGCACCTGCGGCGGGGGCGGCGCCACGTAGCTGTTGTCGCGGCCACAGGCCGAGACGATCACGACAAGTGCGGCGGCCAAAGCAGGGGACAGCGGGCCCGCTCTGATCATTTGAACTGAGCCTCCTCGTGCCGATCCAATTGGGGGTGCGGAATCTATTCGCCCGCACGATCATGCCTTTCTCGTGGCTTGGCAAGATGATGCTGGCGGGCAAAACAAAGCCGGCGCCCGAAGGCGCCGGCTTGTCCCCTTCCCCCGTATCCTCTTTCACGAGCTGGTATTGAGCACCGTTACCGCGCGACGGTTCTGTGACCAGCACGAAATGTCGTTGCACACCGCAACCGGGCGCTCCTTGCCGTAGGAGATCGTTCGCATCCGCTGCGGGTTGATGCCGCGCGAGGCAAGATAGTCGCGCACCGTCTGCGCGCGGCGCGCGCCAAGCGCGATGTTGTACTCACGCGTCCCCCGCTCGTCGGCGTGACCCTCGATGGTGAAGGTGTACTGGTTATATGCCTGCAGCCACTGGGCCTGCTTTTCGAGCGTGGCCACCGATTGCGAGGTCAGTTCGGTAGAGTCGGATTCAAAGAAAACGCGATCGCCCACATTAACGACGAAATCCTGTTGGCTTCCCGGGGCCGCGGAGCCGGCGGCCTGCGTGGGATCGTTGGGCCGGTTCGCGCAGGCCCCCACCGCCAACGCAAGCATCAGCAAGCTCGCAAATTTTGCGCGCTGCATAGCACGCACAACATTCGTCATTCCGGTGCCTCCAATGGTCCCCTCTCGACCGGACATGCCGCACGTCTATCAGGTGCGTGGTTAAGCCATGGTTTTCAGCAGCCTTGATGAAGTGTTGCCCCGATCCCGCAAACGCAGAGGAAGGCCGAAACCCTTCATATTGGTTAATGCCCCGTGAATGCGGCAGCTTGTAGGCCCTGCCGGCTCCATTTTACGAAGGCCGCCTTATTGCAAGAGCGGTGACCACGACGGATCTGAGGCATAGCTCGGCGTTTTGACCGGCTGCTCGTTGCGTCCTGTGACATCAACGGTGTAGAGGGCGGGTCCGCCATTCCCGCCGGGGTCGCGGAAGAACATGATCACGCGTCCATTCGGCGCCCAGGTCGGACCCTCATTGTGATAGCCTTCGGTAAGAATGCGCTCGCCCGAACCGTCGGCGCGCATGATGCCGATGGCGAACCTGCCTTCGAACTGTTTCGTGAAGGCGATGTAATCGCCGCGCGGCGACCACACCGGCGTGGAATAGACGCCATCGCCGAAGCTGATGCGCTGCGCCTGTCCCCCGCCCGCAGTCATGACGTAGATCTGCTGCTTGCCTCCGCGGTCGGATTCGAAACAGATATAGCTGCCGTCGGGTGAATAGGAGGGCGCTGTGTCAATCACCTGGGTGTCTGTAAGTCGCGTCGTTGCCTTCGAGCGCAAATCCATGACGAACAGGTTGGAGTTGCCGCCGTTTTGCAGGCTGAAGATTACGCGCTGGCTGTCGGGCGAAAAGCGCGGGCTGAAGCTCATTCCGGGAAAGTTGCTGACAATCTCGCGCTGGCCGGTCTCGATATTCATCAGATAGACCTTCGGCTCGCCCTGCGCGTAGGACATATAGGTGATGGTGTCGGCGGAGGAGGAGAAGCGTGGCGTGAGCACGAGGTCATCCCCGCGCGTGAGGTAGCGAACATTCGCGCCGTCCTGGTCCATGAGCGCAAGACGTTTGATGCGCCGTTCTTTCGGGCCGGTTTCATCGACGAACACCACGCGGCTGTCGAAATAGCCCTTCTCGCCGGTAAGCTTTTCGTAGATGGCATCTGAAATCATGTGGCCGATGCGGCGCCAGTTCTCGGCGGTGGTGGTATAGCCCTGCCCGTGCAGCTGCTGGCCCGCGAAGACATCCCAGAGGCGAAACTCGGCCTTTACTCTTCCCTCATTCTGGGTGATCCGGCCGAGCGCCAGTGCCTGCGCGTTGATCGCTCGCCAGTCCGTAAACCGCGGCATTGCGTCTACGGTTGGTCTCTCAAGGAAAGCCGCGGGATCAATCGGTGCGAAGAAACCCGAGCGCTGCAGATTGGAGGAAATGATCGCACTGATGTTGCGCCCGGCAGCAGGATCCTGGGTCGCGACCGATGCAAAATCGGGCACGGCAATCGGCATCGGCTGGATGTTGCCCTGGGTGACATCGAGCCTGACAACCGCTCGTGCAGGTGAGGACGAAAATCCCAGCATTGGTCCCACGAGTGAGCCGGCACCGAGCACGAGCGCGCGCCGCCGGCTCAAACGCTTTGTGATGAAGCGCCGCGAGTTGACCGAGTTCGTGTCGTTCATGCCGCAAGATTTCTCTGCTGTGGCGCGCCGCTAGCCGCGGAGCATGTACTGGGGATCGAAGTTGATCTCGATGTCTTTCCACTGATCGTAGTGCTCGGGTTTGAGCATCTTGAACGGCTGACATCGCAGGATTGCGCGCTTGGCGCTTTCAGCCATTGCAGGACCGAGCGGCGACGCGGGCCCCTGCACCAGATCGGGAGGTCTTGCAACCGAGCCGTCCGATTTGAACATGACACGCAGCACCACGCTCAGCTTGCTGGTGCTGTCGACACCCGGCGGAGGGCTCCAGCATTCTTCCAGCCGTTTCCTGAATGCGTCGAACTCATTCTGCGACAACCGCGTGGCATCGCCGTTAGCAAGACCAAGCGAGGGCGCGTTGTTTGGAACCTCGCCTGCTGCCGCCACGCGCGTCGCGTCGCGCTTGTCGAGCAGAGCCTCCACCTGCTTGGGATCGAACTTGGGCGCCGGCGGCGCGGGTTTTTTCGGCGGGGCAGGGGGCTTGACCTCGGCTTTTTTTGGCTCGGGTTTCTTCGCCTCCTCCTTTGCCAGTTCCTGCGCGATAGGATCGATCTTGCTTTCGGCGTGCTTTTTTTCAGCAGGTTTGGCGTCGGGCGGCTTTGCTTCAGGAGGCGAGGCGGTCTCGTGCGCTGCCTTTACCTCTTTGTTTTCGACGACCTTGGCGGTTGGGTCTTCGGCCGGCTTGGCCTCGGCGACTTTCTCGACGAGTGGCTTTGGTGTTTCGGATTGGGGAGCAGTCTTGATGCCTTTGGTGACCTTGGAGAGTTCCTCCGACGTTATGAGATCGACCGGCAAAGCATCATGGGGAGGAAGCGGAAGCGGGTTCGCCGCGAGCGACCAGATGCTCCACAGCAAGACAGCGCCATGCCCAATCCCGGATATGGTATAGGCTGTCCTCATTGCCCGCGGTCACGCCACTAACGTCCTGCCCCCTGCTCGACGTCCGTCACGAGCGCCACGCGCCGATATCCCGCGGCCGAGATCCTGCCCATCAGTTTCATGACGGTCCCATAATCGACCTGCCGGTCCCCCCGCACATAGATGCGCTCCTCCGCCCCGCCGCGCGCGTCGGTAATGGCCTTGAGCTTCGGGACCACTTCCTCCAACGAGATTTCGGTATTTTGGAGGTAGGTTTGCCCCTTCTCGTTCACGGAGACGGTAAGCGGCTCCTTGTTTTCCTGTTCGAGGGTTTTGGCTTGCGTCTGCGGCAATTCCAAGGGAACCCCGGCGGTGAGAAGCGGCGCCGAAACCATGAAGATGATCAACAGCACCAGCATGACGTCGACCATCGGCGTTACGTTGATCTCCGCCATGACGGGACGCCGCTGGTGCCGCCGTCTCCCGGCAACGGCGGCAGTGTTCGCGTTCAAACCCATCCCCCTACCCCCGCTCGTCGATCTGCCGCGACAGAATCGCCGCAAACTCGTCGGCAAACCCCTCCAGGCGCTGCGCCTGTTTGTTCACATCGGAAACGAACTTGTTATAGAAAATGGTCGCCGGTATGGCGGCGATAAGCCCGATTGCGGTGGCAAACAGGGCTTCTGCGATGCCGGGGGCAACCACCGCGAGAGAGGTCGATTGCTGGCCGGCAATGGCCCGAAAGCTCGTCATGATGCCCCACACCGTGCCGAACAAGCCTACAAACGGGCCAGCCGAGCCGACTGTGGCCAGCACCAGCAGGTTGCGTTCGAGCCGCGCGATTTCCCGTTGAATGGTCACATCCATGACCTTTTCGATGCGCTGCTGGAGGCCCGCAAAGGAGCGCGGGTGGCCCTCGAGGCTGCGTTTCCACTCCCGCATGGCCGCCACGAACAGCGCAGCCATGGAATGGGTGGGGCGCGAAGCGAGCGAGCGATAAAGTTCCTCCAGCGACTGGCCCGACCAGAAGGCCTGCTCGAAGCTGTCCATGGCGCGCCGAGTGCGTGAATAAAGCAGGAACTTGTCAATGGTGATGGCCCAGACCGCCACGGAGGCGATAAGCAGGCCGATCATGACCAGCTTGACGACGAAATCCGCGTGCTGAAACAGGTCCCATATTGAAAGTGGCGCAGCCGACGGCATGGCAAATCCTTCCGGCTGTCCAGGCGCTCGGTCAGCGCCCGTTGTTTACGCCCCGCGACGAACGCCGCAGTCAAGCGAGCCGCAAATCACATGAGCGAGGCTGCCGCGCCCGGCGCACGACACGAAACTGTCCGAAAATTCGAGCCGGCCCCCCGCCCGGGCGCGCTACCGAATCCCCGTCAAAGGTGTCCAAACTAGGGCACCTCGGCGCCGATAATTCCGGCGCAATCGAGACGGCTCGAATCATCTCAGGGCGGGTTGTGGGCGCGCTACAATCCTTGCCGCGATTTCTCCTGATCAGCCCGCATGGCAAGGCGCAGCGCACGCGGGATAGGCCGCGCTCGCCCATTGGACACGAACGCGACCCGCACATGCGCTTCCACAAGCAGCTCGTTTCCACACAGAATCTGCTGGTGAAGCGTGATCGAGGCTCCCTTCACTTCCTGCGCTACCGTAACGACGTCGAGCACATCGTCCATGCGCGCGGACTTGAGGAATTCGATCTTCATTGAACGCACCACAAACGAAAACCCCGGCGCCTCCTGCGCCGCCTCTGCGAATAGCGCGCGATGATCAGCGCCCAGAAGCCGCAGGTGATTGGTGCGCCCGCGCTCCATGAAACGCAGATAATTGGCGTGATAAACAATGCCGGAAAAGTCCGTATCCTCGTAATAGACGCGAACCGCCATGGTATGGCGGCCGTTGTGAACCGCGCCATCGAGCTGAGGATGGCTCACGACCCAGTTCTCTTTGGCTTTGGAGGCTGCGTACGCGAGGCAAGCAGGCTATCGCGCAATGCCATCCAAATCTCGGCCATGATCACGCCGGGTATGGTGCGGCTGTCGCGGCGCACCTTGTGGATGAGCGGACGCCGCCCGGTCGCAAGCAGCGCCAACCGCGCGTCCTCGTTCTGATCGAATTTGGCACGGCAGGCACGGCGCATGAGTTGCCAGTGATCCCAGGTGCCGACCGAAACGGCTTTCCCTGCATAGATGACATGGCTTCCGTACGGCTGCTCGGCCGATGCGTGCTTGGCCGCCGCGCCGTCCATGGCGGCAATGCGCGCTCGCTCCTCGACTGGAAAACGCAGGCTCTGCCAGAACGCCTCCACGCAGGCATAACGCAAGCCGTCGAGCTCGAACGGTGTCGGGGCAAAGTTGGCGATCAACCGGATGGGCTGCGGACCCATGCTGGTGACATTGATGGGTTCGCGGCATGCCTCGGCGTGCGGTCCGAGAGCAATCAGCGCGACGCCTTTGCTACCGGCGGCGTTCACGCGAAAGACAAAGTCGTCATGACAAGCGCGCCAGTTTTCGAGCGCAGCGCGTTCGTCCTCCGATTCGGGGATCAGCACGGTTGCTCGAGGTTGCAGGAGTACCTTCATGCTGGAACCAAGAGAGCGGAGCAAACACACCCATCATCGCCGAAATTCTTCGTCAATATCCATCCTGCCATCGATTACACGTACGATTGTGATTGAGTCAGAACCAACAGTGTAAAATATCAGATGGGTTCCCACGACTACGCTGCGAACGCCAGGCGCGATGCTCGACCGCTCACGTCCAATAAAAGGAAGGTCGGAGAGCTGATGAAATTTTTCGTCAACTCGTCGAAGAATTTCATCTGCAGCCGTTGGATTTCGTTCCGCGATATAAGAATAGATGCGCAGCAGGTCCCTGCGCGCCTTGTCCGATACGAGGACATTCATTTGAAGCTAACTTCATTTTAAGCGCGTATGCGCTTCGCGCAAAAAATCTCCAAAATTCCACTCTGAAACCCGTCCACTGGCGACGTCTTCCATACCGTCAGCAACAATCTCCTTGAGCACCCGAAATTTTTCCGCCTGCTCAAGCAGATATTGTACGGCAGGTTCCCGCATCTCCTCGGGGAGAAGTTCAAGAGCCGCGGCAGCTTTCTCGGTCGTGGTTGCCATGACAAGGCTCTAGCACATTAGAATACTGCAACTCTAGGCTTGCTCTTCCGAATTCCCGAACAGGTGGAATTGCGAGGGGTCGCGCGCGGGTTCCGCAAGCCCGAGATGGCGGAACGCGTGCGAGGTAAGCAGCCGGCCGCGCGGAGTGCGTTGCAGCAATCCTTTTTGAATCAGGAATGGCTCGATGATTTCTTCAATGGCGTCGCGCGGCTCGGACAACGCTGCCGCTATGGTCTCGATTCCGACGGGTCCCCCTCGCGTAATTCTGCGCGATGTTTGAGAGATAGCGGCGATCCATGGCATCGAGCCCCGCGGCGTCGACTTCGAGCTCGGTCAGCGCGCTATCGGCAGCGGCACGGTCGATGATTTTGCATCCTCCAACCAGGGCGAAATCGCGCACCCGGCGCAACAGACGGCCGGCAATGCGCGGGGTGCCTCGCGAACGCCGCGCGATTTCATTCGCGCCATCGGGCGTCATCCCGATCCTGAGCACGCGCGCGCCACGGTTGACGATGTCCTCAAGCTCCGGCTCGGAATAGAAATTGAGCCGGACCGGAATTCCGAAGCGATCACGCAGGGGATTTGTGAGGAGGCCGGCACGGGTGGTCGCGCCAATGAGCGTGAACTTCGCGAGATCAATCTTGACCGAGCGCGCGGCGGGGCCCTGTCCGATGATGAGGTCGAGCTGAAAGTCCTCCATCGCGGGATAGAGGATCTCTTCCACCGCCGGGTTGAGCCGGTGGATCTCGTCGATGAAAAGGACATCGCGCTCCTCCAGATTGGTCAGGAGAGCCGCGAGATCGCCGGCCTTCGCAATCACGGGACCCGAAGTGGCGCGAAAATTGACGCCGAGCTCGCGCGCCACGATCTGCGCCAATGTCGTTTTGCCGAGCCCGGGAGGGCCGACGAACAGCACGTGATCAAGCGGTTCATGGCGCGCGCGCGCGGCTTCGATGAAGACGGAAAGGTTCGAACGCGCCTGCTGCTGTCCGATGAATTCGGTCAGGCGTTGCGGGCGCAACGTGCTCTCCCCGCTGTCTTCGTCGCGGCGTTCTGCCGTCACCAGCCGGGGGGGCGAGTTCAATGGATCCTCACAATGTGCGCTCCCGGCTGTATTTGTTCGGCAGGAGATCAGTAATCGCTGCTATTGCCGGGCCGTTTGCGCCGGGCACGATCACGCGGGCATTGCGATCATAGTCCCAGATCAATTCGCGGCAGCTTCCGCATGGCGAGACGACGACGATTGCCTGATCACGCTCAGCCGGCTCCGGATGCCGCACCGCCACAATGGTCTCGATTCCGGTCTCGCCCGCTTCGGTCACGGCGCGGCCGAGGGCGACCGCCTCCGCACACACCGCCATGCGGCCGAGATAGGCGTCGAGATTGACGCCGGTAAAAATCCGTCCGTCGCGCGTGCGCAGCGCGGCGCCGACTTCCTGCCAATCGTTGCGGTAACGCCGCGCGATGGCCTCCTTCGCCACGCTGATCAGCTCCTGATCACGGCCGCTCAACATCATTGCGCTCCAACTCGATCATTTCGCCAATTCCTTGAGGCCGAGCCGGATGAGGCTTGCGGCATCTGCCCTCTCACCCGCGTTGCGCGCGGCGGCGGCGACAGCGGATGCGGCCTGCGGTTGCCCATAGCCAAGATTGACGAGGGCCGAGACTGCGTCGGCAACCGGCTGGGGCGCGCGTTTGTCCTCGACGGCGCCTGACAACCGGATCACGGCCGGATCGAGGCCGGCATAGGCGGGCGCCTTGTCCTTTAACTCGGTGACGATGCGCTCAGCCACTTTCGGCCCGACCCCGGGAGTTCGTGCCACCATCGCCTTGTCACGCATGGCAATCGCGGAGGCGAGATCCGCAGGCTTGAGCGTTCCCAGCACGGCAAGAGCAACCTTTGCGCCCACACCCTGCACCGTCTGCAACAGGCGAAACCATTCGCGCTCGACCTCGCTCATGAAACCAAACAGTCGAATCTGGTCTTCGCGCACATAAGTCTCGATCGAGAGCGTTGCCGGCTGTCCGGTCGCCGGCAGCTCCTGCAACGTGCGGGGCGAGCAATGCACGAGATATCCGACGCCGTTCACGTCAAGAATGATGTAATCCTCTCCGTAAGAATTGATGATCCCCTTGAGCTTGCCGATCATGACGCGGCTGCCGTGAAGATTGCACTGCCGCGATGGTGGGCATGGCATACGGCAATCGCCAAGGCGTCTGCTGCGTCGTCGGAGCGTGGGTCGGATTTCGGCAGGAGCACCCTGACCATCATGCGCACTTGTGCCTTTTCGCCATGTCCTGCGCCGACAATCGTCTTCTTGACAAGATTGGGTGCGTATTCCGCGACGCGAATCCCGGCAATCGCCGGCACCAGCATGGCGATGCCGCGCGCCTGCCCAAGTTTGAGCGTTGCCGCGGCATCTTTGTTGACGAAGGTGGCTTCGACCGCCGCCTCGTCGGGAGCGTGCTCTTTGATGACCGCGCTCAATCCGTGGTGAATGGTGAGAAGACGCGCCGCAAGTGGCTCGCTCCCGTTGGTGGCCAGCGACCCGCAAGCTACAAAAGTCAGCCGATTGCCCTCGCTTGCGATCATGCCCCAGCCGGTGCGGCGGAGTCCGGGATCAATGCCGAGGATGCGAATCAGTTGCGGCATGTTGGACCGGTTGATAGCTCCGGCCGCTACCCAAGGGTAGGGCGAGTTCGGCCTCCACCGGCAATTGGGCTCTGGATATTTTCGTGGCTTCGTTGCTCTGATCTGCGCTCCAAGCCACTCATGCGCTGTGCTTTTGCATCACCGCGTCGGAAACTTCGAAATTCGAGTAGACATTTTGCACATCATCGTGCTCGTTGAGGGTCTCCATCAGGCGCAGCACCTTCTCGCCCCGCTCATCATTCACCGCGACCGTGTTCTGCGGCTTCCACACCAGGGCAGCCCTGCGCGGCTCGCCGAATTTCTGCTCCAGTGCCTTGGCCACCTCGCGCAGCGATTCCTGCCCGGTGTAGATTTCATGCCCGCTCTCGCTCGACACCACATCTTCCGCGCCGGCGTCGATGGCAGCCTCCAGCGTGGCTTCGGCGGTTGCGGCCTTGGCGTCATATTCAACCACCCCCACGCGATCGAACATGAAGGAGACGGCGCCGGTTTCAGCAAGATTTCCCGCCTGATCTGGTGAAGGTGGCGCGCACCTCTCCGGCCGTGCGATTGCGGTTGTCGGTGAGGACCTCGACGATCACCGCGACACCGCCGGGGCCATAACCTTCGTAGCGAATCTCCTCATAGCTCTCGGCCTCGCCGCCGCTCGCTTTCTTGATGGCGCGCTCGATATTGTCCTTTGGCATGTTTTCCGCGCGTGCTGCGAGCATGGCCGCGCGCAGGCGCGCATTCATGGCCGGATCAGGCAAACCCAGCCGTGCCGATACCGTAATCTCGCGCGCCAGTTTGCCGAACAGCTTGGATTTCGCTGCATCCTGCCGCCCCTTGCGATGCATGATGTTCTTGAACTGCGAATGTCCAGCCATTGTCCTTCCCCGTCTTCGTCCTTCCCTGTCTGCAATCGCCCGGTGCGACTATTCCCAGAAGCGCGGCCGCACCGGTTCAAGCCTTCCGCCCAATCTCACCGCGCCCACGCGCAAGGCAAGCCCGCTTGCATCGTCGGTTTCGACCGCGAGCGCACATAAGGTTGCTTCACCCGTCGCGGGCTCAAACCGTGCGCCGGGTATCTTGCGCACAAAGCGCGTCAAGGGCTCGTCCTTGTCCATCCCTATCACCGAGTTGTAGTCGCCGCTCATTCCCACGTCGGAGACGAACGCAGTTCCATTGGGCAGGATCTGATGATCGGCCGTCGGAGCGTGGGTGTGGGTGCCGGCGACGAGGCTCACGCGCCCGTCGCAGAAATGCCCCATGGCCTGCTTTTCGCTCGTCGCTTCGCCATGAATGTCGACGATGATCGCGTCGACCATTTGCCGTAGCGGGCAGGCGGAAATCTCGCGATCCACCGCCGCAAACGGATCATCGAGCGGATCCATGAAAATTCGCCCCATGGCATTGATGATGAGCACACGCGCGCCGTTGCGTGCCGTCATCAAAGTCGCGCCGCGCCCGGGGGTGCCGGGAGGATAGTTGATGGGCCGCAGCAGCTTGGGCGCGCGCTCGATGAAGACCAAGGCTTCTTTCTGATCCCATGAGTGGTTACCGCCGGTGACGGCGTCGATGCCGGCATCCACGAATTCCTGATAGATCGCCTCGGTGATACCGAAACCGCCGGCGGCGTTCTCGCCATTGGCGGCGACGAAATCCAGCTTCCATTCCCGCAGCAGCTCCGGCAGATGGCGCAGCACGATTGTGCGTCCGCTGCGGCCGACAATATCGCCGATAAATAAAATGCGCATTCGCTATGCCGGCCGGCAGTCGATGACCTCTTGCTCCGTTAGCACGAGATCAAGCTGCGCGTCGCGCGGCGTGGCCGGTACCTGATGAATTTCCTGTGCGGCAAAGGCAATGCCGACTGCCAAAACCGTTTTGTGCGCGCGCAGAGCGTTGATGGTCAGGTCGAAATAGCCGGCCCCGTAGCCGATGCGATGGCCGCCGCGGTCGAAGGCGAGCAGCGGCACAATCATGATGTCCGGAAACACTTCCGGCGCCTGGGGCCGGGGCTCGCGAATGCCCCACACACCGCAAACCAGAGGATCGCCAAAAGCAAAAGCCCGCATGACGAGTGGCTTGCCGCGCTCAATCACGACCGGGAGTGCAAGTGAAGCACCCGCATTCGCAAGGACCTGCATCAGCGGGATCGGGTTGATTTCATGCTTGAGCGGCATGAACCCCGACACCCGCGTTCCCGCCGTCACCGCAAGGGGGAACGGACGCGCAGCAATGGCCTGCGCGGCTTTCATTCTGGCCGCGGCCGAAATCGCGCTTCGCCGCGCGAGGGCATCGCGGCGAATAGCGGCCTTGGCATTTTCAACCGGAAGCAAGTGGACTGGCAGATGGTGCAGGTTGAAGCAAGCGCGGAGCCGCGATGGCCGTCGGAGCGTCGATCCCGGGTTCCCTACGAAAGTAGGTGGGCGCCATATGTCCGAGCCCACGAGCCCGGTCAGGGACAGCTCCCTTCAGGATCGATAAGGCCCCGGGGATATGGCTCCTGACGCGCCTCGCAGCCCCGCGCCCCCAATGTAGTACCGGCGGGGAGATGTGGCTATGGCGTGCCGGCATCCTGGAGCATTATCCGGCGCGCAAACCCGCGCCTCAGCGCACCTGAAAGACCAGCTTGCCTCTGAAATGGCGCGATTCACTCAGGCGTTGCGCTTCGGCGGCCTGCGCCAATCGATAAAGCTTGATCTCGGGCGGCCGGACGGCTCCCTTCGCAAAGAGTTGCGCGATGCGCTCGAGCGGTGCCTGCGCGCGTGCGACCGGCGGCCGAAGCGCGGTGACGTCATTGCGCTCCGGCTTGGGTGCCTGCGCGCCCGAGGCGATGAAGGCTGCCCGCCCTCCCGGCCGCAGGACGGCAAAGGACTTCTGCGCCACATCGCCTCCGACGGTATCGAAAACGGCGTCGCAGTTGCGCACCACCTGCGTGAAGTCGGTAACGTTGTAATCAATGATTTCATCGGCGCCGAGGCCGCGGACATAATCATGGTTGGCCGCGCTCGCGGTCGTAATCACACGCGCGCCGATATGCTTGGCAAGCTGAATGGCAAAGCTTGCGACGCCGCCTGCGCCGCCCTGGATCAGGATGGTCTCACCGGGCTTGAGTTTCAACGTGTCCTCGACGGCACTGAGCGCAGTGAGACCCGTGAGCGCGAGCGCGGCCGCATTCACATGCGACATAGCGTCGGGCTTCTTGGCCACAATCGCCGCCTTGATCGCGACCTTCTCCGCGTATGTGCCCTCGTGCCCGGCATCGAGAACCCCGAACACGGCCTCCCCGGTCTTGAGATCGCTCACGCCCTGTCCGGCCGCGCTGATGACGCCTGAGAAATCGCGCCCGAGCGCAAATGGAAACTTTGCCGGCTTGTATTGGCCCAGCCGCACCTTCCAATCAGCGGCATTGACGCTCGCGGCAATGACGTCGACCACCACTTCCCCCGGTCCAGCCACGGGATCAGGCAAATCACCGTATTTGAGCACATCCGGGCCGCCGTATTGTTCGATGAATACAGCCTTCATTGGGTTTGCCTTTGTGGTTCGCAGTTCCTCCATCTCAAACATGATGCGCGCGATGAGGCAAGGACCGAGCGCCAGCGCGCTTGCGCTGTTTGATCACCCCATCGGCACGCCTTCCCCGGGAACAATCTGGTTGAGCCGCCTGGTAATGCTCTCGATACGCTCGGCTGCGGCATTGAGCGCTGCTGCGACCGCGCTCTGTGTCGCGCGCGCGCGATCAGCCGACGCAAAGCCTGCATCCTTGAGCGTTGCAAGCTCAGGTTCCAGCTGCTGGAGTCTTTTCTTCGTCTCCGCAAGCTCGTCCGCAAGCGTAAGTGCGGCCATGACCGTGAGGCGGGTATCTCCGATCTCGCCGAAGCGCGTGCGCAGCCTTGCAACGCGCTGATCGACCTCTTCCGCGAGGGCACGAAGGTGAGCCTCCTCGCCCTCTTCGCAGGTCATGCGAAACTGGCGTCCATTGATGGTTACAGTGACCTGCGGCATGGGCATGCGTCGCCGAACTTATCCGGGCTCGTCTGCCGCAAGCAGCGAGCGGACCGTTGCAATAAGGTGATCGAGCCGTTCCCCCACCTCGTGATGGACAGCCTGCAGCGATTTCACCCGAGCCGTCGCCGCGTCGAGCTCGGAGGCAAGCCCGGCCCGATCGGTGCCCAGCGCATGCAGTTGAGCGGTCAAGTTCGTTTCACCCTTTGCTGCCTCGCGCCTGCGCTCAACGGCAGCCGCAAGGGCTTCCAGCGCGAGCGCAAGTCGCCGGCTGGCTGCTTCGACTGCGTTTTGTTCGGTCATGGGGCCAAATACACCCTGATTTCGTCGGTCTTGCGACGACGAAATTGGCCGAGATACCAAGCAGTTAATGAGAGGCCTTTACGTTATTTCGTGGCGCAGCGTCAACGCTGCGAAAAACCGCAACCCCTGTCGCGCAGAAGTATTATCTGTATTAACGCGTGCTGCCCCCGGGGGCTTCGATCAAGGAGCGCGAAAATGTCAGTTCGGGTTGCCATCAACGGCTTCGGGCGCATTGGCCGCAACGTGCTGCGCGCCATCGCCGAGGCGGATCGCAAGGACATCGAAGTCGTTGGGATCAACGACCTGGCTCCGGTGGAAACGAATGCGCATCTCCTGCGGTTCGATTCCGTGCACGGCCGGTTTCCCGGCGAGGTCAAGGTATCCTCCGATTCGATCAGCCTCGGTAACGGCAGGATCAAGGTAAGCGCCATCAAGGATCCTGCGACGCTGCCTTGGAAGGAGCTCGGGGTCGATATCGCGCTCGAATGCACCGGCATATTTACGTCGAAGGAAAAGGCCAGCGCGCATCTCAAGGCCGGCGCTCACCGCGTCATCATTTCCGCCCCCGCTGACGGGGCCGACCTTACCGTCGTCTATGGCGTCAACCATGACAAGCTAACGCCAGACCACAAGATCGTTTCCAATGCGTCCTGCACGACCAACTGCCTGGCGCCGGTGGCCAAGGTGCTCAACGACGCTGTCGGCATCGAGAAAGGCTTCATGACCACCGTCCACGCCTACACCAATGATCAGCCGACGCTCGACCAGGTCCACAAGGACCTCTATCGCGCCCGCGCCGCCGCCATCAACATGATCCCGACCTCGACGGGAGCGGCCAAGGCGGTTGGCCTCGTTTTGCCGGAGCTCGCGGGAAAGCTCGACGGTGTTGCCATTCGCGTTCCCACTCCCAACGTCTCCGTTGTCGATTTCAAATTCCTCGCCAGGCGCGCAACGTCGAAGGAAGAGATCAACTCAGCGGTCAAGCGCGCGTCCGAACAGCAGCTCAAAGGCATCCTGGGTTACACCGAGGCTCCGAATGTCTCGAGCGATTTCAACCATGATTCCCATTCCTCGGTATTCGCCATCGATCAGACCAAGGTCCTGGATGGCACTTTCGTGCGGGTCATGTCCTGGTACGATAACGAATGGGGGTTCTCCAACCGAATGATCGATACCGCGGTTGCCATGGGCAAGCTAATCTGAAGTTGCAGCTTTGATTGCCCTCGTACCGAAATGAGCTCGTTGCGGACGCTCGACCAGGCCGATGTGCGCGGCAAGCGCGTGCTCGTGCGGGTCGATTTCAACGTGCCGGTCGTGAACGGCAGGGTCACGGATGCAACGCGCATTGAGCGTGCAGCCTCGACCATTCGGGAGATTGCAGACAGCGGCGGCAAAGTCATTCTCCTGTCTCATTTCGGCCGCCCGAAAGGACGCGACCCGAAGGCCTCGCTGCGGCCCCTCATTCCCGCCATTGCAGATGTGCTCGGGCGTCCCGTTTCCTTCGCGCCCGACTGCATCGGCGAAGCGGCCATGTCCGCAGTCAATGCGATGCGCGCGGGGGACGTGCTTTGCCTCGAAAACACGCGCTTCCATCCGGGCGAAGAGCGCAACGATGCGGACTTTGTCGCACAGCTCGCTGCACTTGGTGACATCTTCGTCAATGATGCCTTTTCCGCATCGCACCGGGCGCACGCTTCGGTCGAAGGGTTGGGCCACAAACTCCCCGCCTATGCCGGCCGATCACTGCAGGAAGAAGTTGAGGCACTGGGCAAAGCGCTCGAACACCCGCAGCGTCCTTTGGCCGCCATCGTGGGTGGTGCCAAGATCTCCACCAAACTGGACCTCCTTGGCAACCTTTTGGAAAAAGTAGACACGCTGGTGATTGGCGGGGCCATGGCCAACACATTCCTCGCGGCGCTCGGAAAGCCTGTGGGCAAATCGCTGTGCGAGCACGATCTCGTCCCGGCGGCGCGCGATATTCTCGCCAAGGCTCGCAGTGAACGTCGCGAGATTGTGCTCCCCGTCGATGTCGTTGTTGCGCCCAGGCTCGAACCCCATGCGCCCTCGCATGTGGTGGAGGCGCAAAGCGTGCCGGGCACGGAGATGATTGTGGACATCGGCCGGCGCACCATCGAGTACGTCTGTTCCGTGCTCGCGCGCAGCAAGACCCTGGTCTGGAATGGTCCGCTCGGCGCTTTCGAGACGGAACCGTTCGACAACGGCACCATTGAAGTGGCGGAAGCGGCGGCGGAACTCTCCGGTGCCGGTAATCTTGTCACTGTAGCCGGGGGAGGTGATACCGTGGCAGCGCTCAATGCCGCAGGCGTGACCGAGCGCTTCACCTATGTCTCGACCGCAGGCGGCGCCTTCCTCGAATGGCTTGAGGGCAAGGTGCTGCCGGGAGTAGCGATTCTGCAGGTGAAATGACTGGGCTGCGACGGCATTTGCCGTAGCACGGGAGAAGCGGCACAATCCGATCAAAGTCGTCGAATGATGGAGGAGTCTGCATGAACCTGGCCCAACTCAACAAAGTCGCCCAGGCCATGGTAGCGCCTGGCCGCGGCATACTCGCTGCTGACGAATCCTCGGGCACCATCAAGAAGCGCTTCGATGCCATTGGCGTCGAGTTCGACGCCGGACACCCGGCGCGACTATCGCGAGCTGCTGTTCCGCTCGACCGAGGGCATGTCCAAACACATTTCCGGCGTCATCCTTTACGACGAGACCATTCGACAGAAGGCGAAGGACGGAACCCCGCTCGTTACCCTCATCGAGAAGGCAGGTGCCATTCCCGGCATCAAGGTCGACAAGGGGACGAAGCCGCTTCCCTTCTCACCTGGCGAAGTCATCACCGAGGGGCTCGATGGATTGCGCGAGCGGCTCATTGAGTATCGCGGACTTGGCGCGAAATTCGCCAAGTGGCGTGCCGTCATTGATATCGGGCCGGCTATCCCGAGCTACACAGCAATCATGACCAATGCGCACGCGCTTGGGCGCTACGCCGCGCTCTGTCAGGAGGAGGATGTCGTGCCCATCGTCGAGCCGGAGGTCTTGATGGACGGCGATCACGATGCGGACCGCTGCTACATGATTACGGAATGGCTGCTCAAGACGGTGTTCGAGCAGCTCTATTATCAGAAGGTTGCGCTTGAAGGCATGATCCTCAAGCCCAACATGGTCGTCGCCGGCAAGAAGGCAAAGAACCGCGCCAGTGTCGATGAAGTTGCTGACAAGACCGTCAAGTTGCTGCAGGCCTGTGTGCCCGCCGCCGTTCCCGGAATTGCGTTTCTGTCAGGCGGGCAATCGGATGCGGAGGCAACCGCTCATCTCGATGCCATGAACCGGCTGGGCCCATTCCCCTGGCGGTTAACGTTTAGTTACGGCCGCGCGCTGCAGGCGGCGCCGCAGAAGGTCTGGTCGGGCAAATCGGAGAATGTTGCCGCGGCCCAACGCGCCTTCACGCATCGTGCCATGATGAACAGTCTCGCCACCCGCGGTCAATGGAAGCAGGATCTGGAGAAGAAGGCGGCCTGACGCAAAGGATCAAGGCGGTACCGCGGCGACGTAGCCCGCGTTGAGCGCAGCGAAACGCGGGGACATCGCCCCGGACATCGCCCCCGGATTTCGCTCCGCTCAATCCGGGCTACTGTCCGGCCGCGGCGTAAACGGGCCGGATCAAGGCGCCATCAAGGCAATAAGGCGCTGTCATTGTAGTGCCGGTCCAGCATATTGCTGCGCTCATGCGGGCTACCGCTTTCCTCTTTACCCTCTCGTAGCCTTGATGAGTTACAAACGCTCCTACTTTCCGCCCGATTGCGGGGGCAATCGAATTCCATGGGGTCTGGAGCGAAAACAGCCGAACCGCGGCGCCCTGTGCCGCGCCTTTATCTCGTAGCGCCCGCGCAATTTTCGGGCACAGTGGATGTGCTGGAGGAAGCGCTCAGCGCCGCCGACATCGCCGCCGTTCTGTTGCGCCTGCCGCATGGAGACGGGCGCGCCAAATTCGATCACGTAAAAGCGGTGGCCCCATCCGTGCAGGGAAGGGGCATGGCACTTATTCTCGACGGGTATCCCGAGCTTGCGCTTGAGGCTGACGCGGATGGCGCACATGTCGAGGGTGTTACCTCGCTCAAAAGCGCGCTTGCAAAGCTCAAGCCCGGACGCATTGTCGGTTGCGGCGCGCTTCGAACCCGCCATGACGCCATGGTCGCGGGCGAGGCTGGTGCCGATTACGTCATGTTCGGGGAGCCCGACGCGCCGGGAGGGCAGCGCTCTTTCGCCGCGGTATCGGACCGGGTGGCTTGGTGGGCGGAGCTGTTCGAGATCCCCTGCGTCGGATTTGCTGTTTCCGTGGACGAGGTAACCCCACTTGCGGCAGCGGGAGCCGACTTCGTCGCAGTTGGTGACTTCATCTTTGCCGACCGACGCGGATGTGGCGTGGCCCTGGCCGATGCAGCAAGGCGCATCGCTGAGAGGACGCCGTGACAAAAGGCCGCCGTCTCGCAGCGCCGCTTCTCGCCTTGGGCGCATGGTGGTTCCCGTGCGCCGCCGACGCTCAAATCCAGCTCACCCCGCTGGCCCCGCACGCCACCGTCAAGCCCGCGCCGAAAGCAACCCCAAATCCAGCAACCCCAAACCCAGCGCCTGCGAAGCCGGCAGCATCCAAACCCGCCGCATCACAGGGCGCTGCTCCCGCGCCCGCGCAACAGCCCGTGTTGCTCTCGGGGCGCAATCCGGATTTGGCTTACGGCGCTTTCCAGCGCGGCTACTACATGACCGCATTTGCGATCGCGACGCGGAGGGTCGAGGAGAAGAATGATATCAAGGCGATGACCTTGCTGGGCGAGCTCTATGGCAACGGCTTCGGCGTGGACCGCGACGACAAGAAGGCCGCGCAATGGTATCGCCTTGCTGCCGACCGGGGCGATCGGGAAGCGATGTTCGCGCTTGCGCTCTTTCGCTTGGGCGGGCGCGCCGGGGCGGTGAATGCAGAAGAGGGCGCCAAACTCCTCGCCGCAGCCGCAAAGCTTGGGCATGCCGCTGCTTCCTACGATCTGGCGCTCCTCTATGTTGAGGGCAGAATGTTCCCGCAGGACTTTTCGCGCGCGGCAGAACTTTTCCGTGCCGCCGCCGATGCCGGAAATCCCGAAGCACAGTATGCGCTCGCCACCCTCTACAAAGAGGGTCGCGGCGTGTCCCAGGACCTCACCCAGGCCGCGCGGCTGCTTGCCGCAGCATCGGCGGCCGACAACACGGATGCGCAGGTCGAGTACGCCATTGCATTGTTCAACGGCAATGGCGTTGCCAGGAATGAGGCCTTGGCAGCAGCGCTGCTGCAGAAAGCGGCACGCAAGGGCAGTCCCGTTGCGCAAAACCGTCTGGCCAACGTTTTGGCCGTGGGACGCGGCCTCAAGGCCGATCCGGTCGAGGCGATCAAATGGCACATCGTCGCCAAGGCCGGCGGCGTCAGCGATATTCCGCTCGACCTGTTTGTTGAGAAGCAAACAGCGGAGATCCGCACCGCGGCCGAGAAGGCGGCGAAGCCCTGGCTTGATGCCATCAAGGAGGCCCGCGCCTCGCATACTTGACGAGACGGCATGTTGCAGGCAGAGCGCGGCCTGCTTTCGCATCGAGCCCCCCTTCGTAATCAGTTTGTCCTGCGCCTGGTGCCATGCTGCGCTCCGCCCTCCTCAACGTCATGATCAAGGCCGCGCACAAGGCAAGCCGCGCGCTCAAGCGGGATTTCGGGGAGGTCGAGCACCTGCAGATTTCGGTAAAAGGGCCTGCAAGCTTCGTCACTGCCGCCGATCGGCGCGCGGAGGAGACCTTGCGAGCCGAGCTCGAACAGGCACGTCCCGGCTACAGCTTCCTGGGAGAGGAAGGCGGGCTGCATGAAGGCACTGACAAGACCCACTGCTGGATCGTCGATCCGCTCGACGGCACGCTGAATTTTCTTCACGGCATCCCGCATTTTGCGATCTCGATCGCGCTTCAGCGGGAGGGCACGATCATTGCGGGCATCGTCTATAATCCGGTGAGCGACGACCTGTTCACGGCCGAGCGGGGCAAAGGCGCCTTCCTCAACGATCGCCGGCTGCGGGTGGCTGCACGCCGAGAGCTTTCGCAGGCGGTTGTTGCCTGCGCGCTTCCGCATCCGAGCCGCGGGGACGTCATTCTTACGCGCAATGAGCACTCCGCCGTGCAGCAGAAAGTCGCGGGGTTGCGCCGGTTTGGAGCAGCAGCCCTCGATCTGGCCTGGGTCGCGGCCGGACGGTTGGACGCGTTTTGGGAACATGGGTTGTCGCCGTGGGATATAGCGGCGGGTGTCGCATTGGTGCGGGAGGCAGGCGGCTTCGTCACCGACCTCAACGGACGAGAGATTGAGCTCAAGTCGAGCGGCATTTTGGCTGCCAACGCGGCGATCCATGCCGACATGCTGGCGCTGTTGTCAGAGGTCAGATGTCAGATGACAGAGGTCTGATAGCTGAGGGTTTAGGTAGGGTTAACCCCCGATCAAGCCTGTGGCATGGGGCATGTGGCATTTGATCTCTGACATCTGATCTCTGACATCTGACCTCTGACACTGGCCTCTGCCCCGGCCCTGCCTTAATGTGAGGCGACTTAGCTCCCGGCTTTCGCGATGGCGCAAGATATCGACCCTTTCAAGCTTTCCTCGCCCCGGATTTTCCTCGTCCGGATGCTGGTATTCCTCATTCTATGCGCGCTCGTTGTGGTCGTGCTTTACAAGCAGATTTGGACCGCGTTTCTGGCCAATCCCGGGCTTAATGCCCTTATTATCGGGGTGCTTGCCACCGGCATCGCGTTCGCCTTCAGGCAGGTCATTCGTCTGTTCCCCGAGGTCAGTTGGGTTAACGGATTTCGGCTGGCCGATCCCGGCCTGGCGGTGGAGCGTCCCCCGGTGCTGCTTGCGCCCATGGCGGTGCTCCTGGGCGATCGCATGGGCAGGATGTCGATCTCCTCCCAGCTCATGCGCGGAATACTCGATTCGATCGCCACGCGGCTCGACGAAGCGCGCGACATGTCGCGCTACATGACCGGCTTGCTCGTGTTCCTGGGCCTGCTCGGTACGTTCTGGGGCCTGATCGAGACCGTCGGCTCGGTTGGAAACGTCATCAACTCGCTCAAGCCGGGCGGTGACGCGGGTGCCATATTCGACTCGCTCAAGGAGGGGCTCGCTGCGCCGCTGAGCGGAATGGGCATTTCATTTTCGTCCTCGCTGTTCGGGCTCGCCGGTTCGCTCGTGCTTGGCTTCCTCGACCTGCAGACGAGCCAGGCCCAGAACCGCTTCTATACCGATCTCGAAGATTGGCTCTCCACGACCGTGCGTGATCTCGTTGATCATGCTGGAGCCGCGCACGCGCCGGCGACGGGGCTGCCCGCAACCGACCTCAAGGGTGCGATCGAGCGGTTGCGGGAGGCGATCAGCGAAGGCGGGTCGAGTTGGGCGACCACGACGGCCATGGCGAATCTCGCCGAGGCCATCCAGGGGCTGGTCCAGCATATGCGCACCGAGCAGCAGATGATCCGCGACTGGGTCGATTTGCAGGCCCAGCAGCATCGCGAGGTCCGCCGCCTGCTCGAAATCATGGTGCGCGAAAACGTGAGCAAATAGGACAATCATGGCCCTTGCCCGCGCCCGCCGGGACGGCGGAATGAATTATTGGCCCGGTTTCGTCGACGCATTGTCGACGCTCATACTGAGCATCATTTTCCTGCTCAGCGTGTTCGTTGTCGTGCAGTTCTATTTGACCCAGGAAGTCACGGGCAAGGACACGGCGCTCAACCGCCTCAACGCTCAGATCGCTCAGCTCACCGAACTGCTCTCGCTGGAAAAGAGCGGCAAATTGAGCCTCGAGGAACAGCTCGCGCAAATTCGCTCCAGCCTCGCCGCGGCGGAAGACGCGCGCGACCGCTACAAAGGGTTATACGAAGGCATCGGCAGCGGGGCGGCGAACGCGCAGGGGAAAGTCACCGAGCTCAGTGGTCAGCTCGATGCCGAGAAGCGCCTGAGTGCGCGGGCGCTGGCGCAGGTCGAGGTCCTCAACCAGCAAATCGCAGCGCTGCGGCGCCAGCTCTCCGCTCTGGAAGAAGCGCTCGATGCGTCGGAGAAAAAAGACAAGGAGTTGCAGTCCCGCATCGCCGACCTTGGCCAGCGCCTCAATGTGGCGCTCGCCCAACGCGTGCAGGAATTGTCGCGCTATCGGTCCGATTTCTTTGGCCGCCTGCGTGCCATTCTCGGCAACCGGCCCGATATCCGCATTGTCGGCGACCGGTTCGTGTTTCAGTCGGAAATATTCTTCGACAGCGGAAAGGCCACGCTCGACAAGCCCGAGGGTCGCGCCGAGCTTGACGCCCTTGCCGGCGCCCTTCTGGAGCTCGAGCGAAAGATCCCGGGAGAGATCGCCTGGGTGCTGCGCGTTGACGGCCACACTGACGTGCGGCCCATCAGCAATCCGCAATTCAAGAACAACTGGGAGCTCTCCGCCGGACGGGCAATCTCGGTCGTGCAATATCTGATCAGCAAGGGCATATCGCCCCAGCATCTCGTCGCGGCCGGCTTCGGCGAATTCCAGCCGATCGATTCTGACAAGACCGAGGAAGCCTACACGCGCAATCGTCGCATCGAGCTCAAGCTCACCGAGCGATAGAGCATGTCCAGCAAAAGTGGAAACGGGTTTTGCGAAAAAGGACATGCGCAGACAAAAACCTAGAGCGGGATGACGATTCGGAGAAAAGTCATCCTGCTCTAGGACGCCACGGGTCGCAGATCGTGCTGTCTTTTACGCTGCGCCGTTACCGGCCGGCAGACGAGGACGCAGCAATCGAGCTTTGGCGCCGGACCTGGCAGATCGCCTACCCTGCAATCGATTTTGCCACCCGGGTCGAGTGGTGGCGGGAGCGCTGGCGCCAGGACCTCGTTCCGATAGCGACCATCACCGTCGCGGAATCCGGTGGCGTGATCGTCGGCTTTGTTACCGTCGATCCCAAGAGTTTCGATCTCGATCAGATGGTGGTGGCACCCGAAGCCTGGGGGTCGGGGCTCGCAACTGCGCTCCTCGCCGAAGCCAAACGCATATCTCCCAAAGGCCTTGATCTGCACGTCAATAAGGACAACGTCCGCGCAATCCGGTTTTATGAAAAGCAAGGTTTCGTCATTTGCGGCGAAGCCATGAACTGGCGCTCCGGCGCGCTGGTTCACAAAATGAGCTGGCGGCCCTGAGATTGTCCGGTGCAATGTAGGTTGGGGTCGAGCGCTTGCGAGACCCAGCGCGATGCTGGGTCTCGTGAAGAACTCGACCCAACTTAGAACTTCGCGGATCATCGCCACGCGCGGGCAAGTTACGGGGAATTCATTCTCCATTACCGAAATTTAATCCGCCGCTGCGAATTCCAAGCCTGGATGGAAGCTTTCCTTTGATAAGGTGTCCAGCGCGCGCTTTAACCGGAGGGAACACACATGCCTTGGAATGCGATTTCGGAGTGGCGTCAAAAAATAGTTCTTCGTCAAATGCTGAATGATCGACGGGCCACGAGGGGATTTCGCTCAGTGGGACAACTTGAAAAAGGCATCGGCGCTGATCGCGCAACAACAGAGCGTTTGCTCTTGGCAATCGGTGCCAGAAAATCCGAGACAGCTGAAGAGTGGACGCTCAGTCCAATCACCGGCTGATCCCTTAGACAACTATATTCACCGAATCTATTATATTCACCGAATCTACGCGCCCCTGAGCACGCCATCGCAGCAGCCCAGAAAGCAGCACAACGGTTCACCTATGCAAGGCACCTCAATTGCACCTGAAGTAACTGATGATATCGCGCTCGCTAGTCCATACCAATTTATCGGCAGTCAAAGAGAATTTGCCCTTGGCAGTCCAATGCTTATCTCCCTGTGAACAGGCAGCTTTAACGCTCCATTCACGAACCGTTACCTTCAAATCCTGAAATTCGCAAACACTTCCTGCCGACGATTTTGACCGGCGGGAGTTGATGGAAAGCCGTGTATCAGTCGGCTTCGCGGATCGACATGGAGCCGTTGACCAATTTCCAATGATTGAATGATCGAAGCGAACTGCCGTGTGCGAGCTTAGTTTGTTGCTCGTCTCAAGGTCCCATGTATCATTGTTGGATAAGCTATTTGCTACCTTGAAATCCCGAAGAGCATTACGCGCACCCACGTCCCATACGCTATTTTTTGCAAATGATAAAAAGCCAAGATCATGCAAACGCGATTTGATGGCCAATACTTGTTCATTGCTTAAGGATTCTGCGGTTGGCGAAGCCACCTCTGCCTTACTTTGCGAAGGCGCATCTTCTGGTTCAGAAGCCTTCAATTCTTGCGGCAGGATTAGCACTGGATGCTCTGGACTTGAGCTTGCGGTTACGATGCTTCTTTCCTGACTTGTTTGAAAAGCTTCCGTCAAAATGGGTTGCGGCCCAATCTCTGCCAAACCAGAACTCTGAGCATCCAAGCCTTGCTCCAATGGCTGAGGATCGAAGCTGACCATCCTTTCTAGACCGACTGCTCCTAACCGATGCAAACGAGCCTTCATAATTGAAAGCGAGACGTGTTCGGGTTCATCCGGTCCGGCACCTCCCGTCAACACCTTCTGAGGCTGTGGGTCGGAGCTCTGTCTGGGAAGTGATGATGGGCTTGGGTACTTCGGGTTATGCGCGCTAGAGGGTTTAATATCTGGCTGTACTTCAACTTTGCTCAGTGGGCGTGATTGATGATCGAATAGAGAGGTGACCGCTTTGAGTACGATAAAGCCAAAGATCATTACGGCTAGGAAACGGAACACCATTCGGCAAACGCAAAGCTCGGCCGGGCGCAAAACCTTGGACATAACCGCCCCCCCAGGGTTCTTTTCGAGCTTTTCGAAATCTTCCGGTGTTTCTATGGCGCAGAAGAGGCAAAAAGACCGAGGGGTGTGCTGTTCACCTGTGAGCACACACATCCTGGCCAGCTGTGACATTCCTGCAATTTCGCACCTGTGAAGCACCCTTGTGGGTCGATCCAGAAGGATGGCCATAGCGAGGCGATGACAGCGTCCTGATCGAAAGAAGGGGGGATATTTGCGGTCTGCATCCCACGGGATGAAGGGCGGCGCGGGATGAGCCATCCGCGCGGACATCGCAGCGGGATCCGAATTGAAGCGGTCTCGGCAGGGCGAACCGTCCGAGTCTCCTCACATAGGGTAGGGGGAGACTTTTGTGACCGGCCATTGCGGCGGTCGTCCAGGAGATAGGCATGGCGAGCGAGGTCAAGGCAGCGACGAAGAAAGAGGAATCGCCGGAAAGCGGGCAGATCGAGGTTGCGCCGGCCATGTTGAGCGACATGGGGGGCATTGCCGTCGAGACCGAGGAGGCGAGCGAGGACGAGGATCAACGGGAGGAGGCCGAGGAGGACGAACCGGAAAGTACTGAGCTGGCCGAGATTGTCCCTACGGTCCCCGGGAAGATCCAAGGCAAGAAAACGGCCGAGCGCACGGACGATCCCGTACTCATGTACCTGCGCGAGATGGCTTTAGTCGACTTGCTGTCGCGCGCGGGCGAAATCGCGATTGCCAAGCGCATCGAGGCCGGCCGCGAGGCCATGATTGCGGGGATGTGCGAGAGCCCGCTGACGTTTGGGGCCATTACCATCTGGCGTGATGAGCTCAACGAGGGAAGAGTCTTCCTGCGCGACATCATTGATCTCGAAGCCACCTATGCCGGCCCTGATTGCAAGCTCATGTCAGCCACCGTCATGGACCTCGACGGACATGCAATCGCACATCCGGCGCCGGTATCCGCCACGCTTGGCGAGCCGTCCGTGCTGCCGGCCACGGCCCCGCCCGCAGCAGCCCCAACATCCTTTCAGCCCGAACCGGCTCGGACCGAAGGCGAACAGGGCGACACCGGCGCCGCCGCGCCCGGCGAACGCGAATTCGACGACGACGATATGGAGAGCTCGCTCTCGCTTGCGGCGCTTGAGGCCAAGCTCAAGCCGAAGGTTGTCGCAAGCTTCGATAATATCGCCGACGCATACAAGCGGCTTCGCCGCCTGCAGGACCAGGATATCGAGTTCAAGCTCAAGAACTCCACCCTCTCTCCCGCTCAGGAGCGTCGCTACAAGAAGCTCAAGGACGCAATCATCTCCGAGGTGAAATCGCTCCGATTGAACCAGGCCCGAATCCACTCACTGGTCGAGCAGCTCTATGAAATCAACAAGCGGCTTGTGGGCCACGAAGGCCGGCTAATGCTGCTTGCTGCGAGCTACGGCATCGCGCGCGATGATTTCCTTAGGAATTATCAAGGCTGCGAGCTCGATCCGCTCTGGCTCAATCGGGTGTCGAAGCTCTCGGCCAAAGGCTGGAAGCAGCTTGTCGCCAATGAGAAGGAGAAGATCCGGCAGTATCGGCATGACATTCAGGCTCTTGTCGGCGAGACCGGTCTTGAGCTCGGCGAGTTCCGCAAGATCGTGCAGATTGTGCAAAAGGGCGAGCGCGAGGCGCGGCAGGCAAAGCAAGAGATGGTCGAGGCGAATTTGCGTCTCGTCATCTCGATTGCCAGGAAATACGCAATCGCGGCCTCCAGTTCCTCGACCTGATCCAGGAAGGCAACATCGGCCTGATGAAGGCAGTGGACAAGTTCGAGTACCGGCGCGGGTTTAAATTCTCGACCTACGCAACCTGGTGGATCCGCCAGGCCATCTCGCGCGCAATTGCCGATCAGGCGCGAACCATCCGGGTCCCTGTGCACATGATCGAGGTGGCCAACAAGGTAATGCGCACGACACGAACGATGATGAACGAAACCGGCCGTGAACCGACGCCCGAGGAGCTATCGGCAAAGCTCGGCATGCCGCCGGAGCGGGTCCGCAAAGCTCTCAAAATCGCCAAGGAACCGGTCTCCATGGAAACTCCAATCGGCGACGAAGAGGACGGACGTCTCGGCGACCTCATCGAGGACAGGGAGGCGATCCAACCGATCGAGGCCGCCATTCAGGCAGAACTGCGCGAGATCATGACGCGTGTCCTTGCCTCGCTCACGGCACGCGAGGAGCGCGTCCTTCGCATGCGTTTCGGCATGGGGATGAACAAGGATCATACTTTGGAGGAGGTCAGGCCAGCAGTTCTCGGTGACGCGCGAGCGCATCCGCCAGATCGAGGCCAAGGCGCTAAGGAAGCTCAAGCATCCAAGCCGATCGAGGGTTCTCAGAAGCTTCCTGTGACGGTCAGCTTTTATTGTGTGCCCGCGAGGCCGGCACTCTGGATGACCTTGGCCCAGCGCACGGTTTCGGATTTCACGAACGCGTTGAGCTCCTGCAGCGAGCCCTTGCCGATAGGGACAAGTCCAAGTGTAATGAACTGCTTGCTGATCTCCTCGGTCTGAACGATAGCGTTCACCTCAGCGTTGAGCTTCTCCAGAATCGGCAGCGGCGTGTTCCCCGGCGCAACCAACATCTGCCACGCGGTGGTGTCGAATCCGGGCACGCCCACCTCGGCGAGCGGCGGAATTTCGGGCGCGGCTACTGCCCGTTGCGCGCTGGTGATCCCGAGCGCACGCGCCTTGCCGGCACGGATCAATTGAATGGATGGGCCGATGTCGACGAACAGCACCTGGATCGTACCCGCGACCAGATCGGTCATGGCGGGAACGCTGCCCTTGTAAGGCACGTGCGTCATCTTGATGTCGAGCATGCTGCTCAACAGCTCGGCGTTGAGATGATGGAATGCGCCGACGCCGCCGGACCCGTAATTCAGGCGTTGCTCGTTGGCGACCTTCACGAGGTCGGCGATGCTGTGCACCGGAAGCGATGGATGGACCACCAGGACAAACGGAACGCCGGCGATCAGGGCCACTGGCACCAGGTCCCTGTCCGGTTCGTACGGCAGCTTCTTAAAGATGGTAGGGTTCATCGACATGGTGCCGCTGGTCGCCTGCATGAGCGTGTAGCCATCGGGCGCGGCCTTGGCAGTTGCGCCGGCCGCAATAGTTGTCCCCGCACCAGGCCGGTTTTCAATCACGAACGGCGCACCGAGACGCTGGTCCAGCTTCTGCCCAACGGCGCGCGCGATCAGATCGGTGCCGCCACCTGGAGCGAACGGCACCAGGATCGTGACGCTGTGCGTCGGATAATCTTGAGCAACGGCATGACGCGGCCACGCTGCGGCCGCACCGCCAAGAAGGGTGATAAACTCGCGTCGTCGCATGAGTCGCTCCTCGGACGAGACCCACAACCTAGCACATTATAGGACGACGTAGGCGCCGGTGCATCGCGGCGAAATACTCCTGGTTATGTCGGTTTAGCGGCATTTGCACCGATCCCACTCATTCGATCGGCTCACGATTCTTGTCGATTTAGGACTTCTTTGCCCGCCACACGCCGATGCTGATCGGGTGGATTACGGCTCGGCGACAAAGACCGGAATTTGACGTTGCGTGCGCGCCTGATAATCCGCATACGGCGGGTATGCCGCCACGGCCAGCGTCCACAGACGCGCTCTTTCCGCCGCGTCCTTGACCTCACGCACGCGCATCGGGCGTACGCTGGTCTCATCGCGCAGCTCGACCTGCGGATTGAGGCGCAGATTGTGTACCCAGGCCGGATCTTTCGGCGCTCCTCCCTGCGACCCGACGAGAATATAGTTATCGCCGTCCTTGACGCGCATCAAAGGTGTCTTGCGAATCGCACCTGTCTTATTGCCCCAGTGCGTCACGAGGACGACAGGTAACCCGGTGTCCCGCAGCGTGGTGCCTTTGGTGCCACCGCTGTTTTCGTATAGCTCTACCTGCTCACGCACCCAGTCGCGCGGGCTCGGAATATACTTCGCCATGGGCAGCTCCCTGCGAGGTCGACGATCCACATTACGGCTTGGCAAATATGTTGTGATCCGTACCACTTTACCCGCCGCGAGTTCATGCGCGGCATAGCGAGTAGCCCGGATGAGCGAAGCGATATCCGGTAGCAATTTCTCCCGCATGTCGCTGGCTGATGCGGGCTACAGCACTTGCAGGGGGGCGTGCGCGGCGGGCGCCCAATCCTTTCCGTCGCTCAACCAAGCCTCAGCCCTGCTATACTGTGCCACATGAAAATGAGAGTCGAAGAAATCGCCGAGGCGGTTGCCAAGCTGCCGCCGGATCAACTCGCCCGCTTCCGCCGCTGGTTCACCGCATTCGAGGCGGGCCGCGCCGATCACGCTGAGGAGCTCGACTCTGCGGCGACCAAACTCGGCCGCCTCGCCGGCCGCGCGTTTGCTGAATTGAAAAAGCGCGCGAAGGAACCGTGAGTAATTCTCGCATCATGCCGTCGAGAATAGCGGTGATGCTTCTCGCGGAGAAGCCCTGACATCGAGCGGAGCAGGCTCTTTTCAAAACGAACCCAAGAGTGTTCCTGAGCTATGACTTAAATGCAGGCGCCGAAACGCTCCTTTCGCCGCTCCGCGCCTGTATTCCCTGTAAATAACAGGAAAAATACAGGCCCACGCCCGTTCCTGTAAACTCCTGTTATTACAGGTGGCAAACGCGAGTAAAATGACGGATGCAAATTGTGGTTGTATTTTTTCGGAAAGCGCACTTAGAGTGAACCGGAGGCCGGCAATGGCAAGAACGATCTTTCTCCTGTTGGTGGCGCTCGTCTTCGGAGCGCAAACGAGCTCCTCCTCGTCGACAAGCTCGACAGTTCTCGGCGCGCCGGGAGCAGCGACGACGCTTGGCGCAACCGGCTCGACCTCGACGGGATCAAGCTCGCAAGCCATCGTCGCACGGCCTTCCAGCTCGAGCACATCGAGGTCGCCTTCCACCGTTATCGTCTGCGACCTCGTTGATCAGACGGGAACGCTGACCAATGCGGACGACGTCTGCACGTCCGGCGGATTTCGGTGAGGCAGCACCATTTCCCCATCGCGGTCGCGCGCAACCGCTTACCGCGCGCCTACCGTCAGTCCGAGATAGGTCTCCACCACGCGCGGGCTCGCCGCGAGCTCCGCGGCTCCTCCTTGCAGCACCAGCTCGCCCATCTCCAGCACATAGCCGTAATCGGCAATCTGCAAAGCGGCGCGGGCATTCTGCTCGACCAGCAGGATTGCAACCCCAGCCGACCTGAGCTCGGCAATCACATGAAAAATGTCGCGAACAATCTTGGGCGCGAGTCCGAGGCTTGGCTCATCGAGCATCAGCAGCACGGGCCGCGCCATCAAAGCGCGGCCGAGTGCAAGCATCTGTCGTTCGCCGCCGGAAAGCGTGGCTGCGAGCTGGCGCCGGCGTTCCTGCAGGCGAGGAAACCGCTCGTAGACCGACGCCATGTCGCGCTGCACGTCACGCTCAGCCCCCTCCCTATACCCTCCCCCGCAAGCGGGGGAGGGATAGGGTGGGGGTGCGGCGGAGGCGGGCAAAAGCGCCGAGCAGAAGATTGTCTTCCACACAAAGCTCGCCGAACAGCTCGCGCCGCTCCGGGACGAGACAAAGCCGCGGAACGCGGGCCTCGGTGGGCAGCCCGGAGAGATCCTCATCGCCATAATGGACCGAGCCCTGCGCCGGAATGAGCCCCATGAGTGCCGATAGCAGCGTCGTCTTGCCGGCGCCGTTCGGACCGATGACGGTCACGATCATGCCCCTGCCGACATCGAGATCGAGCCCGTGCAGCACTTCGACCTTGCCGTAGCCGGCCGAAAGCCCGCGCACGTGGAGGCCGCTCATGCGACGCTCCCGAGATAGGCTTCGAGCACGACGGGATTGGTGCCGATCTCGCGCGGCGAGCCCTCCGCGAGCTTTTCGCCGAAATTCATCACGACGACACGATCGACCAGCCCCATGATGAAGTCCATGTCATGCTCGACCAGGAGAATGCTGAGCCCGGATCCCCGCAGCGAGCGGATGAGATCGCCGAGTGCCTGCTTTTCGAGATGGCGCAATCCGGCCGCCGGCTCGTCGAGCAGCAACAGAACCGGGTCGGCGCACAGCGCGCGCGCAACCTCGAGCAGGCGCTGGGAGCCGAGCGGCAACGTGCTGGCAGCATCGAAAACATGCCCGTGCAGTCCGACGGCTTCGAGCCGGCGCACAGCCTCATGGCGCAAGCGCGCTTCTTCCGCACGGTCGAAGCGCAGCGTCGCCGCCAACACGCCCGCGTGCCCGCGCAGATGGCTCCCGAGCGCAACGTTCTCCAGCACGGTGCGGGCGGCAAGAACGTTGACGTGCTGAAAGGTGCGGGCGATGCCGCGCCGCGCGATATCGCGGCCCGCGAGATGCTCGATGCGCTCGCCGCGAAAAACGATTTTGCCTTCGTCGGCCGGCAGCACCCCGGTGACGAGATTGAAGACGGTGCTTTTGCCGGCGCCGTTGGGGCCAATCAGTCCAAGTATCTCGCCCGCGCGCATGTCAAACGACAGTTCCTGCACTGCTGCCAAAGCCTCGAACCGTTTGCCAACCCGCCGCAGTTCAAGGAGCGGCTCGCCCTGCTGCGGCTGCACTCGCGCCGGCGGCGATTTGGCTGTGGCCGGCAACATGCGTTTGCGGTCTTGCGGAACGAGTCTGGCAAAATACGGGACCAGCCCATCGCGCGCCCGATGTAGCATGACGACCACAAGCAGGCCGAACACGATGATCTCGAAATTGCCGCTCTGGTACATCAGCTTCGGCAGCACGTCCTTGAGCCACTCCTTCAGAAAAGTGAGCAAGGCGGCTCCGATCACTGCGCCCCAGACCTCGGTCGAGCCGCCGATCACCGCCATGAACAGATAGTCGATGCTCGCGTTTACGCCGAACGGCTGCGGGCTCACGAAGCGCAGAAAATGCGCATAGAGCCAGCCCGACAGCGCCGCTAAAACCGCCGCATAGACGAAGATGACGATCTTGAGCCGCGCCGTGTTCACGCCGAAACACTCGGCCATGGCCGTGCGCCCCTTGAGCGCGCGGATGGCGCGCCCACAGCGCGAATCGAGCAGATTGCTCACCGCAAACAAGGCGAGCAGCGCGACCGGCCAGATCAGATAATAGAACGCACGGCCGTCTGCGAGCGCGACGCCAAACAACGTAAGCGGAGGGATTTCGGCAATGCCGGAATATTTTCCCAGCAGTTCCAGGTTGCCGAGCAGGTAGTAGATCGCAATGCCCCAGGCGATGGTCGCGAGCGGCAGGTAATGACCGGATAGGCGCAAGGTGATGAAGCCGAGAAAAAGCGCGACCACAATGGTCAATGCGATACCGGCCGGCAAGGTGAGCCAGGGGGAGATGCCGTAGCGGGTCGCGAGCAGCGCCGTGGTATAGGCCCCGATCCCCACAAAGGCTGCCTGTCCGAAAGAGGTCTGTCCGCCAACGCCGGTCAACAGCACAAGGCCAAGCGCGACGATGCTGGACAGCCCGATGTAATTGAGAAGCGTTACATAGAATTCCGGCAGAACGAGCGGAGCAGCGAGCAGGAGCAGCACGGCTGCGAGTGTCAGCACGCGGCGGCTCACGGCTCCTCGTCCTCTTCGATGCGCCGCGCCGTAAGCGAGCGCCAGAGCAGAACCGGAATGATCAGCGTGAAGACGATCGATTCCTTGAAGGCGCTCGCCCAGAACGAAGAGAAAGATTTCGAGAAACCCGACCATGACTGCACCAATCGCAGCAGCGGGATAGCTCGTCATGCCGCCGATAATGGCACCGACGAATCCCTTCAAGCTGATGAGGAAGCCAGTGTCGTAATAGATCGTCGTGATGGGCGAGATCAAAATGCCGGAAACCGCGCCGATGAGGGCCGCCAAGGTGAAGGCGAGCCGGCCGGAGAATTCGGCCGAGATCCCGACGAGGCGCGCGCCGATCCGATTGATCGCGGTGGCGCGCAGCGCCTTGCCATAGATCGTTCGCCCGAACAGCACCGCCAGGACCAGGATCAGCGCCACGGCAGTGATTACCACCGCGACGCTTTGCCCTGTGATGCTGAGAATCCCGAGCTGAAACGTCAGGCTCGGAAACATCTGCGAGCGCAGCCCTTCACCGCCGAAAAAGACGAGGCCGAGGCCGGTCATCATGTAGTGAACTGCAACCGCGACAATCAGCAGCACGAGGATCGAAGCATTCGCGAGCGGCTGGAACGCAAGCCGATAGAGCATCGGCCCCATTGGGGTGACGATCGCGAGCGTGACGAGCACCTGCAACGCAAGGTCAAGGGGGCGCGACGCCGACCACCAGGCAGCGGCGGCAACGAGGAGTGGCACGAGCACGTTCCACAGCAGAATGGTGGCGAGGCCACGCGCCGTCGCGGCGCCATTCCGGGGCGAGGCCGAAGGCCGAGAGCCCGGAATCCATAACCCCGGTCCAGGATTATTGATTCCGGGTTCGCCGCTGCGCGGCGCCCCGGAATGACGGGAGGGGTTCGTGCGTCGGCCGCGCCGTTGTAGCAGAGCAATGCCGTCGAGGACGGCGACCGCAAGCCCGGCAATGATGAGGAGGTACACCGTTCCCGGCACCACGCCCGCCTGCAGCGTGGCAAGCGAGAGCGCCGCATAGGAGATGAACTCGCCCTGCGGGACCAGAATGACGCGGGTGACCGTGTAAACAACGATAAGACCAAGGGCGAGGAGCGCGTAGATCGCTCCGTTGGTTACCGCGTCCTGCGAGAGCCACAGCGCAATCGCGAGGTTCATCGGTGCGCCTGTCCCTCTGTGCACAACTGGGGCCGTACGCGCCCTCGCCCCATCCGAACGCGGCTTTACCCGAGCTCGGCTGTAAGCTGGCCGAAGTCGGATAGATCCGACTCAGAATCGCAGTGTCGCCGAAGGCAAGGACAGCGCTTGCTCCAGGCTGAGCGCAGTGCGGGATTTCATGTGGCGTGGATCCAAACAGGTGGTTGCGAATTCGAGTGCAGCGCGCGGTAGACATTCTCGGGCGTGAAAGGCAAAGCCGTGATGCGCACGCCGGTCGCATTATAGATCGCATTGCCGACAGCGGCGGCGACACAGATCGCCGGCGCCTCGCCGACGCCCTTTGCGCCTTGCGGGCCCTCTCCATCCATCGTTTCAATGAACGCCACGTCCATCTCGGGAATTTCCGGTGCGGTGACGAGCTTGTAGTCGCGGAAATTGGGATTACCCACGAGCCCATCCTTGATTATCAGGTTCTCGGTTAGCGCGTAACCCTGCCCCATGACGATGCCGCCCTCGATCTGACCTTCGATGCCGAGCCGATTAAGCACGCGGCCGACGTCGTGTGCGCCAGTGACCTTCACGAGCTTCACGATGCCGGTCTGGGTGTCGACCTCCACCTCGGCCACTTGCGTCGCCCACGCATAGGCGGCGGAGACATCGCCGCGGAACTCGCGGTCCTGGTGCTTGCTCGGCGGTTCGTAATAGTAGCTGGTCATGACCAGCTCGGCCTTATCGGAGAAGTGAAGCGAGCGGATCAGCTTGCTGATTTCAATAAGCTTCTTGCCGCTTGCCTTTTCGACGACGCAGCCCGCGCGCAGATCGAGCGCTTCTGCGGACTGCGCGAATTTTGCAGCGGCGGCGGCAAGGATCTTGTCTTTCGCCTTGCGCGCCGCACCGAGCGCCGAATTGCCCGCGATGAAGGTCGTGCGCGAGGCGTGCACGCCTACGTCCCACGGGGTGATGTCGGTATCATTGTTGACGACCGAGACCGCCGAGAGCGGTAGCCCCAGCTCCTCGCACACCAGCTGTGCGAGCACAGTCTCGGAACCTTGGCCGATTTCGGAGGCGCCGGTGAGCAGCGTCACGTGGGCAAAGTCGTCGATTTTGAGGATCGTGCCGCAACCATCGGAGGGATAAATCTTAGCTCCGCCCCCGACGTGCAGCATCGAGGCCATGCCGATGCCGCGTTTGATCGGACTGCCATCACTCCATTTGACGCAGTATTCGCGATGCTTGCGCTGATAGTCGCTGCGCTCGGCCGCGACGCGCAAGCAGTCCTGAAAGCCGCACGAGTTGAAATGCATCCCCTGCGGCGTGACCTCTCCCGGCAGCTGCGCGTTCTTCAACCGGAACTCGAGCGCATCCATCCCGATCGCTTCCGCCAGCCTGTCCATATGCGCTTCCACCGCGAAAGTCGCCTGCAGATTGCCGTAGCCGCGGAACGAGCCGGCATATGGATTGTTGGAGTAGACGGCGCGCGTGCGGTAGTTGCAATTGGGAACGCGGTAGAGCGACGAGATCGTCTGCATCATGACGAATGGCGTCGTCGCACCCCATGACGTATAGGCTCCATTGTCGTGCACGGTTTCGACGTCACGGAACGCTAGGATGCCGTCGCGGGTGCATCCCGAGCGCAGCTTGAGCAAGACGGGTTGGCGCGTGGGGGATGCAATGAACTCCTCCTCCCGGGAGAAAACGAGCTTGATTGGACGTTTGGTGACCTTGGCGAGAAAAATCGCGATCGGCTCGAAAGGATAGATGTCGAGCTTCGAGCCGAAACCACCACCGATCGGTGGTTGAATGATGCGGATGCGACCGGCATCCACGCCCAGCAGATCGGCGAATTCACGCTTGTGAAGGAAGGGAACCTGGGTGTTGGAGTAAAGGATGAGATTCTCGCTCGCATCAAACTCGGCAATCACGCCGGAGACGCCCATGCAGCAATGGGTCACGTAGTGAAGCTGGAAAACATCCTCGACGATGACGTCGGCCGCGGCCTCACCCTTGGCGAGGTCACCCTGCGTGTAGCTGAAAACCATGGCAATGTTGTCGAGCGATGCCTTGTGCGCGACTAGCGGTTTGCCGTCCGGCCCGGGCACGATCAAATCCTCTCCGTGCAGCAGCGGCGCGCCCGGCTTCATCGCGGCTTCCGCGCTCGCGACAATCGGCAGCGGCTCGTAATCGACCTTGATCAACTTGAGCGCTGAATTCGCGATCTCTTCGGTTTCCGCGGCGACCGCCGCGATCTCGTCGCGCATGCTGCGCACCACGCCGCTCTTGAGCGGCAGGTGATCCTTGGCCACGCCGATCGGGCGCTGAGTGACATCGGCGGCGGTGATGACAGCATGCACACCAGGCATCGCCCGCGCCGCGCTCGTGTCGATCGACTTGATCCTTGCGTGCACATGCGCCGAGCGTAGAATCTTCGCGTGCAATTGACCGGAAAGATTGGTGTCGTGGATGTACCGCGTCTTGCCGCTCGCCTTCTCAGGCGCGTCTTTCTTTGGAATGCGCTTGCCGATCAACGACCCTTCCGTGACCTTTTCCATCGCGCCCATGGAATTCTCCTCAGCTCGCGACGGCGCCCGTTTCGGCGATCGCCTCGATGATCTTCTTGTAGCCGGTGCAGCGGCAAAGGTTGCCCTCGATGCCCCTGCGAATTTCGCGCTCGTCAAGGTGGCGGTGCTTACCGAGCAGATGATGCGCCTGCATCACGAAGCCCGGAGTGCAGAAACCACATTGCACGGCGCCATGCTCGACGAAGCTCTTCTTCAGCCGGTCGGCAGCCAGATCAGAGGCAAGCCCTTCGATCGTTACGACCTCGCGGCCATCGCAATCGGCGGCGAACATCAGGCATGAATTGATTGACAGGCCATCGACAATGACCGTGCAGGCACCACATTCGCCCTCGCCGCAGCCGTATTTCGTGCCAGTCAGCCCAAGCAGCTCGCGCAGCATGTCAAGCACGCTCATCACTGCAGGAACCTTGGTGCGCGTTGCAACGCCATTGAGCCTGAACTCGATATCAACGTTCGCCGACATGTTCCAGCATCCTTCGCAGCATGTTGCGGACGAGCTCGCGCCGATACCACGCGGACGCGCGGATATCGGAGATCGGGTGAATCTCGGCCTCTGCGACATCGAGCGCCGCGTCGAGTGCCGCCGCAAGTATCTTGCCGTCAAGAGCGGCCTCGGTTTTCGGCGCTCGAATGGGCGTGGATGCCACGGCACCAAAGGCCAGTCGCACGTCGACAAATGTATCTTTCACGCGTGCGGCACCGAACCCGATCGAAATCGCCGCGATATCAAGCGCGGGACGCACGCCGAACTTGTAGAATTCACTCACAAAGTTCGCCGGCGGCAGCGGGATCTCAATCGCGACGAGCAATTCATTGGCAGCGCGCTTGGTGCGGCCGGGCCCGTCGAAGAACTCAGCAAGCGCTACCGACCGCGTCATCAGCGCGCCATTTGGCTTGCTGGCCAGGAGCACGCGGGCGTTGAAGATCAAGAGCGGGACGAGCGTATCGCCGGCCGGGGAGGCATTACAGATATTGCCGCCGATGGTCGCGGCATTCCGCAGCTGGTCGCTCGCGAAATGATCGCAGGCCTGCCACAGTGCATTGAAGCGCGCTCGCACCAGGGAGCTCTCCAGCAGCTCGGTTATGGTCGTGAGCGCGCCGAGACGCACGACGCCGTCGGCCTCGCTGATCCCATGCAGTTCCGAAATCCGGCGGATGTTCATGAGGGCGGGCTGAAAACGAATGCGCTCGGTCTTGCTCTGCGGCATCACGTCGGTTCCGCCGGCGAAAATAGTCACATTGCCGGCGCGCAGCAGCTGGGCCGCTTCATCGAGCGCGCGCGGTACGAAGTAAGCCGTCGGCAGCTCGTGCTGCGCAACTGGCGGACATTCTTTCTTGCCGGTCATCGGCATTCTTCCCCTCAGCGCGCCGCGGCGCGCCGCTGGCATTGCAGGCCGGACGGACCAAGGATGATTGAAACCGAAGTTGCGTTCGCGCTTTGACTTAAATCAACCAGGCGCATACAGCGGTGCGGGCGAACTCGAGGGCAGATCAGGCCGTCGCCCTTCGGGGGAGGGATGGAGCGCGTTGCCTAGTCTTCGCTATTTCAGCAGGCGCCAGGTGCCGTTGTCGACATGCACTAGCACGCGCGCGCGGCTGTCGAGGCCGGAGTGGTCTTTCGGGCTCATGCTGTAGATGCCGTGGGTGCCCACCACGTTGTGGACGTTTTCAAGCGCGTCCCGCAGCGCCTTTCGAAATTCCGGTGTACCGGGCTTTGCCTTCTGCAGCGCCGCAGGAACGGCGGCATTGAGCAGCAGGAAGGCGTCATAGCTGTAGCCGGCAAACGCGTTGCGGCTGCCTTCGCCGAAGGTCTGCTCGTAACGCCTGGTGAAATCGAGCGCGACCGGCTTGATCGGATTGTCGTCCGGCAAGTCCTCCGGCACGATAAGCGGGCCGGTGGGCGCAATCGCGCCCTCGACCGCCTTCCCGCCCACCTTGATGAACTCGCGGTTCACCGTTCCATGATTGTGATAGATCTGCTTCTTGTAGCCGCGCTCGACGAAAGCGACGTGGGGCAGCGCGCCTCCCGTCCCTGACCCGCCGACAACAATCGCATCCGGATTTGCTGCAAGCACCTTGAGCACCTGGCCGGTCACGCTGGTGTCGGCACGTCCGTAGCGTTCGTTGGTCACGACCTGGATGCCGGCGGGTCCCCCTTCCTTCTCCGTTGCAGCCAGGACGAGATCGCCCCACGAATCGGAGAAACCGATATAGCCCACCGTTTTGATGCCGTGCGCCTTCATATGCTCGACCACCGCGCTCATCATCAGCGGGGTGGGCTGCGGCACGACGAACACCCATTCCAGCTTGTCGGGCGAAAGCGCGACGGGCGAGAGGGCAAGCAGCGGCGTCTTGAGCTCGGTCGCGATCTGAGCGATCTGCGTGGTCGATGGCACCGAAACCGAGCCCATGACCGCGTCGACCTTGTCCTCGCTGATGAGCTTGCGCGCGTTTTTGGCGGCCTCGGTGGCGTCGGTCTTGTCTTCGTAGATGATGAACTTCACGGGCGAGCCGGCGATCGTCTTCGGCATCAGTTGAAAAGCGTTCTTGTAGTGAATGCCGAGCGAAGCCCCGGGCCCCGTTGCTCCCATGGTGAGACCGATCGTGATCTCCTGTGCGCTTGCCCCGCACGCGCTCAAAAGGGCGAATGCCACCGTCAATAACAGCTTCATGGTGTTTCCCTCGCGTTCAAGCAGGATCCGCGCAGGCCACGATGCCTGCTGCGGCCATGGCGTCGATTTCGGCCGGCCCACAGCCCGCCTGCGCAAGCACGCGTCTGGTATCAGCGCCATATCTCGGCGGGAACGCAAGCTCGCATTTCGCAGCGTCGGTATCGACCGCCATCGGTTGCATGAGCACCGGCTTTCCGTCCGGCATGGTGGTTCGCGTGAGCCGTTCCTTCAACTGCGGCAATTCGCGCACCTGGGCAATATCGAAGATGCGGGTCGCGGGGATGGTCGCCGAGCGCAAGTCCGCGAGCAGCTCATCGACGCAGTGAAGGCTCGTCACCGCAGCCATATCACGATGGATCTGTTTTCGCTCCTTGTGCCGGCCCTCGTTGGTCAGCCGGACCCCATTCGCGACCGGGGCGAATTTCGGCACGGCGGTGAGCCGGCGCCATTGCACGTCGCTGCCGATCGCCATGTAAACGAATCCATCCTTGGCGGGATAGACGTTGGTCGGAATGAATTTGCGATGCTCATTGCCGGAGCGCGTGATCTCGCCGGGCTCACAATCAAAATCGATCAGCGGCAATACCGTGATCAGCCAGGATGCCGCCGCCTGCAGCATGGAAACGTGAATCGCCTTGCCGCGGCCGGTCTCGCTGCGCTCGAGCAGCGCCAGCATCACATTGGCATAGACTTCATCGCCTGCTTTGAGATCGATGACCGGCAGGCCCATCTGGGTCGGTGCTCCCGCGGGATCGCCGGTCACTTCCATATAGCCGCACATGGCCTGAATCACGGGGTCATAACCCGGCACGTCGGGATAGTCGGGGCCCATGGCCGAAATCCCGGCCCAGATCAAGTCGGGCTTCACCGCGGACAGCGTATCGTAGCCGATCCCGAGGGATCCGTAGCGGGAGGGCAAAGTGTTGCAGCAGAAGACATCGACAGGAAGCGCCGTGATCAGGCGGCGCAGTAGCTCCTGGCCGCGCGGATGCTTGAGATTGAGCGCAATCGCCTCCTTGCCGACATTGGGCGCGATGAAATAGCTGCGCCGGTCATGGTCAGCGACGCGGCTGCCGATATAACGATTGGGATCGCCGGGAAGCCCGCCATCGCTCTTTGTTGCCTCGATGCGGATCACGCGCCATCCCAGCTGCGCGAACCGCAGCGTTGCGGACGGCAACGACAGCGCCTGTTCGAGGCTGAGTACGGTGCGCGGTGTCACAGCCCTCACCAGACACCGTAGCGATCACGGGCGGCTGCCGGGGAAATGAGGCCGTCGCGCACTTCGTCCATCAGCTTGGCGCGGTCACGCTTTTTCGGATCGCCGTAGCCCCCGCCGCCGCCCGCCTGCTGGTGATAGATGGTGCCGCGCGGCACGGCCGCGATCAGATCCTTGTTCCTTGGCGTGATCACTTTGCCATCCGGATAGGTGAGGCGGATGAAATTGAGCGAGCCGCTGGCGCCCCCAAACAGGCCGAAAGCCGGCTCGAAGTCGCCATCGCCGAACGTCACCACCTGAGTATCATCCGAGCCGATCTCGAAAATCGTCTCCACGCCCAAGCCACCGCGCCATTGACCGGCGCCGGCGGAATCGATCAGCAGCTCGTGTTTGATCAGGCGGTGCGGCGTTTGCTGTTCGAACATCTCGTAATCCTGGTCGAGCACGCCGCCCGACGCATCGATCATGCCGATGTGGTCATAGCCGTCAGTCCCCCGCAAAGCGCCGGAGCCGCCTTTGAGGCCCATGAAACCTATATCGACGTAGCGCTCGTTTTTCTCCCGGTCGAGGCCGGTCGTCAGCGAGCAGAGGAGGTTATTCCATCCCGCAGTCACACGATCCGGCATGACCGGGGCGAGCGCGCGCTGAATGGCTTCGGCATTGGGCGGGCACAAATGGTTGCCGAAAGTCGTGGCCTTGGGATAGGCCGCGTTGAGGATGGTGCCCTGCGGGATGACGATCTCGATCGGCGCAATCATGCCCTCGTTGTGTGGAATATCGGGATTGACCATCTGCAACAGGGTGAGCACGGTCGCCGACGCGCTCGAACTGAAGGTGCCGTTGACGAAGCCGTTGGTCTGCGGATCGGTCTTCGAGTAATCGAACCTGATGTGCCTGTCACTCACCGTGATGGTGACGCGAATGGTGAAGATCGAGCCTTCGTGGCGGCCATCGTAATAGACCCGCGCCTCTCCCTTGTAGATCCCGCTCGGAATGGTCGCGATCTCGCTCTCCATCATTTTGCGGGTCGCCTCGAACAGCGCCCCCTTATGTGCCTCGAAGCTTGCGCGCCCGTATTTCTCCAAGAGCGCCAGCATTCTTCGCTCGCCCACCCGGCAGGCGCCGATCTCCGCTTTCATGTCGTGCTGAACGATATCGAAGCGGATGTTCGCGAAGATAAGATCCCAAACGTCCTTGCGCAGTTTTCCCTTCTCGTAGACCTTGACCGGGGGTATCCGCAGCGCCTCCTGCCAGACTTCCACCGCGTTCGGATTGTAGCCGCCGGCGACTGCGCCGCCGATATCGGCCTGGTGTCCCTTCACTGCGGCCCACGCGACGAGTTCATCCTGAAGGAAGATGGGCTTGTAGACGGCGACATCGTTGTTCTGGTTGCCCATGGAGAAGACGTCGTTGTGAAAGATCACGTCTCCGGGATGGATGTCGTCGCCGAAATAATTGCGGATGTATTTGCACACCGGAGCCAGCGAGAAAGCGAGGATGGGCAGGTTCTCGGTCTGCTCGAGCATGCGGCCTTCGGCATCATAGAGGCCGGTCACGTAGTCCTTGGCCTCGCACAGGATGGGCGAGCGGGTTGCGCGCTCCATGGAGAGCGACATCTCGTCGGTGATGGCGCGGAATGTACGCGCATAGACCGAGAGCAGGATGGGATCGATAGTCATGGCGCGACCAGCTCGGCTCGTCGTTCGAAGCAATTGCGCACGAGATCCTCGCTTCCTTTACGATAAAGGACGAACGATCGGTAGCGATCGAGCACGCAATCGTAACTTTGCGTTACAAGCACGGCCGTGGTCGCGGTCTCGATGATCGCCGGCCCCGCGATCATGTTGCCGCAGCGCAAGCGAGCGCCGTCGTACACCTGGATGGTCTCGAATGATGCGGTTTCCGGGACATAGGCCGAGCGCCTGTTCTTGCGGGCGGCACTCGCATCTGTGCCGCTATGCCGCTCCACCGGGTAAGGCGCCGCCTCGGTCGCACCGATTGCTTGCAGGCGGACATTGATGATCTCAATCGGAATCCGCTCTGCTTCCAGGCTGTATCCGTAAAGCCGGTCGTGCTCCGCGTGGAATGCGCGCGCGATGGTCTCGCCGTCGCGTTCTTTGATTGCCGCGTCGGAGACCTCGAAAGAGACCTCATGGTATTGCTTGGTGTACCGGCAATCAAAGCGGATGCGGTTGCGGCGCCGGTCCTTCGACACCTGCTCCTGATCAAGCAGGCGATCGCCCTCGCGCCGCATGTCGCCAAGAACGCTAGCGAGGCGTTCCCAATCGAGCGATTGCAGACGGGCGATGAAGGTGCGCACAAAATCGTGCTGCAACTCGGAGAGCAGCATGCCATAGGCGCACATGACGGAAGCACAGGCAGGTACAATCTGTACGGGAATTTCGAGCTCGCTGCAGATCAGGCACGAATGCATCGGTCCGGCGCCGCCAGCTGCAATGAAAGCAAACTCGCGCGGATCATAGCCGCGCTTGATGGTCACCTCGCGCACGCCCTGGGCCATGTTGTTGCAGGCGACGCGGTAGATGCCGGCGGCTGCATGTTCGACGGTCAGTCCCATCGGCGTCGCGATTTGCGTGTCAAGGGCGCGCTCGGCCGCTGCGCGATCGAGCCGCATGCTGCCGCCGGCGAAATAATCCGGATCGAGATAGCCGAGCACGAGATTGGCATCGGTGGTGGTTGGCAGCTTGCCGCCTTTGGCATAGCAGGCCGGCCCCGGCGCCGCGCCCGCACTTTGCGGTCCGACGCGGAGCAATCCGCCCTCATCGAGCCAGGCGATCGAGCCGCCGCCTGCGCCGATGGTGTGGATATCGAGCATGGGCAGTGCGATCTTGTGCCGCGCAATCGCGCCGTCGCTGATGGTGCCAGGCTGTCCGATCGCGACGGATGCTTCAAAGCTCGTTCCGCCCATGTCGGTGGTGATGCAGCGGTCGGTGCCGATGCCCTTGGCAAAGAACAGGCCGGCGCCGGGTCCGCCCGCCGGTCCTGACAAAAGCGTCAGGGCTGCTTTTTCGCGCGCGAGCTGTGGCGAGATCACGCCCCCGTTCGACTGCATGATGAGAAGAATGCCGCGAAAGCCGGCGCCATGCAGCCGCGCGACGAGTTGGTCGAGATAATGATTGAGCTTCGGCCCGACATAGGAATTCAGCGCGGTCGTGCTCACGCGCTCGTAGAAGCGAATCGACGGCAGGAGATCGGCGGAGACGGTCAGATAAGCGTCCGGCAATTCGCGCCGGACCAGCTCGGCTGCCGCCTGTTCGTGTGCGCCGTTCGCGAACGCGTTCATGAAGCAGATCGAAACTGCCTCGACCTTTTCCTCCCGGAACAGCGCGATCGCGCGGGCGATGTCATCGAGCGAGAGCGGCTCGAGTTCGGCGCCATTGCGGTCAAGCCGCCCGCCGACCCCAATGCGCAGATAGCGCGGCACCAGCGGCTTCACATTGGTGTAGCGGTTGTCGTATTGCCGCTCGCGAATGCCGCGGCGCATTTCCAGCGCGTCGCGCACCCCGCGAGTTGTAAGGAGTGCCGAGCGCGCACCCGTATGCGTGAGCGTTGCGTTCGTCGCGACCGTTGTTCCGTGCACGATGGTAGCGATCGAGCCGATGAACTCGGCGAATGGGCGCGGCGGGTCCAGCCGGGCGGCAAGCTCCCGCATGCCCGCAAGCACTGCAATCGACGGATCCTCGGGTGTTGAGAGCGCCTTGTGAATGATCGGTTGGGCGCCGAGACCGGCGACGATGAAATCCGTGAACGTGCCGCCGACATCAATCCCGATTTTCAGGCCCATCGACCGGCTCACCCGCGGTCGGTGACTTCCAGCACCACCGCCATGGCGGTATCGCCGGCCGCGCAGCCCGTGAACAGGCCGTAGCCGCCGCCCCGCAGCGCGAGCTCCTCGATCAGCTCGATGATGGCGCGCGTGCCCGTGGGCGCCTGCGGGTGCCCCCATACCAGCGAGCAGCCGTAATTGTTCATACGCTCGACCGGCACTCCGGTCTGGCGAGAGAACAGGATGTCATTCACGGCGAACGGATTGTGAGTTTTGATCGCGTCCATGCGGTCGATGGCAAGCCCGGCCTGATCGAGAGCGCGCTGCGCCGCCGGCAAAGGCGCTTCCGGCATGTAGGCAAGCTTGCAGCGCGCGGAGCCGAAGCCGTGCAGCCGGATGCAGAGATTGGAATCACGGCTGAGCTCTCTGGCCTTGTCCGGCATTGTCACGATGATTGCGCTGTTGCCGTCGGCGGGGTGGGTTTGGCCGCCGAAGGTGACGCTTCCGCCGTCAATGACGGGCTTGAGTTTGGCGAGGCCTTCGGAGGTGGACGAATTGATGCCTTCGTCGGACGTGAGCGTCCCCGTGGTTTTGCGAAAGGATGCGTCCGGCACTTCGAACGGAAGCGTCATATAGCGTTTCTGGAACGCACAATTGTTCGCCAGCGCTGCGCGGTATTGCGCCTCGCGCCGGAGCACCACATCGTGCTGCTCCGAGGTCGTGATCTGATGCTTGGCCGCGACGTTCTCCGCCGTCCGGATCATGGCATGCTTGCCGAGCGGATCACTGTTGAAATTGTCGAGCACCCAATCTTCATGGGATCCCGTACCGCCGGGCGCGCGCGGGTTCGGATAATAGATGTGGGGTCCGTTCGAGGTGCGGTCGCAGGTGATGGCGACGGACGCTGTGCTCAGGCCGGCATCCACCTCCTGGGCGGCTGCGAGGAGCGCACGTGCGCCGGTGGCGCAAGCCTGCATGACTGTGGGTCCGCGCAGTTGCGAAAGGCCTGCCATGCCGGCGAGCCACGGCAGCCCGTAGAACGAGGATTTCTGCGGCACCGTGACACCGAGCACCCCATGATCGATTGTCTCGCCGGGGATGTTGCGCCGATCAAGCTCGCGCTTGAGGGTGTAGGCCGCAAATTCCAGCGAATGGAGCGTGGCAAAAGCTCCCTGCCAGCGCGCAAAGGGAGTGCTCCAATAGGCGCCGTAGGGGATTTCGCAATTATAAGGCATGCACGTCGTCCTGCATCCAGGTTAGACCACGGAGCCGCGTGAATGAACACCGTGTGTGAAGTGGCCATCGCCGCACCGGGCTCCTCGTCCGGGTCGGTCGAGCACGCCCCGCAGGCCATAGAGCCTTGGGCGGGCTTGCCGGAGCTTGTCTCATTCGACCTCTATACACCGGCGACTGTGCAGGCCGAGGACCCCTATGTGCAGGACGGCCCTGCGCCGGCATGGCTGGCCATGCTCGCATTCCCCTCGTTGGAGGCGCTGGAGCGCGCCACCGGCGCCAAACGTTTCATCGTGACGCTCGCCGCTCTCGGCAAACGCGTGCTCACCTGCACAGCCATGCAGCGCAGCGATCATCCCGTTGCGGGCGTGGATGCGCCGGCGCCGCTGCATGCCCCGTTCTCCTACGTGGTGCGTTATCATCGCCCCGCCGACGACGAGGCGCTGTTCGTGCGCCACTACATCGAAACGCATCCCCCGCTGCTCGCCCGCCTGCCGGCAATCCGCAATGTCATGTGCTATCTCCCGCTTGCGTGGAAACATGCCGCCGGGGTGCCTCCTGCCGATTACATGTTGGGCAATGAAGTCGTCTTCGACCACGTCGATCATTTCAACGAGGCGATGACGTCACCGCTGCGCCATGAGCTGCGCGCGCATTTCCGGCAATTTCCGGCCTTCTCCGGCCGCGACACCCATTACCCCATGGCGCGCCGGCGAATCGTGGGGTGAAGAGTGAAGAGGTGTAACGCTTGCGCTTGCCTACGACTTCTTTCGCCGTTTGGCGGAACGCGGGCCCATGGGCTCGGGCTGGAACGGGCCGTCGCGCATTTCGAGATAGGCCTTGAGACCACCGCTGCGCTGCGCCTCCAGAAGCTGCTCGCGAAACTCGTTGTGCGATGCGTGGGCAAGCGTGCCCAGCGAGCCTTCGAGCAGGAGCCCGGAATAGACGCCGGCGGCCTGCATGCCGAGCATGGTGACCGCCTTGTTGAGCCGCACCGACGGCTCCGGCACCAACGCGATGCGTTTGGCAAGTGCGCGCGCCGTGTCCATCAACTGGTCGGCGGGCACGACCTCGTTGACCATGCCGATGCGCAACGCTTCGTGCGCGTCGAAATGGTCGCCCGTGAGCGCCCAGCGGTTCGCCGCCTTCCATCCGCATAAGGCGCCGAACAGGAAAGTCGTGTTGGAGATGTGGCGCACTTCGGGTTGCGCGAACACCGCCTCCTCCGACGCAATCGTGATGTCGGCTGCGAGCTGGTACCAGAAGCCACCACCCATGCACCAGCCATTGACGGCGGCGATGATCGGCTTTCCCAGACTCCACATGTGGGTCCAATAGCCGACGCGGGTCGCGTCCATGCGCTGCCAATACTCAATGTACTCGGCGTGGGATTTTCCCGCCGGGTCGGAGTGCCGGGTGCCGGATTTTCCGGTCGCGGCCTGGTCGTATCCGGCCGAGAACGCGCGCCCGGCACCGGTGAGTATGATGACCCGAACCGCGCGGTCCGCGTCGGCCTCGTCGAAACGCCGGTGCAGCTCTCGCTCGAGCTCATGGGTGAGCGCATTCATGCGATCCGGCCGGTTGAACGTGATGGTCGCGATCTTGTCCTCGACCGCATAAAGCAGCTCCTGAGTCATCCCGCCTCCTGTGCGCCCGGTAGGTTCGGTCGAGCACCTTGGGTAAAGTCGAATGGGGTCATGGATTTCAGTCCCCGGTCGCCGCTCATCCAAGCCGGAGCCTGATGTTACAGGCGTTTACAGGCGTGTCAAAAGTCGGAAAAAGGCGCAAAGAAATTTCTGTCGAACATCTCAATCGAAAAATTCCGACAACAAAGCCAACAAACAAATCGCCAAAAAAATGAAAAAGTAAAAAATGAAAAAAGTTCTTGACAAAGAAACGGAACTCGTGTACAAAAGCATATCCTCCAAGATTATGAATTGATCTTGCGCCGCAAGGCGCGCGCAGTTCTGCGACTTTATGCGCAGACCTGTGCGCAGGGCACTCGACCCAACTACGGCTTGACCGTGCCTCATCCTCAAATCCACAATCGCGTCATGCCGCCGGACGTCAAGCCAGCCACGATCTTTCGCCACGTCTATGGGCTCTATCCATCGCTCGCCATGCTGGCGGGAATGCAGCTTGATGTCTTCACGCCGCTCGGCAGCGGGGCGATGACTGCGCAAGCGCTGGCGGATGTCCTTAAAGTGGATGCTCAAAAGCTCCGGCTGCTGCTTTACGCGCTCGTCAATGCCGAGCTGCTCACGGTTGAAGGAGAGCGCTTCGCCAACACACCGGAAGCCGATGCCTACCTCGTGGCCGGCCGCCCCGGTTACATGGGGAGCGCGCACGAGCTGTACTCCGATCTGTGGCACGCGGCGCTCACCGCGGGTCCGTCCATCCGTGCCGGCGGCCCACAGGTCAAACATGACTTCGCAACCATGTCGGACAAGGAGCTCGGCACTTTCTTTCGCGGGCTGCATGCCGGCGCGCTCGCCACCGGAGAGCAGTTGGCGAATACCTACAAATTCGAACGGTTTCATCGCCTGCTCGATGTAGGCGGCGGCTCGGGAGGCCTGGCCATCGCCGCCTGCCAGCGCTGTCCTGGTCTCACTGCCACGATTATCGACTTGCCGAGAGTGGCGCCGATTGCGCGAGCGATGGTGAGCGAGGCGAAGCTTGCAGATCGCGTCAAGGTGGTGGACGGGGATATTTGTCGCGTCGTGCCGCCGGGGCGGTCGGACGTGGCGGTGCTCCGCAACCTCATTCAGGTTCTGGGACCGGATCAGGCGCGCAGCGCCTTGCGCAACGTGGGAGCAGCGGTCGAGCCGGGAGGTTTGCTCATCATCGTTGGTCACGTGCTCGAGGATAATCGGCTTGCACCCGCCGCGGCGGTCCGGCTCAATCTCGCGTTTGTCAGCATCTACGATGCAGGACAAGCCTATACGCAAGGCGAGCATCGCAGCTGGCTTGCGCAAGCCGGATTCACCGATATGGAGGTGCATTACGGCGCCTCTCCCGGAGGCGCGAGCATCGTCACCGCGCGCAAGATTTAACGGCGCGTACACTCATGCCATCACATCGATGGCCTCACCATCATGGAGCGCATCGCTGCCGCCAAGCGCAGCAACACCGAGCGGCAGCGCGATGTGACGGTGTCGTCCGACAACGTGGGCGACGTGCTGGGCTCATGCGCCCGCACATATAGGGATCGACCGAGACGTTAGAGCCCCTCCATGCCCCGGGGCAATTTGAATATCGATATGCGTTTTGCTTTGGTGATTGCGCGCGAGCCCACTGTGCGCTTGTTCGGCCAAGCGGGGAGGACCCTCAATGCTGATGAGTGGAGAAGACTACCTTGAGAGCATCCGCGACGGGCGTCGTGTCTATATTGGCAGCGAAGTAGTCGAGGACGTGACTACGCACCCAGCATTCCGGAACGCCGCGCATTCGTTCGCAATGATCTACGACCGCAAGCGAGCAGCCGAAAACCGCCATGTCATGACGTTCGAGGAGGACGGAGACACGTTCTCGACGTACTTCCTGCTGCCAAAATCACTTGAAGACCTACAGCGCCGGTACGAGACCCATCGGCGCATCGCGTCCTGGACGTACGGCCTGCTCGGGCGCGGACCCGACAACTTCCCGAGTTATGTGAGCGGGCTGGTGATGGATCCGGCGATGTTCGAGCGCATCCGGCGGGGCTTCGGCGACAACATCCGCAACTACTACCGCCACATGCGCGCGAACGACATCTTCTGCTCCCACACCGTGACCAATCCGCAGGGTTGGCGTGCCGCGTCGGCTGACGCGCCGCAACGCACGCCGACCTTGCGCGTGGTCGACGAAGACGACCGAGGCGTCACCATCAACGGCTTGAAGATGCTCGGCACGGCATCCCTCTTTTGCCACGAGACCTGGTGCGGCAACCTGCAGCCGGTCACGCCCGGACAGGAGAAGGAATCGATCACCTGCGTGGTGCCGCTCAACGCGCCGGGCGTAAGCATCTGGTCACGCAAACCCTACGAACGTTACGCTGTGAGCGAGTTCGACAATCCGCTCGCCGCCCGGTTCGACGAGACCGACAGCGCGGTTCTGTTCGAGAACGTGCACGTGCCCTGGGAGCGCGTCTTCTGTCACGACAACGCCGAAATGTCGCGCGCGATTTACTTGCGTACCCCCGGGCATGCCATGGCCAACCATCAGGCCACCATACGTTTCCTGGAGAAGCTCAACCTGATGCTCGGCATCGCGAGCAAGCTCGCCGACATGAACAATGTCCACAACATCCCGGCGGTACAGTTCACACTCGGACGGCTTGCTGCCATGCAGGCCACGCTCGAAGGCCTGATCATGGGCCAGATCAATGCCGGGGAAGCGCAGGTGCCGGGCTTTCTTACCCCCAACCGCCGCTATGTCTACGGCGCGCTGCACTGGTGCACAAACAATCACGCCGACATCGCCGACACCATCCGGGAGTTGATGGGAGCTGGTGTCTTCCAAATGCCGGCCGATGTGTCAGTCCTGAGCGACCCGGCGCTCAACGAGAAGTTCGAGACCTACTGGTCGACGCCTGGCCGATCCGCCAAGGATCGCATGAAGCTCAGCAAGCTCGCGTGGGACCTGCTCGGTTCTGACTTCGCAGGCCGGCACATGCAGTACGAGAAATTTTATGCCGGGCCGGCCTTCGTCATGAACAGCTATAGCTATCTCGCTGCGCCATGGAGGGATTGGGCCAGGACTGTTGACCAGTTGATGGCGAGCTACGTTTAAGTCAATGCTTGAAACAGCGAACTTGCCGACGAGATGATTGAACCATGCAGAGATCGATCGCTGCAATGTCATCGGCATGGTTACGCAAGAATGTCCGCCAGCTCTGCGATGGCGGACCACGGGCGTCGGATCATGTACTTGGAAACGGCGCGTTGCAGACGGCGGCCCGGACGATCGCAGTCGTGCAAAAGCTCATCAGCTCATCTGCCGTCGCATCCGAAAAACTGGATCCGTTTGAGCTGTGACAAGGCCGTTTCCCGCGGGCGCGGGAGTCCTGCCAGAGGCGGAAATCTCGTCCGAGCTGCAGCCGCAATTCGCTGAAAATCCGCGCGCGCAACCAAGATAGGGAACCTTGCGAGTGCTCGTCGTCGCGGCGGGAGTAGCTGAAAAAACACAAAATGACCCGCGCGGCGCTGCCGAGCGTCCCTAAGCGCCACACAACCAGAAATCTACTCCTCGATGGCTTGTGGACGAAGGCACCACGCACGATCATGGCGGGGGCCGGCTGCGTTATGTCGTTGGGGCTTGTCGGCGTAAATTTGAGGCAGTGCGACCCGAACGCATGGCGCCGTCAGCGGGCGGCAAATGAGCACGAGGCGCCGGGCGAAGGGATTGTGGCGTTGGCTCTTACGCTACTGCCGCCGGCCACGAACCGCGACCACGCGTCCATAAATTCACCTCGCCGCGCTGGCGATATTAGCAGTCTCCATTGACGAGTGCCAGGATTGAGAGTACACAATAGGCCTTTCCGGACAACGCCGCCGCCCAGAATGGGCTGCTTCGCCACGAGCCTTCGTGCGCCCGGAGAACCAACACAACAATTCGGAGGACAATATGAAGTTTCGTCCGCTTCATGATCGGGTTGTAGTCAAGCGCATCGATGCCGAAGACAAGAGCGCAGGCGGGATCATCATTCCAGATACGGCGAAGGAGAAACCCTCCCAAGGCGAGATCATCGCCGTTGGTCCCGGGGGCCGCGACGAGAACGGCAAATTGATTCCCATCGATCTGAAGACTGGCGAGGTCGTGCTGTTTGGAAAATGGTCCGGGACCGAGGTCAAGATCGACGGAATCGATTACCTCATCATGAAGGAGAGCGACATCATGGGCGTGCTCGATCAGCCGATCGCCCGCAAGAAGGCCGCGTAGGCGCTGTCGCACGCACAATCCAATGGAGAACCAAAATGGCTGCTAAAGACGTAAAATTTTCAGTCGACGCGCGCGACCGGATGTTGCGCGGTGTAGATATCCTCACCAACGCAGTCCGCGTGACGCTTGGTCCCAAGGGCCGCAATGTCGTGCTCGACAAGTCCTACGGCGCGCCTCGCATCACGAAAGACGGTGTCACTGTGGCGAAGGAGATCGAGCTGGAAGACAAGTTCGAGAACATGGGCGCACAAATGGTGCGAGAAGTGGCGTCGAAGTCCTCGGACTTCGCCGGCGATGGCACGACCACCGCGACGGTTCTCGCGCAAGCCATTGTCAAGGAAGGCTCCAAGGCGGTTGCCGCGGGTATGAACCCGATGGACCTCAAACGCGGCGTCGACCTCGCTGTCGAGGCCGTGGTTGCGGATTTGCAGAAGAACTCGAAGAAAGTCACGTCCAACCAGGAGATCGCGCAGGTGGGGACGATCTCGGCGAACGGCGATACAGAAATTGGCCAGTTCCTCGCCGATGCGATGAAGAAGGTCGGTAACGAGGGTGTCATCACCGTCGAAGAGGCGAAGTCCTTGGAGACCGAGCTCGAGGTGGTCGAAGGCATGCAATTCGACCGCGGCTACATCTCGCCGTACTTCGTCACCAACGCCGAAAAGATGCGTGCAGAAATGGATGACGCATACATCCTGGTCTATGAGAAGAAGCTGTCGGGTTTGCAGGAGTTGCTACCGCTGCTCGAAGCTGTTGTGCAGACCTCGAAACCGCTCGTCATTATCGCTGAGGACGTTGAGGGCGAGGCACTCGCAACACTGGTCGTCAATAAGCTGCGTGGCGGCCTCAAGGTGGCGGCGGTCAAGGCTCCAGGCTTCGGAGATCGACGCAAGGCGATGCTCGAGGACATTGCGATCCTCACCGGCGCACAAGCGATCTCGGAAGATCTCGGCATCAAGCTCGACAAGGTGACGGTGAGCATGCTCGGCCGCGCCAAGAAGGTGATGATCGAGAAGGAAAACACCACAATCGTCAGCGGCGCCGGCAAGAAGTCGGACATTGAAGGGCGCATCAAGCAGATCAAGGCGCAGATTGAGGAGACCACATCGGATTACGACAAGGAAAAGCTGCAAGAGCGTTTGGCCAAGCTTGCTGGCGGTGTGGCGGTGATCCGCGTCGGCGGTGCGACGGAGACCGAGGTGAAGGAGCGCAAGGATCGCGTCGACGACGCGATGCATGCAACCCGCGCCGCGGTGGAGGAAGGCATCCTGCCGGGTGGCGGGGTGGCATTGCTCCGCGCCGGCGAAACGCTGAAAAAGCTGCGAGTCGCCAACGACGATCAGAAGACCGGCGTCGACATCGTGCGCAAGGCACTCAGCTGGCCGGCACGCCAGATCGCGATCAACTCGGGCGAGGATGGTTCTGTCATTGTCGGCAAGATCCTCGAGAACGATCAATATGCCTACGGTTTTGACGCTCAGAAAGGCGAGTACGTCAACTTGGTCGGCAAGGGCATCATCGATCCAACGAAGGTCGTACGTTCGGCTTTGCAAAACGCGGCGTCAATCGCCGGGCTGCTGATCACCACGGAAGCCATGGTCGCTGAAGCCCCGAAGAAGCAGGGCGGTGCTCCGGCAATGCCCCCTGGCGGTGGTATGGGAGGTATGGGAGGTATGGACTATTAACCTCACCTTCAACCGAAGTGACGAAGGCCCGGCATCTCTTCCGGGCCTTTTTTCTTGTGCCGCACTCTCGTGGGGGCGGCACCAAGTTTCGGCTGCACAAAGCTTGTCCAGGAAGCGTGAACGAGGGGAGGAGAGAAGACCGGACGGAGAAATCGAGCGCCGTGAACATCGGAGAAAACAATGCGTTGATTTGTCGGATGCCTGCCGATCTATCGCTTCTTTTTCCTCGCGAAAATCGCGTTCCAGTTATCCCTGTAGGCTTGCGAAACCGGTTTCTGGCCCTCGCCCCTGCTGTAAGGTACGGCGTCAGCAGTCTTGCCGACCTCCGCCTTGGATGTGTCTGCTGCTGTACTCTTGTCCTTCGCAGGCACGTCTTTTTTGGGAGCGGGGTCAGTTTTGATTTTCTTGTCGTCGCTGGTCATCGTCTTCCTAACCCTGATCTGATCGAGTTGACTCACCGCTGAGGTTCATTCGGCGGCGATTGTTCCGCTTCGGATTAATACATTAATACGCCTTGGCGCATCGCGGCAATATTGCAGTGATGATTGCCTGATCAGTTACTCGATCACCTCGTCGGCGCGGCCGAGCAGGGAAGCGGGACCGTGAGGCCAAGCGCCTTCGCGGTTGATGATTAGCTCGACTTTCGTGAGCTGCTCGACCGGCAAGTCGGCCAGCTGCCCATGACCCAATTCGGGCATGAGCGGTCCAGTTTTCTGTGACGCGGCAGGCGTCAAGGATCGTACTGGGTGCGCGCAGACCAACGACGAGGTCAAGTCCAAGCTACGTCTTGCCGGAAGACCGTATCGCATGCGTGCCTGCTAGAAGGACCATGTTAAGTTTCCGATAACGATTGTGGCCCACCATCTAGGCATCATTGAAATGCCCAAGGTCAGCGTATGATGTACACTCTTGCAGAGGCTGCAAAGGCAACTGGCTTGGACGAAACGATTATTTTCAGGGCTATTGAAGACGGTCAGATTATTGGCACGAAGAACCTGTCAGGTGAATGGTACGTCGAGGACGCAGAACTGCATTCATTATGTTTGTCCGTTGCACAGAATTATTACTGCAAACGTCAGTGGCAAGCAGATCCACGAACAAGCGACGGAAGGACTCAGCAACCTGAGATCGCAAATATTGCTGACTATGACGGGGGCAGAGTTGGGCAAGAGCAGCCTGACACGCGTACGGGAGCGGACCAGGCGGAAACTGATCCGAGCGCACCTGCCACGGTATCAACATGGCAGGATGGGATCAGGATAGATAATCGAGACAGGATTTCTGCCGCAGATTCACGGCCTGTTTTCCGATCAACCCGCATTCGCTTCATCACAGCTACGGTGTTACTAGCGCTCGGCTGCATCGGCGCATCGAGTTCGTTTTATTTTTTCGGTCGAAGTAATATCTCGGAGCAAAAGGTGAACTCGTCGGGTCCTATCCTCGGTTCTGAAAAGGCCAGGATACCTGTGACGACTTTGGAGCCGCGTTCAGGGGAGACGATTATCGGCAGGGTCGCATCAGCGACAGCAAATGCAATTGATTCACACGAGTCGGTGAAAAACCTTTCTCAAGCACCCAGCCCACCCTCGGCGGTTACGGGGCAGCATACCACGACAGCGCGGACCGCGACGAAGAAAGGCCAGGCGAAGGCCGTGGGTCAGCTCGTGCCCGTCCCTGAGACCAGGCCCACTACCATTAAGGGCTGGACGGTGCGGAATGTTGTTAATGGAATTGCCACCTTGGAAGGCCCCGGGGGCACATGGAAAGCGGCGCGTGGGGACACCCTGCCCGGACTGGGAAAGGTCGATTCTATTGTGATGTGGGGCAACCGTTGGATCGTGGCGACTAGCAAGGGATTGATCACAACACCATGAGGCTTTGGCGATTGAGGTCAAAGGTCCCGCTCTCTGTATTGCGACCAGCTCCTGAACGAGGCCAACAAGTAAGACGAGAACACCGGCGCTAAACCCCAATAGGAGTTCCCCCGGCTCTTCCGGGGGATACTTACTCTTGAGGTTGGGACTTGCGGGCGGCACCCGAGAATGTCCCATGCGGTGCCAATGACCAATTCGGCATAGCACTAACCCGCACGGACGGGGGTGCATCATTTGCGGGCAGAATCAGCGACGAGTTGATAAATTATTTTTTCGCGCGTGCATGCATAGTGGTATTGTGACACTGTAATTGGTGAATAAGCGTTCAGTTTGGTACAAAATTGATACAAGCACTTACACTGCCGCATTTGCGCTTGAGGCGGCCATCGGCGATAATGAAGTACTGGATCGGGAGGGCTCGTGTAAGGGAGTGTTAACATGAGCTACCGACCGCTTGCTGTTGCTGCAGCAGTAGCAGCATTGTGATCGATGTACATTGCGAGTGCTGCGGCGCAGTCCGTTTATGTGGCGCCCGGCGGCGTCTACATTGGTGCTGGAGCCGGGCCGGTTTACGTGACGCCTCCCGCGCCGACCAATGGAGCAGCTGCGTACATAGGTCCCCGCGATGGCTATGGATATGGAACAGCCGCGTACGTAGAGCCCGGTTATGGTTATGACGACGGACCAGTCGCCTACGTCGAGCCCAGCTACCGCTACGGCTATGGACCAGGCCCGTACGTAGAACCCAGGTACGGCTACGGATATGGACCAGCTCCTTACGTAGCGCCCAGGTACAGCTACCGATATGACGGACCGGGCCCATACCTAGCGCCCAGGTACCGCTATGGATACGGACCGGCTGTGCCAAACGGCCGCTACTACAGTGGACCGCGATCGGCCTATGCGGCTGGACTGCCGCCACGACCGCGCGCGGCCGTGCCCTATCGGGCTGGTCGTCGGTTTTGACCACGAGGCAGACCAATCCTTGCAGGACTTATGACCCCCCGAAGGCCGGGATTTTTTCGTTCTGTCCCGCCGACGAGGTGATCGATTAGGTCGCTGTTTGCTTGTTTGCTGCATTACGTAATGTCCGCTCCTGATGCTGTGGACGGCTCCTCCACCGGCACGCGAGTGCCATGGATGTGGGTGCTGTTAAGGGCCCCACGATTCGCAGGAAGTAGCGCTCAGCTATGCATTCGCAATCAAGGTTGCGAGGATGTGCGATCTAATGTCTGCTGATCGAGATGAAGCGGCCGTTGTTGTTGCAATGCGGTAATACGTGCTTTTGATCCTACTCGGACATTAGCGACGCAGAATATCGCATTGCACTCTCGCCCTCTCTGCCCCTGTCTAGACCCCCTCTCAACGTTGCCACTGGTGTGATACCCTTCACCACCCCTGGCGTGGTTCTGAGCGTCGTGGGAGGGCTTCATGCGAGGGTGGCCAGTCGTCACGTCGATTGCATTGGTGGAATGGCTGCGCCGTCATCGTTCCCCGGCAGCCGACCTACAAAAGCAACTCGACGGGCGAACCCGCGAACTCGCCGAGGCACGAAAGTACCTTGCTGAGGCGCTGGAACAGCAAACCGCGACGTCGGAGGTGCTGCGGGTCATTTCGAGCACGCCCGGCGAGCTGGAGCCGGTCTTCGAGGCTATGCTGGTGAACGCCGTGCGCCTCTGCGAAGCCAGCTTCGGCATGCTGTTTCGCTTCGAGGGCGGCGCGTGGCGGGCGGTTGCCATGCTCGGCGTGCCGCCGGCATTTGCCGAGTTCTGGCAGCGCGGGCCGCAGCGGCCGGGTCCGCGAACGGGCCTGGGTCGCATCGCCGCGACGCGGCAGTCGGTTCATATCACCGATGCCATCACCGAGCCGGGCTACGCCGAGGGCGAACCGATCTTCGTCGCTGCCATCAAACTTGGCGGTTTCCGCACGGCTCTCGGCGTGCCGATGCTCAAGGACGAGAATCTGATCGGCGCGATCTTCGTCTATCGCCAAGAGGTGCGGCCGTTCACCGACAAGCAGGTCGCCCTGCTCACCAGCTTCGCCAGCCAAGCCGTGATCGCCATCGAGAATGCCCGCCTGCTCAACGAGCTGCGCGAGCGCACGGATGACCTCAGCGAATCACTGAAGCAGCAGACTGCTACCTCCGAAGTGCTGAAAGTCATCAGCCGCTCGACTTTCGATCTGCAGACCGTGCTGAACACACTTGTTGAATCGGCGGCCCGCCTTTGCGAGGCGGATATGGCTGCCATTACGCGGCCCGACCGCGATCTGCTGCGGTTTGCCGCCGGCTACGAGCACTCCGGCGAATTCATGCAATTCATGCAGCAGCATCCGATTCCGCTCGCCCGCGGGACCGCGACCGGGCGCGCACTGCTGGAGGGCACGGTGGTTCACATCCCGGATGTGGGCGCCGATTTGGAATACACGTTCGCCGGTGCGGCACTTGGCAACTTCCGCACCATCGTTGCAGTGCCGATGCTGCGCGAGGGCACGGCGATCGGCGTTCTCGCTCTGATGCGCAACGCGGTGCGGCCGTTCAGCGACAAGCAGATCGAGCTCATTTCCACCTTCGCCGACCAGGCGGCAATAGCCATCGAGAACGTGCGGCTGTTCGAGGAGACCAAGGAGGCGCTCGAGCGGCAGACCGCGACCGGCGAAATCCTGTCCTCCATCAGCGGCTCGACCACCGACACCAAGCCGGTATTCGAGGCGATCGTGCGCAACCTGCTGCGCCTGTTCGGCACCCGATTCGCCTATGTCGGCCTGCTGCGCGACGGCATGATCGAAATCGCCGGGCTCAAGGGCGAGCTTGGCTTCGAGAAGCTGGCGGAGCATTATCCGATGCCGCTCGATGCGCGCACGCATGGCGGCAAAGCGATGTTCGCCGGGCGGACGCTGCAGATCGCGCCCATCGTCGGCAACCCGGAGGCACCGCCGGCCAATGAACAGTTCGCGCGCGAGTTCGGCTTCAACTCGCAAATCTCGACGCCGCTGATCCGCGACGGCACGGTGATCGGCGTGGTCGGCACCGCACACCGAGATGCGCTGTCGTTCAACGACAAGCAGGTCGCGCTCATCGAGTCGTTTGCCGCCCAGGCCGTAATCGCCATCGAGAACACGCGGCTGCTCAACGAGCTGCGCGAATCCTTGCAGCAGCAAACCGCCACTGCCGACGTGCTCCAGGTCATCAGCCGCTCGACGTTCGATCTACAGACGGTGCTCGATACGCTGGTCGAGTTCGGCTGCCCGGCTGTGCGAGGGCGAGTCGGCAACGATTTGGCGCCCCGACGAAGATGCATTCAAGCTGGCGGCACACTGCGGAGCGGCTGCGCATCATGTCGAGGCAATGAAGAAACTTGCGATCCGACCCGGCCGTGAGACGTGCGCCGGCCGAGCTCTGCTTGAAAGGCAGACAATTCACATCCCCGATTGTGAAACCGATCCCGACTGGAACGCGCCCGGCATTCTGCGCAGCCGCGGCAATCGGGCCATGCTTGGCGTGCCGCTCTTGCGGGAAGGCAGTCCGATAGGTGTTCTCATCGTGACACGATTAACGGCACGACCGTTCACCGAGAGACAAATGGAGCTCGCCGCCACCTTTGCCGACCAGGCGGTGATCGCAATCGAGAATGTGCGCCTGTTCGATGAGGTGCAGGCGCGCACGCGCGACCTCTCCGAGGCACTGGAACAACAGACCGCAACGTCGGAAGTGCTGCGCGTCATATCAAGGTCACCAGGCGAGCTGGAGCCGGTGTTCCAGGCCATGCTCGAGAATGCGGTGCGAATCTGCGAGGCTAAGTTCGGCACGATCTTTCGCTACGACGGCAACAACTTCCATCGGGCGGCTGGGGTCGGTACTCCTGCCGCGCTGGTGAAGTTCCAGAAACAGCGGGGCCCGTTTCGACCAGAATCGGCCGGCGTGATTGCCCGCGTCTTGCGGACAAAGCAAGTAGCCCATAGCGCTGATAGCGCTGCGGAGCCAAACCCCGGCGTGGCGACCACGCTCGGCGGTGCTCGATCCATAGTTGGTGTTCCGATGCTCAAGGATGACGAGTTAGTCGGGGCTATCGTCATCTATCGGCAGGAGGTTCGTCCGTTCACCGACAAGCAGATCGATCTCGTCAGCAATTTCGCGAAACAGGCCGTCATCGCCATCGAGAATGCACGTCTGCTCAACGAATTGCGGCAGCGCACGGCCGATCTCTCCGAATCGCTGCAGCAGCAGACCGCCACCGCCGATGTGCTGAAAGTGATCAGTCGCTCGACATTCGACCTACCAGCAGTGCTCAACACGCTCGTCGAGTCGGCAGCGCGGCTATGCGGGGCGGATAAGACGCAGATTCTTCGCCCGACAGGAGAGGCTGGGAGCTACTATTCTGCTGCGCATTACGGCCACACGTCTGAGTACCTTAAACACATGAGCGCTCAAATCTTTAGGCCGGAACGCGGGACCACCGTTGGCCGCGCCATGCTGGAGCGCAAACCTGTTCACATTCACGATGTTCTTGGCGACCCCGAATACGCCGTTCCTGAAATCGCGAAATTGGGCGGCTTTCGCACGATCCTGGTGGTACCTCTGCTGCGAGAGGGGATGCCCATCGGCATGCTCGCCATGCACCGGGCTGCCGTTCGGCCGTTCAATCAAAAGCAGATCGAGCTGGTCGAAACGTTCGCTGACCAAGCGGTCATCGCGATCGAAAACGTCCGCCTATTTGATGAAATCCAGGAGAAAAGCCGTCAGCTCGCCGAGGCCAGCCAGCACAAGTCCCAGTTCCTCGCCAATATGAGCCACGAGCTGCGCACGCCGCTCAACGCCATCATCGGCGTCAGCGAGATGCTGCACGAGGATGCGGAGGCGCTAAAGCAGGACACCGAGCCGCTCGACCGCGTGCTCGGCGCGGCCCGGCATCTGCTTGCGCTCATCAATGACATTCTCGACCTCTCCAAGATTGAGGCCGGGCGCATGGAGCTTCATCTCGAATCCTTCGCTCTTGCGCCATTGATCGACGGCGTCATCAAGACCATCGAACCGCTCGCGGCAAAGAACGGGAACCAGGTCGCGGTCCATTGCGATGCCGCTATAGGATCGATGCATGCCGACCAGATGCGGCTGCGCCAGGCGTTGTTGAACCTCATGAGCAACGCGAACAAGTTCACCGACCGCGGCACCATCACGATCGATGCCGGTCAGGGAAACGAGAACGGCCGCGATTGGATCACGCTAGCAGTGACGGACACCGGCATCGGCATGACGGCGGAGCAGATGGGCAAGCTGTTCCAGGAGTTCGCCCAAGCCTCTTCCTCTACGGCCAGCAAGTATGGGGGCACGGGCCTTGGTCTCGTGATCAGCCGGCGGTTCTGCCAGATGATGGGCGGCGACATTACCGTGACGAGCGAGCCGGGCCGTGGGTCAATCTTCACCGTCCGGCTGCCGAGAATTGTGTAAGCCCCAAAGGCCACCGGATAGAGACGCTGTTTGCTGCGGTGCAGTAGTCCGCAGTTGTGCAGGTTTTCGGACGCCGGCAGCACTGACCTGACCACACGCTCCGCCGGCCGGCGTTCCGAAAAGCGCCAAGGCACGAAATCGCGTCGGGAGGCAGTGGGAAGGCGGTGTCGCAGGAGAGCGGCACAGCAAGAAGGCTATGGAGATTTGGGCGCGGGACAGAGCTTCCGGCGATTTAGGCCGGCTATCGGAAGTCGAACAGAAATACAACTTAGACGTTCTGGCACAAATGTTGCTAAATAGGGGGATTTCACGTTTTGTCCCATCAGGTATTTCAAAGGCTTAGCAGGCCAGGGGACAACTTCTGCGCGATAAGCTTCACGACGAGCATTGGCCGACAGCATAGAGCGTCCTCGTTCATAGCTCACTTCGAGGCTCTCGGTTGTCGAGCCGAAACTCTTTTGATCCTCTCGTCAAGATAATTGTTGTTCTGTGCCAGGTGCATCTGCTCATGCTTTATTTGATGTGAGGCTATGGGTCGTCACTGTGTTCGAATTATCAGTAGCGTAGTATTCGTAATGAGGCCGACGACTGCTCGATGCTCCAGACAAGGCGCTTCGCCCCCTACCCACAATCGCTTCCGTGGGGGCAGCGCTCAGCACGCGCCGCACCTCGCCACTATCGCGTAGCGATTTAGTGCAATGGCACGACTCGGAAGCGCTTGGCTGCGTGAATCGATTCCGCTAACTGGGGTGAAGCGGACAGCAATGCTGCAGCGCGGTAATGCAAACTATTGACCCGCAGCCGACAAAGGCTTCTTCGAAATACCGCAGTGCAGCGAGCCCCTGACGTGATGCTCGCCAATCCGTTATGCTGTCATGCTGGCTAGGGGCAGTCTGATGCAATTCGACCGGCTGAGACGCGAGTTCGTCTCCCTGCTTGGGGGCGCGGCGGCAGCATGGCCGTTCGCCGCGCACGCGCAGCAGCCGGCAATGCCGTTGCCGCTCGCCTCGCTTATAGCTGCTATCAAATGAGCACCGGACCCTGGGCGAGAGCGCGCTTCGAGCGGTCTACAGCCAACAATGACTCGGAGGCGAGATTGCAACCCATCGTTCCGGACTGGGCCAGTGCCTGCTAGGCTCCCGGGGGAACTGGGAAATGCGCCATGGTGGCGGATGCCGAATATGCGCGTCACGCTGAGCCGAAGGCGAGAATCTTTCATTTCCTATTCGCGCAGGGACATGGCCTTTGCGGATCGGCTTGAAGCCGCGCTCAAGGCGCGGGGATTTGAACCGCTGATCGATCGCGCGGAGATTTTTGCTTTCGAAGATTGGTGGAAGCGCATCACGGCGCTCATCGGACGCGCCGACACGGTTGTGTTTGTGCTTTCGCCGGATTTGGTCGCCTCCGATGTGGCACTCAAAGAAGTATCGAAGCGGCCTCATTCAACAAACGGTTTGCGCCGATCGTCTACCGGCGCATTAACGACAAAGCCCTCCCCGAGGTACTACGGCGACTGAACTTCATTTTTTTTGACGATCCCTCTCGCTTCGAGGCGAGCGCCGATCAGCTTGCTGAGGCGCTGCGGACCGACATTGATTGGATCAGGCAGCATACTGAGCACAGCGAAGCCGCGCGCCGTTGGGAGACGGCAGGTCGGCCGAGTGGACTTTTGCTACGCTCGCCTGCGCTGGACGAGGCCGAGCATTGGATTGGCTCGCGGCCCCCTGGCGCGCCCCCGCCGACGGACGAGACCCTCGCCTTCATTGGCGCCAGTCGCCGCGACGCAAACCGCCGAAGATTGCGCGCGCGGGCGAACATGCTTGCAATCATCGCTGTCGCCATCATTGCCGCCTTGGCGTGGCGTTATCAGGAGGTACTCGCTCAGCAGATTTATTGGTACAGCCAAGTTCGTGGCCACGTTCTTGCCACGGCGCAGGAAACCGCATTGCGGCCGAAGGCAGAGTTCAAGGAATGCACCGATTGCCCGATCATGATCGTTGTGTCAGGGGGCACCTTCATGATGGGTTCGCTAACATCTGAAAAGGATCGCAACAAGGATGAAGGCCCGCAGCACGAGGTCACAATCGCCCGCTCCTTTGCCGTTTCCAAGTTTGAGGTGACCTTCGACCAGTGGGAGGCTTGCATTCAATACGGCGGCTGCACGCGCGCCGGGAGCCCCTTTGGCGGCGGCAAGCAGCCGACAATCAACATTACCTGGGACGACGCTAAGGGATACGTGAATTGGCTCTTGAGGCTCACTGGCCAACCCTATCGGCTGCTTACCGAGGCGGAATGGGAATATGCCGCGCGTGCCGGAAGCGTTGGCTCCTATTCTTTCGAAGGTGATACATCATTGCTAGACGAATATGCTTGGTACAGGGGGAACTCCGGCAGCCGGTCCCATCCTGTCGGCGAAAAAAAGCCCAATGTCTTTGGGCTTTACGATATGCATGGCAACGTCTCGGAGTGGGTCGAGGACTGCTATCACGAAAACTATAGCGGTGAGCCGCCGACGGACGGATCAGCGTGGACAACGGGTGACTGTGGTCGCCGGATGATGCGCGGCGGTCCCTGGAACGGCGATCCTCGGTATCTCCGTTCGGCTAACCGCAACTGGAGCACCTCCGATCTCCGGCGCACCGATCTGGGCTTCCGGGTCGGTCGAACCCTCTTACCTCCTTGATCCTTTACCTCTTTACCTTTTGGGATCTACGGCGGCGCTTATCTTGGCTCATTTGCGGATCGCCAATTCGTTCGGGGCGCGTGCCGCGGTGTAGAGCCAGGTATTTTTTCTGCGCTCATGGAGTTCGCTCCTGGCAATACCCGGCGGTGTCCCGATGTCCGTGATCACGGAGAGTATCGGACGGTGCGCGGACTAAGCGCGGACATTTTTTAAAAAGAGTGTTGAGGGGAAACACCGCGGGTCTGTCAGCGGAGGGGGGAGTGGATGCGGATTAGGGTGCCGCCTCCTTCGGGAGTTTCCGCTCCACAATGCAAAAGCCGTGGCCGAAAGGATCGACGCAGAACGCCGCGGAGCCATGTTCCGGATTTTCGAAGAATAGTTCTTTGGTCGCTCCCGCTTTCAGCGCCTTGGCGAGAGCGACCTCCATATCGTCAACGTGGATGTCCAAATGCACTGGTGTCCAGTGCCGAGAATAATCACGAACGCTGTCGGTGTGCGGCGAGGGTTGTGTCTGCGCGCGCTTGTGGAGCAGCGTTATATGAATGTCGGCTGCTTTCAATACGACGACGCCGGGGTAGGGCTCCGACAATTTGGAAAATCCGAATGCCTCGGTATAGAAGCGCACACCCTGTTCCAGATCAGGGACATCGATGCTCACGGAAATGTCCATCATGCGACCCCACTCTGGTTCATCCATTGATAGTAGGTAGTCGGAGCCGGCGATCCTAGCATGGTGTCGTCACTCCATTGCATGAGCATGACCCCATGGACGGTCACAGACGTGAGTTGGTCGAAGATCGGTCACGAGGCTCGTCGGACCGCGCATTTGTGCAATTCATTGCTGCATCTGCTCACGACCGCTCATGGCATTGTGTCACGAGTAACGCCGGTCCATACGGCGATGCGTAACTGTACGAGAGATGAAGGTAGGTCCTTCGAGTTCGGCAATCAGGTGTTGATCTCAAGCCACCGCAAGCTGCTGTTGTCAAAAGCGATGGTGGTGAACGTTGCGGAAAAGTCGGAACGAGATTCCGGCAGGTATGATTGAGAGAGGCGAGCGCAAGCGAACCGCTGATGACGTGTCGAAAGCGGATTAGACGATGTCAAAACCGGGGGGTTGCCATTCCTCTGGGATAAGTTTGGGGGATGTCCTGAGACTGCCCAAACGGCATCCGGCATGGAGGCGGCGCGAAGCTCAATCTGGCTCTTGTACGGAACGTGAGAACCTGGCCGGCGATGCTAAGGGAAAAGGCACAAGCGGCTCCAACCGCGAGGCCGAAAGTACTGATGCGCCGGAGAGGGGCGGACTGCCTCGTAGTAGTGTTGAAGCGGGGTAATGCCCGTGGAGCGAAGGGGGTGGGTCATCGCCTTTGAGATCGGGTCAACCGGCAACGGGAGGAACCCGATATTCAATGGAAGGCGGCAGCCTTCGTGCGGTGGCACGAGCCGGATGACGCGAGAGTGTCAAGTCCGGATCTGTGAGAGGCTCGGGGTGAAATTCCCCGGGCCTACTCGGCCGACTCGGAAGCACTTGGCTGCGCGAACCGCTTCCGCTAACTGGGGTTAAGCAGACAGCAATGCTGCGCTGCGGTAATGCAAACTATTGACCCCATACAGGTCATCAAGGTGCCAATTTTGCTGCGGTGCGGCGGACCATCATCGAGGGCGCCCTGAGCACCGGACTGTAAATGTCGAAATCGGCATCAACTCGGTTCAAAGCAAGGCGCTAAATTAATCTTTGTTAATGGGCTAGACAGCACTCCGTTTCGACCAAGTCATGGCCAACATTAAACGACGCACTCGCGCGGTTCCGATCTGTCGCAAGGGCGATAATGATCGGTGTTTGATGGACGGCATCATGCGATCGCTACGAGCGCTAGTGATCGTGCAGGGACGGATGGGAGATTTATGCGAGTTCCCCGGAACAACTATCCAGTTCCCGACTTTACCTGAGAGAGGTCGGGTACCACGGGGTTGTCCCCTGTGTTTGGACAAGACGATTTCAAAAGGAACATTAGCGCGTCCGCCCACAATGGGTATTGGCTGACTTTGGCCGAGCGCGGCTTGCGGCCTGCTGACAAGCTGGACTATTTCATTAGGCGCTGGGCGGTCGAAAATCATCCCAGTCGGATTGGCCTGTCGCCATCGTATGCGAAAGAGACAGACGCACCGTTGAACGAAATTCAAGGGGCGATCGGACGGTATTTAAGAGCGGAGTACGACCTAACACAGCCCATGCCCGAACGGCTCGTCGCGCTTATCAGAAAAGTCGAACAGCCAGCGTGAGTTGAGCTTCACGATATCCCGGTGCTTTACACCCGCCGCTTGGCACTCTCGGAATAAGTGCTGAGACACTCGGAACTGCTTGGCAGATTTTTGCCGCGTCTCAGGCAGACCGTTTCCAGGGTGAGGCGGGAATTCCGTTTATCATCGTCATTGATGCAACGAACACATTTGCTCCTCACGACTACATTGAGCGCGAGAGCTCATCAAATTGGTTTCCTCAATGGAAACGGATAGCGGACGAGCGCGCAAAAGGGGCTCGGCCTCATGAGGATCTCATTTGGGTGTCGAGATCAATTTGCAGTGTTGTCCAGCCGAGCGATATCTGGTCCGCCAAAACAGCCAATTCGTAGGAAACGCGCGACGCTCAGCGCTTTGCGCTTTCGGCGAACGCGCTCTACAGAGGAATCGCCCGTACCCTGACGTATCCTCACCGTTCGGATATCCTGCAGTACCGGTTTGGGCTGTGGAGTGAGAACTTCGATAAGGGCAAGCAGACGGTCTTCGTGTCATGACGGACAAGCAGGTAATCTCGATCGTGCTGGCTATAGTCGGCGCGCTTGTTTGGACACGTGTCGGTGGCGCACTGACACCCGCGCCAGTCTGCACCGATCCTTCCACGCTGCCCGACAACCGTATGCCGTTCGCAATGATCCTGGAAAGCGGAGCTTTGAAGAGAACGGATGGTTCTCAAATTGAGACCGTTTGTCGAGACGCCCTTCGCGACGATGCGGCCAATCCGGCCATAATGTTCCAACTTGCCAGAGCGCTCACTCTCGCGAGCAAGGAACACGAGGCGATCAAATATTATTTCGACGCTGCGGATCGCCGTCATGCGGGCGCCATGAATGATCTCGGCGGCGTGTTCGAATACGGACTAGGTGTTCCGAAAAATCTGACGACTGCGCTGGAATGGTATGAAAGAGCCAGCGAATTCGGCCATACCGGTGCAATGACCCATTTGGGCGAGCTTAGTGAGAAAGGTGCAGGGGTCCCGCGCGACTTCGGCACGGCGAGACATTGGTACGAGAAGGCAGCAATGCTAGGCGATGCAGTATCCATGAACTCCCTTGCCGACCTGCTCAGGGAGACTGGAGATCCGACTGCTGCCCTGAACTGGTACCGCAAAGCAGCCGAGCAAGGCCTTGCCAGCGCCATGCGCAGCCTGGGCGAATTGGCCGAAGCAGGGATGGGCGTTGCGCAAGACTACGGAGCCGCCAGAGAATGGTACAGAAAGGCGGCCGATCTTGGGGATGCTGACGCTGTGGGGCATCTCGGCGCGCTGCTCGAAAGCGGGCTGGGCGGACTGCAGGATTTGGAGGCTGCAAGAGAGTGGTATGTCAAAGGAGCTGCTCTCGGCGACCCAGTTTCTATGCACAATCTCGGCTCAATGATCGAGAACGGCCGCGGCACGCCAAAGGACTTGTCTGACGCCAAATCCTGGTACGAGCGAGCCGCAGCGCAAGCGTATCCGCCCGCGCTCAACGCGCTCGGTCGCCTGTATCGCGACGGCACTGGAGTCCCAAACAACTATGCGCGAGCAAAGAGTTTGTTCGAACAAGCTTCGGCGCTTGGTGATGCCAAGGCCATGAATAACCTTGGACTGCTTTATCTCGATGGCAGAGGAGTGCTGCGGGACATCAAAGCAGCTCGGACCTGGTTTGAAAAGGCAGCCGCCCTCAAAGATGTGGATGCACAGGCCAATCTCAAGCGCCTGGACCAGGCAGGGTTGACTGAGGGCACCCAAATTGCCGTCCGGCGTGCATCTTGCCTGTCCTCGTGTGCAGAGTTGCAGAGATCATTCGTGAATGCCGTCTGCGGGCGGTACTCTTCCACCGCCACGGGGGAAAAGTCCGACCGTGCGAAATGTATCGACACGAGCTTGACCCTGGCCAAGCAGTGTCGAGACACCTGTCGGGACTGGGCTTCAACTTTGCTGCCTCACAACAGGTGTTTGACATGCTTTCACTCCAACATTGCCTGCAACGCCAACGCGGTGCCTACAAAGGACTGCGTTGGATCCTATGCAGACTGCATGACCCGCTGCAGCCGGGAATTGAGTTCGTCGGGAATGGCCAATTAGCCTTTGCGGCCGCAATTTCAACGAGCGTGCGCTGCCTATCAAGCTTCGCGACCGCGATGTGCTTCCCGTCCGGGCTTTGCAGGACGCTTGTCATATGCGATTGCCCTGCTCTTGCAGGGGAGGGATGAGAGGAGGAATGCGTGTGAGCAAGAGCTACGATTACGTCATTGTCGGCGGCGGCTCCGCCGGATGCGTGCTGGCGAACCGGCTCAGCAAAGACGGCGCCGCGCGCGTGCTGCTCATCGAGGCGGGCGGGCGCGACCTCCATCCCTTCATCCATATCCCGCTCGGCATGGGCAAGATGCACGAGCGGGACATGTTCAACTGGGGCTACGCCACAGAGCCCGAGCCCAATCTCAACGGCCGGCGGATCGAGGCCATGCGCGGCAAGGTGCTGGGCGGCTCCTCCTCCATCAACGTGATGGCCTACACGCGCGGCCATCGCGGCGATTACGACCGATGGGCGCAAAAAGGCGCGCTCGGCTGGTCCTATGCGGACGTGCTTGCTTATTTCAAGCGCTGCGAGACCTGGGAGCGCGGTGAAAACACCTGGCGTGGGGGATCGGGGCCGGTCGGCACCGAGTTCGCGAAGACCCGCGATCCCATCTATGACGCATGGATCGAGGCCGCGAAAGCCGCGGGGCTGCCGGTGACCGACGACTACAACGGCCGCCAGCAGGAGGGATTCGGCCGCGGCCAATACACGATCCGCAATGGCTACCGGTCATCGGCGTCGAACGCCTATCTCCGGCCGGCTCGCGACCGGCGCAACCTGACGGTGGCGACCCGCGCCGAGGCTTCGCGCGTGCTGATGCAGGGAACGCGAGCAACCGGCGTCGAATACCGCAACGGACAAGGCCAAACCGTTGCGGCGAGAGCCGATCGCGAGGTGATCCTCTGCGCCGGCGCGTTCAACACGCCGCCCTTGCTCATGCGCTCCGGCATCGGTCCCGCATCCCATCTCGCCGATATGGGCATAAAGACCGCGATCGATCTGCCGGTCGGTAAAAATCTGCAGGATCATCTCGCGGTGATGATCTCGTTCGCGCGGCGCGACGGGAGTAGCTTCCGCCGAGAGATGCGGTTCGACCGCATGGCCGTCTCAATGCTGCGCGCCTATTTCTTCGGCACCGGACCCGGGACCGTGGTGCCCGGCGGGCTGCATGCCTTCATCAAGACGCGCTCGGAGCTCGCGGTCCCCGACATCGAGTTCATGTTCCGGGGAGCGCCGGCGGACACCCATCTCTGGTTCCCGCTGGTGCGGCCGGCTTATCGCGACGGCTACGGCATTCGCCCGACGCTGCTGCATCCCGACAGCCGGGGACAGATTCTGCTTCGTTCCACAAATTCCGGCGATCCGCCGCGCATCGTCTATAATTTCTTCTCCGCGCCAGACGATCTGCCGCGGCTGCGCGAAGGCTTCAAGCGCGGGCGCATCGTCGCCTACCAGCAGGTGATGAGTGCTTTTCGCGACAGCGAGACTTCACCCGGGCCGCAGGTGAAGACGGACGCCGACATCGATGCCTTTATCAGGCGGACTGCAATCACCGCACATCATCCATGCGGGACCTGCGCGATGGGGATCGGCCCGCAAGCGGTCACCGATCCGCAGCTGCGCGTGCGCGGCGCCGAGCGGCTGCGCGTGGTTGATGCCTCCGTCATGCCCGATCTCGTCTCCGCCCACATCAACGCTTGCGTGCTCATGATCGCGGAGAAGGCAGCCGACATGATTCTGGGCAAGCCGCCGCTCCCGCCTGATCTTGCTGCGTAGGTCGTCATTCCGGGGCGCCGCATCAGCGGCGAACCCGGAATCCATAATCACGGTCCTGGAGGTTGTGGATCCCGGGTTCGCGGCTTTCAGCCGCGCCCCGGGATGACCTTCATGCGCGCGGGCGGAGCCGCTGGATTTGCAGTTGGGCGAGGAACGGCACCAGCGGATGTGCGCCCATTTTTACCATTGACGGCAGATCAAGCCTGATCAACGCCTCGCGCTGATCAGGCGGCAGGTGGAACTTGTCGGCGAATGCGCCTGCATCGACGAGATATTGTGCGCGACATTCGGGATCGTGCGCGAGCCCATGCAGCGCCGAGGTCAACTCGACGAGCTCGGGCTTGATCGCAGGATAGTGTGCGGCTCGTTCTGCCTGCGCCGTACCGCCGGTCCAGGCGAGCGAAGCGTAGTTGTGATGCCAACTGGGATCCATGGAAACAATGTCGGGCGTGCGCTCGCCGAGCGCACCGGCGGCGCACGCCCAGCAGCGCAGCTCGATGTTGCCGGTGTCATCGAGCTCCGTCTCGTCAAAGCCGATCAGTGATTTCAACTTTCCCGCCTTGAGTGTCTCGAGCAGACGCGTGTCCCAGGCGAGCTCCGGATTCGAATAGCGATCGGTTCCGGGAAAATGCGACATGCCGCCGCTGGAGAGCACGATCGTCTTCAATCCAAGCGCGGTGACCGTGCGCGCGACCGCCTGCCCGAAGCCATAGCAGCGCTCCATGGTGGGCTGCGGCGGCAGGTAGGCATTCACGTAGATCGGCAGCACCGGATCGGTGTGCCCAAGGTGCGTCAGAGGAATGCCGATCGCATAATCAATCTTTGCGGTGCTGGTGAAGGCGGGATCGAAGTTCTGACGATAGAGCTGACGGACAATCTCAAATCCGATCTCGCTCGGAATCTTCCAATTGAACTTGCGCCCGGCGAACTCGCCGCTCGCCTCCCCTCCGACATGGACCGTGAAGGGCGGCGCCGCATTGTGAAAGAACTGCTCGGCGTGGTCGTTGGAAAAGATGATCCAGAGATCGGGCTTGAGCGCACGGAGCTTTTCGCCGATCTCTGCCGCCACACGGCGCACGTGCTCGACGTTCTGCTTATCCTCGGTCTCCGGCAGGGTGAAGAACTGAGGTGCATGGGGGAGCATGGCGCCCCCAATCACGCTGGACATCATCATCGATTTCCTCCTCGGCGGCTCGGCCGCACAGCGAAATCCGATAGCTGCTGCTGGCGCAAGAAATATCGCTCAAGTGCAGCCACAACAAGCGCGCGTCCCTCGCATGGCTTCACACGGCAGCCCCAAGCAAGTACGCTTGAGCCGCTGACCGCCTTCTCGCCCAATCCCTCTCCATAAAACCAGCGTGCAAGGAGCCCCCATGGTCGAGGTGCCCATAACCATCGCCTGCGGCAATTACGATCGCACCCGCGCGCTGCGGGATGGCCGGGTCAAGGTCGAGGGCTGTACGGTCACGTATCTCCCACTCTACCCGGAAGAGATCTTCTTTCGCGCCTTCCGCTACCAGGAGTTCGACGTCTCGGAGCTGTCGTTCTCGAGCTATATCCGCACGGTCGCGGCGGGAACCTCGGCCTATATCGGCATCCCCGCTTTCGTGTCGCGACTGTTCCGGCACTCCGGCATGTACGTCCGCGCCGATGCCGGCATTCACGCGCCAGCTGATCTGCGGGGAAAACGCATCGGTCTGCCGGAGTATCAGATCACCGCGGTGGTGTGGATGCGCGGCATCATGCAACACGAATACGGCGTCCTTCCCACCGAAATCCATTGGCGCAGCGGCGGGCAGGAGGAACCCGGGCGCGACGAGCGCACACCGCTCAAGCCCATTCCCGGCCTCGACCTCAAACCGATCGGCAAGGATCAGACGCTCGTTGGCATGCTGCGCGATGGCGAGCTAGATGCCTTGTTCACGGCGCGCGCGCCATCGTCATTCCTGCACGGCGAGGCGCACATCAAGCGGCTGTTTCCGAACACGCGCGAAGCGGAGCAGGCCTATTACAAAAAAACCGGCATGTTCCCGCTCATGCACCTCGTGGGCATCCGCAAGACCCTGGTCGAGAAATATCCCTGGCTGCCGAGCAGCGTCTACAAGGCGTTCTGCGAGGCCAAGGCGCTTGCGGTGGTCGACCTCACCGACGTCAACGCGTTGATGGTCACTCTGCCGTGGCTTATTCCGGAGACGGAAGCGACCATCGCGCTCATGGGCAAGGATTTCTGGGCCTATGGACTAGGGGAGAACAAGCGGGAGATCACGGCGCTGACCCAGTACGCCTACGAGCAGGGACTGATCGACAGGAAGGTCAGCGTCGAAGAGCTTTTCCATCCGTCAATGTTCGAAATCTCCAAGGTTTGAATCGGGGCCGGCTTCGTAGCCCGGATGGAGCGTAGCGACATCCGGGGTTCTGGCTCGGCGGAGACGCCATCCCGCGTTTCGCTTTCCGCTCAACGCGGGCTACTTCAAGGACTCTCCCCACTTGTCCTCGATCTTTCTTGCTTCTTCCATCGTCAGCGCGGAGGCCGGAGGAAATTTGTCCCGCCAGGAGAACGGCCGGCACGCTTCGATGATGAGCTTGGAATGCGCGGTCACTCCGGCAAGCTTGTGCTCGGGTGAAATGCGGGGATCCAGGGCGGAGCTCCAGGCGTTGCGGACGACATCGATCTGCTCCGAGGGCTCGCAGCGCGTGGTCACCGCCCACATGACGTCGCCGAGGTTGGAAGGATCGACATCCTCATCCACCACCACAACGACTCTCGCCATGTAGCTGTGGGCAGCAGCAACGAGCGCGGCGCGCTTGGCGTGCCCGCCGTAGCGCTGTGTGAGCGCAACGACGGTCATCAGCTGCGACACATGCTGCCACGCGCCGGCCACGTCGGTGACGCCGGCAGCTTCCAGATTCTGCCAGATCGTCGCAGCGCGCAACGGCAGCCCGAAATGAAAGCGTGGCGGCTTCATAGGCGGCGAGCCGAGCAGAATTGGATCGTTGCGATGGTACGTTGCGCTCACCTGCATGACCGGCGCCGGCCGCGCCTCTGACGCGTAATAGCCCGTGAACTCGCCGAATGGTCCTTCCGGCAGCGTCACCTCGCTCATCGCGAGAAGCTCGCCCTCGAACACGATCTCGGCGTGTGCCGGGACGGGCAAACCCGTGCGCGGCGCGGGATAAACCTCGATGGGCGTGCCTTTGATCGCGCCCGCAAACTCGTATTCCGACTGCCCTGCCGGCAAGTATTCGAACCCCGCAATGAACAACGCAGGATCCGCTCCGCTGACGACGGCAATGGGGCAGGTCTTCCCGCGCTCCCAGTATTTCCTGGCGATGATCGCGCCGTGCCTGCCGGCGTGATCGAATTGCACCGTGACCTTGTCCCTGCCGTGCACCTGGATGCGGTAGATTGACGCGTTGATCCAACCGTCATCGGGATCGCGCATGACGACGATCGAACCCGAACCGATGAAAGGTCCGCCGTCGTGCCGGTGCCACACCGGCGCTGGGAATTGGGCAAGATCGACCTGGTCGCCTGAGCGCATGTTCTGCAGAAACGAGGCGCTTTTCACAGCGGCGGGCTGAAAGGGTTTGAGCGTCTTGCGCTTTTCCATCCAGGCTTTCAGCGCGTCGAGCGGCCGCAAGCCGGGATCGAGGCCAAGCGCCAGCGCGGCGCGTTGCGCGCTGGTCACGGCATTGGTGAAGATGCGAAATCCGCGTGCATAGCCTTTGATCTCATCGAACAGCAGAGCGGGTCCGCCAGGCAGGCCTGCCGCCACTTCGGTGATGGCGCCGATCTCGAAATGAGGATCAGCGCCCTCGATCCGCCGCAGCGCATGGAGCTTGTCGACAAGCTCGATGAATTCGCGCAAGTCCTTGTACATTCAATTGCCGGTCCAATCGCAAGAGCTAGCTGCTGTTCAATACCATAATCTTGGTGGTCACCCGCCGACTTGTGGTGAGACGCTGTTGACCGCTATTGTGCGTGATCGCTTTCATTCAAGGACAGACACTCATGGCCAAGCTTCGCCACATAGCGCTCATCGTGCCGGACCCGGACAAGGCGGCGAAATTCTTTGCGGAAGCCTTCGACATGAAGGTTGCGGGAAAGGCGCGCCGCGGAGTGTACATGTCGGACGGCGTAATGAATGTGGCCCTCCTCAAGCAGGAGGGGAACGAGAAGGTCGGCATCTACCATTACGGCATGTGGGTGGACGATCTTGATGAGGCCGAAAAGAAGGTGGTTGGGGCTGGCGGTTGCTATCTCGCCGGTCGCCCCGACACGCCACAATCCTATTACGAGGCCAAGTACAAGGATCCTCTCGGCATTGTCTTTGACCTCACCCACACTGGCTGGATCGGCGCCGTCAAGGACGTGGTGGCGAAGACTTGAAGGTATCAGAACGTGTCATTGTCGTCGGTGCCGGACCGGTGGGTCTTTGCCTGTCACTGGCGCTCGCGCAAGCAGGCGTTCAAGTCACACTGATCGAGGCCTTGGGCGAGGATAATTTCCTCGAACAGGTTCCGCGTGCCGGCACCAACCATCCCGCGACCCTCGAACTGCTCGACCGCATCGGTCTCTATCCCAGGCTTGAGCCGCGCGGGATCATTGCTCCGCTGTTTCATTATTGGGACCGGCGCGAACGCAAGCTGATTGCGCAATTCGACCACGCTCACCTCAAGAACGACACCCGGTTTCCCTATGTCTTGCAATGCGAGCGCATCAAGATCGTGGAAGAGGCGCTCAAGCTTGCAAAGGCTCACCCTGGCATCGATCTGCGTCTTGCCACGACGTTCACCCGCTGCACGCAAGATAGCGACGGCGTCACCGTATGGATGACCGATCCGGCGAGCGAAACGCAGAGCATGCGGGGAGCTTACCTCGTCTCATGCGAGGGCGCCCGCAGCATTGTGCGCACCGAGCTTGGCATCGAGTTCGAAGGCTTCACATATCCCGACCGGACCTTGAGCATCGAGGTAGCCTACGATTTTCGCAAGCACGGCTATACCGAGCGCAACTACATTTCCGATCCCGATGAATGGTCAAACCTGTTCCACTGGAAAGGGCCGCCGGACCGCTGGCGCGTTCATTTCCCCACCGAGCCGCACCAGGACGAGGAGACGCTCACGCGCGAAGAGGAGCTACAGGCGCGTCTGCAGGCTTTTTTGCCGACCGGCAGACCGTTCGAGATCGTCGCAAGCAATCTTTATGTGGTCCACCAACGGGTGGCGAAAAAATTTCGGATCGGGCGAATAATCCTGGCCGGCGACTCCGCCCATGTGAACAGTCCCATCGGCGCCATGGGGATGAACAGCGGCATCCATGACGCCTTCAATCTGGCGGACAAGCTCGTCGCGATCCGGTATGGAAAAGCAGACGAGGACGTCCTCGATCGCTACGAACGCCAGCGCAGGCACGTCGCCCTTGCGCATACCCAGGCGCAGACCATCCGCAACCGGCGCCTGCTCGAGGAGAAGGACCCGGCGATACGCCGTAATAACCACGATGAGCTGCGCCGTAGCGCTGAAGACCCGAAGCTTGCCCGCGGCTTTCTGTTGCGCACCTCTTTGATCGAAAGTTTGCGCGAGGCGGAGCAAATTCCGTAGCCCGGATTGAGCGCAACGAAATCCGGGAATCCCGCGTTTCGCTGCGCTCAACGCGGGCTACGACACCACAAAACAGATCGCGCGCCTTGACAGCGGCCACCCCGTCGCGAGAGGAAACCTAATGAGCAAGCTGCATCTGACATTCGCCTGCGGCCCCTATGATCGCACGCTGGCGCTGCGCGACGGCACCATCCAGCCTGAGGGCATCGATCTCAATTACATCGCCTCCCAGCCGCCCGACATTTTCTGGCGGATGCTGCAGTTCAAGGAGTTCGAAATCTCCGAGATGTCGCTGTCCAACCATGCGACCCTGGTCAGCACCGGAGAGGCACCATTCGTTGCAATCCCGGTTTTTCCCTCGCGCGTGTTTCGGCACGGCTACTTCTTCATCAACACCGATAAGGCAATCAAGGGGCCGGCAGACCTCAAGGGCAAGCGCGGCGGCGTGCCCGAATACACCATGACGGCCGCCGTCTATATGCGCGGCCTTCTGCAGCACGAATACGGGGTCAAGCCGAGCGATATCGAATGGGTGCAGGGCCGCGCCGACCGGCTTGGTCGAAAGCTGCCTGCGGACATTCGACTGACCCAGGCGCCAGCCGGAGTTGAGCTCGGCGATCTGCTTGAACGTGGCGAGATCGATTTCATGATGACCGCCAACAATCCGCTCGCATTCCGCCGCGGCTCACCCAAGGTGAAGCGCCTGTTTCCGAATTATGCCGAGCTGGAAAAGGATTATTACCGCCGCACCAAGATCTATCCCATCATGCACACGGTGGTGATCCGGCGCGATGTCCACGAGTGCAATCCGTGGGTCGCGCTGAGCATGTACAAGGCGCTCTGCCGCGCGAAAGAGCACGCCTACGATCTGCTCGCCGATATGGGCTCACCCAAGGTCTCCTCGGCATGGCTGGCGCCGCTGATCGAGGAGGAGAAGGCGATCATCGGCTCCGACTGGTACCCCTATGGCATCGAGGCGAACCGGCCGAGCATCGAGGCGCTGCTGCAATATGCGCACGAGCACGGGTTGACCGACCGGCGCGTCAAACTCGAGGAGTTGTTCGCGCCGAGCACGCTGCGCGATATTCCGCTCAGCGAAGGCCAGCACGTGTAGCGTTCAGGAGGAGGCGCCCATGACCGTACCCCAGCTCATGCCCTGGATCGGGGGAGCCACCAAGTTCGAGGCAGATTTTTCAGATCTGATTTGTCCGATCGATTCCCCCGCCCTACCCTCCCCCGCTCGCGCGGGAGGGTAAGGGTGGGGGTGTGCTCGTGAGGACAGTTGGCTTCATTGGTTACGGCGGCATCGCACAGGATGCGGTTGCAGCTTTGCGCAGCGAGAGCACGAGCGGCATTCGAATCGTGGGGGTGCTCGCGCGCCCGGGACGGGCGGATACGGCGCGGGAGAGATTGTGTGGCATCGAGATTGTGGAAACGCTCGAGGAGCTTCTCGCGCGCCGTCCCGATATAATTGCGGAGGTCGCGGGCCAGGATGCGGTGGCGCAATACGGCGAAACGGTCCTGCGCAGAGGCTGTGACTTGCTTGTGATCTCGGTCGGGGCGCTCGCGCAAGCCGCCCTGCTCGATCGGCTCAAGGCAGCAGCACAGGCCGGCGGCAGCCGAATCGTGCTGCCGGCCGGAGCCATCGGCGGCATCGACGCGCTCGCCGCCATGCGGCTCGGGGGGCTTTCATCCGTGCGCTACCGGTCGCGCAAACCGCCGGCAGCATGGCGAGGATCGCCCGCCGAAAAAGTTGTTGACCTCGACAAGCTCACCAAGGCAGCGGTGCTCTATGCCGGAAATGCCCGGGAAGCGGCGTTGCTTTATCCGCAGAATGCGAACGTCGCGGCCGCGGTCGCGCTCGCCGGTCTCGGCTTCGAGCAGACACAGGTCGAGCTTGTTGCGGACCCCGGTGCCCCCGGCAACGTGCACGAGATCGAGGGCGAAGGCACTGCCGGGCGGTTCGCCATAGAGCTCACGGGAAAGCCGTCGCGCAGCAATCCGAAAACCTCCGCTTTGGCCGCTCTGAGCGTCGCGCGCGCGTTGCGCAACGAGCACGCCACCATTGTGATCTGAGATGATTCCAGTTCGTGCAACCAACGCGCTCATCGGCAGCCCGATTGAACGCATCGAGGACATGCGCTTTCTGCGCGGGCGCGGACAATACGTCGACGATCTCGCCTTCGACCGAATGATCCACGCCGTCATCTTGCGCAGTTCCGTTGCGCACGGACGCATTCGCTCCATCGACAAGAGCGCGGCGCTGCGGCTGCCGGGGATCCATGGCGTGATCACCGCCGCGGACATCGGATCATCGATCCCGGTCGTTCCTTTGCGCCAGGATGGATCAGACGAGCTCAAGCCGTTTCTGCAACCCGTCATTGCCGATCGCAAGGTCCGCTATGTAGGCGAGCCCATTGCGGTCGTTCTTGCCGACTCGCCTGCTCGCGGCGAAGACGCGCTGGAACACGTCGCCGTTGAGATCGAGCCGCTGCGGGCGGTGGTTGACGCGGCAATGGCCGGGACCGGCGAGAGCCTCCTGTTCGAGCAGGCGGGGAGCAACCTTGCGCTCACGCTTACTGGCTTGCGCGGCGATTGCGAGAGCGCGTTGCGCGCGGGCGCCTATACCCGGCGCGAATGCTTCAAGGTGCAGCGGCATGGCGCGGTCCCGATGGAGCCGCGCGGGCTGCTCGCCACATGGGATGACGCGCAGCAGCACCTCACGCTCTACGGCGCTGCCAAGGTTGCGTTCCTCAATCGCCGTATGCTGGCAAAGCAGATGGGATTGCCGGAAAGCGCAATCCGCATGGTCGAAAACGACGTCGGCGGCGGATTTGGCGCGCGCGGCGAATTCTATCCCGAGGATTATCTCATTGCGTTCGCGGCACGCCTCACCGGCCGGCCCGTCAAATGGATCGAGGATCGCCGGGAAAATCTCCTCGCCACCAATCACGCGCGCAATGCCGAGTGCGAGCTGGAGATTGCTTGCGATCGCGCGGGGACAATTCTTGCACTGCGCGGAAACGTCCTGACCGATCAGGGCGCCTATATCCGCACCAACGGTCCCACCGCCGCGCGCAATATCGCGCAGGTGCTCACGGGACCCTACCGCATTCCCAATGTTCACATCGACGTCTCGCTGATGATGACCAACAAGACGCCGTCGGGCACCTATCGCGGACCTGGCCGCTTCGAGGCCGATTTTTTCCGGGAGCGCCTGTTCGACATCGCCGCAGGCGAGCTCGGCATCGATCGCGTGGATTTCCGCCGCCGCAATCTGATCGCGGAAAGCGAGATGCCGTATCAGCTCCCAACCGTCGCACCGCTCAATATCGCCTCGGAGACGGACAGCGGCAACTACCGCAGCACGCTCGATCGTTGTCTTAAGGAAATCGACTGGACCGCAAGGTCGTCGGTGCAAGGCAATCTGCTCGACGGGCGCTACCACGGAACTGCAATCGGCTGCTATCTCGAAGGCGGCGCCTCCGGCCCGAAAGAGAGTGCGCGGCTCGTCCTTGCAGCGGATGGAAGAGTCTGCGTGTATGTGGGTTCGTCTTCGATCGGACAGGGGCTCGAAACCGTGTGCGCGCAAATCGCCGCCGATGCGCTTGGGCTGCCGCTCGATGGCATCAGCGGCGTTTTTCACGGCTCGACCGACCACGTCAGCGAAGGCTATGGCGCCTACAGCTCGCGTTCCGTTGTCATGGGCGGGAACGCAATCCTTGCGGCTGCGGACAAGCTCCGCCGGGCCATCCGCACGGCTGCTGCAGGAAAGCTCAACTGCAATGCCAATGAGATCGAGATTGATGGGGAAACGGCGCGCGGGCCGCTCGGCCGGCCGCTGCCGCTCGCCAGCCTTGCCGGGCTTTCGGCGGAAGCGAGCTTCGCCAGCAACAAGCGCACCTACAGCTATGGCGCGCATGCCGCCCATGTCGCGGTTGATGTAAAAACGGGTCATGTCGAGGTGCTTGATTATGTCGCGGTCGAGGACGTTGGCCGCATCATCAACCCCTTGACCTTGCACGGCCAGGTGATGGGCTCGATTGTCCAGGGGCTGGGCGGTGCCTTCCTGGAACACTTCGTTTATGATGAAGAGGGGCAGCTGCTGACGGGATCTTTTGCCGATTATCTGCTCCCCACGGCTGACAATTTCCCGAACATCCGGGCGATTGCATTGGAGGAAAAGCCGTCCCCGAACAATCCGCTCGGCGCCAAGGGCGCAGGCGAAGGCGGCATCATTCCAGTGGGTGGCGTGATTGCCAATGCAGTGGCCGCGGCGCTGCATTCATTCGGTGCGCAGCCGCGCGAATTGCCGCTCTCGCCGCCGCGCGTCTGGGCGCTGGTCAACCAGCCCGCTCCGCGTTGACCCTCGCGCTGCGCCGATGATAGCTAAAGTGGCGGGATGATCCCTTGCAAAAAATCCCTTGTTACACGGCGCTGAGGATACGCAACAAATGAAGATGCCGCCGTTCGACTATGCGTGCCCGGCGACCCTCTCCGAGGCAGTGGCGCTGCTCGCCTCCGGCAACGGCGAGGCCAAAGCGCTTGCCGGCGGACAGAGCCTGCTCCCAATGCTTGCGTTCCGTCTTGCGCAACCGTCGCTACTGGTTGATCTGCGCAAGCTTTCCGACCTGCGCGAGATCAGCATTTCGACCGATGGCGTGCGGCTCGGCGCAATGGTGCGCTGGCGCGAAATATTGGACGATGCGCGATTGTCATCCGCACATCCCCTGCTCACGGCCGCAGTTGCAGAAGTCGCGCATTATCAGATCCGCAATCGCGGCACCGTGGGCGGCAGCCTTGCGCACGCAGATCCCGCTGCTGAAATGCCGGGAATCGCAGTCACATGCGAGGCCGAGATTTCCGTGACCGGCAAATCGGGCGCGCGCGTGATCAAGGCATCCGACTTCTTTCGAGGCCCGCTGATGACCGCGCTCGCAGCAGACGAGATCATTGTCGAGGTTCGGCTGCCGAAATGGCCGCCGCACAGGCGCTGGGGTTTCATGGAGTTTGCTCGCCGTCGCGGCGATTTTGCGCTCGCTGCCGCAGCGGTGTTCTACGACCTCAATGAGAAAGGCAAGGCGTGCAATGCGCATGTCGGCGCCATTGGCATTGCCGACCGTCCGCTGCGCTTGGCGTCCGTCGAAGCCGTACTCAACGGCAGCTCTGTCGACGACGAGACGACCGCGCAGGCGGACGCCGCCGCTTGCGCCGCAGTCGACCCGCAGGACGACATCCACGCCAGCGCGCGCTACCGTCGCGCGCTCCTCGGCACCATGGTCGAGCGGGCACTCAAAGCCGCGCGTGCACGATGAAGTCGCGATTTGAAGTCAACGGAAAAAGCGTGGAGGTCGAGGTCGAGCCACGGCTTACGCTCGCAGACTGCCTGCGCCATCAGCTCCGCCTCACCGGAACCCATGTCGGCTGCGAGCATGGCGTGTGTGGGGCATGTACCGTTCTCCTCGACGGCGCGGCCGTGCGCTCCTGCCTGCTGCTGGCGGTGCAGGCCGACGGCAGCAAGGTCGTGACCGTGGAAGGGCTCTCGAACGACGCTGATCTCACGCCGCTGCAGAAATCGTTCCGCAAGCATCACGCCCTGCAGTGCGGCTTCTGTACGCCCGGCATGATCACCACCGCACATGCGCTGCTAAGCGAGGAACCCGACTGCGATGCCGCGCGCGTGCGCGAAGTGCTCTCCGGCAATCTCTGCCGCTGCACCGGCTATATTTCCATTGTCGAGGCGGTGCTCGATGCCCGTGCGGCATACAAAAATCGCACAGGTTTGTAGGGTGGGCAATGAGCGCGGGATGAGAACAGTCAATTCACTCATCGGCAGCCCGATCGAACGGCTCGAGGACCTGCGCTTTCTGCGCGGCCGCGGAGAATATGTCGATGACCTTTCGCATAACGGCTGCCTGCATGCCGCCATCCTGCGCAGTTCCGTCGCCCATGGCCGCATTCGCTCCATTGATGTTTCGGCGGCGCGCTCGCTAACCGGCGTGCATTGCGTCATCACGGCCAAGGACATCGGCAACCGAGTGCCGCGCGTGCCCATGCGGCTGCAACCGCTGCCGGAGTTTGAGGTGTTCGCACAGCCTGTGATCGCCGAGAACAAGGTCCGTTATGTCGGCGAGGCTATCGCGATGGTGCTCGCGCAAACGCCGGCAATCGCCGAGGATGCCCTGGGATTGATCGCGGTCGATATCGAGCCGCTTTCTGCCGTGACTGGCCGCCATGCATCCGCGGGAAATGCAACGCTGCTGTTCGATGAAAGCGGCAGCAACGTTGCCATGAAATTCCGCGCCGTGCGGGGAGACGCCGCGGCCGCATTCAAAAATGCGCCCTACACCCGGCGCGAAAGTTTGCGCACGCAGCGCCACATGGCGCTGCCCATGGAGCCGCGCGGGCTGCTGGCGCAATGGGATGCGGCGCGTGAAAAGCTGACCGTATTTGGCGCCGCGAAGGTGCTGTTCTTCAACCGGCGTACGATCGCCAAGCAAATGGGCCTGCCGGAAAGCGCGGTCGAGCTCGTCGAAAACGACGTCGGCGGCGGGTTCGGCGCGCGCGGGGAGTTCTATCCCGAGGATTTTCTCATTCCATTCGCGGCGCGCTTCACCGGCCGTGCGGTGAAATGGACCGAGGACCGGCGCGAGCATCTGATGACCGTCAATCATGCGCGCGAAGCGCAATGCGACATCGAGATCGCCAGCACGCGCGAGGGCTCAATCCTTGGCCTGCGCGGGCACGCTTATGTCGACGTCGGTGCCTATATGCGCACCAACGGGGCGGTCGGGGCCCGCAACATCGCGCAATTCATGTCGGGACCTTATCGCATCGAGAACATCGATATCGATGTCTCGCTGTTCCTGAGCAACAAGACGCCGGTCGGCACCTATCGCGGGCCAGGCCGATTCGAAACTGATTTTTTTCGCGAGCGGCTGTTCGATATGGTGGCGCGCGATCTCGGCATCGATCGCGTCGAATTTCGTCGCCGCAATCTCGTCCCGCGCGAGGCGATGCCCTACCAGCTTGCCACCATTACGCCATTCGAAAGCAAGGACGAGCTCGACAGCGGCGACTATCGCGTCACGCTCGATCGCTGCCTTGCCGAGATCGATTGGCAGAAGCAATCAAAGCTCGCCGGCAAGGCCGTGAATGGGCGCTATCACGGGTTCGCCGTCGGCTGTTTTGTTGAAGGCGGCGCCGCCGGGCCCAAGGAGACCGCGCGCATCGTGCTCGAGCCCGAGGGCGATTTCTCTGTCTATGTCGGCTCCTCTGCCATCGGCCAAGGACTGGAAACCGCTTTCGCTCAGATCGCCGCTGATGCGCTCGAACTGCCTATGAGCAGCATCCGTGGCGTCTTTCACGGCAGCACGTCCTATGTGAGCGACGGCTACGGCGCTTATCACTCGCGCTCGATCGTGATGGGAGGCTCCGCCATCCTTGCCGCGGCCGACAATCTGCGCGCGGCTATTCGCAGCGAAGCCGCAAAGCGCCTGGGCTGCAAGGACCACGAGGTGGCCATCGCCGAAGGAGCCAGGGCTATTGGTCGCAACGGCCGATCCGTTTCCCTGCGCGGACTGTCGACCACCGGCATTTCGGCCGAGGGCGCATTCCTCAACAAGAAGCATACCTATACTTACGGCGCGCATGCCGCTCATGTCGCGGTCGATCCCAAGCTCGGCCATGTCGAGCTGATCGACTATGTCGTGGTCGAGGACTGCGGGCGCATCATCAATCCTCTGACCGTGCGCGGGCAGGCGATCGGCTCGGTCGTGCAGGGGCTGGGCGGCGCCGTCATGGAGCACCTGCAGTATGATGAGGAGGGGCAGCTGCTCACCGGCTCGCTGGCCGACTACCTCATTCCTACCGCCAGTGATTTCCCGAACATTCGCGCAATCGTGCTGGAAGAGCACCCTTCCCCGATCAACCCGCTCGGCGCCAAAGGCGCCGGCGAAGGCGGCATCATTGCCGCGGGCGGCGTCATGGCGAATGCAGTTGCGAACGCGCTCAGCAGCTTCGGCGCGGAACCGCGCGAGCTGCCGCTCACACCGCAACGCATCTGGGAGCTGGCGCAAGGGTCAAAGCAATCGCCTGCCGATGCCGGCGCGAACGTTACTAAAAATTCACGATCATGAAAGGTGCCGGCAAGGCCGTCCGTGACATGATCTCGCATAATGAGTTTTTGCGTTGGACAGCAAGTCGTATGCGTCAATGACCAATTTTCCCAACGGGAATGTTGGCGTAAAACTGTGCGTACTTTTCCCAAGTTGCATGGGATTTATACAATTCGGGAAATCTTCGACTATGATCCCCTCGTCGGTTTTACCTTCTACGAGTTCAGCAATCCGCGCGCTCATTTCTCTAAAGGGTATCACGAACCCGCATTCAACAGCAGGAATTTCCGGCCGGTAAAGAAAACCAGCATTGCAATCTTCAAAAAATTGCTCGTACCGAGCGATCTTGCAAATGTATATTGAACGCCGGCGGTCCCTCGCTGCGTTCGGTCCCGGGAATGACGTGGCCTGTGATCCACTCTGGTAGGTAGAGGAACCTGCCCCCCTGGGTGCACGTTGGTATTTGCCGCGGAGAAAGCCATGCTGCAAACGCTGGACGAGCTATCCGTGCTGAGGATCGCCGGGATTGTTGCCGCGATCGTCGTGGCGGCCGTGGCGATTTACGCGCTCGTGCAGTGGCTGCGCGCGCGAAGGCGCAATACCGAGCGCGGCCTTGCGGATGCCAGGACGGAGCCCGTTTCAGCCAGTCCCGGCGCGATGCCAAGCACAGATATGCTGCCCAATCCCAGAACGGCCGCGAAGGTGCGCGTTGGGCGGGAAGGCAATCGCCCCAGCGAAGACGATATTGCACGTGCGCACATGGGTCCGCGCGGCCGGCCGGGAGAGCCGGCGCCGGCGCCTGCCCTCGACGAGGGCATCACTCAGATCCCCAAGCACCTCGACCCCGGGCACACGGCCTGAATTCTATACCTTATCGAGATCGCGCCCGGTGGTGTGACCGATAAAGCCGAGCGCGGCAATATCCCGCCGGAGCTGTTCCCCCTGCTGATTGTTCCTTGGGTATTCCACCACCAGGACCGGCTTTCCCTCGGCCGCAAGCAGCTTCAGCCGGGCAATGCTCTCCTTGATGCTTGCGGGCTTGTTGGGCTTGCCGTCATCGTCCTCGCCCAGAAAAAGATCTTCGCGCGCGAACCCATCAATGACAGCACGGAACTGTTTGTTGGCAAGGAGGGCATCGCCGTTCTGCGAGATGACCAGGAAATCGGGCCGTTTCACCTTCACGCGCGAGGAGATGCGGCGGACGAACTCGATCATTTCCCCTTCGTGGCCCATCTCCTCAAATTCATCGACCTTGTCCAGATAGACGCCGTCGAATCCGGCTGACACTATCCTGTCGGCATAATCGAAGATGATGTTTTGCCATTCCGGCTCCCAGAACCGCACCGCGTAGTTGCCGCGCCACTCGCGGTTTTCCTTGCCGAGCCAGGCCGGCGGCTGCTTCTTCCACTCCTTGTTCCAATAGGGCCGGTAAGTTTCGGCCTCGCCAATGCTCATATACGAACCACAAGCCGGCGCGACCCGTCCGGCTTGTGCTTCATCTGGTCTACTTGTGCCTGCGAGAACGCACCGTCATCGCTGGCATAATCGACAACGACGAGATCGTAGGACGTGCGCGCGATCTGCGCCGGTTTGATGTTCTGAAGCTGATAGCCCCAGGTCTTCACATCATTGAGCGGCATGGCATCGTAGCCCGCGTTGAGCGAAGCGAAATGCGGGAAGGCCGCCCCCGGATTTCGCTTCACTCAATCCGGGCTACGGCGAATTCGTAGAAGCAGCAGTCGAGCCTGTGTCAGACCATTCGGCCCGCTTCCGCCTCGGTTGGGAGCCGTCCGTGTGGTGTGAGCTGATCGACCAGCTCGGGCAGAAACTGGCTCAGCCCGGAGAGTAATTCATCACGGTTCATTCCGGTTTGTTGGGACAGCCATCGAGCGTGTCGGTGCCTAACGCATTCGCGAGGTCATTCGGCGCAATTCGTGGTTGGGCCCGGTGCCGACCCAGGACTGGGCGGCCTTGCCGTGTCCACGCTCTTCAAGCTCCTTGATGAGGTTGCCGAGACCGCCACTGAGCACGGTTCCGGCTGCCGCGCCGCCGAGCAGCCCGCCCAACCCGCCGGGAATCAAATCGTTCAAGCCGCGGCCCGGGGTGGCCCCGCCCGGTGTACCGCCGGGCCTCGCCCCACTGCCTGGTGTGCCGCCGGCCTTGCCACCGAGCAATCCGCCGAGAATGTCACCCAAACCACCCGGTGGCTTGCCTGCGGTCACGGTCCCGCCCGGAGGCCGAGTGGTGGCCGGCCCGCTTCCCGGGGCGGTGCCGCGCGCGCCGCGACCCTTGAGTGCTTTGTAGGCAAGCAGCGCAAGGAGAGCCATCATCACCGGGGACATTCCGCCGCCCTCCTTGCCGCCGCCGTCCTTGCTGCTGGGCTGCTGTTGCCCGCGAGGGCCATTCATCATTCCATTGAGCACGTCGAGTAGTCCCATGTTTGCCTCCTGTCTCTGTTATTCGCAATGAGAGCTCAATTCGTCGTCACGCAGCGGCCGCCTCGCGCCGCCGGGTTGGAGCTGGGCCTTCGCTAGGCGCCAGCGCCGTCGTGCCTGTATCGCCGGGAACGCCGGGATCGCGAATGACGCGATGGGCGACAAGCCTGTTCCATACGAACAACACGATGAACGCCCCGACAGTTGCGCCGATCAGGCCGGCGCCCTGATCAAGCCGGTACCAGCCGATGGTCTGACCAATGAAGGTGCTCAGGAACGCACCGACGATGCCGAGCACCGTCGTCAAGATGAAGCCCGTAGGATTGTTAGGACCGCGCGAGAGGAAGCGTGCGATCACGCCCGCGAGAAAGCCGATTATGATGATCCAGAGGATGTTCCACATGGCGCGCTCCAGCGGCTGTCACGCCCCGCTCCCCGCCGTGTCATCGTACAATCCGCAATGGCGATAGCGCGAACAATTCTCCGCGCGTAACGGGAGCGGCCCAACCGTTCCCGGAAAATAAGCTTGCAGTTCCCGGCACTTCGCAACTAAACCCGATACCCGAAAATATTGCATTTGGTGCGCGCTTCAATGTGGCGGCCGAAACGAAATTTCACCTCCGGGCCATCGAACGGCGGCTGCTCCATCTTCTGCTCCGCCGCGGAGAACGGCTCGACCTCGAGCACCACAAAAGTATGCCCAGGAGCGTTGGCGGCTGAGAGCTGGGCGAAGTCGCGGGCTGCGAGCGCCTCGATGCTACGGAATTCGAACACCCGCTCAAGACCCATGGCGCGCGCCATGGCGGCATAGTCATTGGTTTCGAAATTCGGCAGGGCCGCATTCGAGGTTGCGCCGTAAACCCGATTGGAAACCAGGAAATGGACGAGGTTCGGCAAATTCATCTCTCGCTCGACCATGAGCATGCCCCAATTCATGCAAAAAGCGCCGTCGCCCATGAAAGCCCAAACCTTGAGCTCCGGCTGCGCCAGCGCGAGCCCCGAGGCAAACATGCTCGACAGGCTCATGGAGGCATTCGAGATAAAAGCTCGCCTCGCTG